>DATGMH010000068.1:0-27479 GCA_035293725.1 Bryobacteraceae bacterium
TGTAGTTTGACAGTCCGAGGATTGGCGGGCGACAATGAAAGTCGCACCGGGCGGGAGTAACTCAGCTGGTAGAGTGCAACCTTGCCAAGGTTGATGTCGCGGGTTCGAATCCCGTCTCCCGCTCCATTGCCCGGAACATCCCCGCATTATGCACCGTATGAACGAGTGGAGGCTCCTCCATGCTCGGCTTTCTGCTGTGGTGCATCCTGTTCGTGCTGTGCTGGCCACTAGCCTTGTTGGCGCTCATTCTGTATCCGATCGTTTGGCTGCTGTTGCTACCTTTGCGGTTGGTCGGCATCGCAGTGGGAGGAGTGTTGGAGTTGGTTGCCGCGCTCATCATGCTCCCGGCCCGCGTCCTGCGGCGCGTGTGAAACGCTGAACGAAGCCTTCGGCGGGCGCGGAATTTCGCTTGCGAAATTTCGTCCGCGGCGCCGGTCCCGCATACAATGAAAAAATGGCTCGTTTCCCCGGTGTGGACTATTTCCTTATCGATTCCCTCCTTTCTGAACAGGAGCTGCTGGTTCGCCAAACGGCGCGGCAATTCGTCGACGAGCGCGTAGCACCGCTGATCCGCGATAGCTTTCGCGAAGCGCGTTTTCCGCGCGAACTGATCCCCGAACTCGGGCGGCTGGGATTCCTGGGCGCCAATCTCGAAGGCTACGGCTGCGCCGGCATGAGCAATGTCGAATACGGTCTGGTGATGCAAGAATTAGAGCGCGGCGACTCCGGGCTGCGCAGCTTCGCGTCGGTCCAGGGAGCGCTGGTCATGTATCCGCTGCTGACCTACGGCTCGGACGAGCACAAGGAACGCTGGCTTCCGAAGTTGCGCGCCGGCGAGGCGGTGGGCTGCTTCGGGTTGACGGAGCCGGGTTTTGGATCGAATCCCGCCGGTATGCAGACGCGCGCGCGCAAAGATGGCGACCACTGGATTCTTAATGGCGAAAAGACTTGGATCACTAACGGCTCTGTGGCCGATGTCGCCATCGTGTGGGCGCGCGCCGACGAAGGCATCCGCGGATTCGTGATCGAAAGAGGCACGCCGGGGTTCACGTCCTCTGAGCTTCACGGCAAGCTGTCAATGCGCATGTCGGTGACCTCGAGCCTGGCGTTCTCCGATTGCCGCCTGCCGAACTCGGCCATGCTGCCGTGCGCCAAAGGATTAAAAGCGCCGCTGAGCTGCCTCACGCAGGCACGCTATGGAATCGGATGGGGAGTAATCGGAGCTGCCATGGACTGCTATGAGACCGCGCGCCAATACTCGGTGCTGCGGAAGCAGTTCGACGATAAGCCGATCGCCAGCCATCAACTGGTGCAGGAAAAGCTCGCTGATATGATCACCGAGATCACCAAGGCGCAGCTGCTGGCGCTACATGCAGGCCGCGTTAAGGATCAGGGCAAGATCGAGCCGGCACATATCTCGATGCTGAAGCGCAACAACGTGCGCATGGCACTCGAGGTCGCACGTTCGAGCCGCGACCTGTTGGGCGGCAACGGCATCATGGACGAGTATCCTATCATGCGCCACATGTGCAACCTGGAGACGGTGAAGACATACGAGGGCACGGACCACATCCACACGCTGGTCATCGGCGAGCGGGTGACCGGAGTGGCCGCGTACAAATAGAGCGATTCGAAACGCGAAGGGCCGCCCTAAAAACCAGCTGTGACCGCGGCAGCGTGCTATGTTCCCGCGCGGCGTGCCAGCAAGGTGGATCCCACAGATATATTGCGGACCGGATAACGCCGGTCGAGCGCGAACTGTTCTTCGGTCTTGCGAATCATTTTCCCCCAGACCGAGTCCGGGTCAGCGTGGAAAACCATCTCGGTATCGCCCGGCATTACACGCCACGCGCCCAGGTCCAGTTCGTACTCTAAGCGGCCGGCGGGCCAAACCACATAACCAACGAAAATATGTAGGCAATCCGCTCCGGTCCCTGCGGCCAGCACCTTCTGCAGCGTGTTTTTCCTGTTAACCAAATAAGTGTCGCCAAAGACCGGATCATCGTCGCCTGGTTTGCTCGCGGCTTTCATGAGCGCCACGACGTTAGAAAGGTCGTTGGGCCCGCCGAGGTAAACACCATCGCTGCGGTTCTTGGCCTCGTTCAAGTCGCCGAGCAACCGGGATATAGGCACTTTGGACCGGCGATTCACGATCAGGCCGGTTGCGCCCTTATCCGGCGCATAGTCGATCAGAAGGATTACCGACTCGGAGAAATGCGGGTCCGTGATGTCACGAGAAGCGACCAACAGCTTGCCGGGTGCAAGCGCATCGTCGCCCTTGGCTGCGGCCACCGCCAGAATCAAAAGTGCTGCTGACCATCGCCACGACATCGCTGAACGTTAGACCCGAACGCGACAGGCAGTGTTTCGGACGCAACTATTCGGCGCGCCGCGCGCGTGCAAGTAACGCGTGTTCCCGGCGGCGATACGTATGATTCTGCGCGATCTGCTGCTCGGTCCTGCGGATCAGGCGCGGCCAGACCGACTCCGGATCCGAATGAAACACCAGACCCGCGTCGGGTGGCATCACATGCCAAGCCCCCAGTTCGACCTCATGCTCAAGCTGGCCGGCACCCCAACCCGCGTAACCCACAAAGACGTGAAAGGAGCTTGAGTCCGGCTTGGCGGCCAGCGCCTTCTCAAGCAGGTCCTTGGTATTCATGAGGTACACGTCGCCAAAAACAAGTTTGGCGCTTTCTGGTTTTTTCAACGTCTTCATCAGCCCCAGTACGGTGGTTAGCTCAACGGGGCCGCCCACGTATATCGGATCGGTCCGGCCTTTTGCTTCCTTGACGTCGGCGAGCAAACGCGAGACCGGCATATCCGTTTGGCGGTTGACGATCAATCCCATGGTGCCCTTTTCCGCGTTGTAATCGATCAACAAAACCACGGCGTGCGCGAAATTCGGGTCGCCGAGCTCGCGCGCAGCCACCAGGAGTTTGCCGGGCCCAAGCTCATCCTGGGCCTCGGCAGGGATGAGCGCCAGCAGAAAGAACAACGCGGCTGAGCAGCGCCACGCCATACTCCGATTTTAGACCCGAATGCAGAACACGGCAGCGCGGATTACATACGCTCGATAATCGTAGCGTTCGCCATGCCCCCGCCTTCGCACATTGTTTGCAGGCCGTAGCGTCCGCCGGAACGCTGGAGTTCGTGAACGAGTGTGGCCATCAAACGCGCGCCGCTCGCGCCCAGCGGATGGCCGAGCGCGACCGCGCCGCCGTTGACGTTCAACTTAGCGGGGTCCGCGCCTAGCTCGCGCTGCCAGGCGACCGGGACGCTGGCGAAGGCCTCGTTCACCTCGAACAGATCGATATCGTTCAGCTTCAATCCCGCGCGGTCGAGAACCTTGCGCGTGGCGGGAATCGGCGCCGAGAGCATAATCACCGGATCTTCGGCGGCGAGTGCGAACGCGACGAAGCGGGCCAGCGGCCGCAGCTTCAGTCTTTCGGCGGTCGCGCGCTCCATTACGAGCAGCGCGGCGGCGCCATCGCTGATTTGAGAAGAATTGGCAGCCGTGATCGCGCCATCGGGTTTGAAGGCCGGCTTGAGCGTCGCCATTTTTTCCAGGCTGGTGTTGGCGCGGAAGCCTTCATCGCGCGTCATGTGCGCCGGGCCGGTCTCGGTTTCGATGGGAACGGGAACGATCTCGTTGCAGAAGCGGCCTTCTTCGGTGGCGTGCGCCGCCTTGAGATGACTTTCCAAGCTGAAGGCATCCAGCTCTTGGCGGCTAATCTTCCAGCGCTCGGCCATCATCTCGGCTCCGATGCCCTGGTTGAAAACGACATCATTATAGCGGCGGGCCACCGATGGGCCGAACGGTTTGCCCGGACCATTCGCGCCGTTCGAACCCATTGGCACGCGCGTCATGCACTCGACGCCGCACGCGATCGCGATGTCGTAGCTGCCGGCCAGCACGCCCTGCGCGGCGAAATGCGCGGCTTGTTGGCTGGAGCCGCATTGCCGGTCCACCGTGGTTCCGGGCACCGACTCGGGAAATCCCGCGGCTAGCACCGCGTTCCGCGCCACGTTGTAAGCTTGCTCGCCCACCTGGCCCACGCAGCCGGCGATCACGTCATCCACCAGCGCAGGATCCAGCTTATTGCGCTGCGCCACGGCTTTGAGCGTGTGGGCTAACAGGTCCACCGGGTGCCAGCCTTTGAGAGCGCCATCGCGCCGTCCGACGGGGGTCCGAACCGCATCTAGAATCACTGCTTCGCGCATGTTCGGATGGTAACCGCGCGCTCGAGCGCCCGTCAATTTTCACGTGCGATTTTGCGCCCGATTCAAGCCCCCGATTCGAGCGAAGATTCAGCCGGCGTACTGGACCATCGCCATGAAGCCGAAATCCATGTGGAACTGCTGATGGCAATGGAACAGTGTCAGGCCGGGGTTGCTGGCGATGAAGTCGGCCTCGACCTCTTTCCAGGCCGGGACCACGACCACGTCCTTGCGAACGCCCGAGGTCGGCGTCTTATCGTATTTCGTGATTTCCCACGTGTGCCGGTGCAGATGCACGGGATGCGGATCGGCGCTCTGGTTATCGAAGATCATGCGGTAGCGGCGGTCCGCTTTCACGATCATCGGATCCGTGTGCGGGTACGCTTTGCCGTTGATGGTGAAGTGATGCCCGTTCTCGGCCGCTTTGAACACGAGCGGGAACCGGCCGTCGGGTTCCGGAGCAGCGTCCCGGCCGCCGAATGCGGTGTAATCCCAAGGCACGGCGGGCGGAGGCAACCAGCGCGGCGCTCCTTGCTGATTTGCATATTCGACCACGATGCCAGTGCCCTGATTGCGATCGCGGTCGCGCACCTCGCCGAAAACCCACACACCGGGATTGTTCATTTCGACGATGGCGTCTACGCGCTCGCCGGGCGCGACATCGATGGCCGCCACTGGGATACCCTGCGAGACCGGGTTGCCGTCGAGCGCCACGATTTTGAAGCGGTGTCCGGTGAGGGCCAGCCGATGTTGGTCGGTGGCGCTGGCGTTCAAGATACGGAACAGCACGCGCTGCGAGGGCTTGACGCGAATCGGCTCGCCGGCGCCCAATGACTTACCGTTGATCGAGCCAAACTTGTATTCGACGCCGAGCGGGCCTTCTTTGGAAAATGCGGGCTCCCAATCGTGCAAGATAATCGGCACGTCCTGGTCGTAGCCCGCCGGGTCGCTTGCCGCTTCGACGATCAGCAGCCCGAACTGGCCGGAGTATGTGCCGCTGTGCAAATTGCGGCCTGACGAGAAGTGGCTGTGATACCAGCGCGTGCCCGCCGGATTCGGGGTGAACGTATAGCGGCGGCTGCTATGGCGCGGCACATGCGGTGTGCCTTCTTCGTGGGCTCCGTCGACGTCGGAGGGAATATGCAAGCCGTGCCAGTGAACCAACTCGTCGTCGTTGGTCTCATTGAACACCTCGATCATGACGGGCTGGCCTTCCTTGGCACGCAGCAGAGGGCCCGGAACTTGGCCGTTGTACGCAATCGTTTTGACCGCCCGGCGCGGCGCCAGATCGAGCGTGTATTCCTGGATGCGTAGCGTGATGTCGGGTTTGGGCTCATCCGCTCGCGCGATTCGGCTTACCGCCGCGGCTGTAAGCCCACTGCCCAGCAGGGACACGATTTTCCGGCGCGTCAAAGACGAGGAGGCCGTACTTAGCGACTCGGAAGGTTCAAACAAGAGCTTGTTTTTACGATAGCAGAGCAGCACAACGGCGGCTCAGCGCGCGACGATCTTGAATAAGTCTAACGACTCGACCTCAGTCTCCGAGTCCGGCGTGAGCGCCGCGTCGGTGTAGCCCCGCGCATCTGGATCGCGTTTCAACTCGCGGCGCAGCTGGTACAGGTCCCAGGCCATGGCCGCCAGGCGGAAGTGCTTGGAAACGATCTCGGCGGCAAAGCGCGGGTAAAAGATAAACGGGCTCTCGCGAGGCAAAGTGGGCCGCCTGTCGCGCCGGTATTTGCGGCGCAAATAGCCGCCCTGCAACGGATCCACTTTTTCCAAAATGATGCAGGTGTAGAACCACATCAACAGAAAAAACATGTTGCCCGCGCTCATGCCCGGCGTAGCGGCGGCACGGCGGAGCACGGTTTTCATATGCTCGCGCGAATAGTAAAACGCCCAGGAATCTTTGTAAAGCTGTTCCCACTCGGCCCGCGACATCAGCGGATGCTCCGTGGTGACGTGCTCGATGTCATACTTGTTGAGATCCGGATCGAGCGGCGCGCCGGCTTTATACAGCTTCAGATGATCTTCCGATCCAGGCAGCGGAGTGAGGCAGTGCGGCTCGAGCAGATCGATCGCCAGCTCGCGCTGGATGATCTCGATATCGCGCAGAACCGATTCGGGTGTGTCATTCGCGAAGCCTACGATATATCCGGCGAACACGGTGACGCCGGCGCGCTTCCATTCCTGGAGCATCCGGCGATATTCGCCGATCTTGTTTTGCTTTTTGCGCGCGCCCACCAGCGAGTCCGTGCGAATGGTCTCCAGCCCGATAAAAACACGGGCCACCCCCGCGCGGCGCGCCTTTTCAATGAAACGCGGCAGGCGGTGGCACATTGTGTCCACCTGGATCACGAACTTGAGGTTCAGACGCTCGTCTTCGCGCATCGCGATCAAGCGGTCGAAAATTTTTTCCCAATCGCGGTTGCGTGCGAAGTTGTCGTCGGTAATAAAGAAGCGGTTGATGCCTTGCGCCAGGTTAGCGCGCACAATGCGTTCCACGTCCTCGGCCGAGCGGTGGCGCGATTTTCGGCCTTGGACATTAATAATGGTACAGAAGGAGCACTGGAACGGGCAGCCGCGCCCGGCGTCGAAGCTGGTCATGCTGCCGCCGGTGCGCCGGATGCGTGCGGCCGGAAGCAGCGGAATGGCCGTGCCCTCTAGCGCTGGCAAGTCCTGCATGTAGTTATAGAGCGGTTTCAGCGTGCCGTTCCAGGCGTCGTGCAGCACCTCCTCCAGGTGTCCCTCGGCTTCGCCGGCGAACAACGAAATGCCGAGATCCATGGCTTGTTTCAGCTCGGGTGGGATCTCCGGCAACATCGCCAGGCACCCGGATACGTGGAAACCTCCCATGCAGACCGCGATTCCCGCCTCGCGGAACGGCCGCGCCAGGTCCATCGCGCGCGGAAACTGGTTGGATTGCACACCCACCAGGCCAACCAGCGCGCGCTTGCCGCGCAAATGCCGAATGATCCGTCGCGGCCGAATGCGCGTGTTCATTTCGTCGTAGGCGGTAACGACAATTTCTACGTTCTCACCGAGCACCCGCCGCGAATTGCACTCCAGGGCCAATCCATTCAGGCAGGCCAAGGTGTTGGAAGGAATCGCCGAACGCGCCCACTGGATGACATAGCCGTCGTCGTCGTAATGCGACGGCTTTAGGAGCACGAAATGGAAGAGCTCTTTAGCCCGGGCTTCCAAGCTTCAAGCCTATCGCAGTCGGGTGATGCTCCGGTGTATCCTTAGGTGCCGGTCCGGTCCGGCTCGGCGCGGCGCAGGCGTTCGCTATCGCAAACTGCGGCCTGGCAACAAATCCTGTATCATGTCCTGAAGGATCTCAATGACAATTGAAGTGCTGAAAAAGAGTGCTTTCGCGGGCGGAGCTTTTCTGGCCGTCGCGATGTTCGCAGGAGCGCAGGGCTACCGGCCGCCGCGCTTGCCGGACGGCAAACCCGATATGAACGGCATTTGGCAGACCATGAACGAAGCCAATTACGACCTGGAAGGCCACACCGCGCGAGCCGCCATGGCGCTGCGGCCCGGCCCCTACGGACCCGTTCCCGCCGCTCCCGTGCTCGCACTCGGCGCAGTGGGCTCGGTGCCGCCCAGCGTGGGCGTCGTCGAGGGTGGTGAGATTCCTTACAAACCGGATGCTCTGGCCAAGAAGAAGGAAAACCAGGAGCATTGGCTGGATCGCGATCCTGAAATCAAATGCTACCTGCCGGGCGTGCCGCGTGCCACTTACATGCCCCAGCCGTTCCAAATCTTTCAAAACGCGAGCCAAATCTTCATCACCTACCAGTACGCCGGCGCTGTCCGAAACATCTTCATGAAGGACCCGGGACCGGCGCCGGTGGACTCCTGGATGGGCCAATCCGTCGGACATTGGGACGGTGACACGCTGGTGGTGGACGTGACGGGCTTTAACGACTCTACTTGGTTTGACCGGACGGGAAACTGGCACAGCGACGCGCTGCACGTGGTTGAGCGTTACACTCGCACCAGTCCCGACGTCATCTCCTACGAAGCGACTATAACTGACCCCAATGTCTTCACGCGCCCATGGAAGATCAGTATGCCGCTTTACCGTCGTCAAGAAAAGAACGAGCAACTGCTCGAGTTCAAGTGCACGGAATTTGTCGAAGAATTGATGTACGGTCAATGGCGCAAGAACCCACTGCCTCGCTGAGTAAGGGAGGAACTGACATGCGGAACCGAATCGCTGTGTTGCTAGGACTGCCCGTATTGGCAGCAGCCCTGATCGTTTCAATCGCTGCGCCGGCAGCCGGCCAGACATCAAGCGCGGCAGCCAAGAAATATTCCGCGCCTCGGATGCCGGACGGCCATCCGGATTTGCAAGGCACCTATGACCTGGCGACTATCACGCCCTTGGAGCGCACTGCCGGCACTCCGCTGGTGCTGAGTAAAGAACAGGCGCTGAAAATGGAAACGCAGCGGGCTGCGCAGCGAGAGCGCGCGGATGCGCCCATCGATGCCAACCGCTCGGCGCCTCCCAAAGGCGGAGATGGATCGCGCGGCGCCGCTGGAAATGTCGGCGGCTACAATTCCGGCTGGCTTGACCCCGGTTCCACGTTTACTGTAGTCAACGGCGAAAAACGCTCGTCATTGATCGTCGATCCAGCCGACGGCCGGGTCCCCGCGCTTACGCCCGCGGCCAGACAGCGGATGGCCAGGCTCGGTGCGAGACCCACGTCGGACGCGCAGGAGAGCAGCGACCCGGGCCTCGATCCCACTCCGGGCGCGTACGACGATCCCGAACGGCGTCCCTTAGGCGAGCGCTGCCTGCTGGGTTTCGGCTCGACTTCCGGACCGCCCGCGTTACCGGATTATTTCTACAACAATCTGCACCAGATCGTGCAGACGCCGGATTCGATTATGATCCTGACCGAGATGGTCCACGATGCGCGGATCGTGCGCATGAACAAGCCGCATCTGCCCAAGAGCTATCGTCTATGGTTCGGTGATTCGGTGGGTCATTGGGAAGGCGACACACTTGTCGTGGATACCACCAACTTCAACGATAAGACGCGGTTCCGCGGGTCCACCGAGAACCTCCACGTGGTGGAGCGGTTCACACGTGTGGATGACAAGACGCTGCTTTACCAGTTCACCATCGACGATCCGGACACCTGGACCAAGCCCTGGACGGGCGAGTTCACTTGGCCCGCCACCACCAACCATATTTATGAATACGCCTGCCACGAAGCGAACTACGCGCTGACCGATATCCTGAAGGGTGCGCGGCTGCGGGAAAAAGAAGAGGCGTCGAAAGCTACGAGATAGAGGAGAGTTAGGAGCAGATTTATGTTAACCAGATTTCAAGCATTGATTTTGGGTGCCGCAGCGGCATTGATTGGCGCGGCAGTGCCGGCGGCGGCGCATCACGCGTTCGGCGCCGAATTTGACGCCAACCGCCCCGTCCTGCTGAAGGGCAAGATCGTGAAGGTGGAGTGGGTGAATCCGCATACCTGGCTGCACGTCGAAATCACCAAGGAAGACGGCAGCAAGGAAGTGTGGATGGTGGAAGGCGGCAGCCCCAACTCGCTGCTGCGGCGCGGCGCCACCAAGAACAGCTTCCCGGTGGGCACCGAGGTGGTCGTCGACGGTTATCAGGCACGCGACCACACGGAATTGCGCGCCAATGCCCGCAATGTGACCTTCACCGACGGCCGCAAGGTGTTCCTCGGCTCGACCGGCACTGGCGCCCCGCCACCCGACTCGTTCCCCGAGGACAAAGTTAAAGAGCAAAAATAGCGCGCGACGTGGCGCAGCACTGCGCGTGCGGCGTCGACAGCCGTGTCGAGGCTTGGCCCGTATTTTCAGGTCGCGCACGCGTGACCGCGCCACCTTCCGGACGCGAAACTCGTATATCATGGCCGGAGAGCATCTTGCCGTCACCGACGAGGAGGAAAAGGGTATATGCGTAATCGGATGACACTACTGGTAGGGCTAGGCGCGGTCACGGGACTCGTACTCTCGACCGCGGCTCTCGCTCAGACCGCTCCACAATCTACCGCGAAGAAATACTCCGTGCCTCGAATGCCCGACGGCCACCCTGACCTTCAGGGCACCTACGACTTGGCCACGATTACTCCCATGCAGCGCGCTGCAGGCACGCCGCTAGTCCTGACCAAGGAACAAGCGCTCAAATTGGAAACCCAACGCGCGGCATACCGTGAAAAAGAGGATCAGCCGATCGATGCCAATCGCAAAGCCCCACCCAAGGGCGGGGACGGCTCGCCTGGTCCGTACGGCAACGTGGGCGGCTATAACTACGGCTGGCTCGATCCCGGATCTACATACACCGTTGTTGACGGACAGAAGCGCGCATCCTTGATTATCGATCCCGCCGACGGGCGGATTCCTCCGCTGACAGACGCGGCCAAGAAACGAATGGCGGCATCCAGGGCGCAGCCGACCTCCGACGCGCAGGAGAGCAATGACCCGGGTCTAGAGAAAGAGCCGGGCGCTTACGACGATCCCGAGCGGCGTCCGCTGGGCGAGCGCTGCATTCTCGGATTTGGCTCGACATCCGGCCCGCCCGCGCTGCCGGATTATTTCTACAACAACCTCCACCAGATCGTTCAGACACCGGACTCGATCATGCTTCTGACCGAGATGGTACATGACGCCCGAATCATCCGTATGAACAAGCCGCACCTGCCGAAGTCATACCGTCTATGGATGGGCGATTCTGTCGGCCATTGGGAAGGCGACACCCTAGTTGTGGACACCACGAATTTCACCGACAAGACGCGCTTTTTTGGATCGACTGAAAATCTGCACGTCATCGAGCGCTTCACGCGCGTGGACGAGCACTCGCTGCTGTATAAGTTCACCATCGACGATCCGGAGACCTGGACCAAGCCCTGGACCGGAGAATTTACCTGGCCGGCGACCAGCAAGCACATCTACGAGTACGCCTGCCACGAAGCGAATTACGCGCTCACGGACATTCTGAAGGGCGCCCGGCTCCGGGACAAAGAGCAGGCCGAAAAAGCAACGAAGTAGCCGCGGCGGCATTCAGGGTGCCCACGCAGTTTTACACGCGCGTCGCCATCCGTCAGTTGCAGGAGATCCACTGCGCCAATCATCCAGCCAAGCTGGAACGCGACCGCCGCGATCTGGAGCAGAAACTGGAAGCCGACGAGCACGAAGACGTATGATCGAAGAAGAGCGATTGGAAATGGTGGAATACAGCTACACGGTCTTGTTCGCGCCTGCAGAAGAAGGCGGTTTCGTCGTGACATGTCCTGCGCTGCCGGGCCTGGTCACCGAAGGCGACACACTGGAAGAAGCCCGAGCCATGGCCCAAGATGCGATCCGCGCTTACCTCGAGAGCCTGCAGAAAGACCACCTGCAGATCCCCTTAGATAAAATGCCGGTCAAAGAAGAAGTCCGTGTGCTGTTGCCCGAATCGGCATGAGCCGCCGGTTTCCGGCGTTGAAGCCCAAGGACGTCCTGCGGGTGCTCGAACGCGAAGGTTTCGTCGTGCACCACGTCAGCGGTAGCCACTACGTTCTTAAGCTCGGAAAAGAAGCATCTGCGGGTCACGCTTGCTTGGCATGGTCGGGACCTGAAGCGTGGCACGCTGGGTTCGATCATCCAACAGGCCGGCTATACGACAGCAGAGTTTTTGGAGTTGTTGGAATAGAGGAAACAAGATGCTCCCGCGCTCCCGCACGTCTCGAACAGCCTCACTCCGGTTCGAACAGCCCCCTCTACATCCCTAAAGCGTAAAGTGATGGCAGAGGCGAAGCTTTCAGCAAAAATCAGATCTCCATTCCGCGAAAAGCTTGCAAAGCACTCGGGCGCAACCTGGAGACAAGCTCTCAATTGTTCCCGGCGATCGTGTCATCGCTCATGGAGCCAAAAAACGTTTCACGTCACAATTTCGGTTTTCAAGCGCGGCGCCTTCTTTCGAAACAATCATCGATTCCTGACCCAAACCTGACCGAAAAGCCCAATGAAAACACCCGCCGCCCACTGTGCTATCCTATTACCGTACAAAACGATTAAGAATAGACGAGGAGTATCGATTCGAGCATGGCCCTGGCGACCGACAGCAAGAAGCAAGTAGTTGCAAAGTACCGCGTCCATAAGACCGACACCGGTTCGCCAGAAGTCCAGGTCGCAATCCTCAGCCAGCGCATTAAGCAGCTCGAGGATCATTTCAAGACGCATAGCAAAGACCATCATTCCCGCCGGGGATTGTTGTCGATGGTCGCCCGCCGCCGTCGTCTCCTGAAATACCTGAAAAGCCGTAACCCGGAAAGGTACAAGAACCTGATTCAAAGCTTGGGCATTCGCCGTTAGAAGCCAAGTCCCGCCCCGGTGGGCGGCGCTCCCTCAGTTCACTCACTCCAAAGTCTCCTCTTGATCCAAAACAGGCGAGGCAGCTTGCCTGGATTAAAAGGACATTCCATATGCTACAAACTGTTGAAATCGACCTGGATGGTCAAAAGATAACCCTCGAGACGGGAAAGATTGCCAAACAGGCCAATGGGGCCGTGCTGGTCCGTTCGGGAGATTCGGTGGTGCTGGTCAGCGCCTGTGCCGCGGACCAACCCAAGCCGGGAGCCGGATTCTTTCCGCTCACCGTCGATTATCGAGAATATACCTACGCCGCCGGCAAATTTCCCGGCGGGTTTATCAAGCGCGAAGGGCGACCTTCGGAAAAAGAAATTCTCACCAGCCGGTTAATCGACCGGCCCATCCGCCCGCTGTTCCCGGAAGGCTTCATGAACGAGACGCAGGTCATCGCCATGGTGCTTTCGGCGGATCCGCAACGCGACCCTAACACGCTGGCGATCGTCGGCGCGGGCGCAGCGCTCGCCATTTCCGATATTCCCTTCCAGCACGTGCTGGGTGGCGTCCGGGTTGGCTCCGTGAACGGGAAGTTGATTGCGAACCCGAGCTACGATGAAACGCGCGAAGCCAAGCTCAGCATCATCGTCGCCGGAACCGAAGAGGGCATCGTGATGGTGGAGGCCGGCGCACAGCATGCCAGCGAGGCCGAAGTGGTGGAAGCCATCGAATACGGCCACAATTGCTGCAAGAAGATCGCTGCCGGTATCCGCCAACTCGTAGCCAAAGTTGGAAAAACCAAGTGGACGTTTACGCCTCCCGAAGTCAACAAAGAACTCTACGCGCAGATTGAAAAGCAGATCCGCGAGGAGTTGACCGACGCGCTGAACACCAAGAAATATCAGAAGCTGGAAAGCTATCAGCGCGTCGCCAATGCCCGCGACAAAGTTGTCGAGCCGCTGCCCGAAGATCAAATGGAAGAAGGCGGCGACCTTTTCGACCGGCTGAAGGAGCGCATTTTCCGCGACGAAATGCTCAAGGCCCGCCGGCGCCCGGATGGACGCGCCTTCGATGAGGTCCGGCCCATCGACGTCGAGGTAGGCGTGCTTCCGCGCACCCACGGATCCGCGCTGTTCACCCGCGGCGAAACCCAGGCGCTGGTTACCGTGACCTTGGGCACCAAGGAAGATGAGCAGCGCATCGAGATGTTCGACGCCGCCGAGACTTCCAAGCGCTTCATGCTGCATTACAACTTCCCGCCGTTCAGCGTGGGCGAAGTTGGGTTCATGCGCGGGCCGGGCCGTCGCGAGATCGGGCACGGCGCCTTAGCCGAGCGCTCCATTTCCGCCGTGATTCCGGATGAGAAGGAGTTTCCGTACACCCTGCGCGTTGTGAGCGACATTCTGGAGTCGAACGGCTCCAGCTCGATGGCTACCGTTTGCGGCGCGACGCTGGCGCTAATGGATGCCGGCGTCAAGGTCACAGACCCGGTCGCGGGCATCGCCATGGGCCTGGTCCTGGAGGGCAAGGATTACGCCATCCTCACTGACATCGCGGGCGCCGAGGACCACTACGGCGACATGGATTTCAAAGTCGCCGGCTCCGCCAAGGGAATTACCGGCCTGCAGATGGACATTAAAGTCCCTAACGTCACCAGCAAGCTTATGCAGGAAGCGCTGGAACAAGCGCGCCGCGCGCGGCTTTTCATTCTGGACAAAATGACTTCCGTCATCAGCGAGCCGCGCAAGGAGATGTCGCAATACGCGCCCCGAATCTATACCCTGACTATTCCGACCGACAAGATCCGCGATTTGATCGGACCGGGCGGCAAGATGATCCGCAGCATCGTCGACGAAACCGGCGCCAAGATCGACGTCGAGGACGACGGTACGGTAAACATCTTCGCCTCCGACGGCGAATCCGCGAAGAAAGCCATCCAGCGCGTCACCGATATCGCCGCGGTCGCCGAGGTTGGCAAGACCTACCTCGGCAAGGTGGTCCGGATCGTGGATTTCGGCGCATTCGTCGAAATCTTCCCCGGCACCGATGGCCTGCTGCACATCAGCGAAATCTCGGAAAATCGCATCAAGCAGGTTCGCGATGAGTTGAAGGAAGGCGATCAGATTCTGGTCAAGGTCTTGGCTCTCGAAGGCAACAAGATCAAGCTCAGCCGCAAGGCCATCCTGCGCGAACAGCGCGAGAAGCTCGCCAAGGGCTAATCATCCCGTTATTGCGCCTGCCGCGCCACCGTAGCACGGTCCGATCGAGGAGGCGGTGGCGTCGGCGCTCGTGTGAACGCTTGTTCGGATCAGGCGAATTGATACACTGTCAGAGCGCCGCTGCGCCCTTGCGCTGAAGCGGCGCTAATACATCCAATGGACTACATCAATCTCGGTTCCACGGGCCTCCACGTCTCCCGTATCTGTTTGGGCGCCATGACCTACGGTTCGAAAAAGTGGCGCGAATGGGTTCTGGAAGAAGAAGAAAGCCGGCCGCTGATCCGGCGCGCACTCCAACTCGGCATCAACTTTTTCGATACCGCCGACATTTATTCGCATGGCGCGAGCGAGGAGATTCTCGGCCGGGCGCTGAAGGACTATGGGCCGGAGCGCGAGCGGTTGGTCATCGCCACGAAAGTGTTCAGCCCGATGAGCAGCGATCCCAATCAGCGCGGCCTCTCGCGCAAACACATATTCCATTCCATCGACAACAGCCTCCGCCGGCTGGGCGTGGATTACGTCGATTTGTACCAAATCCACCGCTTCGACTACTCCACGCCAGTCGAAGAGACGCTGGAAGCGCTGCACGACGTCGTGCGCGCCGGCAAAGCGCTTTACCTCGGCGCTTCGTCCATGTATGCCTGGCAGTTCGCGCGCATGCTTTACAAGGCCGATGCTTTGGGTTTCACCCGGTTCGTCAGCATGCAAAATCACTACAACCTCATATACCGCGAGGAAGAACGGGAAATGAATCCGCTGTGCCGGCAGGAGGGCGTCGGGCTGATTCCCTGGAGCCCGCTGGCGCGCGGGTTCTTGATGGGCAACCGGCGCAAAGAAGGCTTCGGAGAAACGGTACGCTCGCGAACCGATGAGTACGCGCAGCGCATGTACTACCAGGAATCCGATTTTCAGGTGGTGCAGCGCGTCACCGAAATCGCAGCCAAGCGCGGGGTCTCCAATGCGCAGGTTGCGCTGGCCTGGGTGCTGGCGCAGCCTGGGATTGCGTCACCGATTATCGGTGCGCGCACCACACAGCATTTAGATGACGCGATCGCTGCTAGTGGGCTGAAGTTGGACGAAGAAGAATTGAAAGCGCTGAGCGAGCCTTACCGCCCGCATCCCGTGCTGGGACATTCCTAAATTGTTGTGAGGACTCGGCGCACGCGCGCCGCTCTGTCTAAGCGGGAGCCGTGGCTTTCTTTCGAGGAGAACGGCGCTTTTCCACCGGCGGCTGACGGTCGCTTTTCTTCAGAGCCGCCATCGCGATTGAGAGCACGAATTTCTTTTCGCCATGATCGTCAAATTTAATGACGATATACTCTTCGGTGCACGACAGGACGGAGCCTAAGCCGTATTTCGCGTGTTCAATCTGAGCGCCTTGAGAAAAAGCTGGTTTGCTTGCCATAGGAGGAGGGGGAGGGCCGCAGGGCCTCTGTGTTTATTGTAACATTTGGGGCCCGTTTGTGCTTTGGCGGACGCGGACGGATGAGTATCAGACCGCTATGAGCCTAAGCTCAGGAGCTATTCGCCTGAGATCGCCAGCGTCGCTCGTCACAGTGCGACTCTGACCGCGTGTTGCACGAATGCGGAGACACTCCCAGCTTTTCCAACCGCGACCAGCGCCCGGACTTCGGAAAGCTGTTCGTCTTCGAGCGTGATTGTAACCTTGGTGGTCGCCATACAAATTTCCCATACCACCTCGGTTCGGAGGCTGAGACACGAGGGCACGTGCGGAGACTTCCGATTGAGTGGTCCCAAAATAAAGAAGGCCGGGCGACTTGCCCGGCCTTTCACGCGGAGGAGGAGCGGCTTTACCTGGCAGCCAGTAAAGCCCGGAGATGGCGAGCCCGCTCCGGAGAACGAAGCTGGCGCAAAGCCTTAGCCTCGATTTGGCGGATGCGCTCGCGCGTTACGTCAAATTCCTGACCGATTTCTTCAAGCGTGTGCTCGCGCTCGCAGCCGATGCCGAAGCGCAGCCGGATCACCTTCTCCTCTTTGGGAGAAAGCGTCTTGAGAATGTTCGCCGTTTCATCGCGCACGTTGGAGTCGATCACCGCATCGACAGGCGATCCCACCCAGCGGTCCTCGATCAAATCACCCAGCGCGGACTCACCGTCGCGGCCGACTGGGGTTTCCAACGACACCGGATCGCGCGAAATCGTCTTTAGCTTCTGAACCTTCTCCACCGGAATGTCCATCCGGCGGCCTATTTCATCGTTGGTCGGGGCGCGGCCCAGTTCCTTCTCCAACTCGCGCGTCGCCCGCAGGAACTTGTTCATGCTCTCGTTCATGTGCACCGGAATGCGGATGGTGCGCGATTGGTCGGCAATAGCGCGCGTTATCGCCTGGCGAATCCACCAGGTCGCGTACGTGGAGAATTTGTAGCCGCGGCGGTACTCGAACTTGTCGGCAGCGCGCATCAGCCCGATGTTGCCTTCCTGAATCAAATCCAACAGGTGCAGGCCGCGGTTGACGTACTTCTTGGCTACCGAAACCACCAGCCGGAGGTTCGCTTCCACCAGGTCTTTTTTGGCTCGCTCAGCTTCGATTTCACCATGCCGGATCACATTCAAGCTATGGCGCAAATCGTTCAGCGAAGCCCCGGCCGCTGTTTCCAGCTTGCGGATTTCCCTGCGAATTTCGCGCGCGCGCGCTTGAGCGGCCACGCCCGAACGGCCTTCCAGCTTGCGAAGATCCTGATCGAGCTGCGCGAGCTGCTCTACTGCATGTTCGATTTCCCGCGAGAACTGCTTCCAACGCGAAGGCAGCCACGGGATCCGGCGGATGGCTTGAGACGTCTCAACCTTGGCGCGGCTGAATTTTCCCAGCCAGCGCTTGCGCAGGCGTTTGTTGCTGAGCGGCACCGCTTCCTGCTTCTCTTCCAGTTGCTGCAAGCGTTTGTGTAGCGCCGTGATCTCGGCAAATTCCGCCCGAATGTCGGCCTGCTTCTTCGTATCGGCGGGGCTGCCTTCCTCGGCATCGCCCAAATCCACGTAATTGTCCAGTTCGTCGTCGCCGCGCTTCAGCACTTCTGCAATTTCGGCTGCACGCAACTGCACCAGAGCCGACCGGCTGATCGATTTCTGCATCCGCAGCTTGCCGCGCTCCATACGGCGCGCCAGGTTGACTTCGCCTTCCCGAGTTAGCAGCGGAACGGCGCCCATCTCACGCAAGTACACCCGGACGGGGTCGTCGGTATAAATCGACTCTTCCGCCTGCTGCGCAGCAGGAAACTCTTCGTCCTGAACCTCTTCGGGATGGAAGAAATTCGACTCCTCGTCGAAGGGCATCCCGAGCGGCTCATGCCTATCCGCCAAAAATTGATCTTCGAAATGGTCCACTTAAGTACTCACCTGCCAGCCGCGCACCGAAAGTTCGATCCCTCTTTCTCGATCATGCCCAATACAGACTTCCGCCTCGGTGTGCGCCGAGCCACCGCGCCGACCGTAATGTTGTAGCAACCGATTATAGCACCGAAACGTTTTCGAAGTTAAGTCCTAAATACAAGATGTTTTCCTCAACGATTGGTTACACGAAACTTAGCGCACAGCGCCCGGTACGGAATACTGTAAGTTCAGGGTCGCTTTTGGAGAACTAAGTTCTTGAGCTCGTTTAAGAACGCTTCCACGTCCTGAAAGTCCCGATACACCGATGCAAAGCGCACGTACGCGATCTTGTCCAGGTTCCGGAGCTTGTCCATCAGCATTTCTCCTATTTCCGTAGTACTTAGTTCGCGCTCCGGGCTATCCGCCAGCTTCGCCTCCACCGCGTCGACGATTTCTGCTAACTTCGACATCGGTACGGGCCGCTTCTCGCATGCCTTTAACAGCCCGTTCAGCACCTTCTGCCGATCGAACTTTTCCCTCCGGCCATCCTTTTTGACGACCATATAAGGGATTTCGTCACTACGCTCATAGGTGGTAAAACGCCTTTCGCACCCAAGGCATTGGCGGCGCCGGCGGACTACCTCGCCCTCCTTGCTTTCTCTTGAGTCGATCACGCGATCCTGCTTAAACCCACAGAAGGGGCAGATCATGGGTGCTGCTGTTCCTCCGCTGGTTTCTCCACGGCTAACTGCTTGATCTTATGCCAATTCATTCCGCGATGGAAGGCGCAGGCGAGCCCGATCGGCACGATCACTGCAAGCGTCAGGATCCAGATAAACAGTGCGATGCCTGACGCGGACTCGAGCGATAGCCCGTAGACTTCGGTAAGTACAATAATCGAAGTGATTTGTATCCCGCCGCCGATTCCAGGAATTTGGAAAACGCTTCCAAACGAGACGAACGCTAGTACAATTACTACGTCTGTAATTGTAAGGCGATCCGTCGCCGCGAAAGAACGCAACAGAGCGAAGTAGCTCCCTAGAATAAGAGCCCATTCTAGGCCCGTAAATCCCGCCAAACGGACCAGCAGGCCTCGATCCCGGGTAGCCTCCACGCCTAACGTAAACGAGTCGATCATTTCTATACTACTGATATAGTAATTAGCAGGCAAAAAGCTGAGCGCCGAAGACAGACGCTGGCGGGTCGATTCCGAGAAATTACGGAACGCGAAAAACAAACACAAACAGAGTACCCCGGACCCTCCAGCCACATATCCACCGACGCTGAGCGCCCAGCTGAGGCCAGAGCTCAAGTGCAAGCCACGCGACGGGACACGGGCGAAGGCGACTCCAAAGATCAACAGCACCGCCATTAAGTCCATCAGCCGCTCCAGGGCCCAGGCTGCAATTTGGGACGATAGCGAGACCCCGGCGCTAACCGAGATCAGATAGGGCCGCACAAATTCGCCCACCCGTCCCAGAAGTGTGGCCGCCATGAAACCAATGAAAGTGTCGGAGGTGAGCCGGGCAATGCTAACTGTTCGGCCCAGGGGCCGCAGCATTACCTCCCACCGTATCGCTCGCCCAACATAGGTCAGCAACATCAACAAGATAGCGACAGAAAGCCAGCCCCAGGAGACGTGTTGGACAGTCTCCAGGAACAGCTTCCAATCGAACGTTGTGCCGCGGGCTCGATATACGATGATGCCTACGATGAGCACGACGGCTATGCCCACCAGAGCGATCCGTCGGCCGGGTCTGTTGTTGGTCTGGTTCAAGAACCACCATGGGTGTGAACGCAGATTCGCCTGGCCGGCCGAGGCTTTGCCGCCGCCAGGCCTTGAAAAGGTGCTTTGCAGAATGTAAAGCTTGGATTCAAGCGAACTTCTTATCATAGATCCTCGTTTTCATTACTGGAAGCAGGAGATTGAGGAAGTCATGGCGACGGTAGCGATTGCGGCTGCAAAATGGACCTGGGTCGCGCCGCATTCGCAGCCGCCCACCAGTGACCGTTTGGATGCCGATGCCCAACTCGTTGAGCGGTGCCTGAGCGGCCTGGACGCCGCTTGGGAGGAGCTCGTGCGGTTGCACAGCCGGCGCGTGTACTCCATCTGTTACCGCTTTACCTCCAGCGACGCCGAAGCGCAGGATCTGACGCAAGAAGTTTTCCTGCGCGTGTTCAAGAACCTCAAGAGCTTCCGCAGCGGCGAAGGACTGTTCGTGGTATGGTTGACCAGGTTGACGCGCAACCTGCTGATCGATCATTACCGGCGGACGCGTCTAGAGCGTGCCACGGAGTCGCTGGAAGACCAGGCGGCGACGCTGGAAGAAAAAACCGCCATGATTTCCCGCACGGAGGGGATGCTCGCGGGGCGTGAGGCGAGCGAGCTGCTGCAGACCGCTTTGCAGAAGCTGTCGCCCGACTTGCGGGAGACGGTGATCCTTCGCGACATCGAGGAATTGGAATATCGTGAAATTGCGCAGGTGCTCAACGTTCCGGAAGGAACGGTAAAGTCGCGCCTGAATCGCGGGCGGGCCGAGCTGGCCCGTGTGCTGCGCCGGCACAAGGCGAGCCTATGACGTGCGCCGAGCTGGAAATCTTGTTGTGCGATTACCTGGACGGCACGCTCCCGCACAGGCAGGGGATTGCGCTCGAAGAACATATTGCCGCTTGCGCCGCCTGCGCGGAACTGGTGGCCGATGCCGAGAGCGCGACGGCTTTTCTCGAGAAGGTTCCTCCCGCGGACCCGCCCGCCGAGCTGCTGACGCGGATCGTGCACCAAGCTCCGCGCGGTCCGCAAAAATCGCAAGAACCGGAACGGCAGCCCTGGTGGCGCAAGCTCCTGGGCGGTTGGGTGGAGAATGTACTCCAGCCTCGCTATGCCATGGGCATGGCGATGACGGTCCTGTCGTTGGCGATGCTGGCGCGCTTCGCGCACATCGAGCTCCGCCCCTTGCGGGCGTCCGATCTGGATCCGGTAAAGGCGTGGCAGTTCGTTGACGATCATAGCCACCGGGTTTGGGATCGCGCGATGAAGTATTACGATAATCTGCGGCTGGTAATCGAAGTCCAGTCGCGTCTGAAGGAATGGTCGGATCAGGAGCAGGCAGAGGGGGCTCGAAGCCAGACAGATACGCAGCAGGATATCGGCGGCGCAGCGCGCGAAAAAGCCGGCGGCACAGCCGCGCCCGCGCCAACGCCCGCCGCAACCAAGGACAAGAGGGAATGAGATGAATTGCACCACACACCCGGATTTACCGGCCGTAGCTTATTGCCGGACATGCGGGAAAGCTCTATGTGAGGCGTGCCGGCGCCTTGCCGGCGGTACTGTGTACTGTCCCGAACACGCTCCCGCGCCCGCGGCCGCCGCCGCGTCTTCGCCCTATACGGCGCCTCCGCCGCCGCCCGCCCCCGCCGCAATCCCGAGTACCGGCGCGTCTCCCGGACTGGCCTTCTTGCTGGGGCTGATACCCGGCGTAGGAGCCATCTATAACGGCCAATACGTGAAAGGCCTCATCCACGTGGTGGTGCTGGGTATTTTGATCGGCATCGTGAGCAGCGACCAGACCTCCGATAACCTGCAACCGCTGTTCGGCATGATGATCGCGGTGTGGGTTTTTTACATGGCCTTCGAGGCGTACCATACCGCCAAGAAGCGCCAGCTCGGCCAGCCGGTGGATGAGTTTTCGAGCATCGTGCCGCGGCATGGCGAAACGGCCAGGTTTCCGCTTGCGCCGGTGGTTCTGATCGCCGCCGGCTTGCTGTTTCTATTAAACAATCTGGATATAATTCGTTTCGGTCAGTTGATTCGTTACTGGCCCCTCGCGCTAATTGCGTTGGGCGTGTATCTGCTGTACGAACGAATCGGCGGTTCGGCGCCGCGTGACACTCAGCGTCCCACCGGCGTGCAGGAGGCGGCCAATGAACGGCATTAGCGGCAACCTCGTGCAGGCCATTCGCGGGCCCATCATGCTGATCACGCTGGGGTCGCTGGTGGCGATCGACTATATGGGTATTTACGGATTCAGCCGGACCTGGCCTCTGCTGATCATCGTATTCGGTGTGCTGAAGCTATTGGAGCGCGCCGCTGAGCACCCGCAGCCGGTGCCGCCACCCAACCAACCTCCGGGAGGCAGCGTAATATGAGGCGCGGTTCAGTGATTGGGCCGCTGATTCTGATCTTGATCGGCGTGCTTTTCTTAATGCGGAATCTGTGGCCTGACGTTCCCCTAGCCGACATCGTTTCGCGCTATTGGCCTTTCGTGCTGATCGCCTGGGGTGTGCTTCGCCTCATCGAGATCCTGCTATGGGCCGCTATGTCGAAACCGATTCCGCGCAATGGCATTTCGGGCGGCGAGTGGGTGCTGGTCTTCTTGATTTGTATCGTCGGAGCTACGATGTACACGGCCCGGAACTACACCACGTGGTTTCCCGCCGGAATGTGGCGCGGCGTGGTGCGCGGCATGGGCGAGCCATACGACTACACGCTGAACGGGTCGGAAAAGCCGTGCGGGAACAACTGCCGCATCATGATCGAGAGTTTTCGGGGCAATGCCCGGATCGCCGGAACCTCGGATAGCGCGGTGAAAGTGAGCGGTCATCAAACTATCCGTTCCTTCCAACAAAGCGATGCAGACCGCGCCAACCGGGACACTCCGCTCGAGCTGATCCAGCAAGGCGACGAACTACTGGTCCGGACCAATCAGGATCGCGTCAACGATCGCATGCAGATCTCCGACGATCTCGAGATCAGTGTGCCCGCGGGAGCTTCCATCGAGGCGCACGGCCGCTATGGCGATTTCGAGATTCAGAACGTCAACGGCAACGTGGACATCACCAGCGACAACGCGGGCGTCCGGCTCGAGAATATCGGCGGCAATGTGCGCGTCGACTTGCGCCGCAGCGACCTGATCCGCGCCACTGGCGTGAAAGGCACGGTGGACCTGAAAGGGAACGGCCAGGACGTTGAGCTCCAGGACATCAACGGCCAGGTCACCGTCGGAGGAACGTACACGGGCCAGATCCAACTCCGCAATCTCGCCCAGCCTTTGCGCTACGAAGACCCCAGAATCACTGTGGATTGCGAAAAACTGCCGGGACAGGTGCACATGTCGCTCGGTGAGTTCACCGGAGACAATTTGGTGGGGCCGGTCCGCCTGAGCGCGCGCTCGCGCGACGTGCAGATGTCCAATTTCACGCAGTCGCTCGACCTCAATGTCGATCGCGGCGACATCTCTCTGCGGCCCGGCAAGACGGTGCCCAAGTTGACGGCGCGGACGCGCTCCGGCGACCTCGATCTGGCGCTGCCGGCCGGGGCAAAATTCGACCTGAAAGCCTCCACCGACCGGGGCGAGGTGCACAACGATTACGGCTCGCCGCTGACCGTGGATGAGACGCATCGCGGCGCGACCATCCAGGGAAGCAACGGCGGGCCCGAGGTCCGGCTGGAGACGGCGCGTGGTTCTCTGACCATTCGCAAAGCCGGTGCGTCCGAGGATGTCACGTTTCCGGACATTCCCTCGCCTCCGTCGGTGCCCACGCCGCCTAATCCGCCTTCGACACCCAAACCGCTGCGCCAATAGCGGGAGTAGCGGGCCGGCTAGCGTCTCCGCTTGCTGCGGATTTTTTCCGGCTCCGCCAGCGAGAACTGGAGTTTGCGCTCGATTGGATCCACGCGATCCAGCAGTACTTCTACCGAGTCGCCGATGCTGAACCGGCGGCGCGTTCGC
Organism: Bryobacteraceae bacterium; assembly: GCA_035293725.1. Classification (GTDB taxonomy): domain Bacteria; phylum Acidobacteriota; class Terriglobia; order Bryobacterales; family Bryobacteraceae; genus Palsa-89. The sequence continues at coordinate 23,824 of DATGMH010000068.1, forward strand.
TGGCCGATGATCTTGCGCGTGTTCTCGTGATAGCTGTAGCGGTCGCCCGGCAGCGAATCGATCGGGACCAGCCCTTCTATGAAGAGGGTTTCCAGCTCCACGAAAAATCCGAAACGCGTGGTGCTGATAATGAGCGCCCGGAACTGCTCGCCCACGCGGTCCTCCATGAACTTGGCCTTTTTCCACTCCACCAGCTCGCGCTCGGCCTCCGCCGCGCGGCGCTCGGTTTCCGAACAATCGTCCGCGATGACTTGCAGGCGCTCGGGCGCGACGGTTTGCCTTTTTCCGTCCAATGCCGCGCCGAGAATGCGGTGTACCACCAGGTCGGGATAACGCCGGATCGGCGAAGTGAAATGCGTGTAGCTGGCGGCTGCCAGCGCGAAGTGGCCCTGATTTTCGGCGCTGTAGCGCGCCTGTTTCAGCGACCTTAGCATCAGATAGCTCAAGATGCGCTCCTCCGGCTTCCCTTCGATTTTGGCGACCAGCTTCTGATAGTTGCGGGGCGAGATCGCGATATCGGCCGTCGGCCTTTCGATCGCGCGTTGCGTTTTACGCCCATCGCGCCCGCGTACGGTCATCGGGAAACGCTTCACCGGCAGTGCGCCAACGCCGAGCGAGTAACCGAAATGCGCTGCGATCTCTTCAAATTCCATCACTCGCTTGGGGTCGGGTTGCTCGTGGATGCGGAACAGCGACGGAATTTCGAGCTGCTCCAAATGAGAAGCTACGGCCTCGTTGGCGGCGAGCATAAATTCCTCGATCAGCCGGTGTGCGATGTTGCGGGGGCTGCGTGTGACGCCGGTCATTTCGCCAAACTCGTCGAATTCGATCAATGGTTCCGGCATATCGAAATCGATCGCACCGCGCTGAACGCGTTTCCGATTGAGTATGAGAGCCAGCTCACGCATCAACTCGAAGCGCGCAACCAGCCGGTCATAACGCTTTCGCAGGAGAGCGTCTCCTTCGAGCAGCGCATGTACGTCCGTGTAGGTCATGCGCTCCACGCTGCGGATCACGCCGCGGCAAAAGCGCTGCGCGATCACGTCGCCGCGATGATCCAGTTCCAGCAGCACCGAGAGCACCAGGCGGTCAACGCCGGGTTTGAGCGAGCAAATTTCGGTGGACAGCTCGAGCGGCAGCATCGGAACGGCGCGATCGGGAAAATACACGCTGGTGCCGCGCAGAAACGCCTCTTCATCGATAGGCGTACTGGGCTGGACATAGTGGCTGACGTCGGCGATATGGACCTGGAGCGCGTAGTGGCCGTTGGCGAGCCGCTCTACCCACACCGCATCGTCGAAGTCGCGCGCCGTCTCGCCGTCTATCGTGACAATATCGAGATCGCGGAAATCCTCGCGGCCGCCCAGCTCATCCAGACGGATGATGTTCGAGAAGCTCTGCGCCTGTTCGAGAACCTGTGGCGGAAACTGGTGCGGGATGTGGTGTTTGCGGATGACGATCTCGACATCCACGCCGAAATCGTCGGGATACCCGAGAACTTCGATCACCTGTCCGGCGGCGCGCTCGCGGCCCTCCGGAAATTCGAGAACATCCACGTTGACAATCATGCCGTCCAGGTCTTCGGGGTGCTTTGCCTGCACTGGCGTGACGCCCACGCGGTGGCGCGTCGAGTCCGCGCGCGGCAGTTCCATACCCTCGGGAATGTCGATCCATTGCCGGATGCGCTCATCGTGTGGAATCACGTAACAGCCGCGGGCGCTGGCGCGAAATTCGCCCACGACGGTCTGGTGAGCGCGCCGTAAGATTTTGACGATTTCGCCATCCGCGCGCCCATCGGTCTCGATACGCGCGATGTGGACCACCACGCGGTCCCCGTGCATGGCTGTCTGGGCGGACTCGCGCGGGATGTAGATGTCGCCGCGGACGTTTTCGAGTGGCCGGTCGGAAATGAGAAAACCATAGCCGTCCCGATGCATGTTGAGCCGGCCTGTCGCGTATTCGCGGCTGAAGCGGGTGGCGATGAAGTGGCCGGAGCGGACTTCGATCAGGTCGCCGCGCGCAGTGAGCCGTTCCAGCGCGGCGTCCACATCCTGGCGCGATTCGCCGCGCGAGCCAAGCTCACGGACCAGCTGTTTGAAAGTAGCGCGCGCGTGCGGAAGCCGGGAGATGTGATCCAGAATGGCTGTGTCCGTCACTCGACCTCATTATCGACGAAGCTGGCGGGCGTCAGCTTATTGGCGGGCCGGACGGATCGTAGAGAGGAAAGAGCGAGCAGGACGGATCAGAGTACCAGCTTGCGTAGGACCGCGCGGGCTGGAGCGCCGTCGCTGCCCACGATCTTGAGCGGCAAACAGATCAACTCGTATTCGCCCGGCGCAACGTGCGCTAAATCCAGGCTCTCGATGATCCAGATGCCGGCTGCAAGCAGGATTCGATGCGTTTCGTCGCCGCCGTTTTCGGAATGGCCCACGGAAAGATAGTCGACGCCGATGGTGCGGACTTTGCATTCGGCCAGGTAGCGCGCGCTCTCGGGCGGAATGTAAACAAAATCCTTCTGAAAGTCGCGCGTGAACCAGCGAAGACGCGAATTCGCGGTCTTGAACAGGAGGCGTTCGCCTTTTTCGGGACGGTGCGGCTTCAGCTCGGCGATACCAATCGTCTGAGCGTCCTGAATCTCGATGATGCGGGCGCGGCCGACTGTCGCTTCGATGGGCATGGTCTCGATTGCCGGCGCGCCGTCCAAAAAATGCAGCGGAGCGTCCATATGGGTACCGCTATGCGCGCTGCCACGGATCTCGGAAAGGTTGCAGGGACCGCCGTCGGCCAAAGCCAATGTCTGGATGCGCTGGAACGGTGCGTCGCCAGGCCAGTGGACAATTCCGTTATGCAGGGGAACTGAAATGTCGATCCACTCGGTGCTCACGATGCAAGTTGAATCACGTTCTTGACGCCACCCGCTCCGCTGGACAGCGGTTCGAGCGCTTGCTCGATCGGGTAACGGTGGGTAATCAGCGACCGCGCGGCGTCCGGCCAGCGGCTGGCGAATACGCCGAGATGGTTGATTGCGGCCTCGAAGCAATGCGGCGGCGCGTTGACGCTCCCAACGATAGCCTGATTGTTGAGAACCATGTCGCGCATGATGCGGTCCGTGTCCACCGGAATCGGCGCTTTGCGGCCCGGAACGCCGGTAAAAATGAACACCGCATTTGGCCCAAGATGCTCGATGACTTCGAATGCTACGCCCGAAGCGCCGGTGGCTTCATAGACGACGTCGATTGGTCCCACCGCGGCAGCCATCTGGTCCACGGTATGCGATTCAGCGGCGATGTAGCGAGCGCCTATCGTAGACGCAATCTTATTTTGCTCCTCGTGGTTGGGCGAGCGGGAGTAAATAGTCACATCATAGCCGGAGATTTTCAGCACCATCGCGCCGAGCAACCCGACAGGTCCGGCGCCCAGCACCACGGCTCGATGGCCCGCGTTGGCATGTCCGCCGGGTTCAACAGGCGAAGCCCAAGGCAGCCGCTCCTGGATATGCGAGAGTTGTTCGAGCGATTTTTCAGCGATCGTCAACGGCTCGACCAGAACTCCAATGTCCCGCAGCGCGCGCGGCACCACGTTCAGATAACGTTCGTCTTCCACCACCCATTCGGTCATGAAGCCGTGGCGGCTTTTAATGCCGCGCTCGGTGTAAT
>DATGMH010000069.1:0-4139 GCA_035293725.1 Bryobacteraceae bacterium
ATTTCCACAGCTCCCCCTTCACCGCAGGTACCGGGGGCGGCTCTCTCAAAGTGCTCCCATTCGTCGCAGTCAAACAGCTTGTCAGCCAGGTAATTCAGTCGTCGCTCTGCCCACAGATTCTGCTATAGAGCCGGTTTTCCATTCCGTGACCGCCGCGAAACTCCCCCCAGTACGGAAGGCAGTGACCATCGCTTCGCTCTCACTGGCCGCTTCTTCACCGAGTTCCATCTTGTCTACACTCGATCCCTTGACCAGGAAATAGCGGGCACCAGATTCTTCGGTACGCCCACGTCTAGGGCGTTTGAGACGTTCCCTCTTGTTTGGCCGCGACTTGGCTTCATTGGCCTGCGTCGGCGCCGGCGCCTCCGGCGTTAGTGTCGCCATCTGTGATCGCTCCTTTCTCCGAAAGTGACTCACGGCCCGCCGACCCTCCCGAGCCGACGGGCCGCGCCGCGTCCTCTCTCAAGCACGCGTAAATCGCCAGACAGCGCTGGCGTCGCCTCTACCATCCCGACCCGGAGATGCCCTCTCGAAGACCGGGACCGGCAGAACCGTCAGTGGTCTAGCAGGCCAGACTCCTGCAACAGACCGATATCTCTTTCTCCAACCATCTGTTCCTCGCGGTATTCCGCGACCAGGAGGCCGCTGGGTACGCGCTCGGAGCGTTTGTCTTGAATCAACCTCACGTGGTACTTGCCAACGATCTTGTCAGTGAATTCACTCTTGTTTCGAATGCGGTGAACCTCCTTCACCCCGAAGGCCTGATCCGTCCAAGGCTGACCGGGAACCGGCTCGATAGACCGGATTTTGAACGAGGACGTGATCTGCTCGTCCTTGATCTTTCCGATCAGGTCCTGATCTCGAAGCTGATTCAAGCAATAGACGCGCAGATTCTGAGTCATCATGTTCAGCGCGTCGGCCAGGCTCTTGTCTACGGACGTCGGCGTGTAGCGGAGATAGCTTTCGAGGAACTTCCGCACCGCCGCCCGGCCTTCGATATCCGTGGGTGCCACCTCGCCCGACTGGCTGGCGGCCAGGACCTTCAAGATCCCAGCCGTCACCGAACCGCCCACCGGTCTTCCGCCGACCACCGTCGCTTCACCGTCAGCCGCGACTCGGATCACCGTGGGAGGTTGCAGCCGCACGTAGATTGCGAAGAGAAGCGATATGAAGGCGATCACCCCGAACAAGCCGGCCATCAACATCGATCTGTTGGCGTACGCACGAAGCTGGCCGTCATGCTCGTAGTACTTTGTGTAATGAGTTTTCTCAGGTGGCGGCTCGCTAATATTGGTCTGCTTTCTCTTGAACATAGTTCGCGATTCCTTTCCCTATCGTCCAGGCAGTCTGAATCCAAAGCTTCCCACTGCTGAGCTGACCGTGTGAACGATCATCATCATGGAGCTACCGATCTCTCCGGTCACGATGCGTCTGGCGAGAAATGGGATGAGAGCAACCATTACCGCGAAAAGGATGCTCGCCAGGGACATCAATAGCGCCGTGCTCGCTCCTTGGAACCAGCCCCCCAGGCTGTTGGACGCAAGCATTGCGGCAAGGCTGTTTGCATTTATCGCCGTCAGCAGAATGCTGAAGAGCGCATACACGATTCCCCAGGCGTGAAATACAAACAGGTTCACCAGGTAGCTGCGCGCCAGTTGGCCAACCCCAAAAGCCGGATAAAGAGCGAGAACCAACGGTCCGACCGCGTACAAGATTGCTCCGTAAAGGCAATACATAATCGTAAAGATCAGAAGGCTGATCGGGAAAATGACAGCGGCAATCAACTGGACGAGTACGCTGATCAGGGCCACGATGCTGCTGACGACGAGGTTGAACCAGCTCGCATTGCCCAACCCATTGAAGTACTGATTGACCTGGAGCATCCAGTTGTTTGCCCAATCGTTGGGTGAGATGGCGGCGGCGACCTGGTTGAACGCGCCGTTAACCGAACGAAAGATACTGTCGTAATTGGAGAGGATCAAACCCAGCAGCAGGAACTTGGCAGCCGCGATCCCGATCATCCGGGCGTCGCCGCCGCGCGCGTATGCCTCGTAAACGGCGAACAGGGCGCACAGGAGCAGGATGGCGTTGGCGATGTTGATAATCGCAGCCATCGGTCCGAACGCACCTGACACGCCATTGAGCACTGTCTGAAAAGTCTGTTCAAAGAAAAACACCTCTCCTCCTTTACTTGACGAACATATTCGTCAGATCGCGTCGGGTATCGCTCGCATGGTTCGCATTGAATTTGAGGCCTGCTCCGGTGTTCGCCATATCAATCGCTCGGATCCTGAAAAGCTCCGCCATCGCCGATTGTGTGAGCGCGTGAGCCTTCACGAGCATCGCTGCGGACTGTGCCTCGATCATCGGCGCGGTCCCCGGGGCAGCCTGCCCTAGTTCGGACGCAAGCTGGTCAGACGCGTCCATCAACTGGTCCGCCGCGGCGTCGATCGCGATTGCCTTCTTCAAGGCCGCTTGGGCCGTCGCATCGGTCATGTCAATCATGTCCCGCACCGCTGGTGGAGCATCGGTCGGTGTGGGAACCGTCTGGTAGACCGTTGTGAAACTGCCGGGGACCTGGCCGATGCTGCCCGGATTTCTCGACAGAATGACGGTTTCAAGTTGGCGAGGATTCGCCAGTGTTGCGCTGGTAACGTTTAGGTTGACGAGGCCCCGAATCGCGTTATAGATCCCTTGAACCGCGCCAACAACGCCGCGTGCCCGGTTGATCGCAGCTTGTGGATATATTACGTTCTGGAAGAAGCCGTTGATGGTGTTCAAAATGTTATTGACCGCCCCCAGGGCGCTGTTGATGGCTTGTAGCCCGCCGCCGATCACATTGCTGATGGCTGTTCCGATGCTGTTGATGGCGGCGACGATAGCCGCCCAATCGATAAACTGAGCCCTCGCAGGTTGTGGCGCCACCAGTACAAGCACCAACGGAAGCGCAACGATCTTGGTCCTGTCTTGCCAGATCCACTGGAATACGTCGCCGAAGAAAGCAGGCATGGTCCCTCCTATTTCTTGAACATCGTCTGTACATCGGTTCGAAACTGAGCGCCAAACATCGCGTTCCGCTTTCGTACCGTGTTGTCGTGCGCCACTCGCGCCGCCTCTTGGCGGATGGCCGCCGCGACCATTCGTTGCATCATCGCCTGGCTCTTAACGGACGCGATCATGCCGGCCCCAGCGAGGTACGGCGCTGATCCCGGGGCCATGTTGACGCCCTCATCCTCGATGACATTGGCGGCTGTCATCATCTGGTCGACCATTGCGTCTGAGGCTTTCAACGTTTTTAGATTGGCTAACGCCATGGCGTCGTCGATGTCGGCCAAGTCGCGTTCCATCGGATGGGCATCAGTCGCTTGGGGAATCGGCCGATACGTTTGCCCGAAGGCATTGGTTAGCTGGGCAAAATCGCCCGTATTCCGGTTCCGGATCACGGATTCGAGAGCAACGGGATTGGGAAGTTGCGCGCTCGACACGTTGACACGGAGCAAGGCGGTCAGGAGACCGCGGTATTGAGCGATCATCGAACTCACAAGGGCGCGCGCTTGATTTATCAATTGCAGTGGATAGACAACCTGTTCCCAGAGCCTGTCGAACTGCGTTAGTACGCCATTGATAGACCCAATTGTGCCCCGGACGGCGGTGAGCAGCCCTCCGATCGTGTTGTTGATCAGCGTCACGACGGCCGTTGCCGCGGCAATCACAGGACCGATACCCAGTTGAGCTCTCGCTGGCGGAGCGACCACTGTGAATGCCACCGCTCCGATAAGGGTCAGAGCCACGACGCGGCGCACGCGTGTTAACAGGAAAAGCGCTAGCAGGCTCGCAAACAGAGGAGAAAGGACCTTCATATACGACCACCTCCTGCCATGGCCAGACCCACAGTTGCGCCCGATACCTCTTCGGGAAGGGGAGGAACCTCTGCCAGTCCATTGGGAAACCTCCGCGATAGGTCTTCGTAGACGTCGAGCATTGGTCTGTTGCGGTTCCTGAGTTCGCTACTCTGAATTGGCCCACTTCGATACTCTGATTTGGCCCCCCCCTGTACCAAACAAGGACCGGATATCCTGTTTCGGGAATTGAACCCGAAAGGAGGCCCGGTCTGGACAGGAGGAAGAGGAAAGTGGAGC
>DATGMH010000070.1:0-4982 GCA_035293725.1 Bryobacteraceae bacterium
CAAAGCGCCTGCCGAGGACTCTCGGCGGAGTTGCCGTGACTCCCATCGGCGAAGTCACGCAGAACCGCAGCATCCTTCTCCTCGATGCCAATGGAGAGCCGCATCCCCTCCCGTCCGGCGGCTGGGATTCGTTCCGCAGCGCGTCGCGGACCAACCGGTAGTTGCATTAAAAGCCCGCACAGGCGGCAAACGTTCGCTCCGCTTCCTCGCCCAAACAGTGCCGGTATCGAGCAGCTCCGCCGCAAAACAGAATGCCGGAACACTGGCACGCCCCGGCATTCTCCGAAGAGGTCCAGGTCAATCCCGGTCAGCGCTGCCTAAAACTCGTAGCGCAACGCGAACTGCATCACACGCGGGTTGGTGGAGAGACGAGTGTATTGGCCGAAGGTTGAGCCAGAAAAGTCCATCGTGGCATTCACGCTCAAAGGATCAAACCGCACGGCGTTCAACACGTTGAACACCTCCCAGCGAAGTTGCAGACTATGCGACTCGCTCCAAGGCATTTGCCACCGCTTCCCTAGGCTCATATCTAGACTGAAATATCCGGGTCCGCGGAGATTGTTGCGCTGGCCGGCCTCGCCCGGAAACGGTTCCCGGAAGGAGCTCTGGGCAGCATCAAAATTAGCAAACGCACTCACTACGCTGGCGTCGCTAGGGTTGTGGAAGGTTCCCGTTTGGACAGGGCCAGTCTTAATCGCATTCCCGGAGAGGTCCCAGTCCGTGGGCCATTGATAGCCGTTGGTCACGTAAAAGGGCAGGCCACTCGTCAAGCGGAAGAGTCCGGAAAGCTGCCAGCCGCCGATGGCCGCATCCAACGCGCGAGAAGCGTTCCGCCCAATCCAACGGTTTCTGCCAAAAGGCAAGTCAGCAACCCAATCGGCATTGAATTGGTGAGTAGCATCGAAGTCTGAAACGGCGCGGAACTGATACGGACTCCACGCATTTTGAATCTGGGCTGCATTCCCGCCGATAGTGCCGACGCGCTCCGCGTCTGATGCCAGGTCAATGGATTTTGAAAACGTATAGTTAAAGTCAAACTGAACGCCGTGCGACAGCTTGTGCTTAAGGGACACCTGCATGGCGTTGTAATTCGCGGTTCCCATCGAGCGCCACATATAAAGTGTGGCGAATTGCGGATTATAGAACGAGAACTGACCGCCGCTTGGGAAGTAGAGGTTGCAATCCGGCTGGCCCGTCTGGCCACAATTCGAGACGTTGTTGAAATCCGGAATTCCATAATAATCAAGTACCAGCAGCCCGGTTGTCTCGTTTAAGTTGTTGCCACAGAAAACATCGTAAGCCGCGATGACAGGGTTGCTTGTGGATAGCACGTTCGGATTCCCACTGGAATCGACGCCAGTGCAAGAGGAAATCGTATATAGTCCGCTGGCTCCTCCATCGCCGGGATTCGGCCCCTTGAGCGGCTGAATCATATCCGTCCAATACTGGGCGATTTTCGGGTCAAGCTGCGACGGATTGAAGCTCAGCGTGGAGGCATTGTTGCCGCTTGCGAGCTGTTGGCGGTAGATCTTGGCCAGCGCCGTTACCGCGGTGAAATAATCGACGCCCGTCTTCGGATCTTTCAGGTTCAGCGGAGTTGCGCCGTCCAATTGCATCAGTAGCCGGTGCGACAGCCGCCCCACATAGGAGACTTCCAGCGAGAACCCGCTCTTTAGTTCCCGTGCGATCGATAGATCGAAGGTGTACGCATATGGGGTCTTAAGCCCCTTGTCGATGCTGGAACCAATGTAGAAGGTCCCGGTTGGAAATGTCTCCGGAAATACCGCCGGCGGCGGAGTCAGCAAAATCTGCTGAGGCGGAGTCGGTGGGTTGGTGCTGGCACAACCGAGGTCCATCGTGGGCACCGTATGAATGTCAGTGACCCGAGGGGAGGTGCATGGCGTCTCGTAGCCAGCCGGATTCGAAAGTTCGGTCGAAAGTCCGAACGATCCGGACTGATTGAAATCATCCACTAGGTTCTGGCCGAATCGATCGTAAACCATTCCGAAGCCTGCGCGAATGGAGGTCTTGTTTTCGCCGAGCAGGCTGCCAAGCAGTCCGCTGCCGAACTTGGGGGCCCAGGCAAGCGCGATACGCGGACCAAAGTCCTTCTTGTCCCAGTTGTAATAGCCGGGCCTGCCGTTCGCCGGCCCGGACCAATCGAAGGCGACCAAGGGGTCTTGGTTCGACGGGATGCCCTGCGCCGCCTCCGCGCCGCGGTTCAAATAAAATTGGTCCAAGTTGACTGTAGGCGAGACTTGAAGCTTGTTCGTCTCCCATGGAGGCGAAAACAGGGACCAGCGCAGCCCAAGCGTGACCGTAAAATTCGGCGTCACTTTCCAAGTGTCTTGCCCATAAAACTCGTAGCTGTTGATCGCGAACCGCCGCTGAAGGGCCGCGCCGTCTGGCAGTGCGCTTCCATCCCGCTGGAAGTTGTACCTGCCGTCGACTTCGGTCACCATCCCCATCAGCGCTTGTAGCGGAAAGTCGTAGGAGTTTGCAAAGCTGGCATCCACTGCCGGCAAACACTGCCCGCCCGGACAGTAGTTCTGCGGAGTCAGTGGCGTGTTCTTCTGCGCATAACCCGAAACGCTGGTCCAGGATGCGTTGGTACTGCCGTCGCTGAACGAAGACGCGTAACTAAGGCTCGGCGTTCGGATGAAGGAAATTTGCGTGCCGAATTGCCACGTGTGCTTTCCGCGAATCCACGAAACGTCGTCTGCCAGCGTGTGCGTCGGCCGCTGGAAACTATGCGTACGCGTTACCGCGCCCGCTTGATCGTTCAAACCTCGAAAGTAAATCCAATCTTGGTTGGAGTTGCCAATCGTGCCGACGCTCTCTCGGACAAACCCGTATCGGAAGTTGTTGACAATCGAATTCGTCAGGACTCCGCTGTAGTTGGCCACGATGCCTTTGTTGTAGTTGACGATGGACTGGGAAGGAGGCAACCCGGGATAGAAGGGCGAACCTGCATTGTTGTCGTTGCGAAGAGCGCCCATGACCGACACGCGGTGCTTGGCGTCCTTCGTTATGTTGTAGTCGAGCTTCGCAATATATTCGTTCTTGCTGTCTGAGATCGGTGCGCTGAAATTAAAACAAGCGTAGTTAAACCCGTCGCCGCAAGCGCTGCTGTTCGGCGCGGGCCAAGTGTTGAGGTATTGCAGCACGGGCTGGTTAGGACCGATGTGCAGAGGATCCATTCCCGCGATGGTTCCCGGCGAGAGCGCATAGTATCCCGGCTGAACGGCGTACGACTTTCCGCTCAGGCCAGTCACCGAACCGCCCTGGCAGGAAGGGTTTGCGGCATCTGCGCACAGGTACTGGATGATCCCGTCGCGCATGGTGGCCGACGGCACCACGTCCGTTTGGCTTTGCGCTTCCGCCCTTCGGGTGGCCTCGAAATTCCCAAAAAAGTAGAATCGGTCCTTCTTGATTGGCCCGCCGAGCGAACCCCCGAAAATATTGCGAATGAGTTTCGGCGCTTTGTTGCATGAAGGATCGCTCAGTGGCGTACCGTTGCCCAGACAGTTATCAATTTGCGCCGCTTTCACAAAATAGTCGTTTGCGCTGGTGTAGGTGTTGCGGTTGTATTCGTAAGCCGAGCCGTGAAATGAATTGGTGCCGCTCTTCGTGACCAACGCAACCTGGGCTCCGGATGTGCTGCCTTGATCCGCATTGTAGTTTGTCGTCGTAACCCTGAATTCTTGCACCGAATCGAGTGTGACCGGCAGAACCGAAGTAAACGCATGTCCCCCCTCGTCGTTCACGGCAACGCCGTCCAGCGTGACGTTGCTCTGATCGCTCCGTGCGCCGTTCACCGCTCCATTCCGCGTGTCCCAAGTCGGCACGTCCGAGCGATTCCCTGTGTAGGTCACACCGGGTTGCAAACTCAGCAGGTCCGGCACGTTGCGGCCCTCTAGCGGCAACTCCTTGACTTGGGTTTCATTGAAAGCGTTACCCAACGAGGCATCCGTCGTGTTTAGCGTGACGGCCTGGGCAGAAACTTCGACGGTTTGCGTGGTAGCACCCACGCTAAGAGATACGTTCTCTGTGGTTGGCGAATTCACCAGCAACTGCAATCTCGTATGCTCGTACTTCTGGAAGTTCACCATTTCCACGCGGAGCGTATACGTCCCCGGAGGCAAAGAGAGGAATTCATACTCACCCGCGCTTCCTGTTAGGGTTTTGCGTTCGAGTCCCTGGCTGGCATTAAGAACGGTAACGGTCGCGCCGGCAATCGCTGCACCAGTCTTGTCCGTCACGACTCCGTGGAGGGAGGTGGTGCCGGTTTGCCCCATGACCGCTGATACCGCCAGCGTCATCGCTAGAGCCAGAAATCCGAAGCCCCGGAAGAATGAAAACCGCTTCATGGACTGCTCCTTTCGGAACAACTTTTGTTCGTTGCTTATCGGGCGCACCGGTGCCGGCTGGAAACAGCCGGAAACGGAGGGTAAAACTTCTCGGGATGACTGGCAACACACCCCCGACCGCTCAAAGACCCTCGCTTTCAAAGACAAATGTTGGTCACTTTTTTATTCTAGAGTCTAAAGCGTGTCAAGAACGTGGCCTTTATGTGCCGTGTCACAGCCCTAAATGCCCGTTTCTAGAGCCGGTTGCCAAAATGGCTGGCAGGCCTGACGAAACGAGCATCCTGCCGCGAGTTCTCGTCCTGATTCTTAGCGCGCCATACCACGCGGTGCAAATCCGGTCGGTTTGGGAGGGGACACCGCTCAATCTGCGACTTGCGCGTTTGTCACAGGCGCAGCAGCTTGGCTTCGGTGATCGCGGGAATCGCGCGGATCGGCTCCAAAATGGACTCGTTTACCTCGCCGTCCACGCGGATCAACGCCACCGCTTCGGCGCCGGAGGTCGCTTCGCGCCGCCCGAGCGACAGCGTCGCGATATTCACGCCGAGGTTCCCGAGCGTTGCGCCGACCTTGCCGACCACGCCGGGCTCGTCGCGGTTCCGCAGATACAGCATC
>DATGMH010000071.1:0-22570 GCA_035293725.1 Bryobacteraceae bacterium
ATGGTCTGCCGGCACTCGATCCTCGAGCGAGCCGTAGCTGAAAAGTTCGTCTTGCTGAATGTCCGCGCCGCGCATGACAGATAGACGTACGGAACATTCTTCAGGTCACATGTTTTGGTTAGAATTTCAGCAGCCTGTTAAACTTGGCAAGACCTCGAATTTCCCGCTTCACCGCTGCAACACTCAGTTCATTAAGGCTGTCAGGGTCGTTCTCAAGGAGCATTGTCAACCGGTGAGCATCTCTCAATTTATCTGGCCAATCGACAGATCTGTCAATCAAGAATGCAAGGACTTCCTTCCCAGAATTCAGAGCACATTCGCATTCTAGCCAAGTAACACTCTTCTCAGGTCCATCGGGTCCATCTGCCTGATCTGAGGGAATCCATCCATATCGGTGGGCGACTATGACAACAATCACGTCGCATCGCGACACTCGGCTCAGACACTCAGCGAGTGGCGGTTGACCGGACGCGCAGAAGTATTCCAACATCTCAGGTTGGAATCCTGCTGACAGGACAACATCTCGTGCTACGACTCGATAAGTCTTCAGATCTTCGCACGTCGATGAAATAAAGGCGAGGGGCTGGCTCATTCAGTCTGCTTTAAGGAGCAATCCCGCTCTCGGGTGGTTGACTCTGCCTCCGAATCGGCTACGGGCCCGGCCAAGTTGGTGTTCTGACGCGACCGCCCTATCGCGAGTGCGTTTTGCGGAACATCATCGGTAATTACCGAACCTGCCGCTATCATCGCCTTGGATCCAATTACAAGCGGCGCTACGAGAGTAGACTTATCACCGACTAGCACCTCATCTTGAATGTGGATTTGATGCTTCATTGAGCCGTCCTGCTCCGGCGTCTAGCCGATTATCCCTTCGAAGTCTTGCGAAGGGCTCTATTCGCACACGCTTCCCCAAGATGGACCTGCTGACTAGAGCATAGGGCCCAACACGCGCCTCATCATCAATCTCTGAGTCTTGAATAATGCAGTGACTGCCGAGCCGACAGCTTTCTCCGATGACGCTCTCTCCTAGAATCTGAACGCCTGGTTCGAGGACAGTATCTATACCAATGCGGACACCTGGGTCAATAACAACCGTGTCTGGGTTCTCGATCGTAACTCCAGCGAGCATCATGTCCCGGGCTTTCCTTGCACGTAGCAGCCGGTCCACTGCGGCAAGGGCCACACCATCGTCGATTCGGAATGCTTCAGCTTGTAGATCAATTTGAAGTCCTTCGACCGGCTGTCCACAACCTGAGAAGACCTGAAAGACTTCGCTAAGGTTGCAGACACGGCCTCGGCGGTGCTCCGTCAGTTGCGCAAGGCGCGGCCACAGGGCGTGGAGATCTAAACAGTAGATTCCAGTCTCCACCTCGCGTGCAACTAGGACCTCTGGCGTTGCTCCGCTCTGGGCGACAATAGCTACGACGCGTTCCTCGGCATCTCGTATCACGCGTCCGTATCTGGCTGGATCTTCTAGCGTTCCCGTGAGGATGACGCCGGACAGGTTGGCGGAACGAGCCGCGGCAATCATTTTACGAATGGTTTCCGTCCTGAGCAACGGACAATTCCCTGGGAGGACGACGAGGTGGCCTGTGTAGCTCTTGAACATTCCATGCGCATTCACAAGGGTATGCGCCGACCCACTAGAGTCATTCACAACGACGTATCTCAGGCCTGAAACGCCGATTGCGCGCTTCACATCCTCTTCTGATTGGCCTTCAACGAATACGTGCACCCGCTCAGGCGGTGCGATCTCTAGCGCGGTGTCAACCGTGTGTTGGACGAGCGTTTTACCGCCGGCGTGACGGAGCGCTTGATCGGTGGTTGGCCCATCCGCAAAAATGGCAACCGCAACCGGTCGAGTGTCCATACGTTGTGATTATGATTTCCTTAGTTTGATACTAGATACCTGAGTGCAGGGGCGTCAAGCCTGCGGGGATGCCTCACTACCATGTCTGGCGCGAAGCATGCCCCTCAAGCGTCCGGCCGCCATGCGCAGGTGATCGAGTAGTGGACAATCGGAGGCAAGCTCCTGGTGGAATTGAGTGGGCCTATTTTGCTCATTCGCAAGCGCTTGATTTAGATAGATTTCCCCAAGGCCAACCCACTGGTTGCGAACCTGATATGAGCGTATCACGGAACTAGCTGAAAATACGGCGCTTCCAAGCTGCTGAAAACGCGCCAGTTCTATTGAGCCGTGTTGAAGTTGATTGCTCGATATGGAGGCTTTCTCGACTACAAAATCATCTACAGCGATTACTAACATTTTAGTAGTATCCGGAGGCTTTCAATCGGGTGACCGCTAAGCTGCCCTCCTTCAATCACGAGCCGGGCCTCATCGAACGCACCGGGAAATTCAAACCGACCAATACTGTCTGCTACCAGCGGCAGGCTACCGAATAGACAAATCCGCGAGCGCCGATGCGACGACGCGGTCTTCGCTGCATTCAACAATCACGCCGACCAAAGCGAGATGCAGGATTCCAGACTCTCCTTCCTGCAATTTAAATATGGGACCGCCGCTCATCCCGCCGAGATCATAATCTGCAGGAGCAGGTTGCCCCCCGTAGTTGACGGAGAAATCCAGTTTGCACAGGAATTGACTGCCATCGCCATAGGCGGACGTAACCCTCAGAAGAAATTTAGCCGGTCCAGCACCAATCTTGGCCTCGCCAGGTTGAACTTCTCTGAGATCGCCCGGGTATCCAGCTATAATCACCGCATCTCCGATTACGGGGAGCGGCGGAGGCCATAGTCGCGATTCAATCGCCTCAGACAAGGTGCCGCACACCGCTTGCGCTTCCTCGGCTGTGAGTCGCAACAACACAATGTCCTTGCCTCGGTCCGTATACCGCACCCGCTCTGTCGGATCGAAGGGCGGCAATTTGCCAGCTATCCAGTGCCAATTCTCCGGATGGGACCAATATCGTTGTTTGAATCCTTCAAAGACATGGTTGGCTGTCACGAGAACGGTTTCAGAGTCAGTCTTCAACACGAAACCGGTACCACCGAAACCCGTTAGGCCAGTGCCCGGCCGGGGGAAGATCACGATTGGTATCGCGTATCTCAGCGCCGCATCCAGCAGTTGGCGACACATCATCAGGTAGGTTTCTGATGGCTCCGGGCTGCTCATTCGCTCGTCATAATACCGCATCGTCGGTTCGATGGACCATGTGTGCACGGATGCATTGAACGATCTGACGGAATCCGGCGGCATGGGCGGTGGACCGGTGTTTGCGTGACGGTTTCAGTCTTCCGCAGTTGATTAATGGTGAACAGTCGGATCACCGTCTAAAGGCCTCGGTCCAGCTTGGGTTGATTCTGCGCACCTGCCAGAGCGACTCAGTTGCGTCGCAGTTCGAAAACAAGTAAGCTTCTGATTCTTGATGCCAAAGACATGTTTTTTTGTTTCGAGAATCGGTGACCCCGGCAGTCCCGAGAGGGATTTCTCGGACAAACTGCTGAGGTATATTGTCGAGCCGGTATTAGAGAAGGCCGGGTATGAGCGAGCGGTTCGAGCGGATCACATCACCCAGCCGGGAGTAATCACAACCCAGGTGTTTTCGCACCTTTGGAATGACGAACTGGTCATCGCAGATCTCACAGGGAGCAACCCGAATGTCTTTTATGAACTCGCTGTTCGACACATTCGGCGGAAGCCGTTTGTTCATATGATTCAAGCCGGCCAGCGGATTCCGTTCGACGTGGCACCTAACCGGACGATCGAGTTTGATTTTGACATCGAGAAGGCAGAGAAGGCGAAGGCAACCCTATTCGATATGCTTAGCGCCGTAGAAGGCCTTTCAAGTGCGATTCAAACTCCCTTATCAGCCGCCGTTGACTTCTCGACTGTGGGAACCAGTGCGAACCCGCTGAATGATGGGGTTGCGTCCAGGAGGTTAAAGCCTCTGTCGCCAGGCTGACGCCTTCAGCGCCTTCGAGCGAAGAAATGCTGGCTCGCGTCAACTTTCAGACCGAGATTTTCGATCTGTCGCGGCACGTGGACAAAGCGATGGGACAAGCCGAGGATTCGGGCGCCGCCGATATAGTTATGAGAGATCTCATTGGCGCTCGTCAGTGTGTTGAAACGGCGATCAAGAATATCAGGGCCGGAGATTTGCGCATCATCGAGACCGAATTTGAGAAAGCCAAAGCGCTGCTTGAGATTGCACTAACGAACTCACGATCACACCAGAATCGCCCAGGTGGATGGCAGGAATCCTCCTGAACGGCTTTGAGTGAAGTGCGGCAACGCCGGACAAATCGTGACGCCAACTCCCCAATGGACGCCGGGCATCATGACTCCAAACTGGAGCCGCGTGCCCGGCAGACGCGCCCGGCGAGTGCCAATTCGGCGAGCCGACTCAGCCGCGGATTTCGCTGGGGATCTACGCCGTCGGCGCCTATCAGCGCGTTCGTGCTCGGGCCGCTGCGCCGCCACACAAAATCGTCTACATCCTCAGGGGGCGTGCTCCCAAGTGACCGCCGCTTCCAGCCTCCATCCCACTTCGTTACCGATAGACCTCCGGGTCAGCACTTCGTCGGCGCTCCAGCCCGCGCCGCACTCGGTGAAGGCCGCCCCGATCGCTCGCTGGAGCCTCTGAAGGTAGATCTTCACGACCGCGCGGGTGAAGCGCCGCGTCTGTCGTTCCGCAGGATGACCGTTCGCGCCGTGGCGAAGGCAGAACGGGTCTGCCATCATCCCGTCGGCGATCTGGCGGGCGGTCTGGAACACGCGGCGGTGCCGACCCAAATGCTCGAACAGAAGTCTTCCTGAAACGGATAACGGAACCTGACATTCCTTTCCAGCATGGGAGAGGAGCACCGCCATGACCTCCTCGCCGGTACCGCACGCCACTTCGCCGCGCCAGTAACGATGGATGATCTTGAACTGCGGCACACGAATGTCGCCGATTAAACCGGTCATCGCCTCCCGCCTCCTGCGCGAGCGCGATCGGTACTGGTTCGGCGGTTTGAACAGGTTCGGCCCAGTGGACGATATCCGGAAAAAGGCGGCCGTTTCTTTCCACGATGCGGTCCGCCACCGCTTCGGAGGTTGGTCCTATGCTGCCGCTGGCGTCCGTGTAGCGAGACCGCCAGTGGACCAGATAGGCGTGGGGCGTGGACTTGGCTTCCGCCCCGGGAAGTCGCGAAAACTCTGGTTCGTTCGTACTATCTGTCATCTGCCCGGAACACCGGGCTGACGAACATTCTGATGCCGTTTCGGCTGGTTCCATGAAATGCCTCATGGCGCCGGCCGCTGACGGAAGTCAGCGGGCCCGGGGAGCCACCACTCTCCGGGCTTCGTTCGAAATCGTCGCGAGGGCACGACGCCCGCCAGACTACATCAGCTGCGGCGCAGCAATAATAGTGGTGGCGCTGCAGGACGCCGAAGCACTCGGCCACCATTGAGGGTGGCCGATGGGCAGGCGGACCACAGTTCCGATTGCAGGAGGCTTCGAGGTGGGAAAGTGCCGGAGGCAACTCGACCGACGCACGAAACACCCGCACTTCTGGTGTCCCATGCGCCGCCTTGAAGTACTAAGGCCCGCGCACAACTGGCCCGGACCAAGTTGCCCATTCGGGTCTCTCTCCGAACACGTACAGGAAGGAGAGTAGACTAACGGGCAGCGCAAATGGATACTGCACGACGCACGGACACCGGGACTTCATTTCGGTGCTCCACGCGCCGCAAGGAGATCTAAGGCCCGGTGATGTTCGCCGGACCAAGTTGCCTTTTCAGGTCTCCCCGCAGTGATTTTCGCCACGGGGTAAACGCTCAACAGGCAGCGAAAGGAATCTTATCAACCAATGAAACTATGAACGCAATCCAAAAACAAATTACGTCCCGATTGTACCGGAGGCAGTCTCGGCTGACAAGAGCGAAATAGCACGCTGGTGTTGTTGGCTACTTGCGGGCGTTAGGGTTTTTTCGCCCCTTGCGGAGTTTGCCTCGTTGGTTGGGCCAGGGTGCCCTGACGGCGGCGACCAGAGTGCTCCAGAGGTCCATCACACAGATCGCATCTCCGGACTCGTCCTGAAAGAACGTGAACCGCAGCGTGCCCGGCTGATAAACAGTCCATTCGACAGGCTCCTGCCTGAGATCCTGAAAAACACTCCCGATCACAGTGCGAGATTCCCCGGTCTCAGGGTTCGTGGCGACGGCCTGAACGACAAAAACATTTGGAAGACCACGGCTCGTCAGCGAAGGAAGCGGTTCATTCGTAATGTCGCGGACGGGAGGCGTTCGGAAACGGGCTATCACCTCCTCCGGCGAGCGATAGTCCCTGTGTTCGATCGACAGGAGCTCAAATTTCTCAAGCGGCGGAACCCGATCATACAAGCCGTAGTACAGGCCTTGGGCAGTTTTTCGGAGAACCCGGTCGAACGCACTGTGAATCTCCCCCGTGAAGGTGTAATGCCCGTCCGTATTCTTGCAGCTTTCGATCACGTCACGGAGCGTCGAGTCCCGGGCGAAGGCGCGTTCAACTTTCCCTCCCGCAGCACAGTACTCCGCTAGAACAGGATGCCTCCCGACAAGGGCGAGCAATATCCAAACCAAATTTTCATACCTGGAGGTAGACTGATTGCATTCTCGGCAGGAATCAATGGTCAGTACCTTGACCTCGGACGAGGGCGGCCACATGAGCAGACACTTGGGTGGTGAATGATCACTGGTTTCCCAGGCACGTCCGCAATAACCGCACTTGCGCCGGAGGTGGGGGACGTCCTTCCTCTCAATCTGGTTCCGTTTCAAGGTCTAAGCGCAAACGATCAAAAAACCAGGGCCCTCAAGAAACAGGTGCGGCGGGCGGCGCCTCTTCCGGCGGCGTCTTCAGAGTGACGCCCGTCCCTTCCTCGCTGGGCTCTCCGGGTACGCGTTTTGCCGTGAGAGGCGTCTCGGCAGGCATCTTCCCTTCCGGCGCAGGCTGTTCTGGTGGTGCGGCCGGCTTCCCAAGCCCTGTCGAGAAGAAGTGCTGGTAACGTTCTGTCTGCAGACTTGGGATTCCGACGGCCGTATAGAACTTCAGGTAGCAGGTCTGCAAGGCTTCGCTATACGGGGGTGCCAGGGTTGCCAGGCGTTTATACTCGGCCGAAACAGTCCCGTACGCAATGCTGTCCAATTGAAGGAAATCGCAAAACAGGTCGGGGATGTCCAGAAATCCCGGTACAAACCAGTAGCGCCCCTTCGGCTGCCCCGCGTCCACGGGAGAGTTGAGCGTGCGACGAAGCTGTTCCTGTCTTTCCTTCTCGCCCTTCTTGAACGGATGCTTCTCGATGAACTTCGCGGCCGGCATCGTTTTCGCCGTGACGAGGTAGTCGGCCCGCGGAGCCGCTTCGCCCTTCTGGACCGTAAGGTAGCAGTGCGGTACGAGGACGATCCGGTATTCATCGCCATGTTTGAGGACATCGCCAAGGCGGTATTCCTTACCCGAGATCGGTGGGTAAAGATAGAACTCGGCGGCTTCAACCGTATCGAGTTCGGTCGGCGTGCTCGCCGTCGGGTCCAGGTGCCCCAAGACGATGGCGGCCCGCCGACGGATGAGGCGTTCCAGAATCTCCGGAGCCTTCGTGTGCGTCGGCGTCAGCCGATCCCAATTCTTTTCAAGGAACTCCCACAGATAGGAGCTGGTCGCCCGGTCGAGCTCCTCATGGAGCTTCGCAGCGAGGGTCGGGATGCCGGTCTCCAGAACACCGGTAAGTTCCTGAACGATCTTGTCGTTGTTCTTGCTCTTGTCGGCGAAACGGACGAACAGCCCCAGAGTGATGTTTTCCGGCCTGCTGCCGTCGGAGAAAAAGACTACCGGGCAGAACCGGTGCTTGCGTATTTCATCCAGAAGACTTACGCCCTTCGCATCGTCCGGCGCGAGACTCGTCTTCTTGGTCGCTTTGCGGTCGCGGTAGACATCGGTCACGACCACGTCGAAATGCTGGTCCCGGAGTTGGTCGCAGGCGGCATCGAAGGAGTCGCAGGTGCTCCACCGCAAGGCATGATCCTTCAGCGTGGTGGGGAGCGTCGCTTTGAGCAACGCGAGATTCTCCTTGTCGTCTTCGACGAGGAGAAGATTGAGCGTGCTCATAGGCCGATACCTTTCTCCAACGTGATCTGAAAGCAGGCGCCGGATAGCTTGCAGTCATCGCGGTACGCAAGCCGCCCGTATGGCTCCACGATCAACCGCGCAATGTACAACCCGAGGCCCATGCCGTTCGCTTTGCGGGTGAAATACGGCTCGAACACTTTGGTTCGGTCCTCCTCGGGAATGCCGGGGCCGTCATCGTTGATGTTGATAATGATCGCTTCGTGGACTTGTTTGATGGTCACGTGAATTTTCCCACCGTTCCCGATTCCGTGGTGTTTCGTGACCCAGAATGTGGCGTTATCGATCAGATTGGCGAGGATCTGCCCGAACGCGGCGCGGGACATCTTGATCCTGATCGGAGTCTTCGGGCCGGCGATATCGTATGTGATGCCCTGCTTGCTCATGATCGCGGTATAGAGTTGGAAGTTGTCCTCGATTTCCTCCCGGAGGTCGAACGTCGTCGCCCGACCGCGTTTGGCTGGGGTTTGGGGGTCGAGTCGCTCCCGAAGGTTGTGGATGGTTTCGAGCCACCCGTTGATGCTCGCGATCATCGGACCCGTTTTCGCGGATAACTCCTCGTCGCTCGAAGCATTGATGGCGCGTTCCAGGAGCATGAGCTGCCGGTTCACCTTGCCCAAAGGCGCGCCGATCTCGTGTATGACAATATCCACCATGTGGCCAAGCCCGGCGGAGAGGAGCATGCGCGAAAAGGTGTCCTGGATGCGCTCGACGCCCTCCTTGACCCTTTTCTCGGTATCGCGCAAGAGGAGCGCGATCGGGTGGTCACGGCCGAGGCTCGCTCTCGCTTCCTTGACGGTGTCGGTGAGATCGAACGCTTCAAAGAGCGGCTCGCCGTCCTCGGCGGTCTCCTTGTGGGGGCGCCGGCTATACCGTTCCTCTTCGAGGAGCGCCAGGATATTGGTGAACCACTTGTCCAGACTGGCGTACTCGTCGTTGTGGACGAGTCCTTCCCGAGTGCTCCGGTCGCGGAGCCCCGGATTCTGTTCGCGGGAGATTCGGATCGCGCCGATGATCTGGTTGTTTGCGAGCCGCATGCCTGGGTTGAGTCGGCTTCTGATGTCGAGGCTAAGCCAGTCATTGCCTTTCTCGCCGTACGGGTGGACCCGGAAGCCGTCACGATAGATGCTCACGCCACAGTACGAATCGAGCGTGCGGCGGATGTCCCGGACGCCTTTGCCGAGGCGGGCGACCAGAGGTTCAAGCCCTTCCCGATCCCGATCCCAAGCCCGGATCTCCACCTGGATCGGACCGCATAGCGGCTTCCCCTCGTCCTTACCGAATTCCTTCTTCTCAAATTTCGCGACAACCTGATCGTCTATGACAACGTTTCCGGTGAACAGCCCTTCCCGATCCAAGGTGCCAGCCAGGATGTATTTGGGGCTCAGTATGAGCGCGGGCGGCTGCACCTCGCCAGAAAACGCCGGATATCCCGGCGTTTCGAGAATGATGCTGAAATCCTCGATGTCGCGGAACGGCGAAATGAGGCGCGAAAGCCGGGCGTGGAGCTGCTCATAATCGGCTTCGGTCCACGCTTTTCGGACGCCCGCGAGCGTGAGGGTGGTGCCGTGCTTCAAGCCGGGCAGCGGCCGGACTTCATATTGAACGTCGATCTCGTCGAGGTAATTCTCGTCGCCGAACATGCCCCAATCGAGCAGGACAATGATGCCGTTCGGCCCCTTCTTCGTCTTGCTTTCAAGGAGCAATGATTGGGCCAATCGGGCTGCGGCGAAACGGCCGATACCCTTAGCTCCCTGATAAAGACGTCCCGAGGGAGAGCGGTCGTTTATGCGCTTGAGCACCGTGCCGGGTTCCAGCCAGCCGTGAAGCACGGTATCGAGATCCATGCCATGCCCGTCATCCAACACCGTGATCTCATCAGGATGTTCTGGGTCGGAACCCTTAAACAGGACACGGACCTGCGCGGCATCCGCATCGTACGCGTTCTTGACGAGTTCGACGAGCGCGACGGGCTCGTCACTGATGAGTTCTTCGCCGATGATCCCGATGAGTCGGGACCGGGGGCGCATCTTTGCCGTACCGGACGTGACCGCGCTGGGCGTATCCATAAGTGACTCGGGACAGACCTAACTGATGCTGAAACTCGTGATTATAATGCGGTACAGGGCGGATCGCCAGCTTAACCCGAGGAAAATTCCTCATCGCCGGTCACTTCCAACATCGCTTTTTTGCCGTTTGTGATGTACCGGGCGAGCCGCTCGATAATTCTGCCGAATGGCTGCTTTGTGGTGCCGCGCAACGCACACTCCCAGATGATCGCGACGCGCCAGCCGTCGGTCCTTAGGGCCGAAATGGCTTGCCGGTCCCGCTCCTCGTTGCCCGCGAGTTTCTCTTCCCAAAATGCCGCTCTCGTAGCGGGCTTCTTTACCAAATGGCAATGATGGCGATGCCAGAAACAACCATGCACGAGGATCACGCAGCGATAACGAGGAAGCACCAGATCAGGTCGGCCCGGCAGAGTACGATCGTGGAGGCGATATCGGAATCCGAGCGCGTGGAGCGCTTTACGAACGAGCATCTCGGGTTTGGTGTCCGTGCCCTTGATCCGGCTCATGTTCAGGCGCCGTTGTTCCGGGGTGAGGACATCCGCCATAACACAGGAGCTAGCGCCGACCCCGTTTGCCGGCCTTCGTTTTGTTTCTATTCTTGTCGACTCGGCGCATTGATTCGGCGACGGCATCTCGCGCGGCGGTGTCGCCATCGGGCGCCCACGCCGCTGCCTGCTCGAAGAAGTCTTCGTCGCCGATTTCCGACGCCAGAAGGTCCTGGTCCATGCGCACCCTGACGGGCAGCGGGAACCGCACAACCTGGCCGCTGATGATTCCCTGGCCCGGGCCGAATCCTGGGATCATCCGGCTGTCCGATTCCGTGAGGTTCTCCATGATCGCGCGGACGAACGTCTGGTCGCGCGGGTTCACGAGGCGAAGGATGAGGAAGGAGTTGCACTGCGAGACGATGGTCTCGTCAAGCCGGCTCGGCCGCTGGCTGATGAGCAGGAGCCCCGTCCCGAATTTCCGTCCTTCGGTGATGATCCGCCGGATGACCGGGAGACTCACCGCGTCCTCGGTTCCCTCCCGTGCCGAAGGAATGAATGTATGGGCCTCCTCTATGACCGAGAAGAATGGCGCGATGCGTCCGGTGAGGTTCGCGCGGAACTCGAAGAGCGTCTCGAGGGTGATCGCGGCGATGCTGCACTGAGTGATGTGATCGTACCCGCCAAGGTAGAGGATGCTCGTTTGCCCGGGCCGGATGATCTTCTCGGGCTGGCTGAAAGGGTTCGGGAGCGGCTCGAACTGGAAGCTGCTCAACTTCGAACTTTGTCGCATCATCTGGCTCGTATGGCGCATTCCGGCAAGCCGGCCGTGAACGATGCGAAGGGCGCGCCGCACGGCATACATCGTCGGCACCTGCCGCCTGTCCCTCGGATTGTTGATGTCACGCTCGACCACGCCGACAAGCCGTTGGATGTAGTCGAGGGTGGGCTCTCCATCGTTGGCCTTCGTCGTCGCAAACGTCCCCCGGAGGTAGTCGGACTGCGGCTCGCTGAGCCCGTTCGTCATCTGGCCGATAAGCTTCAGAACCAGCTCCTCCCCGTCGTTTTGCATCAGGAGTTCGGGGTAGAAGAGGCGGATGTCGCAGTTCGGCGCTTCCTCGCGCAGGAGGTCCTGGCATTTGCTCAACCCGATGTAGTCGCCGTGCGGGTCGAGGATGAGGAGCGGATACTCGTGCCCGATCAGTTCCCGGATGATGCGCCTCGCCGCGACCGTCTTCCCGCCGCCCGTCATGGCGAGGATGGCAAGGTGTCGGGCCACGAGCCGCGGAGCGCTCAGGCGGACGTCCACGTCGTTCCGCGCGATGAGGCTGCCGATCGTGACGCCTCGTTCGTTCTCACGCCCTCCCACGAGGAGCTGGCGGATGGCTTCCGCGGGCGGCTGGAACACCTCCGTCGCGGGCTTCACCGGGTACGTAAGGGGAAAGAGGGCCGCGAGGTTGTCCTCGCTCGTGGCGCCGAGGATTAGGGCCGTCGCTTGCAGCTGGTCGCGGGTTCCGGAGAGCACGGTATCTTCGAGCGAGATGCCCTCGCCCGCGATCTCCTGGGCGGCTTCATAGGGGAAGAACGGGTTGAAACGCTTGATGTCCGTGACCCGCGCCCAGACGTAGAGTCGCGTGAGCCCTGCGTAGGTGGTGTCGGGCACATCCATACTGAGCGCCACGATGTCGCCGACCTTGGCCTGGAATTGCCGGAGGATGAACGTGAATTCGCTCGTTCCCGCATTGCCGACGACGGTCCCGACCGCGCGCCACGACTGGCACGCGCTTGGGTCTTGTGAAGTTGCCGTAACGGGTGTGCTCATTCGTGTTTCACATGCTCCTCGGACGCAGCAGCCATTCGCGTTCCGACCCGCAGAGGAGTCGGCGGAGTGCGTCGAAAAGCTTGGTGTCTCCTTCGTCAAGAGATCGCTTCAGGGCCTGAACGGCGGTGTGCGTGTTGATGGGCTTGCTCATCCAATCCGGGATATGCGCGAACTTGTCCACGATATCGAGACCGACGGGGAAGGCGTATCGCGGCAGGAGCAACGCGCAGTGCAGCACGACTGCGGCGATCTCCTGGAATCGCTCGCGGTCCTTGTCAAAGAACTCGATTCGAACCGGGGCGCTCCATTCCGTCGCCTGGAGGTACGACACCAGGGGCACGGGATAATCCTGGATCTTGTCCTTCCAGGTCTCCGGCGCGCGGCGCAATTCGTTCCGGTTCACCGGCACCGGAAGAAGGGCTTCGCCGGGTTCGAGGACGCATCTAAAAAGGAGCGGATCGGTTATGCGCGGGCCCTCGGCGTCGGGGTCGTCGCCCGGATCGATGCTTGCGCGGAACCACGCCTTCCATTGGGCCGGCGGGAGCGGCAGGAGCGAATGGATATCGCGGTCATCGAGGCTGTTAAGGACCGCATTCGTGATACTTGTCGTGTGGCTTTCGCGCTCCACGACGCCGCACACGACCGCGTTGCTGGCCGAGAGGCGCTGGAGTTGCCGGAGGTAGACGCTGATGAACTGCGATTCGCGGCCCTCTGGGATCTCCTCGCCGGGCAGGAGATCTTTGAGCGCCGCCGCCGTGAAGCCGGGAAAAGGATGGTGCGGCTTCCCCACGGGCACTAGGTCCGAATACCGGCTCACGGGATTCACCAGAGCGCCATGCATGAACAACCAGCGCAGGTCCGCGTGATCCTGGACAAGCGTCACGGCACCCGCTGCCTCGATGCTGATCCGTGCGGCATCGCGCAGGGCTCCGTAATCGGGGAAGCCGCCGTCGTAGACCCCGCCGTCCGGACCCGCATAAAGTTCGCTCACGAGCTTTTTGAGGACGATGAATGCCTCGCGGTTCGGTGTCCTGTCCCCAGGCCTCACGAGATACCCGCCGACGCGAACGGCGACCGGAGCGGCGCCGATCATCGCGAGATTGGCCATGCCTCCGTCCACGAAACCCATCTGGTGTCCCGCGACGCTGCGCCACAGCCCGGCGTGGTCCTTCTCGACCTTGATGATCCGGTTTGTTCGGAGAAGGACCCTTCGAAGTTGGGACGCCAGCTGCTCGATCGTGTCCATGAACTTGAGCTGGGCGGGAGCGCTGAGGTCGCTTGAAACTTTGAGCATCTGTTCGATCAGGGTTGCGGATCGGACCTTCTCGTGGACCGTGCGGGGGCGTGCCTTTTTGGCCTCGGGCCGGGGCATCGGCGGTATGGGAGCCTGTGGTGGCTCCGGCTTCGGTGATCGGGGCGGCTTGCGGGATTGCGACTTGCGAGGCGGTATGACTGCGACCTTCGCGAATTCGGCGAAGTCCGGGTCGGACTCGTCATATACCCGCATGCTGTGTTTAAGTTGGTGCGCCGTAATGCCGCTCAGCCGAGCCTGCAAGGCTGGGTCGATGGCGCGGGCGATGAACGTAATGCTGACGGGACTTGACCCGTCGTTCGGCGCGTCGGACCTCAGGATCATGAAGTCGTCGCTGTCCACCCGCGCGAAGGACAAGCCTTCGATCTTCTTCCCGCCTATGCGCCAGTTCTTGTGGGCCTTGGTGAAAGCTCGGGCGCTGCGCTCCTGGATATCCCCAAGCGTCACGATGCAGTCAAGAGTGGTCCCACCTTCGTCATATACCTTCGCCGTGAGCAAACGGGCGGCACACGGAGCGTTGATGTTGATCGCGCGCTGCCTGCTGGTCGCACTGGCGCGGTGGGCGGCGAAGATGCCAAGGTCGGAGTTCGTGAGCGATCTGACGATGATGATCTCGCCCATACTCGTGAGCTATGCCCCGACCGCCATCCTTTCCGAAACAGCGGCAGCGATGGCATCCGCCATCGTGACCGCGATGACCTTTGCCAACCGCGGGGGCACGGCGTTCCCGATCTGACGGAACGCGGGATTCATCGTGCCGGAGAACCGGAATCCATCTGGGAAGGATTGGAGCCGCGCTGCCTCTCGGACGCTGATCGTACGGGCCTGTTTATCGTCGTAGTGGATATGGCTGTACCCGTCCTTTCCGAGGTGCGCGAGCAGGGTCCTCGCGGGCAGGTGTTTCTCCATCTTGCGCCACTTGTTCGGGAACTTCTCGGGGTCATACGGTGGCACGATGCTGTTGTAGAGCTCTTCCCACGGCTTAGTGCCTTTCGCGGGCGCTTTGCGGCCTAACCGAGCAATTATTCGTGCAAACCGAGCCTGAGCCCGCTGGTGCGCTTCCGGATACTGATCGCCGGGTTTGAGGATGGCGAAGAGGCTATAGTCGCGCGGTAAATATCGAATGACATGGTCTGCCAACTTGTCGGTGCCTGCGAATCCGGTCCACGATCGCATGTCGGTCGCAAATTGGGTTCGGGACTCCGGTTCTGTATATGCGATCGGCTCGTCGAATCGCCGAGCCCCCCGCTTTAGTGCCCCAGACTTCAAAAGGGCCCTGGCATTGATCGGGGGTAGGTCACCGATCGCCTCTTCCGCGGTGACTGCCTTGGGCAGGTCCTTGTTCGGTTCCGGCGGATTACGGTATCTGCCCGCAGGCTTGCCGTCTTTGTTCCTATCGAGCATTTTCAACGCCACGGCACGGGAGCCTTCATATCCCGGCGGAAGTTCGATCCAGTGGGTCGCCGCCGGAAAGGCCGGCTTGATTCCCAGGTCCTTGTGGTACCCGACCAAGAACATCCGCTCCCGCATCTGCGGCACGCCATAATGTGCGGCATTGAGGATAGTATAGGCGCAAACGTAGTCCTTTCCTTCAAGGACGTCGCAGACCTCCTCGGCAATGTTATGTCCGCCATGGTTCAGCATGTCCGGCACGTTCTCCATCAGAACGGCCAACGGCGCACATGCATCGACATACTTGAGGTATTGGAGATAGAGGCGGGCACGGTCATCATGCCGAAAGGCTTCGGGGTGCTCTGCCACTTCCCGGAGTTTCGACCTTCCCACGCGCGCAAAGGCCTGACACGGCGGACCGCCGACGACGACATCAAATGCCAACGCGGGATTTCCGAGATGCAGTTCCGTCGTCAATTGCAGCGGGGTTGTCTTGATGATGTCCCGCGCCTTGGCGTGTTCGGGCTTACCCGGGTGAAAATTCTGCCCGTGGGACCTCGCAGCGTCCGGATCGGATTCGATGGCGGCTGTGATTTCGAAGTCCGCAGATTGAAAGCCTAGAGAAATTCCGCCGCAGCCGCTGAACAGATCGAGCACGCGAAGTGGCAGCCCTTTTGCCGCCCGCTCAATCTTAGCGGCGATGAAGCGTCCGTTGTTGGCGCTCATGCGGCGTTCTCAGCACTCGTGGTGCGGTTCTCGTTGGTCGGGTCGATCCGTTCCGCCGTGGTCCGCTCCAGGAACTCGCGCATGGATCGCCGGATGAGCCACGAAGCTGATACCTTGCTACGCTTCGCCAGACGCTCCATGGCAGCGTAATCCTCAGGGTCCACGGTCAGTGTCACGCGGCGCAGCGGCTTCGCCGTACCTTCGCCAGCCTCATCAAGGTGCTGCATACCCTCATACCTCGTACGACAGCCATGCTAACACAATGAAATCAGCGGAGAAACCCAGAGCCTGCGTGTCCCGCCGACCCGCGATTAGGCCATGGAGCGAAACGGTATGTGTTGCGATTGCCCGTTTTACGATTCCACAATAGACGCCAGCGCTGGGATTGCATCAGCGGCGAGTTCTTTTACGGTTTGGTACCGCTGGGCAGGTGACCTTGCTTGCGTACGTCTGAACACCAGATCAAGCTGAGGCGGAAGCCCCGAGCTTTCTGTGACTGGCGGCGGCCACTCCGTGGAAAAGAGTTCCCAAAGGAGAACTCCAAGACCATAGACGTCTGTCCTTTCGTCCGTCAGTTTGAGGTCGCGATATTGTTCGGGAGCGGCGAAGTAGGTCGTACCGCACATCGAGCGAGTCATCGTCGCAAACGACATTGGCGTGCCGCCCACGAACTTCGCGAGTCCAAAATCAGCAAGTACCCAGCGGCCGTCGCCCATCTGCAATACGTTGCTCGGGTTTATATCGCGGTGGATCACGGCAGGTGAATGCGAGTGCAGTGCGCTGATCGCATCGAGCACGCTCTTCCAGATGAACGCAGCCTCGTGACCCGGCAACACAGGCCGGCCTCCCTGATCTGGTTGCCGCTGCATGTACTCCAATAGGTTCGTAACGCCAAGATCCATCACGAAGCCGGGGTAGGCGTCTTCCGTATCCAGATTGTCTTCATGAAGGCGAATCAAATTCGGATGCTCAATCGAACGGAGGATCTTGATCTCCCGGCGAAATCGATGCATTCCTTCCGAATCGAAAACACGATCCGCCTTGATGATCTTCAATGCGAAGCGTTGTTGACTGTCCGGATTGACGCACGAAAAGACAGATCCGAAGCCGCCCTCCCCGAGTTGGTCGAGCAGATCGTATTTTCCGAATGCACGCGGCAGCAGGACGTTGGCCTCGAATAGGGACAGGTTGTTCGGCTGTCCGCCGGCGATTTCGCGCGCGTACACTTCTGCGCAATCACGGAGGGAACTCGGATTGTCTTTCCACTTATCAAAGACCCTTCTGCAGATCGGGCTTATGTTGACCAGGCCTCTACGGTGCGGCTGCTCGTCCGGATCGAGACTCGCGAAATTTTCCATGCGCATCACGATGGATGCCGCAGTGCGCCCGAGAAGGTTTGAGAGGTCCTTGATGTATGGAGACTGGATGTGTCTCGGTGCCTCACGATTGGCGAAGTAGGAGTCAAGCGCGACGATATATTCGCGCTCTATCCATGGACGGCCATAGAGTTCCTGTGCTCGGGTGGCGGCTGTGACCATAGAAGTTACCGCGGCGTCCTTCCGCAATGAAAAAGCCCCAGCCTGATAGGGTTGGGGCCAATTCGGCGGGCGAAGGCGAATCCGTTAACGCCGTTCAATTGCGTATCTCTCGGCCTTGACGAAATCTTACCGGTTGAAAGTTGAGACATCGCTCAGCCGACCTCCGAGATGTCGTAGGCCTCGAGGACGTCATCGAAATACTGCCTTACGAGTTCCTGCGGATCGGACGGCATCTCGTCCTCGAATTCATTCTTCCAGTTGCCCTGGACGTATTCCACAAGCGCTTGTTCGGCCTCTGCGCGGGTGGCATGTTCACTAGAGAACGGGCCGCGACCCGCCCATGAGTTTCCGACTTCACGGAGCGTCAGAATAAATGGCATTGGCGATACCCTCCATTTTATCGTTACAAAGAGCCATGGGCCCGGGTGAATGTGCTACGGGTTGCTATGAACCGCTATCGAGCGCCATTCAAAGGTGCTACGCTTTGCCAGCGGAGACCCGGACCCTCACAAACGCTATCATGTACACGGCGGGATGCAAGCCGCCGAGCAATGGCCGAGTATCCTAACTTTGACTGTCGACAGCACGGCACGCAGCCGTGCTACCCCGTGTGTGAGCACATCATCACCGGAACGGCCGCCGTATCTCTTATAGACCATCCGGACGCCGACCCGGGCTTGATCCTGTGCTCGCAATGCCAGCGTATTCCAAGGCCCATCAAGGACATCAACGGATCCGCTCCCGTATGCACGCTCTGCGCCGCCGAGCTGGGATGGACCACCCCGAGGCAATAGCCGTGTCGACGACCCGGCAGCATCTCCGAATCGTCGAGATCAGAACCGGAGAGAGGTTCATGATCGTCCGGAGCGACGGGCTCTTAGCTACCACTATATTGATAAACAAAAACGCCCCCACTCTTCGGGGTGAGGGCACTTGTCAGGAGAATTTGAACCTGTAGGCCAGTTTCTTCTAATGGTGCTAGCGGCGTTCCTTTACCTGCTGAGGCCATGAATTTTGCCGGCCGGCAAGATACAACTGGAGGAACTTGCCCTGCGGCGTGATCCTCCGGCCAATGTCAAAATCACCGAACTGCGACAGGTCGATTCCGAACCGGTACGGGTCCGACTGGCCGGGCTGGTCGTATTCGACCCAGTTGATGACGTACGCCGCACCGGCGTTGAGACTTTCCGTGAGGATCATGTTGAGGTTCCAGTGGTCCGGATCGTGGTTCCGGAGGTACCCCACCTCGCCGACGATGACGCGGCAGGGATTCGTGGCCACTCGGCATTTTTCATGGATGACGGCGAACGCCTCCCGGAGCTTCGATACGGTGTAGCTGCGATCCTCGGTGTGGAAAATGGACTCCCACGCCGAATATGAGAGGTAGTCGACGCCCTGGAGGGCGAGCGCCGCGTCCAGACCGCAGGCTTTCCGGGGCGGTCTCGGGTCTAGGTGGTACGTGTACCCGGCATTCACATGGGTGAACTCGACGGCGGTCATGACGCGGCCCGGGTATCCTGCGATCCGCACCTCACGTCTCCCGGACACGATCCCATCAAGCCGGGCTTGGAGGTATCGGAGGTAATCCGGCCATTGCTCGTCAGTGGCGTCGTTCTCGGCCTCCCAGTTGGAGATCACGAAGACGCCAGGATTTTTTGCAAGCTCCGTGGTAAACCGCCGGTATTCCTCGCGAACACCGGCAAGCATCTCAGGACTAGCCGGCGTATTAGGGTTCCGGTAGCGCGGTGCTTTGGTCGCCGGATCATAGCTCGCGAGATCGTATGCCGTGAGGATCACGACGGGGAAGGACTTCAGGATCTCCTGATAGTCCGGACGCCGCACCTTGCAGTCGAGCGTCGCGAGAGGGTCCGCGTCAGGACGGGGGTCCCAATATGGGCCGATGGCGGTCCGGACGACATGCGCGCCGAGGGACTTCGCGTCCTCGATCGCGGCATGGAGCGGGTCGCCGCCATTCGGCAGAGCGCCCCAGATATATACACCGACCCGATCGGGAATTCCCTTCGGGCTGGCGCATGAGGAAAGAGCAAGGGCAACGCAGAGCGCCGCCCGGTAACGGAAAACGTTTCGGAGCATGCATCCTCCCGAGCGCTCTGGGCGCTCGCGTACTATTAGCACCCAGATTATAATCTCCCTGCGTATACAAGGTGGCACTATTCTCTTCGATAGCGGAGCATCGAGGGGATGAGGCCGGAAATCACGCCAGAGCAAGCGTTTGCGAAGGCTCTGCGGGAAGTGAGGAACGAGCGGGGCGTGTCCCAGGAAGATCTGGCGTTCGAGAGCGGCTACCACCGCACGTACGTCGGCCTATTGGAAAGAGCGAAGATGAACCCCTCGCTCCGCACGATCCTCGCCCTCGCCGCCGTCTTGGAGACGCCGGCCGCGGAGATCGTGCGGCGCGTGGAAGGACACCTGGGGAAGCCGTGGCGGCCGGAGAAGGAAGAGCGCGGACGACCGAAGCGGAAGCGGGCGCAGGGACCAGCCGTTCCGGCACGGAAGAAACCCTGATCGTGGATCGAGTCCCTTCGATGGCCCCTCATTATGAACTGGCGGACCGTTGTATTCGATCTATTCGCCGAGTTGAGGGGCCATCGAAAGGACCCGAGTGATCTAACGGCTTGCAAAATACGCGACCGCGGCCGCAGCGGCATCGAAGATCAACATGTGGTACGGTTCGCCGTGTTGGACCTTCCGCTCGGCCGGCAACTTCCGCTGAAGTTCGGGATACCATTCCGCGATGACGGTTGCTCGGGCCTGTTTGTTGCGGCATCCCTGGGCACGGAAGAATTTCCGTACCGCCGCCCAACTCACAGATCGAACTGGCACGGAACGGGCCCTCGCCTCTCTCCGCGCAGCCGCCGAAATCGCGTTCTCCTCGGATCGCCGGATGATGACGAGCGTTGGTTGGCATCGATCAAAGGCGCGCGCCATCGCGTCGGCGGCGGTTGATGCGCCGCGTTTCGGCTCGGCCCGACACCGGCGCACGCCACAATCTATTAGCTTCGAGGCTCTTTCCAGGTACACGAACGCAAACTGCCCCGCACGGATTTCGAGTGCCAAAATGCGGAGGCCCGATATCACACCATGGTGGTTCGCTGAAGTACCCATTGCAGTTTTTGCGCATCCCTGTGCGCGGTATTTCCGTCCGAGACCCGGGCTTCCAGATCCTCTTGAAACTTCCTGAAGCTCTGCTGTATCGCAGATGAAATCGTGATGTGCATACCGGGGAAGAGTTCGGATATTGGCACGCCAAGGATTTCCTGGTACCCCAACGCGATCATCAAAGGGGGCACGCTTCGGTTCGTTTCGTGACGAGACACCTGCCACGGAGTTCGGTAGCCCAACAAGGTCGCCAGTTCACGCTGACTGAGCCCGAGCCGCATACGGTGCATGCGGATGGTATTGCCCACGGTCCGATCGTGCATTTTTGGTTGGGGCTGCGAACTTCTCGACCTTTGCCTTAACTCTAACAACCTGGTTTCGATGCGGTAGATGGGAAAAATTGCACGCCGTGCAAATTTCCGGCCCAGTGGGGACAACTTTGGTGGGGATAACTGGACGCGGAGCCACTCTAAGGCTCGACGGCGGTGTTGCCGGTCTTCCGGGTGCGACCCGATTTCCGTCTCTGCTTGGCGTTTCTGCGCCGGCGCTTCCGGCGCAGGTAACGGCTGACGAATTCCTCGGCGCGCCGACCCAAAATACTGAGGATCAGATCCCGCACCCAGTCGAACGCAAGCTCAATCAAGACTTCGAAGGTTGTCATGACCGGTCGATGATGGACGACTCGGGCCATAAAAGAAAGGTGGGTACCGCCGCCATCGAATACCCATCTTTACTTCCTCACCCGGACTGCTAAGGTTGACCAGATGAAAATTCCAGAGGACCTCCGGGCCCTGTTTCCGCATCTCTCGGAAGATGAGCTCCGGGAGGCCAAAGAGAATCTCGACCGCTATATCCTCCTCGCGTGGGAGATTCTCCGTGGCGACATTGAAAAGAGCCCGGCTGTTAACGAGTTCGACAAAATCGCGTACGATTCAGGGAAAGGTCGATTCCCCAAAGAAATTAACTCTCAACCGAAAACATGAAAACGTATCTTGGCTACATCCGCGTTTCCACGCCTCGACAGGGCGAGCGCGGCGTGTCGCTCCAGGAGCAGAGGGACGCGATCCTTCGGTATGCCGAACGGAACGGGCTCACGGTCTCCCAATGGTTCGAAGAGCAGCAGACGGCGGCAAAGAAAGGCCGCCCCGTCTGGAACAGCATGCTCAAATTATTGCGGCGTGGGAGAGCCGACGGCGTGATGATCCACAAGATCGACCGGAGTGCCCGGAACCTCAAGGACTGGTCCGATCTCGGCGACATGATCGACCAGGGTGTCGAAGTCCACTTCGTGAATGAATCCCTCGATCTGAATTCAAGAGGGGGCAGATTGTCCGCCGATATCCAGGCGGTTGTCGCAGCCGACTACATCCGCAACTTGAGAGAAGAGGCGAAGAAGGGCATCCGGGGACGCCTGAAGCAAGGCATCTATCCCGGCCGAGCGCCTCTCGGATACCTCGACACGGGAGCGGGCAAGCCCAAGGCCATCGATCCTGTTAAAGGACCTCTCGTCCGTACTGCCTTCGAGCTCTATGCCTCCGGCAAGCATCCCATCCTCGACCTCGTGGAAGAGATGTACCGCCGCGGACTCCGCAACCTCGCGGGCGGCAAAGTGACGCGGAACGGGATGTCCACGATCCTCAACAATCCCTTCTACGTGGGCGTGATCCGCGTGAAGAGGACCGGGGATACGTATCCCGGTGCTCATGAGGCACTGATCTCGAAAGCGCTTTTTGACGATGTCCAGGCCGTCCGCGACGGGAGGCTCAATACCCGGAAGAAGAAGTACGACTTCCTCTTCCGGCGGTTCATCCGGTGCGAGCGCTGCGAATATTCCCTTATCGGTGAGCTTAACAGGCTGCTGAAAAGGAGCAAAATTCTTTCGGATTTTGCCACCCGAATTAGGTCGACAGCGATACGGATGGGCTGAAATGGCTTTCGGAGGGCGTAAGTGATTGTCTTTGCGGCTGCTTTTGCCCGCTTTTGCCGCGTGCGGGCACACTTCTCCCC
>DATGMH010000072.1:0-4147 GCA_035293725.1 Bryobacteraceae bacterium
GATCTGCCGCATCGCGCAGGTGCAGGGCACGGACCTGTGGACGGTGCGCGCCAAAAACGGCGCCACGCTGGCGACGGTGATCGATTACCTGGAGCCCTACCTCGCCGACCCGAAGAAGTGGACCAAGGAGCAGATCTCGGAATTCCCCAACGACGGCCTGTACTTCCTCGCGTTTGCCGGCATGGGGCTGCGCAAGCCGGAGTACGTCGCGTTGTACCGCAAGCTGGAGCATCCGGATAGCGCGTGGCTGAGCCTGGTGGACCTGATCGTGGGGCGATGGGAGAACGCGGCGCACCAGACGCGGCATTAGACACATCGCAATACACACCGGCCGTCGATAAGGTATTATGCGTTCAGAACAGGAAATGTCTGAAATGCTTCAGGTGTTCGCTGTGCCGGACTCCGATGCGGTTCGCGCCAAGGTCAATGCGGCATTGGTTCCCGGTCGAAAGTCCGCACTCGGGCAGTTCATGACGCCAGCCGTCATCGCGGAATTCATGGCAACGCTGTTCGATGACCCGGTTTGCCCCGCTGCCCTGTTGGATGCTGGTGCCGGGATCGGCTCACTCACAATTGCGGCTGTTGCGAGATTGGGACAGATTGCCTCGGTAGATGCGTGGGAACTTGATCCTCTCATGCGGAGCCATCTGGAGGAGAACCTCAGACTTCTAGGTGTGGAGCATACGATCCACGGCGAGGATTTCATCTCAGCAGCAGTCCAGCAGATCGCTCTGGCAAAGGGCAGGCGGTACACGCATGCGATTCTGAACCCACCATACAAGAAGTTGAACAGCGATTCGGTTCATCGGGCGCTGCTGCGGAAGGTCGGTATCGAAACCGTCAATCTCTATACCGCGTTCGTAGCCCTATCCGTGCTCCTGATGGAAAACAACGGCCAGATCGTCGCTATCATCCCACGTTCATTCTGCAATGGCCCGTACTACCGGCCATTCCGGCGATTGGTCTTGAAGACGTGTTCTCTCGACCGCATCCACATTTTCGAGTCCCGAAGCAAGGCATTCAAGGACGACGAGGTGTTGCAGGAAAATGTGATCATTAAACTCGTCAGGGGAAAGGAGCAGGGTGACATCATTGTCTCCTCTTCTCACGACCAGCGGCTGACGGATTACACCGAGAGGAAATTGCCGTTCGTTGAGATTGTGAAGCCGGCCGATGCCGAGGCATTCATCCACATTCCGACTGAGGACCATCTTGCCGGCGATGCCGATCAGCTTTACCAGCACACGCTGGACGAGATCGGCCTTGAGGTTTGCACCGGCCCGGTTGTCGATTTCAGACTTCGATCGCATTGGCTGGCCGAACCTCAACGACACTCGATCCCCTTGTTGTACCCGCACCACTTCTCTGGCGGGAGGTTGGAATATCCGAAGGAGCACAGGAAACCTAACGCTCTACTCTACGATCCAGCCGTGGTGCCGTGGCTGATGCCGAACGAAGATTATGTCCTCGTGAAGCGTTTCTCCTCGAAAGAGGAGAAACGCCGTGTCGTCGCCTACGTGTACGATCCTGCCGAAATCGAATGCAGCCACGTCGGATTCGAGAATCACTGGAATGTCTTTCACCGTGGTAAGCGAGGCATCGATCCGGTCCTGGCAAGAGGGTTGGCATGCTTTCTCAACTCCACCCTACTCGACAGCCACTTCCGGGTATTTTCCGGTCACACCCAAGTCAACGCCACCGACCTCCGAAACATGAAGTATCCATCTGTAAGCTTTCTGAGAGTGTTAGGAGAGAGATACCGGAGCGACTTCACACAAGCTGAGATTGACGACACGATCCGAAGCGTACATGAGCAAAGAGAAGAAGCTGAAGGAAGCTCGGGCAATTCTCATTGATTTGGGCCTCCCAAAAGCGCAGCAGAACGATCGGACTGCATTATGTCTGCTGGCTTTGCTGAATTTGACGCCTGATAGGCCCTGGCGCAAATCCGAAGGTCCGAGGATCGGCATCACGCCGATCATGGATTGGGCGAGGAGGTATTATGGTAAGACTTACGCCCCAAACACTCGGGAAACGGTGCGCCGCCAATCCATGCATCAGTTCGTCCAGGCTGGAATTGCGCTGTACAATCCAGACAAGCCAGACCGCCCGGTCAACAGCCCTTATGCTGTTTATCAGATCGCCCCAAAAGTCTTGCAACTTCTTCGTACCTACAAAACGGTAAAGTACAGGTCAAAACTCGAAGAATATCTCTCCGTACATAAGACGCTGTCACAGATGTACGCCAGGGAACGGCAGATGGCGAGGGTACCGCTGAAGGTGAAGGATGGACTTGAAATAGCCCTTTCCGCCGGAGATCATTCCCTTCTCATCAAGGCAATCGTTGAAGAATTCGCGGTGCGCTTCGTTGCCGGTGGCCAACTCGTGTATGTCGGAGATACTGAAAACAAGTACGGGTACTTCGATGAGGGCCTTTTGACGCGGCTTGGCGTCGTTCTGGACAACCATGGAAAGTTGCCTGATGTTTTGATCTACGAAGCGAAGAAGAACTGGTTATTCCTGATCGAGTCCGTGACGAGTCATGGGCCGGTGGACTCCAAGCGTCATACCGAACTGGAAGAGCTCTTCGCAGGCTGTACCGCCGGACGTGTCTACGTTTCGGCGTTCCCAAACCGAAGAACTTTTATGAGATACCTGGAGACGATCGCTTGGGAAACCGAGGTCTGGATTGCTGAAGCTCCGACACACATGGTTCACTTCAACGGCCCACGATTCCTGGGACCTTACACCGAATAGCAGCCCGCCAGAGCGGGCGGCAGTTGGTCGGTCTGCACGGTGGCATATTCGATCGCGGCGAGAATGTCATCCCGCTCCAGGTCGGGATAATCGGCCAGGATCTCCTCGAAGCTCGCGCCGGCGCTGAGCAATTGCAGGATATCGGTTACGCGGATCCGCATCCGCGGATACACGGACGCCCGCCGCATTGGGCGTCGTCGATGATGATGCGGCTCAGACGGGAGTTGGTCATGGCGGCGGCCTGCCCCTAGTTTAGCGCGCGACCGCCGCCATCGGGGCCTCCCGCTACCGGCGGCTGGCCCAGGCCTCTTCGAGCCTGCGGATCTCCCGCCCCAACCCATACAGGACGATGTTGGCCCCGGGACGAACCGCCGGGTCGCGGGCCAGTTGCTCGAGCGATTGCAGCGATTTCACCACCGTCTTTTGGATGCGGTCGAGCTTCTTCCCGGAAGGTGTGCGGACGGGCGCGTCCGGCTCCTCCGGCTCCGCCGTCTGCCGCAGCGCGCCGACGGCTTCGGTCAGCCGGCCGGCGTTCTCTTCGATCAGCGCGATCGCCTCGCCGCGGAATTCGAGAGCGTTGCCTTGGACCGCCGGCCCGAGCGCGCGGAACTCGTCCGGCGTGATGCGGGTGAGCTGCGCCAGGGTGAAGTAAGCGGGGCCGAGTTCGTTGAGCTGGCGGATGAGGTAGTTCGCGTGGCTCTTACTCAGGTGAAGGTGTTTTGCGCAGAATTCGCCCCAGTTCGGCGCGAAGGTCAGGAACTTCTTGTTCTCGCGAATGTCTCTCAGGATCGCGGCATCGGCCGCGGAACAGCGGCCTGCCACGAGCCCGAATGCCTGCCTGGCTCCGAGCAGTTTGGCTACTTCCATGCTGCCCGAAGGGGTGTTGCTGATCTCGTCGTTCATGTCTTCCTTTCCGTCAGGTGGCAGATGCATCTGCCACTTGGTTTCGTAAGTCTTTCAATCTAAGGAGGTAATTTGGGTCAGGTGGATTATCGAAATCCACCAGCCGCTCACAGCATCCCACGCGCGCCCCTCGATTCCGCACTCCTCCGCACCGCCGCGCGCTCCGAAATCCTTCCGCTCACGCACGATACGCGCGCAAAAAATATTTCGAATTTCCGTGACACGCCCGCGCGTTACAATCAGGTCCGTGCGCACCATCATCGAGCCGTTTCGCATCAAGAGCGTCGAGCCGCTGCGCCAGACGAGTCCCGAGGAGCGCGAGGTTTTTCTCCGCGAGGCCGGCTACAACCTGTTCAAGCTCGCGGCCCGCGACATCCTGATCGACCTCCTCACCGACTCGGGCACCGGCGCCATGTCCACCGAGCAGTGGGCCGCGGTGATGCGCGGCGACGAATCCTACGCGGGCAGCGACAGCTTCTTCCGGCTC
>DATGMH010000073.1:0-311185 GCA_035293725.1 Bryobacteraceae bacterium
CGCGGCGTAATCCAAGACCTGTTCGCGGGAACCCAGCCCTACATCGGCCTGAAGCGGCGCTTGTTCATGAACCTGGCCGGATCGATCTACGAAGTCATCGCCAGCCTGGTCCGCGAGCGCGTCGGCCTGTCGGCGGACCTGGCCGAAGTTTGACCGCAGCGACCCAGACCCGCCCTGCCGCCATGCCGATATCTGCCGCTGCCCGCGCCGTCCGGCCCCCCGCCAGGACTCGGCCGCAACCGGGCCGCCCAGCCTCCCCACCGCCGGCCTGGCCGACGGTTGACTGGACAGGCTAGAATTGATATTGATTCCTCCTCGGAGTAACTAACGATGCCGATCTTTGAATATGTCTGCGACGATTGCGGAACCAAGTTCGAAAAGCTCGTCCGCGGCAACCAGGCGCCGGAAGGCTGTCCTAACTGCGGCAAATCGCACCTCACCACCGCGCTTTCGACGTTCGCCGCGCACGCAAATGGAAAGAGCAAGGCTTCGGAATTTCCGTCTTGCCCGGGCGGGATGTGCCAGACGCCGGACATCTGCGGCCGCAATTAGCAACTAACCACGCCAACAAAAAGACCGGGCCGCCGTAAGGCCAGCCCGGTCGCGTGTTTGTTACGGACGATTTCTAGCGATGGCCTCCGCCGTGCGATCCGCCACCGCCACCACCACCATGGCTTCCGCCACCGCCGCCGCCTCCGCCTCCGCCGTGGAATCCACCGCCGCCGCTGGAGCGGGCTTGGAATCCGCCGCCTCCGCCGCCATGGAATCCACCACCACCGAAGCCGCCGCCACCCCGTGAGCCACCGCCGCCGCCGAAGGACGGAGCTGAGCGATACGCTGGAGCGCTCGGCGCACTGAAAGAGCGCCCGCCGAAAGATGGCGCACTAGGCGCGCTGAACGAACGTCCGCCGAAAGAGGGCGCCGACCGGTAAGCAGGCGCGCTAGGCGCGCTGAACGACCGCCCGCCATACGACGGAGCTGAGTAGGACGGCGCCGACCGATATCCCTGCGCGCCAAACGCGCGGCCGCCGTAAGATGGGCTGCTATAGCTTGGCTGCGCGCCCCGAGGCGCCGATTGGAAACCTTGTCGCCCTGGATTCGTTCCACCGCCCGGCTGGCCGAAGCCGTTCCAGCCGCCGCCGCGCGGACTTGCATTTCCTTGCGGCGCGAACGAACGCGAACCAGGTTGTGCCGGCGAACCCTGGAATCCCCGGCCGAATTGTCCTTGCCGGCCGCTCATGGTTCCGGGCGCTACGCCGCCGCGGTTGAATCCGCCGGCTTGGCCGCCGTTAAACCCGCCGCGGTTGAACGCACCAGCTTGCCCGCCGTTAAACCCGCGATTCATGCCGCTACGTCCGTAGCTGCCACCGAACCGGCTTGCCAATGACTGAGTCGGATACGGAATGCCTCCGCGATGTTCCGGGTTATGCGCCCACACGCCGCTTCGGTATCCGCGATCCCAGCCGCCGCGTCCCCAATCATGGAATCCGTAGTGGTTAAAGAAAAAGCCGTTGGTCAGGATGACGCCGCCAAACCAGTTCGGCGACCAGCCCCACCCGCCCCATCCGACGCCCCAGCCTAAACCACCAAAAAATCCGCCCAGGTAAATCCCCGGACCAAAACCGAAAGCGTAGTCAGGATAGTAGAGCGGGGGATAATACCCGTAAACCGGCGGTCCCCAGATATATTCAGGATTGTAAACCGGGACGTAAACGACTTGCGGGTTGGTCGGTACGATATCGATCGCCGTCTGGCCACCGTCACTTTGCGTGGTCACGTTTTGCTGCGCCGTAGAATAGAGCTTGCCGTTGGCTCGCGCTTCGGCACGCAGCCGTTGGACTGCAGCCATGACGTCGGGTTGCTGCGCCAGGAAGGCGTTGCCGAGCGCCGTCGTCCACTGGACGTCGGAGGCCAGTCGGCCGAGCACGTCCGGGAACACCACCAGGGCCTGAACGCTGGGATCCCAGTTCATCTGGCGCGCCGCGTCAATCAACTGCTGGCCTTGCAAATTCCGATTCTGCTGAAGCCACTGCGAAGCTTCCACGACTTCCAAAGGATAGGTGGACGCCACCAGCACCTGGCTCAGGAGGTTGTCCGGATAAAGCGCAACGGGCGCGACGAGATCAGCGAGCTGTTCGGGGGAAAGGAGTTGTTGCTGCGGAGCAGGCGCCGCTTGAGGCGCGGTTTGATAAGGTGGGGGCGCATCTGGATACGGCTGAGGCGCGCCATAATCTTGCGCGAATATGAATCCGCCTCCAAAAAAGAAAAGCATGAGCAGAACCGTAAGAATACTCATGGCCTGCCGAAAAACGGGGATGGACCTCGCGTCTTTCATTTTCCACCTCCCTGGCTTCCTGTCATTGCGGAAACCTCCTCACTTCATTGGGCACTTCGAAGACCAATCGCTAAACGCAAGAAGGATCTAAAGTTCCACGCGCCGGTCGAGAGGCAGAGGCCGGTTGGAAAGCACCAGGTCTGGCGCATCCCAGCCAATAACCGTGACAACTCAGATCGGGATTTCGCGCGCGCCTTGAGACGCCGTGCAGATGTGAATCTCGGGAACCCGCCCGTTGAATCGCTGGTAACCGGCGGTGATGATCGGTCGGAATTGTTGGACCGCATCGGGATCGATGAACGTTACCGTCGAGCCGCCGAATCCGCCGCCCGTCATGCGGGCCCCGAGAACTCCCGGAACGCGAAGCGCCGCTTCTACGAGAAAATCGAGCTCGGCGCAGCTCACTTCGTAGTCGTCGCGCAGACTGCGGTGGGATTCGGTTGCCAAACGGCCCATTTCCGCGGTGTCGCCACGCCCGGCTGCTGCGGCGAAGGCCTCGACCCGCGCATTTTCGGTGATCACGTGGCGGGCTCTTTTGCGGAGCAGGGGATCGAGAATATCGATTTGATCGGGGCGGACGTCGCGCAGGCTTTGCACGCCCAGCGCTCGGGCGGCCGCGTGGCATTCGGCAACGCGATCGCGATAACCGGAGCTGGCGAGATCGTGCTTGACCATGCTGTTCGTGACCACGATGGCGAGCTTCTTGGGCAGTTCCACGGCGCGCCAGTCGAGCGAGCGGCAGTCGAGCAAAATAGCGGCGCCCGCTTGACCGTGGGCCGACACAAATTGATCCATGATCCCGCACGGCACACCCGTGAAGTCGGTCTCGGCCTTGCGCGCGAGCAGCGCGATTTCGAGCGGCGGGCGCGGGCCGCCCAGTGCCAACGTGAGCGCGACACCCAAAGCGGCCGAGGAACTTAACCCGCCGCCGAGCGGAACATCGGAATCGATCAGCAGATTCTGGTCGGTGAGCGCGACGCCGTTACGAGCGAGAACCCAAGCCACGCCAATCACGCGATCGCTCCAGTGGCCCTTCGCTCTGAGATCCGGAATTTCTTCGATCCGCCACTCGGCGGATTCGCGGAACTGCTCGGAGTAGACACGAAGCTTCCCGCCAGGCGCCGGCGCCGCCACGGCGAGACAGGCGAGATCGATGGCCATCGGGAGCACCAGGCCGAGATTGTAGTCGGTATGTTCCCCGATCAGATTCACGCGGCCGGGCGCAAGCCAGGCTCGAGGTTGCTCGCCGCCTGGGTAAATGGTGTGAAATCGCTCGAGTGCGCCGTGTAAAGAGAAGTTCGGCACCAACCTCAGGATAACTTGTGGGCCGCGGTGCGGTTCTAGCCGCGTAGGATCTGGAAACCGCTTTGGGTTTGGCCGCCGACCAACGCGGTCCAGACAACTTTAGCGCGGCCAGCGAAGATGCGATGCTGGAACCGAACTTCGCGGCCGGGTTGCAGGCGCGGATCGGAGTGCCGCGCGCGGAAGCCGTTGCTGGATACATCCACGAGTTCGGCCGCGAACGGATTGCCGGAGTCGTCAACGCTCAGGTTCACGTCGCCCCGGCAGATCTCGCGGTCCTCGCCGCGTAATTCGCGCGCCACTTGCATAACGGGAATTAGATTATATGGAGGCAATCAGTCCGATTCAATGGTACGGAAGACTTAAAAGTCCTCAGGGAATTACCTTATGATGCGTGTGCGCCGGCGGCGCGTATTTTGTAAATCGCCGTGTGCCGGACACTTTGAATCAGACGGCCGCCTTCGCCGACCAGCATGACGTCGGCGGAGAGGAATTCGTGGCCTTTGCGATCGAAGCGTTCGCAAATGCGGCCGCGGGCGGAGATTCGTTCACCGGGCATTGGCGAGCTCCAGTTGCGGAGGTCGCTAGCGGCGTGAATCCAGGGCCCCAGGCGGAAGTTCTGCACCAGCATTTGGTTGGATAGCTGGAGGAGCGCGGCGGGTTCAGTCGTTTCGAGTGTGGCTTCGATGGTTCCAAGGAGCGCTCCTGGGAGTACCGTCTCACGAGTGGCGGCCGGCCGGTCGTCGCGCGAGGGCAGGGGTACTTCGGGAATGGCCACGGGCGGTTCTGCCGGATCGGGATTAACAATAGCGACGGCCTTTCCGGCGAGCGAGCCGTCGTCGCGCTCGGCTGCGACTGCGATGGAGCCATCGTCGTGAACAACGGCCTTCACCACCACCTGGTCGCCATCGTAAAACGGTTCGAAAAGCCGGAAGGACATGCTGCCGTGCTGCAGCCATTCGGGCGCGTAGGCGATGACCGGCTGGGCCATGTAGCCGTACACCGTGACGCCCACGACGAGGCCGCCGCGAAAGCCATATTGGGCCGCGACCGCGTCGTCGTGAATTTTGTTTTCTGAATCCGGCGCGATGTTCACCGCGCGGACGCGATAGGTCGGGAGACTATGGCCCACTTAAACCGCGGTGGTTTCGGCGACGCGCTCGGAATAGTGGCGCTCGACGTAGTTGTTCAGAATATCGATGAACTCGGCCACGATATGATCGCCGCGCAGAGTGACCGACAGCTTGCCATCCACGTAAACCGGAGCGACCGGCTCTTCGAAAGTGCCAGGCAGGGAGATGCCGATGTGCGAGTGCTTGGACTCGCCGGGGCCGTTCACGACGCAACCCATCACGGC
Organism: Bryobacteraceae bacterium; assembly: GCA_035293725.1. GTDB lineage: Bacteria > Acidobacteriota > Terriglobia > Bryobacterales > Bryobacteraceae > Palsa-89. The sequence continues at coordinate 4,995 of DATGMH010000073.1, forward strand.
GACCTTCATTTCCTCGACGCCTGCGTACTTGGTTTTCCAGAGCGGCATCTGCGCGCGCAAATAGTTTTGGATCTGGTCAGCCATGTCCTGGAAAAACGTGCTGGTGGTCCGGCCACAGCCGGGGCAGGCCGTCACTTGAGGCGTAAAGCTGCGCAGGCCGAGCGCTTGCAGGATTTGCTGGCACACCACGACCTCGTCGGTGCGATCGCCGTTGGGAAGCGGAGTCAAAGAGGCACGGATGGTATCGCCGATGCCTTCCTGCAGCAGCACGGACAGAGCTGCCGTGGTGGCGACGATTCCCTTGGAACCTAGGCCGGCTTCAGTAAGCCCCAGGTGCAGAGCGTAATCGCATTGCGCGGCCAGCTTGCGGTACACGGTGATGAGGTCCTGGACGCCGCTAACTTTGGCGCTAAGGATAATCTTGTCGCGGCCGAGCCCGTAGCGTTCGGCGGCCTGGCCCGAGTAGAGCGCGCTGGCGACGATCGCGTTGATGGTGACCTCCTTAGCGTCCAGCGGCTCAGGCAAACGCGAGTTCTCGTCCATCATGCGCGTGAGCAGCGCCTGGTCCAGGGAGCCCCAGTTTACGCCGATCCGCACCGGCCGGTCGTACTCGATGGCGGCCTCAATCATAATCCGAAAATTGTCGTCGTGCTTCTTACCGATATTGACGTTGCCGGGGTTGATGCGATACTTGGCGAGCGCGCGGGCGCAGTCGGGATATTTCTTCAGCAGGATGTGGCCGTTGTAGTGGAAGTCGCCGATGATGGGAACACGGACGCCGAACTTGTCGAGCGTTTCGACGATTCTAGGCACTGCTTGGGCGGCTGCTTCCGTGTTGACTGTGACGCGCACCAGTTCCGATCCCGCCTGCGCCAGCGCCATGGTCTGGTTGACGGTGGATTGAACGTCGGCCGTATCGGTATTGGTCATAGACTGGACGACGATGGGGTGATTGCCGCCGGTCCAGACATTGCCAATCTTGACCGGAACCGAAACCCGGCGTGTGAGAGCAGCCATAAACCTCCGCGAATCATTATTGTAGCGTGAGACGTTCGTGCCGGCTCTGGCACACGCTGCAAATGCTTGGCAGGATTGTTGTTTTAAATCGGAGCGATCAAGCAGCGCCGGACCGGGCGATTTGACGGTATGTCATATGTAAACACTGAATGGAACGCATCCAGAGCGCGCCGCGTAAGCAGCTGTGAAGGCGGTCTGCGGAGCCGAGCGTGGGGGCTTTTGAATATGAATTGCTGCGGCTCCAGAGGTCAAGCGTCGGCCACGCGCTCCCACACCAGTTTGTTGCTGTCGAAATTGGGCGGTGCGCTTAGATTCAATCCCTTGCCGGTCAGTTCATAGCGGCGCTCGAAATGCTGTCCGGTGAACGAGGGGCTTGAGCCGCCCTCAAGATGATGAATTACGATGTGACGATCCGCCTGGACATCGTACGTACCCATGTAGGCGACGAATCCACCACCCACGGTCTGGGATCGTTGCAGCGCGTCGCGCAGCTCTTCGATGCCGGCTGATTGTGGGTCGATGCGAGGAGCCGCCTGCCGCCCGCGTCTCATGATCATGACGTACATGTGGCCGCTCTTATGGTAGGTGATTCGTCCGATGACATCGGCGCCCATGGGTTCGACCATCCGTCCATCGGGGGCCGTGTTCCGCCAGCTCACCAGCTTGTAAATTCCGGGAAACCGATCGCGATCGCTTGTTTGCCCAGACAGCCTCGCGGTGGTAGCTAGACCCAGAATCCCGATCGCATCCCGCCGGTCCATAGGGCACCTCCTCGTTGAAGAAGTTGTTCCAGTATAGTCTGGCGGCCGCGGTGTAGTCGACCGCCGTTTCGCTGGACATGATCCTGGGGAATATAAGGAGCCGGCTGATGCCGAGCACCCGCTCACCATCAACGCCAGCTCACACTCTGCGAGTACGGGATTGTTGGATGCTTTCACCGGCGGCGGGCTTATCGAGGACCAACTCGACCGTGAGTCGCGCGCCGGCGATCAAATCGTGAAGAATGCGGGCCCGTTTAGTCACGTCTGCACTGTTGGAGAGGCCAGGGCCGCGCGGCGCTTGCGCAATTCCGCCGTGGCGGCCCGGTGGCATTTGACGCAAAGGGTCCGGAGGTTTTCGAGATCGCACTCGCCGCCGCCTTCCACCACCGGGACGATGTGGTCGGCGTCCCAGAGGCTTTTCCGGGAGCGCCCTTTCAGGCCCCAGTCGAGCTGGAGGCGCACGCGGGCAGCCCCGCGCGACCGTTTCAGGGCGAGCCAGGCTGCTTCGCAATCCGTCTGGCATACGGCGCAGACCCCTTTGTCGCGCTCAAAGACCTTGTGGCGAAGATAGCCGGGATCAGTCCGGAGGCGCCACTCCTCGACGCACCAATCGGAACAGAATGTGACGCGGCGTCCGGGCGGGACCTCCAGGTTGCACCAGCGGCAGAGATTGCGGCCGTTGGGGCCTTTGGGCAACTGGTTGCGGTCAGCCCAGCCGCCGGGCATGGTCCTCTGAGTACTCACCCGCAACTCACTGGAACAAGATGCCGATATGACGCATCTAAGCTCATGGGAACTTGCAGCCGTGCCGCGATTCGGATATACTCCCGAATTGCATCCACTGCATGTGGATATTGTGCCATGGCTGCAGATAGGGTGACCCTTACGATTTCAAAACTACACCAGGCAAGGGGAGGCGCCGCGTGCTAAACCAACCAACCAGATATTTGCTAGTGCTTGCCGTAGCGGGCTTGCTCGGACTGGCTCCAGCCAACCGTATGCTGGCTCAGGCTACCGCTCCTTCTTCGCAGGAGCCGCAAAAGAATTGGAAGGATCGGGCGGAGTACGACCTCTACGATGCGATAACGAAGGATCAGAATCCCAAGACACGCCTGGACAAACTGCAGCAATGGGAGAAGCAGTATCCGAAGACGGATTACGAAAAGGAACGGCAGACGCTTTTGCTGGCAACCTATTTCGCCTTGCAGCAGCCCAAGGAAGCCGCGGCGGTCGCCAAGCAGATTCTGGCCGACGATCCGAAGAATTTCAGCGCGCTTTATATCCTGGTGACTTATACACAAGCGCTGGCCGGGAACCCTCCTAACGCGGATGCAATGGACCAGGGCGAGAAGGCGGCCAATACGCTGCTGGCGAATCTGGATAATCCGCCGCCGAACATCGCGCCCGATCAGTGGAAATCGCAGCGGCCTCAGGTGGAAGAGCTAGCGCACACGACGATCGGCTGGGTGGAGATGCAGAAGAAGAACTGGCAGACGGCCGAGGACGAGTTCCAGAAGGCCATGAAGCTGGATCCGAACAGCGGACAGCTCGCCTACTACATGGGCACGGCGATCGCTTCGGAAAAAGATGTAAAGAAGATGCCGACGGCGCTGTTCTATTTCGCTCGGGCGGCCACGTATGAAGGGCAGGGTGCGTTGAACCCGGCGGGCCGGCAGCAGGTGCTGGATTATGTGAAGCGCGCTTACAAGGGCTATCACGGGTCGGACCAGGACTTCGACAAGCTGGTTGCGCTGGCGAAATCGTCGAATACCCCGCCTGCCGATATCGGCAGCACGGTCAAGAGCGCTACCGAGATGGCTCAGGCCGAGATGCAGAGTGAAGAGGAGTGGAACAAAACGCATCCGGAGGAAGCTCTCTGGCAGAGCATCAAGGACGCGCTCAACGGGGCGGACGGCGCGAACTACTTCAATTCGAGCATGAAGGACGCGCAGCTACCGAAGCTGAAGGGCAAGGTGGTGAAACTGGAGCCGGCGGTGCGGCCCAAGACCATTCTTCTGGCCATGGAAGGCAAAACGGCCGGCACCGAAGCGGATGCCACCTTGAAATTTGAGGCGCCGCTTCCAGGCAAGGTGGATGAAGGGACCGAGCTAACGTTCGAGGGCGTTCCGGAAAGCTACACCACCAGTCCATTCATGGTGGTGTTTAACGTCGACAAGGATAAGCTTTCCGGCTGGACGGGCAAAAACGCCGCGCCTGCACCGGTTCACCGGGCACCTGTCAAGAAGAAGTAGCCGGGCTGCGAAGTGCGCATGGCGTAGAATGACAGTGTCCAGGCCATGCGGCACGACAAATCCGAAAATCTGTTCGTCTGCGCCCAGAAGCTGATTCCGGGCGGTGTGAATTCGCCTGTCCGCGCATTCCGCGGGGTAGGCGGAACACCCCTGTTCATCGCGCGCGGCGAGGGTTCCAAGATTTACGATGTCGACGGGAACGAGTACATCGACTACGTGGGATCTTGGGGACCGCTGATTCTGGGACATCGCTTTCCCCCGGTAATTGAAGCTCTGCGTGACGTACTGGAGACCGGGACCAGCTTCGGGGCTCCCACCGAGCGCGAAGTGGAGTTGGCGGAACTGATCCGCGAATGCGTGCCGTCGATCGAGATGGTGCGCTTGGTCAACTCAGGCACCGAGGCGACCATGAGCGCGCTGCGCGTCGCGCGCGGTTTCACCGGCAGGGATCTGGCGGTTAAGTTTGAAGGCTGCTACCACGGGCACGTCGACTCGCTGCTGGTGAAGGCAGGATCGGGAATGGCGACGCTGGGCATCGCGGACACCGCCGGCGTGCCGCAGGGGTTTGCGTCTACAACCTGGGCGCTTCCGTACAACTCGGTGGAAGCGGTGGAGGCGGCTTTCCGCGAGCGTGGCGACCAGATCGCGGCTGTGATGGTGGAGCCGGTAGTGGGCAACATGGGGTGCGTGCCGCCGCGAGACGGGTTCTTGCAAGCACTGCGTCAGATTACGGCGCGGCACGGCGCCCTGCTGATCATTGACGAGGTTATGACCGGGTTCCGGCTGGCGCTGGGCGGGGCTCAGGAACGGTACGGGATCCAACCCGACCTGACCACGCTGGGAAAGATCATCGGCGGCGGGTTGCCGATTGCGGCTTATGGCGGGCGCGCCGATGTTATGAGCAAAATAGCGCCGCTGGGGCCCGTGTATCAGGCCGGGACGTTATCGGGGAATCCGTTGGCGGTCAGCGCCGGAATCGCGATGCTGCGGCACTTGAAAGCGCATCCCGAGATTTATGAACAGCTGGAGCGCCGGACCGCGCAACTGACGGCCAGCGCGGCACCCGGTATTACAGTCAACCGCGTGGGGTCGATGTTCACGTTCTTCTTCACGCCGGATCCGGTTACGGACTGGGAATCGGCTAAACGCTCGGATACGGCAGGGTTCCGGAAGTTCTTCCATTGGATGCTGGAGCGGGGCGTGTACCTGGCCCCCTCGCAGTTTGAGGCCGGTTTCGTGTCGGCGGCGCACAGCGAGGAAGACATCGCGCGTACGGTATCGGCTGCGCGGGAGTTTTTCGCGTCGTCCGAGGCGCGGCGGTAGCGAAAAACGGCTTGCCTGGGCGTCTGGGCGGCCTCTTGTTTCGAGCGCTTGCTTGTTTGGGATAGACTGGCTTGGATGCCGCTCCGCCCACCCGATCCCGAGTATCTCCAGCTCCTGCAACCTTACGGTGATTCGATTCAGAAGCTCGCACTAGCCGCCCGAAAACTAATTCTCGAGGAGGCTCCGCAAGCGAGCGAATTTGTATACGAGGTATATACGATCGCCAATCATTTCGCGTTTACGGAGCGGCCCAGCGATGCGTTCGTTTTCACGACGACGCATGCCAATTGGGTCAACGTCGGATTTAACTTCGGCTCGCGGTTGCCCGATCCGGATGGTCTGCTGCATGGCGACGGCAAATGGATTCGGCATGTCCGTATCGCGCAAGCCTCCGATCTGGAGGCACCCGGCGTTCGGGTGTTAATTAGAGCGGCTATCGCAGAAGCCGAGCGGCCCGAGGGTAAAAGCGCCAAGCCGCGTACGGTTGTGCATCGGGCGCAAGCCGGCAGAAAGTCATCGGCTCCCAAGGGGCGCGAGCGATCGAAGTAGGCTTGGCGGAAGCGGCGCAGAGGAATATGCGGCGCAGGAGCCGGCGTGTGCCCGCAAATCCCGCCGCCCTGATATCCTAATCTATTAGGCTCACTCGCTCTCTCGAAAGCGCACGCGAGCCAGAGGTTTCACCATGTCAGGACACTCTAAATGGGCGACCATCAAGCACAAGAAAGCCGCCCTGGACGCTAAGCGCGGAAAGGTTTTCACGCGCATCATTAAGGAAATCATGATCGCAGCCCGGTCGGGCGGCGATCCGGAATCGAATCCGCGCCTGCGCACCGCGATCACGGCCGCCAAGGCGGTCAGCATGCCGTCGGAGAATATCAAACGCGCGGTCATGCGCGGGACCGGCGAACTGGAAGGCGGGCAGATCGACGAAATTATGTTCGAAGGCTATGGGCCGGGCGGCGCCGCCGTTCTGGTGCAGGTGGCTACCGACAACCGCAACCGCACGGTCAGCGAGATTCGACACGTGTTCTCGAAAAACGGCGGCAACCTGGGCGAGCAGGGCAGCGTTTCCTGGATGTTCGAACGCAAGAGCCAGATCGTCGTCGACAAGGACAAGGCCGGGGAAGATCAGCTTATGAGCATCGCGCTGGATGCCGGGGCGGACGATCTGCGCGACGGCGGCGACAGTTGGGAAGTGATTTCAGCGCCCGAAGCGCACGAGGCGGTGCTCAACGCGATTCAAGGGGCCGGCATCGGTACCGTTTCCGCCGAGATTGGGATGGTTCCCAAGAATCTTATGAAGCTGGAAGGCAAGAACGCTCAAGCCATGCTGCGCCTCAGCGACGCCCTGGAAGAACATGACGACGTGCAGAACGTTTACTCCAACTTCGACGTAGATGAGAAAGAGCTAGAGGCGATGGCATAGCGCCGCCATGCGCATTCTGGGCATCGACTGCGGCACCGAGTTTACCGGATACGGTCTGATCGATAGCGACGGCCGATCGCACCGCATCGTCGATGCCGGATGCATTCGCACCAATTCCAAGGATCCGCTGGAGCGCCGGTTATTGGCGATCGCGAGCGGATTGCGAGGCGTGATCGGGTCGCATCGGCCCGAATCGGCCGCGGTAGAGGAAGTTTTTTACGCACAGAATGTCAAGACCGCTCTGAAGCTGTCTCACGCGCGCGGCGTAGTGCTGCTGACCATCGCTGAGGCCGGTCTGTTGCTGGGCGAGTATTCCCCACTCGAAATTAAAACCAGCGTGGTGGGGTATGGCCGCGCCGAGAAGCATCAGGTCATGCGCATGGTGCATTCGCTGCTCGGGCTGGAAGCGCAAATCGAATCAGAAGACGCCTGCGATGCGATTGCAGTCGCGATCTGTCATGCGACGCACTCGGTCTACCGGGAGCGCATAGGAGCCGCGCGGTGAGACTAGCCGCCTTGCTGGTATTCTTCGCGTTGCCGGCTTTTGCGGGCCCGCGCCTGACCTATTCCAAATACTTTAAGGGAAGCGTTCCCGAGTATGTAGCGATTACGGTAGAGCGCAGCGGAGCCGCGACATATCAAGAATCCAAAGACGACGAAAATCCGATCAAGATCCAGCTTTCCGATAGCGACACGCAAGCGCTGTTCGAGTTGGCGGACAAACTCGACCACTTCAAACATCCGGTTGAATCAGGGCTGAAGGTCGCCAATATGGGGACGAAGACTTTTGCGTTCGAGGACGGCGCCGAAAAGCATTCCGTTGACTTCAACTACTCCCAGGATCTGAGCGCACAGGCGCTGCTGGACTGGTTCGAGCGCATTACCGAGACCGAAGGACATTTCGTTAACCTCGACCGCACGGTGCATTACGACAAGCTGGGCGTTAACGACGTTCTGCTGCAGATGCAGATCACGTGGGAGCATAAGCGGCTGGTGGCGCCCGAGCAGTTCTTACCGCTGCTGGACCGGGTGGCCAAGAATGACAGCTTCCTGCATATTGCGCGGGAGCGCGCCGCGGCGTTAGCCGAGGCGATCCGGAAACAGGCGCCGGCAGACGCCGCTTCGTCCGACAGAACCCAGCCATGACGCGCGTTGCCATCCTGCTAGCGCTGGCCGCAGCGATATTGGCGGGCCAGATTCCTTCCGGCCAGTTTCCGGTGCAACCAACCGAACAGAGCGAACTGCAGCGTGCTCTCAGCGAGGCAGGGAACACCCCGGTGGAGATTGCGCGCGCCATCGAACACCATCTGCAGCAGTACCCGAATTCGCCACAAAAGGTGCAGCTCGAGCTCGCCTTGTTTAAGACATCCATTCAGCTCAATGACGACCGGCGCATTGTGCAATATGGGGAAGAAGCGATAGCGCACGATCCGGGCAACAGGCAATACCTGGAAGCGCTCATATCCGCGCTGCTGCGCAAGGGCGATGCGGCCAGCGCCGAGCGCGCGCTGGCGCATGCCACGCGCCTCAGAGAGATGATCGACGCGGCTTACAAGAGCGATAAAGCTGCTCCCGGCGGCGGGCCTGAGGTCGCTAAGCGCAAGGACGAGTACGATCGTGCGCTCGCTACCGTGCAGATCTTTCAAGCCCGCGGGCAAGGGCTGCTGGGCCACAAAGAAGAGGCGATCCAACTGGCCGAGGCCAGCTACAAGATCTTTCCGAGCGTGGAAGGGGCGCGGGAGGCGGGCAAGTGGCTGGCCGCTTCCGGAAAGGACCGGGAAGCCATCCAGTATTACGCCAATGCGTTCACCATTGCGGGCCTGCGATCGGCCGATCTGGATGGCACCAATGATCGGGCGCGCTTGGGCGAACTCTACACAAAACTGAACGGGTCCGAAACCGGTCTCGGGGATTTGATCCTCAAAGCCTATGACGAAACGGCCGCGCAGCTTACCACACGGCGCGCGGAACTGCGGCAGTACGATCCCAATAATCAGCTTAAAGACCCGCTCGCGTTTACGCTCTCGGGGGTGGATGGCGACAAGCTGGCGTTATCGTCGCTTTTGGGCAAGGTGGTGGTGCTCGATTTTTGGGCGACCTGGTGCGGGCCCTGCCGCGCCCAGCATCCCTTGTATGAAGAAGCGAAGCTGCGCTTCAAAGACAATCCCAACGTAATGTTTCTTTCCATCGACACGGACGAGGATCACAGTCTCGTAAAGCCTTTCATGGAAGCGCAGAAGTGGTCGCAAAAGGCTTATTTCGACGATGGCTTGCAGTATTTATTACGCGTGGAAAACATTCCGACCACGGTAATCTTTGGTACGAACGGCCAGGTGGTCGATCGCATGGTCGGCTATCTTCCGGACCGTTTCGTCGACATGCTGACGGAACGAATCAACGACGCGCTAGGCAAGCCGAGGACGGGTAGCGCGCCGGCGCTGACTCCCATTAGCCCCAGCGCGCCTGCTCCCGTGCGCGCTATCAGCCAATGACTGGACCCTCTTTCCGCCGCATCATTTGGATCGTGCTCGACAGCGTAGGCATCGGCGAGATGCCCGATGCGGCCGCGTATGGCGATGCGGGCAGCGACACGCTCGGCAACATTGCGCGCCGGCGCCCCTTGCACCTGCCGAACCTGGCGCGGCTCGGGCTAGGAAATTTGAAGCCGCTGCCGAACATCGAGCCGGTGCGTTATCCGGCAGCCGGTTTCGGGCGCTGCGCGCTCGCTTCGCCCGGCAAGGACACGACTACCGGACACTGGGAGATGGTCGGGATTCACCTGGAGAAACCGTTCCCGCTGTACCCGCGCGGCTTTCCGCCCGATATCATGCAAGAGTTCGAAGCGCGCATTGGCCGCGGTACGCTGGGCAACTATGCCGCTTCAGGAACCGAGATCATCAAGGAACTGGGCGAAGAACACATGCGGACGGGCAAGCCGATCGTCTACACCTCGGCCGATAGCGTGTTCCAAGTGGCGGCGCATGAGGAAGTGATCCCGCTGTGGGAGCTGTACAAGATCTGCGAGACAGCGCGCGAGATTCTTCAGGGCCCGCATGAAGTGGGCCGCGTAATTGCGCGGCCGTTCGTGGGCGAGCCGGGTCACTTTACACGGACAGCAAATCGCAAGGACTACGCAGTGCCACCTCCCAAAGGTATGCTGCTGGATCAGCTTGAGGCGATGGACGTGGAGGTGTATAGCGTCGGGAAAATTTTCGACGTATTTCTCGGCCGCGGGATTCGGGATCGCCAGAAGAGCAAGAGCAATGCCGATGGCATGGCGAAGACGCTGGAGGCCATGGATCAGCTCAACGGCGGGCTGATTTTCACGAACCTGGTCGATTTCGATCAGCAGTACGGCCATCGCAACGACGTCGAAGGCTACGCGCGGGCGCTCGAAGAATTCGACAACTGGCTTCCGGAGCTGGAACGCAAGCTGCAGTTCGATGACCTGGTGATCATTACGGCCGATCACGGCTGCGATCCGACGACGCCTTCGACGGATCACAGCCGCGAGTATGTTCCGCTGCTGGCGTACCGGCCGCGTAAAATGGAAGGCATCAATCTGGGCCTGAGAAAAACGCTGTCCGATATCGGCCAAACCGTCGCTGAGAATTTCGGGGCCAAGATCTCGCAAGGCACCAGTTTTCTCCCCGCGATCGTTTAAACTCATCTTCTATGCGGCGTCCTATCATGGCGGGCAATTGGAAGATGTACAAAACGCCGGCAGAGACTAGCGCATTTTTCGAGAAGTTCCGGCCGCTGGTGTCGGGTGTGCAGCACTGCGAGATCGTGATTTGCCCGCCGTTTATCGACTTGGAGGCGGCGCTGTCGGCCACGGGCGAATCAAAGATCGAGATTGGGGCGCAAAATCTGTTCTGGGCGAAAGAAGGGGCCTACACTGGCGAGATTTCAGGCTCGATGCTCAAGGCGCTTGGTTGCCGCTGGGTGCTGATTGCGCACAGCGAGCGCCGGCAGTATTTCGGCGAGACCGACGAATCCGCAGCGAAGAAGCTGGTGGCCGCTTTGGAAGCGGGTCTTACGCCGGTGTACTGTGTAGGGGAAACGCTGGACCAACGCGAGTCCTCGCAAACCGGGCTGATCCTCGAGTCCCAGCTTCAGGCCGCGCTGTCACGGCTTACGCCGGAGCAGTTCGAGGAAATCGTGATTGCGTACGAGCCGGTGTGGGCGATCGGCACCGGCAAAGTGGCAACTCCAGAAATAGCGGCGGACGCGCACCGGTTTATTCGGGATCAGATCCGAAAGCTGTTTGGCGCAGGCGCGGCTTCGGCCTGCCGCATTTTGTACGGAGGCAGCGTGAAGCCGGACAATATTCGCGGGTTGATGGCGCAGCCCGAGATCGACGGTGCGCTGGTGGGCGGCGCGAGCCTGGATCCGAACTCGTTCGCGTCGATCGTGAACTTTTAAATATGCGCTGCTCGCTGATTTTCCTCATAGTGGCCGTGGCTGCCGCGGATTCGCCGAAGCTGCCGGAGCCATATCAGTCGGTGGTGGATTTGTCGCACGCGGCGCCGCCGGAGTTTGGCGCGGATGCGTTGCTGCGGCTGGCCGAGTCAGGCAAGATCGCGGATAAAGACGCGCGGCGTGATTTGATCGAGCAGGCGTTCGGTTTGGGTGCATCGGCCAAGTTTCCCATTCGCAAGCGGCATCTGCCTGGCACCACGCTGGACTCACGCGCGGGATCGCTCAGCCAGGCATACGGGTTGAAGCTGGACGCGCTGTCGCTGCAGAGCCGCGCAGTCTCGGACATGGTGCCGATCGATCCGGCCGAGGCGCGCAAACTGATTCAAGAGATTCCGCCGCCGGTATTCGAGCCGCTGAGCTGCGACGACGCGCTGTTTTACGACGTATCGGATTTTTATCAAGCACTGACCGCAGTGGTGAACAACGGGTTCAGCGCGCAGGAACGCGCGAAGGAAGAGCACGTCAATTTCCTGATGGGCTACATCGGTCAGGTGTCGTCGCCGGCGCAATTGATTCCGCTGGCGCAGACAATCCAGAACGCCAGCGTCACGAACGATCAGCGCGAAGTGCTGTGGACGCGGTTCAACGCGGCGGTGCCGAATCTTCAGTCCGACGATCGCTCGTTTTCGGCGGTATTGGTAGATCCGCCCGCGGGCATGGACTCCATCGTTTCGGCAGTTCGCCAGCGAGGCGCCGGCTGCAAGAATGACGCTCCGGCCGGTTCGGCGGCGGCGAATGTACAGGCGAGGAAAGCCGATTCGACGCCCAAGGTGGAGGCTTACTGGCAGTCGGCCGAGGCCAAGCGCATGATGGACGACGGCAAGAAGCTGCGCTACGGCGAGGCGGGCCGGATTCTGACGGAGGCGGATCGTGCCACGCCCGAGTGGCAGCAGCAGCTGACGGATTATCTGAGCGCGCTGGCCGGCTGGAGCTCCAGCACGGAGAAGTCGGAGGCGGGTTACTACAACGAGAAGTGCACGGTTTATATTGCGCTCGTTGAGTTGATTCCGCCGGGGCCGCAGCGCGATAAGATGCTGGAGGCCTTCGTCGATTTCATCAGCAACTCTCCGCTTCAGCAGCAGAGCCCGGTGGAATGGTACAACCAGGCGAGTTTCATGTTGGAGCGCGTGCGGGGGACTCGGGATGGCGAGCCGGCTAAAGTGCGGGAGGCGTTTGAGAGGTCTGGGAATCCGGTACTGGTATTGGAAACGGCGCTAGACAAGATCCTGGGCGTTAGGCCTCCGGCATGGGTGAGTGGGACCCGATAGGTCGGCTCGATTGGGCATCATAAACCCGCAGTCTCGGCAGGCACGTCTTGGGCGTGCGCTACGACCGGACGTTAGTCTTGAACTAAGACTTCGGGTTCGGAGATCTTACGGACGAGTTTCTTCGGCTTACGCTTCATCTTGGCCAGGGATTCGCGGAAGCGCTCCATATAGATGTAAATGACCGGCGTGATGTAGAGCGTCAGTGTCTGCGAGACGACCAGGCCGCCAACTACTGCCAAGCCCAGCGGGCGGCGAGCCTCCGCGCCGGCGCCGAAGCCGAGCGCGATGGGGAGCGTTCCCATAAGCGCGGCCATGGTGGTCATCATGATGGGGCGGAATCGGACCAGACAAGCTTCGAAGATTGCTTCGGAAGGCGTCATGTTCTGGGTGCGCTGGGCCTCCACGGCGAAGTCGATCATCATGATGGCGTTCTTTTTCACGATGCCGATCAGCATGATGATTCCGACGAAAGAGTAAATGTTCAACTCATCGTGGAAGATCAGCAGCGACGCGAGGGCGCCCAGGCCGGCGGAGGGCAAGCCGGAAAGAATGGTGAGCGGATGGATGAAGCTCTCATAGAGGATGCCCAGCACCATGTAGATGACCAGGATGGCGAGCACCAGCAGCAACCCCATGCCTTGGAGAGAGGACTGGAAGGCGGCGGCCACGCCCTGGAACGAGGTGTTGATATCGGCCGGAAGCGTTTCGCGCGCAGCCTGCTCGACGCGGTCGACTGCATCGCCGAGCGAAGTTCCCGGCGTGAGGTTGAAGGATATCGTGACCGAAGGCAACTGGCCCAAGTGCGTAACCGAGAGCGGACCGACTGTGTTGCGCGGCTTGGTGACGGCATCGAGCGGGACCAGTTTGCCGTTGGAAGAGCGGATATAAACCAGCCGCAGCGCATTAGGATCCATCTGGTAGCGCGGCAGGAGCTCCATGATGACTTGATAGTCATTGGTCGGGGTATAGATGTCGGAGACCTGCTTGGAGCCGTAAGCGTCGTAGAGCGCGGCTTCGATTTGATCGGCGGTGACTCCGAGCGCGGACGCGCGGTCGCGATCGATGTCAACCACGACTGACGGGCTGGAGATTTGCAGATCGCTGTTGACGTCGAAAAGGCCGGGGACTTCGCGCATGCGCTTCTCGAAATCGGCGGATGCGCGGTACAGCTCGTCCAGATTTTGTCCTTGCAGCGTGTATTGGTACAAGCTGCGGCTTTGCTGGCCGCCGATGCGGATCATGGGCGGGTTCTGCAGATAAACGCGCACGCCGGGAATGGCGCTAAGCTTCGGCCGAAGTTCCTCGATGATCTGTTCGGGGCTCAGCTTCCGCTCAGATAGCGGTTTCAAACGGATCTGCAGGCGGCCGGAGTTGCCGGTTCCCCCGCCTGGGCCGCCGCCGGCCGCGCTGATGGCGGAAAAGAACCCGTCGAAATTCGGGTCGGCGTTAATAACGTTTGCCACAGCTACCTGCGACCTGACCATGGAATCGAAGGACGCTTCCTGTGCCATTTCGGTCGAGGCGGTGATCTGGCCGGTGTCTTCGTTGGGAATGAATCCTTTTGGAAGAAGAGTGTAAAGCCAGATGGTGAGCACCAGTGTCGACAGGGCTACTCCCAGCATCAGGAAGCGGTGCCGGAGCGCGCCGCGCAAGGTCCAGCGGTAGAACGCCAGCATGCCGTCGAAGACGCGTTCAGATGCACGATAAAGCGCGTTGTGCTGTTCCGTAGGGGGACGCAGAAACCGGCTGCACAACATCGGCGTGAGGCTCAGCGAAACCAACCCGGAAATCAGAATCGCGGCCATGATCACGACTGCGAATTCATGGAACAGCCGCCCGATAATTCCGCCCATGAAAAGAACCGGGATGAACACGGCAGCGAGCGACAACGTCATCGACAGAATGGTGAAGCCGATTTCGCGGCCGCCTTCGAGGGCGGCTTGCAGCCGCGATTTACCTTCTTCCATGTGGCGGACGATGTTCTCCAGCACGACGATAGCGTCGTCTACGACGAAGCCCACCGCCAGGGTCAACGCCATCAGCGACAGGTTGTCGAGCGTGTAGCCCATTAGCGACATTACGGCGAACGTTCCCACGACCGAGAGTGGAAGGGCGAGGCTGGGGATCAGCGTGGCCGAGACGTTCCTAAGGAACAAGAAGATCACCAGGACTACGAGGCCGATCGCCAACTCGAGCGAGAACTTCACGTCGTCCACGGACTCGCGGATGGAAAGCGAACGGTCGTACACCGTGTCCAGGTTGATGGCTGGAGGGAGCATCTGGCGGAATTCAGGGAAGAGCGACTTGATTTTGTCGACCACCTCCACCGTATTGCTTCCAGGCTGCCGCTGGACGGAAAACATGATGGATCGCGTGGTGCTGTACCAGGCGTAGCTCTTATCGTTTTCGACGCTATCGAGGACGCGGCCCAAGTCGGCGAGCCGGACCGGGGAGCCATTGCGGTACGCGACCACCATGGGCCGATACTCAGGGGCGTTCATGAGCTGGCCGGTAGCTTCGACCGTGAAGGCTTGATGAGGTCCCCAAAGAGTGCCGGCGGGAAGGTTGACGTTATGGTGGGCGACTGCGGATTCCACCTCATCGATTCCGATTCCTCGAGCCGCAAGTTGGCTGGGATCGAGCTGAATGCGCACGGCGTACTTGGCGGCGCCGAAGACGTTCACCTGTGCCACACCGCTGATGGTGGAGATGCGGGGGGCGATCATCGTTTCCGCGTACTCATCAACGACCTGGAGGGAAATCGCCTTGGAATTCAGCGACATGAATAGGATAGGTTGATCCGCTGGATTCACTTTGCGAATGGTGGGTGGCGCGGGCATGTTGGGCGGGAGGCGGCGTAACACGGCCGAGATGGCTGCCTGGACGTCCTCGCCGGCTGAGTCGATGTTGCGGTCCAAAACGAACTGGAGGGTGATGTTGGTGCTGCCGCGCATGCTCGAGGAGGTCATCGAATCGAGACCAGGCACGGTGGAGAACTGCCGTTCGAGCGGCGTAGCGACTGAAGCCGCCATTGTTTCAGGGCTGGCACCCGGGAGGTTTGCGCTGACCTGCAAGGTAGGAAAATCGATGATTGGCAGGTCGTTTACGGGCAGAGTACGATAGCCGACTATCCCAAACAGCAGGATGCCCATCATTACAAGGGCCGTCATGACTGGCCGCTTGATGAATAGTTCGGTTATATTCATGCCGCGTTGGTGAATCTACACCCGTTTGCTGCCAATTACATATAGGCGAAGCGAGGCAGGCGGGAGTTACCCGTAGCTCCGTTTTCCTGCACTTCAGCCCTACCGGTGCGGGTCTAAGAGGAGTATACACCGGCGGGCGGCAGGGGCTGGTGGCTCTTTAGAGCTAGTGGCGTTGGGCGGCGTCGGGTGTAATCGCGCCATACGGCGTTGGCAACCTCATGGCGCGGAGCATCTTACAATGGCCCCATGCCTCAACCGGCAGCGGCGGGCCTCTCGCCGCGGGTAACGGTGATCATACCGACTTACAACTGGAGCAGCGTGCTGCCTTATTCGATCGGAAGCGTGCTGCGGCAAAGCTTCACCGATTTCGAGCTGCTGGTGGTGGGCGATGGCTGCACGGACGATTCCGAGCAGGTGGTGAGGGCGATTGGAGATCCGCGCCTGCGATGGATCAACCTGGCCGTGAATGACGGCCATCAATCGGCGCCGAACAATGAGGGCCTGCGACAGGCGCGCGGCTCGATTATCGCCTATCTGGGCCATGACGATTTATGGTTGCCTCACCATTTGGAAGTCATGATCGCGGCCATCGACGGTGGCGCGGACGTCGTTTATTCGATCGTGCACATGATCGGGCCGGAAGGAAAGATTCTGCCGCCGGCCGGAGAAGGGCGACGCTTCCGGCCTGGTGAATGGCTGCCGCCGACGGGCGTGATGCACCGGCGAAATGCGGTGGAAAGAGCGGGTTTTTGGCGGAATTATCGCGAGATCTCGCTGGACCCGGAAACCGATCTTTGGCTACGAATGCACAAAGCGGGATGCAAATTTCAAGGTGTGCCTCGGCTTACGGCGGTGAAATTCCCCGCGCTTTATCGCAAGGACAGCTACAAGAAGCGTGCGTGCGACGAGCAACGCGAATGGACCGAGCGCATCCTGCATGAAAAGGACATGGAAGCGGTGGAGCTGGGCAAACTGCTGATCGCCAAGCGCCGGAAGCGGACATTCGGGGAGGGCGTGCGGGCAGCGCTGGGGAGGATCAGCAGCGAAGCTCGGCGGCGCGTGCCGCTGGGTGGAGGGGCGATGATCCGGTGGCGGCGCAAGTACAAGGGATTAGAGAACCGAAAACGTGCAAAATGATGCGGGCTGTAAGGCTGTATACTGGCACCAATAGCAGATGATCAAGACTGCGAAAAAAGATCCGCAAATCATTTCCGAGGATTGGCACGCGCTCAAGAAGACCATTGACGGCGTGCACCTCAAGGAAGTGCTGCACGTACCGCGCGATCATGGCGTCATTACAGAGGTGTTTCGTACGGAATGGGATCCAACGGGGCGGCCGGTGGTGCATGTTTATCAGTCCCGCCTGTTTCCGGGCGCGATCGGGGCCTGGAGCTGCCACACGCGGACCATCGACCGCCTGTTCGTAAACCAGGGGCGTCTCAAAGCTGTGCTGTACGACGGGCGGGAAGATAGCCCGACCTACGGGATGATCAACGAGTTCCACGTGGGCGATGACCGTCCGGCATTGGTTGTGATCCCGATCGGTGTGTGGCACGGGTTGCAAAACTTGGGAAGCTACGACGCGTTGGTGTTGAATCTTCCGACCGAGGCTTACAACTATAAAGATCCCGATCATTGGCGGCTGCCGTACGATACCGATGAGATTCCGTATCGATGGGTTAGCCAGGGCGGCGGAGTCCGGTTGCGGGCGGACGCGCGATAGGTTTTTTGGGCTTATAAGTCTTCAGAAACTCTCGAAAGGCGGCCACAATATCTTCGTTTCAGGGATGGAGGGCCCGCCTCCGCGGTAATTTACTTTGATCACCTTGATTTGTGCCAGGCCGGCGACAGCGATCGCCTCGGCGTCGATTTCGAATTCCAGGAGGTAGAGACAGAGTTGCGGTATGAACGGTAGGTTTATCGCCGTAGCGCTTGCGACAGCAAAACGATTCCGATCGCAAGCAGGCCGCAGTGTACATACAGGGTGAACCGGTGAGCGCGCATGCGCAGGTTGATCGCCCGGCCCAGTAACGTGGCCAACACCACCAGGGGCAGCGAAACCAGAAAAAAGCGGTTGACCGCCGGCGTCCATAGGCCGGCAACGCGGTAGCCCCACAATCCCGCAAGGCTCGCCGGAAGAAAATATCCCTGCAAAGTAGCTCGAAAGTGTTGCGGCGACCAACGGCGAAGCGACCCATAAATCGCCAGGGGTGGGCCGTTCATTCCGTATGCGCCTCCCAGTACACCGGCGCTGAAACCGAATAGCCACGCGAAATTGTCGTTTCGCAGCTCACGCCCGTTCGCGCTAAATAGCGAGTAGGCAGAGAAGGCGATAATCAAGGTCGCCAGCACGCCCTTGACAACCGGTTCAGCGCCGATCCTCAGAAGCACCAAGCCGAGCGGGATACCGAGCAGCGTCGGCAGGACGAGGCGGCCCGCGCTGCGCGCGTTGACCTTGTTCCAATCCTGCAGAAGGACAATGAGCGCCACGGTCACGGAGGCCAGCACTGCGATGGGCGCCGCTACTTTCACCGGAAGTAGCAAAGCCAGCAACGGCACCGAGACCAGCGCTTCGCCGAATCCGAACGATGACCGGATGAGCGTGCCGACAAACAGGACGGACGGCACCAGAAACATTGCCGGTTCGGCGGCCATGCTTTTCAGAGTAACGCGGACGGCGCAGAATGTTCCGGCGCAAGCCGCGCCATGCAGAGGAACCTCGGTTGATTGACTGCGCGGCAACCCGTTCAGCAGGGTGCCGGATCTGGCACATTGGTAGTAGGCACAATTCTAACCTCGGCTGGTTTGAGCAGCCCGGCCCCAGGAGCGCCTTGTAAGTGTGGATCGTTGAACTCGCGCTTAAGCGCCCATACACGTTTATCGTACTGGCCCTGCTGATCTTGTTGATCAGCCCGATTGTGATCTTGCGCACGCCGACCGACATTTTTCCCAACGTGAATATTCCGGTAGTTGCGGCGCTGTGGAACTACAACGGCCTGAACGCGGAAGAGATGGAAGAGCGTATCACATCGCAGTACGAGCGCGCCCTCAGTCTGGCGGTGAACGATATCGAGCACATCGAGTCGCAATCGGTGGCCGGGCGCGGCATCGTCAAGGTATTTTTCCATCCCGGCGCCAAGGTGGATGTCGCGATGGCGCAAATGACCGCGGTGGCGCAAGGGGCTACGCGGCAGATGCCGCCGGGCATCACGCCGCCGTTCATGATCATTTACAGCGCTTCCAGCGTTCCCATTCTGCAGTTGGCCTTGTCGGGCGAGGGTCTGTCGGAGCAGCAGTTGTTCGACTTCGGGGCCAATACTATTCGCAACCAATTGGCGACCGTATCGGGCGCCGCGATCCCGTGGCCGTATGGCGGCAAGCAGCGCCAGATCATGATCGATATCCAGCCGCAATTGCTGCAGGCCAAGAATCTGTCGCCCAATGACGTCGTGAACGCCGTGACGAACCAGAACCTGGTGCTGCCTTCGGGAACGTCAAAGATCGGCGATTTCGAGTACGACGTGAATCTGAACGCGAGCCCGGAAACGATTCAGGAATTAAACGACCTGCCGATCAAGTCGGTGGGCAACGCGACCATCTACGTTCACGACGTGGCGCACGTACGGGACGGATTCGCGCCGCAAACGAATGTAGTGCGGCGCAACGGCCAGCGCAGCGTTTTGCTGACGATTATGAAGATCGGCAGCGCGTCCACGTTGGACATCGTGCAGCAGGTGCGGGATATGATCCCGCAGATCGCGGCCACGCTTCCGCCCGAGTTGAAGATGGAACCGATCTCCGATCAGTCGCTGTTCGTCCGCGCGGCGGTGAGCGGGGTGGTGCGGGAAGCGATTATTGCGGCGTGCCTGACGGCCGTCATGATTCTGCTTTTTCTTGGCACCTGGCGCAGCACGCTGATCATTGCGATTTCGATCCCGCTTTCGATTCTGACCTCGATCTGCGTGCTGAGCGCGCTGGGCGAGACGATCAACATCATGACGCTGGGCGGCTTGGCGCTAGCGGTCGGGATTTTGGTGGACGACGCGACGGTGACCATCGAGAACATCGATCGCAACTTCGACGAAGGTAAGGGCCTGCACGAGGGCATCCTGGATGGCGCGGCGCAGATCGCACTGCCGGCGCTGGTTTCGACGCTGTGCATCTGCATCGTGTTTCTGCCCATGTTTTTCTTGACGGGTGTTTCGCGTTTCCTTTTCATTCCGCTGGCGGAGGCGGTGGTGTTCGCGATGCTGGCGTCGTATGTCCTGTCGCGGACGCTGGTTCCGACGCTAGCGATGTATCTGCTCAAGGTGGGACCGCATCACACCAGCCGTCCGGCCGCGTGGAATCTGCCGGCGCGATTCCAACGCGGGTTCGAGCGAGGGTTCAATGCGACTCGCGACGCATATCATCGGGCCGTGGCGGGGTGCGTCCGGCATCGCGTGGTGTTCGCGGCGACGTTCTTGGCCTGTTGCGGCGCGGCGTTTCTGCTGTTGCCCTGGCTGGGACAGGATTTCTTTCCTAGCGTCGACGCGGGACGTTTCAATCTGCACTTCCGCGCGCGGACGGGCACGCGCATCGAAGAGACGGCGCGATTGGGCGATCTGATCGAAACCTCGATCCGGCGCGTAATTCCGCCTTCGGAGTTGTCCAGCATCATCGATAACATCGGGCTTCCTTACAGCTCAGTCAACATGACTTACAGCAATTCCATGCCGATTGGGACGATGGATGCCGATGTCATGGTGACGCTGAACCCCGGGCATCGGCCTACGACGGACTACGTACACGCGCTGCGGCGGCTGCTGCCGCGGCAATTTCCGGGCGTTTCGTTTTACTTTTTGCCGGCCGACATTGTCAGCCAGATTCTGAACTTCGGCTTGCCGGCGCCGATTGATATTCAGATTGTGGGGCCCAATCTGGATGCGGATCACGCTTTTGCCGCGCGTCTGCTGGGCCGGCTGCGGAGCGTGCCGGGCGCTGTGGATCTTCGGGTGCATCAATTGTTCGATGAGCCGCGGATCCGGCTGGCGGTTGACCGCACCAAGGCGGCCGAGAGCGGGCTAACGCCGCTCAATGTCGCGAGCAATCTTTTGGTTTCGCTGAGCGGCAGTTTTCAGGTGACGCCTTCGTTCTGGCTGGATCCGAAGACGGGCATCACCTACAGCGTGGTGACGCAGGCGCCGCAATACGCCGAATCGTCGTTGAGCGACCTGGAGAACATTCCGCTCAGCACGCAAAGCGGGCGGCAGGAAATCATGAGCGACATGGTATCGGGCAGCCGCAGTTCCACGCTGGCGCTGGTGTCGCATTACAACGTTCAGCGAACCGTGGATATTTTCGGCTCGGTTCAGGATCGCGATCTCGGCGCGGTGGCGTCCGATATCAATTGTATCGTAGATGCTAGCCGCAAGGAATTGCCGCGCGGCGCGCAGATGACGGTGCGCGGGCAGATCGAGACCATGGCCACTTCGTTTCAAGGTTTGCTGTCCGGGTTGGCACTGGCGGTCGTACTGGTTTACTTGCTGATCGTCGTGAATTTCCAATCATGGCTGGACCCCTTCATCATCCTCACGGCGCTTCCGGCGGCGATGGCCGGGATCATCGTATTTCTGTTCATTTCACGTACGACGCTGAGCGTTCCGGCGCTGATGGGTGCCATCATGAGCGTGGGGGTGGCGACGGCCAATAGCATTCTGGTGGTGAGCTTCGCCAAAGAAGAGCTGGAGCGGCATGGAGACCCGGAGCAAGCCGCGATTGAAGCCGGTTACACGCGCTTCCGGCCGGTGTTGATGACGGCGCTGGCCATGATCATGGGCATGATCCCGATGGCATTAGGCATGGGCGAAGGCGGCGAGCAAAACGCTCCCCTGGGCCGGGCCGTGATCGGCGGGCTGATTTTGGCGACGATCTCCACGCTGTTTTTCGTGCCTGCGGTGTTCAGCCTATTGCACAGGAGGCGGGCTGGCGGCGATGCTAGATAGTGAGCGCATGATCGAGACGCGGACAGAAACGAAAGCTGCCCGGCCCCAGGCCGGGTCCGGATTTGCCCGAGCGATCAAGATCCTGCTGGCGCTGGGTGTGCTGGGCGTGCTGGCAGTGCTGATCTACGAGGGAATCCGGACGCGAGAGCGCAGTGCCGCAGCCGTGAAACAGGCGACGCGGGAACTAGCGGTTCCGGCCGTGTCGGTGGAGCGTCCGAAGCTCGGCCCAGCGACCAGCGAAATTGTTCTGCCCGGCAGCATTCAAGCGTTTGTGGATGCGCCGGTCTACGCGCGCGCCAGCGGCTATTTGAAGAAGTGGTACACCGACATTGGAACGCATGTGAAGGCCGGTCAGGAACTGGCCGAGATCGATGCGCCGGAACTGGATCAGCAGGTGAGCCAGGCCCGAGGCACGCTGTCTCAGGCGCAGGCGGCGGTGGAACAGGCCGCCGCGAATCTTCAGCAGGGCAAGGCCAACGAGGAGCTGGCGCGTGTGACGGCCGAGCGTTGGAAAAACCTGGTGGCAAAAGGCGCGGTGTCGCGGCAGGAGAACGACACTTATCAAGCGCAATACCAGGCGCAGGTGGCTAATGTGGATGCGCTCGGGAAAGCTGTGGCCGCGGCGCAGAGCAACCTGGCGGTGGCGCAGGCCAACCTAGCCCGGCTGCAGGACCTGCAGGCGTTCAAAATCGTGCGAGCGCCGTTCGATGGGATTATCACCGCGCGCAATACGGACTACGGCCAGCTGATTAACGCGGGAAACGGCGGCCTTTCGCAGGAGCTGTTTCATATTGCTTCTATTTCGAAGCTGCGCGTCTTCGTGAACGTGCCGCAGACGTATGCGCGCTCGGCGGCGCCGGGCATTCCGGCCGACTTGACGCTGGCCGAATTCCCCGGGCGCAAGTTCCACGGCAAGCTGGTACGGACGTCGGAAGCGATGGACGCAGGGACCCGAACTCTACTGGCTGAAATCGACCTGGACAATTCGACCGGCGAACTGCGTCCGGGCGCTTATGCCGAAGTGCACCTCACATTGCCGGCGAGCACGCATTCGGTGATCGTGCCGGTAGCGGCGATCCTGTTCCGCAGCGAGGGGCTACGGCTCGGCGTGTTACGCGGTAACAAAGTGCAGCTCGTGCCGATCGTGCTCGGCAAGGACTACGGGACCGAGGTCGAGGTTGTGTCGGGAATCAATGCGGACGATCAGATCGTCATGGACCCGCCCGACTCGCTGACATCGGGAGCGACGGTCCAAGTGGTTCCCAGGAACGCGTCCCGGCCTGAGTAATCTAGGGCCCGCGCGGTCTGCGCTCTCGCGAATTGCCGGCACAATGCGGGCGTGCCGCCGGTATTTTCTTTATTTTTTGCGGGCGACTCCGCGTTGTGCTACTGCGCGGCGGCGGCTTGCCGGGGATACTCCGGGTGCTGCTGGACTTCCAGAATCTGGAGCACATGCCGTTCGTCGTGTCGTGCCACGGTGAGCGCCCATTGATAACCGTCCATGGTGGTGTAGGCGCCGTCTGTTACTACGCGTAAAGGCGGTGCTTCCAGAATGTGCTCGCGCAGATCGGGCGTTGTACGGATGTAATCGGTCAGGCGGCGGTAGTTGGCATCCATGCGGTTGAAAGCCTCGGACGGGCTGAGCTGTCCGGTGGGTTCGAGGAACTCGGGGGCTTTGGCCTTATGGGTACGGTCCGGGATTTTTTCCATCACGACGCGATCGATTTGCTGGTTGTTGCGCTCAGGCGGCGGGGCGGGGCATTGGGGGAGTTGCTCGGTGACGCGCCCGAAGACGCGCTCCTGTACCAGGACCATGTGTTCGAGGATTTGAGCGATGGACCAACGGTCGGGCGCGGGTTTGAAGCGCCACTGGGCATCGGAGAGCCCGTTAGTCACGTTGCGGACGCGAGCACGGGCCTGGTCGAAGCATTGCATAGCTTGCGCGATTTCGGCGGATTGTAAGGTTGTCATGGTTGTTCTCCTTCAATAGCACAACGGATGAGGCTGGGGAAAATCGACACGGCTGGGCGAATTTTTTCGATGTCGATTGCGCCGGGCGTTGGGCCTAACGGCCTTTAGCCGCCTGAATCTCGGCTTCCAGGTCCAGCAGATGCTTGTGAACCTGCGTGGACGGGCATTTCAGGTTGTAGGTGAGAATCCGCCGGTTCAGTTCGGCGCCGCGTTCGCGAAACTCGGCGATGGCCCGGGGCGAACGGTCCTTCAGAAGAGCGCGGATCCGAGCGGCCGTGGCGTCGATGTCGCGCGCTTCTTCGATCCAGGCCGGCGCGAAGCCATTTACCTGGAGCAAATGATGCGCCATCCAGGTGGTCGGATCTTCAAACGGATTGCGATCGAGCGAGATCGGCTTGCCTTTATCGGGCAAATTGTCGAACCCGCCCGATTCCATGGCTTCCTGGATTTTGCGGTCGGCTATGGATTGCCACTTATCCATGAATAATTCCATTTTGGCATGCCGTAATCTGTCTGTAGCCGGAGTCACGAGGGTCCAGCCGACCGGGTTAGAAGATCCTTTCTGGCGAAGGAGTTTTCCTCGGGTCCGGAAACCTTCGCTATCCTGCAGGGGGCACGAGTTGATCCGTTCAACTGTTCGACTCGGTAGACTAGTATTAGGAACTGCGATGTCCATTGTCACCGTGAAAAATAAATATCAGGTCGTCATACCCCAAAGAATCCGCGAGCAAATCGGCGTCAACATCGGCGACGTCTTTGAGGTCAGAGCTGAACGAGGCAAGGTCGTTATGCAGCCAAAAGCGATTGTTGATCGCGACGAGTACACACCTGCCCAGCGCCGGCGAATTGATGCTCAGCTCGCAAAGAGCATTAAGGAGCACAAGGGGGGTAGATCATACGGGCCTTTCAACACTGCTGACGAGATGATTGCATTCCTGCACCAGCAACTCAAAGCGAAACCGCCTCGCACTGTCAAGAAGGCCACAAAACATCGGAGCAAATGAAAACCCGGCTTACACCGACGGCGGTGAAGGGCTATGTTTCAGCTCCCGCCGCCGTACGGAAGGCCCTTGACAAGCAAATAAGGCTGTTAGCTCAGAACCTGCAGCATCCTTCCTTACGCGCCAAGAAATTCGACGAAGCGACGGATATGTGGCAAGCTCGCGTAAATCGAGATTGGCGTCTTTATTTCACCATTGAAAACGATACCTACGTCATCCACAGCATCATCCCCCACCCGAAATAAACCACGCACGCCATACAGTGAATCAGGCATCGACGAGAGTAGGCTACTTGCCGTCAAAGTTGCGCGGTTGTCCCCGATCTCCGGCCGGCTTGCCCTAGCACCGGGAAGCCGATTGCAGTACACTCAACTGATCGTGATCCCATATCGAGCCGGATGCGGCAGAGCAGAGGCCGGGTATGAAGCTCCGTCGTAGATCGAGGAGGATGTTTTTATGACCATTACGGGCCAGACCATTTTCAGGCGGTCGCTGTTGGCGGCCTTTGGAGTACTCGCGTTGATAGTTCTGTCGGACCCTTCAACGAAACCCGCGGGGCGCGGTGTGATGTTGCTCGCCGGTGCTGAACCCGCTTCGATCGACCGCGCGGCGCGGGATTTCAGAACGCCGGATCAGATCGAGTGGAAGGGGCGGGCGGGGAGCGCGAATCAGTCGGCGACTTTGTTTGGCGAGGCTTCCACGCCCGGTCTGCATGTGCAGTTGCTGAAGCGCGGGCCGGACGATTGGAGCCAACCGCACTCGCATCCGAACGATCGAATTCTAACCGTTCTAGCGGGGACGATGCGGATCGGGACGGGTTCAAAGTTTGACAAGGAGAATACCATCTCACTCGGGCCGGGAAGCATCGTCAAGGACTTCGCGAACCAGATGCACTTCGATGGCAGCGGGCCCGACGGGCTGACGCTGGAGATCGTAACTATGGGTCCGGTGCCGGCGGGCCGCGGGAGGGGTCAGTAACTGTTATTCCGCCTGCTGCATGATACGCTTTGGCAGGATCTGCGGTATGCCCTCCGAGGCCTAGCCAACAACAAAGTTTTTTCCGCGATCGCGATGCTTACGCTCGCGCTCGGAATCGGTGCGAATACGGCCGTATTTAGCGCGTTGTACGGCATCGTGCTGGCGCCGCTCCCGTATACCCAAGCGGAGTCGCTGGTCGCGGTCGCGCTCTTCAACCGCAACCTGAAGTACGCTACGCAGCTCTCCTATCCCGATTTCCTCGATTGGCAGCGCGGTAACCGTTCCTTCGAGGGGATCGCCGCCTTCGCGCAACAAAGTTTCGATATCACCGGCCCCGGCCAGCCCGAGCACGTGAATGGCAAACAAATCTCGTCCAGGTTCTTCGATACGCTCGGAATCCGGCCGGCGCTCGGCCGCGATTTCACGCCGCAGGACGACCTCTGGGGCGCCGCGCCCGCAGTGATCATCACGCATCGTTTGTGGGTCGAGCGCTTCGCCGAGAACCCTGCCGCGCTTGGCGCCAGGCTGAATCTCTTCGGCACACCCTTCACCGTCATCGGTGTCCTGCCACGCGGATTTCAATTCGGAAATCAGGAGGCGGATGTCTTCACGACGATCGGCCGCCGTGATCCGCTGTTGAACAACGACCGTAGCGTGCATAACGTGCTCTGCATCGCCCGCTTACGGACCGGTATCGGTATCGCCCAGGCGAGAGCGGACATGGACACGCTGCAGGAGGGCATCGATCGATTGAATCCTGCCACGGAGCGGGGTCAGGGCATCTATATCGTGCCTCTGAAGCAGCTATTCGTGGGCGATGTGAGCGGAACACTCCTGCTGCTCTTTGGAGCAGTTGGATTGGTGTTGCTGATCGCGTGCGCCAATGTGGCTAATCTTCTGCTGGCGCGTTCGGTCGCCCGTTGCCGCGAGTTTTCCATCCGAATCGCCCTGGGTGCTAGTCGCGCGCGCATCGTGCGCCAATTAATCACCGAAAGCCTGATCCTCTCCGTCGCAGGAGGTCTGTTGGGTTTAGCTTTTGCAGCATGGGGAAGCAGCTCAATCCTTGCCGCGGCGCCGGGAAAGTTGCCGCGGGCAGACAACGTAGGTATGAATGCCTGGGTCCTCCTGTTCGCGCTCACCGTTTCCGCAGCTGTTGCAATCCTGTTCGGACTCATGCCCGCGCTGCGAACCTCGCGCGTGGACGTCCAGACCGGCCTCAAAGAAGGCGTCCGGTCCTCCACGGGCCCACATCGGCGCACTCAGGGTCTTTTGGTGTCCGGCGAGATCGCTTTGGCGCTGGTCCTACTGGCCGGCTCGGCTCTATTGCTTCGTACTCTCCACAACTTGCTCTCAGCCGACCCCGGCTTCGATGCGCAGCACGTCTTCAGCTTCCAGGTCGGGCTTTCTTCTTCGGTGAACACCGCTTCGAAGATCCGCAGTACGTATCGGCAGATGGTCGAGAGCATCAGGGAAATTCCCGGTGTAGATGCGGCCGATATCACTGCGCTTGTTCCCCTGGGCCAAGGTTCGAACGAAGGCCCATTCTGGATCGGCTCGCGCCAGCCCGCATCGATGGCCGAAATTCCTCGCGCCATTTACTATCCAACGGGCCCCCATTATCTTCGTACGATGAAAATCCCTCTGCTACGCGGGCGTGCTCTAAGCTCGACTGACTCGGTGGACTCCGAGCCGGTGGTTCTTATAGATACCCTTCTGGCGGAGAGGTATTTTTCGAACGACGACCCGGTCGGCCAGACTCTGACGATTCCTCACTGGGGCGCGGGTCCGGCCGGCGCTCGGATCGTTGGTGTTGTTGGACATGTCCATCAATACGGCCTGGACGGATCAATCGGAGAGAAACCACAAATCTATTATTCGCTGTATCAACTTCCCGATGCGGTATTGCCCATGTTTCAAACGGACGTGACGCTGACGGTACGGATGCGCGCCGGCGCCGGGCTGGGCCTGCCCCTCATAAGAGCGGCGATCGATAAGACCGGTGCTGGTCAATCGATTTACAACATCCGCACGATGCAAGAGCTCGTCTCCGGATCCATGGCGCGCCAACGTTTCCCGATGCTGCTCCTCATCGCATTCGCGATCCTCGCGTTGCTGCTCGCATGCATCGGCATCTACGGCGTCGTCTCCTACCTGGTCGCGCAACGCCTCAAAGAGATTGGTATACGCATCGCCGTAGGAGCGGGGCGGCGCGATGTTGTGCTCATGATTGTGCGGCAGGGCATCCGGCTCGCGCTGGCCGGCATCGCGGCTGGTTCCATCCTGGCAGTAATATTGGTCAGCCAGGTGCGAAGCTTCTCGGGGTTGCTTTACGGTGTTCGATCCGTGGATCCAACTACATTCGTCTCCGTTGCGTTTCTATTGATAACCGCTACGTTGACCGCCTGCCACTTTCCCGCGCGCCGCGCCGCCCGCGTAGATCCGATCATCGCCCTCCGAAACGAATGACGATTCAACCTGGCTTGGGCTTTCCTGCATCGAATAAGCGGGAGGAAGGTCATGAAGTACGCATGCGTGCTTTGCTTCTTATCCGGATGGCTGACCCTTTCGGCGCAGGTGGTTACCTCCGGCAGCCCTTTTTATAGCCCACAAGAGTATCAGCGCGCCCACTCGCTTTTCGACAAGCTGCACACCGATCTGAACGCCGCCGAAACTACTGCTCCCCCGAATCTGGTGCAACAGGCGCGCGACGACGTCAATCGACTGGAAAACAATTGGGACAACGCGGTGTATAGCAGCAGCCAGATGGATCAGACGGTGAGCGAATTGGAAGCCGTCGTCCACCACAGCCATTCGTTACTCGATGAGGCTAACCTTGGCGACGACGTAAGCCAATTGCTGACGCTCAGGCGGGAGTACTACTGAGCTCACCTGGTTGTCACGGCCAATGATAGCGGCATCTTCGATCGAGAGTCGGACGTCAAAAACGCAGGGAGATGATTATGAGTCGATTTATTCCTAATGTCATCCTTTCCGGCGTGCTCTCATTCGGTCTAGGTACTGTAGCGTTGCGAGCGCCAGCTTTCGCGCAGGACCGTTATCAAGACCGGTACCAGGATCGTTATCAAGATCGGTATCAAGCTTTCAGCGACACCGATTTTCATAATGCGCAGTTGTTGTTCTCGCGCGTCCGCGCCGATATTGATCGGGCAGAGAACAATCTGCCGGCGTTTAGCAACACCCGCGGGCGGTTCGATCGAGTTCGTGGCGAGCTAAGCGAACTGCAGCGCCGGTGGGACGAGAACATCTATGAGCCCAGCAACACCGATAACGTAATCATGGCGTTGGATCGGGCGCTGGACAGCGGCGGTATCTCGCCTAGCGATCGCGATCGGCTCGCGGAAGATATGGTAAGGTTGCGCGACTTCCGTGACAGTCATCTGTAAGTCATCGACGAGCTAACTCTTCTTGAGCAGTACGGCAATAAATTCGGGAGCTGAGGCGGCCAGGACGTTCTTCGGAACGTAGCAATAGCCCTGGTCGCCCCAGTCCGTTCCCCACGAGTTTTTCAGGATAAAGAAATTTCCCGTATATCCGACCATCAGCATGGCGTGGCGGCCGTGCCTGCCCCACGGCGCTTCGGCCGCATTAAAAAGACCATCGCGGCCGACGTCGGAGAACGCGTTGCCGGTGTTCATGGACACATGAACCGGGCAGCCGGCGCTGAGCACTTTGCGAACGTCCTCGAGCGCGACTGGCAAGGGGACTGCTTCCAGGCGGTAATGCTGCGCGTCCGATTCAAGCTGACGCTCGGAGGCAACCGGGCTGTCGCGATCGTCCGGCCACAACTCCTGGCGGCAAGTTCCATTCATCACCAGCACCCGCCCCGGATCCGGACCGCTGATGGTTCCGTCACCGCCCCAATACGCATACCGGTAGTCCTGTGCATCGCCTTGCATCTGCTGAAATTCGAGCATGGTGAAGTTGGGCGATAGGCGCGCCGAATCTTCCTGAAGAATGTTCCGCGACATTTCAACCGCGTGCGTCCACGCGAAGGCCGAGCAGCGGCCGGTTTGTCCTTGATCGCTCACCGGAGTGCAGTATTTCCGCAGATCCACGGCGTCTTGCTCGGCCACGTTCGCGAACGCCGGGGGGAGCGGCTCGGGCGGAGCCGGTTCGCCTTTGGGCGGCACCGCGACCTCCACGTTACTCATGTCGATCCCGGTGTAGCGCGCCATCAGCAGCTCGAGCGCTGCTTGCGAGAGCAGTCCGAAGGCGAACAGCTTGCCGTCGCGCTCGAACAAGTGCAGCGTTTCGCCCGCACCCGGGGCCAGATCGTCGAAGCTCCGGGCGAAGCGCTCGTCCTCATACGGCTGAAAGCCCTCGTCTGCTTTTTGCTGGACTAACGTGTCCCCGAAGAAGGGGTGATCGCCGAACAGGTTCTGGGCCGATTCCTCGTAGTCGTTTGGCGTCCAGTCGCCCGAATCCTCTTCGAAGTCGCTGGGATCGGCATTCGGGAAGTCCGATGCGCTCTGGAAAACGTCGTCATCCAGCGGTGGCAGATCGTCCTGGCCGGCGAACATCTGGTCCAGCTCTTCACCGCCTTCGTCGCCGTTGTTCTGGCCGTTCTGACCGCCGTCGTCCTGCTGATCGTCATCCTGCTGATCGCCGTCGTCCTGCTGGTCGTCATCCTGCTGACCGCCGTCGCCCTGCTGATCGTCATCCTGTTGGTCGTCGCCGTACTGGTCGTCACCGAAGTCGCCGTTATCGTCGCCGCCGTCTCCAAAGTCGCCAAAATCGTCGCCCATCCAATAAAAGCGGTCGTCGTCCGCCATCCACAGGCCCCCAGAAATGAAAATGAACTCTCAGTTTAGAACGCAGTTGCACGCGCCGCAGTTCCCTAGCAGCTAGGGGTGCGGCAGTTCCAGCGGACGGTCGCGGTGCAGCAGGACCCAACCGCCGTTTTCAGCCAGCGCTTCCTGACCGAGTTTCAGCAAGACTGCGCGCGCGCCATCAAGGTCGTCAGCCTGCATCCGCTCGGCCGCCATGGCGCGAGCGCTGCGAAACACTTCCTCCATGCGCCGGTACAGCTTGCTGTGCTCGGAGTACGCCATGCGCTCGCCGAAGTGATGCGATAAAGCGCCGATCGCAAGCAGGAGATCGATGGCCATCAGGGGCCATTTCAGCCACTCGCGCCGCGGCTCATCCCACCAGCCGTAGTTAAAAAAAGAGTTCACCAGCGCCGCAATGGCAACTCCGATCGCGGCCGCCAGCACTAGATAAACGGCGATCTTAACTGAGCGCTCGATCTGTTCACCGCGTTCGCGATTCGACCGCGCGGCTTTTGCGAAATAGCGGTGCTGGTGCTCTACCCAATGTTTCAATGCGAACTCGACCGGAGGCCGGGCGTTTTCGGGCGCCTCGGTTCTGGCCGGCCAACCGGCCGCGGCATCCCAGGCGCGAAGCGCATTGCGAATCCAATCCAGCTCCGTGCGCTGCTCCTCCAAATAGTTGTCGGACACGGATTCGTGCACGCCAGCCATTCTCCAAAAGAAACGAACGCGCGCGCCTTCCGCCACGGCGCGGTAATCGAGCGATTCGTCGTCGAATGCCCGGCGCCGGCCGAAGCGATGCGTGACGAGAGCTACCGCCAGCACCAGTAAAGAAGCGAACAACCACCAGGGGCGAAACTCGCCCCATTCTCCGAACAGCACGAAGCATAAGAAGGATACAAATACGAGTATGTGCAAGGCCGCATGCGTGCGTACGTTCTTGCGGTGATACCGGATGGCAAGCGCGTCGGTTATCGCGTATTGTTCCAGCGCGAGTTCCAAGCTGCCGGAGAGCCATGGCGTTTTTTCGCGGACTAAACCGCGTCTCGAATCTGCCGCCTCATGCAATAGCGTGCCGTCTTGAATTGTGCGATTGAAGACATCCAGGTTGCGAAGCGCTTTGGCGTAGTACGTTTCGCCGTTCTGGCCGTGCTGAAATACCGGCGGATAGATCTCGCGCAATTGGAAAGCTTCGCGCGCGGGATTTGGATTGCTCCGCCGCGGCGTGACGATGTGATAGACGGGGAAGAGTTCCAGCGGCTGCAGTTCGAATTGGCGTGCTTCCCGGCGGCCTTCCGTGCGTAGCTTGACCATGGCCGATGTACCGCCAACTTTCCCAGACTCGACGCCGTCCCACAACGCGATGAAAATCTGGCTCTGCTGCACCACGTACGAGCCCGCCAGTTCATAGCGGCGGTCGCGTTCCAGGCCGGGGTTTCGGATGGCAGCTAAGTCCGGCTCTGGCGGCAGCACGAACGAGCACTCGGCTTGCGCCAGCAATGCGCGAAATTCGTCCACCGAGCCGGGTTCCTCGAAATCTTGTTCATAGAGTGCTGCGGGCAGGGGGAGCGGGACCACCAGCCGTGCGCCGAACGCGAAGCCGGCGCGTGCCACCAGCCGGTCGGCACCCTCGGCGAGCGGCGACAGCACAACCAACGGCGTCGACGGATACCGCTCACGAAGCCGCCCCAATACATGCCTCACCAGCTTTTCGAGATGCGGGAGGTCGTGCTGGCGCAAATCCCGATGGCCCGTAACGCCGATGACCAGCGGTGCTTGCAGGCGTTCGATTTGGGGCGCGGCTAGACTCATCCCGGCGGTGCTTCAGTGTCCCAGCAGTTTTTCCATCCGCGCAAACGCAGGCCGGTCCAGGCCAACTTTCCGGAGCGCCGCAAAATCGTCCAAAACCGAGATCGCCAGGCGGTCATCGTACATCTGTTCGCCGGCGTGAGCCAGGTAAATGGAGCTGGCTTGGTCTGTTTTGTCGGCCAGCACGTAGGCGTGCGCGAGATTGGCCTGAATCCACGATTGGCTCTCGTCCAGCTGCAATGCGGAAGTTGAGGCGCGGATCGATTCCTGCGGATGATTGGAAAGCAACTCGGCCCAACCCAAGGTGCCGTAGGCGAAGACGGCGCGATCGATCGCTTCCGGCGTTTTCTTTTGATTGACGGCGGCTTGCGCGGCTGCGGCTTCCCGGCGTGCGTTGTCGAGCAGCGTGGCTAGTGCTTCCGCGGCCCCCTCCTTGTCGCCCGCGCCGAGCTTACTAAATGCCAGGTCCTGATAATCGGACATCAGGGCGGCGGGCGAACTCGCCGAGCCGTCACGTTTCTGATCCAAAGCGATGCACTTTTCGATAGCATGAACCGCTTTGATGTAGTTTGCGTGCGCCTGATCGGTCTGCCCGAACTCGGATTGGATATCCGCCAGCTTGAGATACACCGACGCCGTCTCTCGTTCCACCGACCCATCGGTGCTGGTCACCTTCGACAGCCATTCGAGGGCGTTGAGATAGTCGGCCGGCGCGCCGGATTTGCTGCCATGGCGCGCCTCGAACGCCCCCATTTCCTGATAGGCGAAGCCCAACTTCGTCGCCACCTCGGATCCCGGCTGCGCGATCGCGCGCTCTCGGAGCCACGCCGTGTACTTGGTATAGGTACCGAGCGCCTCGCTCGGCTGCCCGAGGAGCTTACGCATTCTAGCAACAGCTAAAGCCGCGTCTTCCCGCCGCTGCAAATCGGGGACAGTGGGGCTCCCCTGGGCCAGCTTCTCGGCGTCGTCCAATGCCTGAAGATCGTAATTCAGGGCCGAGGCCCATGTCGACGGGCGGAGCGCCAGCAAGCTTCCCAGCTTGTTCTCCACCTCGTAACGGTCCTGCAGCGCCGCGATTTTCTCTGCGCTGGTTCGGTGCCTGGTTGGATCGTTGTTCCATTTCACCAGCGTCCGCGCGATCGACAGCGAGCGTTCTTCCAACACCTTCCGTGCCGCGTCGTAGTCGCGGCGGTCCAGATCGATTTGCGCGATGCGGTTGCGCTCCTGGAGCGCATCGTGAACCACCTTGAAAATTCGTGAATCATCGCCGTGCTGGAGATACAGGTCCGAAACCTTCTGCTCCATGCCGACGTTCCGCTGATAAGCTTGAACGGCGAGATCCCAGTGGTCCAGGGCTTCCTCGGCTGCTCCCAGCATGTTGTAGGTGGTTGAAAGACTTTGCAGCGCAAACTCATCGTCCGGTTTTGCCTGCCGGGAGACGTCCTGAGCGGTGGCTTCGGCGCGCTTAATGTCCGCCTCGGCTTCAGTGGAGTCGCCTAGTCTCGCGAACGCCTCTGCCGCTGTGGCATACATACGCGCAGCAATCGCCCGCAGGCGCAGATCGGTCTGGCTAAGCAAAGCTGAACCGCGCGCGACGCATTCCTGCGATTTCGATCTCGCGCCGGCCGTGTCGCCTCTTCGAATGGCGCCGTCGATCGCCACGTACAGGCTGTTGGCCTTGAGATTGTTCGCTGCGGGATTGTCGCCCTCGATGCGCAGCATGGTATCGACAAAGGGTGTGCTGCCCTCCACGATGTCGGCGTAAATGGATCGCAACTCGGGCCGATTCGCGGAAGCATCGTAGATGCGGTCGGCCAGGTTGGAGATGACTCTCATACCGGTATTCGCCGTGGCCGTGAAGTTTTCGGTCTGCTTTTGTGCGCGCCGGCTTTGCCACCAAGCTATGCCGGACAAAGCCGCGAACACCAGCACCAGCGGAACCGCCCAGGCCAGCACCTTCAAACGTCCGCGGCGCTCGGCCGCGCGCTGGCGGGCCACTTCGTCCTGGGGCTGATTGCTCTCGATGAACTTCTGATCGAATACCCGCTCGTAGATGCGGTTCCGCACGCGCAGATAGCCATTGTCGGACCGGACGATTCCCGCCAAGCGCAGTTCGGAGAGCACTGGATGCGCGGGATCATCCTGAACCAGCCGGCCGGTTCGGATACTGGAATAGAGCGTCAGCAACTCGACCGGATCGGCCCCGCCGCGCAGTATGCGGTCGCGAACGAACAGCAGATTGTCGTCGCGATCGCGCGCCCGGTTCGACAAAAATACTTCATTACAGACGCGGTCCACAGCTTTGGCATTGCGTACCCGCCCGTCTTCAACCAGGGCCTGGCAGAGCCGCTGGGTCAGGTAGGGGTGCCCGCCCGTCCAATACAGGATTCTGCGCAGCAGCTCCGGAGCAGAACGGCCGGCGCGTCTAAGCCCGGGCAGCAAGACCTGCGCTTCTTTTTCGGTGAAATCGGTCAGCTCGATGCGATGGCCGATGTTGAAGGGCGTAGTGCGGGCATCGCGAATGAGGTCGGCTGGTGTCGCGACGCCAAGGAGACAAAACGTGAGCCGCGAAAGCGCCGGCACCTCGCTGCGCTCGTTATATAGCTCGCGAATCCCGGTGAAAAACTCGTCGGCGGCGAAGGGGAGGCTGCGTGTTGCATCGATCTCGTCGACAAAAAGAAATACCGGCGCTTGGATGTGCACGAGCACGACTTCGCGCAGCGCGCCCAGCCAGCGCTGCAACGGTCCGAGGTTCGTGCGGCCGTACCAATAGGCTTCCAGTTCATCCTCCAAATCGAGCTGCGAACCGATGCGTCCGAGCACGCCCAGATACCACTGCTCCGGCGTCAGGTTTTGTCCCAGAGCCGTGAGATCGATGACGACTGCCTTGGCGTGTTCTTCGCGCAAGCGCACCACCGTCCGCACCATGAGCGAGGATTTTCCCATTTGGCGCGAGGTAAGCACGTAGCAGAACTCGCCGCGCGCCAGAGCGGCGTGGAGGTCCAGATCGGCGTCGCGTATGACATAGGACGGAGCGTCGCGGGTGAGCGTGCCGCCGAGCACGTAAAAATTCAAGCGCGCCGCCTTGGGGTTCATAACATCTGACGCTTGAGATAGAGGGTATAAACGCCGCAGCGCATGCGGGCGGTTTCCGCGGAATCGCCGGCCAGGACCCCTGCACTGCGCAGGCGGAAAAAGCTGTTGCGCGACATCTCCGGTTTCGCCTGAAGAACACTGCGCACTGCCGCGCTCAGGTCCGGATCCTTGGCGAGCAGCACTAAAATGCGGCGCAGGTGATCTCCAAATGGGCCATCGTCCCGATCGGCGCATTCATCCAGGCTCTCCATGCTCACGCCCTGTTTTGAGAGCTCTTGCAATCCGCGGCGGCTCAGAAACGGATGTCCGCCTACCAATTCATAAAAGCGCCGCAGTTCATCGGTGTTCTGGAGCGGGGAATTGTAGCGCCGGTTCAATTCGGCCACTTGATCTTCGGTGAAGTCTTCCAGGGCGATTTTGGTGCCGACATTGAACGGAGACTGATTCAGGTCCTGGATAAACAAGTGCGGTTCGGTGGCATGCACGATGGCCATCGTGAGCCGGCCCCAGGGACCGCCGGGTTCGAGCGAGCGCTCGTTGTGCCAGGCGCGGAACAGGCCGAAAACTTGCGTCGCGAAATCGCAGGTGAACAGCCGGTCCACTTCATCCAGGCCCCACACCAGCGGCTGCTCGAGCTTGCGCAGAACTTCGCGCTTGATGAATTTCTCGAACGCCAGATTCGCGTTCCCGAGGCGCTCGGGAGCCCAATTTTGCTCGGCGAAATCCAGGTCGAGCTGCTCGGCGATCAACTCGGCGAGGCCGCGGAAGAAGCTCCCAACCGACTCAAGATCATCCTGGCTCAGTTTCTGAAAGTCGGTGAGGACCACCTTGGCGCCCGCTTTGCGTGCTTCCTGCAAGCCGCGGGCCAGCAGCGACGTTTTGCCCATTTGCCGAGGTCCTTTGATGAGGACGATGGAATCGCGATTGCCGATCGCGCCCAGGAAAATCGGGTCGGTGCGGCGCACGATGTAGTATTCCGAATCCAGCGGCACGGCGCCGTGGGCGTCGCCGGTATCGGTCTTGAAGCGGCGGGGCGGCGGATTCTCGATCACCGGAATCAGCTCATCCAACAATCGTTGGTTATCGGCGCTCGATTTCCAGAGCGCGTACTGAATGGGGTCGAGGATGGCACCGAGCGAGCCTGGCAGCTTACCCTCCAGCCCGACGCGAACCGGAACTAGGTACGGCTTGCCGCCGTTTTGCTGCGCCGCTTCCTTGGAAATCTCCACCTCCATGGCCAACATTTCGCTTTCGACAGAGGCGGCCGAAAGCAGTGGAATCACGATGTCGGAAGAACGGATCTGCTGCTCGATTTCGCGCGCCCATTCCATACCCGGCTTGAGATGCCGGTCAATGAATACCGATGCGCCTCGATTGGCCAGCTCGGTTTCCAGCAACTGCAGCAGTTCTTCGTCCGGATGCGCTCCGCGCTTGTAGGCCAGCATGATGCGGCGGGACGCGATCGTGGACGCGGCGGGAAATGCTGCGGCGGAACGTGCGGCGCTCGCCGTCCCGGTACCTGCGGCGGCAGTTTGGTTCAGAGCAGTGGCGACGTGCGTCGGCGCCAATTCCGGGGCTATGCCGCGGTTGTGAAGCGCCTCGACTAGTCTCGGCGTGATGGCGGTGATCCCTTGCAGCGGCAGTTCCAGCGCAGCGATTCCCGCCAGCGCCTGACGCCACGCCGGCGCCATCTTCTGGAACTGGGCGTAGGTCATGCCGCACAACACCGGCAGGATGAATTTGGTCTCTTCGCTGGCGCGAATCACTTCGCGCGTGACCTGGGCCGAGTCGACCGATGACGGAGAGATCAGCAGGACCACGGCCTGGCAGTCGGAGATGAGCGCTCCGACGTACTCCATGTAGTTGAATCCCACCCGGCTGTCGCGATCGTAAAACCAGGTACTGTAGCCCGCCGCTTCCAGTCCCTCGGATAATTGATCGACCAAGCACCGGTCCGCGTTGTTATAGCTGATGAAAACTTGGTGCATCGACATTGCAAGGGAGCACCCGGACGGCTAGTGCCGGTGCCGTACTGAATGATCTTAACTCATCCCAGAATACGGCCTGATGTTGCTGGATTGATTGCGCCGAACTCGCCCGCAGCGCGCTTGAATGCGGCGGCAGCAGCGCGAATGGAGTGCCAAGCCTGATTTATCGGGCACGGAACACGGCGATCAATGACCGGGCGGGACCGCCGCCGCGCAAGCTGCGTTAAGCGGCCCGGCATCCACCCCCGCCTGTTTGCCCATGAGCCACAGGTAAGTCGAAAGATAGTGCATGCACGGAATGGTTAGATTGATCGCATTGGGCGGTGGAACCAATGCGTACAGCGTGTTGACGTGCTCGTACGGCAGCGGCAGGATGGGCGGGAGTTGCGGCACGAGGTCCTGGCGATTGGCGACGCGGTAGGTCGCCGGTACCAGCGCGTTGTACGAGTTGGCGAAAATATGATCGCCTGTTCTGGGGCTCGCGTAGGTGTAGGAAACCGGTGTGCGGCATGGGGAGTTTGCGGCGACATCGGCGGTGAGCAACGTTGCGAGCGCGGCACCCAGGCTATGCCCGCACACTGTAACCTTGCTGGCGGTGCCGCCGGATAAGTACGTCGCAATGGAAGCGATCGCGGTGGGAGCTCCGGCCGTCTTGTCGATCCGCAGCGATCTGTAAACATCCGTGAATCCGTCTTCCGTCAGTCCGGCGACGCCTTGAATCACCGAGGGAACCATCAGAAACGAAGCGTCGTGCATCCATTCCCAGATGGTCTCGGTGCCTCGGATGGCAGCGATCAGTTCGCCGGATTCAGAGACTGCGAGAAATCCGAACGAGACGCACTGGCCGAGATGCGGGTCAATATCCGTGGCCAGCTCGTTGGCGTAGAGCGTGTGCAGGTATTTCAAATTCAGCGCGGCAAGCGCGGACGTTAGCTGGTTATCGTCGCCTGTGGGCAACACCTCATAAGCGAGATTCACCAGTTGCGCGTACTGGATGGCAAGTTTCCAATCGATCGGAAGCATTGGTACAGGGGATTGTAGCGCGCCGCCGCTATACTGAAATTATGCCGGGGCTTGTCAGTCTCGAAACGCCTTCCACACTGGATACCGCGACGCTGGCCGAAAAAGAAACGCGCCTGTTCGCGCAACTGGGTGCAATGGGGCGCGTCATTGTGGCTTATTCGGGCGGCACCGATTCTGCTTATCTCGCCTGGGCCGCACAGCGCGTATTGGGCGCGAATAGCATCGCCATCACGGCCGATTCGGCTTCGATTCCGGAATCGCACAAGCGCGCCGCCGAAGCGTTCGCGCGCGAATGCGGCATACGGCACGAGTACATAGAAACTCACGAGTTCGAAAATCCAGACTACGTCAAGAATGACCCGAACCGGTGTTTCCACTGCAAGGACGAGCTGTTCACGTGCTTGGACGCGATTGCGGGCGAGCGCGGAATTGAGCACATCGTTTATGGCGTCAATATGGACGATCTGGGCGACTACCGCCCGGGCCAGCGCGCTGCCAAACTGCATGAAGTAAAGGCTCCCCTGGTCGACGCTGGTCTGACCAAGACCGAGATCCGCGAGCTGTCACGGCTGGCGGGCCTATCCAGTTGGGACCGGCCGGCTTCGGCCTGCCTCAGCTCCCGCATCCCGTATGGAACGCCCGTAACGCCCGAGACGGTTAAGACAGTGGAACGCGGCGAGGAGGCGATTCGGGAACTCGGCTTCCGGCAGTTTCGGGTGCGGTTTCACGGCGAGCTGGTGCGAATCGAAGTAGCCAAAGATGAACTGGCGCGCGCGCTGACCCCGGAAATGGCTCAGGCGTTTGTCGCCATCTTCAAGCCGCTTGGCTTTCACTACGTAACGATCGATCTGGAAGGTTACCGGCAGGGTTCGCTCAACGCGGTTTTGAAGCCGCGCTAACTAGGGCTGCAACTTCCGCCCGGCTGTCGCCGATGCTGACGCGAAAGCCAGAAATAAGTAGGATCTCACATTTGGCAATGCGCACCGCCGCGCTGGCCAGTCAAAATTACACCAATTTCGCTATACTGGCTGCCAGTCGCGCGGGGAGCAATTTGGATTGAGGAGGCGCATTATGAAGCGAGGTTCGTTCGCGATTCCAGCCGCTATTCTGGCCGCAT
Organism: Bryobacteraceae bacterium; assembly: GCA_035293725.1. GTDB lineage: Bacteria > Acidobacteriota > Terriglobia > Bryobacterales > Bryobacteraceae > Palsa-89. The sequence goes on from DATGMH010000073.1 coordinate 44,487, forward strand.
GCCTGGCGTTTGCGGCATCCGATAGCGGTCCGTACAAGGTGCTCAAGACCGCCAAGGTCGGCGGCGCGGGTGGATTCGATTACGTCAACGCCGACGCGGCCGGCCGAAAGCTATATGTCGCGCGCAGCGGGCCCGAGGCGCGTATAACAGTATTCAACCTGGACACGCTCGAGCCGGCCGGCGAAATTCCCGGTGTATCGGCGCACGGCGCGGTGGTTTCCGACAAGACCCATCACGGGTTTGCCAGCAGCAAGCCGGTGACAATGTTCGACAGCAAGACACTGGCGGTCATTAAGAAGATCGATGTCGAAGGCAATCCGGACGGCCTCATGTACGATTCGTTCAACGATCGCGTATATGTGCTGAGCCATCGCGCTCCCAATGCGACCGTGATCAACGCCGCGGATGGAGCCATCGTGGGCACCATTGACCTGGGCGGCGCACCCGAGCAGGCGGCAAGCGACGGCAAGGGCCATATCTACGTCGACATCGAAGATAAGGCCAATATCGCGGTAGTGGATGCCAAGACGCTCGCTGTCACTGGACACTATGATCTTGAAGGCAAAGGCGCCGTGTGTGCGGGTCTCGCCATAGACGCCAGGCACAATATCCTCTTCGCCGCGTGCCGCAATCCTCACAACATGGTGATCCTGGACGCATCGAACGGCAAGATTCTGGATGCGCTTCCGATCGGCGAGGGCACCGATGGCGCGGTATTTAATCCGAAAACGAGCGAGGCTTTCAGCTCCCAATTCGACGGCACTCTGACGGTTGTTAAGGAAAACAGCCCCACGAGTTTCGCAGTGGAAGAAACTGTTCAAACGACGCGCAGCGCGAAAACGCTAACGCTGGATGAAAAAACGAATCACATTCTGCTGATCGCCGCCGAATTCGGCCCTCCACCCGCAACTCCGCCTCCCGGTGGCCGCGGCGGACGGGGGGCGATGGTGCCCGATTCGTTCTCGATCTTAATGGTAGGAAAATAGCGTCGGGTGAGCTTCTAATTACGGGTCCCGATGGTTTCGGTTCGGCCCGCGAGTGGGCGGACAATCGATCCGCCACACACTCCCACGCCTGTATTGAGCAGCGCGTTGAGCAAGTGGATGAGCACCTGATAGACCATCTGCTCGTTCACCGGCTGCTTGCCCGGCAGCCGGAACGAAGCCGGAAGCTCTTTCGTGATCTGCAAGCGGATGGAATGGGGCAGGGAATGGCCGGAGCGGTCCCGCTGGTTCGCCACCGACATGGGCGTCTGTAGCACTACGCCGGTCTTCCCGTCGACATAGAACTGGCAGCGCGAGAACCAGCCCAGGTTTCCCGGATCGGCGGCATCGAACAACAGCAGCGGAGCCTGGCGTCCGGCAGCCAGCAGATCCAGGCACATGGCGCGCGAGTTCTCTTCGATCCGGTACTCGAAGCCGGCTTGTTTAGCGATGGTGCCGACCAGATCCGGATCGAGTTCCAGCAGGATAAACTTGTGCTCGCCGGCCGAGAGGACCTGCATAAAATGCTATTTTACCGCCTTACCGGCGCGGCGTCGGCCTTTAGGGCCGCCCGATTTTCCCGTTCTGACCTCCGCGCTATAATTGTAAAGGAGTCTTTCCCCTTGACGATCCGAAGCTTTTTGCGCCTTAGCGCGCATATTCAGATGCTGCCAATTCTGGAAGGCGGCGAGGAGACCCTGGTAGGCGGCCAGGCTGTTATGGAAGGTGTCATGATGCGCGCGCCGCACAGCTATTGTGTCGCAGTGCGCCGTGCCAGTGGCGAGATCGTCACGGAAGAAAAACCGCTACCCCGGCTTTCGGAGAAGTATCCTCTCTTCAAACTCCCCATTTTGCGCGGCCTGGGAACTCTAGGTCACGCGATGACACTGGGGGTAAAGGCGCTGCGATTTTCGATGAATGCGTCGCTGGCCGACCTCTCCAAAGCCCAGGAGAAACCGGTGGAGCTGCCCGGCTGGGTGTTGGCCGTGAACTTGGCCTTCTCGCTGCTCATGTTCATCTTCATGTATAAGTTCGTGCCCCTGTTCCTTGCCACGCGCATCGGGAATTTCCTGCCCTCCGCCCATCAACGTCTGGAGATTAATTTGATTGACGGCGGAATCCGGCTGGCTTTGCTGCTGGTTTTCTTGTACCTGGTTTCGCGCATGAAGGACATGCGCCGCATGTTCCAGTATCACGGCGCCGAGCACAAAGTGGTGTTCAACTACGAGTCCGGGCAACCTGTGACGGTGGAGAACGCGCAGAAGTTTGTCACATTCCATCCGCGCTGCGGCACTAGCTTCCTGGTGGTGGTGATGCTGATTGCGATCCCGGTGTACGCATTTCTTCCCTTCGACGGCTTTGTGGCTAAGTTTGCGGCTCGCATCGCGCTGCTGCCTCTGGTTCTGGGAGGCAGCTATGAGTTGATCCGGTTCGCTGCCAAGCACCAGCAAGGTCTTATGGCGCTGCTTACCCGGCCGGGTTTGTGGCTGCAGCGTATCACCACTCAGCCGCCCACCGACGAGCAGGCGGCGGTCGCCATTCACGCGCTGGAAGGCGCCATGACGTTGGAAAAATCGCAGGGCGGCGAACTGGTGATCGCATAACCGCGGTGGCGGCGAGTTCCTGAAACATGCAATATTCGCAAAGACTGGACGACATCGAAGCGCGCTTCGAGGGCCTCACAGGGCAGATGGCGGATCCATCGCTGATCGCCGACGGTGACGGCTATCGCAAGGCCGCCAAGGCGCGCTCGGAGTTGGAAGAGATCGTCGTCAAATATCGCGAATACAAGCAGGCGAAGCGCAACTACGACGAGGCGCGTTCCATGGTCGAGGAACCGGATCCCGAACTGCGTCAGATGGCCAACGACGAGGTGCGCCGTCTGGAGCCGGAGCTCGCGCGCATCGAAGAAGAGCTCAAGGTGCTTTTGCTGCCCAAGGATCCGCTGGACGACAAAAACGTGGTGCTCGAAATTCGCGCCGGTACCGGCGGGGATGAAGCAACACTGTTTGCCGCCGAAGTGTTCCGCATGTACAGCCGCTATGCGGAAACGCAGAAGTGGCGCGTGGAAATAACCTCGCTGAGCGAGTCGCCGGTCGGCGGACTCAAGGAAGTGATCGCGTTGGTGAGCGGCAATAAGGTTTACAGCCGGCTCAAGTACGAAAGCGGCGTGCATCGCGTGCAGCGCGTGCCTCAGACCGAGCAGCAAGGCCGCGTCCACACCTCCGCCATTACTGTTGCCGTGCTGCCGGAAGCGGACGAAGTGGAAATTAAGATCGACCCCAAGGACATTCGCGTCGACACGTTTTGCTCCTCCGGTCCGGGCGGCCAGTCGGTCAACACCACCTACTCGGCTGTACGAATCACGCATTTGCCCACGGGCTTGGTGGTTTCGTGCCAGGACGAGAAATCGCAGATCAAGAATCGCGCCAAGGCGGAGCGCGTGTTGCGGTCGCGCCTCTATGAGATCGAGCTGGAGAAGCAGCGCGAACAGATTGGGGCTGAACGCCGCAGCATGGTGGGGTCGGGCGACCGAAGCGAGAAGATCCGGACCTACAATTTCCCGCAGAACCGCGTAACCGACCACCGCATCGGGCTCACCCTGCACCAGCTGGATCAGATCATGGAAGGCCGCCTGGATGCGCTAATCTCGGCGCTGACCACCTACTACCAAACCGAAAAACTGAAGGATCAGGGCGAGGCGGCCTAGCTCCGTTCCGCCATGACGGTCGGGACTGCGCTTCAGCAAGGCACCAGGCTGCTCGAAGATGCCACGGTCCCAGTGGCGCGCTTGACGGCCGAAGTTTTACTCGCCCATGCGCTCCAGCGCGACCGTACATACATCTACGCGCATCCGGATGAAGAACTGAGTGAGCGCGCCTGGATCCATTACGGCCGCTACCTACATGAGCGCCTCAAGGGCAAGCCGACGCAATACATCACCGGCCACCAGGAATTTTACGGCCGCGAATTTCGCGTCACGCCCGACGTCCTAATCCCGCGGCCCGAAACGGAGCACTTGGTGGAAGCGAGCCTCGCACGGATTCGGGCCGGCGATGTCGTGTTGGATGTGGGGACGGGCTCCGGCGCGATTGCAGTCACGCTGGCGCTCGAAACGGGCGCTCGGGTTGCGGCGACGGACATTTCTACAGCCGCTCTGCGCGTAGCCGCCGTCAACGCCCGCGAACTTCGCGCGAGCGTCGCGTTCCTGGCGTGCGATCTGGCCGCATGTTTCAAAGAGCGCATCCTGGACCTGCTCGTCGCCAACCCGCCCTATGTCCCGCGCGCGGACCTGACTGGACTTCAGCGCGAGGTGCGCGATTGGGAGCCGCACATCGCCTTGTTCGGCGGTCCGACCGGCCTGGAAGTCTACGAACGCTTGATCGCCGAGGCGGAGCGCGTGTTGCGGCCGGGCGGATGGCTTCTGATGGAGCTCGGCTACAATTCGTTAGAATCAGTGCGGGCCATGCTTGACCGCCCCTGGAGCGACATCGACGTAGCGGCGGATCTGGCCGGATTCCCGCGGGTGCTCGCGGCGCGACGGTCGTTATGAAAACTTACTTCCACGTGGACATGGACGCGTTCTTCGTTTCCGTGGAGGAGTTGTACGATCCCTCGCTGCGCGGTAAACCCGTGGTCGTAGGAGGAAAGGCGGATCAGCGGGGAGTCGTTTCGGCCGCCTCTTATGCGGCGCGTAAGTTCGGCCTGCACTCGGCCATGCCGCTCCGGACTGCTTATCGCCTGTGTCCGCACGCCATCTTCGTCGAGGGCCACCCGGAACGCTATCGCGACTATTCGCGCAAAGTTTATAAAGTGCTCCAGAGCTTCTCGCCTCAAGTTGAAATGGCGTCGGTGGATGAAGCCTATATGGACGTGACCGGAACTGAAAAGTTGAACGGGCCGCCGCTCGAAGCCGCACACCGGCTGCACGAAGCGATCGGCCGCGAGACAGCGCTCAACTGCTCCATCGGCATCGCCGCATCGCGCATGGTGGCCAAAGTTGCGTCCGATCAAGCCAAGCCGAACGGGATCCTGTGGGTGCTGCCCGAACAGGAGGCGCGGTTTCTGGCGCCCCTGGAAGTCCGCAAAATTCCTGGCGTCGGGAAAGTCACCGAGAAAAGTCTGCAAGCGCGCGGCATTCGAACCGTAGGCGATCTGGCTGCGCTCGACGAGGTGTTTCTACGCGAGCATTTCGGCGAGTGGGGATTGGCGCTGGCAGGAAAATCCCATGGCCGCGACGCAGGCGCCTGGTTTGCCGGCGAAGTTGGCGAGTCCAGCGATCCCAAGTCGATCAGCCACGAGGTGACGTTCAACGAGGACACCGACGATGCCGACCGGCTGGAGTCGACTCTCGCGCGCTTGTCGGAAATGGTTGGGCGCCGGCTCCGCGAGCATTCGCTGCACGCGCGCACGGTTCAGCTAAAGCTGAGATATTCCGATTTCACGACCATCACACGCGCGCATTCGCTCGACCACGCTACCCAACTCGATACCGAGATCTTCCGCGAAGCGCGTGAGCTTTTCCGCCGGCATCGTAAGCCGAAGGCAAAAATCCGGCTTCTGGGAGTGCACGCGTCCGGTCTGGAATCGGACGAAGGTCAGCTGAACTTGCTGGATGAAGCGTCAACCCAGCGCTGGCGCAAGGCGCTCTCTGCGGTGGACCAGATTCGGGATAAGTTCGGCGAAGACAGCGTATCTCTGGCAACCGGCCTCAAGGGCCGCTTCCGCGAGCGCGTTCACGAGAACCCGGCAGGATTGCCTGGAAAAACGCCAGGCGAAGACTAGAACCTATCTCATAAATGCCCGGAACGGGATCAGCGCGAAACCGCGGCGTAGCGGCGATCCTGGAAGCCGGTACCCTCGTTCACTGGAGCTTGGCGTATTCCACTTTAGCTTGCTTCAAAATCGGAATGGTCGGGTCGGCATCGGTCCAGAGTAAAAGAAACTCCTGGTAAGCGGATCTGGCTTTCGTCTTGTCACCCGACAGATCCAACGCGCGTGCAATTTGGCGCCGGGTTGCGGACTCCACGGGGTCGCCAACCCACAAGCCGGGGTGCGCCAACAGCCGCCCAAACTCAACTGCAGCTTCCCGGTCTCGATGCAGCGCCAAATAGGCGAGGCCGCGAACATAGATGGGGTACATGTTGCCATAGAAGTGAACGAACGCGAGCGGAGGAATCCCGAATTCGTAGGTCCGGTTCCCCTCCAGCAGATCGATAGCTTTCCGCGGGTCGTTCCTGTCAAGGGCCGCGAGAGCACGCAATGTAGGTACATAGGTTGCCTGAACGTGCGTGTCTTCCGGGTATTGCTTGTCGAGTCTCTCCGCGATCGCTTCTGCCCTGCCGCCCTCGCCCGCGAGCCCCAGAGCAAATCCTGCTGCGTAGCCTACGTCTCGGCCTTCGAAGCTTTTGAGCGCGGTCTCGGCAGCGAGCCGCGCTTCCGCTTTGTTGTCGTACAGTGCGTTCCATACAGCCGGCGCCGCCTGGAAGACAGCCGTTCGCTCTCGGAGTCCGGCTTGGCGGGCGATCTCAAGCGCCCTCCGGGAGTACTGGTCTGCCTGGGTTAGGCGCCCATCGCGCGCGGCCGAAAGGGCCTCGACGAGCGCCATGATCATTTCGCTATCGCGCGTTCCACGGCTGTCCGCCAAAGCTCTCTCCATCCCGGGCTTGTCGTGTTTCAACGAAGCCATAAGGTAGAGGAACACCGGCGAAGTTGCCAGTGTCGCGTGATGTGCAGCAGCAACGGCAAAGGCTTTTTCTGCGTCTTCGAATCGCCCCAGACGAAAAAGGCCCTCTGCTTGATTGCTGTACCCATACAGTTGGTCGGGTTCGAGCGCCACAGATTTCGCAGCCATCTCCACCACCTGTTCGAATCGTCCCGTTCCGTTTGCGGCGTAGCCTGAGGAGAGGCTGAACGCTTTGTTGTCGCGGGGATACGTCAGTCGCCACACAGAAATGGATTGCCATGCCTTTTCGAGATTTCCCGTCACATTGCGGTGATAAGAGTATTCGATGTTGAACTTTTCCGGTCCGCTGGCGCGGTCTCTGGCCTGATAGGCCCGGATGGCGCTCTGACGCGAAAGGGCCATCTCGCCCAGGCCACTGTATTGGATGGCGAGCAAGCTCCACGCCACTGCGAACTCCGGATCGAGTTCGGTGGCGCGCCGGAGCTCGGACGTCGCTTCGTCCCCGTTTTTATCTACTCCCGCGGTGTACGCCTTCAGCGCTTCGAGTGACGCGGTGGTTCCTTCCTCCAAAGGAACATTGTGTTCCCGGATGGCGGCCAGTGATTCGCCGGCATGGGCTCGAAACTTACCGGCCATCTGCCCCAAGGTGCTCAGGACCTGCTCTTTGCCGGATGCCTGGGCCTGCTGATTATCGATTGATTCACCGTTCGCGCAGCCTTCGGCCCGCAGATTCATGACATACCGCGCGCCTAGGCTGGCGATCGAGCCCGTAAGCATGGCTTTTGCGCCCACACGCTGGCAAACTTCCCGCGCCGTGTCTCCGGTTGGAACCGATGCAGTCGGCTTGCCCATCAATTTGAGAGTGGCGCGGACCTTCTGATCCGGAATGAGGCTCAAGTAGGGAGACTGCTGCAACTGAACGATGAGGCCCTGCCGGAGCGTATCGTCGAACACGGGGTCGCCAGTCTTATTTTCGAAATCTGCGAGAACAATCGTATCGTTACCTGTGAGTTTCGATGCGCGATGGAAATAGAAATATGCGCCGGCGCTGACAACCAGCACGGCAAGCGCGGCGGTCGCGATGGTTTTCCAGTAGCCGGCGGGGCGATCGAGCGCACTGAGCGCATGCTTCACCTCGATAACGGATTGCCACCGGCGGTCGGGATCCGGTTCCAGGCAACTGTTGATAATTTTTTCAAGCCTTCGCGAAGAAATGCGTTGCCCTGAGCCCGGACGCGCCGCGGTCGACATTTCATAAAGCACGCAACCCAGCGAGTAGATATCCGAGCGCGCGTCGGCTGTTTTGCCTTCGCGTTGTTCCGGCGCCATGTAACCCGGTGTGCCCATCACCGCGAGAGAAGCGGTGAGCGTGTGATCCTGTTCCGCCTTCGCCAGTCCGAAATCCAGCACCTTCACTCCGGACGACACCAGCATGATATTGGCGGGTTTCAGATCGCGATGAACGATGCCCTTGCCATGCGCCGCGGCCAGCGCGTCCGATATTTGTTCTCCATAGTGCAGCGTTTCTTCCAGCGAAAGCTTGCCGCGCTTGAGCCGCTGCGCCAGGGTTTCGCCTTCGAGCAACTCCATCACCAGATAGTTGGGCCCAATGTCATAGAGCGTGCTGATATGCGGATGGTTGAATGCGGCAATAGCGCGCGCTTCCCGCTCGAAGCGGTCGCTGAACCTCGCATTCGTGATTTTGATCGCGACAGCGCGGCCCAATCGCGCGTCCACCGCGCGAAACACTTCGCCCATGCCGCCTTCGCCGAGTTTGGATTCGATGCGGTAAGGCCCCAGGCACGTTCCCGAAGTGAACCCGGTGACCGTCTCGTCGCCCAGTTCCGCTGCGCCGGCCACTGCGGGCCGCTCCAAAAAGCCACTTTCTGTCTGCGCCAGAAGCTCCTCTATTTCGCGGCGCATTTCTGGCTCTGCCTGGGCGAGCAGAGCCTCGCGCTCCGGGCCAGTGTTCTCGCATATGGCATGGTATAGCTCTTCGATTTGCCGAAATCGCTCGGGAGTCATGCGTGGAGGCTCGCGGGTCTCCGGCTTGTTTGGCTTAGCTCGCGCAGCAACCAGGCCCTGGCGAGATCCCAATCGCGCCTTACGGTCCGCGGCGAAATTTTTAGAACGGCGACGATTTCCTCCTCTGTCAGGCCGCCGAAGTAACGCAACTCCACCACCCTCGCCTGGCGCGGAGCGACCTGAGAGAACGCCGTCAAAGCGTCGTCTAGAGCGAGGATCGAACGGTCGGGCGAGTGCGACAAAACGGCGGACTCGTCGAGCTTCACTTTTACCGGCTCCCCCTCGCGTCGGCGCGAACCGCGGGTGCGCGCGGCATCTACCAGGATGCGCCGCATCATCTGCGCTGCTACCGCAAAGAACTGCGCGCGCTCCTGCCATTCGACACTGGTTACGTCGACCAGGCGGAGATAAACTTCATGGACAAGCGCGGTGGCTTGCAGCGTATTGCGGTGGGCTTCGTTTTTTATGTAGCGGCGCGCCATGCGGCGCAGTTCGGGATAGACGCGTTCTGCCAGCTGGTGGAGGGCGGCGCCGTCACCCCGGCCCCAGGCCTTCAACAGAATCGTGATTTCCGCAATGGGTGCGTCGATGGATCACCGTGCTTCCCGTGGATATTGAGAATTATACAGGAGCGTGGCCGCTTTCGGGGGTCAGTTGCCGCCTGTACCGGCGAAGGGGAAGGTCGCGACGACCTGCTTCCCATCATGGAGGCACTTTATGAAACATGTCCGAACTCTGATTTCTACGGCGGCGCTGATGCTTAATCTCGGTGTCGCCAGCGTGTATGCACAACATCTGCCGGTGATGCTGTCGTTCTCGGGCACTTCTGTGTCCAGCACGATTACTATACAGGCGGGCGCATCTACGGGAGAATACAATCTGAACGGGACGGGTACGCTTGGCCCATTCAGCCTAACTACGCTGGAAGCCAGCTCCCAACCGCCCGGTGCTTGCCCGGCCGCAGATCATCCTTATGTTGGCTCGGGTGTATTTCGTTTCCAGGACGGAAGCCTGCTGATCGTCAGTCTGACTCAGGGGAGCGATTGCCTCGAGTTCACGGCTACCGGTCCGGTGGCCCACTGTACCAGGACGTTTCAAGTCACTGGGGGAACCGGACGTTTCAAGAATGCGTCCGGCGGCACAATCGCTCTGACTGAGACGGTATTGGCGGTGTTGTTCGACGGCACAAGCAACCCTGTCTTTTTTGCGGCAACAGGACAAATGACCGGTACGCTCTCGGGAGCGGCCATGGCGGTGCATCAAGACGGGCCCCAATAGGAAATCCCGTTACGCGTGCTACTGCGCAACCGGAAGATGCTGAAACATGTCCGGTCGGCCATTGCGCCTACGCGCTGAGTCGCGGTTGGATGGCCTGCACGATCAGCCTCTGACCCTAAGGATTCAGGCGTGGGCGCGTGCGCCGTCACGGTATGAGGCGTGACAGCGGTGGAACGCATCACGAAAATCTAATCGTAGAACTGGAACCGGTGGTTGTTTGCCCGCGGGATCGCATTATCCGCCGGCAGCGCAGCGGCCGTAAACATCGGCCGCGATCATAGCGCCTGCCCGGCAAAACGCCAGACGAAGACTAGTGGCTCCGATGCGCCGCCGGTCTGAAGTCTTTGCCCTCCGGCCCACTGGCGCTAAACTACTAACAGGCATACCTGGAAATGAAGCAACTCATCGAAGATATCGCGAAAGCTCTTGTGGATTCGCCCGACCAGGTTAGCGTCAGCGAAGTACAGGGAGAGCAGGTTACCGTTCTGGAGCTACGAGTCGCCCCCAGCGACTTGGGAAAGGTGATCGGCAAACAAGGCCGCACGGCGCGTTCCATCCGGACGCTGCTGGGCGCCGCCGGAATGAAGTTGAACCGGCGGTTCACTCTGGAAATTCTGGAATAGTTCTGAAGCTCGTCACGATTGCACGGCTGGTTCGGGCGCGCGGCAACAAGGGGGAGCTTGCAGCGATTCCGCTGGCTGACGCCTTCGATAATCTTAAGGATGTGTTCGTCAATCAGGCCCCGATGGAAGTCGAGCGGACCTGGATGCACGGCGAACACCTCATCCTGAAGTTCAAAGGCGTGGACTCGATCTCCGATGCCGAGCGGTTGGCCGGCGCCGAGGTCGCGATCCCGATCGAGCAGCGTCCGCCCGCCCCGGAAGGCGAGTATTATCAATCCGACCTGTTGGACTGCCAGGTTTGGGACCAGACCGGGCGCATGCTGGGCACTGTGGAAGGCTGGCAGGAGACCGGCGGGACACCCCTGGTCGAGGTGCGGATGCCAGATGCCAGGGAGCTACTCATTCCATTCGCCAAATCCATCTTTGTGGAGATCGACGTCGAGCGGAAGCGGATTCGCGTGGCGCTTCCAGAGGGGCTCGCCGATCTAAACCCCGAGACAACGTGACTCGCTTTCACATTCTCACCATCTTTCCCGAATTTTTTGAGGGCCCTTTTCGTCACGGCGTCATTGCCAAAGCCGCCGAAGCCGGGCTGATCCGCATCGACATCCACGACCTCCGCAACTGGACGCACGATCGCCACCGCACTGTGGACGACCGCCCGTTCGGCGGCGGCGAAGGCATGCTCCTGAAGGCTCAGCCTATCTTTGAAGCCGTAGAAAGCATTTGGCCGCAGCGCAGCGACGCCCAGCGGCTGGTGCTTCTTTCGGCCCAGGGCAAGCGTTTCGATCAGGAAGCCGCGCGCAGGCTGGCCGGATATCAGGAGCTATTCCTGGTCTGCGGCCGTTATGAAGGCGTAGATGAGCGCGTGGCCGAACATTTGGCCGACGAAGAGCTCTCGGTCGGCGATTTCGTCTTGAGCGGGGGCGAACTGGCCGCCGCCATCGTGATCGATTGCGTCGCGCGGCTCATTCCTGGCGTGCTGGGGAATGCCGACTCCGCGGTGCAGGAATCTTTCGGCGAGGAAAGACTGCTAGACTGTCCTCAGTACACGCGCCCGGCCGAGTTCCGTGGCTGGCGCGCGCCGGAAGTGCTGCTGAGCGGTAATCACGAAGAAATTCGCCGTTGGCGCCGGCAGGCAGCGCGGGAGAAGACTGCACGTAACCGCCCGGATCTATTACAATAGAAAATTCAAGGATTTGTAACCATGGCCAACCCCCTACTGACCAAAGTATCGTCGCGCCAAAAACGGACGGATGTGCCCGAATTTCGCCCGGGCGACACCATCCGCGTCCACGTCAAGATTAAAGAAGGCGACAAAGAGCGTTTGCAGGCCTTCGAAGGTACTGTGATTGCCCGCAAGAACACCGGTGTGGGCGAGACCGTTACGGTGCGCAAGGTCAGCTTCGGCCAAGGCGTCGAGCGAATCTTTCCCATTCATGCGCCGGTGATCGATCATATCGACGTCATTCGCACCGGCCGCGTGCGCCGCGCCAAGCTCTACTACCTTCGCGAGTTGAAGGGCAAAGCCGCGCGTCTCCGCGAGCGCGAATAACCAAGCTCGCCCGCGGCCGCGGCTCGCTGGCGCCACAATCCGGGCGGGCAGTATTTGATGAGATGTCAAGGCAAATACGAACGGGAGGCCCGTGCAGCGGGTTTCATACACGTCGCTGGAGCCGATGAAGTTGGCCGCGGCGCGTTATTTGGGCCAGTTTTTGCCGCTGCCGTAATCCTTTCTCCCGACCGTCCCATTCGCGGTCTGCGCGATTCCAAGCAGCTCCCAAAAGAACGCAGGGAAGTGCTGGCGGAGCGCATTCGGGAACGAGCCATCGCTTGGGCCGTGGCGGCCGCGGACGCGTTCGAAATCGACCGCGTCAACATTTACCAAGCTTCCCGGATCGCCATGCGCCGTGCCATCCAGAAGCTTAATCCCGCACCCGATTACCTGCTGATCGACGCCATCACAGTGGACCTCCCCACCGCGCAGCGCGCGTTAATCCATGGTGACGCGCTATCGCAGTGCATCGCCGCTGCGTCTATATTGGCGAAGGTGGAACGCGATGCCTGCATGTGCGCTTGGGACCAGGTGTTTCCCCAATATGGGCTGAAGAACCATAAGGGGTACTCCACGGACGAACACTGGAAAGCGCTTGAAACGCACGGCCCCACTCCGCTACACCGGTTCAGCTTCTGGCCGGTGCGCGAGGTCTCGCCCCACACCGTTTGGACCGGCTATCCGCGCCAGGGAGAATTGTTCGGAGCCGAAGAGATTCCGGCCGGATGGACTGACGCGGAGGTGGCCGAACCGGCGGCGGCGGAATCCGAACCGGCGCTCCAGAAAGTGGCGGCGTGCAGCCCGTGATCCCGCCATCGCCGGTTGACGAACCGCCGCAGGCGAAAAGGACGTGGGTTCAGAAGCTCGGAACTCTGCTCTTCGTGCTGGTCTGCTTCGAAGTAGGCCTTTTTTTGCTCCTCTTCCCATGGATGCAGTATTGGGGGCACAATTCGATCGCATCTCTTGCGCCCTGGATGCGCGATGTCTGGGATAGCACCTATTTTCGAGGCGCGGTGAGCGGGTTGGGGCTGGTGAATATCTATATCGCGCTCTCGGAGATCGTTCGGTCCCGGCACCCACGCCCTGATAGACTGAAAGTGCCGGTGCTATGAAACCGCCCACGGACCAAAAGACCACCGTTACCGAGCCTGTTGCGCCGCAGCCGGCCGCCAAGGCTGAGCCGCCACGCGGCGCGATTGCCGAGTGGGCCATCACCATTCTGTTGCTGCTGTTCGGCACCACGACGCTGGTGCAGGCGTTTGTCATTCCCACTGGGTCCATGGAGGACACGCTGTTGATTGGCGACCATCTGCTGGTCGACAAGCTTGCTTATGCGCCCTCCGGGAGCATCAGCAAGTACATCCTGCCGTACGAAAATCCCAAGGACGGCGACATCATCGTCTTCCGCTATCCCGTGGACATCACCCAGACGTTCGTCAAACGAGTAATCGGCGTGCCCGGCGATCACATCAAAATGATCAACCAGCAGGTGTACCGGAATGGCGTCAAACTAAACGAGCCTTACGTCGTTCATAAGAACCCCTATCCGGACTCTTTTCGCGATAATTTCCCGAACAGCGAGCCCAATCTGATGCTGCTCGATCGCGCGCGCGACATGCTGGCGAACAATGTCGTAAACGGCGAAGTAGTGGTACCACCCAATTCGTATTTCGCCATGGGCGACAACCGCGACAATTCGCTCGACAGCCGCTATTGGGGCTTCGTTCCGCGCGAGAACATCATGGGCAAGCCGCTCATCATCTACTGGTCTTACGATGCCAGCACGGAAAGCCTGGCTAGCACCTCGGTCAACACGCTGTTCCGGCACTTCATCGATCTGGGTGAGCACTTTTTCATCAAGACGCGCTGGAATCGCACTTTCAAACTGATCCATGGCTACTACGCCTACAACTAGGAAAGATCGGAAACAGGGCGCGGCCGAGAAACCCGCTACCCAAAAAGCCGGCGCAGTTCCGCGCAATTCAATCGCCGAGTGGACGCTTACGATTCTGATTCTGCTTTTCGGGACGTCCACCATCGCGCAGCCATTTGTCATCCCGACGTCCTCGATGCACAATACGCTGTACACCGGCGATCACTTGATTGTGGACAAGCTCGCTTATTCGCCGCCGGGATCGTTGAGCAGGCATCTGCTGCCGTATGAGGATGTAAAACGCGGCGACATCATCGTGTTCCGGCATCCCACGCTCATCAGCGTGGATTACGTCAAGCGTGTCATTGGCCTCCCGGGAGACCACATCAAGCTGGTCAACAAGCAGGTCTTCCTGAACGGCAAGCCGCTCAATGAGCCGTACGTGATCCACATGGACAATTCGCTCTATTATCGCGACAATTTCCCGCAAGGCGAGCCCGATTACGTGCCCGATCTGCAACAGCTCGCCCGCGCCAAGCAGATGCTGCGCGACAACGTGGTCAACGGCGAGCTGGTGGTCCCGCCGGCTTACTACTTCGCAATGGGAGATAATCGCGACAATTCGCTCGACAGCCGCTATTGGGGACTGGTGCCGCGCGATAACATCACCGGCAAGCCGCTGATCGTATTCTGGTCCTACGATGCGCCCACCGAGGACTTGAAGGACTACAGCGTGCACCACTTCATCGATTTGGGCCTGCACTTCTTCACCAAGACTCGCTGGGACCGCACTCTGAAACTGATTCACGGATATCCGCTGGGCTGATGGCGCGCCGTCCTTACTACGGCCTGATCCTGGCGGGAGGGCGGGGTACGCGGTTCTGGCCGCGCAGCCGCCGCGCCCATGCCAAGCAGGTTCTGCGATTCCTGGGCGAGCGCTCGCTAATCCAGCAAACGATGGACCGGCTGCGGCCGGTAATTCCGCCGGAGCGTTTGTGGATCCTCACCAGTCCCGCCTTGCGCCCGGAGATCGTGCGCCAATTGCCCGAGGTGCCTCGCGAACAAATCCTGGCCGAACCCGCGCAGCGCAATACTGCTCCGGCCATCGGCCTGGCTGCGCACATCCTTCAGTCCATCGATCCGGACGCCGTGATGGGCGTTTTTCCATCCGATCACATTATTTCCAAACCTGCGCGCTATCTCAGCTTCGTTCGGCCCGCGTTTAAGGCAGCGGCTCAAGGGAAAATCGTGGTCCTCGGGATTCAGCCGCGCTGGCCGGAAACCGGGTACGGATACATCGAGTTCCCCGAAGGCGTCGCGGCGGGCTCGATCGAATCCGTTGCCGTGCGCAAGTTTAAGGAGAAGCCCGATTTCGAGACCGCCACGCAATATTTAAAGGCCGGCAACTTTTACTGGAACGCTGGAATGTTCTTCTGGAAAGCCTCGGTCCTGCTGGATGCGCTGCGCGAGTTCCAACCGAAAACTGCCGCGCTTCTGGCGAGCCTCCCAGCCTTCCAGCATCGGTCGTTCCGGGCGAGAATGAATGCGGCCTTTCCGCGTTGCGAAGATATCTCCATCGATTACGCCGTGCTCGAGAAGGCCGGCAATGTTGTGGGTCTTCCCACCGGCGATTTCGGCTGGAACGATGTGGGTAGCTGGAACGCTGTCTATGAATTGCTGCCGCGCGACGCAAGCGCCAATATTTTCCGCGGGCGCGCGCTGGTGCATGACAGCTCGGGCAATTACGTCGATGCCGAAGGAAAACTGGTCGCGCTAGTCGGCGTCAAGGATCTGGTGGTGGTCGATACGCCGGATGCGCTGCTGATCGCGCACCGGCCGCGCGCGCAAGAGGTCGGAGATATCGTCAAAAAACTCGAGCGGATGAACCGCCACGATCTGCTGTAACGCCGCCGCATTTCAATCCGGCGAATCCGAACATTTTAGCGGCAGTGCCCGCGCAGGTGCCCTGGCACACACGATCAGTTAGGCGCCATAAAGGCGCACATGCGCCCGGTCACTTCGTGCTCGCGGCGGGTGAGGACGCAGGCATGTTTTCCTGGAACCACTTCACCAGCCGCTCGAAGACGTCCCGCGAGTCCGCGGGCTTGTGGAAGCTGTGGCCTTCGCCCGGATACAGAACAAACTCGGTTTTGACGCCGAACGTCTTCAGGGCGTGCCAAAACTCGTACGATTGCGGCGGCGGGCATTCGCCATCCCGCTCGCCGACCACGACCAGAGTGGGCGTCTTAACATTCTTTATGTAATTAATCGGCGAACTCTTTGCGTACACGGCCGGGTCGTCGTACACCGAAGCGCCGAAGTAGGGAATCATCCACTGATCGATCGAGTTTTGGCCATAATAACTCTGCCAGTTGGCGATCCCCGCGCCCGCGAACGCTGCGCGAAAACGGTGGGTTTGAGTGACGGTCCACATCGTCATATAGCCGCCATAGCTCCAGCCTGCGATCCCTACGCGCTGGTCGTCAACCGGGTAATTCTTCACCACGGTGTCCACCCCCGCCAGAATGTCGCGCAGATCGCCATGCCCGAAATCCTTGACATTGGCGCGCGTGAACTCCTCCCCGCGGCCATAGCTGCCGCGCGGATTCGGCATGAATACGAAGTAGCCTTGTGAGGACAGCGTCTGAAGCGGCAGCGTCGGGCGCGGCCAGCCGGGACGTGTCTCGGCCGCGGGCCCGCCATGCACATCGACCACCATCGGATACCGCTTGCTGGGGTCGTATGGCTCCGGCAGAACCAGCCACCCCTGCACTTGGAAATTATCGCTCTTCCACTCCACGCTCTTTACTTCGCCCCACATCGGATGCAGGGAATCGTTAGAGTGCGTGACCTGTTTCCAGTCGCCCGGGCGCCCCGCCCACACTTCGGGCGCATGCGTCCAACCGCTGCGCACCACGGCACTCATATTCGGATCGCCCGCGAACGTGACCGTCTCAGGACCCTTCCAGAGCGATTCCACGCTACCGGAGGCGATGTCCAGTGTCGAGACCGCCATCTGCCCGCCCAGGCTCTCGGTCATGAGGATCTGCTTGGACGAGGGCAGCCACCGAAACCAGTTCGGCGACGATTTTCGGCCGGGCATGAGGTCGTGTGCCGCGCCTCCGCTAGCGGGTACCACGTAGATATCTCCGCCGGTCGAGCCTTCATCGCTCATCAATCCACCGATGAACGCGATGGTGCTCCCGTCGGGCGACCAGCGCACATTGGCCACCTGGGTTCCGGGCGTGAGTACCTTGCGTACATTACCGGTGGCGGTATCGATCGCATAAATCTCCGCCACCCACCAGTTGTCGTCGCCGGCCCCTGGCGACGCAAGATACGCCAGGCTTCTGCCATCCGGCGACCAGTCATACTCGTAGACATACATGTCCGCAGGCGAGATTGCGGTCACTTCCCGGGTCGCAAGATTCACGATCGCAAGCCGCTGCTCATCGATCTTCGACGCCACGACACCCGTGTCCGCCACCGTTGCCTCTGTTGGACCAGGAATACGCGTAACGCCCGCGATCCATAGCAGCGCGATGCTGCGCCCATCGGGCGACCACTCTGGACTGGCAATGTAGCCTTGCAGGTCGGTTACTTTGCGCGGCTTTGCACGGCCCGATTTGTCGGCGCCCGGTTTGTCAACGACGAAGAGTTGTGTTTGGCCCGAGGAATCGGTGCTCGCAACAAATGCCAGCCGCCCATCGCGGGACCAACTTAAGCCGTGCACCGAACGCGCTGGTTCTGCGACCCGCCGCGGTGCAGCGCCTGCGTCGTTTAATTCCTTGACCCAAACGGTAGTGGTCGCATCCGCGGCGGCGTCGTTCGCGCGGCTGGATTCGGTCCACGCCGCCATCGCGCCATCCGGCGATACGCGCACCTCACGGAATTGATGCACCCGCGAGAGTGAGTCCAGCGCGCTATCGGTCGCCGGACTCGCCGCGGCAAGCGAACTGGACAGGAAAATGGCAGCTAGCAGGGCGGAGGATCGCACAACCTCATCGTACCGCTAAGCTGCCCGCCTTACTATTGGGGCGGCCGCCTCGCGCGCATGCCTCTTCCTTGGACCACTGTATAACCGGCCGGCACCGTGAACAGGGCCGGATCCGGCTCCGCGCGAGTGATGCCGGTCAATTGATACACATTGTCGCCCATGCGCGGATCGGTGGTTTTGCTCGAGACTACAATCTGAAGATCCGGCGAGGTCCAGGTCTCCGTCACGATCTGAATCGCGCGATCGTTTCCGGCCGCGCCCGCCGGAATGGTGCGCGTGATCCGCTTGCCGGTCGCGTTGACACCTTGAATTACCTGCGTACCCAGATCTTCGGTTGTCACGTTCGCGCTCTGCGGCGGTGCGGGACGATTAGCCGGCGGCTGACGGGGCGCATGGATCTGCATCTCACGAACGGTGTGCGCATTCGGATCCAGGACGTAGCTCATCCCGGCTACCGGGTCGTTGATGAAGATCATGGTCCTGGATGTGCTGCCGGACGCTGCCAGCGGTCCAATCGAAGTAAAGTTCTGTTCCGTCCGCGTCCGTCCTTGGCTGTCGCGCGCAACGGATGCCGTGGAGGAGCGCTGGATATGCGTGCCGTCGGCCAGCGTTTGCGTGAACTGTGTGGACGCGTGAGCCGAATAAGGCGCACCCGTAACCACCTTGCCGGGCAGCCCGAACTCGGCGCGGAGAAACGCAAAATCGCCAGGCCGTCCTGGGCCCGGAGGACCTCCCATGCCCGGATGCGGCGGTTGTGCAAACACACACGCGCTGGTTAGCGCGATCCAAATCGTAGAACGGAATCCAAGCATTGCGTTGTCTCCTGTAAGGCTATTCCTGAATCAACCGAAGTCCACGCGCCAGCCCGTCTTGACCCAACAAGACGTCAGCCTGAACCGGTTCGGAGCTTAAATCTTCATCCACCGGATACCCCAGCAGCCGCAGCGCGGAGCCTTGCATCTGAACGCGAACCACCATGCTGGTCTCCAGCGGTGGAAGCGCCTCGGCATCGGGCAGCGGATAGAAACTGGCCGTAGCGTCGCTCAGCGCTGCATCGGTCGAACCCTGCTCCGCCGCAACCGCTGCTTTTTCGGATGGACCGCGCAGGCCCGTGCTGGACGGCGCCCAAGTCCAGAAAAGGATGCTAACGGCCGCTGCGGCTGCTGTGACCGCCGCCGATGCCCACGCCACCACACGCCGGCGATGCGCGCGCGCCCGCATCCGCATCAGCAATTGCTGCTCGAGCCGCGCAGGCGCCTCCTGGGGCCCGGCCGCCGCCAAGCCTCGCAGCGCGTGCAGCAAATCCCGTTGGTCGTCGTTCATACGGCGCACCTTTCCGCGGCTCGCATCTTCTCCATCAGCAACGCCCGGGCGCGATGCAGCCGCGACCGTATCGTGCCGACCGCGCAGCCCAGAATGCCCGCCGCCTGGGCATAATCCATCTCGTGCAAATCGCACAACACTACCACTTCCCGATAGGCCGGCGGCAGCGCCAGCACCGCCTTCCGAAGCGATTCGATCCGCTCGCCAGAGACCATGTCTCTGGCAATATCCTCTTCCGCCGCCAGTTGCCCGTAATATCCGTGATCGGGATCGTCCAAAACAGTAAGATACGGCTTTTCGCGCTCCAGGCTGCGCATTACGAAATTGCGCGCAATGCCATACAGGAACGCAGCGGCGGAGCCGCGCCTCGAATCGAACTGCTTCGGCGCGCGCATAACCACCATGAAAACATCCTGCGTCACTTCCTCCGCAATTTCCGGCTTGCCGCTCATTTGTAAGGCAAAGCGGAACACCGCACTTTGGTGCCGGCGGTAAAACGTCAAGAATGCACTCTCATCGCCGGCTGCGACGAGCCGGAGCAGATCATCGTCACTGGGATGGGACGGGGAATCCAGCATCAGTGTAAAAGACGATCCGCGCCGGTCATCGGTAGAGATTCACGCCGTACGCGGGAAAAGTTCCATTTTGTCGCGGACCTAGCGCAGGTTGACAATGGTTGCGCCCCAACCGCCGGCTTCCAGGGGCGCGTCCCCAAAGCTCTCCACAAACTCGGTTCGCGCCAGTATCGATCGTACAATCTCTCTCTGCACTCCAATGCCGCGCCCATGGATGATGCGTAGAGCTTTGAACCCGAGACGGTGTGCCTCACTAAGGTACTCTTCGACGATCGGCCGCACATCGCGCGGAGGAACGCTGTGCAGGTCGAATACATCGGTGATCGGAATGCGGACCGGTTCTTCTTCCATCCGCCGCTGCTGTTAGCCTACCATTGCTTTTCGACCGCTAAATTATGCGAACTCCGAAGGTTATACAATCGTATATAAGCAGGAAAGGGGCCAGACCAGACCATGGCAAAGCGGCAAATCCGGTTGACTACTCTAATTCCACTAGCATCCATCGCGTTGCTATCCGTTCCCATTCGTGCGGCCAACCCACCCGCGGTGACCTTCGCTAAGGATATCGCGCCCATCGTTTTCAACAATTGCTCGTCCTGCCATCGGCCAGGGGAAGCGGCGCCCTTTGCTCTGCTCTCCTATAGCGACGTAGCCAAACGAGGAAAGCTGATCGCGACCGTGACGAAGTCACGCTACATGCCGCCCTGGAAGGCAGAACACTCCTCTTTCGCTTTCCAAGACGAACGCCGATTGAGCGACCGTGAGATTGCGCTGATCGATCAATGGGTCAAAGACGGCATGCCCGAAGGCAAAGCGTCCGATCTGCCTCCAGCCCCGACGTTTGCTTCAGGTTGGCAGCTTGGCGAACCCGACATGATCGTGGAACTTCCGGCGGCGTACAAGATCCCCGCCGATGGCGCCGACATTTACCGCAATATCGCCATTCCCCTGGGGCTCACCGAAGACAAATGGCTCACGGCGATCGACATGAAGCCGACCGCCCGCCCGGTAGTCCACCACGTGCTCTATTTCGCCGATCCCACCGCCAAGGCCCATTTGAAGACGGACGGCGACCAACCCGGATTTGGCGGAATCATTCCGGGCCCGAACGCCATCGGCATTGGAGGTTGGGCCGTGGGCGCCCAGCCCCATAAACAACCCGAGGGATTGGCTCTAAAAGTTCCCAAAGGCTCGGATTTCATCATCCAGTATCACTTCCATCCTGACGGCAAGGTGGAAACCGAGAAAGCCAAAGTCGGCCTGTATTTCGCCAAGGAAGCGCCCAAGCGCACCATTACGGGCATTCAGCTCCCACCCTCCTTCGGTCTTTTCGCCGGTATCGACATTCAGCCGGGTGACAAAGATTTCGTGGTGAAGGATTCGTTCACGCTTCCGGTTGATTTCGACGCGTTCTCGGTCGGCGCGCACGCGCACTACATCGCCACTCAGATGAAAATGACCGCGACGTTGCCCAATGGCGAGACGTTGACGCTGCTGTCCATCAAGGACTGGGATTTCGCCTGGCAAGACCGTTATTTCTTCGACCATTTCATTACGCTCCCCAAGGGAACCAAGATCGAGAGCGAAGTGCACTGGAACAATTCCACCGACAATCCGCGCAACCCGTCCAACCCTGCCATCCACGTCCAGTGGGGTGAAAAAACCATCGACGAGATGGGCGCCATCGGGCTGCAAGGGGTGCCGCATGACGAAAGCGACTTGAAGGCGCTCCAAACTGCGTACCGGCAGCACGCCGGCATGCAGGCGATGGGGCGCGTGAAATCGGATCCGAATTTCATCAAACGCCTGCAAGAGATGTTCGGTCCTGATTTGTCGCCGGCCGCTTTTCAGTAGGAACTCGCCATGAAGTGGCTGGTAGCGCTTGCGCTGGGTAGTATTCTGCATCCCGCGGTCGAACTGCGGGATGTGGATGGCGTTCAGCGTTCACCGCTGAAAGTCGCTTCCGGCCACGCCTCCGTGCTGTTCTTCGTAACGCACGATTGTCCCGTCTCCAACTACTACTCGCATGAGATCCGGCGCATCTGCGACGAGTACGGAAACAAGGGCGTCAGTTGCAGCCTCATTTACGTGGACCCGACCATCACCGACGCGCAGGCCAAACAGCATGCCGCCGAGTACGGACACGGCGACTATCCCAAGATCGTCGATCGCAAGCACCTGCTGGTTAAAGAAGCGGGCGCGGATGTGACGCCCGAGGCCGTGGTCGTGCTGGCGAATGAAGCCATTGCCTATCGTGGCCGCATCGACAACTTCTATGCGGACTACGGTAAGCCGCGCCGCATCGTGACCGAGCACGATCTTCGCGATGCTCTGGATGCCGTGCTAGCCGGCAAAGCTGTGCAAAACCCCACCACCAAACCGGTGGGCTGCTTTATCCCCGATCTGAAGTTCTACGGCAACTAGACGCCGCCCCGGCGATCTGGCGTTCAAGCCGGCGTTCGCTCAGTTTGCGCGACCCGGCCGAACCAGCCGCACCAAAAGGGCAGATCCGCGAGATGGGCATAATACCCTCATGTGGATCACTTCCGTGTAGCCGACCAGCCGGGAGTTGTCCATACAGATTCCCACTGATCAGATTTTGTGCAACGTTGATTTATTTTGTTTGTACTGCAGCCAATTATTCAGTGACCGGACTCGGAGGCCGCAAGCTAACAGCCACTGGTCCTGGGGGACGTCGGTTGGAAAGCGGCGCATATCCACGTAGGCGCCTAGCTCAGGCACGGGATCAAACGGGCCAGCACTGAAGCTGACGCGCCCAATCAACGTTGCCCAGGGGACCCCTCCCTTGGCACGGCCAAGCACGGACTGGGGCAGAACACCACGCATGGCTCGACGCATCAGATATTTCTGCTTGCACCATGGCAACGGGGGCACCACGAGGAGAAAACGAAGCATGCGCAGATCCAAAAATGGGTGCCTCACCTCAATTTGACTCCCGGTCCATGCCGCGTCATGGCCGTCAAACATCCACGACCACACTGGATCCTGAAACGATGCATACGCGACAGGCCGTATTGGATGGACTGACCTCGCTGCCGGCGGTTTTAGCCATTTATCCTCCCAACGATGACGCAAGCCGTACTGCGTTTCGAGAGTAGGGTTTACCCATTCCGGAAACGCCCCTGGGAGTAGTTGCATGGAGAGCCCGTTTTGTCCTGGTCGAGTCGCAGTTGATCTCGAGGAAGCGCTCCGCCCGGCTCCCATGACAGTCGCATAGAGGTCGTGTAAAACACGCCCGTATCGGCCCTGAGCGAGTAAATATGAAACATAGTTTTGCCATTCGAATAGAAGGCCGTGGTCCGGACCTTCTCCGTGCAGGAATACCCGGCTCAAAGTACCTGCGTGCCTGTAAAGCTGGCGAGTGGCGGCCAATTCCCAAGGATGCAGCGCCGGTTCCGGCGCGGGCAAGGGAGAACGCTGCCAATCGCGATCAATACTTGCATCACCGCAGTCGAAGAAATGGATTGGAATGGCAAGCGCCTTGGCTGTCAATTCGGCGCATTCCTTTTCTGCTGGATCTGCGGGGTCGTTCCTTGTTAGAGCCCACAGACTCAGGTTGCCGGGAGAGCGCGCTCGCAGCACACCTGCTGCGCCGGCGGCCAAGCTCGTCGAGTCGAGTCCCCCGCTCATGAAAACTCCCGCCTGTTTGGTTCGGAGACGATCGCCGACGCACTGTTGCAGTAGCTCCTTGAAGCGCTCCAGATAGTCTTCGGGCCGACGCAAGAACAGGGGCGGCTCAACTGGCATCGTCCAGTAGCATCTCGATTGCTTCCCTTCGCGCGACCAGGTGGCCGTATGCGCCGGTGGCAAACGCTGAATGTCGGCAAACGTGGTTGTAGCCAGATCCTGGTTGCGTTGCAAAAGCAAGAAATCTGCAACGGCCAGGTCGTTCAACTCGTCGGACACCGCTGGATGTTGACGAATGCATTCCAGCGTGTTGCTGAAGATCACCAGCGAACCCTTCTGGGCGTAATAGAAGGGCTTGATGCCCAGATGATCGCGAGCGCAGAATAGACGTTGTCGCGGACCATCCCAGATGGCGAAGGCGAAGTCGCCCAGAAAGTGGTCGACGCAGCTCTCTCCCCAGACGAGATAGGCCCGCAATAGGAGTTCGACATCGGCCACGGCGGCGAGACCGGGCTGCGATCGATCTTCGAGTTTGTCGATCAAGTCCGAGCGCGCATCCAAACGGGCGTCGGCGACGATCCAAGTTGCCCCGTCCAAACTGAAGGGCTGGTGCTCCGTTTCCGACTCTGCCGCTGTCTTCAGAAGCGTATGACCAAATCCAACCGGGCCATCCAGCCAGATTTGCTGGGCATCCGGACCACGAAAAGTCAAGAAATCCGTCAAGCCCTGCAGCGTGTGGCGGCCAACTGGACTCTGATCCAGGTGCAGAATGCCGACGATGCCGCTCATTGGGGGCCGGCTCCAAATACCATATCAGGGCGGGGCATTTTCACTTCACAAATTGAGGAGTCCGGCCCGAGGTCCAGGGATTGTAATCATAAGCGAACCGGACGCGCTCGTCCAACGGAGGATGGTTATAGAACCATACTCGTACGAAGGAGGAGGGAGACGGCTCTGTCAGGTCAGCTTCGGCGAGAATCCTCAACGACTCTGCGGCGACCTCCGAAGAATTTGGAACGATGCCGTGCAGCACTTCTAGTCCGTACTGATCGGCCTGATGCTCTAAATGCCGTTCAAAGGCATTTAGCGCAGGCATGCGCGCAAAGAAAAGCACAAACAGAAGCAAAAGCAAGACCGGTAATGAGGCCCAATCGTCGACACCACGTAGCCCCCACGCGTCGCCGTAACGCTGCACCGCCCACCTCGCTGCGTGGAAGCCCACCCAAGAAACGAGAAACAGCAGAGCCATGGAAAATAGAAGGTCCTGGACAGCGTGCCATAGAACGTAGTGGCCGAGCTCGTGGCCGAAGACGACCAGAATTTCGGGCGGCGTAAGACGCGCCACTGTTGTATCCCAGACCACCACACGCGCGGAGCCACCGATACCCGTCATCACCGCGTTCAGGGTCTTGACCCTCCGGCTGGCGTTCATCAGAAGAATTCTGTTCTCCGGAATGTGCTGGCCCGAGCGCGCGACTATGCGCTCGATCTGCTTCGTCAACTCGGGTCGAGAATTCGCGAGCGCCGTGTAGTGGTCAAACAACGGATCTATCAGCACGGGACTGACGAAGGAGGAGAATGCGATGACCGGCAGAACCGCCAGCCAGGCGTAGAACCACGCATGCCGAGGACTGCGTCGAATAATCGCATACACCAGCCAGGCCACGAATGCTCCTGCGACCGCCATCAACACGTCGCCTTTGGTCTGATCCCACAACCACGAACCCCAACCCTGAATCGACTGTCCGAAATGCCGTTGCACCCAATGACCCGCCACATTGAGGGGTAACAACAGGGCATCGAAGATCAGTAGGAACGCGGGTACGAAAATGAGTGCTTGCATGAAGCGATCACGCGCGACGGATTCAGACCAATTGCGCAATCGCTGCGCCACTCCAAGACGCAGCAAGAAGATCAGAACGCCAATCGTGCAGGCGAAACGAATGAAG
Source organism: Bryobacteraceae bacterium (assembly GCA_035293725.1). Classification (GTDB taxonomy): domain Bacteria; phylum Acidobacteriota; class Terriglobia; order Bryobacterales; family Bryobacteraceae; genus Palsa-89. Next base: position 70,002 of record DATGMH010000073.1, read on the forward strand.
TACAGTTTGTAGCCGGCCTGGGCGTAAGCAATCGCTTGCGCGGCGCGCTCCGGCGAGTAGGCGCCGGCCGCATCTTTGGAGTCTGCATAAGGTTTGATAGTCTGCGTTACCGGACGATCGGCGACAGACCGCATACTTACGCCGGACGGCGCAGCTACTGATGGCTGCGATTGAGCACAACACATCCAATGGCCCCAGACAAGAAGAGTGAGCATCAGGACCGGCCCACAACGCGTCACGCGCGTCCTAGGCGCGCCTGAAGCACACCGGCCAGTAGCACCCGAATATGGGCTGGTCAACAGAAAGCGCAAGCGGCTAACCCCATCCAGTGTAGGTGACCTGTGTGAGCGCGAGAAAGCATCAGGAATACTAGCAGTACCATTGATCATTTTGGTAATTGCTCTTGCGTCCTGCCCGGTATAGAATAAGCTGTTCAATTTTCAGAAGGCGCGAACGGAGGACTCGCATTTTCTTCAAGCGCGCTGCGGGGAGCTTTCGTCTATGAAACAGAGAATCAGTCCGATCGTTATCGCGCTCTGCACTGCCATAGTTGGCGCAAGTGTGGGCTATGCCAAGGACTTCAATGCGCTTGGAATTGAAGATAAATACTTAAACGCGCTTGGGATAAGCGAAGTACCGGAACTCCAGGGATTCGGTGGGGTCGCGTTGCTCACAGTAGTAGGTTCTCTTGGATACGGCGCACGAAAGATCTACCAAAAGATCGTTCGACGAGACCCAGAATAGTATCCGCGCTCCGCAACCGTCATCGGTCGGGATCTTGCGCGAGAGCGACTGGAAGGACCTTGATCGCTACATGGCGATCTAGTTTCGTATCTCGCGCCTTAGACACCTCGCCCGCCCCGATCGACGAGACAGTTTCCTGAGAGCCGAGTTCGTCGCCGGCGGAGAGCGGCATACGCACGATCGGAAGAAAACGTTAGCGGCTCTCGCGGTCTGGCCCTGATTTATGCGCCAGCTTTTGCCCGCCCACGTGACACTCCTCCCGTTCAGTTCAGTGTGAAGTTACTGAAAGCAACGCCGTCGACGAACGAAACCGCTAGGCCGGCCGAAAGGCCAGTCGCCGAAAACGTCCCGGCATACGCCGGCGTCTGATTGCCGGGCTGAAAGTTGAAATTTATTACCGGCGCCCCTGTGGGTAGCGCGAACAGCGCGTACGGCGGGATCGTGAACGTCCCCGCGCTTGCCGGAGCCGTGCAGACCACGGTGGATGCGTTGTTCTGATCGACATAGAACGACAGCACCATTTCCACCTGCCCTCCGGATCCGTTCGGCGTCCAAGTGAGGGTCATGCCTTGCGTACGCGTGGCCGTGAGAGTGTTCTTGGTGGGGCTGATCAGCGTGGGCGTGGCGGGAATGGTGATCGACGCGGTGAACGGTCCCACGTCCTTGCCTCCGCTGCCTGTAACTGTGTAGACCGCAGGGGACAGGAACGCACCTGTCGGGCTGAGCGTTTGATGATCCCCCATTGCAGACACGGTCATCGTGCCATTCGGTCCCATGATGGTCACGTTCGGCCCGCCATCGATGAGCGTTATGTTTCCGTTAGCAAACAGATTGTTGAAGAGTACGTCGCCGGGCGCACTGGTCCCCGTCACTGTACAGGTTCCGAGTGGCTGATTGTCGAAGTAAGAGGCCAGAAAGGGCCGGATTCCGCCCGGGACGCCGGACACCTTGGCGAAAAAGGCCAGCGCCCGGTCCAGAAAGCTCCCGTCGTTGTTGAGCAAGTGGTCCAGTTCGATGTTCGCCAGGGTGAAGGAACTGGCGGTTGCCAACTGCTGAACCCCAAAGGCCGTGATCGCGGGATTTACAGGCGTGCACGTGCGGCTGCCGTTGGCCACCGGCATCCATGTGCTGTTGCTGGCGCGTTGGCCGATCTGGACCACCAGGGGCACCGCGCATCCGGCGGGTACGTTATCGGGGACGGTGAAGACAATCTGATCCTCGCCGATGCAGCAGCCCGAACGCCCTTGGTACACCACCGGAGCCTGAACGCCGCCCAGCCAGACTGTCAGAGGCGCGGCGATGCTCTTGCCGAGACCGTCGCCGGCGGCATCGCTGCCGTTTACCGGTCCGAGACCCGTAGCCCACAGGATCAACGTGTCACCAGGATTGGCCGCGCCGCAAGTTGTGGATGGTCCGCCGCAGTTGGCGGCCTTTGCCGGCGAAACCAGGCTGTAGTCCGCGTAGGTGACGATCGCCGGCCCGGTGCCGGTGGAATCCACCGTAAAGATTCCCAGGCTGCCGTTGAACACATTGCGGATGGGCGCGGGCGCGCTGGTCTGGCCGTTGTAGGTGACCGTGATCGTTCCTGGACCCCCACTCTGGTTCGGCGTGTTGGAGGGCAATAGGGCCGCCACCTGGGTGTCGGACGTGTAGTACATCAGCGCATCCACCGAGGTGCCATTGACGGTTACCTTCACGGAAGTTCCGCTCAACGTGGTCGACTGAAAGGCATTGGAGGCGATCGACAGGGTTGCCGGGCCCAAGCCTGTTCCCTTGACGATGAAAATGCTGCCCGGCGAAATTCCACCGCTGGGCAACCGCTGGTCGAGGTTGCTGGCCGCATTCATGACGCTGGCGATAACCGGAGCCGCGGCCAGCCGCGAACCCACCGCCGAGAAAAGGAGCATGAAGAGTGCTACCACGTACGTTTTTTTCATGGAAAAGGATTGTAACAAGATCTGCATTGCGAGCGCTACAACTTTACGGTTCGGTGATTATGTCGATCGGCAAGTGCATCGGCCGCCATAACCTGGAACAGAAGCCGTTCTTTGGAAAAGAAGCGCGCACGTGCCGCCCGCGGCCGATCGGCATAATTCGGTACGCTACGGACATGAGTCGACGGATGGAGTGGCAGAGGGTTCTCGATTCCGAAGTCAAGCGTTGGTCGACCATGTCTTGCGAGCAGTTGGTTTCAGAACTCCACGAGGTGCAAGCGTACTGAGTGGAATTCGAGTCGAAACGCTATCAAGTTGAAGTACAGCTTTTAGAGAACACCGAGAATTACCTGCACGTCATGGTGGCCGTCGATGACGGCGGCCTTCCGGCTTCCATCTTACCGTTGACCCACTCCTTCATCTGCCAAAAAACGACCGCTTAGTGTAGTTACGCGGCCACCGCCTCGCCTAAGATGCTCTCCACATCTCCAGCTTCTCTGGCCGCTCCTCAAAGCGGACATTTCACTTGCTAATTGAGGCGGACAAATCACATGCTACCGACATTGTTTCGCGTCCCGTCCGCCAAATCGGACGCTTTCGGTGTATACTGATCCTGCTCGAACGACTGGCAACCCCAAAGTGGAATTACCGGTGGCAAAGGCGGCTGCATTTTTCATTTTTCCGAATGCGCGAATTTGCTTTTTCGTTCAGCAGGGAAAGGCCAACCGGGCGGTTCCGGCCAAGACGTTCGTTTTGAGAAGGAGTATTCGTCACATGAAAACTACGGAGACCTTGTTATCCGTTTTCGGGTTAGGCGCGATGGCTGTTACGGGCATGCTTTTGCTCTCGCCGCCGAGCGTGCTGGCCCAAGGCATTCTCGGCACCCCGGAGCAGCGGGCCGAACAACTGAGACTTGAGGAAGGCTATCCGAAGCTGCAGGTCAATGATCAATACCTTCGGCTCAGCATCCCTGGCCAGACCATGGGTCAAACCGTCGGCGTCGCGACCAACTCAAAGGGCCACCTCTTTGTGTACTCGCGGTCGGTCAACCAGGGAGTTGCGCGCGGCGGCAAGGCGGCCATGCTGTGGGAATTCGACCAGAACTACAAGTTCGTCAAAGAGTGGGGTCCCAACAACTACGCAGCCGCGTTTGCACACGCCGTCCGCGTAGATAAACAGGACAATGTATGGCAGGTTGACGAGGGTTCCGGCATGGTCGTCAAGTACGACCCCGAGGGCCAGTCTATCTTTTGGCTTGGCCGCACGCCGGAGGCCATTGATTACCTCGAGGCAAACCTCGAATTCCTGCACTTTAGCCGGCCCAATCCGCCTGAGCGGAACCAGCACCCCACGGGCAGGAAGGGGCAATTCGATCGTGAAACCGACGTGGCCTTCGATTCGCAGGGCAATATCTTCGTGGCCGACGGCTACGGCAACTCGCGCGTGGTGAAGATTTCTCCCGATGGCCATTGGTTGAAGATGCTGGGGACCTGGGGCCACGACCAGGATCAGTTCAGCACCCCGCATAGCATTGCCTCGGACGCACGCAACAATGTCTATGTAGCCGACCGCGGGAACAGGCGAATCCAGGTTTACGACAACGATCTGAATTTCAAGAAGAGCATCACCGGCATCGGTGCTCCTTGGGCGCTCTGCGTTTCGGATTCGACCCCGCAGTATATGTTCTCCGGCGACGGCACCGGGAAGATCTACAAAATGGACATGGACGGAAAAGTCCTCGGCATGTTCATCACTGGTCAGGACCATGGCGCCGAGGACACCGGCAACCTGGTTCACTCGCTCGACTGCCGTAATCCAAACACGGTCTTCGTTGGTTCGGCGAGCATGTGGGACGTTCAAAAGGTGACGATTAGCCCGACCAGGACGAATTCGACAGCCAGGAAATAGCAACTAAGTATCGTGTTGCGGGGGCATGCTTCGGGCGGCCAAAGTTAAGATTTGCCCGACGACATGTCCCCAGGACCTGACCCGCGCTGCATGCCGCGCCGTCCGTTTCGATCAGGTCAATCCGAAAATGCTCTAGTTGGAGGAACGAACGTCGTCCACGATTTCCCGGATCGCGGCGATGACCGCATCCGGATCATCATCTTGGATGTAGTGATGGGCATCGCTTATAACTCTGTGCGTGCTGTGCGACGACCACGTCGCCATGTCGTTCTGCAACTCGAGCCAAGCCTTCTCCCATTTCCTTTCGTCCGCCCCGGGCATGTCCGGCTCCGAAGGAAGTCCATGCGTCAGGACGACGACGGGTCTTGCGCCCAGATTGCGATACGCCCCGGCCTCAGCGAATGTCGCCGCCCTCCCCTCCCGTTCGGCCTGCATCGCTCCGAAGGACGTAGGAAAAAAGGCAAAGGCGATCTCCCTGGCTTTTGGGGGCACTTTGGCCAGCATTTCGCTCCTGGGCTTGCCGTTGCGGGCACCGGATGTGACCAGGCGTGGTAGGCCCGTCCATGACAGCTTCCCGCCGGCTTTTTGTATGACCGCGGTCATCCCACCACCGGACTGCTCTCCAACCGCGGCCTCGAAACGCTTGTCCTGATCGGGATGCGAGCCATCCACATAGACGAGGCCTGCGACCTGGTCGCCATAGAGGCCCGTATAGATGGTGATATAGGGACCGCCTAACGAAAGCCCGGCCAGCACGAATGGCCCCTTTTCGCCGGCGGCAGCCAGCGCCGCATGGAGATCATGCGCGACGCCCACGCCATCGTGGGGACCTGCCTTGTCGTCGCTCCAGACGATTCCGGCGCGGCTATATGCGCAGGTGCGCGTGATTTCCGCCAAGCGATCAAAGACCTTGGCCCAGGCCAGCTCGCCGAAGTAGTCGAGCCCGGTTTCCAGCACGACCGTGGGACTTCCGGTTCCGCGGCAGTCGATATGAATCCGCCTGCCGCCTCCAATATCCACAAGACGTCCGGGAGCAGGATGTGCAGCCGCTACCTGCCGCCGTTCGACCTGCTCCCAGACCGCGCCCACCACCAGCAGAAGCGCCAGACATCCGCCGATCGCGATGGCTAGCCATTTGAGGATTCTCTGCATCAGTCGGCTTGCCCCGAAAGATGTTCTGCCCGCACCGTGTCAACGTGGTGGCCCAACTGCCTCAGTTCCGACCCTAAACGCTCGGGCAAATTCTCATCAAGCTTAATCTTCAACGCTTGACGGGCGCCTCGGCCAATGGATGATCTTCCTGAGCGGATACGGCCGCAAAGGCTATCGCGACCCGCGCATCCTCTTCGCGCAGTGTTGGGAAATCAGCTAAGATTTCGTCCGCTGTCGCACCTTCCGCCAAACTCGCAAGCACCGTCCGTAAGGTGACTCGCGTACCCTTGAGGACTGGCTCACCGCCGGCGATGTGCGGATCTCGCGCGATCCGTTCACGATAGTTCATGGCCGTCTATGATTCTATCGCTTCCCGATTTAGACCGACAGGTTGGCATTTCGGGAGCTGGAGCAGATCGCCGCATGTGCGTTGGACGATTCGCGCGCTAGTTGTGACAAGCTGTACGTGATGGATCTGGAAACCCTCGTCAACGATGTGGCTGACGTTCTTAAGCAAATTGACGCTGCTGCCGAACCGTTTAAGGGTTTTCAGCCGGGCGTCGGTCCGTACGGCGAGCCCCAACTCTTAAAGCTTGTTGCGGCAAAGCTAGGTATGCTCTCAGGCTACGAAGCAGGCGTGCAGACCAAGCGCACGCCGGACATACTGATCTCTGGGCAATGGGCTCTCGAGGTCAAGCTTGCTCGACCATTCGGCGATAACGGAGACTTGCGGAGAATTGGTCTGTGAACCTCCTGCATCCCTATGAAGGGAATACCAGCCTTCCTCCGTGATTGCGTGAAGCTACAGGCCTTGCGCTCCCACGAGCGCAAAGGTGTTCTTGCGATCGGGTATGAGCATGCCCAGCCGCAAGTTGCACTTGAGCCGCTCTGGAAAAATTTCGAGTTGCTTGCACATGAGGTCATGAAGGTGAGACTTGGTGGAAGAGTACTGGCTCGGCGCACGGCGTTGATTCACCCCGTTCACGGGCAACTTATCGTCGCAGACTGGGAGGTTCTGGGCCGACACTCTGTATGAAAGCCTCGCATGCTCGCTGGATTACTCCCGAAAACTCCGCTTCGAAACGGGAGTCCATCGACGGCTAGGGCTGAACTGACGCATCCTCCCTGTACAGCTGCGCGCCAAGACACCACCCAGCCGTTTTCGCGAACTCTGCGCTCAGGACAAAAATGTTGCGAGTGCTAGCCTAACATTGTGAATCCGTTGGGCGAGTACCAGCAGCGTCTGGCTGCGCGCCGAGCCGTCGCCGAGCGGCTGGACCGGCTGTTTCGCCGTGTAGGCAACGCGCGCCTAATCACAGCGATCGCCGGCGTGGTGCTGGCTTTTTTCGTGTTCGGCCAGACCGTGCTCGCAGCTTGGTGGCTGGTCGTACCGGCGTCGATTTTCGCCTGTCTGGTCGTTTGGCACGCGCGCATCGTGCAGCGATTGGAGGAGGCCCTCCGCGCCGTAACGTTTTACGAGCGTGGCGTCGCGCGGCTGGAAAATCGGTGGATGGGTCGCGGCGAGCCCGGCGAGCGGTTTCGCAACCCCGCGCACGTCTACGCCGAGGACCTGGACCTGTTCGGAAAAGGTTCCCTGTTTGAATTGCTGTGCACCGCGCGCACGCGCAGCGGCGAAGATACTCTGGCCGGTTGGCTATTAGCGGCTTCACCTGCCGAGGCGGTCGCCGCGCGCCACGACGCGGTTCGAGAACTCGGCCCTCGGCTCGATTTGCGCGAGGACTTAGCCGTGCTCGGCGAGATCGCGCGGGCTGCTTTGGAAACCGGCGCCGCCGCACAGTGGGGCGAAAACCCTCCCGTCGTGTTTCCGGCCGGAGCGCGCATCCTTGCGCCGCTGCTGGCCTCAGCGGTGGTGATCACGTTCGGGCTGTATATGGACGGCTTGGCTTCTCGAACACCGTTCATGATCGCTCTGTTTGTGGAGCTGAGTTACGGCTTCCTGCTCGGCTCCCGCACTCTCCGAGTGACCTCGGCGGTGGACGCGCCCGCGCGCGATCTAGGCCTGCTGGCCAGTATGTTGGAGCGGGTCGAACAAGAACGATTCGCCGCGCCGCTGCTTTGCCAAATACAAGGCGCGCTCAGCTCCGGTGGCCTGGTTGCGTCGGCCGAGATCAGACGGCTCGGGCGGCTCGTGAACCGGATGGACTGGCAGCGCAACATCGTCTTCGCTCCCATCGCGATCGCATTACTGTGGAGCGCTCAGATCGCCATCGCCATCGAACGCTGGCGCAAGCGCGCCGGGCCCCATATCGGTCCCTGGATCGCTCAGGCCGGTGAGTTCGAAGCGTTGCTGGCATTGGCCGGATACAGCTATGAGCATCCCGACGATCCGTTTCCGGAACTGACCAGCGGCCCGGCCTGCTTCAAAGCCGAGGGAATCGCGCACCCGCTGATACCGGACGCAGTGCGCAACAGTATCGAGCTAGGCGGTGATCTGCGCCTGCTCATCGTGAGCGGCTCCAACATGTCGGGCAAGAGCACCCTTCTTCGCGCCGTCGGATTGAACGCCGTGCTGGCTTGGGCCGGCGCGCCGGTTCGCGCCACCAGCCTTCGCATTTCGCCCCTTCGTGTCGGCGCGTCTATCCGCGTGGTGGATTCCGTCCAGGACGGCCGGTCGCGCTTTTATGCCGAGATCACGCGCCTCCGCGAAATTGTGGATCTGGCAGGCGGCGGTGAAACGGTTCTCTTTCTCATCGACGAACTGCTGAGCGGAACTAATTCGCACGACCGTAAGATCGGCGCGGGAGCGATCGTGCGCACTCTGGTGGACCGCGGCGGTATCGGTCTGGTCACGACGCACGATCTTGCGCTCACCAGCATCGCAGCGGAGCTATCGGGACGCGCCGTGAACGTGCATTTCGAGGACCTGCTCGAAGACGGCAAGCTGCACTTCGACTATCGTTTGCGCAGCGGCGTGGTAGCGCGAAGCAACGCGCTGGATCTGATGCGTTCCGTGGGTTTGGAGGTGTAGCGTTCGTTACGTCGGACGCGCGGCGGGCTCGACGAGCTTCACCGCTCCCGGCATCCAGCGTTCCACGGCCTCGCGCAGCTTTTCCAGGCTGATCGGTTTCGGAAGGTAGTCATCCATCCCCGCGGCCAGGCAGCGCTCGCGGTCGCCTTCGATGGCGTTCGCTGTCAGGGCGCAGATCGGAGTTCTTCGGTTGTTTCGTTCGCGATTCCGGATCACGGCCGCCGCCTCGAAGCCGTCCATCTCCGGCATCTGGCAGTCCATCAGAATCAGGCCGTACTGCTTCTTGCTTGCGGCGTCAACCGCTTCGCGGCCGGTATGCGCCACATCGGCGTGCAGCCCCAGTTTTTCCAGCAGGCGAACAGCAATCCGCTGGTTCACCTCGTTGTCTTCGGCGAGCAAAACCCGCCGGTTGTGGTCTAATGCCGCGGCCGTCAAACTCGCAAGTCCGTCGCGCTTGAGCGGAGAAGACGGCGAACTGGTTGTCGAGGGCGCGACCGGTACGCTGGCCGGAATGGTCAGCTTGATAACCGGCCTCACAACCTGCGCGGCTGGTTTTGAAGACGCTGCGGGTCCGCTGGTTTGTGTGGTACCCGTCTGCTTCGCTTTGCCGAACGAAAGCGTAAACCAAAACTCGCTTCCGCGCTCCGGTTCGCTCTCAACGCCGATCTCGCCGCCCATGAGTTCCACGATCTCCTTCGAAATCGCGAGGCCCAGCCCGGTGCCTCCGTGTTTGCGGGTGCTGGATGTATCGGCTTGCATGAATTTCTCGAAAATCGCGCTGTGGTACTCCGGCGCAATACCGATTCCCGTGTCGGATACGCTGAACCGCACCTCGCAGTTGTCGTCCGATTCCGCCGATACAACGGCCTTCAACCCGATCCTCCCTGCGTCGGTGAACTTGACTGCATTCCCCAGCAGGTTCGAGAGCACCTGTTGCACGCGTTTCGGGTCACCCACTACGTTTACCGGCACGTTTGGTACTATCTCGCAGGTGAACTCCAGGCCCTTGGCCCGAGCCTGCGAACCGAAGAGCGAGACGGTTTCATCGAGAACGGTTTTTAGCGAAAATGGAGCACGCTCGATCCTGAGCCTGCCGGCTTCAATCCGCGCCACATCGAGGATGTCGTCGATCAACGAAAGAAGCGAAGTTGCAGATCGCTTGATCGACTGGGCGTACTCCTGCTGCTCGAGTTCCAGGGGCGTGTTGAGCAACACGTCGGTCATTCCCAATACGCCGTTCACCGGCGTCCGAATCTCGTGGCTCATCGTGGCCAAAAAACGGCTTTTGAGCTGCGTCGCTTCGCGCGCTGTGATGAGAGCGTTCTCGAGCTCTTCACTTTTTCGCTCCAGCTCCTCCGCGTACTCTTGAAGTTTCGCCTCGCCGGTTTTTCGAGCCGTGACGTTGCGCAGGATGGCGGCCCAATCCCAATCCAATTCCACCAGCCGCATCTCATAAATTTGCGGCTCTAGCGCTTCGACCGCGAACTCGAAGACGGCCGCCGACTTTGTTCGCCTTGCCTCTTCCTGCGCTTGTTTGAACTGATTGACAGCGTCGTCGGGCAAAAGCTCGTTAACGCCGCGCCCTCGGAACTTGTCGGACTGCAGAATGGGATCCTGCTGCGCGCCGCCCTTGGCATCCTGCACGATACCGTTGCGATCCAGGCGCAGAAACAAGTCGGGAAACACTGCAAAAAACGCGCGCAAATCGGAAGCGGCCAGGAAGGCCCGTTCGTCGATTTTGAATCGTTGGGTGGTATCGACGGCGGCCATGCGCATCCCCGTCACCGCGCCGCCGGGCTCCGTCAGGAGTTCCTCGTGGATTTGAAAAAATATACGGGCGCCATCCGGCCGCAAATATTCCCGCTGGTATGGCGCGAGCGGCGCCTTTCCCGAAAACTTCTGCGCGAGGAGGTCACGATCTTTTTCCTGATCCGCAGACGAGATAATCTGCTCCCAGCGCTGGCCAACGATTTGCACCCGCTCTCGCCCCAGCATCCGCGCACATTGGGCGTTCGCGCGCTGGACGACGCCACTCCGATCGATTTCCAAAAAGCCGATCGGCGCCGTCTCAAACAGATCCTGGGCGATGAAAGCCGTCTGAGGTTCGGCCAGTGTTCGCGTCCGGCGCAGATGATGGATCACCAGCGCCAGAACGATGAGGCACAAAAACCAGACGAGCACTTCCAGGACCGGCAAACGTTTAGCTCCTTAGGTCAGCTGCAATAGAACCGTGCTACCAGAGGCATCGGCCTTCTGAGCTAAATCCTTTAGATCTAAATTCTTAACTCTGTTATTGTTGCGATTCCGGCGCCGGTTAATCGCCGATCAGGTTTATCGCGCCGATACCGCCCCGAATATCCAGCCGGACGGTGGTCCGAGACTGCCCATAAGCGCTGTTGACGTATTCGCCATCCCGTTTCTCAAGCCCCCGGGCTGTGATACCCCCGATGCCGCCCTGCGCATCCGCTACGATGCCAACGCCCTGCGGCAGATACACAGTGGCCTCGCCCACTCCGCCTCGGAGGTTTACCGTATAACTGTTCTTCGGCGTGCCGCGCAAATCCAGGCGAAGTTCGCCGACGCCCATGTGAATATCAGCGCTGCGCAGATTGAGCGAACCGAGTTCGAGACGGCCTTCGCCGGCGCCAAACTCGACTTCGAGATCGAGCGGCTTGTCGTCGTTGAAACGCAGATCCCAGCGATACCGAGAGTTGCGGGTATGAACACCTGAGGGCTCTTCCACGCGCAGGCGGCCCCTGAAACCGGTTGCATCGTAATGAACTTGCGGTCTCATCGCCAGCCTGCGGAAAGAAAATTCGCCGTCCATCAGCTTCGGCGAGCCGCCCCGAACGCTGAGTTCACCCGCCCCCATTCTGAGCTGCACAGCGACCGATTCGGTCTTGTCCAGATCGATGGATTCGGTTTCGGTCTGGGCGGGACCGCGCCCCTCGAAGTCTGAAACGCAACCTGACAGCATGCCAAGACTTACCGTGGCGATCGCCAGTTCGATGCGTGTGCGCCCGAAGGTCATTCGATGTTCACCTTACCATGAAATACGATACAGCACCGGCGTGCTGTTCCGTCCGAATGCAAGCAAGCGGGGCGCTCAGAGGCTCGCCCTAGAACCTCCCAACCAGCAACCCTAACTTAAACCAAAATCTTGACTTAGTACATTTCTTCCCGCAAACCCAGTTGGTACACTTGGGCATCATGGTACCGAGTACCGTGCGCTGTCACTACTGCCGGAAGAAGATCGGGCTGCTGCGGCGCCTCTTCGGCCAGCAATTCTGCTGCGCGGATCATCGACGCAAACTCGCCTCTGGATCGGCGCGTGCGTTACGCGAAGCCGAGGATCTCTACGGCGTCGATGAAGTGCACAGCGCAACCTGGCGCAGTGTGACCGAGATGAAGCGCGAGGACAAGGAAGAGCGCAAGGCGAGTCTCGGGGCCAGCATCTTTATAGGAAGCGGGATTGTATTGCTGCTGGGCGCGCTCTCGCAGATGCCGAATAGCCCGCCCGCGCCGAAAGTTGTCTCCTCGCTGCCGGATAATAAGCCGCAGCACGCTTCCTCCGGGTTCGCGCAAGTATTGGGTAATTTGGTGCAAAGTAAAGCGTCCAGCAATCTGCGGGACGACTTTCGTGCCGGCTTGGCCAACTGGGAAGGACAGATCGGAGGCGGTTCGGACTGGGTTTCTCAGCGTGGCGTGGTGCGGCCGAGTTCGTTGCGCATCTGGAAACCTTCGATAGTGCTGTCCAACTATCAAATGGAATTCATGGGCCAGATCGACCGCAAGAGCATGGATTGGGCATTCCGTGCGTCCGATACCAAGAATTATTATGCGACCAAGCTCGTCATCACGCGGCCCGGTCCGCAGCCCAACGCGGGGCTGGTACGGTTTGTGGTGCTGGATGGGCGTGAGCGGGAGCGTGTGGAACTGCCGCTGCCTTTGACGCTGGAACGCGGCGTTGACTACCGGATTCGGGTGAACGTCGAAGGAACGCGCTTCCTCACTTCAGTCAACGGGCAACTGGTCAGTTCCTGGAGCGACAACCGGCTGAGCCACGGTGGGGTCGGATTTTTTGCCGATGAGGGGGAGTCGGCGGTGCTCAAATGGGTCAGCGTTTCCGAGCGGGACAGCTTTCTGGCGCGGATAGCATCGCATTTCTCGCTGATCGCATTCCCGGCGATGAGTGTGCCGACGGTTGAGTAGGCGCGCCCGTCCCTTTTACATACGTGTGCTACCTTGGAACTTCCCGGCGTTTCGATGAATTATTGGCGCTCGGTGCTCTGCTTTATCCTGACGGCGGCGTTTGCGCTCGCAGCCGACCCCAGGCTTGCCCAGAAATCCTTCCAGGACGGTCTCCGCTTTGAAGACAACGGCCAATGGAAGCAGGCCGAGGGCGCGTTCTCAGGGGCGATTCAGGCCGATCCGGGACAGCTGACATACTATCTGCATCGGGGGCGCGCACGCCTTCAACTGGGCGACTACTCACGTGTGCTGGAAGACGCCGCGGCGGCCATTCGGCTCAATCCGGGCAGCGCGGAAGCGTACCAGCTTCGCGGCGACGTTTACGTGAAATTGCTCGATCCACGCAAGGCGTTAGAGGACTACGATCGCGCGATTGCGCTAAAGCTGGACACGCCTGCCATCTACAATAGCCGCGCCGCCGTGCACGCTTCGCTCGGCGACAACGACCAGGCGATCGAGGACTACACCCGCGGAATCAAGCTGCGCCTGGACGATCCGGTGCCCATCAAGCAGCGGGGCAACATCTATGCGGCCCAGGGCCGCTACAGCCTCGCGTTGGACGACTATGACCAGAGCATCAACCTCAAGTCCGATTACGCCGATGCTTATCTGGATCGCGGCTTCGCCTGGGGTCAGATGGGTGATTTCCAGCGCGCCATTCAGGATTTCGATCGTGTAATCGCTCTGCGAGCCAACGACGCCAAGGCGTACACTTTGCGTGGAGTTGCGTATCTAAAGTTGGATGAAAGCGAAAAAGCCGTGGCGGATCTCTCGGCGGCGTTGAAAATTTCACCCCAGGACCCATACGTTTTCTTAGCGCGTGCCTCGGCTTTGGTGAAGCTTGGCCGCACGCAACAGGCCTTCGAAGATCGCGATCAGGCGGTGAAACTAAGCCCGAATTTGGCGGAAGCGTACCTGGCGCGTGGCGGCTCGTATCACGAGTTGGGACTGCATGAAAAGGGTTTGGCGGATCGTAGTAAGGCGATTCAGCTGGATCCGGCACTTCCTGAAGCCTGGTACGCGCGCGGCAGCGCCTATTATCTAATGGGCGATTTTGCGAAAGCGCGTGCCGACCTGGCTGAGGCGGTGCGGCTCCGGCCGAGTTACCAGGAAGCGGCGGAGGTGTTGAGAAAGGCCGAGGAACATTTGAGTCAACAGGTAGCGGCGGCGCCCGCAGCAGGCGCCCCAGCGCTCGAGACGGCTGCTGCGGCGCCGGCGACTGCAGTAGTGCCCGCGACGGCCGCGCCGGCACCCCCGACCACCGCCGCGCACGCATCGACTGCGGAGGCGCCCATAGCCGCACAAGCGCCCGCACCCGTCGCGCATCCGCCGTTCACAGCCGAGATGAGTACGCCGACGCCATCAGAGCGCGCTACCGCAATACCCGTGCAGCCTAAGCCGGCCGCAACTTCTCAACGCGCAGCATTGGCGGATATTGCGCAAGCCTCGTCCTCGCCTGCGGCTCCGGCCAGTGCCGGCTCCTCCGACGAGCATGAGCGCCGCGGACGTTCTTTAACGGAAGCAGGCAACTACGCGGAGGCGGTTGCGGAATTGACCGAAGCGATCCGGCTGAGACCAAACGTCGCGCGAACGTACAACGCTCGCGGCTATGCCTATCTTCGGGCTCGTGATTATCCACATGCGCTGGCTGATTTTAACGAGGCGATCCGGCTGGATCCAAACTATGCGAACGCGTACCGGAATCGCGGCGTTACGAAGAAAGCGTTGGGCGACGAACAAGGCGCGGAGGCAGACCTGGTCAGAGGGAAGTAGCGACTAAACCGTGAGCCACTTTGCCAGTGCGGCTGCCGGACGCCGGATTCCCACGTAAAACGAACCGAACAAGGCGTAGACCGCGCTCACTTCATCGAAGCGCATTTCATAGATCAGTTTTTTGAAGACCAGCGGGTCGTCGGCGAACAGATCCACGCCCCATTCCCAGTCGTCAAATCCGATCGAGCCGGAAATAATCTGTTTCACTTCGCCCGCATAGCGCCGGCCGATCATGCCGTGCTCATGCATCTGACGCTGGCGCTCGCCCATCGGCAACGTGTACCAGTTCTTTTCTTCGCCGCGCTTGCGATCCATGGGGTAGAAGCAGATATATTTGTGCGGCGGCACATCCGGAAACAACCTGGGCCGCATGGCCTCGCGCTGCCGCGCCAGTACCTGCTCGATCTCAGCTTTCCATTCGTCGGAAAACGGCTGAATGCCACGTCCAGCAAGCGAGTGATACGTCTTCTGGCTGGATTCATACAAGCCCAGCTCGATCACCGAAAGGTATGAGGTCGCCGGCTCCAAAAAGTCCCAGAGCCGGAGCTGGGCCAGCCGTTTCTCGACGTGCGCGAGATCGTCGAAGCTTGGACGGAAGTGCACGAGGATGAGATCGCCCTTATGGCCAAGGAGCGAGTAAGCCGCACTCTGGCCGCTGGCGTTCCGTTCCATCTCGCCCAAAACTAAAGCGGCCTCCCCGGCGATCTCGTCGCGGTGAACGCCCGATAACGCTTTCCAGTCTGTCCAGCGCACCCGCAGCATCTGGTGCAAAACGCTGGCTCCTTCGAGCGTAAGCGGGACGGGCGGAAGGCTCTCCAGGGCAGGCTCGGGCGGCGCGGTCGGAATGGCTGGCATGTCGAAAAATCCTTGTGTTATTTTATTATTCTCACACGGATATGAGTTCGTCTCCCGGATCTCCCACCCCCGCGCGAGCTGTGCCGCGAGGCGATGTCGCCCCGGTTTCCGCCGAAGTAGAAGCACTGCGCGTGACTCATGAGGTCCGCCCGCTGCGGCCCGAAGAAGAAGGACGTGACGCCGCTCTTCTGCCCAACGGCGTTTACGGATTCACTTATGCTCCCGGGCAGCCGGAGGTGCCGATATTCTCGAAGCAACACTATCATAGCTTCGAAGTTCACAAGACAGCGGACGGAACCGAATACCTGATTGGATTCGTCACACCATCAGAAGCATCGGATCTGGCTGCGTCCAAAGAAGGAGCGTCCATCCGTTTGTTTCCCAGTCCCTGGCAGAACTCGCAGTCGCTGGTGAGCGTACGTGTATCGGTAATGGTTGCATCCAAGCGCATGCCGCGCGAGGATGGGAACCCGCTGCCGTTCACGATTGCCTGAGCGTGCGGCGAGCTTCTGCTTCAAACCTGGGATAATCGAAGCCAACGAGGTTAACTGGTATGCGAAAGCTTGCCCTGGCCGCTGCTCCCGCGCTTGCGGCCACGCTCCTATATGCCGCGAAATTTATGCCGCCTCCCACAAAAGCTGAACCCGTAACCGACGTGATCCACGGGGTCAAGATCACCGACCCATATCGTTGGCTGGAGGACCAGAACAGTCCGGCGACGCGTCAGTGGCTCGAAGCCCAGGAGAAATACGCGCGGGCGTATCTGGACGCGCTGCCTGGACGTGCGCAGATGAGAAAGGATTTCGATGCGCTGCTCAAGATCGACAGCATGAGCGCGCCGGCGTTGCGCGGCGGGCGTTATTTCTTCAGCCGGAGGTTGGCGGCTGAAGACCGCGCCTCGTTGTGCATGCGCGAGGGCTATACCGGCAAAGACGAAGTTCTGGTGGATCCGAAGGCGGTCACGAGCGATCCGACGTCGTCGATTCACTACCAGGGCATCTCGCGCGATGGCAGCCTGGTCGCCTATGGGATCCGCAAGGGCGGGGAAGACGAAAGCGAGGTTCACTTCCTGGACGTCGCATCGCGCAAGCCTCTGACGGACGTAATTCCGCGCGGCAGGTTCGTGGGCTTCTCGATCAAGCCCGACAAGACCGGTGTGTACTACTCGGTGTTTAGTTCCGGCAAAGGCTCGCGTGTGTATTACCACGCGATGGGGTCACCCGTATCCGGCGATAAAGAGCTGTTCGGAAGCGGCTACGGGCCCACCCAACTGATCAGCTCGGGACTTTCCGAGGACGGGCGATGGCTGATACTCGTGGTAGCCGACGGCGTCCCCGCGAAGAAGAACGAAATCTACGTCCAGGACGTGCAGCACAACGGCGCGATCGTACCCGTGGTGAAGGACATCGAGGCCGAATTCGATCCCGATTTCGCGGGCGATTCCCTGATCCTAACGACGAATTGGGATGCGCCCAACCGGCGCATTTTCCGCGCGCCCCTAACCCATCCGGGCCGCGACCAATGGAAACTGATCGTCCCCGAAGGCAAGCTGGCCATCGACAGCGTATCGGCGGCGGGCGGGCGCGTCTACGTCAGCTATTTGGATAACGTCGTGACGCGCGTCAAGCAGTATGACATCGATGGGAAGGACCTGGGCGATTTTAAGCTGCCGGGCATCGGCTCGGCGTCTCCTCCGGCGGGCCGCTGGACCGATACCGAGCTGTTTTTCGATTTCACTTCGTTCGTCGTGCCACCCAGCTCCTATCGTTACCTGGTCTCAACCGGCAAGGAAGAACTGTGGTTCCAGCCCAGGGTTCCGATTCACACTGGCGATATGGAAGTGAAGCAGGTCTGGTATCCGTCGAAAGACGGCACGAAGGTCCCAATGTTCATCGTGCATCGCAAAGGTTTGAAGCTGGACGGCAACAATCCCACGCTGATGACCGCCTATGGCGGGTTCAATATCTCGTTGACTCCGGCGTTTTCGGCCATCGCAGCGTGGTGGGCCGAGCACGGCGGTGTGTTCGCGCAACCGAATCTGCGGGGCGGCGGCGAATTCGGCGAGAGCTGGCATCGCGCCGGAATGTTCGAGAAAAAGCAGAACGTCTTCGACGATTTCATCGCCGCCGCCGAATGGCTGATCCAGAACAAGTACACCAGTCCATCGAAACTCGCGATTCAAGGTGGATCGAACGGCGGCTTACTGATGGGCGCCATGATGACGCAGCGTCCGGACCTGTTTGGCGCGATCATCTGCGGCGCACCGTTGCTGGACATGCTGCGCTTCCAGAAGATGTCGGTCGGGTCCTGGTGGACCACCGAGTACGGCTCCGCGGACGATCCCAAGCAGTTCCGGTACCTCTTGAAATATTCGCCGTATCAGAATGTGCACAAAGGCACAAAATATCCGCCCATCATGTTTGTCACGGGCGATTCCGATACGCGCGTCGATCCGGCGCATGCCCGCAAGATGGCGGCGCTGATGCAAGCGGACAATGGCTCGGATAACCCGATCATTCTGCGCTACGACACCAAAGGCGGCCACACAGGCATCGGGTCGGTGGATAAGGTCATCGATCAGCAGGTGGACCAGATGAGCTTTGTGGCCGACCGGCTGGGCGTGAAGATCCAATAGCGCGCAACCGGCAAGGCGGTCGCTTAGCATGACGAATAGGGATCGCTAAAGGTCCCGTCGAGCGTGGATCCGCGATATTGGCGATAGGCCCGTGCCGCGCCAACGAGTGGCAGCGCGTTTGCGGTCAAATGACACGGGGCTCGATCATAGGCAAAGCGATTCGAGCGAACGAAGATCGCTTTTTGTGCGTAGGAGAGGAGGAACGTCACGGCGGTCGTGACGTGAAGCAGCCTATCGCATGAGGAGGTTCAGTGAGCGATCAGTCTTTCAGTCAGTCGCCAAAAACGTTGGCCAGAATCGGCGGTGTGCTTTACCTCATCATCATTGCGTTGGGATTGTTTGGCGAGGCATTCATACGCGATCGGCTTATTGTATCGGCCAATCCAACGGCCACTGCCGCGAATATCATGTCGATGGAATCACTGTGGCGTTTCGGCATAGCAGCCGAACTCTTTCTGCTGTTATGTGCTGTGACCCTGACGTGGATTTTGTTTGTTTTATTGCGGCCCGTGAATGGGGATCTGGCGTTGCTGGGCGTGTTTTTCAACCTGATATCCATTGCGATTGAAGCAATCATCCAACTGAATTTTGTTGCAGCACTGTTTCCGCTGAGCAATGTTTCGTACCTGCAGACATTCAGTCGAGAGCAACGCTCGATCCTGGCGTTCTTATCGGCCAGATTGTACAGCTATGGCTTCGGCGTCAGCCTACTCTTTTTCTCCGGATATTGTCTGGTTATGGGCTACCTGATTTTCAGATCCGCCTATTTTCCGAAAGTGCTCGGCGTATTATTACAGATCGCCGGCTTGTGCTACGCGACGAATAGCTTCGCTTTAGTCCTTGCCCCGGAGTTCGCGGATCGGATCTTTTTCTTCATCCTTTTGCCGGCCTTCATCGGCGAACTATCCCTTGCTCTGTGGCTGAGCTTCAAAGGGGTGAATGCCGCGAAGTGGCAGGAGAAGGCTAGCCGCTCGGGGCTGCAAGTTGCCGACACAACGGCAACGTCGTAAAGGTTTGCGGGCGCCACTAAGCTGCTGCGATGTTTTTCGAGACAGCGTGTTTGACGGTGGCCCAGTATGGTGCGAATACGAGCCGCGCCGCGTTAGGGCAACGGAGGCCGGACGCCTGCGGGCAACTGCATGTCGAAGGTCCGCAACAGCACCGCGGTGGATGCGTATGACCCCATCAGCGATACGATGTTCACCAGATCCTTACTGCCAAAAATCTTGAGTGCGCGGGCGAACGTTTCAGCCGACACCGTTGTGTGTTGAAAGGCCTCGCGGCCGAGCTGAATAATGACGGCCTGCTCGTCCGCAACGCCCGCTGTGGTTTTGCGGTTCTTCACCACGTCGATAGCAGTTTCGCTGACACCAGCCTTGCGCGCCAGCGGCTCGTGCGCCGCCCATTCAAACTGGTTGTCCATCTCGCGCGCGGCGACCAGAATGGCCAGCTCGCGAACGGGCGCGCTCAGTCCGGAGTCGAATCGCAAATATTCGTTGAGCGCGCGCTGCAACTCGCCGGCTTTGGGACTATAGAGCCGGATGCCCTCCGGTCCGCGCAGGCCGGCAACGCTGCGTCCGTCAGTGCGTCGCGCGGCGTCATATAGCTTCTTTCCGTTCTCGTCCAATTCTTCGCGTTGGGGCAACGGCAGGCGAAATCCGGACTGGGGACTGACGTCCTTCGGAGCGGCCGTCTTCTCCTCAGCCCGTGCGCCCTGCAGCACGTCGGCAAGCCCATAATTACCCTCATGGCACGCATACTCGAATAACGGACCGTCGGCGCGCTGCAGGATCACCTCGAAGGTCCACGGCCGTGTGTATACCGTGGGGTCTTCCACCGTCGCTCGATAGGTGATTGCGTCCGGCCCGGTCCGCGTGAACCGCTCGGTCACACGCAGATTTTGATCCGTGAGCCCGTTGTCGTACTGGACGCCAAAACGGCTGCGCTCATTGAAACGGAAGTTCGACGTTTCCACCACCAGCGTGTCGCCTTCCCAATGTCCGCGGGAATCGCCCATCCAAGCCTGTACTTGCGCCGGCGGGTGAGGCCGGCCGTCCAGCGGAATAATTCGCACCTGGTTGCCCATCTCAGCCAGGATCGCGACGTGATCGCGGGTCTGCACGATTTGATAATTATTGTTGTAGTTGCCAGGGATCATCGGTGGACCGGATTGAGAGAACATCAGGCAGCGGTCGGGCAGCGGGCGGTCCTCGGGGCCGTCCGCAGGATGGGCGGCAAAGTGCGCCTCGGCGGCCTTCAAACGCGCTTGAGCCGCGGCCGTCATGGGCGGAATGCGTCCGTCAGGGGGATCGACGATCAGTGATGTGCGCCGGTTCGGCGCCAGATGCGTTCCGCGATCGTAAAACAACTCGTTGTAGGAGCGTCCGACGTCCACGTCAGCGGGCCCGTCGCGCCGGTCGCGGTTAAGTGCCGCTAGCCGCTGTTGCTCGTAGACGGCCGCCTCGGCCTCCGTATAAAACTCCTTCGTCCCGAGATTTGACGGCCGCTGGAGCGGCGTAAGGCTTGCAGAGTTCCAGATTCCGTCTAGTACCGGATGTCTTTCGGCCGTGCGAGGAGGCTTCCATTTCTGGTTGGAGACGGACTTCGGGTTGGAGACAGGCGATGAAGGTATGTTTTGCGCCAGCAAGGCGGAGACTAGGCTGAAAGCGAGTAGGAATGGACGCATTGAACCTCCTTCCGATCCTATTCAGCTTGGCACAGTTCCTATTGCTGGCGAAACTTCGCGAGCAAGCCGCTTGGGGCGATGCGGCGATTTCGGAGAGACACGCGCATGCGGCGCGACGTCGTTTCAAGCTATGGGGTCCGGCCTGTGGCGCCCTCGCTGCACGAATGAGCGCCAGCCCGAAGTACAATCAGAGCAATTGGATTCTCGGCAACCGATTCCCAACAGTGAAATGAGTGGCATCCGCGTTTGGCTGGTTCTATGGAAAGCCGCGAGGGCCGTCGAACAGAACGCCATTCGCAGCGTGTCGCGTCTCGGACTGGGCCTATCCGACTTCGCCGTCCTCGAGTTGTTGCTCCACAAAGGTCCTCAGCCGGTAAACGTAATCGGAAAGAAGGTCCTGTTGACGAGCGGTTCGATCACCACCGCGATCGACCGGCTGGAAGCGCGAAAACTCGTTCGCCGCGCCTCCGATCCCAACGACCGGCGCTCGCGTATCGTGGAACTCACCGCTGCCGGTTCGCGCCTCATTGAAAAAGCGTTCGAGTATCATGCGGCCGACATGGAGGCAGTGCTTTCCGCACTCAGTGCCAACGAGCGCGAAGAATTGGTGGATTTGCTCAAGAAAGCCGGGCTGGCCGCCGAGAGCCGACTTCTCTGACCAGCCAATTTGGACCACCGATAGCCAATATGGTATGCTCATAAAGCCATGCTGCCTTTTGACCGGCTGGATCCCAGTTCGGACATTCCTCTTTACAGGCAGCTCTATTCAGTTATCCGGCAGTCGATTGTCTCAGGTGGCATCCCAAGTGGCTGCCGGCTCCCAGCCACACGCGAATTGGCTGGCCAACTTGGACTGAATCGCACCACGATTTCCTCCGCTTACGAGCTGCTCGAAAAAGACGGCCTCATCACAGGACACGTGGGGCGCGGCAGCTTCGTGGCTGAGTGCGGCGCGATCAATTCCGGCGTGAATTGGGGCGAGATACTGACTCCGGCTGCGCTCCGGCCGCTGGCAGGTCCAGGCGCTGTGCCTCTAGCCAACTTTGGCAATTCTCGTCCGTCCGAGTTGCTTTTCCCGCTGGATGAGTTTCGGGCCACCTGCGAGGACGTGATTCAGGGCGAGGAGGTCAAGACCATTCTTCAGCTTGGCTCGCCGTCAGGTTATCCTCCGCTGCGCCGCTACCTGCTCGATCAGGCTCGCGCGGAGGGTGTGGCGCGCGATTCCGACGACATTCTCATCACCAGTGGCTGCCAGCAAGCCATCCACCTGTTGCAAACGACGCTGGTTTCGCATGGCGAGACCGTTTTGCTCGAGGACCCGGTTTACTCGGGGATTCGGAAAGTGTTCGAACGGTCGGGCGCGCGGCTAATCGGCATTCCAGTTGGTCCGAACGGAATAGAAATCGAGGCGCTGGAACGCTGCATGGATCGCGAGCGGCCGCGCCTGCTCGCCGTCACGCCGAATTTCCAAAACCCGACCGGTGCCAGCATGCCGCTCACGGTTCGCCAGGCCGTCTTGCGGCTGGCGCACGCACGCGGCGTGGTGGTAGTTGAGAACGACATCTACGGCGCATTGACGTATGACGGCGACGCGATTGCCTCGCTCAAGCGACTGGACACGACGGGCGACACGATCCTGCTCCGCAGCTTCTCGAAAATCGCGTTCCCGGGGCTGCGCGTGGGCTGGGCTATCGCGCCGCGGCCGTTGATTGAAAAGCTGGCGGAGGCCAAGCAGTGCAGCGATCTTCACACCGACCAGCTCTCTCAGGCCATTTTGCTCCGTTTCGCGCAATCGGGAGGGCTCGAACGGCACCGCCAGCACATGCTCAATGAAGGGCGCGAACGGCTGCGGGCCGCGCTGGATGCCTGCCACAACTACTTGCCGCCGGGGGTGGAATTTACACGTCCGCGCGGCGGCATGAGCCTGTGGCTCCGGTTGCCTGAACCGTTGGATGCCGGTGAACTGCTGCCCCGCGCCGAACGGGAAGGCGTCACTTATCTGCCGGGCAAGTACTTCGCCGTCTCACGGCCGCAGCCGGGCGGCCTTCGCATTAGTTTTGCCGAAATGGCTCCGGAGCAGATTCGCTCCGGCATCGCTGTTCTCGGCCGTATATTTCAGGATGAACTGGAGCGCGTGCGCGCGTTTTCCCCGCTGGCCGAGGCTCCCGCAATCGTATAGGAGGACCCAATGTATCTCGATGAGAATTTCCGATTGAAGACCGGCTTGGCCGAAATGCTGAAAGGCGGCGTCATCATGGACGTGACCAACGCCGAGCAGGCTGTCATCGCGGAAAAAGCGGGCGCCGCGGCGGTCATGGCGCTGGAGCGCGTTCCTGCCGACATTCGCAAAGAAGGCGGCGTCGCCCGCATGGCGCCAATCTCCAAAATCCGCGAAATCATGCACCAGGTCAGCATTCCCGTGATGGCGAAGGCGCGCATCGGCCATTTCATGGAAGCGCGCATTCTGGAAGCTCTCGAAGTGGACTACATCGACGAGAGCGAGGTGCTGACGCCGGCCGACGAGGAACACCACATCGACAAGCGAAACTTCAAAGTCCCGTTCGTCTGCGGCGCCCGCAATTTGGGCGAAGCTCTGCGCCGCATCGCGGAAGGCGCGGCCATGATTCGCACCAAGGGCGAGGCCGGCTCCGGCAATATCGTGGAAGCGGTGCGCCACATTCGCACCATCGTGAAGGAGATGAAACAACTCACGGTGCTGGGCAAGGAAGAGCTGGTGGCCGAATCGAAGAAACACCAGGCGCCCCTCGAACTGGTGCAGTACGTCGCCGAGCACGGCAAGCTGCCGGTTCCCAACTTCTCGGCCGGTGGAATCGCAACGCCCGCCGACGCGGCGCTGGTGATGCAGCTAGGCGCCGAGGCCGTTTTCGTCGGCTCCGGAATTTTTAAGTCGTCCGACCCTGAGGCGCGCGCGCGAGCCATTGTGAAGGCGGCCACCTATTACAACGATCCCGCGAAGCTGCTGGAGGCCAGCGAAGAACTGGGCACCGCGATGTTCGGCATCGACGTCGCCAAGCTCAGCGAATCCGAGCTGCTTCAAACGCGAGGTTGGTAGTGCCACGGAAGAAGATCGGCGTGCTGGCGCTTCAGGGCGATTTTGAGGCTCACGAGAGAGCCCTGAAGAGCGCGGGTGCGGATGCCGTTCAGGTCCGCTCAGCCGAGGATTTGGAAAAAATCGACGGCCTGATCATCCCCGGCGGCGAAAGCACCACCATGATGAAGCTGCTCGAAGAAGAGCAGCTGCTGGAGCCGTTGCGCGACTTCGGTGGCCGGCGCCCGGTCTTTGGCACCTGCGCCGGCGCGATCCTGCTGGCGTCTCAGGTAACGAATCCAGCTCAACCCTCGCTGGGGTTGATGGACATTACTGTGGAGCGCAACGCGTATGGCAGGCAACTGGACAGCCGCATCGCGCGGCTCCAGCCGCAGGGCTTCGATAAGGATCTTGAGGCGGTATTCATTCGCGCGCCTATTATCCGGCGCGTGGGTCCGGAAGCAAAAGTACTAGCCAAGTACCAGCAAAATCCAGTACTAGTGGAGCAAGGCCGTCATATGGCGGCTACTTTTCATCCGGAACTGAGCGGCGACTCACGGATTCACCGTATGTTTATCGAAAAAACGTCTTAATGATGCTGCGTTTTGGGGCGCATCCTTTAAACTAGAATAGGTGAAACCTGCTCGGGTCTTATTCCTATGCATCGGCAACGCGTGCCGCAGTCCGATGGCGGAGGGCTTCGCGCGCGCGTACGGGTCGGACGTGCTGATGGCCGAGAGCGCAGGGCTGGCTCCGGCGCTCACTGTTTCCCCGCTGACCCACAAGGTCATGCTGGAAAAGAATATCGATCTGGGGCACATGTATCCTCGCAGCCTGGAGAACCTCAAAGGCCAATTCGATCTGATCATCAACATGTCGGGCGAAGCGCTTCCGCGCGGCCTCAAAGCGCCGGTTGAGGAGTGGACGGTTCGGGATCCGATCGGCGAGCCTGAGGAAGTGTACCGCGAGGTGCGGGATCAGATCGAGCAGCGGGTGATGCGTTTGGTTTTGGCGATGCGGAATCGCAAGCCGCCGCGCTCGCAAGAGTCGGTTTCCGGCAGCGCGCGGGTTGACAGTCAGCGCCAGCCTCCTCGAAAATAAATACGGCCCACCACGATGCGGATGTGGCGGAATTGGCAGACGCGCTAGATTCAGGTTCTAGTTCTCGCAAGGGAGTGGAGGTTCAAGTCCTCTCATCCGCACCAAAGAGTTGGACAGAAGATAGGTCCGCAAAACGGGCTCTACGTCAACAACGGGGCGACCCCCGATCCCAAACTGATTTCTAAGAACACGATTAATGGGGGCAAACTCCGGTCCTTGATCGCCATCACGAACGCATAATCCTAACTCTGAGACGACCGCCCAACAGAGGGGCGCCCGCATACTCGGTCGCTGTTTTCGGGAACTCCGCCGCTCAAACTTGCGTATCCCACGTAACGGGAGACGACATTCATGAGATTGTGGGGCCTGGGCGCGTTTTCGCTCGCGGCTGCTTGCGTCCTGTGCGGCTGCATATACGTCGGCGACTGGGGAGATTCGAACGCCTTTCGCGAGGACTTCCATTCCATTCGCCCGTTTGAGCGCGGCGGCAACGTCTCGGTCGAGTCGTTTAACGGCTCAATCGAGGTGGCCGGCTGGGATCAGAATTCGATTGAAGTGAACGGAACTAAGCATGCCGCGTTGCGGCGCGTGCTTGAAGAACTCCAGGTCGATGTCGATTCGAAACCTGGCTCGATTCACCTCCGCGTCAGGCGTCCAGACCCGTTGCACAACGCGGGTATACGCTTTTCGATTCGCGTCCCGCGCAAGACAACGCTGGAACTGGTCTCCACTTCTAACGGCGGAATCGACCTGGACGGACTGGAGGGGAACGCCCGGCTGCACACGTCCAACGGTGCAATTCGCGCGCGGAATCTGAGAGGCGACCTGTTCGTTGAGACCTCAAACGGGAGGATCGAAGCCGAGGAGGTAAGCGGGAATGCGAGTCTGCACACCTCCAACGGCGCGGTGCGAGCGGACGCAAGCACTGGCTCGTTCGAAGCCAGCACTTCCAACGGAGGCATCAACGTGCGCCTGCGCGACACGGCAATGGGCTCGCCCATAAGACTGCATTCTTCGAACGGAAGAATCGAATTGACTTTGGACAGCAAGCAATTACCGGACGTGCACGCGTCCACGAGCAATTCGTCAATTGTAGTGCGCCTGCCGGCATCTACAAACGCGCGTGTGCGGGCTTATACATCGCATTCCCCGGTCAGCTCGGAATTCAGTGAATTACAGGCCAATCACGAGCGGCACGGGAGCCGCTCTGAGCTGGACGGGACCATCGGGAAAGGCGGCCCGCTGCTGAGCTTGGAAACGACCAATGGACCGATCAAGATCTTGAAAGAGTGAAGGCGTGCTGCGGGCTCCTGCGGAGTGCCAAACCAGCGTCCTAGCTTTTTAGAGCTCCTGCTTGCCCCGTCTGTTCCTGCCCAGCCGAGGCCGTGCCGTTGGGACCGGCGACCATTCGACAATCAAGATACAGCTCATAGCTGTACAATATGTTCGATTGCCGGCGGCAATTGAAACACCGCGCGGGGCGGCAGTTTGAGGAGGTTTCCTATGAGAGCGTGTTCTACTGTCCTTCTTTTCGTTTCGGCGATCACCCTGGCTTTGGCCGAGGAGCCGGATGGCTTGATCCTTCCGCCGGGTTTTCACGCCAGCGTCGTGGCGGAAGACCTGGGCGCCGTACGGCATTTGACCGTTCGAGAAAACGGCGACATATACGTTTCCACCGCGGTGGACAAGCAGAACAGCGGCAGTGGAATTATCGCGCTTCATTTGGACCCAAGCCACCACTCAGCTCAGGTGGAGCATTTCGGCAGTGTCGCGGGTGGCACCGGCATTCGATTTTACAAGGGTGCCCTGTATGCCGCCTCCGCGTCGGCGATTTATCGCTTTAGGTTTTCCGGCAGCGACGCGCTGGTTCCAGGAAAAGACCCCGACATCATCGTGGATGGCCTGCCAGCCGCGCATCCCGGCTTCAATCGCGCGAATATCGCGCTGGCTTTCGATGCAAAAGGCAACATGTTTGTTGCGCTTGAGGCTTCTGCCAATCTATGCACCGCCCCAGACACGCCGGAGGGCGCGCCCCCCGTGGGCCTGAAACCGTGTCCCGATTTAGGAACGCGCGCCGGCGTGTGGCGCTTCAGCGCCAACAAAATCGGCCAGAAATTCCCCACCGATGGCGAGCAGCTTGCCACCGGAATCAGGGACATCAGTTCGCTCGACTGGTCCCCTACCGATGGACATCTTTACGGAATCATGCATGGGCGCGACAACACGCACCGGTTTTGGCCCAATACGATCAGCGCCGAGGACGACGACAATATTGCGGATGAGATGCATCGGATAACCAAAGGCACCGACTTCGGCTGGCCCTACACTTACTACGATGGAGCCCGCAAGATGCGCCTCATCTCTCCGGAATACGGAGGAGACGGCAAGACTCAGGCTCAGGCCGGCGTCTATTCCACGCCGGTGTTAACGTTTCAGTCGCCGCGCGCCGCTCCGGTAGATCTGGTGTTCTATTCCGGTTCCAATTTTCCAGCGAGCTACCGCGGAGGCGCGTTCGTGGTGTTGCATGGAACTCGCAATAAGAATGGATACGACCTCGTTTTCGTGCCCTTTAACAAGAACGGCGTGGCGGGTCCGCCCACCGTCTTTGTCGACGGATTCGCCGCCTTCGATCCATCCAGTAAAACCCCCGGCCGCGCAAGATATCGCCCAGTGGGCGCAGCCATAGGACCCGATGGAACGCTCTATGTTCTGGACTCGCAGAAGGGGCGGCTCTGGCGTATTGCATACGGTGGGGATTCGGTCTTGACCGCGCGAGGCAAGTAGGAAATCCGGGCCGCCATCGAACGCAGCCACCGGCCGGGCAACGGCAGCAAAACGTCCAGCGAGCGAGACATCGCGGCTACGCTTGACTAGCTATCAGATTAGATATAATCTAAAGTATTCATGGATCCTGCCGCCGTCAAGCGGTCATTGCAGGTGAGCGGCCTGCGATGCACTCCCCAGCGCTATGCCGTCATGGCGTTCTTGATGGAACACAAGGGCCATCCCACGGCTGCCGAGATCTTTGAAGCCGTCAACCGCGTCGATCCACGCTCTTCCAAGGCCACAACTTATAACAATCTGCGCGACCTAGTGGAGGCCGGTTTGGTGCGTGAAGTAGCCGTCGAAGGCCGCGCCGCCCGGTTCGATGTCAAGGGCATGCGCCATCACCACTTCATCTGCGACCGTTGCGGCAATGTCGAGGATATGCAGTGGTATAACGTCCCCAAGCCATCCGGAGGCGCTCTCGGCACGCGTGTCCTCCGCGAGTGCGAGCTGATTTTCCGCGGGCTATGTACCAAGTGCGCCCGGCGGCATGCTGCTCGTTCCGTTACTTAACGATATGAACGCTACGCGCGTAGCAGGCGGCCGGCGGCGCGTGGGACAGAAAGCCGCAATACTTAGTGGTTCGCAATTTTGACTGATTCGGAGAAAGAGGAAACATATGGACAAAGAACTCGCCACAGCAGTGGGGGCGCCCGCCCCAGGGAAACAGGAGCAATCCACCGAAGCCACATGCCCGTTCACGGGCGGCGCTCGCAGACGCGCCCATACCAATGCCGACTGGTGGCCCAACCAGCTCGACCTGAAAGTTCTGCACCAGAACTCGCCGTTATCCAATCCGATGGGCAAGGAATTTAATTATCGAGAAGAATTCAAGACCCTCGATCTCAATGCCGTCGTCCAAGACCTGCATGCCTTGATGACCGCGTCGCAGCCCTGGTGGCCCGCCGACTATGGGCACTACGGTCCGTTCTTGATTCGGATGGCCTGGCACAGCGCCGGTACATACCGCATCGGCGATGGCCGCGGAGGCGCAGGCAATGGGACACAGCGCTTCGCGCCTCTCAATAGCTGGCCCGACAATGTGAACCTCGATAAGGCCCGACGCTTGCTCTGGCCAATCAAACAGAAGTATGGCCGCAAGATCTCCTGGGCCGACCTCATGATTCTGGCCGGCAATGTCGCCTTAGAGTCAATGGGCTTCAAGACCTTCGGCTTCGGTGGCGGACGCGAGGACGTCTGGGAACCGCCCGAGGACATCTTCTGGGGACCTGAGGGCAAATGGCTGGCTGACGAGCGCTACAAAGGCGAGCGCCAGCTCGACAACCCGCTCGCGGCGGTTCAGATGGGCCTGATTTACGTCAATCCGGAAGGACCGAATGGAAAGCCGGATCCGCTCGCCGCCGCGCGCGATATCCGCGAAACGTTCGCCCGCATGGCGATGAATGACGAAGAGACCGTGGCGCTGATCGCCGGCGGCCACACCTTCGGCAAAACTCACGGCGCAGCCGATCCGAGCAAGTATGTCGGAGCTGTACCCGAGGCCGCTGCCATCGAGGAGCAAGGCCTGGGATGGACAAACAGCTTTGGTACCGGCAGCGGCGACGAGACTATCGGCAGCGGTATAGAAGTCACCTGGACCACCACTCCGACAAAGTGGAGCAACAACTTCCTCGAAAATCTATACAAGTTTGAATGGGAGCTCACCAAGAGCCCGGCTGGCGCGTACCAGTGGGCGCCCAAGAACGGGACAGCTGTGGCCACAGTTGCAAATGCTCACGATCCATCGAAGCGCCACCCGGTGGGAATGCTCACCACCGATCTCGCTTTAAGGATGGATCCGATCTATGGGCCGATCTCGAAGCGGTTCCTCGATCATCCCGAAGAGCTGGCCGACGCGTTCGCCAAGGCGTGGTTTAAGCTGACACACCGCGATATGGGGCCGGTCGCGCGGTACCTTGGCCCGCTCGTTCCGAAGGAGCCGCTCATTTGGCAAGATCCCGTTCCCGCAGTGGATCATGCATTGATCGATCAGCAGGACATCCCTGCGCTGAAGGCTAAAATCCTCAACTCCGGCCTCTCGATCTCCCAGCTCGTAACCACTGCCTGGGCGTCGGCCGCGACGTTTCGCGGCTCCGATAAGCGCGGGGGCGCCAACGGCGCGCGCATTCGTCTCGCCCCGCAAAAAGAGTGGGAAGTGAACCAACCGGATTCGCTGCCCAAAACGCTCGAGAAGCTGGAAGCGATCCAAAACGATTTCAACAAATCGCAATCCAACGGCGCCGGGTCAAAGAAAAAGGTCTCGCTCGCCGACCTGATCGTTCTCGGCGGATGCGCGGCTGTCGAGGAAGCCGCCCGGCGCGCAGGACATAACGTGAACATCCCCTTCACGCCTGGCCGCACGGATGCTGCACAAGAGCAAACCGATGTACACTCCTTCGCGCCGCTCGAACCGGTCGCGGACGGCTTCCGGAATTACCTCCGCAACGGCCAGCAGTTGTCGGCCGAGGAGCTGCTGCTCGATCGCGCTCAATTGCTGACCCTGACTGCTCCCGAAATGACCGCTCTGGTAGGCGGCATGCGCGCGCTGAATGCCAACTTCCGCCAGTCTAAACATGGCGTCTTCACCAACCGGCCGGAAACGCTGAATAACGATTACTTCGTCAACCTGCTCGATATGAACACCAAGTGGCAACCCTCTTCTACCGAGGATGGAGTGTACGAGGGACGCGATCGCGCCACGGGTGAGGCCAAATGGACCGCAACCCGCGTCGACTTGGTCTTCGGCTCTAATTCTCAGCTCCGCGCCATCGCGGAAGTCTACGCCTGCAACGACTCGAAGGACGTTTTCGTGAGAGACTTCGCGGCTGCGTGGAACAAAGTCATGAATCTGGATCGCTACGACTTGGCCTGAGGCCAATCCGGCAAAACCGAGCGCAGTGAACTTATCTCAAGTTCACTGCGTTCTTCCGAACTGAGCTTTTAACCCTTCTGAACAACGCCGTCGCTTGCGAGGGTATTCAGAATAATTGAACTCGGATCGAGCGACGTCGAATTGGTCGAGCCAGTGAAAAAGCTGCTGAGCAACTGACCCAGCGAGTTGCTGCTCGTTGGCGTATTGCCGGTTGTCAATCCGCTGTCCGGATTGGAAGACGACGATTCGACGTGATGATGGTGGTGATGATGATGCCCGCCGCCAATCGCATGCGCCAGGTCCTGCACGTTAGGAAGTTGGCCGTTTTGCGATGCCGTTTTGAAATCCGCGGCGAGCTGCGTCAGGTTTGCCGCCGCCTGCGTGTTCCCATCCGCCGCCGCGGTTTGAGCTGCGCTCTCCAGTTGGTTCCCTATATCCTGAGTCACCTGTTGATACTGCGTCGGATTTGACTGCTGAAGTTGCTGGAGTGCGCTCAAAACCTGCGCGAACGGCGAGAAATTATTGGTGTCCGGCTGTTGGGCGAAGGACGCTGAGTTGATGTTTGTGCCGCCGGGCGTCGAAGTGGTGTTGGTCAACTGCTTGCTGATCGGCGATTGAATGTAATTGTTTGTAAGTCGCGATAGCGAACCGATGCTCATGCCGCGTAAAATCGCACTTTGCGGGCCTTCGTCAAGTGATTGAGAGAATTGACGAACCTCGGGGGCGGGCCGTCAAATCTTTGGCGCGCCGACGATTTCGCGACGCGACCGCAGGCGTCAACCTCCGCCCGAAGAAAACGCGACGGGAATTATGACCCGCTGAGCGAGGCCGTCTCGCCTGCCAGCGAAACACCGTCCTCGACCAGGGATCTAATTTACGGGAAGAAGGAGCGCCGAGCGATGACTAAAGATCCGGTTTGCGGGATGCAAGTAGACGAAAGAAATGCGCCAGCCAATAGCATTTACGAGGGCGCGTATTATGCTTTTTGCTGCGACCGTTGCAAGGATGAGTTCGACAGCGATCCGGAACGGTATAACGGGTCGCAAGTCGGGGCCGAGCGCGAGCCTCAACAGACCGTCTAGACGGCCTCATCGGCGGGATCGGGAACCTCTTCCGGTCCCGTACCGCTGGAATCGATTAGCTCACATTCCAGCACTTCCTCGCAGCGCTTGACCGCAGCTTCGAAGTCGCCGGCCCTTTCATCCACGACCTCGTACTCCCAGACTTCCGGGGCGGCGCTGGCCAGAAAATCGTCATCCTCGTCTAGTTCCGGCTGGTTGTGCTTTGCGTCCGGTTCAAGGCGTTCTACGAAAAGTTTCTCCGCAACCACTCCGTCGGCGACTAACGGATCCAATTGCGATGACGGGTCGACCGTGGTCTCTTCCAGGTCGCCCTTGACTCGGGTGGCGAACGCGACGCGATATCTCACATACAAGTAGATCCCGTACGGGTGCGCCGGTTTCCGTCGGCAGCGGCATGCGGTCACGGTTGTTAACGCTACCGCCGCGCCGTCCGTTAACACTTGTGCCCTTTGGCATCACTGTTACGCGGCTAACGAAACGATCAGAGAGCGACGGGTAGCCGATCTAATATACAGAAGCGTAGTTTTTTGGAGGTTTGACTTATGCTACGAAGAACATTAATTGTCGTGCTTTGCTGCGCGGGCGTTCCGATGTTCGGCCAAAAAGCCGCAAACACGACGAACGCCAGCAGCCACGAAACGATGGCCGATACGACCTTTATGCACAAGGCGGCTCAAGGAGGCATGGCCGAAGTAAAACTCGGACAACTTGCGGAACAGAAGGCGTCGAACCAGGCGGTGAAAGATTTTGGCAAGCGTATGGCCACGGATCATCAGAAGGCTAACGATCAGCTGAAGAGCATCGCCAGTAACAAGAACGTGACGCTGCCCGATTCAATGGATGCGAAAGACCAGGCGCTGTATGACCGATTGTCGAAGCTGTCCGGTCCGGAGTTCGATCGCGAATATATGCGCGCCATGGTTCGGGATCACCGGATGGATGTGAATGAATTCCGCCGGGAAAGCGAGCGAGCCAAAGACCAGGACGTTCGTTCCTTTGCTTCCAGCACTCTGCCGGTTCTCCAGCAGCATCTCCAGCTCGCTGAACAAACCAGCAGCCAGGTTGGCGCCACCGCCAAAAAGTAGGTATCTTCAACCGAATACCGCGCTTGGCGCACGGCCCGGCGCGGTTTTGGTGTCTCTAAGCTGCGAGCGTATACCGTTCTTTGATGAGCCGGCTCACCTTCTCGCGGCTTTCTTTGGCGTCCACGGCCGGGTCGTTTTCAATGGCGGCGGTATCTTGCGCCAGTCCCTCGTCTTTGATCTCGTTCCGAAACCACGCCGAATAGTGCCGGCTGCGTAGATGGAACATCCAGGTCTCGTCATCGACGCCGCTGAGCATGTTCAGGAAAGTAATTAGGTTGTAGGCGCGGAGGTTGAGCTTTCCCGTAGCGCCGCGAAAGTAAAAGCTCCGGTCGGGCGCCAGCTCCCCTTCAGCGTACTTACGCCGATGCCGGACGCGTGCCGCCCGTGGCTCAAGCCCCGTGAATGTGAACAGCGAGCCGTGAGGTGGACGCATGCCCAGCAGTTCTTTTCCGGCCAGCGAAATGGCGGGCGGATCGGGGCAGGGGATGCCCGCGCTCGAGCAAAATTCGCGAAGCACTTGGGACGGCTCGTCGCCCGCGATCAGTAGTAGCTGAACTCTCGATAACGCGGTCTTCGGCAGACGCTCCGGCTTTACCGTGATCAGCGTGAGGCCGCTGGAAGGGTCTTCGCTATACGTTTCCAAATACGATTCGGGCGAAGCCGGGCCGTCTTGCACGAAATGATGCGCCTCGTCAAGAATCACGCAATGAGGCCGCCCCAATGTCGCTCGCATTTGCTGGAAGAAATTGAACAGCGTCTCAAACATGGTGGGCCGGCGTTCCAGATCGAGTCCGAGCAGATTGAGAATTACGTTCTGAGCCGGGGTGCTTAGGGCTTTTGCGACTTCCGATATCGCCGGCACATGATCGGCGTTTCCGAGCACGACTGCGTCGGGAAAGGATTCGTAATCGCCTTCCGGGTCGATGGCGCAAAACTGATATCCGGCATCCGAGAGTGCCTCGAGGAAGGCCGTCGTAAAGGTCGATTTGCCTCCGCCCGAGGAGCCGGTGACCAGATTGATCCCACACGCACATGCTTTGATCTCCCGGCCGTCTCTGGCATGGCCGATTAGGATCGGCCGTCCTAGCCGCCGCTCACGGCGGGCCAGATCGTCCTCCAGCATCTCGTCAATCAGTTCAACTACGCCGGCTCCATGATCGGCGCGGGTAACCAGCTGTACTCCTTCCTTGAGCGTCGGAAGCGCGTTGGCTACCGCCGCGGAGAACTCACAAGAGGATAAAAACGCATGATCGTTTTCCGCATCGCCGATGCCTGCAATATTGTGGATCGAGAGGCTGAGCGACTTGAGCGCCGCGCCTAGCCCGGTCGCCTTATTTACGCCGGACGGCAGAATCATCAGCGAACCCTTATTAAAGATGATTTGCAGTTCCAGTCCGAGCTCCTGGATGGAAGCCAGCACGACTTGTTTTTCCAGATGAGAAGTAGCTAGGATCACGCGCCCAACTTCGATGGGGAACGGAATCCGCTGTTTCAGCAGGTTGACCAGCGCTTCCGGAGGAGGATCCGCGAGCTGGCACTCGCTATTGGTGGCCGGATCGTAGAGGGTCGCGCCGTTCTCGCCTACGATGGCATCGAACTCGTTCAAGCGCGGGAACACGTCGCGCAGGCTGCCCAGTGTGCGCCCCGTGACGAGGATCGCCCGCCGGCCCGTTCGCCGCAGCCGCCGTAATGCATCGATTGTCTCCTCCGCCACGATCCCGTCTTTGGCCAGAGTTCCGTCGTAGTCGGTCGCCAGACCGGCAAAGCGCATTGAAGTCACCCCGATTCGTATCAGCGAAATTGCCTTTTATAAAAAAGGTTGATGCTAAAAATGCCGTTTTGGTCGCGCAAGGCCACGGCCGACCATTGCGGATTGAGCGTCACCTCCACACTAATGGTTTGCGCATTGGCATTGTTCAGGCTGCTGACGTAGGTAAACGTGATATTGTTCGCCACGCGCTGCTGAAGACTGACTTGCGCCTCCGGCAGTTGCGAGCCGCTGGTGAAGGTGGGGCTGATTTTCAGTTGGCTCACTCCAAACACGCGCTGCAGCCGCGTAGCGACCGGATCCGCAACCGCCCGGCTCAGCACGGCCGACTCGCCCATCTGCTGAAATGTCTGCGCCGGTTGCGATGGCTGATTGGCCAGAATGGTCGGGTCCGACGTCGGCGTCTGGCCGGCTGCCAGCAAGCGCACGATTTCTTGAAATTGCAGCGGCGGGTCGGACGTGTAGCTGAGCTTAAGATTGTCCACGGGCCCGGTCACCCGCAAAGTCACGGTAACGCCCTGCGCTTGAGTTTGTAGGCTCACGTCCAGGACCGGCTCAATCCGCACCGGATTGTAGAACGCGATGGTGCCGGTGTTGACCGTGTAATTAGATCCGAAAAATACCAGCGTGCCCTCTGTGATGCTCACCCGTCCCAATACTCCCGGATGCGAGGCAGTACCCCGTATGCGCAGATCGGCCTGGCCTTGAACGCTTTGCGCTAACGATGCTTGTACCAGCAACGCATCCGAGGTCAGCACCCGAATGTCAAGCTTCATGTTATCCAGCAGCGGCGACGGCGCGGTAGCCGCCTGCACCGGTGGCGCCGCCCGCGTCAGAACCGATCCCAGGTCCGTTTGCGGAGCATAAGCGACCCTCATGATGGTGGCCGTTCCCGAAACCTGGCTCGAATCGCCGACGCCGGCCAGGCGAATGTCGCCGTTCACCGTGACGCTGACGCCCTGCTGCACTTCGATGCGAACCGTGGTGGCATTCGCCCGCAACCCGAAGCGCGGATTCCCGCCCATTACGACAAAGCCGCCCAGCGTCAACTTGCCGCCGCCCGATTCAGCGGTGACGTTCTGGAATGTTGCGCTGTTTCCGGTGAGCAACACAACGCCGTTTGCGTTCGATATTCCGTTCGAGATGCCGGTGTAGTTGAAGGATGCATTCTGAATCGTAACGCGGCCGTTCATCAAGGGGCTTGAAACCGTCCCGCGTACGGTAGTGGCGACCACAATTTCGCCGGACGAAGCGATGTCGCGGTCAAAATTCTCAAGCAGGCCCAGATTCGCGTTGGCATTCACCTGTAGGTCCATGGATCGGTCTTTGAGCGAAGCCGTGCCTGAGACCTGAATGTCTGTCTGCGGTCCCGTCAGATGCGCGCTGGTCACGCGAACGGTCTGCTTGTCGAGCGCGGCCGTGATCGGTCCCTGGTTTCGTATCGTCACGGGCTTCATGGCCGGAGATGTGGGAATCGAACTCACTTCGAGCCGGCTCAGCTCCACGGAACTGCGCAAATCGTCCAGATTCATCACCGGCCCGCGCACCGCAATCTGCCCGTCTGTCAACATTTCAAACCGTGCTTCTCCGCCGAGGTCTTCACCGATCAACCCCTGGAGACGGCTCCATGCGACATTGTTGAATGTGAGTTGCGCGTCAACAGGATAATGATCGACCAGTTGGGCCGTGCCGTGGCCTTGAATGGAAGAACCGGCCAGGTCGGAAGCCAGCGTAAAGTTCACGTTGCCGCTCTGGCTGGTGGCTTTTAGGCTGAGATCGCCATAATTCTTGCCCTGCACGGCAATTCGGTTGGCCGCAACGCTTGCGTTCAGATCCCTCACCTGCACTCGCGGTTCGGCGCCCCGCACCTCCGCCGATCCACTGGCGGTAAGCTGCAATTGGCCGCCGAGTCCCGGCCGGCGCTCTTGCAGGTTGTGAACGCGCGCGATATCAATGCCGTTGCTGGTGACCTGAAACTGAACGGTTCCGGCCTGGAAATTGCCCTCGGCGTGATCGAACCGACCGCTCAGGTCGATGCGCCCCGCGGCGGAAGCAACCTCCGCCTGTTCAATCGTGACGCTCCGCGGCAAGTAAGCTGCCTTGAGCCGGACGCCGGTAAGCGGCTCGTCATAAATAACTGCATTCGCTAACTGTACGTCGACGTTGCCTTGTGGATTGTCCTTGGTGCCGGAAAAATGCGCGGTTCCGGAAAGATTGCCTTTTGCGGATATATCCGTGCGCCGCGCGACGGCCAGCACGCGCTCGATCGGCAGGTTGCGGATGTTCGCGTCCGCGGTTGTCGGATACTCGGGCGTCAACTGCGTATTCCCGGCCACCCGCACGTTGGAGCCGGCGAAATCGGACGTCAGTTGATACTGGACCGTCTGGCCGCTGGTTCGCGCGGTCGCGCTTAGGTCGCCGTAGGTCTGTCCTTCGAAGTGTAATCCACGAGCGGAAAAATCGCCGTTCAACGATGTCAGCAGGAATTGAGACGGAGCAACTTTACCACCGGCGTCCATGTTGACTTGAAGCGTGCCGCCCGTGTTCGGGCGCTGCTTCTGTAAAGCACGCAATTGCGCTAAGTCCACAGCATTGCTCTGAACGTGCGCGTGTAGTTGCCCCGTTGTGAAACTGTCTCGCGGGTGTTGGTACTCCGCGGTCAAGTTCACTCGGGCTGAGCCGGCCTCCAGCGTCGCGGCGGGAATGGTCACGAGTTGATCCGCCAGATTCACCCGCGCCTGAATGCGATCGAACGGTTCGCCATATAGTGCACCGTTCGTCACCGCCAGTTCAGCGCTGCCGGTCGGATTTCCTACGGTCCCGTTTACTTGTACGTTGGCGGTGAGAGCACCCGAATAGTTGGTGCTGGGCTGGCCAGCCAACGCCACCAGGTCGGCCAGGTCTCCGTTGCGAATCTCGGCGCGAGCCGCTACCGGCTCTTGTGGTGTGGGCGCCCAGTTATTCAAACCCACTTGCGCTGAAAACTGCCCTTGCATGCTTCCGCGTGTCACGAGCCCGTTTTGCACCGACGCGCCGGTGCGCGAAACCGCGGCGTCCAGATTCAGGCTGTTGAACTCCCGGCCTTCGACGCTGAACATGCTCGCCTGAAGGTGGCCCGCGACCCGCGGCGATGTCAGGCGCCCCGTAACCGTCCCTGAAAAGGTTGCCGGATGGCCGTTCAGGTTAACGGGAACCTTCCCGTTCATCGACGTTGCCACCAACAAGTCGTTCAGGTCCGTGGTAGTAAGCGATAGATTCAGCTGTTTCCCAACCGAGCCATTGAAAGAAAGGCGCGTATGCGGCAGCGCGATATAAGAGTTGTCCACGGTCAGGTTATCGGAAGCGCCGTTATAGCCGGCATACAACCGGCCGGAAACGGGAACGCCCTGCCGCCCCGGTGCGATCGAAAGCCGCGCATGCGCCGCCATGCTGCGGATTTCTGGCTTGGCCTTCAAATCGCCCTGCGCTTCCAGCGGCCCGGATAACACGCCGTCGTACGGGAACTGCTTTTCTCCCGCGGTGCGCGCGGCTGTGCGGAGATCCAGGTTGTGCAGGTCGCCACGAAACTGGAACCGCGCGAAATCCACCATCGATAGGTTACCCGTCAGGTCGCCCCCGAAGGCCGCCAGCCGCAATCCGTTCAGATCCAGATGGTGCGGGTCCAGATGCACGGCCGAGATCAAATCGATGTTGTTAACTTGCTGCGAACCCTCTCGAAACGAGACGTTCTTCGCATTCACGTTTCCGTTGAGTTCGTAGTTGTTGTTCGCATCCAGTTTTGCGGTTCCATTCAGCTGCACCGTCCCGGCTGGGCGTTCCGCAAGCTTCGCCAAACGCCCCAGTTCACCCAGCGCGAGCGTACTACGAAAAGCCAGCGATCCGTTCCCGTGCGGATCCTTCAATTTGCCTGAGGCCTCGAAATCCGAGTGCCCCAGGGTCATGCGCAGGCCATTCACTTGAATGCTGCTGTTGGACGCGATCGCGTTCGCATCCACCTGCACGGTCGACCGCCCGTTGCGCGTGTCAATGCTCAACGGCAGGTTCGCGGCATTCTTGAGGTCAGCCAATGCGATGTCGCCGTTGATGTGGGCAGAAATTGTCGGATTCCGCAGGTCCTGCACGGACCCGCTTAGGTGAATCGTACTCGCGGGCGTCGAAATGGTGGCATTCTGAAAATCGACCCGGTTGCTCTTTATGCTGACTGGCAGCGCAACCGTGAAATTCACCGGCGAATTGTGATCGGACACTACATCCAGGGGTTGAAACGAGAGCTGCCCATTGTATCCCTGTTGCAGAACGTTGTACCAGAGCTGCGCCTGGAGATTATTGCCGCGCACGTCCAGGCGCTGTTTGCCCGACGCGAATGAGATGGTGCCGTTGGTCAGCGCGAAATGATCGATGGCGGCATTCACCACCGGCTGCAGCGGCGGTTCGTTCGGACTGGAGGCCTGTTTTGGCGTGGGAAGATTGCTGCGTCCGTCAGGCAGCACGACAATATTGGCCTCGGGGCGCTCGATCCCAAGATATGACAGATCGAGCAGGTGGTGAATGCTTGTAAATAACCGCATATCCAGCTCCATGCGCGGCGCGCGAAACAAGGGCGCGGCCCCGGCTGGCTCTGTGCCATGTATCACGAAGCCGGTGACCACGGCGCGAAGATGCTGCCAGTCAAATTGGAAGGTCCCAACCTCCACTCTCCCGCCCGTACTATCCTCCGTGGCCGAAATAATCTTTTCCTTTACGTAGCTCTGGAACCACACTGTGCGCACAGTCAGGATCACTGCCACGACAGCAACCACAACCAGTGCCGCCACGGCGATCGCGATGTTGCGCGTAATCCTCCAGCCCCGGGTCATGCGAACGCTTCCTGTTTGTATTCGATGTGGGAGCGGGTTCTGGCCTCCTGGAGCCAAATGGAAAAGTTTGCGTTGATCCGCTCGCCTTGCAGCAGCTCGCGGACCTTTTCTTTCAACGCGTCGAAGCTGCTGTCGCCGCGATATTGCTTGCGCAGCTCCGCCAGATGCTGGTCGTAGTAATCGCGGACCTCCTGATCGGACACGTAAACGCCCGCCCGGAACCGCTCATCGATGAACTGCAGCACGGTCATCTGCCATATGAGTTGCGATCGCAGCTGGTCCTCGGTGAGGCTATATTGTGTCAGCGCGCGCCGCAGGCTGGCCGCGGACCCGTTAAAACGATCGCGAATTAGCTGCTGCTCCAGCGCCTCCGCTTGGCTCTCCGGCGGCCGCCGGTAGCTTCCTCGGATAATCTCCTGACGGATGATTTCCTGATCGATGAGCCGCTCGGCCGACTGGCGCTTGGCTTCGGAGGTAGTCTGGAGCCGCTGTCCGTTTAAAAACGCGGTGACCCGCAGATCCCGATCGATATCACTGGTCTTGATCACGTGCTTGCCTACCACTACCGCGATCCGATCCAGCACAACAGCCGCGCTGGCCGGCGCGGCACACAATACCGCAATCGCGAACAGAGGAACCACCGATTGCTGCGCCGCGCTTTTCATGCTCAGAAAGTCTGCCCGATTGAAAAGAAGAACTGGAAATGCCCGGTGTTTTGCTCCACCGGCTGGCACGCACCCACCGGGGCGGCATTCGGTCCGCATTGCAGCAATTGCAGCGGCGTGCCTTTGAATCCAATAAAGTTCGGGGGATTGATGGCGTACGCAAAGTCGGCGCGCACCGGCCCGACCGGTGTTTTGTAACGGATCCCGAAACCGGCGGCATGTACCGCGTAATCGAAATCCTGGAGGTTTTTCTGGTTGAACCGGAGCGAAAGATTGGAAAGGCTGCTGTAAACATTGCCCATATCATGAAACATCACGCCCTCCAAGTTTTCGCTCAGCAGCGGAAACCGCAGCTCCACATTATTGACGAAAAGTGCGTTGCCGCCGAGAGGAAATCCCGTGGGTGGCGACGCAGTGCCTCCGGGAACCAACGGAGCTCCGATGTCGCGCGGTCCGGCCTCGTTGTACCCGAAAGCGCGCAGCGAATCGGCTCCGCCGCTGAAGAACCGCTCCGGCAGTGGAATGGATTCTTGCGCGGAAATCCCGGCTGGCGGAGAAAACGGTTGAATGATTCCGAACTGAGTCTGGCGCGCCAACACTAGATTCCGGGTGAGTTGGTAGTAGGTGGCGTTCCGCAGCAGCACGCGCGCGAAGTTTCGCTGCGACCCGAAAAAGCCGCCGGCGATTCCCACATCGGCTGTATTGTAGATGCCCTTGTGCGGATCGGCAGGGTTGTCTCGCCGGTCTTGAACGAAGGTGCCCGTCACGATCCCGATGCGCACCGGCTGCACGAATTGCGGAATCAAGAGCACCGGAATCTGTACGCTACTGACGCTTACGCGGCGATAGGCGAAGCGGAACAGGCCGGTCAACGACCTCGAGAATTTCTTCGAAAACTGTACCGAACCTTCCTCGCGCTTGGCCGCGAACGTCCGCACGTCCAGCGTGTTATCGAACAGCACCGCATAAGTAATGTCTTGCCCGGCGACATTCCGGATGCGGGGCTGCAAGTAGCTCAACGAGCCGCGTTTCTCTATGGATGAGTAAAGCGCCCGGGCGGTGATGGTGTGTCCCAGCCCGAGGAAATTCAGCCGGCTGGCTTCGAGCGAAAACTCGGGGCTGAATCCCGTGGTTCCTGCCGGCGACGCCAGGCTGGTGGTGCTCGGAGTTCCGAAGCGCGCCACCTGCGCCCCAATGCCGAGCGCCAGGGTGTAGCGGTTCGCTTCCTCGAAATTGTAAAGAACGTATTTGTGAGTCGTATCGCCGTCCGGATTTTCAATAGCCGTATTCACAGAGGCGAAAATGCCCAGATCGTAAAAGCTTTTCTGAATATCTCTTTGTTGAATCGGCGAGAGCGGGTCCCCCTCATGCAGCGTGATCTGCTTGTTCACTTCGCTCTGCCGCGTCGTGTGCAAACCGGACGTGATCACCTCCCGCACGTACTGGCGATCGCCTTCCGTGACGGTGTAAACCATGTCCACGTGGTGCGGTACGCCATCCACTTTCCACGTGGCGTTGAACTGCGCAGCGGGAAATCCATGCGAGTAGTAGTAAGTAAGCAGGTATTCGCGGTCCGTCGCGATTTTGACCTCCGAGAATGGCTGCCCCTGCAAAGAAGCGAGGCTGGCCCGCAGGTCTTTCACATCCACGTTCGCAATGCCGTTGATATCCAGGTGATCCACCACCCATTGCGTTCCTTCCTGGATAGTCACGGTTACTGCGACATCTCCGGGTTTCCGGTTATATTCACGATCGACGACAGACGTGACCTTGACGTCGCGGAATCCGTTGGCCCTGTAGAGATTCTCGATGTTCTCTTCGTCCTTGCGCCGGAACGCCTCGCTGTACCGCCCGTGCCGCAGGCGCAGCGAAGCCGGTTCCATGAACATGCGTTCCCGGATGGTGTCCGCGTCGAAGTACTTATTACCCACGATCGCCAGGTGAACCAACTTATAACGCTGCCCGCGCGAAATGACGTATTCGATCTGTTCCTTGTCGTCCTGGGGTGGAAGCTGGCGGAATTGGACGTCGACGTCGTAATAACCCTGATTCTGGAAATAGTCTTGTAAATTACGCTTGCCTTCCGTGAGGAGGTCGTTGTCGACGGTGCCTTCGCGATAGATCGGGACGTATCGCTTCAGTAATCTCTTCGAAACTTTCGCCTCCACCGCCTTGACTTCTACTTGCGGCCCCGGCTGGATGTTTAAGTGAGGATGAACGCGCCGGTGCTCCGCGTCGTAGTCCAGCTTTTGAATCTCAACTTGTGCGTGTAGCCGGTCCTGGCTTGCATATTTTGAAAGCAGCCCCCGCACGCCCTTGCCCGTTCGCGCACCGGTGACCTGGCGCCACCAATGGATGATCGGAAGGCGCCAGCCGGTGACCCGCAAGATCGTGGCGTCAGAGAGTTTCGGGTCGCCTTGGATCACGGGCTCGGCGTACTTGGCGCGTTTACCGGGCTTAACCCTAAACGTGACAAACACCTGCTGCGCGTTGTTGTCGCGTTCCACGGCCGGCTCTACGTCGGCTTCGTACAGGCCGTTATCGTCAAGCAGGTGCTTGATGCTCGCGACTGCGTTGGTGACATCCTCATCGTGGAAGGGCACGCCCAGGTCGAGACGCGCCGCGGTGCTGATCTGCCCACGATTCGGCGGCGCCGGAGCCTTGCCCAGCACCGAAACACCCCCAACAAACCAGGTGTTCTTCACGACAAAGCGGACCAGAACACCCGGCCCAGAGGGCTCTGCCTCCACCATGATGTCTTCAAATCGCCCTGTCGAGAATAATCCGTCAATGGCTCGCGCCACCTCTTCGGCGTGGAGTGGCTCGCCGGTTTTCAACGGCTGTACTCTGGCCAGATCCTCGGGGGCGAGCGTTTGGTTTGGCGAAAACTCGATTGCGGTAATAGGGCGGCCTTCAAACTGTCCCACCTGTGCCAGGCACGCAGGCAGCGCCAAGGCCAGGAGGCAAAGAGACTTCTGGACCTGGCACAATACATCCACTGCGAGGTTTGACACTTTTCAATTCACTTCCGTTACGTTCGTGACAATCGCACCAGCGAGCGTCGTACGCCGGCGCTACTTGGCGTTGAACGCTGCGATTTTTCCCGCTAAATGCGCACTAAAGTCCTAACATGTTAACTGTAAATGGCGGCGCCCGGAATTCCGCCATGCTGCGTCGTAACGCCGGTACAAAAGCGCGTTAAAATGTTTCCATCTCCGCAGTGTTAAGATGGTCCCTCGGAGTCAAACTCCATGACTGGCGCGACTCTCCAGCACTATAAAATCGAATCTAAGCTGGGAGCCGGGGGTATGGGCGTCGTTTATCGCGCTCTGGATACGCACCTGGATCGCCCGGTTGCAATCAAAATTCTGCCGGTCTCGGCGATCGCCGATCCCGACCGGCGTGCCCGCTTCGCCCAGGAAGCCAAGTCTGCTTCCGCTTTGAGCCACCGCAACATAATTACGATTTACGACATCGACCGCGGGCAGGTGGACGGCGAACCGGTGGATTTCATTGCGATGCAGTTTGTCTCCGGCCGCACGCTGGAGCAGATGATCGGCCGCAAAGGCCTGCGCGTTACCGACGCGCTCCGCTACGCCATCCAGATCGCCGACGGGCTGGCGGCCGCTCACCAAGCCGGTATCGTGCATCGCGACCTCAAGCCAGGCAATATCATGGTGGACGAGCAGGGCGATGTCAAGATCCTGGACTTCGGGTTGGCTAAGCTGACAGAACGCGAGCAACCCGACGCCTTCGCCGCCACCGAAAGTGTCCACATCAAGGCGGAAACCGAAGCCGGCACAATTATGGGCACGGTCGCCTATATGTCGCCTGAGCAAGCGGACGGACAAAAGGTGGACGCGCGCTCCGACGTTTTCTCCTTCGGCGCCGTGCTGTACGAGATGGTCACGGGCCGCCGCGCTTTTGCGGGCGGATCGAAACTC
This sequence comes from Bryobacteraceae bacterium, assembly GCA_035293725.1. GTDB lineage: Bacteria > Acidobacteriota > Terriglobia > Bryobacterales > Bryobacteraceae > Palsa-89. Next base: position 114,177 of record DATGMH010000073.1, read on the forward strand.
TCCACTTTGGCTTCCGTTCTCCATCGGGATCCGGGTCCGTTCCGTCCCGGCGAGGACAATGTGCCTCGCGAGCTGGAGCGCATCATCCTGCGCTGCCTGAGAAAAGACCCTCAGCGTCGATGGCAAAACATGGCCGATGTTAAAGTGGCGCTGGAAGACGTCCTGGAGGACGTCGACGAAGAGAAGCCGCAGGTAACATCCAGCAAAGCGGCTTTCGGCCTTCGAATGCTGGTGTGGACCGTGTCGGTCCTGGCCGCGCTGGCTGCGGGAGCGTTTATCGGATGGCGCGCCCTTCGCTCCCCTCAGCCCACGTTCGACCGCTTGACTTACCGGCGTGGCGATGTGGCTGCCGCGCGATTTTCGCCCGACGGCCAGACCATCCTGTTCAGCGCGCAATGGGGCGACGAGCCCATGACTATCTTCTCCATGCGTGCCGGCAGCCGCGAATCAAGGTCTTTGGATTTGCCGGAAGGCCGCATCCTCTCCATCAGCTCTACGGGCGAAATGGCCATCCTGATCGGCGAGTCGCTGGCCAGCGCCGGAACTTTAGCGCGCGTTCCACTCTCCGGCGGCGCGCCGCGCGAGGTCTTGGAAAACGTCAACGATGCCGATTGGTCGCCCGACGGCTCTCAGCTCGCCGTCTCTCATACAGTCGGCCGGAGTACTCGCATCGAATATCCCATCGGTACCGTCCTGTACGAGAAACAAGGCCGGCCGCCTTACGATCTGCGCGTTTCGCCCAAAGGTGACCTGCTTGCGTTCTTCGAGTACGACGACGCCATTGGAGACTTCGCCGTAAACACGCTCGATTTGCACGGGAAAAAGCGCGTTCTCTCGCGCGGCTGGCGCGTTTCGTTGCATCTGGCGTGGTCGCCCAAGGGCGACGAAGTCTGGTTCGGCGCCGCCGGTAAGGATGGCTTCAATCCCGGTATTCAGGCGGTTTCGGTCGCCAACAAAGAGCGCACCGTGGTGGAAACGCCAGCCATGATGGCGGTGGACGACATAGCGCGCGACGGGCGCGTCCTGGCCACCACTGAAGATACACGGATCGGCATCTCCTCGCTTCCGCCGGGTGCTAAACAGGAGTCCGATTTGTCTTGGTTCGACGCTTCGCACGTTTATGACATCTCACCGGATGGTAGATCGATTCTATTTGTCGAATCGTCGTACGTTCATCAGCGGAACGCGGCCATCTACTTGCGCAAGACCGACGGCTCGCCCGCCGTGCGCTTAGGCGACGGCAACGTTCCGGCTCTTTCGCCCGACGGAAAATGGATCAGCGCCGTCGTCAGCGATGGGCCACAGACCAAGCTGATGCTTTTGCCCACCGGGGCCGGCGAAGCGAGATCCTTGGCCGGCGAAGGCATTCACTACGGCCGCGCCGAATGGTTCCCCGACGGGCTTCACATTTTGTTTACCGGAAACGAGCTCAATCACCCCGTTAGAAGTTTCGTTCAGGACGTGCGCGGCGGCAAACCCGCACCCGTTACAGCCGAAGGAACAACCGCGCGCGCTGTTTCGTCCGATCAGAAATTCGCGACCAGCGCGTCGGCCGGCAAGCTAAGCTTGATCCCGCTGGCCGGTGGAGATCCGAAGCTCATCGGAACGATCGAACCCACCGAGTCCGTCATTCGTTGGAGCAGCGATGGCCGTTATCTTTATGTGCGTCAGATAGACAAACCTTACTCACTGAAGATCAGCCGGCTGGAAGTAGCGAGCGGGCGGAAGGAGCCGTGGAAAGAACTCGCGCCACCCGATCCGGTAGGTGTCCGGATGATCGATGTAGCGCTCACTCCCGACGGCTCGTCTTACGCCTATTCGTTCCAGCGCGACATCGTAACGCTATTTTTGGTCGGTAATCTCAAATAAACTCAGCGATGCGAGATCACCAGAAGAGACCGCGCGCGCTTCAGGACGCACTCGAGAGCAAGCTCTAAGTTCAGGGGATCCAGCGCCGCAAAGCTTTCGTCCAAGATAACCAGGCCGGCATCGTGCAAAAGCGCGCGCGCGATGTACAGCCGGCTGCGCTCGCCGTGCGAAAGCTGCCAGCCGGTTTCTCCCACCATTTGCAGCAGGCCTGCCGGCATCCGCTCGATGAGTTCGCCGAGCCCCAGTTCGCGGCAGACCGCCTCGGCGTGCGGAATATCCTGCGGAGCGGGCATCTTGTGCCGGCCCATCAGCAGATTGAAGGTGAACGTTTCTGCCAGCACGTGGTTCTCATGAAACTGGGGCGCGGTCGCGATGTGCTTGCGCCAGACATAGTCGCCCGTTGCATCTCGGCTTCGGCCGCCGACCAGCACCTCTCCCGAACTCGGCTCGCGCACCCCAGCCAAGAGTGAAACCAATGTCGACTTGCCACCACCCGATGCACCCTCCAGAACGAGACGCTCGCCGGGCGTGATCCGCAGACTGCACCCGCGTAAGACTTCCGGCGTAGTCGCGCTATACCGGAACGACACTTCTCGTGCTTCAATCAGTTCCGGACGATCTGCGGGCGCTGTCTCAACCGATCCAGCCGCCTCCGTCTTGGCAGCGGCATGAAACAGGACCGATACTCGTTCCCACGCCACTGCGGCCTCCGCCAATTGCCAAGCTCCCGTCGCGCAGCGCCTGAGTGCCCGGAAGGCCAGCAATATGCCGCCCACGGCGATCGCAATTCGAGCGGTTGACGCATCTCCACTTACGAACGCGGGCGCAAGACCGGCCAGCGCTAAGACCAGCCACCCTCGCGGAATCATAGCCATCAGCGCGGCTACCGAATCGTCCATCTTCTTCGACGATCCGAGATACGATGCCAGGGCCTCATCTTCGCCGTCGTGCCACCGGTCGGGAGGAAGCTGGGCCAGCCTGGTCCGGTGCCCCACCATGTTCTCCACCAGATCGTGCGTCATCCGGAGCCGGACATCCGTCCACACACGGCTTCGTTCGTAGTAGCGCCGGACGATCAACGCCCCAATCACCATCCACGCCCCCAGCAGACCGGATTGCAACCAGCCTCCCGCCCCCCAACTGAGAATGAACAAGCACGCCACCAGTTCGATCAGCGCGACCCATGCAAGGAACGCTCCGCTGAGCGCGAGGGATTCCACTGCTTCCGATTCCAGAACGCGCCCCAGCAGTTGTCCGGCGCCTTGATGGCGGATGCTGTCAGGGTCCAGTTTCAACGCGCCGTAGAACAGCCGCTGCTTGAGCTTCGCTCCGGCGCTCAGCGCCACTATGCCCTGCAGCCACGTGATCAGCACGCGAAACGGGATCAAGGTGAGGAGCAAAAGCGTCCAGAGCCACATCCAGCTTCGATCCGTGCGCTGGTCCAGAACGTTCGAGCCCGCCACCCACCAGGCCAGAATCCACAAGCCGTACTGGATCGTGTGTGCCGCGGCCAGAGCAGCGATTTGCTTGTTCTGGCCGGCATGGCGCAACTGCTGCCAGAAACTCATTGACGGCGCAGGTCGCAGAAGCCAAATCCCGCCGATACGAGATCCACTCAGCCGCTGCCGGAGCATCGCGTCGCCCGCCCGCGCTTGCCGGCTGTTCGGGATTTCCGCGCGCTTCAAAACGAGCCTGAGCTCGTCCTGGATCGGGCCCTCGCGATCGCCGCACAGCAGCGCACGGATCGCTTTTGGGGAAACGCGATGGTGCTGCCGGTCGGGCCCAAGCACGTGTAGATTGCGGCCGGGAAGGATCGCCAAATACGCGGCCTCGCCGTCTATAGGGACGCGTACTAGCGCGGGACCCATTCGAGCCAGATCGCGGTCGAGATCGGGGTAAAGGGACTCGGCGGGCTGCGCTTCGGCGCCCAACAAATGAGCGGCGGCGGTCAGCCAGTCCGAGAAAGCATCGGCATCGTTCAGCACTGCGGGCGGCGGAGCCGGAAGCGCACCAGACCCCACGGCGTCCTGAGCGCCCAGTCTTGCCTGTGTCACTAATCCATGCAAGGCTTCGTGAATGCGGGATGCAGGCCAGAGCAGGTTCTTCATTGCTCGATCAGTCTTCCGTCTTCGAGCCGGAGGCGGCGCCAATTGCCGCTCGACCACATTCCGTCGCGCACTTGCTGCTCGGCCGCCATCAAGCGTGCAAAATGGGATTCATCGTTCGTGGCCAACTCGCGCGGATCGCCGTCTTCCGCGATGTGTCCTTCCTCGATCACCAGCACGCGTTCGAACGCCAATGTCTCGCTGATGTCGTGCGAAATGCACAACAGCGTTGCCTCGCGCCAGACCTCGCGGCCCCGCTTCAACAACTCGCGGCGCTGATCCAGATCCAGGCCTCGAAAGGCCTCGTCCAGAATCGCCAGGCGCACGCTGGGCCGCAGTAAGGCGCGCGCGAAGCGCACCCGCTGGCCCTCGCCTCCGGAGACCAGTCCTCCGCCTTCGCCCAATGCTGTCGATTCGCCCCGTGGCAGCCCTTCCATCACGCGACGTAAACCTGCGGCATCGAGTGAATCATCGATTGTCATGCGCGCCGCCGCGGGCAAGCCGTATTCGAGGTTCTCCGTTACCGATCGATTCCAAAGTTGTACGGCCGGATCCACCCAGGCGGTGTGCGCCCTTAGAGCCTCCACATCCAACCCGGCTCCATCCACAAGCACGCGTCCCGCTGCCGCACGATGCCATCCCAGCAGTAGACCGACTAAGCTGGACTTACCGGCACCCGAAGGACCCACGATCGCGACGTGTTCTCCGGGCTGGATGGAAAGCTGGATGTCCCGGAGCACTGTGTGCCCCGCGACCACTACGCTGACGTTGTCGAACCGAATCCCGGCCGCCGGCGCGTTCGTCTCGAACGTTTGCGCTTGCGGTGGAGCACTCTGCTCGATCGCTCCAAGCGGCTCCATAAGCCGCAGCGTTACATTGCGCAACGTCGGATATTGCCAGGCGAGCAGGGCCACTTCCTGGCCTAGCGCGGGCAGATTCAAAGCCCAGTACACCAATAACAAGGCCGCGCCGCCGGCTCCATTGCGCGCCAGGTGCGAAGCGAGTAACCAGATCGCCAGGCCGAAGCCGGCCACAAACTGCAAAGTCTCGAGCGAAATAACGGCGCGCTGCAAGTTCAGCCCCGCTCGCGCCCATTCGCTGAGCAGACTCTCGTGTTCTCGCCGCAGCGGCCATTGCGCCCCATGTGTTCGGATCGCTACTAATCCCAAAAGCGCGTCCAGATAGTAATGAGTCAACGCCCCGGCGTGCGTGCGGAAGCGCAGGTCGCGCTCTGCGAGCCACGGCTGCGAAAGAAGGGGAATGGCTAGTGCCGCGCCTGCGGCGAGAATCGCCAACGGAGCACTGTCCCGATCCAGCCAGATGATGCCCGCGGCCGTAAAGACAATCTCGAAACCGTAGCGTAGCAATTGACCGCCCAACTCCGGAAGCCGGCGGATGCGATGGATGCTGTGGCTGCGCTCGGCCATGTCGGACTTGAGGCGGCTTTGAAAATAGCGGTCGCCCAAGCGCGGAATCTTTTCCAGAAATGCAAGGCGCAGGCGAGCTTCCAGTCTCCGCCCGTAGCGCAGCAGGTTGCGGGTAAGCGGAATATCGAGCAACAGCAGCGCCAGCGTAAACACAAGCACCGCGCCGATTGCGGCCCAACGCTGTTCCCCAAACGGCAGGAAGCGGCCAATATCCAGCAGCGCGCGAAACAGCACCGCCTCGAACATCACTGCGGCGCTCGCCAGTGCCATTGCGCCCAACAGCACCGCGGGCGTAAAAACTCCATCGGAGGCGAGCAAGCGCAGCAAGTCTCGCCCCGGCCTTGCCGGCGGCTGGCTTAAAGCCGCATCCAGTTCGGGAGAGGGAGGCGGCTGCTGTTTGCGCGCGGCTTCGGAATTTCTCCCAACAACGCGAACCAGCACCGCGCCGCGCATCAAAACCTGCTCTTCGTCAGGCCCCGGGCGCACGGACCAAAAGTGATCGGGAATGGCCTCACTGTCTTCGAGAAAGCGAGCCACGAGCCGGACGGCCGGTTCGCCGCGCCCGATCGCGTCCGACTGCACCAGCGCATCCAGCATCCGCACAGCCGCATCCAGTGCCGCAATTTCCTTCCAGCCTGGTTGCCGTAGCGCAGCTTCAAGCAGCGAACGCGCGTTCTCGCCGAACCCGAGCCGGTTCATCCGCGCTCCCAGCGGGCGCAGAAAATCTGGCGAGCCCGCATAATTGCGCCAATCTTCCGCAGGTACCGCCATGGTGTGAACGTACAGATCGGAAAGAAACTGTTTGGTCGAACGCCAGCGCCGGCCTGCAGCGGGATCCATGACCTGCATCAGAGATCCATGCCGCCGCCAAACCACGACAAAATGCGTTACGCCATTTGGCAGTAGCACCACGGCGATGGCCGGGAGGGCGCCGGCCGCCTCGATCGGAATGTGATCGGGCGGCAGCATAATCTGTTCGGCCTGTAGGCCCAGTTGGTTGGCGACTGTTTCGAGCGTGTCGATAGAGGTACCGTCGACGTCGGTCTGGCAAGCCTCGCGCAACCGCCCGTAGTGAGCCTCAATCCCAAAACCGCCCAACAAGCTTTTCAACGCCGCCGGGCCGCAATCCATATTCGAGGTCTGCACGACCTCGGGTACGATCAGCCGCGTGCGTGCCTTCATTGCTTGATGCCGGCGGGGTTGGCACCGCTGCGATCGCCGAGCCCGGTAGTGCGCAGAAGCAAGGCCGCCGGAGAGACGCGCTCCACTTCAATCGCAGCTTCAGCATGCGCAGCGGCAGGCGGCGGATTCTCCGTCGCCGGCAATAGCACAGTGCGGACTTGCCCGGTGGCGGCATCCACCCCGACCGCGATCACTCTGGCGGGAATGCTCGCACCGTCCATGTGCAGCGTCGCTGTCTGGCCCGGCCGCACCTGATCCAATACGCGCGCCGGGAAGGTGGCAATGAAACGATTTGGCTCGATCCGGACATCGCGGGAAATCTCGTATTGCGGCACACCCGCCGCAAGGAACCACCAGACCCAGCCGCCCAAAAGCACGCCTGCGGCAACCAGAGCGAAGGTCGAGAATCGGAAACGATCGGCGTCAAGCGCTCGCAGAGTTCGCGAGAAAGCAATGGGTCCGTTCATGCGCTGCGCATTGGCGCCACTCTGGCGAACATGCTGTCTTTAGAGTGTAACGCGCAACGCCGTAGCGTTATTCATCGGGGGCGTGGCAGGCGCGGTATCTGGATCGCGGCCGGCGCCCGTAACCTGAACACTTCCCGATCACTTCCCGGCGTGGGCTTGGGCGGAGCGGCCAGCGATGGCCTCGATCTGCCGGATGTGATTCAGGTCGTGCCCTGCCATGGTCTCGATAAGCACCTGGTAAGTCATGTCGCCGCGCTCAGGATGATTCAAGGTCCTGGAAAGCGCGCCGGGAACGACGGACCGGATCAGGCTCAGGTTCCAGTTCCGTACGGCCGCGAATACGGCTAGCGCGCCGGCCGCATCGAATGCCGCATATTGCGCCGCCCATTTCTCCTGGTCGAAGGGCTGGATCACGTGATGATCGTCCGCCAGCGCCTGGCGCAGGCGGAACGCGAATACGATTTCGCAATCGGCGAGATGGCATACGATTTCTTGCGCGGACCACTTTGCCGGTGCGGGCCGTTGTTCCACGCGCTCCGATCCGATGGTCTCGACGAGCGACTGCAGTTGCCGCGAGGTCTGCCCGATTACTTCCAGCGGATCGCGTTTGCCCAGGTGCGAAGCATATGGATTCATCTCCAAAAAGTAGCATGCGCTCGTGGCGGCCAAGTGTACCGGATGGGCGCGGCGAAATCTGTCAGTGAAGCTTGAACGCTTCTTCGATCTGGAACGCTCGTTTGCGCCCTGCCGCCACTATGCGGCCGCGAAACTTGTGTTTGCCGTTAATCGCCAGGTCCACGCAGCGGCCCACCGGATAATCGAACGCGAGCACATCTTCTTCCTTCAGATCCATCAGATCGCTTACCGTCAAAGTAGGGCCTTCCAGGCGCCCGTCGACGTGAATCTGCGCGGGACGGATCAGCCGTAGGATCCGGGCCTGCTCTTCATCGGTGGATTCACTCTTGCGCAACGACCATTGCTGGTCGAATTTGTGGCGCAGCATCTTGATGACGATGGAGGGCACTCCGATGTTCATCATTCCGCTATTTTCGCCGATACGGACTTCGATGCCCACTGCGACCACGGCTTCGTTGGGCGCCAGAATGCGCAGCAGCTGCGGCTCGGTTTCCCGCGCGGTAATCGCGAATTCCAGCGGGGTTACCGCGTGCCAGGCGGTTTTTAAGTCCTGCAGGATGATTCGAAAAATCCCGTCCATCACACTCTGCTCGATTTCCGTGATCTCGCGAGTCACCTTCAGCGGCGCTTTGGCATTGCCGCCGAGCAGCATTTCGATGATCGGAAACACCAGTGCGGGATTCAACTCCAGCACGGCATTGCCCTCGAAAGGTTTCATTCCGAGCGACACCAGGCAGGTGGGCGAAGGGAGGCATTGCGAGAACTCGATGAAGGATAGCTGCTCCACCGATACCAGGTTTACGGCTACGTACGCCCTCAGGTACGCCGATAAGCTGGATGCCAGGCTGCGCGAAAAATTCTCGTGAAGCAGGTGAATGGCGCGCAACTGATCCTTCGCGATGCGATCCGGCCGGCGAAAGTCGTACGGGAGCGCACGCGTCGCAGGGTCGTCTTCCGGCGTTTCGCGGTGGTTCCGGAATACCTTGTCAATTTCTTCTTGAGAAAGAACGCGATCCATCCATAACTTTCATCGTCGGCGCCGCGGCTGACCTTTAAGTGTCATTCGATGCCCTGATACCATCAGAGTGGTGCGGACTTTTCACGTCCACAACTTCGGGTGCAGAGCGTCGCAAGCCGACGGCGCAGCGCTTGAAACGGCCCTGTCCGAGGAAGGACTGCAGGCTGCCGGGGTCGCCGGCGAGGCGGATTTAGTCGTGCTAAACACGTGCACGGTAACGGCTTTCGCTGACGAAGACGTGCGCAAAGCCGTGCACCGGGTGCATCGCGAAAATCCGGCAGCGCGAATTTTGGTGACGGGCTGCTATGCACAGCGCGCGCCGGCGGACCTCGCGGTATTACCCGGGGTGTACTGGGTAGTAGGCAATTCGCATAAGACAAAAATCCCCGATATTATTCGCCAAGCCCACACCCCCTATCACGGAGAGATTCGGCTGGGCCCGGAAGTTCACGTGGGCGATATCTTCGCGCAGCAGGAATTCCTTGCCTCGCCGGTGGAAGACGCATGCGGTGAGCGCACGCGTCCGAACCTGAAAATCCAGGACGGCTGCAACAACCGCTGCTCTTTTTGTATCATCCCGTTCGTGCGCGGCCGCGGCCGCAGCGCACCCGCCGAGCAAGTGATCCAGCAGGTTCGAGAGCTGGCCCAGCGATATCGCGAAGTCGTGTTGAGCGGGATCAACTTGGGCCGGTGGGGCAGGGAAGCGGGAAGCACGATGCGCCTGGCAGGTTTGCTGCGGCGGTTGCTGGATGAAACCGGCGTCGAGCGCCTGCGCCTCAGCTCAGTGGAGCCGATGGATTGGAGCGACGACCTGCTGGAATTGGTCGCGAGTTCACCGCGCATCGCGCCGCACGTTCACGCTCCGCTACAGTCGGGTTGCGACAATGTGTTGCGGCGCATGCACCGAAAGTACCGGCCGCGGCACTATGCGGATCGGATCCACAAAGCTCGAGCATGGATGCCGGACGCCGCGATCGGTGCCGACGTGATGACGGGCTTCCCCGGTGAAACGGATGCGGAATTTGAAGAGAGCCGAGCGTTCATCGACAATCTGCCCTTGACCTATCTTCACGTGTTCACTTATTCCGAGCGGCCGGGTACACCCGCCGCCACTCGCGAAAATCAAGTTCCGATGGAGGTGCGCAAGGAGCGCAACCGAATCCTGCGTGAACTGGGCGCGCGGAAGAATCTCGAATTCCGCCGCTCGATGATCGGCCGTACGCTGTCGGCCGTCACGCTGACGGACGGAGCGCTGTCGGAAAACTATCTGAAAATCGAACTTGCCGGCCGGCGCGCGTCGAATGAAATTGTGGACTTGAAAATCGGATCGTTAACATCGGATGGTCTGCGCGAGCAGAGCGCCTTGGCAGTGCTTTAGGTCAGATCACGCGCCGCAGCAAAGTGCTGACCCTGGGGCCCGGCATGACGATTCCGGCCAGATTGAGCGGGTCGGCGTTTGAGATCTGCACTTCGGCGGCTTGTTCCGTATCGCTGCGGCGAACAGCGCGGAGCAGATCCAGCGCCTCGGGCCGCGCGAACTGTTCGCCGGTGAAGCCGGAAACAAAACGTCCGCCGCGGATCTCGCCCTGGGCCTCTTTGCGCCGCAACACGGGGAGCAAGTCGCGCCAGGGCGGCGAGAGAGACTCGCGGGCAAGGAGATCGCGAAATATGACACCCCATCGCTGGAGAAGCTGATCGGCGAAAAAGGCCGAGCGCGCCTCCGGCGCCTGGGCGTTGTGCATATGCCGGACCAGCGCCCAACGTCCGGCGGCATGGCGGGGCCGCGCGAATTTGCCGCGTCCTTCGCCGCGTCGGCGTTTTGGATCCACGAGCGAGCGCAGGTTCTCGAACCCGTCGGCGGTCACGAGGCCAGCGGCGACCAGTTCCCATAGACCGTCTTCCACTTCGCTCGCCAAACGTCCGCTGGACCGCACCAAGTCGGCAAAGAAGGATGCGCCGCGCTGCTCGAGTTGGGTGAGAACATCGCGGGCAGGGTGGGAGAATACGGGCGCAACGGCGGAAGGCTCAGGCGGAGTCAGCCATTCGGCGCTTTCGCGCAAAAAAATCGCTATCGGCGCGGTTCGGGTGGGGCGGACGCGGCGGGGCTCGGCATCCTCAAATGCCGGGTGCGGGGAAAGACGCGCCCACATCACTTCGCCGGCCAAGCAGAGCTGGTCGAGGAACTCCGGTTCATACTGGGCGATGCGATGCGCGAGCACTTCCTGCTCCCAGGCTGCGGCCGCGATCTCGTAGCCCTGGAGCTGCTTGACGATCTGGAGCGTGCCATCGACCCCGTGCAGCCGCGTTCCGGGCAGCACGTGATGCCAGTGATAGAGGAAGCGCTGGAACTGCGCAGCGGTAACCGGTTCAATTTCGCGCCGGAGCTGGCCTATGGTGAGGCGATGAATGCGGGCCAGGATGCGGCGGTTGCACCACTCCGTTTGATCCGCCGCAAGATCGGGATGGAAACGGCCGCGCATGACCTGGCCCTCGGTTTCAAGTTGCAGGAGAGCCGTTTCGATCGCGTCTATCGGAAAGGCGAGAGTCTGAGAGAGGATGGCGGCGGTGACCGGTCCAAGCGATTCCATCCAGCCGCGCACGGCCGGCAATGGCTCAGCCCGCAATGCGAAGCGCTCGGTTGCCACCCAAAACTGCTTTCCAGCGCGCTCAAATGTTCGCGCACGTCCGGTGGATTCGAGCTCTGAAAAATACGGCTGCCATTCCGGATTTGGTGGGACGGTGAGCAATGTCAGCAGCGCGTCGTGCAGCTCATCGGCGTTTCGCACGTCCGGCCAGGCTTCGGCCGCGACTTGTTTTATCGCTTCCGGATCGAGAATGCCCGCGCCGCCGGAAACGTCGGCGCGCAGCGTTCGGCGCAACTGGACCGCGCGTGCCCGGCGCTCTTCGAGCGGGGCGTCGTCCAGGTATGCATACGGGTTGGCGTTGAGAATCTCGTGCGAGAACTGGGAAGGTTCAGGGGTGTCGATCGCGACCTTGCGAATCTCGCCCGATTCAAAGCCTTCCAGGATGCGCGTCAGCCCGTCGATGTCCATGGCCTCGTGCAGGCAGTTGTCGATGGTCTCATTGACCAGCGGATGATCCGGAATGCAGGGTTCGCCGGTGAGATTTTCGGCGCAGGCAACCTGATCGGGAAAAACGGAGGCCAGCAGATCGTCGGATCGCATGCGCTGAATGGGCGGCGGCACTTTCCGGCCGCCCTGGAATCGCAAGATAGCAAGCGCGCGCGATGCGTTCCAGCGCCAGCGCGCGCCGAACATAGGCGCGGGCAGCATGGCCTGGGTCAAGACGTGCTCCACGCTTTGGGGCTTCAGGAACTCGAATACGAGTTCGAGCGGAAAGGCGTGCTGCTCGGTGAGGGAGATATTGATGCCGTTATCGGTGGCGGCTGCCTGGAGTTCAAAGTTGAAGGACCGGCAGAAACGTTTGCGCAGTGCCAAGCCCCAGGCGCGATTGATACGCGACCCGAACGGAGCGTGAATGACAAGCTGCATGCCGCCGGCTTCGTCAAAAAAGCGTTCGGCGACGACCACGTGCTGCGTGGGCAGTGCATTCAGTCCCGCGACTCCCGCCAGGACGTAGGCGGCGGCTTGTTTGGCGCCCGCCTCGTCGAGGCCGCACTCGGTGGTTAAGAAGTGTAGGGCTTCGTTGGGATTGCGCACGATCTCCTCGCGGACATTCGAGACCGCGAGGGAAAGTTCGAAGGTCCGGCCGGGCGCTTCGCCGTTCCAGAAGGGCACTGAAGGCGGGGTGCCGTGCGCATCCTCGACACGCAGCCGGCCCGCCTCCACGCGCTTGATGCGCCAGGAATTGGTTCCCAGCAGGAAGGTATCGCCTGCCAGGCTTTCGATGGCGAAGTCTTCGTCCACGGTGCCGATAACCTTGCCATCCGGCTCCGCGACGACGGTGTAGTTGGCGTTGTCGGGGATGGCGCCGCCGGAAGTGATAGCGGCTAAGCGCGCGCCGCGGCGCCCACGGACGCGCCCGTTTATCTGGTCGCGGTGCAGATAGGCGCCGGCGCGGCCACGCTGGGTGGTGATGCCGTCCGACAGCAAGGCGACCACCGCGTCAAACTGCGATCGGCTCAGGTTGCGATAGGGATACGTGCTGCGGACCAGCTCAAAAAGCCGGTCCTCGCTCCAATCGCGCGCGGCGGTTTCGGCGACGATCTGCTGGGCCAGAATATCGAGCGGAGCCTCGGGGATTTCCAGCCGGTCCAGCTCTCCGGCACGGATGGCTCGAACCAGCCCCGCGCATTCGATCAACTCGTCGCGGGTAGTCGCGAAGAAGCGGCCTTCCGGTTTGGCTCCGATCCAGTGACCGGAGCGGCCCACGCGCTGGAGCGCAACCGCGATGGAGCGGGGCGAGCCGATTTGGCAGACCAGCTCCACCGAGCCGATATCGATGCCGAGCTCCAGAGATGCGGTTGCAACCACGGCACGCAGCTCGCCGCTTTTGAGCCTGGCCTCCGCTTTGAGACGCAGAGCGCGCGATAGACTGCCATGGTGCGGCAGCACGGCATCTTCGCCCAAGCGTTCAGCCAGGGCGTGGGCGACGCGTTCGGCCAGACGCCGGGTGTTGACAAAAACCAGCGTGGTGCGGTGGGACAGGATGAGCTGAGCCACCCGGTCATAAATCTCGGCCCACATTTCGTTGCTGGCCACGGGACCCAGCTCATCTTGCGGGACTTCGACCGCGAGGCCCATCTCGCGGCGGTGGCCGACATTCACGATGCGCGCGTCAGGTGCCAGGAACTGCGCCACCTCCTCGATCGGCTTCACGGTGGCTGACAACCCGATTCGCTGCGGCTTTCCGGTGTCTTCAGTAAGTGCGTCCAGCCGGGCGATCGACAGCGCCAGGTGCGAGCCGCGCTTATCGTCGGCTACGGCGTGGATTTCGTCCACGATGACGGTGCTCACGGTTCGGAGCATTTCGCGCGACTTTTCCGCCGTAAGCAGGATATAAAGCGATTCGGGGGTGGTGACCAGGATGTGCGGTCGGTGTTTGCCCATCTTCTGGCGCTCGCTGGCGGGGGTATCGCCGGTGCGGACCGCGGTGCGGATGGGGGCCAGCGCGATTCCCTGCTTGGCAGCCAATTCCGCGATTTCGGCCAGGGGAACTTCGAGGTTCTTATGAACGTCGTTGCTGAGCGCCTTCAGCGGCGAGACATAGATAACCTCGGTGGCGTTGGGCAGCTCGCCATGCCGGGCGGCGCGGACGAGGCGGTCGAGACAGATCAGGAACGCGGCCAGCGTTTTGCCGGACCCGGTGGGTGCCGAGATCAGTACGTTGCGGCCGGCGCGGATCTCGGGCCAGCCGAGCATTTGGGGCTCGGTAGCGCAATCGAAGCGCATCGCGAACCACTCGGCAACCAAGGGATCGAAGCCGGACAGGCTGCTGGCAAATTCGGGAGACACCTACTTCCATTAGACCGCAGCAAGTCAAGTTAGGCGAGGCGTTCCTGGATAGCTGGTTTAGGGAATTGTGCCGGGCGGCAGGCCGTAAATGTCGGTGCCGTCGTCCGGCGGCGCCTCGGCAGGTTCATCCTGTTTGATTGCCTGGGGTTGCGTGGGTGGGGCCGGTGAAGTGGCGGCAACTGGCGGGGTGGTTTGAAGTTGGACGGAGGCAGATGAGGGCTGGGTGGCAGCGCGAGTTTCAGCCGCGAGAATTCGTTCGCCCAGATACCACCCCGACAGCGCGAATCCGATAACGACCACGCCGGCGAAGCTGACGACCATGCCAGGGTTTTGCGACATACGGCAACTCGATTAGGACCGCCTAAGCGGTACACCTTATGTATCGGCCGGGGCGGGGAAAAACCGTAGCCTCAGTACAGGATGCGAGTGCGGATGGTACCTGGAACTGCCTCCAGCCGCCGCTTGAGCTGCTGGGAGGCGGCGGTTTCGCGGGTCTCGACGTCGATCACGACGTAGCCGATTTTGGGGTTGGTTTGCAGATATTGGCCGGCGACGTTGATGTGTTTGTCGGAAAACACGGAGTTCAGAGCCGAGAGTACGCCTGGCTGGTTGCGGTGGATATGCAACAGACGGTGCTGGCCGGGATGCTCGGGCAGCGATACCTCGGGGAAGTTGACGGCGCTGAGCGTAGAGCCGTTGTTGCTGTACTTGATGAGCTTTTCGGCGACTTCGGTCCCGATGTTCTGCTGAGCCTCCGCCGTGCTTCCCCCGATGTGGGGGGTGAGCAGCACATTATCCATGTCGCGCAGCGGCGAGACGAACTCCTCGCCCGTTTTCGGCTCGACCGGGAAGACGTCGAGGGCAGCGCCTCCCAAATGGCCGGATTTTAAAGCCTCGACGAGGGCATCGATATCCACGACCGTTCCTCGCGAGGCGTTGATCAGGTGAGCGCCGGGTTTCATGCGAGCAATTTGATCGCGTCCGATCATGCGGTTTGTTTGCTGAGTCTCAGGGACATGCAGCGTGACCACGTCGGCGGATTCGAGCAGCGCGTCGAGAGAATGCACGACGCGCGCATTGCCCAGGGCGAGCTTGGTCTCGATGTCATAAAAGAGGACTTGCATGCCCAACGCTTCGGCCAGTACGCCGACCTGAGTACCGATGTGGCCGTATCCGACGATGCCGAGGCATTTGCCGCGGGCTTCATAAGAGCCCGTCGCGGTCTTAGCCCAGCCACCGCGATGCGCGAGCGAGTTGCGGTAGGGAATGCCGCGCAGAAGCAGGATGGTTTCGGCTACGACCAGTTCGGCAACGCTGCGGGTGTTCGAAAAGGGGGCGTTAAACACCGGGATGCCACGTTCCTGGGCCGCGTTCAGGTCGACCTGGTTGGTCCCGATGCAGAAGCAACCGACCGCGATGAGGCGCGGCGCGTGTTCGAAGATCTGGCGCGTGAGGTTGGTGGCAGAGCGGATACCGATGATGTAGGCGTCCTTGAGGGAGGCGTGCAGTTTGGGTTCGGGCAGTGACTTAGGGTAGTGTTCTATCTCTGTATAACCGTCGCGACGAAAGGCTTCTACCGCGCTCCCATGGACACCTTCGAGCAGTAAAATCTTGATCTTCCCTTTGTCGAGGGAGGTTTTCTCCTTGGAACTGGGCATTCTTTTCCATGATACGGGAGGGGGATGCGCCGACGGAGTGAGTGAAAGGCCGGAAGTGCCGAAATATCGGCACCGATTTGACGCATCTTGCGGTTTTTCCCGGAGCGTTGGGATTTTTTTAATCCAATTTTACCGATCGGGTGACATGAGCTTAGCCGCTGATGCACACGGATACACGCCCCACGCTAGCACCTGTAGATGGCGCGCGGTCGAGATAGACGGGTAAATGGCTGAGGGCAGGAGTGAAATTTCTGGTTCTGGATGGTAATCGTGTGGCGGGGCGGAGACAAACCATGCTATGTTTTGGTTGACGGTCTCCGGATTGTAAACGCACTTCTACAATAGTTGTTGCCAACAGAATGGGGATTCTGCCGGCGGACCAGCGCAAGCAAGAAAGAGCAGTCCGTGGTCAGACCCATCGAAACATTAGTTGTCGAGGACGATGTTGGCGACATCCTGCTGATCCTTCAAGCAATTCGCCAGGAGCCCTACTCCGTTCGGGTGCACGTGGCGGTGGATGGTGAACAAGCCATCCATATTCTTAATGAAGAGCACGTCAAACCCGATCTTGTGATTCTCGATTTAAAGCTTCCGAAGCTTTCAGGCCCGTCGTTTCTCGCCTTATCCCGGGTAGAAGCGCCGGTTGTGGTGTTCACCGGATTTCCCAGCCCGCACGACCAACAGCGCGCCATTGAGCTAGGCGCAAGCGAGTTCATCGAAAAACCTACCGATTTGTGCACGTACACGCAGGAGATTGGCCGAATCATGCGGACTTGGGGAGCCCGGAAGGCCGATGCCGGCTCGGTTAACTAGGTTATTGCAGATCAGGGGTTTGAGAAACGCAGCCGCCGGTGAAGCCCAGAAATGGCCGGGGAGTGTTTGAAGGTGGACCGGGGTTCGCCGCAAAATTGGCCGTGGATCTGGAGCAGATTGTGAAAGCGCTTATCGGCGCAGGCCGGACGGACGGCGAGGGGCACGCCATTCTCTCCGATGTGTTGGCAGCGGCGATTAGAATCACCGAAGCCGATATAGGTACGCTCCAAATTGTGCGACAAGGCGCGTTGAACCTCGAGGTCCAGATTGGATTCGACCGATCGTTCACGGAACACTTCGCGGTAGTCCGGGATGCGACGTGCGCGTGCGGCGTCGCCTTGCAGATGGGACAGCGCATCCTGGTTGAAGATGCGGCAGCGAGTTCTGTATTCGGCGACGGGCCGGATCGCAACGCGATCCTAACAGCTGGGGTGGCTGCGGTGCAATCGAGACCGTTAGTTTATCGAGGCGAAAAGATCGTGGCAATGCTGTCGACTCACTATCGGACGCCGCGGGAGTTGGCGGATCGGGACTTCCAGCGGCTCGACCTGTTGGCTGATTTAACGGGCGCTCTGATCCAACGCGCTGGGTTATAACGAACTCCACAGCAGTTGAAAAACACGAAGCTGGCGTCAACAACGTGCGGCCTCGATGAGCCGATTTCAACTCCTGAAAAGGGTTCTGCCGCAACCTGCTAGGGCTTTTTGAGCGCCGGCGGGTTGTCGGCCTTGGTGCTCGCTTTCGGCGTGCCGATATGATCGGCAAGCTGAGCACCGGTAAAGTTGGTGGTATAGCTTTCGTCGATTTCGGGTAACATGGTGGCGTTCCATTCGAACCAGCCCGCCACGAGCCGGTCATAGACATCCTTCTTGCGCTCCTTCAGGTTGGCGCGCTCCATCGGATCATCCGCGACGTTGAACAGAAAGGTGTTGTCGAGGATCTTGAGGAATTTGTAGTCGCCATCTCGAGCCGCCCGCTGTGCGTTCGCCTTGTAGCGCCAGAACAGCTTGCGAGTGAGGACGGGAGCGTCTTGTGCCAGGATCGGGAGCAGGTTGATGCCGTCCGGCGGAAAGTTCGGATCCGGGGACGTTCTCGCGGCCGCGAGCAGAGTCGGCAGCCAGTCCATACTAATGGTCACTTGGTCCGACGTTCGGCCCTGCGGAATGCGCGCCGGCCAGGCGATGATCGCCGGAATGCGCAGCCCGCCTTCGAGCAGTTCCGTTTTGCGACCTGTGAACGGCCATGTATCCGCAAATCTTTCGCCGCCATTATCGCTGGTGAAATTGACGATCGTATTCTCAGCGAGGCCATTGGCGTTTAGCGCTTCCATTACACGGCCCACCTGTAGATCCAGTTCCTGGATCATTCGCTGATAAATTTTCTGCGAGCCGCCGTCATAATCATTTAGGGAATTTCCGGTGGTGCGCAGCCGCTCCGATTCCGCTTCGTCGCCGGGCGCCTCCCAAGGCCAGTGCGGCGCATTGAAATGCAGGCTTAGCAAAAATGGCCGCCCGGATTTCGCATAATTATTGATCACATCAACGGCGCGACTGCCCAGTAGATCGGTCAAGTAACCAGCCTGATGCACTTTGACATCGTCTTCCCATAAGTCTTCCGGTCCGAGATTCCCGTGATGGCTGTAGTAATCGAGAGCCCCACCGCGAAAGCCGTAAAAATGATCGTAGCCGCTTTGCAAAGGTCCAAATTTCGGAGGTTCGCCGAGGTGCCATTTCCCAATCAAAGCCGTCCCGTAACCAGCCTTCCGTAATAAGGACGGCAGCGTGGGATGTTCCGGCGGCAGGCCGGCGTCGCGATCTGTGAGCGGCTCATCAAGCCCCACCGACAGGCGGTCCTGATAGCGGCCGGTGATTAGAGCAGTCCGTGTGGCGGAACAAACCGCAGAATTGGCGTAGGCCTGGAGGAAACGCACACCACGTGCGGCAAGGGCATCGATGTTCGGTGTACTGAGATCCGGGCGTCCATAACAGGAAACGTCAGCATAGCCAAGATCGTCCGCCAAAACGAACACGATGTTGGGAGGTGTGGTTCGTTGAGCGAACATCGTCTTTGACGCCGCCGCAACGGCGCCGAGGGCGGTGCTTCGCAATAGTGCTCTGCGTGAGAACATAGCGGTGCTGTCTTGAGGCGACCACAGTTTATCAGTTGGTGATGCGCCGCGGCACTCGGGTACGGACGTACCCGGTGCTGTGCGGATGTTTTTAGCTAATGAGCCGCCCAGATCGGTCGCGCGCCGGCGGGCCGGGCGGTACAGCTCGGGATCGAGCCGAAAGGGGGCTGGCGTGATTAGAGTCGCCATTATGCCGGTTTGCGACCCTGCGTTCGACAGAATGATGGGCGGCGCGCGCCGGGCGTGCGCCACGCGGCATTCTGTATTCTGAAGACAGTGTCCACCACGACTAGCGGTCACATGCGGCAATTGGTTGAGGAACTGCAGCAGCTCGAGGACCGGCTGCGCCAAGGCGGGGGCGCCAAAAAGATCGAGAAGCAGCACCGGGATGGGAAGCTGACGGCGCGCGAGCGCATTGGCAAGCTGATCGATGCCGGGGCGATGTTTTTGGAAATTGGACTGCTGATCGCCTACGACCAGTATGACGGCCAGGCGCCAGCGGCGGGCGTGGTGACGGGCATCGGGAAGATTGAAGGCCGACCGGCGGTCATTGTGGCTAACGATGCCACGGTGAAGGCGGGTTCCTGGTGGCCGGAGACGATCACGAAGATACTGCGCGCGCAAGAAATCGCGATGCGGAACCGGACCCCGATCGTTTACCTGGTGGATTCGGCGGGGGTGAATCTACCGTATCAGGACGGCATTTTTCCGGGGCAATATGGCGCGGCTCGGATCTTCTATTACAACTCTCTGATGCGGCGGATACTGCACGTGCCGCAGATCGCGGCGGTGATGGGGCCGTGCATCGCGGGCGGCGCGTATCTTCCGGCTCTGAGCGACGCGATCATCATGGTGGAAGGCACGAGCTTCATGGGGCTGGGCGGGCCGAACCTGGTGAAGGGCGCGGTGGGGCAGGTGGTAGATGCGGAGTCGCTCGGCGGCGCGCGAATGCACACGCAGGCCAGCGGGGTAGCACACTTCATGGCGCCTGACGATGCGGCGTGCCTGGAAATGATCCGGCAGAAATTCCGGGCGATGCCTGCGCCGGCGAAAGCTCCGCAAGGCATGCCGCCGCCGAAACCGGCGGAGGGACTCTATGAATTGATGCCGGGCGATCACCGGCAGGCCTACAACGTGGAAGAAGCGATCGAGCGGATTTTCGACGGCGACGACTACATGGAATTTCAGCCGCAGCACGCGCCGGAGATGTTGTGCGCGCAGGCGAAGCTCGCGGGCAGGCCGGTGGCGCTGATCGCGAACCGGCGCGGGTTTTTGAAGACCGAAGGCGGACCGAGGATCGGCGGGATCGTTTACACGGAGTCGTCGCGCAAGGTGGCGTACTTTGTGGAGAACGCCGAACGCAACAATGTACCGCTGATTTATTTACAGGACGTATCGGGATTCATGGTGGGGGTGGAGGCGGAGCGGTCGGGGATCATACGCGCCGGCGCCGAGATGGTGGAGAGCATGGCGTGTGCCACGGTCCCGAAGATTATTCTGACCATGAATCACGCCAGCGGAGCGGGGTATTACGCGATGGCGGGGCAGGGGTTCGATCCCACGTTCACGTTTGGGTGGCCGACCGCACGTATCGGCGTGATGGAAGGCGATGCGGCCGTGCAGGCAGTGCACGGGCCGGAGTTGGAGAAGCTCAAGGCGGAGGGGAAGCCGGTTCCCGACGAGTTGAAGCAGCGGATCGAGAAGACGCGGGCCGATTACGAGCGGTGGCTGGATGCGCGGTATGCGGCGGCGCGCGGGCACATGGACGCGATCATCGATCCGCTGGAGACGCGGCGGGTGCTGGCGTTTGCGCTGGAGGTGGCGATGGCGAACCAGCATAGGCAGCATTTAGTGGTAGAGACGCTGTAGGGTTGTAGCGCGAGGTGCGTGCTGCGCTGGAGTGCTACAGATCAGGCGCGATGCGATGCCGTTAGAGTGCTCCTTCTAGAGTGTCTTCAGAAATGCGATAAGCGCCCGTTTGTCTTCGGGCATCAGCTTCAGTCCGAACTCGTGTCCCTTGATGGCGCGAGTCTGCACGGCATAGCCCCGGTACCCGGTAGGAACATAGTCATCTCGTAGACGGCGGGGATCGAACCAGTCCTCCAGCGCCGCAACCGATCCATTGTGCTCGAACGGCCCGCGATACCAGACACCTTTGAGCGATGGGACTTTGTAGTATCCAGTCCCGCGCCGGGTTTTGGTAGCCAGCAACGGGTCGGTACCGACGGAAACATTCATAATCCGGTACTTGTTTCGGTCTTCTTCTGGAACTTTGAACCCTGGCGCCGGCGTCAGCATGTTATTTGTATAGAGCGGCGGCGTATGGCAGCCACCGCATCCCTCCCGTTCGAAAATCTTTTTGCCTTTGGCCGCGACCGCATCGACGCGGTTCGCGTCCGGGGGCGGCTTGAGCGAGTAAATGAACATCGCCAAAGCGTAAAGTTCCTGATCGCTTTGCCGTGCCAACCGGCTCACGTCGGGCAGCTTGCCGTCCGGGCCCGATGTGGGCCGGAAACCGTCGTAATCCGTTACCTCATCGATAAAGTTGTTGACAGCGTCATAGCGCATCAAATCGGCGATCGAACCATGCTGCTGCAGGCCTGTATGATCCAGGTAGAGCCGGTCCTGAACGCCAATGAGGTCAGGAATCTGCACAGGGTAGATGGCACTCGTCCCCTGACGTACGTTGACCCCCGGTGGAATCGAACTCACATGTTTGACGAAATCGGCCATGGTCTTTTCGGACAAAGGTGCGGTAGGGTCGGGTTGAATCCAGGGCGCGCCGAAGAAATGCTGCGAAATGCGTTTGGCGGGTGACTTCGGATTGATTCTTTTGTCATTGGCGAGACGGTATCCCCAAATGCGGCCAAAAGGCACGTTACCCTGCGCGCCTTTTAGCAACGTTCCGTCATTCATCAAACGGGTGTGGCATTCTGCGCAAGAGTCGAGATTAACTTCGACAGTCCCTTTCCGGCGGATCACGTAGCGGTAGAACGGCACAACTCCGTTCTTGTCGCCCTGGATTCCCGTGTACTCATACCACTTGGAGTTCCGGACGTCGGTAAACGGGTCATCGAAGGAAGTGAAGCTGTTCGGCGCTTCGAATATCAATTCGCCTGCGTGGATCCAATCCGCCTTGGTGCGCAGGGAAGCTATATCGAATGCGGGCTGAGGTTCCTGTTGCTGCAGCCACTCCCAATAGCCTTGCGGCTCTTTGCCCGGAACATATATGGGATAGGTCTTCACATTCGGCCGCACCGGGATACGGTAGTAATATTCCGACGGCATGTGATGAACGGGAATTCGCGCCGCGAGCGGAAGTTCGATTGCGTGCATCGCTTCGTCGTCCCACACTTTGGGAATTTCGGGGCGAAAGGATTGGCCGGTCTGGCCGAGAACTGGCAGCATCGCAGCCACCAAAATTGCGGAGATACGGTGCGCCATTCAGTCTCTCGTGCCCGACAGCATACCAGAAAGCTTCGCCCCGAACGACGAATCAAGTTCCTATTCCAGCCGGATCGCCGGGCATCCGGGACGTTGACCAGGACAACGTCAACCCATCGGGGGACAGCTAGAGAAGGGACAGGTTGAGAGCGTCTCGTTCGCATGAGGTGACCAGCGATAGCTCCTGGATTGTCGGCTATAGGTACGCTGTTGCGGGATCTCTCGATTGGCCTCGCGATTGTCGCCGAGTTCCGGATGGTGGGCAACACAACCGTAAACCGATCGAACTCGCCTCGGCCGTCTCTTGCCTCGGTGCGGGACGCTTGTCATTATGAGGGAATGCGTGCTGTCTTCGAGGCAGCGGGCGGCATCGAGGGCCTGCGCCGCCTTGCCGCCGCCTGGCATAGTCGTGTGATGGCCGACGAAGTAGTCGCCCACGCGTTCAGCCACGGTTTCCATCCCCAGCATGTCGAGCGTCTCGCCGGCTATTGGGCCGAGGCACTCGGTGGGCCAAGCATGTATTCCGAGTCCTATGGCGACCAGACGACGGTCGTCAGGATCCACAGCGGCAACGGCGTGCACGAGGAGATGGATCGACGCGCCATCGATTGCTTCGATCAGGCGCTGGCGGATGTCCGACTCGCCGACGACTCTGCGCTGCGACAGGCGCTGCACGACTACTTTACGTGGGCGACTAAGACAACCATGGCCCGCTATCACCGGTCCGCTGACGATGTGCCTGACGGTCTCACGATCCCGCGCTGGTCATGGGATGGACTCCAGGAGTGAGCGACAGATGCCGGTCTCAGTCAACGTACAAACGGTTCACCCTCGCAAGTTGGCCGCGGTGCGGCGCGAGGTCCCGCCGGGAGCAGTGGCCGCAGCGTGGGGACCAGCCTTAGGGAAGGTCTGGCCCTTCATTCGCAGCCAGCCAGGCCTGTGGACCAACGGCCACAACATTTTTCTCTACCACCACCAGGCTCAATCGGGCGCGCCGATACTGTGCGACTTCGGTGTCGAGGTCACGCGCACATTTGAAACCGCCGGCGAGGTGTACGCGACCGAAACGCCGGCGGGGGAGGCTGCCGTCGCGGTCCACCGCGGCCCGTACGACCGTATGAACGAGGCGCACGACGCGATTCGAAAATGGATGGTGACGAACGGCAGAGAGTCAGCCGGTCACTCGTGGGAGATTTACGGAGATCCGACGCCGAATCCTGCCAATACTGAGACGACGGTCGTGTATCTCCTAAAGTAGTGTTCGTGCGCGTTGGGCGGGTGGTGCGTCACTCGACCGAAGCGGAGCGGCGAAAGTGCAGATCAGCTATTTGGCCACAATACGGCCCGGTGGATTACTTCCGCGTTGCCGGCTCGACTGTTCAGAACAGAGCCAGTCCAAGTTGATGCTATGACGGAACGGCGTTAATGCCCTCGTTCGCGATGCATGCGCTTGTTAGCCTTATGAATCGCTTTCCATCTTTGTTTCTCCGCTCGCTGCGCGCTAACGTCCGCTTCAAGCCTGTGATGGCGCGCTTCGCGTTGCAACTTCACATAACTCGTCCACCGGTCGGAGGGAATCCTGCCCTCCTCCAGAGCCTGCCGCACGGCGCAGCCTGGCTCCTCACTATGAGAGCAATCGGTAAAGCGGCACTGTCCGGCCACCGCAGCGATTTCAGAGAATCCCAAATCGAGCGACGTCTCGCTGGCTAACAATCCCAACTCCCTCATGCCCGGCGTGTCGATCAGCCATCCCCCCTTGGGTACCGCGATCAACATGCGCGCTGTCGTGGTGTGGCGTCCGCGCGAGTCTCGCTCGCGGACCCCCGCTGTCGCGAGTGTGCTTCCAGTCAAGCTCTGGGCGATGGTCGATTTTCCCGCACCGGAAGAACCGAGCAGCACCGCCGTCAAGCCATCCTGGAGCCAATCGTTCAACGGTTCCACGGATCGCAGTGCGCTGATCGCGACTACCTCCGCCCGGCCGGCAACGTCTCGCACCGCCTCTACCGCAGCCTCGAGATCCGGGCAGATATCGGATTTATTCAATACCACGACCGGCCGCGCTCGACTCTCCCAGGCCAGCACAAGATAGCGTTCAATCCGCCGCGGGTTGAAATCTCCATCTAAGCCGCAAATCACGAAACATAAATCAACGTTTGCGGCCACGCATTGGGCGGCGTGCGCTCGTCCGGCTGCTTTGCGCACGAATGCCGTTTTCCGTTCCTCCACGACTTCGATGATGCCGCTAAACTCACCGGCCGGCCGCACCCACACCCAGTCTCCAACGGCCGGCAACTCACCATACGCCCGCAAAGTGCCAGATGGTACAGCCGCCCATTCCAGGCCGCTGTCCAGAAGCACTCGATACTCCTCGTGCGCGCCAAACGACACTCGCGCTCTAATAAGTTCCGTTTTAGACACTTCGTTCGCTCCATATTCAAAGGACTTGAATACACGGCTCCCGCCCTGCCGTTGGACGGCAGGATCATTTGATCAGCGCTCCTGCGAGGCGCTCGGGTTAGCGAACAATGGTGGCCAAATCTCAGGCTATCAAAGCTTCAGTCACTCTGGTTTTTTGCCTGTTACTTGAACTACGGCCACGGAGTGGATCTGAGTATCGACGCGGCACTCAGGGGTGTGTGCGGCGTCACTTTCTAGTGTGGATCCGATTTTGGGCTGTAGCGTTGCAGGAAGGTGGTATCGGTTTTGCCGGCTATGAAATCCGGGTCGGTCATTATGCGCTGGTGCAGGGGAATGGTGGTGTAGATGCCTTCGACCACGAACATTTCGAGCGCGCGGCGCATGCGGGCGATCGCCTCGGTGCGATCGTGGCCGTAAGCGATTAGCTTGGCTACCAGCGAATCGTAATAGGGCGGGATTACGTAATCGGTGTAGACGGCGGTATCGACCCGGACGCCGATGTCGCCGGGGAGGTTCAGGCCGGTGATGCGACCGGGCGAGGGCGCGAACGTATCCGGGTTCTCGGCGTTGATGCGGCACTCGATGGCATGTCCGCGAATCGCAATCGGCTGGGGAGTGATGTCTTCCAGGCGATGGCCGGCGGCGATGAGTATCTGGCTTTTCACCAGGTCGACGCCGGTGATGGACTCGGTCACGGGATGCTCGACCTGGATGCGCGCATTGACCTCGATGAAGTAGAGGCTCCCGGTCTCATCCATGAGGAACTCGATGGTTCCGGCATTAGTGTAGCCGATGTGTCGCATAGCATCGCGCAAACGTGCGATCATTTCCTCGCGGAGGGCGGGGCTCATGGCGGGCGAGGGGGCCTCTTCGAGCAGTTTTTGATGACGGCGTTGGATGGAGCATTCGCGCTCGCCGAGGATTTCGACGTTGCCGTGCTCGTCAGCAAGGATTTGAAACTCGATGTGGCGGGGGGCTTCGATGAGTTTCTCCATGTAGACGTCGGCGCAGCCGAATGCGGCTTGGGCTTCCTGCTGGGCCTGGGTGAGGAGCGGGGGCAATTCGGAGGGTTCACGCACGACACGCATGCCGCGGCCGCCGCCACCGGCTGACGCCTTGAGCATGACTGGATAGCCGATGCGCTCGGCGGTTTCAAGAGCTTCTTCGGGCGTTTTCAGGATTCCGTCGGATCCGGGAAGGATGGGCACACCGCAGTCGCGCATGGCGGCGCGAGCGTGCTGCTTGAGGCCCATGGCGCGCGTCACGTCCGGCTTAGGGCCGATGAACTTGATTTCTGAGGTTTCGCAGACCTGCGCGAAATCGGCGTTCTCGCTCAGGAATCCGTAGCCAGGATGGATGGCATCGACGTTGGTGATTTCAGCCGCGCTGATGACCGACGGGATGTCGAGATAGCTGCGGGAGCTTTTGGCGGGGCCGATGCAGATGGCTTCGTCGGCGAAGCGGACGTGGAGGCTATGGCGGTCGGCTTCCGAGTAGACCGCGACGGTCTTGATGCCCAGATCCTTGCAGGCGCAAATGACGCGGACGGCGATCTCGCCGCGATTGGCGATCAGGATTTTCTGAAACATATCAGCGGGGGCGGATGGCGAACAGAGCTTCTCCGTATTCGACCGCGCGGCCGTTCTCCATCAGCTTGGCGACGACGGTGCCCGCCACTTCGGACTCGATCTCATTCATGAGCTTCATGGATTCGATGATGCAAAGGACCTGGCCGGGCTCGACGAAGTCGCCGACTTTGACGAAGGGCGGGTCGCCGGGTTTCGGGCCTTCGTAGAAGGTGCCCACGATAGGAGACTTGACGATGACCTCGTTTTCCGCTCCCTGAGAAGGGGACGAAGGTGTTGGGGGCACGGCAGCGGTGCCGCCCTGCATAGGAACTTGCGGCATGGATGGAGCCGCGGGAATGGCGATCTCCTGGGTATTTGCGATCGCGCGGCGAATGCGCACGCGATCCTCACCGCGCTGCACTTCGAGTTCGGCCACTCCAGTATCCACAACGAGCTTAATCAGCTCGCGGATTTCTTCGTTGGTCATGCTAAAGAAGCATCAACTCCTTCGTGGTGGGTGTCAGCACTTCGCACCCGTATTGTGTCACAAGCACGGTGTCTTCAATGCGGATACCGCCGAATCCGCGGATGTAGGCACCAGGTTCAATTGTAATCACCATGCCGGGTTCGAGTCTCGTGCGATCACGCTTGCCCAAGCGGGGCGGTTCGTGAATTTCGAGGCCGAGGCCGTGGCCGGTGGAGTGAACAAAAACTTTACCTAAGCCGTGTAGTTTCATGATACGGCGTGCTTTGCTGTCTATTTGAGCGGCGGTAACTCCGGGCCGGATGGCATTGATGGCGGCGAGCTGCGCTTCGAGGACAGCTTTATACATGGTAGCGATGCGTTTGCTGGGAGAGCCGAGGAAGAGCACGCGGGTCATGTCGCTCATGTAGCCGTCCTGGCACGCACCCATGTCAATTAAGAGCAGGTCGCCCGCGGCGAGACTTCGCGCAGTTGGGCGGGCGTGTGGGAGCGCGCTGCGGTCGCCGATGGCGACGATGGTTTCGAAGGCGGCCTTTTCAGCGCCGAGGCGCCGCATTTCGTATTCGAGCTGACCGGCCAAGGCGGATTCGGAAACGCCTGGGCGGATGGAGCGTAGGGTTTTTTCGAGCGCTTGGGAATTGGTGAGGACGCTGCGGCGGATGCGCGCGATTTCGGCATCCGACTTGATCATTCGAAGCTTTTCGATAACGCCGGAGACAGGCTTCAGACCAGCGCCGAGCTGGAGGCCTTGCTTGAGGCGCTGATAGACGTCGAAGGCGATGCGTGGGGCTTCGAATCCGATGCGCTTGAGCTTTTTGCGGTGGATGTGGTCGGCAACGGCGGCGTCGAGCGGGCCTTTGCCGTGAATCTTTACCGGGCAAGTGCACTCTTCGGACGCCTGGACGGTGAAGCGCGGATCGGTGAAGAGGGTTTGGCCAGCGGGGGTGACCAGCAATTGCGCGTTATCGCCGGTGAAGCCGGTCAGATATCGGATGTTGGGCAGGCCGGAGACGAGCAGCGCGTCGATTTTTAGATCGGCGAACGGGATCACGGGACCAGGAGCAGCTTTCCCGTGGTCTTGCGGCCTTCCAGGTCGCGATGGGCCTGGGCGGCGTCGGCGAATTTGTAGACTTTGTGGATGTGCAGTTTCAGCTTGCCTTCGCCGAGCCATTTGAGGACATCGCCGGCGCGCCAGGCGAGTTCGTCGGGAGTGGCGGCGTAGTGTGCCAGCGAGGGGCGGGTGAGGAAGAGCGAGCCTTTTTGGCTGAGGATTAACGGCGCGATGTCGGGCACGGCGCCGCTGGCGTTGCCGAAGGTCACCATCATGCCGCGCGGGCGGAGGCAATCGAGGCTCTGCATGAAGGTGGCTTTGCCGACCGAATCGTAGACGACGTGCATGCCTTTTGCGCGCGCGGTGAAGTCTTCTTTGGTGTAGATGACGACGTCGTCGGCGCCTGCATCCTTGGCGAGCTGGGCTTTTTCTTCGGAGCCTACAGTGCCGATGACACGAGCGCCGAGCATCTTCGCCATCTGGACCAGCAGCAGACCAGTGCCGCCCGCGGCGGCGTGAATCAGGCACGAGTCGCCGGATTTTAGCGGGTAAGTGGAGTGCGTGAGGTAATGCGCGGTCATGCCTTGCAGGATGGCGGCCGCAGCGGTATTGAAGTCGACTGAAGACGGGATCTTGACGAGTTGCCAGGCGGGGACGGCTTGGTATTCGGCTTGGGAGCCGCGCGCCATCGCGTAGACGACGCGATCGCCTGGTTTGACATTGGTGACGTCGAACGCGACGTCTTCGACCGTTCCGGCGCCTTCGCTTCCGAGAATAATGGGCGGTTGCGCGGGATACAGGCCCGTGCGGAAATAAGTATCAATGAAGTTGACACCCGAGGCGGCGATTTTGACCAGCGCCTGGCCGGGCGCAAGCTCAGGCTTGGGCATTTCGGCGTACTTCAGGTTCTCGACGCCGCCCGTCTTTTCGACAACAACGGCTTTCATAAGGTTCGTAGTTTCCTCCGAAGGTGGACTGTCATGGCATACAGAATCAGGTACAGCAGGGTGAAGGGAAATGATAGCAGCCGGGCGATGGTGCGGATGGCGCCCGCGCCGGTGAGTCCGGCGCGGAAGAGGACGAAGTGGCGGATTGTGCCGAGGTGGCCGCGATCGATCCAGAAGTAATCGCCGTTTTCGTTGAGGATGAAAATTTTGGCGGGAAGGCGGGCGGCCAGCACCCATTTCCATTTGGTCATGATGGGCTGCGCGCAGCAGATGATTCCGGCGACGGCGTAACGGTTGGCGGCGAGGTCCTGGTAGAGGTGTTTGCGGTTGGCACGTCCGGGGTAATCGGTGACGCGGTAGATCCGGCCTGAATCTGGGCGGAAGTTTTTCGGGGTGCCGGCAAAGCAGGTGAGCAGGTCGGCGCGCACGCCGGGGTGGAGGTCGTAGAGGCCCTTGAGGAGTTCTTCGTAGAGTTCGCGGTTGCCGCTTTCGATGAGGAGGACGCGGGTGAAGGGGGGGAGGCGTTTAGATAGGAAGTAGCGCATCTGGGGGTGCGCTAGCTCAATTCGAAGAATGTGGAGACGGGGACGGAGAAGCCGGGCAGGAGCGGGTCCTCGATTCGGTCGTCCGCCTTTAGCTCGCGCATTGCTCCCTGCCTATGCACCTCAACCAACTTGAGTTCGGGGGAGACCACCCAAACGGATGTTGAACCGTTCGTGAGGTAGGCCGCCACTTTGGCTTTAAAGTGCGATGCTGTATCGCTGCGAGAAACTAGTTCAATCGCGATTTCCGGCGGCCCTTGCAAAATACGGTCTTGGTCGGAAAAGCGGGAGCTTCGTGTCACGCTTACGTCCGGAACGAAGGTGTCAAATCTACTAACCCGGGCTCCGATTTCGACATTCGATTCGAGACCCAAGTGTCTGTTGTTGTCAAGAAAGTTGGTTAGTAGCTTGCCAATCCGGTTCTTAACTCGATCATGCTGGTGTGAGGCAGGCGGCATCTTGACGATCTCACCTCCGATGAGCTCGTCTTTGATTCGGTTGCCGTTCTGGTCGAATTCGTCGGGCAGAGCGAGGTACTGCTCGGAGGTGACGAGTGCCGTGGCGGACATAAGTACAATTTTAGCGCCAATACCCCACGGAACCGGTTCGGTTCCGTAATCAACCGGAGGCCGCTAAGAGTGCTACACGCCCCAGCAGTAGTCTTCGACTACTTTGTCGATGTTTTCGTCCTGTTCGGTCAGGCGCATCAGCTCCAGGCGGATGGCGTCTACCAGGGCGAGCCAGCTGGCTTCGATGACGTTGTCGGATACGCCGACGGTGGCCCAACTGCGGCGATGGTCGGACCATTCCACTAAGACGCGGACTTTGGCCGCGGTGCCTTTTTTCGAGTCGAGGACGCGGACTTTGTAGTCGGTCAGGCGAACGTCCTTAATGTTCGGATAAACCGCTGAAAGGCACTGCCGCAGGCAAACATCGAGCGCATTCATAGGACCGTGACCGGTTGCGGTGGCGGTGTGGACACTATCTTGGATGCGCAAAGTGACTGTCGCGGTGGTGCCGCCGATCATGCGCGTGGTCACGTCGTAGCTGATGACTTCGAACGGATTCCACCCGGGGTGGAGCGCTTCGCGGACCAGCAACTCGAATGAGCCTTCGGCGGCTTCCAGTTCGTAACCCTGATGTTCAAGGTGCTTGACGCGCTCGAGCAACTGGCGGCGGTCGTCCGAATCCAGGCGGTCGGCAAGGCCGTGCTGCTTGAGTTTGTAGATCACGTTGCCGCGTCCGGAGAGATCGCTCAACAGCACGCGCTGGCGGTTTCCGACCATTTCGGGTTTGATGTGCTCGTAGGTGGCCGAATCTTTCAGGACCGCGCTGACATGGACGCCGCCTTTGTGGGCGAAGGCGCTGTGGCCGACGTAGGGCTGGTCGTTGCGCATGGGCAGGTTGGCCAGCTCGGCGATGTAGCGGGCAACGAGCGTCAGGTTCTGGAGATTTTCCCGGCCAATGGTGGTGTGGCCGAGCTTCAATTCGAGGTTGGCGATGATGGAAACCAGGTTGGCATTGCCGCAGCGCTCGCCGTAGCCGTTCATGCAGCCTTGCACGTGCGTGCAGCCGGCCTCGACCGCAGCCATGCTGTTGGCAACTGCGACGTCGCAGTCGTTATGCGTGTGGATGCCGAGAACGCCATCGAAGCGCTTACGGACCTCCGACACGACCTCGACGATGCGGTGCGTCAGGTTGCCGCCATTGGTGTCACACAGGACCAGGATATCGGCGCCGGCGGTTTTGGCTGCTTCCAGCGTACGCAGCGCGAACTCGGGGTTGGCGTTGTAGCCGTCGAAGAAATGCTCGGCATCGTAGACCACCTCGCGCCCCTGGTCCTTCAGGAACTTCACGGTTTCGGAGATAAGCTGGAGATTCTCTTTTTCGTCGACACCGAGGGCACGCTTGACGTGCAGATCCCAGCTTTTGCCGAAGATTGAGACAGTTGGGGTTTCGGCCTCGATTAAGGCGCGGACGTTGGGGTCCTGGTCGATTTTATTCTTGGAGAAGCGTGTGGATCCAAAAGCGGTGAGCCGCGCGTGCTTCAGCTTAAGGTCTTTGGCGCGCTGGAAAAAATCCTTGTCCTTGGGATTCGAGTTCGGCCAGCCGCCCTCAATGTAATCGATACCCAGCTCGTCCAGCTTTTGCGCGATGACGAGCTTGTCATCGACTGAAAAGGAGACGGCTTCGCCTTGGGTGCCGTCGCGGAGCGTTGTATCGAACGTTTGGATGCGCATAAGGTAGATTTCTTTTTAAAGGTGTTCACACCACTGTGAACAGGGAACGCACGAGTGCGTGCGCCACGCTGTGTGTGAACTCACTATGGGCATTAATGGCTTCCCGCGGCGGCTTGTTGATCGTCCGGCACGCCTGCTTCTTTTTTCTTTTTCAGGAAGGTCATCATTTCGCGCAGCTCGCGGCCGACGCGCTCGATAGGTTGATCCTGGGCGGCAGAGCGCAGGGCCAGGAACTTCTTGCGGCCGGTTTTATTCTCGTTGATCCACTCGCGGGCGAACTGTCCGGAGCGGATCTCGCCCAGAATCTTCTTCATTTCGTCGCGCGTTTCGGCGTTCACGACGCGCGGGCCGCGGGTGTAGTCGCCGTACTCGGCGGTATCGGACACAGAGTACCGCATGTAGCTGAGGCCGCCTTCGTAGATCAGGTCGACGATCAGCTTTAATTCGTGCAGGCACTCGAAGTAGGCGATCTCGGGTGCATAGCCGGCTTGGACCAGGGTTTCGAAGCCAGCGCGGATCAGCTCGCTGACGCCGCCGCAGAGCACGGCTTGCTCGCCGAACAGATCGCTCTCAGTTTCCTCTTTGAAGGTGGTTTCGATGACGCCTGCTTTCAAGCAGCCCAGCGCGAGAGCATAGGCCAGGGCGTTGGCGTGAGCGTGGCCGGAGGCATCCTGATGCACGGCGATCAAGGCCGGGACGCCGACGCCTTCGGTGAACAGCTCGCGCACCCGGTGACCGGGCGCTTTGGGCGCGATCATGGAGACGTCCACGCCGGCAGGAGCTTGGATCTGGCCGAAGTGGACATTGAAGCCGTGGGCAAACATAAGGGTCTTCCCGGGCTTCATGTGGGGCGCGATCTCTTTGGAGTACAGATCGCCCTGGATGTGATCCGGGACCAGGATCATGAGGACGTCCGCGGTTTGCGCGGCTTCGCTCACCGGGAGCACTTTCAGGCCGGCGGCGGTTGCCTTGGCAACGCTCTTGCTCTCAGGCGGAAGGCCGACCACGACGTTGACGCCGCTGTCGCGCAGGTTGAGTGCGTGGGCGTGTCCCTGGCTGCCATAGCCGACGATCGCGACTGTCTTGTTGTTCAGGAGGGCGAGATTGCCGTCTTTTTCGTAAAATCGTTTTGCCATAAATCCTTTATTATTTTGAGACTGGGCCGGCTTCTTCCGCCGGCGCTGTTTTAGGGATGGGCGGCGAGAGCCGCAACTTCTTAGCTTCCAGAGATACGGCGACGGTTCCTGAGCGCGTGACATCGATGTCGCCGTAGCTGCGCATGACGTCGATGAACTCGTCGAGTTTTTCCGAATCGCCGGTGACTTCGAGCGCGAAGCCCTCGGTGGAAGAGTCGACCACGCGCGCGCCGAAAATTTCCGCTTCTTTGAGGATCGCGGTGCGGTTGTTCATCTGGGCGCGGACGCGGATGAGGACCATTTCGCGCTTGACGGCGGGAGCGTCGGTGAGGTCGGTAGCCTGGAGGACGTTGATCAGCTTGTTCATTTGCTTGATCACCTGTGAGCGGAGTTGAGGCTCGACATCCACCACGATGCTCATGCGGGAGAGCTCGGGGTCCTGGGTGCGCGCGACCGTGAGGCTTTCGATGTTATAGGCGCGGGCGCTGAGGAGGCCGGTGATGCGCATCAACGCGCCGGGTTTGTTTTCGACTAGTAAAGAAATAATCTGCAACATGTGGTTCTCTGCTTATTTGGTCGTGAGGAGCCTAGGCGTTCACGGGAGCGTGGACGCGGCACGCACGAGTGCGTGCGCCACAGGTGCCTCTCCACATCTGATATCAATTCCATAACTCACCGGAAGCTATGATGCTACGCCTCCACCGGCTGGGGCGGTCCCAGGACCATTTCATTGACCGCGCCGCCGGCCGGGACCATCGGGTACACGTTTTCGTACGGCGACACCCGGATATTTAACAGGTAAGGACCATTTTCGCGCACTGCTTCTTCTAGTGCAGAGGCGAGTTCCTGCGGCTTATCGATGGTCCGGCCTTTGAAGCCGTAGGCGGAGGCAAGCTGTTTGGCATCGGGGAAGGAATTCAGTTCCACCTGGCTGAGGCGGTTGTTGTAGAACAGCTCCTGCCATTGGCGGACCATGCCGAGATAGCCATTGTTGACGATGACGATCTTGATCGGCAGGCCATGGTTGACGATCGTGGCGAGCTCGGGGACCGACATTTGGAATCCGCCGTCACCGACGATGGAGAAGACCGTCTTGTCGGGGCAGGCGAACTGAGCGCCGATCGCCGCGGGAAGGCCGAAGCCCATGGCGCCCAGGCCGCCGGAATTGATCCAGAGGCGCGGCTCGTTGAAACGGATGAACTGCGCGGCCCACATCTGGTGCTGGCCGACATCGGAGGTGACGATGGCGCGGCCGCCGGAGAGCCGGTCGATTTCGCGCATGACGTGTTGGGGTTTGA
Source organism: Bryobacteraceae bacterium (assembly GCA_035293725.1). Lineage (GTDB taxonomy): Bacteria > Acidobacteriota > Terriglobia > Bryobacterales > Bryobacteraceae > Palsa-89. The sequence goes on from DATGMH010000073.1 coordinate 148,043, forward strand.
TTTCGGTGCTCGAAACCTCGGGCGTGAGTGGATGCTCGGCTTTCCACTCGCGGATTTGAGTCCACCATTCGCCGCGCGCCTGAGCATTGCGGTCGCGATGATGCGGCGCAAGCTCTTGCAGGACTTTGTTCAATTTCTGCAGAACGCGTTTGACATCGCCGACGATGGGCAGGTCGGGCGCGCGATTCTTTCCGATTTCCGCCGGATCGATGTCGACGTGAATCACTTTGGCGTGCGGCGCGAAGGCGGACAGGCGGCCGGTGACGCGGTCATCGAAGCGCACGCCCAGAGCGATGAGCAGATCGGTGTGAGTCATTCCCAGGTTGGCGGCGTAGCTGCCGTGCATGCCCGGCATGCTCACGAAGTTGGGATGCTCGGCCGGAAGCGCGCCCAGGCCCATGAGAGTATTGACGACGGGAGCATCGAGCGTTTCGGCTAGCTCGCGCAATTCATCGTAAGCACCGGCGGCGATGATGCCGCCTCCGGCATAGACGAACGGGCGTTTGGCTTCCCACATCATTTGCGCGGCGCGGCGGATTTGTCCGGTATGGCCTTCGGTGAAGACTCTGTAGCCGGGTAGGTGGATGGCCGAGACGGGCGTGTAGTGCGATTGCGCTTGGAAGACATCTTTAGGGATGTCGACGAGAACGGGGCCGGGGCGGCCGCTGGAGGCGATGTAGAAGGCCTCGTGGATCACTTGCGGCAATTCCGCGATGTTCTTGACCAAAAAATTGTGTTTGGTGCAGGAGCGGGTGATGCCGAAAGTGTCGGCTTCCTGGAAGGCATCGCTGCCGATCAGCTTGGTGGAGACCTGGCCGGTGATGGCGACCACCGGGATGGAGTCCATCATGGAGTCGACCAGTCCGGTAACGAGGTTGGTCGCGCCGGGTCCGGAGGTCGCGCAGCACACGCCGACGCGTCCAGTGGCGCGCGCATAGCCTTCGGCGGCGAATGCGGCATTTTGCTCGTGGCGCACCAGGACATGGCGCATCGGGTGATCGTAGAAAGCGTCGTACAACGGCAGAGTGACGCCGCCCGGATAGCCGAAAATGCAGTCTACGTTCTCGCGCACGAGACATTCGAGCAGGATCTTTGCACCGGACATCAGCTTGGACTCGGGCGCGGCGCTGGCACGCTGGGCGGAACTCGTCGACATGACTCAAACCTTCCTTACGTTAGAAAATCTCGCTAATAAAGCGAAAGGCCATCGGCTGGGCTCGTTCACCCCGCCGATGGCCTTTCGGAATCTAATCTCCGAAGCCCGTCAAGCGGGGCCGGGTACGGCGACCGTAATAATAGGCAGAAGCTCCGGAATGAGATCGATCACGAGGTTGGTGTCCCGGCCCGGTCGGGCAGGAAGAGTACCGATGGTCCTCGGGTCGATCATTGGAACTAGATTAACCTAGCGGTCCGGCAAATGCAAGAGGGTTTTTGTATAAATTGCATTAATGGAATCATTCGGCGGCCTAAGCTCGCGGCGTCAGGAAGGCGCTGTCCGGCGAACGGTCCCTAGGAGTGGCGGCAGGGTTTAATGCGCTACCGAACTGCCATCGTGATTGTAGTGGGGCTGCTGGACTGGCCCACTTTGATGTTCACGGGGACTTCGTAGTCCGGGACGACGGTGGCGGGAATCCTGACGTTCAGTTGAAAAATGCCGGCGACCATACCCGGAGCCCCGCCCGCATATAAAACGTCCGCTGGCATGCCATCTACGAGCACGGTAACGGGAAGAATCGGCAGCGGGATGTCGAGGCCCGCGGTAATGGCTCCGTCGTCGGCTTCCGGCGCAGTTTCGCCGATACCCGTCGCATAAAGAGTGACGATCGAGCCTGAAGCTGCAGGATTATCGCCTGAATTCGGGGAGCCATCGGCGTTGGCGATCGCTCCTTGGCCTGCCCCAGTGCCGTCACTGGCGAACAGCGCTGGTGTAGCCGAGACGACCGGTATGGTGTTCGGCTCGGAAGTCTGCCCCCGATACAAAACTTCAACCGTGGTCGTATCGCCGGAAACCCCGAATGGGACGACGGCGGAAATTTCGGAAGCCGACGCATAGAGTAAAGGTGCCGGCTGGCCGTCAAACAGGACCTGTGTGCCAGCCAGGACGCTGCTAGCGTGTGCGGTGGTATCCATTCGCAGATTTGACGGCTCTTCCGGCCCAATATGGGCGCCGAAGATGGTTACCAGTTCGCCGGGAGCAACCGGCCCGGGCGCGAGGCTCGCCGAGTTGACCACTGACGTGACCACGACGTCGTTATTTCCCAGGCCCGCATCGGAGATTAGTCCGTAGATCGCCAGTTGGTGGGAAAAGGTAGGCACATACACGCGGCCGTTGGCCACCGTGGGCGTAGCAAATTTTGCGAAGCGGCCCAGCACGTCGCGATTCGTGACCATATCGCTATTCCAGAGCTCGTGCGACAGATCGGTCGCATCGAAAGCGCGCAAAGTTCCTGGAATTTGCCGGCGGCCATAGTCCGCGGTTGTTTGCCACACAATCGTGCTGCCCGAGGTGAGGCTGTCGCCAGACACAACAATAGAGCAGAACTCGGTGCCGGTGGCGACTGCGCTCGAGGATGATACGCTTGTGTCCAGCCTGCCGGCCACGATCCGGTACGCGTTGAGAGGCCCGGCCGGCTGCTGTACATAAACGATTGCACCGTCTGGACGGTTCCAAACCGCCGCGTTGAATACCGAGCCATCGCCCACCAGGAAGCTCTGGACGTCGGGGGAGTGCATAGGCGCCAAGTGCGGCATGGAGGCGGTGTCAATCAACAATAAATCGCCGGACTTGCCAGCCGCGAGCAGTTGATTCGAGTTCGGCAGCAGGATCGCACCGGCGGATCCAAGGTCCTCGTCGGCATCTCGAAGTGCGGCCCAATTATCAGGCGTGTACCAGTCGAGCAGCGAGAGATTGCCTCCGGAAAGTTTGAGAACGGAATCTGAAAAATCACGATGACCCGTGAAGTCTCCGTTGCCGCTAACTACGATGATATTTCCTGAAGCATCGACCGCGGGCGCGCGCCCGCCCTGCCAAAACGAACCTCCCAGGGCGTCGGGCGTCGCATTGAAGATCGCAATTTGGCGCCGAAGGTCCGAAGCGTCGTAGGCGAAAATCCAGCCGTGGAAGTTTCCCTCATCCGCGTGCGAGCCGAACGCGATGTAGACCAATTTATTCGCCAGCGCCAGGCCGGGCCGTTGCAGTTGCAACGACGGATCGAACGTGAGGGTGCCGCCCGAACTGCCCGCGCCCACACCAGCAACTGAGCCAGTAATGACCACCGGGCCGTTCAGCATTTCATGTCCGTCGGACAGAGACAGCGCGTGGATTCGAAATACTGGGGCGCCCTGTTCCCAAGTGTCCGACATGACATAAATGACGTTGCGGTCCAGGTCGATGACCGGCGTGCTCAGGATGCCAATCTCGGGAACGATATCCGTATAGCTATCGAACGCAGAGCTAGGGACGGATGGGCCGAGGTTTACCGCCCACAATGGACGCACGGATTGTGGCGCATCGCCGTCCAGGGCGTACACAGTGTTGTGCATCGTGGCCACATAAACCACATTCCGGAGACCTTTACCGGGAATCTGAATGCCTGCCGCATACAATGGTTGGGCATAAATCTGCGCATCCACCGGGAACGAGCCGATCTTTCCAAAACTTGCCGGTTTTACATTTGACGGCTTAAGAATGGTCTCGCTCAGATTTGCATTTGCGCGCGAGTTGTCGTAGTTCGCTGTCAGTACATTCACCTGCGAGAGCAAGTTAGGCAGGAAAGCGAATTGCATCGCCAGCGCGATCCGCTGGACAGCAGATCCCCAGCGCTGCGATCTCGATTTGTAGCAGTAAACATCCGCGGTTCTGGGAGTGGTCATTTCGAGCGGCTCCTGGTTTGGTTTGTAAACGGTCAAATCAATAAGCGGGCGGCCGGGAAAATGACTGCCAAAATTCTCTGAAGAGAGCCGAAATCGAGGACGAGGGGCTGCGGCGGAGGCAGGCTAGGCTGAGCGGTTCACTCGTCGGTGGCGCCCGCGCCCGATGAGCATTTTCCGGCTGTCATTTAGGCGAAATCTATGCTAAGATTCCGCACACTAAGGTGTGGTCGTGGGGACGCCGGAAACTGGAGAAATAACTCAATTGCTGCAGCGTTGGCGCGAGGGCAGCCACGATGCTGAGAATGAGCTGTTTACCTTGGTGCTTCCGAACTTGCGGCGATTAGCGCAATACATGATGAAGCGTGAACGCCGGGGCCATTCGATGCAAGCCACCGAACTGGTGGACCAGATTTATATCCGGCTGGTGAAGGCCAAAGACCGAGATTGGCAGAATAGGCAGCATTTCTACGCTATAGCTGCCAGAGTGATGAGACGCTACTTAATCGACCACGCCCGCGGGCGTCCAAATGCCCATTTCCTCTCGTTCGACGGGCTTCAACGTTTGATGCCTACCGACGGCGCAAAGCTGGATCTGGCCCTCACCATCGATCAACTGCTGGAGCAGCTTGGCAAGGAACACCCGGAGTGGTGCACCGTCGTCGAGATGAAGTATTTTCTGGGCCTCACGGATGAAGAGACGGCGAACGCACTCGGGCTCAAACTGCGCACCATGCAGAGAATGTGGGTCGACGCGCGGCAGTGGCTGTTCGACCAATTGGGTTCGGCTCATGCCCAATAGAGTGCAGGACGACGAAGTGTTGATGAGTCTCGTCGAGCTGGCGCTGGCGCGGCCGGTTGATGAGCGAGAGATGTATCTAAGGAGCGCATGCGAGGGCAATTGCGAGTTGTTCGACCGCGCATGGAAGTACGTGCAATGCGAACAGCGCATGAACGGATTTCTGCTCGAGCCGCTTTGTTCTCCTCCGGCCCTCGATCATCCCTTTCATGTTGGCGAGTTGCTGGACGGGCGTTTCCGGATCATGCGTGAAGTCGCATGTGGCGGAATGGGCATCGTGTTTGAGGCCGTCGATGAGAAGTTAAAGCGGCGCATCGCACTCAAGGCCGCTAAGCCGGGGTTCCACAGCAGATTGCCACCCGAGGTCCGTCACGCCACCGAGATCAGTCATCCGAACGTCTGCAAGATATATGAGATCCACACCGCTTCCACGGAGCAGGGCGATGTTGACTTTCTCACGATGGAGTTTCTCGAGGGGGAAACCTTGGCCGCGCGGCTTGAGCGCGGTACGCTGCCCGCGGCGGAAGCGCAGATAATCGCTCGGCAGTTGTGCGCGGGACTGGCGGAAGCGCATCGCAATCGGGTGATTCACGGCGATCTCAAAAGCGCCAACGTGATTCTCACCAAAACCGCGGATGGCGCAATCCGGGCGGTGATTACCGACTTCGGGTTGGCGGGTCGCTCAGAGGGCGATCAATTGGTGATCCAGTCGGGCGCCCAAGGCGGCACGCCCGCTTACATGGCTCCGGAGTTGTGGAGCGGCGCTAAAGCGAACGTAGCCTCGGACATCTATGCGTTGGGTGTGATCCTTTATGAGTTGGCGTGCGGGAGGCGGCCGTTTAGTGAGCAGCCAACTGGACCGGTGCCGAGCGGCGGCGAGCCGTCCAAACGATTTCCGGAACCGGCGCATCCCAAATGGGATCGTATCCTGGCGCGCTGTCTGCACCCCGATCCGATCCGGCGGCATCGCAGCGCCAGCGACATTGAGCAAGCGCTCGGGCCGTCGCGGTCGCGGCGCTGGATCTTGGCGGGTTCAGCCGCGGCCCTTTTGGCGATCGTTTCGGCAGGGGTGACTTACGAGCGGGCTACCGCACCTAAAGAATCCGTGCGGCTCGCTCTGTTGCCCTTTGAAGCCGACCGGGATGCAAGTTCGATTGCGGAACCGTTACGGCGCGACACGACTCGCCAGTTAAGCAGGTTGAGGGGTGGGGCTCGAACAAAATTTGTGCTTGTTTCCGCGGCTGGCGGCAAACTCGTCACGACAGACGCCAAGCCAGGGGGCGCTACTCACGTCCTGCACGGCACTCTCCGAGGTGAGAACGGGAAGATCGGCGTCCATGCCTACATAACGGATGCGCGTTCTCACGTGAATTCCAAAGAGTGGTTGGCCGAATACGGACCCGGAGAGGTGCACTATCTGCCGGCCGCTCTGGCGGGTATGGTGACTGGAACGCTCGGGTTGCCGCCGGCGGCAGGGCGAAGCGTGAATTCGGCGGCGTTAAAAGACTACACCAGCGGCCTTTCTTATTTACGACGAGACAGCGGCGTAGATGTGGCAGTCGCGTTTATGGAACGGGCCGTAATGGCGGATCCCGACTCCGCACTTACACACGCCGGCCTTTCGGAAGCGCAGTGGTTCAAGTATTTTTTGAGTAACGATCAAGTGTGGCTCGATCGCGCCACGCAGTCAGAGCGCGAAGCAGAAAAACGCGATCCGGACTTGGCGGCTGTGCATCGCATCGCGGGAAAGCTGGAGGAAAATGCCGGCAGGTACGAATTGGCCGAGGCAGAATATCGGAGAGCGATCGAGTTAGAGCCCAATAACAGCGATGGCCATCGGCGGCTGGGGCAGGTATTGCAGAGGAATAATCGATCGGAGGAGGCGCTGGCGTCGTTTCGACGGGCACTGGAAGTGGAGCCTGGCAACTATAGAACTTATCAGGCGCTGGGAAACTACTTCTTTACTCGCGCCAGTTATACCGAAGCGGCGACCCACTTTAGCAAGATGGTGGAGTTGTTTCCCGATGAGCCGGTTGGGCATTATGCCTTCGCAAGGACACTCATGAATCTGGGCCGTTTTGCCGAGGCCGAATCGGAACTGCGCTTTGCTGCTCGTCTGCACGAGAGTTGGGACATCATTCATAATCTAGGCCAAACGCTAATGTATGAGCATCGCGAGCGGGAAGCCGTACCGTACCTCTTAGCAGCTCTGAAACTACAGCCGGAAAGCTATTTCTCATGGATGCAGCTGGGGAATTGTTATCGCCGCCTGAATGAACCTGCTGAGGCAGTGAAGGCTTATCGAAAAGGGCTTGAAGTTTCTGAAATCGCGATCTCGCGCAACCCGCGGGACGCGTATATGCGGTCGTTCGTCGCCTATTTTTGTGCGAGGCTCGGGGACCGGGCACGGGCAGAATCCGAACTCGCTCAGGCCTTGCAGTTATCATCTAATGCCGCCAATCTGCAGTGGATGGCGGTTGCAACCTACGAAGCACTCGGATTTCGGGATCGCAGCTTGGCCTGTTTGGCGACGGCGCCTGGGGATCTGCTGGCCGATGTCGGCCGGTGGCCGGACTTTGCCGAGTTGCAGCACGACCCGAAATATGTACAGCTGTTGGCGTCACATCAATTAAGTAAATGACTGGAGGAGCAGCTTATGGCGGTGAAAAAAAACTCAAAACCGACAAGACACTCTACGAAAGGCGGAAACGGCGGTCCAACGCTCGGCCCGGGCGGGAAGGGGCGCCCGCCTGCTAAGCGCGGGGCGAAAAAAAAGAAACCGAACGCGTAATCGCGAAGTCTGACAGCGCTCCGAACACGCGCCGGTAGCATGGCGCCGATGCTCTGGAGAAATAGCGCCTGACGTGAACTTCGGGCGGCACAAGGAGAAGTGTGACTGGATGGCAGCCATTGATTTCAAAATGCAGGAGCAGCAGCACAACAATTGGTGTTGGGCAGCGGTCGCCGTGAGCGTCGATCATTTTTTCGACCCCAATTCATCTTCGTGCCAATGCAAAGTGGCGACACGCATGGCGAGACATCGCAAACTGAAAGTCAAGAACTGCGGCACCTGCAACAAGCCAGCGCCCATTCCCGGGAATTGCAATAAACCGTGGTACTTGGAATGGGCTTTAAAGACGCTGAGCCGGCTGGCAGCGAATCCAAAGAGTGGCGGCTTAGAGTTCTCCCGGATTGTTGAACTCTTGAACAGCGGACGGCCAGTTTGTATTCGGATGCAGTGGGGCAAAGGACCGGATGCACATTTCGTGGTAATTTCCGGAGCTCGCACATCGAAATCGGGCCGGCATTGGGTGGACATTGAAGACCCACACTCTGGCAGCTCGACATGGCTGTTGGATGAGTTTCGAACCAACTATCAGTATTCGCAAGGCCATTGGACGCACACGTATCCCGTGTAGGAGCGGTATGCCGTTAAGCAAGCCCCAACCGTCAAAGCGAACCATGCAGGCATTCCGTAACGGTATCGCCGAGCTAGTGGACATGGGCCGGGCTCCCGGCGACCTGAGGCCCGAAGGGTACCCTTATGAGATTTACGTGCTCACTTTGGGACAGGCGGCGAAGGGGTCGAAGCTCGGCGACTCTAAAGCAGTGGCTTGGGAGCTCCTTTTAGAGAGCGCTTCCGGACTTCCGGTAGCCGCGGCCGTCGGCCATCCTCCGGCAGGTCGCACGCCGAGAATGACGAGCCTCGCACGCGGGCCGCTAATAGCACGCTTGTTGGCAGCCACAGCTCAGATCGAGAATCTACCCGAGGTGCAGGTGCGTGATTATGAATTGCGCAGGTTGTTCATCGGTGGACTCTCCGTACGAGCGTTTTGGCTGAAGGCGCTGGCTGGGAGTGAGGACCTGATTGTTCCCTATAATGCCGTCATTACGGAATTCGTACGCATGAAGCCATACGCGTCTGGCGAGTTCATGCGAGTGATCGGGAAGCTAGCAAGGAAGCGTCTGAAGTTCAACGATCGGCCGCGTTCGCGAAAGAAGTGACGAGCCCCACGCCTTGCGGTGAAGGATGTTTCACTACGTTATGGCCTTCCACCATCGATCTGAGAGCAGTTTATAATCTCGGCGATGGGCAATTCGGCATCCACTCGGCTGGACCCGTATCTACGGATCCACGCCGTCAATGTTTACGTGCGGGACCAGGATGAGAGCCTGCGCTTTTATCTCGAGCAGCTGGGGTTCGTTCTGGCCTTCGACGCGAAGCTGCAGTCGGGCGAGCGCTGGGTTGCGGTGGCCCCTCCGGATGGGACCGCTGTGTTGGCCCTGGTGGCGCCGAAGCCGGATTCGCCGGCCTATCAACTGATCGGGCGGCCGACTTCGATCGTGTTCGTGACCGAAGACGTTCCGGCAAAGTATCGGGAGTGGCGCCAGCGCGGGGTGCATTTTTCGCATACGCCCCGGCTGCGGCGCGTGCACTTCGGTGCCGGCTCCGGCGAACACAAGGACGAGCCGGTCTGGGGTGGAGTATTCACGCGCTTTCGCGATCTGGATGGAAACTCATTCACTTTGGCTGGTTTTGATGAAGTAACACGTGAACTAGAGGCGCAGCGCCGCGCCGAGGCGGAACGACGCGACCGGGAGCTACGAGTCGCGCAGGAGTTGGAAATCGCCAAGCAGGTGCAGGCCCGGCTTTTCCCACAGCGGCAGCCCAAGCTTCGCACGCTGGAGTACGCCGGCGTGTGCGTTCAGGCGCGGCAGGTGGGAGGCGATTACTACGACTACATCGAACTCGGGCAGGACCGGCTGGGGCTGGTGATCGGCGATATTTCGGGGAAGGGCATCGCGGCGGCGCTGCTAATGGCCAATTTGCAAGCGAACCTGCGGAGCCAGTGCGCGACCGCGGTGGATGAACCGGGGCGGTTTTTGCAATCGGTGAACCGGCTGTTTTTGGAGAACACGACGGATGCCTCATACGCGACTTTGTTTTTCGCCGAGTACGACGACCGGTCCAGGCGGCTGCGCTACGCAAATTGCGGACATCTGCCGGCACTGATCGTGCGCGCAGATGGAAGTTGTCAGCGGCTGGAGCCGACTACGACGGTTCTGGGGATTTTTCTGGAGTGGGAGTGTCCGGTGGGGGGCTGCCAGCTAGAGGAGGGGGACACGCTGGCGCTTTACACCGATGGCATTACCGAGTCGTTCAGCGAAGCGGGCGAAGACTTTGGAGAGGCGAGATTGATGCAGGCGCTGCAGCGATCGCGGGGGCTGGCGACGGGCGCGATGCTTGGCGCGGTGATCGAAGAAGTGCAGCGGTTCAGCGGGCGCGAGCAGAGGGACGATGTGACGCTGGTGGTTGCGCGGTGCCACGGTCAGTGACGCAGTTCGTGCGTGGGACGGCTTTCCAACGACGAACACGCGTTCACACGAGTGTGAACGCGGCACGCGCGAGGACATACGCCACAGGCGAGGCCGAAAAAATCAGAGTTTGGTAAATGGCAGGAAGCGGCGAATACCAAAATCGTAGATCACGCCGCCGATTACGCCGCCGATCAATGGGCCGACGATGGGGACCCAAAAGACCGGCCGGCCGTCAGTGAGACCGTTGTTTTTGAAACCGGCAACGGCCGTGAACAGGCGCGGGCCGAAGTCGCGCGCGGGATTGATGGCGTAGCCGTGCATGCCGCCGAACGCCATGCCGATTACGACTACGATTAAGCCAACCATCAAGGGCTGCAAAGCGGCCGGGGGCTGGTTGCGTTCGTCCGTGATGGCAAAGATCATGAGTAGCAGCAGGGCGGTGCCGATGGCCTGATCCAGCAGGCCTGCGGAGGGGATTTCGGGGAACGCGGGGAAGGTGGTGAAGACTCCGGCGGTGTGATCCAGATTCGGGTCGGTCGCAAGGAATGCGGGGCGATAGTTCCAAAAGACGATGGCAGCGGCGAGGAATGCGCCGGCGGTCTGGACGATAGAATAAGGGATCACTTTGCGCCAGGGGAAACCTCGGAATATTGCCAGCGTGAGGGTCACGGCGGGGTTGAGGTGCGCGCCTGAAATTTTACCGGCAATGTAGATGCCCATAGTGACGGCGAGGCCCCAGGCAATGGTGATGTTCGTGAAGCCGCCGTTGACGATTTCGCCCGGGATATGGTGGCCGAATAACTGCACCATGGCGACGACGCCGTCGCCGAACAGGATCAGGACCATGGTTCCGAGAAATTCCGCGACTAATTCGGCGAGCAGGCTCATATCGATGCAGGGTGGATTGTATCACTAACGCTCAAGCCAAGTCGCGAAAGAACAGCCTGTGGCGCCATCCCGATTTTCTGAAGCTCTGGGTGGGGCAGACGGTTTCCGAGCTGGGCTCGCGCATCACGCGCGAGGGATTACCGCTGACGGCCGTGCTGGTTTTGGGCGCTGGGCCCGCACAGATGGGACTTCTAGCCGCGACCGGGGCAGCATCGGTATTGCTCTTCGGCCTGGTTGCGGGCCTGTGGACGGACCGGCTGAAGCGACGGCCGATATTGATTGCAGCGGATCTGCTGCGCGCCGCGGTGCTGGCGGCGATTCCGCTGGCGGCGTGGGCGCACCGGATATCAATGCCGCAGCTTTATGGCGCGATCGCAGTGGCGGGACTCGGGACGGTTTTCTTCGATGTCGCGTATCAGAGTTATTTGCCTTCGTTGGTGAGACGCGAGGAATTGGTGGAGGGCAACAGCAAGCTGGCGCAGAGCGACGCGATTGCGGAGATCGTCGGGCCGAGCCTGACAGGCGTGCTGGTGCAACTTATCACCGCGCCGGTTGCGATTCTTTTCGATTCGGCATCCTTCCTGGTTTCGGCGGTTTCGGTGTGGACGATCCGCAAGCCGGAGCCGGCCGCGCAGACGGCGTCTTGCAGCCATTGGAAAAAGGAGACGATGGCAGTGCTGCGATTCATTTTCGGGCATCCGGTGCTGCGGCCCTTGGCGTCGTTTTCGGCGTGCGGACATTTCTTCTTCGGTTTCATCGGGACGCTGTACGTGCTGTACGCGATCCGGGACTTGCGTGTGCCTCCTGCTGCGCTGGGAGCCGCGATCACCGTGGGCGGCCTAGGAGCGATGTTGGGAGCGGCGGTTGCGCCGCGCGTCGCCAGAGCGCTGGGACGGGTGTTCGTCGGCTCCATGGCAGTTGCGGTGCTGTCTTTGGGGCTGCTGGCGATCGCGGGCGGGCCTTTGCCGGCAGTGCTCGCCTTGTTGATGATTCAGCAGCTCTTCGGCGATGCGGCGTTTGCGGTGTTCAATGTGAACGAATTGGCATTGCGTCAGTCGGTGACGCCCGCTCAAGTGTTGGGGCGGGTGAACGGGGCGATGCAGCTGCTTACGCGCGGGATTTATCCGCTGGGAGCGCTGGTGGGTGGGGCGCTGGCGGAGCGCATAGGCATTCGCGGCACGCTGGCAGTAGCGGCAGGCGGTCTGGCGGTTTCGAGCTTGTGGCTGCTGGCCCCACCCTTGCGGAAGTTGAGCGCGATACCAGGAGCAGGCTAGGCGGTCTTCTCGATCCGCAGCATTTCGACGTCCGAGGTCGCGATGAGAGCGGTGTTCAGCATGCTCTCGATTTCCGGGACGAGCGCGCTGATTTTTTCCGGGCGGTCGACGATGACGATAACGATAGGGCAGTCGCTGTGCATCAGATGGCTCCGGTGCAGTTCGGCCGTTTCGCCATAGCCCTCCAGCCCGGCAAACACGCTGGCCCCAGCGATCTTCAGCTCGCGGCATTTGGCGACAATCGCTTCGTGCAGCGGCGCGCCTTCGTACCGGTCGGATTCCGAGATGTAGATGCGCAGCAACCGAGCGGGCTCACTCGGACGCACGGGATGCCTCCGCCGTCGCTTGGCTGCGCAGCAGGCGGATCGCGTCCGCGTCGGAAATGACAATCAGGCCGTCGTCAAGCATGCTTTCGATCGCGTCAACGGCAGCCGTTATTTTCTCCGGGGTATCGATGACGGAGATCATGATGGGCAGGTCGCGCGAGACATGGAAGAAGCTCTTTTTGTGCTCGTGACCCTTGGCGCCATAGCCGAGGATGCCTCGATAAACCGTAGCGCCGGCGATCTCGAGCATACGCAGTTTTTTTACGATGGCGTCGTAGAGCGGCTCGCCGTGCCATTTGTCGGCTTCACCGATGAAGACGCGCAGCAGCTTGGCCGGGCCTTCGCGACGCTGATGGAGCAGCTTGCGTAGGGGAGCGGCGGACTTGCGCGCATGCTTGATCACGTTCGTATCGGCAATTTCGATTAAGCCATCGGAAACCATTTCATACAACGTTGGCAGGACTTCATCGACCTTTTCGGGCGTGTCGACAAACTCGATCCGGAGGGGCAGGTGCTGGGCGGAGAGCTCGACCTTGGGAGTGTGCAGCGTGTGGTGGGAGCCGAAGCCGGAGAAGGCGCGCGTCGCGGTGGCGCCCGAGACGCCTTTGTGCATGAGAAAAGTCATGATCGCGTCGTGGAGAGCGGCCATGTGGTGTTGCGCGTCCTCGTTGATGAAGATGGTGACCTTTTTGGCTGGACCTTGGTTCAGCATAGAGACTCCTTCAGCGTCGCGCACGCAAGGCGAGCAGCGCGCCGAGCCATACGCCCAGATAGCCGACAACGACGCTGCTCAAAACGTACAGCATCGCCATCCAGCTCTCGCCGGAGCGCACGGCTTGGAGCGTTTCGTATTCGAAGCTGGAAAAGGTCGTGTATCCGCCCAGAACGCCGACCACCAGAAAAAGCCGCCAATTGGGGTGGGGCTGAAAGCGCTCGGTAAACAGGATCATAAGTAGTCCGATCAGAAACGACCCGGTGACGTTGATGACAAACGTGCCGAGCGGAAAACGGCCGCCGTATTTTTCCGTAATCCAGGAGCCGGCGGCGTAGCGGGCCAAGCCACCGAGCCCGGCGCCCGCCAGCACCACGAGGTATCGATCCAATGGTGTCGAATCTCCTTTCGCGTCATGATTGTGGTTTGCTGAGAGGCTGGAACCAATGCTCCCACAGCGAAAACCACTGTAGGAGTTATTGGCCGTGCTGTACGGCGTTAAGCGAACTCCACCGCTAGGCTCAGGCTACAACAGGGCGGAGGTTGGGGGCAATTGGGGAATTTCCTATCGGGTAGTGCAAGGTAATCGGGACGATTGCGTTCACGCCAGTGTCAACGCGGCAGGCGGCGAGTGCGCGCGCCACGAATTGCGATAAGCTACGGGGCAGGCGTCATGCGGCAGGACCTGTTTTTCGGCCTTCGGATGCTTTTGAAATCTCCGGGTTTCAGCGCGCTCGCGCTGGTGACGCTGGCACTGGGGATCGGGGCGAACACTACCATGTTCAGCGTGGTGGATTCGGTGCTGCTGCGCCCGCTGCCCTACAAGGATCCGGATCGTATCGTGCAAATTGAGGATCGGACGCCGGTTGGCAACGCTCTGATCACGTCCTCATTTCCGAAATTCAACTTCTTCCACGACCACGCGCGGGGTTTCGCTGCGATTGCGGCGGCAAGCGGCGGCCGATTTCAGATCAGCGGTCCGGCGATGGCCGAACCGATCGAGGTAGCCGGAGCGCGAGTCTCGACGGATTTCTTTCGGGTGTTCGGAGTGGAGCCGGTGGCCGGCAGGGTGTTTGACGCGGGCGAAGACCGGCCCGGCGCGAAGGCCGTGGCCGTAATCGGGCACGCGCTTTGGCAGAGCCGGTTTGCGGCGGATCCCGGCGTGCTTGGAAAAACGGTCACGGTGGATGGTGCGCAGGCCGCAATCATCGGGATCATGCCGCCGGGATTCGACTACCCGGCGGAATCGGAGGTCTGGGTACCAAAAATCTTTGAACATCCTTCGATCACGCCGGTGCAGATCGAGCGCGGCGCCAGCTATCTTTTCGTGTACGGGCGGCTCGCTGACGGTACGGACCGCCGCGCCGCGCAGGCCGAGGCAACGGCGTTAGCAGCGCAATATGACGAATCCCACAAAGGCTTCGGCGATACGGACCGGCCGATCCGGGTTGACGTGCTGCGCGAAACGCTGGTGGGCGACATCCGGCGGACCTTGCTGGTTCTGCTGGGGGCCGTCGCTTTCGTGCTCCTGATCGCGTCGGCCAATGTTGCGAACCTGCTGCTGGCGCGAGCGGTGGCGCGTCAGAAGGAAGTGGCGATCCGGGCCGCGCTGGGCGCCAGCCGGATGCGGCTGCTAGGGCAGTTTTTGACCGAAAGCCTGCTGCTCGCGTTCCTGGGCGCCGGACTCGGCATACTGCTGGCGGGTTGGAGCATTGGGGCGATCCGGCAGATAGGTCCCGGCATTTTGCCGCGCGCGGGAGAAATCCGCCTGAACACGACGGTGCTGCTGTTCACCATCGCCGTAGCGGCGATTACCGGTATTGTTTTCGGCTTGGGGCCGGCGATGCACGCTGCACGATCGGATCTGAACGAGGCGCTAAAGGCGACTAGCCGTACGCTTTCCGGCGCTGGCCGGCTGCGCGGCGTCGCGATTGTAGCCGAAGTCGCGCTCGCAATGGTCCTACTTACGGGAGCGGGACTTCTGATGCGCAGCTTTCTGCGTTTGGAAGCGGTCGCGCCGGGCTTTCGTCCGGAGCACCTGCTGACAATGCGAATCGGGCTGCCGTCGGCGCGTTATCCCCAGAACAGGCAGCGGACGATCTTTTACGATGAGGTCCTGGAGCGCGTCATCGCGATCCCGTCGGTCCGAAGTGCCGCGTTGACCAACGCCCTGCCGGTGAACGGGCCGTCGATCGGATATTTTTTCAATATCGAGGGCCGGCCCGCGCTGGAGCCGACCAAAGCGCCGACGGCGTGGCTAAAGAGCGTCAGTCCGGAATATTTCGAAACGTTGGGAATTCCGATTCTGGCGGGGCGAGTGTTCACGCAGGCAGATACGGCGGACTCGCCCGTTGCGATGATCATCAACCAAACCATGGCGCGGCGGTACTGGCCGAATCAGAATCCGATTGGGCAGCATATTATTTACGCGCGCGAGTCGGTTCGCGCCGAAATCGTGGGGGTGGCGGGAGACGTTAAGATAACGGGGCTCGGGGACAACACACCTTATAACGAGTTTTATGTTCCATATCGCCAGCGGCCATTCTTAACGATGTTTTTGGTGACGCGCGGCGAGACGGACATTGCCTCGGCGGCGAGGCGGGTCATACTATCGGTGGATCCAGAGCAGCCGGTGGCAAGCGTGCGGACGATGGACGAAGTGATCGCGGGGTCTTTGTCGCAGCCGCGGCTGCGCACAGCGCTGATTGCGTCGTTTGCCGGCCTGGCGGTGGTCCTGACAATGATCGGAATCGCCGGCGTGGTGGCGTGGTCCGTGTCGCAGAGAACCAGCGAGATCGCGATTCGCATGGCGCTGGGCGCGCGGCCGCGTAATGTGCTGGCGATGATTGTGGGCCAGGCGTTTGTCACGATCGGGCTGGGCGAGGCGATCGGCGTTGTTGGAGCATTGGCGCTGACGCGGGTCCTGTCGAATTTTCTGTTCGGAGTCGCGCCTGAAGATCCGGCGACGTTTGCCACGGTTCTGTTTTTACTTTCCGCAGTGGCATTGGCGGCGTGTTTGCTGGCCGCGCGGCGGGCATTGGCGATCGACCCGGTGAGTGCGATTCGCGCGGAGTAAAAATGTTCCGGCCTGTTGCCGTACTAGTTTTGCTTAGCTGTGGTGCATTCTGCCAAACCACGGATAAGCTTGCGTTCGACGTGGTTTCAATCAAGCGCTCGCCGCCGCCGGGAGCGGGCCCTTTCAGCGTGGGCTGTCGTGGAGGGCCGGGCACGGACGATCCGGGGCTGCTAGTTTGTCAGAACTGGGACCTGGCCAGCCTGGTGGGGATTGCATACCGGTCCGAATTCTTTCATGTGTCGGCGCCGGACTGGATGCACGATGCGAGGTTCGATATCCGTGCGAAGGTGCCGGAAGGAGCTACCAGGGATCAGTTTGCTGCTATGTGGCAGAACATGTTGGCAGAGAGGTTTAAACTCGCGGTGCATCGGGAGACCAGGGTATCTCAAACCTACGATCAAGTAGTTGCGAAAGACGGTCCGAAATTTAAAGAGGCCGCGGCCGATGCCGCCGCGGGCGCGCCCGTTCGCGGACCATTGAGTTTCGATCAAAACGGCTATCCGTCGTTTGGGCCAGGCCACCCTGGAATGGCGTTCAGCCGTGGACGGGCGCGCATGTATTATCCACAAATGACAATGCAAATGCTTGCCCTGCAGTTGTCGGGGCAGGTGGCGGCTCCAGTACATGACGAAACCGGCCTAAAAGGGAAATACGAAATTTCACTGTATTGGGCCAGCGAGGGTCTTCTGGAAAAGGAACCGGACGCGGGGCCGGAGCTGATGCAGGCGCTGCGCGATCAGCTCGGACTCCGGCTCGAATCGACCAAGGCGCCGGCAGAATTTCTGGTGGTCGACCACGCCGAGCGAGTTCCGACGGACAATTGATGAGCGATGTAGCCTAGGCAGTCGCGCGGACGTTAAGTTAGCCCCGGGCGGTCTTGGGTTTCCGGGCCGGCTTCTGCTTGGGCGCTTCCTCTTCCAGCGCGCCCACGGATGCGGCCGGCTTCTTCGCCACGGCCAGGCTCTGCTTGAGCGCCTCCATGATATCGATCACCTTGGCAGGCTCGGCGTGCGGCGGCGTCACTACTTCTTTGCCTTTGACCTTGGCGTCAATGAGAGCCTGCAAATTGTCGCGATAAGTATCGTGATATTTCTCCGGCTCGAACGGCGCTGCCAAGGATTGCACCAGCATTTCGGCCAGCTTGGCTTCCTGTTCCTTCACCAGGCTGGTGTCGGTGCGAAACTCCTCCACCTTGCGCACCTCATGCGCGTAGTACATGGTGTGCATCATCAAACCAAAGCTGCCCGGCCGGAAGATCACGATGTGCTCGCGGTTGTGCATCGCAATTTTTGCGACGCCGACATAGCCGGTGCGTTTGAGCGTGTTGTACAGGAGCGCATAGGGTTTCTCCCCCGCGTCGTCCGGCGCCATGTAGAACGAGCTCTCGAAATAAATGGGATCCACTTCGTCGCTTTTGACGAATTCCAGAATCTCCATCACCTTGGCGGTGGACGGAGCCATTTTCTTGATGTCCTCGTCCTCGATCACGACGTAGTGGTCTTTTTCGTATTCGTAGCCTTTGACGATGTCGCTGCGTGGAATTGGTTTGTCCTCGGCCTGGCAGTAGATCACCTGCTTGATGCGCGAGTTGTCGGTTTTGTGGAGCTGATTGAAGCTGATGCTCTCGCTGCGGGCGGCAGTGAAGAGCTTTACAGGAAACGAAACCAGACCGAAGGTAAGATGCCCCTTCCAGACCGTACTAGCCATGGCGACAACCTCCCAACTTAGATAGTCATACCATGAATGTCAAACATTTTCAACAGGGAACGTTTCGCAGGAGGGCTAATTCTCTGGCTGTGCGAAGCAGATCGAAGCTGTCAGCGCGATGGCCGTCGCGGCAAACCTGGTCATAGTTGCTAGGTCTGACGCCCGGCGGAATTTCCGCGTGCAGTCCGACTTGAGATAATGAATACCTATGTCAGCCACCCAACTTGGACCACTACCCAGCGTGAACCGGCAATTTAAGCTGGCCGCTCGCCCCATCGGAATGCCGAAAGAGTCGGACTTCTCGCTCGTCCAGGCGCCCATGCCGGCTCCGGGCGACGGCCAGGTGCTCGCCAAGAGCCTGTATCTTTCCGTCGATCCGTACATGCGCGGGCGAATCACCGGCATCCGCACCTACGCCGATCCTGTAAATATTGGCGACGTGATGCAGGGCGGCACGGTGGGCCAAGTGATGGAATCGAAGGCCGCGGGGTTCGCCCCTGGCGACTACGTCACCGGCTTTTGGGGCTGGCAGGAGTACGCGACCGCGGACGCGAAGACATTACAAAAGCTGGATCCAAAGCTTGCGCCTATTTCCACCGCGCTCGGTGTCCTCGGCATGCCGGGCATGACGGCCTACTTCGGCTTTCTCGACATTTGCCAGCCCAAACCCGGCGAGACGGTGCTGGTCTCGGGCGCAGCGGGCGCGGTTGGATCGCTGGTCGGGCAGATCGCAAAAATTAAGGGCTGCCGCGTGGTTGGCATCGCCGGCACCGACGACAAGGTGGAGTGGATGAGCAAAGAGCTCGGCTTCGATGCCGGGTTCAATTACAAAACTACGTCAGACTATAGTGCCAAGCTCAAAGAACTCTGCCCCAACGGAATCGATTGCTACTTCGACAACGTCGGCGGCGCCATCACGGATGCCGTGTTTCCGCTGATGAACGTCTACGGCCGGATCTCGATCTGCGGCCAGATCTCGCAATATAACCTCGACAAACCCGAGCCAGGCCCGAGAATCCTGAGCCTCGTGTTGGTGAAGCAGCTCAAAGTCGAGGGATTCATTGTCTTCCGCTTCCAGAACAAGTATCCGGAAGGCATCAAACAAATGGCGCAGTGGCTGCACGAAGGCAAGTTGAAGCATCGCGAAGAAATCGTGGAAGGCTTCGAGAACACCGTCAAGGCGTTCATCGGCATGCTCAAGGGCGACAACACCGGCAAGATGTTGGTGAAAATACGATAGCGGGCCGCCTAGGCGGCCGGGCTTAGCGTTTCTCGCGCAAACTGCGCTCTAAGGCCACTGCGCGCGGGAAGAGGATATTATTTTCCAGGTGAATGTGCCGGTGCAGGTCGCGCTCGAATTCTTCGAGGCCGGCGTAGAGCCGGCGAAAACTTGGACAGGCCTCGTCAGGCGGTCGAAAGTCGCCTGCGAGTGACCGGAGCCGTGCCAGCAGCGTGCCCGCCTCGTCATGGTCGGCCATCATGCGCGCAATCGGCTTGACTGACGTCGTGTCCACAGATCCGAAGCACCCGGCAGGCAGGGCGCCGTCTCCGAGCAAACGGCAATTCGGCAATCGAGCTACCTGGGCACTCGATCGCGAGCGCGTGTTCGCGCCCATTGGCTGACGTCTTAAAGATTCGCACGCGCCCGCTGGCGACGACGTATAAGCCGGCGCAGGGTCGCCCTCCCCAAAGAGGCGTTCGCCGGCCGAGTAGGACTTCAATCGCGATCGCGCCGCGAGGAATTGCAATTCAGCCTCGCTCAGCGGCGCAAACAGCGCTACCGCTTTCAACGTTTCGGCTATCGTGGTCATTTAGCGTGAGCGCCTAGCGCCGTATTTCTTGCCGCCTGCTACTCGGAAGGAATCGTGGAGATGGCAGATCACCTCGGGAACGCTCACCCGCCTCAGTCTGTCTCGGCGTGAATCTTTCCGGCAGCGATTTCAGCGTTGATGTGCCGCAATTGCCGGCGGCTGTCGTCCACGGCGCGCCACTGCGTTTCGATGAGCGCGCGAGTCTCGGCGGGCAAATCCGACTTAATCGCTGCCACGTAGATATCGAACGCCGAGTCTTCGCCGGTCTCGCAGGCTGCGATGATCGCCTTCGCGCTGCCGTGGGAAACCGCCGATTTCAACGCGATCCAGCCGCGGTGCAGCGACGCGACGACGCTGCCGGAATGACTGGGATGGGCGCCGAGCCGCTCCACCTCCGCTCGCAACTGCTTGGCGAATTCCGCGCGGCGGAGCGCATTATCGCTCAAAATAATGTGCAGATTCGTGTTTTGTATATGGCTAGCCGCGGTGCGATAGCCTAGTTCTCCGTCCAGGCAGACCTCGATCAGCTTGTTGAGCGTGCTGGCAGCCGCTTGTGGGTCTGTAGTCATGATCCTGATTGTAGTCTGTTGCGCCCGTTTAGATGCATGCGGGTCGCGTGCGCGTTACGCGGTCACGTGCTTCTGCAAGAATTCCATCAGAATGCGGTTGTAATCGTCCGGTCTTTCCCAATAGACGGAGTGGCCGGCGCCGGGGACCTTCACCAGTTGAGAGCCCAGCATTTGTTTGTGCATCGCCTCGATGATGGGTGGTGGGATGAGCTGATCCTGTTCGCCCACGATGAACAGTACTGGGATTTTCTTTGCCAACACTGGGCTGATGTCGGTGCTTGGGCCCGGCGCACCCGCCGGCGGCGCGGGATTCGCCGCAGCCGTTAGAGCGTTGATTTCCCGATAGAGAAAGGCGCGCGCCGGCTCGCGCTTGGAGAAGTCGGGCGCAAACGCGCGGTCGATACTGGCCGGGGCCGGCGCGAGCTTGCGGCGGATCTCGGCGATTTCTGAATTGGTGTATCCGCCGGTTGTGTCGGACATGACCAGCGCGCTGACGCGATCGG
Organism: Bryobacteraceae bacterium; assembly: GCA_035293725.1. Lineage (GTDB taxonomy): Bacteria > Acidobacteriota > Terriglobia > Bryobacterales > Bryobacteraceae > Palsa-89. The sequence goes on from DATGMH010000073.1 coordinate 168,897, forward strand.
GATGTGCCGAAGCGAAGCCCAGCACGGTGGTGCCGCCCATAGATTGCCCGACCAGAGCTGTTTTCTGGATTCCCAGATGGTCGAGGAGTCCGGCTAGGTCCTGCACGAACGCGCGGCGGCCGGGGCCGCCTGGGGTGTCGCGCGAATATCCGAAAGTACGGTGATCAATGGTGATGCACTTATACTTCTGAGAGAGCACGGGGACTTGCTGCCACCAGCTCATGTGCGTGCCGCCCGCGCCGTGAGCGAATACGACGGGCGGCCCATCGCCGTGGATTTCGTAATAAAGGGCGAAATTATCGAGCTTCGCAGCCGTCAGGTATTTTTCCTCGGCGGTTGCCCGCTGTGTGGACGCAAGCGCCAGCGCGCCTGAGCCCGTTGCCACGCGACGAAGGAAGCCACGGCGCGCGAATGGATGGTTCATGATCACCTCCTAGGCTTGGAACATTGTACTTCGCGCCGCGGCCGCGGATGCCGCCGCTAGGCCCGTAACGTGAGGGCGGGACCCTGGGGAACCGCCGCGCCGGAGTCGAGAGAGCGTGCTGCCGCGGAGTTCCGTTGTGCGCCTTCCAGCGGAGCGCACAGGACGCCGCGGCATCCTCGGGCGGAGAAGATGCGCCGCCGCGGAGTTCCGTTGTGCGCGTTCCAGCGGAGATGGGTGCGCGCAGCGCGGTGGGATAATAAAAATAGTGTCCAAGGTCAAAGAACTCGAGCAACGCCTCGCGAGGACCGAACAGCAACTGTCATTGCTTCAGAAGATCAGCCGCTGCATGGTGCGACCGATGAACCTGCAAGAGGTGCTGGACCGCGTGGTGGCGCTGGTCGTGGATTTCATGGAATGCGACTCGTGCTTGCTGTATCTGATGGATGAGGGCGAGCTGGTGCTGCGCGCCGGAAACCGCGGTAGTTCCAAACCCGCCGCCAACGTAAAGCTGGCTTTGAGCGAAGGTTTAACCGGCTGGGTGGCGCGCGAGAAGCGATTGCTGGCGATCTCGCGCGAGGCTTATCACGATCCGCGCTTCAAGTTCTTCAGCGAACTGCCGGAAGACACCTATGAGGCGTTTCTTTCTGCGCCGATCATTTCGCGCCGTGGTGTGGAAGGCGTGATCAATGTGCAGCACAGGGACCCACATCCGCACAGCGGCATGGAGATGGAATTGCTCACCACGGTCGGCGAGCAGGTGGGCTGCTTATTGATGCTCGCGCTGCTGGAAGGCAAGGCGGCACAAAGTTCGGACCTGGTTCTTTCATCCAGTGGCGAACGCGTTTCCCGCTAACATGCGGTCGGCCTTACCTGCTGTTTTGGCGCTCATTCTGCCCCTAGCCCACGCCCAGGAGCATTGGAAAATTCAATTCTTCTACGACAAGCCGGATGCGGTATTCGACATCCGCGATTTGGCGTGTCCCACCGCGCAGCGCTGCGTGGGCGCCGGTGCCATCGCTGACCAGAAAGGTCACGTAAAGAGCCAGATTCTGACCACCTCCGATGCGGGACAGCATTGGACCATGCAGGATTTCAGTGAAGAACCGGTGTCGCTGTTTTTTCTGAACGAGAACTCGGGCTGGATGGTTACCGACCACGGCATCTGGGCCAGCGATGAGGGCGGGCGTTCCTGGAAGAAGCTGGACGGCCTGAAGGGCATTGTCCAGGTGTATTTTCTCGATCCGACGCATGGGTTTGCCATCGGATATCCGAAGGCGATCTACGAGACAACGGACGGCGGAAAGAAATGGCTGAAGGTGCCCGCGGCGCAGCTGCCCACCGGCAAGGCGGAGGACATTGTCTACGATTGCATTGCATTTCATGGCCAGCAGGGTGCAATTTACGGACGCGTAATTACGGAACGATCCAGGCGGTATCGGCTATGGTTGACTCCCAATCCCGAGCGCGTAGGGAAGCAGACGGCGTCGGAACTTTTCTTGCTCGAGACTTACGATGGGGGAAAGAATTGGAAATTATCGACGAACGCGATCGTCGGGCAAATAACCGAACTGCGGTTTACGAACGACGACGGCGCGCTCGCGCTGGTGGAATACCACGACATGTACGCGCTTCCATCAGCGGTCCTCGAAGTGAAGCCCGGGTCGCAGAGGGCGCAGACAGTTTTTGGCGAGCGCGACCGCGCGGTGACTGACATCGCGCTTGCACCTGATGGCGAGGCATTCATTGCCGCCGTAGAGCCTCCTGGAAATACCAACCAAGTACCCATACCCGGCAAACTGAAGGTTCTGCGCAGCACGAATCTGCGGGTTTGGGAAGAGACGGATGTGGATTATCGCGCCAGTGCCCAACGCGCGACCTTGGCCGTTCCGGACGCGCGGCATGCCTGGGTGGCGACCGATACGGGTATGATTCTGGCGTTGGAACCGCGCGTGGCGCCTCAGGCTAGCAGCCGATAAACAAATCACGCGGTTCTTGGTTTATCCACATCTTGTTCACATGCGCGGTCTCGTAAGTGCTTGAACGCCAACCGAATAAAACTTTTGGAAAAGCCGGTGTCATTTGCATTTAACCGTTGACTCAACCAGGCGTTGAGCGCAAGATGGACTTGGTTCCAAGAGGTTCAGAGAGCAGAAAGCCTGGTGAACGGTAGCGAACCGGGAACGATGATCCGGGAGCGGGTAGTTATAACATAATTGACGCTTCCGGGGAGCGAATGGAAATCGGGCCGGGCACAAAGGTAAGCTTCTCAGATTCAGCCGCTGACCGAGCGCTACAATCCGGAGGGATGAAAATCCCGAAGGGGAGCGAAAGTTAGAGGGACGTCTGAGAGTTTCGAAATCGGAAGAAGGCAACGGGTTTTAGGCGTGGAAAGCCCCCGGATACGTGAAGAACGGAGCCGAGGGCGGGAGCCTAAGACCGAACGGGCTGGAGCCGGGTTCGGAATTACGTCCGAAGGGATAGGCCAGGAGCGTTAACCTCGCCGCGGTGGTTCTCGAAAGAGGGCAGTCGTTGCGGGCGAGCGAAAGGCTGTTCCGAGGCGATGGCTTCTAGCAGGTAGAGACGGCAGACGGGCTCAGGCGCACCGATCCGCAGCGGGATAAAATCCGCAACGGGGAGCAAGAGGGCAGACGTCACGACTACACTGCATGCCAAGCTCTGGCCGCGCATGCCGGTCGGGAGAGCGAACTGTTCGATGGGTCACTTGGAACCATTTTATTTTCTCCGGCCGTTTACGCACCCCTGCACTTCGACCTGAAGTCCACCGCCGCAATCACAAAGCGCAAGCGACTACTGACCACCGACGACTACCCGATTCTCTCAAGAAAGGCCCCCGGGCGACGATTTGGTGGTAAAACCTGCCGGTGACTATAGAGTATAGGTATGACCGAACTCAGATCGCGGCACTTGTTTAGGATGACAATTCAACTTCACCCGGTGGAGGAGTTAGGCGCAACTCCGGCGGGCATTCGGAGAGTATTTCCTGTATCAGGCGGCGAGTTTAACGGCGAAAGGATTCGCGGCAGCATCCTGCCGGTGGCGGGAGCGGACTACTTACTGAGCCGGCCGGACGGAACGTCGCAGCAGGACGTGCGAATGCTACTGCGCACCGACGATGGCGCCCTGATTTTGATGACGTACCGCGGGGTCAGGCATGGCTCCGTTGAAGTGAACGCGCGCATGGCCCGCGGTGAACCAGTCGCCGGTTCAGAGTACTACCTGCGCACGGCACCGTTTTTTGAAACATCGTCCGAGAAATACGAGTGGCTGAACAAACTTGTCGCAGTCGGCGTCGGCGAGCGCCGGCTGAACGACGTGGTCTACGAAATCTTTGAAGTCTTGTAGCGCGTCGTATCGCGTAACTGGGCTCACTCCATCCGGTGTGCTACGTCTGAGGACAAAATACATCGGAAGTGACCGGAGGGAGAATGGTTCGTCTACTGCTGACTCCGTTGACATTTTCGCTGGGCGGCGTGGCCGGCACGCAGACGTTGTATATCCAATGCGCAGGATTGAGCTGCGTCTATTTGGGCGCTGCAATCCCTGTGTGCGCTGCCACGTAAGATTGGCGGTATTCGCCGAATGCCTTGGTGAGGGAATCCAGGCTTCCGGGCCGGTTCGAGATTTTGAGCCCTTCGATCTCCGATACGGGGAGAAAGTCGCGGGTGCTGGAGCTGATGAAGACCTGGTCGGCAGCTTCGAGGTCTTTAGGGATGAGCGTTTTTTCGACAATCCGGAGACCGGGCACGCGAATCTCTTCAAGCGCTAAGGCTCGGGTCACGCCGGGTAGACAGCCGGACGACAGCGGGGGCGTCCAGATTTCGTTGCCGCGCAGTGCAAAGACATTAGCGGAAGTGCACTCGCTGACTTCGCCGCGCTCGTTGAGCAGCAGCATCTCGTCGAATCCGCGCTCATGCGCTTCTTCGTACCAAGTCAAGTTCTGAGCCCACGAGAGCACCTTAGCGCCGGCGAACTCGCTTTGAGCGTGGCGGCCGTGCGGTTTGATGGCAAGCCGCACGCTGTCTCCCCAATCGTTCAAGTCCGTCGTGAACGCAATGAGATCGAAGTCGCGGGTCTGATCCGGGCCTTCGTAGAGTCCCCCACGATTGCGCACAATAATGACGCGCAGAGTGGCGTTGTGGGCTGAATTGCCTTCCACCAATCGGAGCAGGCGGGATTGGAGCCAGCCAGGATCGCCCGGAAAAGGAACGTGCATGAGGCGGGCATCGTGACGCATGCGCTGCCAGTGACGTTCGAAGGCGAATAGCACGCCGTCGGCAACGCGAATCGTGCTAAATACGCCCCAGCCGCTCAGGAGTCCCGTTTGACCGGCCGACAGGGTTTTCGCGTGACCGTCGAGGATGTTGTCGTTATGGAGAAAAAGGCGGTGCAAATTCAATTTTACCCGATTGCGGCACCGGCGCTTACGCGACGTTGAACACGTGTTTGAATCCGTAATCCATGTGGAGCTGCTGATGGCAATGGAAAAGGGTCAGACCTTCCATAGCGGGCGTGAAGTCAGCTTCAATTTTCTTGAAGCCTTTCACTAACACCACGTCCTTAATCACACCACTGGTCGGCTTACCGTTCACGCTCGTCAGCTCGAAGCTGTTGCGGTGCAGGTGGACGGGGTGGGCATCGTCTGTCTGGTTGTCGAATACCAGGCGATAGCGGCGGCCTTTGTGGAGTAATTGTGGCGCGGCATTGGGATCGTACTGTTTGCCGTTGATCGTCCAGTGATTGAAGCCACCCGTTCCACCGTTGATCTTTCCGAAAACCAACGGAATGGTTTCGTCGACGTTTTGAGGAGCGGGATTTTCGCCAAAGGCCGCATAATCCCACGATGCTTTCCCCGGTTTTACCCAACGGGGCTGCCCGGATTTACCGGCGTATTCGACGACGACACCCATGCCATTCATCCGGTCGTCGTCTTTGGGAGTGCCTAGGACCCAGACCCCAGAGTTCTTCATTTCTACAACAGCGTCGATGCGTTCGGCGGTGCCCAGTTCGAGGACCTCCACCGGCTGAGAATGTGGAACCGGATTGCCGTCCAGTGCGATCACCTGGAACACATGGCCTGGGAGTGCTAACTGTATATTTTCGGTGGCGCTCGCGTTCAGGAAATGAAACAGGACGCGCTGGCCTTCTTTGACGCGGATCGGTTCGCCGAAGCCGAGACATTTTCCGTTGATCGTGAAGCGCTGGTATCCGATCTCCCAGCCGTTGGGCGTTTCGTCCTTCTTCTGCTGCGCCATGCGCTCGCGCTGCTCTTGATCGGGCTCCTCCTCTTCCTCCTCGGTAGTGTAAAAGGGCTCCCATTCGTGCGTGGCCAGGAATAACTCCTGGTCGTACTGGCCTGGGTTGTTCTTCGGCTCGATGTAGACGAAAGCGAACTGGCCGGTGTAAGTGCCGCGGCTAAGATCTGACATCGGCATGACGTGCGTGTGGACGAACCGGGTTCCAAACGGCTGAGGAGTTAAGCGGTAGCGCCGGTGGCCGTGTGCGGGAACAGCCAGGCTCTTCTCCTCCTGGGCTCCGTCGACGTCCGCGGGTATGATCTGCCCGTGCCAATGGACGAGTTCCGGCGTATCGGTATCGTTAAAGAGGTCCACCGTCACAGGCACGCCTTCACGCAACCGTATGAGTGGACCGGGAACGCTGCCGTTATAGCCGATGGTACTGATGGTGTGGTCCTTGGCGATGTCAACTAATACAGGGCCAATACGCAAAGTGACGTCCGCGGGACCTGCCGGAGCAGAGGCCGAGCCGTCCGGCGCGTCCGTGCGGCTGGCGCGTGTGCAGCTTCCCAACAGCAGTCCGGTTCCTGCCGTTGCGGCGGAAAGAAAATCGCGGCGCGTGTGCATGGTTACCTGATTCCATTCTCGCGAACATCTGAAGTTCGAGGCGGTGTTCGCTTCACTGCCAAATCCTGTAGAATGGTGTTTCACATCCTGAGCGTTCACGGCACGCTACTGCCGGCGCGGATGCTTAGGGCACACAGGGGACCGAAAAATGCCAGTGACACAAGCGGGGCTCGAGGGCATCGTCGCCGCCGAGTCCCAGATCTGTTTCATCGACGGAGATCAGGGAATTCTCAGTTACCAGGGCTTCAACATTCATACCCTGGCGGACAACGCGACGTTTGAAGAGGTGATCTATTTGCTTTGGCACGGCAAGCTGCCGAAGCAATCCGAACTGGACGCATTAAAAGCGGATTTGGTGCGTTACCGGCCCATTCCCAAAGAGGTGGCCACCTTCTTGGGCTCGGTACCAAAGGCCCAGCCGATGGACGTACTGCGCACGGCGGTATCGATGCTCAGCCTGTACGACCCGAAGGCGCGCGACAACTCCATCGAGGCCAGCACGGAAAAGGCCAGCCGCCTGATGGCGCAGACCGGAACCATCGTGACCACGTTCGACCGTTTGCGCGACGGCAAGCCCGTGGTGGAGGGAGATCCCGGTCTGACCTTCGCGGGGAATTTCCTCTACACGCTGACCGGCACGAAACCCGACGACGTGATGGAGCACGTGTTCGACATCGCTCTGATCCTGCACGCCGATCATGAATTGAACGCCTCTACCTTCGCCGCGCGTGTGACGGCGGCTACGCTGTCCGATATCCATTCGGCGGTAACGTCGGCGATTGGCGCGTTAAAGGGGCCGTTGCATGGCGGCGCGAACGAGGAAGTGATTCGCATGCTGCTGGAAGCAGGGAACGAACGCGCCGCCGTGGCGCACGTTCAGGACATGCTGACTAATAAGAAAAAGGTGCCTGGCTTCGGACATCGCGTCTATCGCACTGAGGATCCGCGCGCCACGCACCTGCGCGCGCTCTCGGAAGAACTCGGCGAACGCACTGGACACTTGGACCTTTACCTCACATCTAAGAAGATCGAGGAAATGATCAAGGACCAGAAGCACCTGAACGCGAACGTGGACTTCTACTCGGCCTCGACGTATTACTCACTGGGCATCCCGATCGATCTGTTTACGCCGATTTTCGCGGTCAGCCGGATGTCGGGATGGACCGCGCACGTCCTGGAGCAATACCGCAATAACCGGCTCATCCGGCCGCGCGCCGACTACATAGGCAAACCGGTGGGCCAGCCCTGGGTGCCGATTTCTCAACGGTAACTGAATTGGCCGCGGAGGAACGCGGATAAACACCGATGCATGATTTGTCTCAATTCCGGGCCAATCTGGATAGCTATGCGGCGCGCTTGGCGACGCGAGGCTTTCAATTGGACGTGGAGCAGTTTCGGGCTTTGGATACCGAGCGCCGCGCGGCCGTAACCGAATCGGAGCAGCTCAAAGCGCAGCGCAACGCGGAATCCCAGGAGATCAGCAAGCTTCGCAAGCAGGGCGTCGATACCGGCGAGCAGCAACAGAAAGTCCGCGCCATCGGCGAGCGCATCGCGGCGCTGGATGAGAATGTCAAAGCGCTGGACGAACGCTTTCGCGAGCTGCTGGCTGGAATTCCTAACGTTCCGCACGAGTCGGTGCCGGTGGGGCGCAGCTCCGAACAAAATGTTGAGGTGCGGCGATGGGGAGCGCCGCCCCAGTTCGATTTCGAGCCCAAAGCGCATTGGGATCTTGGGCCGGAGCTTAAAATCCTGGACCTGGAACGGGCGGCCAAGATCACCGGTGCGCGTTTTGCCGTTTATTGGGGCATCGGCGCGAAGCTGGAGCGCGCGCTGATGAACTTCATGCTGGATGTGCATACCCAGCAGCACGGCTACACCGAAGTGTTTCCGCCTTGCCTGATCAATTCGGCCAGCCTGTACGGCACCGGCCAGCTACCGAAATTCAAAGCGGACCTGTTCAAGGTGGAGGATCACGATTTCTGGCTGGCGCCCACGGCTGAAGTTCCGGTAACCAATCTGTTCCGCGACGAAACGCTGGATGCGGCCGCGTTGCCCATCCGTCTGTGCGCCTACACTCCCTGCTTCCGCAGCGAAGCGGGATCGTACGGACGCGACGTGCGTGGCATTATTCGCGTGCACCAGTTCCACAAAGTCGAGATGGTGAAATTTGCCGCGCCGGAACACAGTTACGAAGAACTGGAGAAGATGACCGCGGATGCGGAGGACATCCTCAAACGGCTGGGCCTGCCGTTCCGCACAGTCGCGCTGTGCACGGGAGACCTGGGGGCGTCCGCGGCGAAAACCTACGATGTCGAAGTATGGCTTCCTGGGCAGAATGATTACAAGGAAATCTCGTCTTGCTCGAACTGCGAAGCCTATCAGGCGCGGCGTGCCTCCATTCGCGCCAAATCCGGCAAAGGCAAGGCCGAGTACGTGCACACGCTGAATGGGAGCGGACTGCCGATCGGGCGCACCTGGGTGGCCATCATTGAGAACTACCAACAGGCCGATGGCAGTGTGATCGTGCCGGAAGCGTTGCGTCCATACCTTGGGGTGGAGCGGATTCGGCCCGAGTCACAAGCATTCCATTAAAATTCCTTACGCGGAACGTCTTCCGATTCAAAAGCTTCCTCGCCGCGCCCGTGGGCTTAGCGTGCAGGCGCCGTGCGAATTGCGCTTACCCTGAAGCCGGATTTGAGCTACTCGCCGATCCAAAATTGTTTTCACTGGAGGCAGCATGTTCCGTTTCAGGCAGTGGCTCTTGTGCGCCACCTTGGGGTTAGGCCTAAAGCTGGGGGCCGCTCCGCCTCTGACGACCATTCAAGACGTTTTGTTCAATTCGGATGGGAGCCGTTTCAACGGTGTCCTGACCATCTCGTGGCAGAGTTTCGAGGCGTCGGACACCACTAACATCGGGGCGTCAACCGATCGGCTGCAAATCACCAACGGAATTCTCTATGTGCAGCTGGTTCCGACGACGAACGCCGACACGCCCGCGATTTACACGGTGCAGTACAACAGCAGCGGAAGCACGATGTACACCGAAGCATGGGCGGTGCCGCCGAGCAGCACGTCGCTGAGGGTGCGCGATGTGCGGCTAGCCCCAGGAACGGTGACGGGATCCGCTCCGACTCCTTCGTCGCCGCCCGGAACGGGATCGAATGGCACGTCGACACCTCCGGCGAACTCCACCGCTCTACAGATCACCGACATTACGGGACTCCAGAACGCTCTGAACATACGGCCCACCCAAGGGACGGCGTTCGCCATCGCTCGCGCCGCCGTGATCGACTCGGTAGGCGCGATTGACGGAGCTACTGGAAATCTGGCCGATTGCGTGCATGTGGACGGAACAAGCGGGCCGTGTGGGAGCGTCAGCGGCGGAGGCGGCGCGGGAACGTTCGTGGATGCTGAATTTCCATCGGGGACGCTGGATGGCGTGAATGCGCACTTCACGTTGGCAAATACGCCGGTACCCGCTTCGAGCTTGCAGATGTTCCGCAACGGCCTGCTCTTAAAGCAGGGCAACGATTACACAGTATCGGGCAACACTCTGACGTTTTTGGCGGGGGCGATTCCGCAGCCGGCCGACGTTTTGTTGGGATCCTATCGGATTTCGGTGGCGCTCTCCGGCATCGGATTTGTCGATATGGAGACGCCGTCGGGAACGCTGAATGGCAGCAACACCAGCTTCACCCTCTCTCAAATACCCAGTCCGGCCAGCAGCCTGGATGTGTTTCGCAACGGAATTCGCCTGACATCGGGATTGGACTACACACTCAGCAACAACACCCTCACGTTCCTCTCGGCCGACATCCCGCAAACGGGCGACGTCCTGCTGTGCTCTTATCGGGTGTCTCAGTAGTCCGTAAGCAACGCGCTAAGGCGTTTCAATCCGGCGGTCTGCTGCGATCTTTGCATTGCTCTTATCGCTGAGATGCCGCAGTATGATAGCGGTACCGGTACTTCAGTGTAATCGCGAGAGGATTGAGACAGTTACCGGTTTCGTGCGCCTTGCGTGGGAATGATCGAGCCATTCTAAAGGCGGTGCCGGTAACTGTCTCAATTCTGCTTGAAGCGCTGTGTCACTGCCAGCCGCCGCCCAAAGCTCGATAGAGTTGCACCACCGCTTGCAATTCAATGAGCTTGAGCTGCGCTAGCGTGAGCTGCCCGCCGAACAGGTTCCGCTCTGCATCTAGCACCTGCAGATAGCTGTCGAGGCCGCCGCGGTAGCGCAGGTTCGACAGCCGCACGCTTTCCGACAGCGCGGTTACCAACTTCTCCTCTTCCTGACGCTGTTCGTGTGTTTTTTCATGGGCCGCCAACGCGTCCGACACTTCGCGCAGCGCGCTGTAAATGCTTTTCCGATATGTCACGAGCATCTCGCGCTCCTGCGCTTCGGTGAGATTCAGGCCGGCGCGCAGTCCGGCGTTGAAAATTGGAACTGTCATGCTGGGGCTGATGCTGGCCATCCGCGCAGGTGCCGTGAGGAGTTCGGTTAGAGCGCTGCTTTGGCCGCCGACGAAGCCGGTTAACGATATCTGGGGAAAAAAGAGCGCGCGCGCCGCGCCGATTTGCGCATTCGCAGCAATCAGGTTCTCTTCGGCTTGACGTATATCGGGCCGGCGTTCCAGCAATGAAGCAGGTAAGCCGGGCGGCAATTCCGGCGGTCCGGTAAGCTGCTCCAACGCGGCGCCGCGCTGGATCGTCCCAGGGGCGTTGCCCAGCAGCAGGCTGAGCGCGTTCTCAGACTCGTTAATCGCGCGTTCGGTGCTTGCGATCTGGACCGTGGCGGTGTACAGGAACTGCTCGGCTTGGTGCACCTCAAGGCCGCTGGCCGCACCTCGATCCTTTCGAAGCTGCATCAGGTGCAGACTTTGTTGCGCGGCATCTCGTGTTTGCCGTGCAATTTCCAATTCCAGATCCTGCTCCCGCAAGGCGAAGTAGGAGTTCATGACGTCGGCAATCAAAGAGAGCCTTACGCCCAGCTGCGCCTCCTCGGTCGCCAGGTACTGGGCACGCGCCGCCTCGGTAAGCCGCCGGACCCGCCCCCATAGATCCAGTTCCCAGGCGAAGCTCAGGCCCGCTTGCGTATAGGCGGTCCGGAAAGGCTGGCGGCTGGGAAACGGAAAGGCGCCAATGGCCGAGGCCTGCGAGGCCGTAAAGCCCGCCGGGAGATCGAGGGTCGGGAAAAGCTGAGAGCGGGTTAGGCCCACCTGCGCGCGCGCCTCGAGCACTCGTTCAGCCGCGATCTGCACATCGAAATTCTGCTGCAGCGCAGTCTGGACGAGCTGTGTCAGCACGTCATCGCGAAAGAGATCGACCCATTTGACATCGCCGACCGATGCAGCGCCACCGGCTGCGGGCGCGTTGCGAAACTGCTCCGGGAAGGCCTGCTGGGGACGATGATAGTTGGGGCCCACCATGCATCCGGAGAGCGTCAGGATGGCCGGGAGCGCTAGAACAGCCAGACTGCGCAGCGCGCCACAGCTCAAGCGACCGTCTCCGGAGTGCGCTCTTCCTGACGGGTGTCCCGCCGTTTGCGCCGTTCGGCGATCGTCTCGATCACGTAATACTGCACCGGCACAAAAAAGATGGCCAGCAATGTGGCGGCGTTCATCCCGCCAAACACCGCCGTTCCGAGCGAGCGTCGCGAGGCCGCGCTGGCGCCCGTCGCGATGAACAGCGGCACGACGCCGAGAATGAACGCGAAAGACGTCATCAGAATGGGCCGGAGCCGCAGGCGCGCCGCGTGCAGCGCCGCTTCACGAACCGGCATGTGATCGCGCGCGTGGCTGTCCTTGGCGAACTCCACGATCAGAATCGCATTTTTCGCCGCGAGCCCGATCAGCGTTACGATTCCGATCTGCGTATAAATGTCGTACGGATAGTTGCGCAGATACACGGCCAGCAGCGCTCCGAACAATCCCAGCGGAAGCGATAGCAACACGGCAAACGGAATCGACCAGCTCTCATACAGCGCCGCCAGGCACAGAAAAACCAGAACGGTTGCGAAGCCGAAGATCACGCCTTCATGCCCTTGCGCGAGTTTCTGCTGGTAAGTTGTGCCGGTCCACTCATACCCATAACCGGTGGGAAGCGACTGCGCCGCCACTTTTTCCATGACATCGATCGCTTCGCCGGAACTGACGTTGGGCGCGGGGCCTCCCAGAATCTGGATCGCGCGGAAGCGGTTGTAGCGGAAAACTACGTCCGGCCCGGTAGTCGGCTCAACGGATGCAAGCGTTCCCAGCGGCACCATGTTGCCGTCGGAGCTGCGGACGTAAAAGTGGTCAATGTCGGACGGGCGCATGCGAAATTGCGGCTCGGCTTCCACCAGAACTTGCCAGGTGTGACTAAAGCGGTTGAAATCGTTTACGTACAGGCCGCCGAGGAAGGTCTGCAGAGCGTTGTAGGCATCTGTTACCGGGATCCCGAGCGTCTGCAGCTTGTCCACGTCCATGTTGACTTTGTAGGCCGGCGCCGCCGCACGGAACGTATTCAGCATGCTGCCGATCTGCGGGTGCTGATGCGCCGCGTCGATCAGGCTATCGGCTACCTGGCTCATCTGGTCAAGATCGCCGCCCGCGCGGTCCTCCAACATAAACTGGAAGCCGCCGGTAATGCTCAGGCCAGTGATGGGCGGCAGCCCGAACGCGAACGTCACAGCTTCCGGAACTTGGGCGAACGCAGCGTTGGCGTGCGCGATGATGGCGTTTAGCTGCAGATCCGGCGTCTTGCGCCGGTCCCAGGGATCCAGGTCCATGATGATCGCCGCCACGTTGGAACTGCTCGTTTGCGTGGCAAAATCCGTTCCGCCTAATACGAACCAAGAGTGGACGCCTTTGAGTTTGGCAACTTGCTGCTCGATTTTGGAAACCGCGGCCTGGGTGCGTTCCATGGAGGCTCCATCCGGAAGATGGACGGATACGAAGATGGCGCCCTGATCTTCGTCCGGCAAGAATCCGCTGGGCAGGATTTTGAACAACCACGCTCCTGCGGCCCAAAACGCGATTAGCGCGATGAGCGCGACCGCGGACCGGCGGATCATAAAGCTTACGCCCGAGATGTAGCGGTTCGTGGTCCATCGGAAGGCGCGGTTGAAGGCGTCGCCCATTCGCGCCAGTCGGCCGCGCGAAAATTTGTGCGGCTTGAGCAGCATGGCGCTAAGTGCAGGGCTCAATGAGAGTGCGCTGAAGGCGGACAACAAGACTGAGGTCGCAATTGTTAATGCGAACTGCTTATAGATCTGGCCGCTGATTCCGCCCAGGAAGGCCACGGGAATGAAAACCGCCGCGAGAATGCATGCAATCGCCACCACCGGCGCGGACACTTGGTCCATCGCGCGAACGGTGGCTTCGCGCGGAGGCAGGCCGTCGTCGATATTGCGCTGCACCGCTTCGACAACCACGATGGCGTCATCCACGACGATACCGATCGCGAGCACCAGGCCGAACATGCTGGTGATGTTGATCGAAAACCCCAGCAGCGGAAACAGCGCCAGAGTTCCAACAATCGCGACCGGCACGGTTAGCAACGGGATCAACGTGGCGCGCCAGTTCTGCAAAAAGATGAACACCACCAGGATTACCAGACCGACGGCGGAGAACAGTGTGAGGACGACGTCGCGAATGGCCGCCCGGACGAACACCGTGGAATCGTAAGGAACCTCGTAGTCAATACCCGCCGGAAAATTCTGCTTGGCGCGCTCCAGCAACGCCTTGACCTGGTCGGCGGTTTGGACCGCGTTCGCTCCGGGAGACAAAAAGACAATGATGCTTCCCGCCGGATGTCCGCTCAGCCGGTTGAAGCTGTTGTACGATTGTGCACCGAGTTCGACGCGGCCGATATCGCGGATGCGCACCAGTGAGGCATCCGGCTGTGCGCGGACCACAATGTCGCCGAACTCTTGCGGATCGAGCAGGCGCCCGGGCGCGGTGATTGCGTATTGAAACGCCGTTCCCGGTGGAGCAGGCGCCGCGCCCAAAGATCCCGCCGGATTTTGACGATTCTGCGCATTGATAGCGTTGCTGACGTCGGTCGCGGTCAGCCCGAGCTTGGCCATCTTGTCGGGATCCACCCAGACACGCATCGAGTAGACCAGCGGCGAACTCAGGCGCGTATCGCCGACGCCAGGAAGGCTGCCGATCTGGTTCAGCAGGTTGATTTGCGCGTAGTTGGTGAGAAAGACCGAGTCATAACGATTGCCTGGCGACGTCAAGCCGACCACCATCAGAAACGCGCTTGATACTTTCTTCACCACCACGCCCTGGCGTTGCACTTCGGGAGGCAGTCTCGGCAGCGCCAGATTTACTTTGTTCTGTGTCTGTACGGTTGCGGTGTCTGGGTTAGTCCCCAACTGAAACGTGACCGAAATCGATACTGAGCCGTTGTTGGCGCTGCTCGACAGGAAATAGAGCATGCCGTCCAGGCCGGCCAATTGCTCCTCGATCGGTTGTGCCACCGTTTTTTCGAGATCGATGGAGTTGCCGCCCAGGTAGTTGGCGGTGATTTGGACCACCGGCGGCACCACCTCGGGATAAGTCGCAATGGGCAGCGTAGGAATGGCGACCACGCCCAGGATGACAATCACGATCGCGATGACGATCGCGAATACCGGCCGGTTGATGAAAAAATGCGCCATGAATCAGCTCTAGGGATTTTCCGGACGATACGGCTTCGGATTCACGGTGGCGCCGGGACGTACGCGCAGTTGACCTTCGACGATCACGCGGTCGCCGGGCCTCAAGCCTTGCGTGACAATCCAATTGTCGCCGGAGCGCTCCGCCGTGCTGATCATGCGCAGTTGCACCTGGTTGTTCGCATCCACCGTGTAGACGCTTTGCATGTTCTGCAGCTGCTGGATTGCGCGCTGCGGCACCAGCATGGCATCCTTGCGAAGGTCGGTCTCCATGCGAATTTTCCCGAATTGGCCCGGCAGCAGCGTGGCTTGCGGATTGGGGAAGCTGGCCTGCATTTCGAGCGTGCCCGTTTTAGGATCCACCTGGTTGAGCGTGTTGGTGACGTGTCCTTTTTGCGGGAATTCACTGTTGTCGGCAAGGACTAGGGTGAGCGGCGCGGCCGAGAGACTGCCGCGCTTCTTGAAAGTCAGGTATTGCGCCTCGGTTACTTTGAAGCGCACCCAGATGGGTTCCAGCGGAACGATGGTCGTCAGCGGCTGCTGAGCGTTGGCCGTGACCAGGCCGCCGACGGGCACCAGTGTGTCGCCGATAAGACCGCTGATCGGCGCCCGGATGGTGGCGTATTCAAGATTCAGAGTCGCGGTCCGCAATGCGGCGCGCTGCGCCTCTACTTTGCCTTCAGTGGATGCGATTTGTGTTTGCGTTGATAATCGCGCCTGGTCGACGGTGGCCTGGCTGGCGCGCACCGTCGCTTCGCCGGCGTGGAGCGCGGCCACGGCAGCATCCAATTCCTGCTTGGCGGCGGCCTCTTCTTTCGCCAGCGGCGTGAGCCGGTCATAATCCTGCTGCGCCTTTACCAGGTTGGCTTGCGCGGCGGCAAGGTTCGCTTGCGCCTGCAGCAGCGCCACCTGCTTGCGTGCGAATTCCAGGTCTGCCTCGCTCTGCGCCAGGTTCCCTTTGGCTTGCGCCACGGCTGCTTGGTACGGGCGCTGATCCAGCACATACAACACGTCGCCGGCATAAACGTGCTGGCCGGGCTGGAACATCCACTTGTCGATGTAGCCGTCAACCCGCCCGCGCACCTCGACACTGTTGCGCGCATAGGTTTGCGCCGGATACTCGGAAAAGATCGGAACGTCGGCTGAGGTGACTTCGGTCACCAGCACCAGCGGCGCGGGCGGCGGGTTTGCGCCGCGGCTCTGTGCAGCGGAACTGCAGCCGGCCGTCTGGAAAAGCGCGGCGGCTGCGACGATCGCGAAGAGACACCGAAAGTACATGGCGCGTGACACTGTTTGCGAATACTCCTGTTGGATGAAATCGGCTGCTCGATCGGTCCCGAATTCCCGTGAGGAGCGGCTATCAGGCCGTAAAATTTAATTTTACGACATCGGCGTTAGCGAGGCACTGCGGCGCATCCTGACTCACTGCGGGCTGCGTCCTAGACGCGCTGCGGAGGTAGAATAAATCCCATGCTACGTCGCAACCTTCTGGCGCTCTGTTTTGCTGCTTTGTGCGCACAAGCGGCTGTTACCCGGGTGGAGATTACCGAGCGGACCGATCTGCCGATTGCCAATTACGAGAAGATCGTCGGGAAGGTCTACTTTGCGGTGGATCCCAAGTTGCCCAACAACCAGATCATCCGGGATATCGGCTTGGCGCCGGTGGACTCAAAAGGCCTGGTGGAGTTCTCGTCGGATCTCTATGTATTGCGGCCCAAAGATCCGAAGAAGTCCAACGGCACGGCACTGCTGGAGATCTCGAACCGCGGCGGGAAGGGGACCATCGGGATGTTCGACCTCGCACCCGGCGGCGAGCCGAAAACCGCGCAGGACTATGGCGATCCGATGCTGTTCGAGTCCGGCTACACGTTAGTGTGGGTGGGTTGGGAATGGGATGTTCCGCCGCGTGCGGGTCTGATGCATCTCTACGCCCCCGTGATTAAGGGCATCACCGGCCCAGTGCGTTCCCAGATCGTAACCGAGAAGCGCCTTACTTCTGTCTCGCTCGGCGATCGCACGCAAGTCCCCTATGCAGTGGCGGATCTGAACGGCGGCACATTGACTGTGCGCGACGACATTGACGCGCCGCGGACCACCATTCCGCGCGATCAATGGCATTTCAGCGCGGACGGCACGCACGTCGAATATGCTCCCGGTTTCGAGCCGGGCCGGATTTACGACGTGGTGTATACCGGAAAGGATCCGGCCGTGGTTGGGCTCGGGCCGGCCGCCGTTCGCGACTACATTTCATATATCAAGCAGAACGGCGAGGTGAAGCGGGCCATCGCGTTCGGAACCTCGCAAAGCGGCCGTTTTCTGCGCAACTACGTTTACGACGGTTTCAACGCCGACGAACAGGGCCGCCAGGTTTTCGACGGCGTGTGGGCGCATGTGGCGGGAGCGGGGCGGGGAAATTTCAATTACCGGTTTGCGCAGCCCTCGCGCGACGGCATGCCGCGCATGAATCTGCTGTATGCCGTCGACGAATTTCCGTTTACCGATTCGCCGGAAAGCGATGCCGGACGCACGGACTCGATACTGGCGCGCGCCAACGCAGCTCACGTGCTGCCGAAGATGTTCTATACCAACGGATCTTTTGAGTATTGGGGGCGCGCCGCGGCGCTGATCCATACCAGCCTGGACGGCCAGAAGGACGTCGCGCCGGTTCCGACCACGCGTGTTTACTATCTGGCGGGAACGCAGCATGGCGCCAACGCGCGGCCGCAGCGGACGGTGACGCAGAATACGCCGAATCCGGCGGACTATCGCTTTGTCATGCGCGCGCTGCTGGTGGCGATGAACGATTGGATCACGACCGGCGCTGAGCCGCCCGATTCGCAGATGCCGCGCGTGGGCAAGGACAATCTGGTCCAGGTGTCCGCGTTGAATTTCCCGAAGATTCCCGGCGTGAGCCTTCCCAAGGAGCCGACGCCTGTGTTCCGCTACGATCGCGGCCCAGATTTTCTGACCAAGGGAATCATTTCTATCGAGCCTCCTAAGATCGAGGGCCACTACACGGTTCTGATTCCGCAGGTGGACAAAGACGGCAACGAGACCTCGGGAATCCGCCTGCCGGATCAGGTAGTGCCGCTCGCGACGTACACCGGTTGGAACCTGCGCGATCCGCAGATCGGCGCGCCGGACGCGATGTTCGACATGGTAGGTTCGATGATCCCGTTCGCGCGTACGAAGGCCGAGCGGGACAAGGCCGGCGATCCGCGTCCGTCGATTGAGGAGCGCTACACCAGCCGTGAAGAATATCTGAAGAAGGTGGAAGCAGCCGCACAGCCGCTGGTTCGCGACCACCTGATGCTGGAGCGCGATGTGCCGAAGTTCCTCGAAAAAGCGGCCGCGCGCTGGGACATGCTTACGAGCTCGCCCGGGACAAAGTGATCGAGGCGGACGTGTGTTGCAACCACGGCCATAGTGGCGATGCGAGTCTCGACCCGGCGTGCACGAGGCGTGCGCCACGGGTAGGATTTGCATAGAATGGCTCAATATCGGAAGGAGCGGTTACGAATGTTCAGACGCACGATCGTTGCAACCCTGGCGGCCATGACTCTATTGACGACACTCAGCTTCGCGCAACAGCGCGGCTCGAAGCTGACGGCCGACGACTATATCGAGATCCAGCAGCTTTATGCGCGCTACAACAACGCCATCGATTCCGGAGATGCGGAAGGATACGCGGCCACATTCGTGCCGGACGGCGTGTTCAATACGTTTACCGGACATGACGCATTAGTGGGTTTCATTCACGCCTGGCGCGATCGGATGGGCGGGGCGAATCGCCGGCATTGGAATACGAATTTGACCATCACGCCGGCGGCGGATGGCGCCAGCGGATCGGTTTATCTGCTGCTGGTGGATGTAGGCCAGCGTCCGCCCGTCATTCAAGCGGCGGCGAAATATGAAGACCAGCTGGTGAAGACGTCGGATGGCTGGCGGTTCAAGAAACGCGTCACTCACAACGAAGGCCCCGCTGCCGCTCCAGCAGGCGCCACGGAGAAGAAGTAGGTGCCTATGCGCACGATCTCGATAGTGATAACGGCGACGGCGTTCGCGGCGAGCGCGTTGGCGCAGCCCTCGGCTCCATCCATGAAGGAATTCGCTTCCTCTGCCGATGTGCAGGCCATGATTGCCAAGGCCAAGAGGGAGCGAAAGGAAGGGCAGCCGCTGGTGGCGCAGCGCATTCTGCAACTCGCGCCCTACAACGTCAACCTGGAATACCGCGCTTCGGTGGGACCGGCATCGATCCACGAAAAAGAAGCGGAACTCTTTTACGTGATCGAAGGCTCGGCGACAATGGTAACCGGCGGCAAGCTGACGGAGGAAAAGCGCACCAATCCTGAGAATCTATCGGGCGCGGGAATCGAGGGCGGCGAATCGCGCCCGATTGCTAAAGGTGACTTTATCATCGTGCCCGAAAACACGGCGCACTGGTTCAGCAAAATCGATGGCGTGCTGGTACTTATGTCGCTGCACGTGCCGCGCCCGGTGCCGCACTAGGGCGGCCCTCAGCGCAGGTACTTGTTGAACCAATCCAGGGTGCGCTGCCAGGCGAGCTTGGCGGCGGCTTCGTCGTAGCGCGGCGTGGTGTCGTTGTGGAAACCGTGATTGGCGCCTTCGTACACGTAGGCGGAGTAGGTCACGTGGTTGGCCTTCAGCGCTTCTTCGTAAGCCGGCCACCCGCCGGTTATGCGAGTGTCGAGCGCAGCGTACTGCAGCAGCAGCGGAGCTTTGATCTTGGCGGCGTCGGCGGCTGGAGGCTGGCCTCCGTAGAACGGAACGGCGGCCGATAGATCCGAGCCCATGCGGACTGCAAGCGCGTTGGCGATCCCGCCTCCGAAGCAGAAGCCGACCACGCCAATTTTTCCCGTGCAATCGGAGCGGGCCTTGAGCCACTGGGCCGAAGCGACAAAGTCCTCCATCATCTTGCCTCGGTCGACCTTCTGGAACAATTGGCCGCCCTTTTCGTCGTCGCCAGGATATCCGCCGACGCTGGTGAGCCCGTCGGGGGCGAAAGCGATGAAGTTGCCGACTGCCAGCCTGCGGGCGACATCCTCGATGTACGGATTCAACCCACGGTTTTCGTGCACTACCAGCACGCCGGGCAATTTGCCCGAAGCATGCGCGGGCCGGACGAGGTAACCGCGGATTTCGCCATTGCCCTGCGGCGAGGACACAGTCGCCGTCTCGGCTTTGATCCGGCTGTCATCCTTCGGAACCTGAACCGCCCAGGCGTAGTTAGGACGGAGGCTCTCAAAGATCGCCGCTGCGGTCACGCTGCCAGTGGCGAACTTCTTGGCGCCGTCCATAAACGCGCGGCGGTCGATTTCGCCGTGTACGTACTTGTCGAAAAGATTCAGCAACTCCTGGGGGAATTCGGAGGCTTTTTTGCGTTCCATGTGCGACTCCCTTCGAGCCGCAAGAATACCACACCGGCAGGCTGGGCGAACACTTTGGCAGTCCGCGAAAAAACGTGCAACGGCAACGGCCCTGGTGTTGCGTGCCTAGTTCGTAATATTGAACCCGACGAAGCCGATACCGTCCACAAACGCCTGCGCGAGGCCTAGCGCGAGGCCGCTGGCCGAAAATGTAGACAGAGTCGCCGCGCCACCCGGTCCGTCGCCGGGCTGGAAGTTGAATTGGCCGCCGTTTCCGATGGGCAGCGCGAGCAGGACATAGTCGGGAAATGTGAGTGTTCCGGCACTGACCGGTGCGGTGCAGGTGACTCTAACGCCGACGTTGTTGCCAATGAAGCTCCCGATTTGAGCTTCCACGTGTGTGGACGAATTATTGGGTGTCCAGCTGATGGTCAGCCCTTGGCTTCGCGACACGGTAAAACCGGCCGGCGTTGCCGGACTCGTTAGAGTGGGCAGGACCGGGACATTGACCTTGGCGGTAAACGGCCCGATATCCTTGCCGCCTACGCCGCTGAGCGTATAATCGCCGGGCGTTAAGAACGCACCGGTATTGCTGAGCGTGATCGTGTCGCCGCTATTGCCAGTGACGTTCATGCTCCCGTTCGGACCCGCTATTGTGAATTTGGAGCCGCCGTCCAGCGGCACCTGGTGAGTGAAAATCTCACCCTGAATCCCGCCTGGAGTCTTGGCGGAGCACGTGCCGACCGCGAAGTTGGCGAAAAAAGTCCCCGCAAAAGGCTGCAGGGCCGCGGGCATTGTGAAGGCGACGAAGTTGAATGCGGCGAAGTCCTGGAATCCGGTGTTCGTGTCGTTCAGCAAGTGATCAATCTCAACCGATCCGAACGGGACCGTCCCGGATAATTGCGCCGGATCGATTTTAGCGATAGCGGGATCGATGAAGTTGCAACTGCGGCTGCCGGCCGCGACAGGCATGGGCGTGGTATTGCTAACGATGTTGCCGAGCTGAACAACCAGCGGGACTGCGCATCCGGTAGGTACGTTATTGGGAACGGTAAATACGATCTGATCTTCTCCTACGCAGCATCCGGAGCGGCCCTGGTACAGCACTGGGGCTTGCAATCCGCCCAGCCAAACCTTGAGCGGGAGATTGGGCATGTTGACGCCCAGTCCCGCTCCTGAAGCATCGTCCCCTTTAACGGGACCGAGGCCGGTGGCCCAAAGAATCAGCGTGTCACCGGGATTGGCTGCGCCGCAGGTTGTATTGGGACCTCCGCAATTCGCGGCCTTATACGACGAGACCAAGCTGTAGTCGGAGTACGTGACGATGGCCGGGCCCTTGCCGGTTGAATCGACTGTAAAAACCCCGGGTGCGCTCACGTCGATCCCGTGGGCGACCGAATTGCTTGTTTGGCCGTTGTAGGTGACGGTAAAGTTGCCCAGTCCGATCGGCGTATTCGAAGGCAAGAGCGCCGCGACCTGGCCGTCAGATGTGTAGTACATGAGCGCATTCACGGTGGTGCCACCGGAGGTGACGGCTACCGACGTTCCGTTCAATACGGTCGATTGAAATGGCGTCGAGGCCATTGATAGTGTGGCCGGGCCTAAACCGCTTCCCTTGATGATGAAGATCGAACCCTGCGCGATGGAGGCGTTCGGCAATCCGAGCACGATATTGCTGGCTGCATTTTGGACGCTCGTGATGGTGGGAGCCGCCACGAGTGGCGCAACGGTTACGGCCAGCGAAAGCAACAAATGAAAACGAACCCAGCCTGAGCGCGCTATTCCGCTATTTGGCAAAGGAACAGTCCTCCTTGAGCATGACCAAATTTGTCCTTCCTCACTTCAGCGAGAAGCCACCAGACCCCCAGCCGTAGCCGAAGCCGGCGACATTGTTGTAAGTCGAAATACTTCCTGCGTTGAGACCCGTTGCCGTGAATGTTCCGAACGAGTATGAGGACAGCACCAGACCGGCGAAGTTGCCGGCAGGAAGCGCGTCCAAGACGTAAGGCGGAATGGTGAAAGTCCCCGCGCTGGCATCCAAATGACAGACGGCCGCGGCGCCATTGTTGCATGAGCTGTCCGTGCAGCTATTCACTTCGATCTCAATACTTCCGCTGCCTCCGCTCCAGGTCACGGTCATTCCATTGGCACGGGTAGCCGTGCCGTTGTTTGTGGGAGAGGTTAACGCAGCAGCGGCGGGTATCGTAACGTTTGCGCTGAAGGGACCGACGTCGGCTCCTCCGGTCCCGCTGACCGTGTACATGCCGGGAACCAGAAAAGCTCCCGTCATGTTAAAGGCGCTGAGTTTGCCTGAATTCGAGGGGAGCGTCAAACTGCCCTTGGGGCCATTCACTAGGAAACTCGATCCTCCATCGAGGAGACTTCCGCCCGAAATCGGGCTGCTGAAGCTGGCGTTGAGATTGCTGTACGTGATGCAGGTGCTGGGCGCTTGGTCGTCCAACCATGAGGCCAAAAACGGCTGAGTGCCGGAGACGAAGCCGGTGACCTTTATGAATTGGAACCGCGCATCGTCTTCGAACGCGCCACCGCCATCGGAGAACTGGTTTAGCTTCACTGAGCCGCTGGAAACGGTTCCAGCGATAATCGCCTGCTCGAGTTGATTGCTGCCGAACGATGCAAGATCAGGCCGGGCAAATGGGCAGGAGCGGCCTCCGCTGGCCACCGGCACGAGCGTAGTATTGCTCACCTGGTTTCCGATCTGGACTACCAGAGGCACCGCGCAACCAACTGGGGCATTGTTCGGAACGGTGAAGACAACCTGATCTTCCCCGACACAGCACCCGGAGCGGCCCTGATAGCTGACCGGCGCCTGCACACCGCCCAGCCAGACGGTGAGCGGAAGGTTTGGCATGTTGACCCCGAGGCCCGTGGCGTCGTCTGCCTTGACCGGACCCAGCCCGGTCGCCCACAGGATGAGAGTGTCGCCGGGATTGGCTGCTCCGCAGGTAGTGTTCGGTCCACCGCAGTTGGCGGATTTGACCGCCGAGAGCAGGCTGTAGTCGGGGTAGGTGACGATGCCGGGACCTCCGCCGCTTGAATCGATCGTGAAGATTCCGAGATTGTTCGCGACTACAGCAATCGGAGCCGTGGCGCTGATTTGACCATTGTAAGTGACCGTGAAGCTGCCGGCGCCGGTGGGCGTATTGGATGGTAGAAGCGCGGCGACCTGGCCGTCGGATGTGTAATACATCAAGGCATTGACGGTTGTGCCGCCGACCGTAACCGCGACGGAGGTCCCGTTCAAAGTGGTCGATTGAAATGGCGTCGAGGCGATAGAGAGCGTCGCCGGTCCCAAGCCGCTGCCCTTGATGATGAAGATAGAGCCTTGTGCGAGCGGCGCGTTCGGCAATCCTGGCACGATGCTACTGGCCGCATTCTGAATGCTCGTGACGGTGAGCGCCGCCCCGAGGCTGGTCAGACCCGCAGCAGAGAACAGCGCGAATACGATCGTCCCTTGCATTTAGTCGTTTCGCTTTCTTATGCCGAAAGTTTTCCGCGGTTTTTCGCGGTTAGTTCGTGATCGGGAATCCGTTGAAGGTTATTCCATCGACGAACGTCTGTGCGATGCCCAGGGCTAACCCCTTTGCAGAAAAAGCCGATTCATTGGCCGGGCCTCCGGGTCCATCCCCAGGTTGGAAGTTGAAAAACGTGCCATTTCCAGTGGGGAGCGACAGGAGAACAAAACTCGGGATTGTAAGTGTTCCAGCGCTAATGGGCGCAGTACATGTGATTTGGACGCCAAGGTTCATCGCAGCGAAGCTCCCGATTTGAACTTCAACGTGTCCCGGCGAATTGTTCGGTACCCACGTGATCGTAAGAGGGGTGTTCCGAGAAACGGTGAAGCCGTTAGCACTGGCTGGACTCGTGAGCTTCGGCAATGCAGGAATTGTTACCGTCGCGCTGAACGGCCCGATATCTTTCCCCCCGGTGCCGGTGATGGTGTAGTTGCCGGGCGTCAAAAATGTTCCGCCCGCGCTCAACAGCACCTGGTCGCCTGGGTTCCCACTTACCATCATGCTTCCGTTCGGACCGCTTATGGTGAAGCTGGACCCGGCATCCACCGGCGCCAGATTCGTGATTACTTCATTTTCGATCCCCTTGAGCCCGATCTGGGACGCCGTGCAAGTACCGATAGGCATGTTGGAAATTAAGGCGCCGGCGAAGGGCTGGAAAGCTGGCGGAACAGTAAAGCTAAGGAACGTTGGTTGGAAGACATCCTGGAATGAGCCGGAGTTAATGACGTGATCCAACTCAGGGACGCCCAGCGCGAGCGTTCCGGCTATTTGCGAGGCGTCCACCTGTGCGATGGCGGGATCGAGGAGGTTGCAGCTACGGCTTCCAACCGCCACAGGCATCGGCGTAGTGTTGCTGATGTTACCGCCGATCTGAACCGCCAGGGGAACCGCACAGCCTGTAGGCACACTCTGTGGCACCGTGAAGACGATCTGATCTTCACCGACGCAACATCCGGAGCGGCCTTGATAGATCACTGGGGCTTGTACTCCGCCGAGCCACAACTTCAGCGGGAGGTTCGGCATGTTTACGCCCAGCCCCGCTCCGGAGGCATCGTCCCCATTAACGGGGCCCAAGCCGGTTGCCCAGAGAATCAGCGTGTCGCCGGGATTCGCTGCGCCGCAGGTAGTGTTCGGTCCTCCGCAATTCGCGGCTTTAAACGACGAGACAAGGCTGTAGTCGGCGTACGTCACTATGGCCGGACCTCGCCCGGTTGAGTCCACGGTAAAGACTCCCGGACTGCTAACACCAACAGTGTGGCCGACGCCGTCGCTTGTCTGCCCATTGTAGGTGACCTTAAAGACCCCACTGCCTGTCGGCGTATTGGACGGCAAGAGCGCGGCCACTTGTGAGTCGGACGTGTAATACATCAGCGCATCAACGATCGCTCCGTTAGGGCTGCTAGGTGTCGCTGCGAAGGTGATACTGATTGAGGTGCCGCTGAGCGTAGTGGATTGAAAGGGCGAGGACGCAATCGATATAGTAGCCGGACCCAAACCGCTGCCTTTAATAATGAAGATCGAACCCTGCGCGAGCGGCGCGCCGGGCAGCCCCGGTGTAATGTTGCTGGCCGCGTTTTGAATACTTGTAATGCTGGGCGCTGCCGCGAGCGGAATCGCAGCAGAGACTAGAAGACCTATAAGAGAAAAGGCGTTCGAGCGAACTCGACCTGCAGCTGGTTGGGATATGGCATTCATGCGAGACGACCTCCGTAGGGGATGAGTATACTTAAATGTATTACCCGGCCGCAGTGAATTAGGCGTAAAATTTTTCTGAAAAAATTCTCGCCGCCCGGGATAGTGCTGATATGGCTCGGGTTTTTGAATTCGAACCGTTTCGCCTGGATGAGGCGGAAAGAACACTTCACTGGGGTGGCAGATCAGTAAGCCTGACCCCAAAAACTTTCGACGTCTTGCTGGTGCTCCTTACCAACGCCAAGCGCCTGGTCGACAAGAATACGCTTTTGCAAACGGTCTGGGGCGATGTCCATGTGGAAGATGCGGTGCTCGCGCGCGCCATCTCGGATCTCCGCAAAGCGCTGGGGCAGACCGATAGCCAGGTCTGGATCGAGACCGTTCCTAAGTTCGGTTACCGGTTCGTCGCGGAAGTTCGCGTGATTGGACCGCAGCAAGAGCCAGTCCCGGCATCGCGCTGGCGGCGGTGGGTGTGGCCGGCTGCGGCGCTCGTTGCGTGCGGTTTGCTGGTGATGATGATCGGATGGGGTACTTCGCCATTTAGCCAGAACATCCACTCGCTGGCGATCCTTCCTTTTCAGGCGGTAGGCGCCGCCGGAGATCAGGCTGTGCTGCGCGTCGGGTTGGCCGATGCTCTGATTACGAGGCTCAGCCGGTTGGATGGCTTGGCCGTTCGTCCGCTATCCACCGTTCGCCGATTCGAGCGCGACCCGGGCGATCCAATTCAGGCCGGCCAGGAACTGCGCGCCGACGCGGTACTGGAAGGAACCTTACAACTGGCTGATGGCTCAGCGCGTGCCAGCATCCGGTTGATTCGCACCTCCGACGGCAAAACTCTTTGGGCTGAAACTGTCGATTCGCACTCTAACCGGCTGTTCGAGTTGGAAGATTCACTGGCCGAACAGGTGGTCTCCAAAGTCGCGCTACTGCTCCACGAGGAGCAGCGCCGCGACGTCGCTGCCGGCTCGCCTCCGGCGAACGGTGAAGCTCACCGCTTGTACGTCAACGGCCGGTACGAATGGGGCAAGCGGACGTACGAAGGGTTTGAAAAGGGGGCGGAATTTTTCCGCGAAGCGATCGATCGCGATCCCACTTATGGGCGCGCCTATGCTGGCCTGGCGGATTGCTATTTGTTTCTTGGTCTTTTCGCCTACGATCCCCCGCTAGAGATGCTGGCCAAAGCCAAGGTCATGGCATGGCGTGCGCTCGAGCTTCAACCCGGGCTGGCCGAGGCGCACGCCACGCTCGGGCTGATTTCACAAAACCTGGATTGGGATTGGAAGGAGGTAGAACAACACTACCGCGAGGCCATACGGCTCGCGCCGAACTTCTCCACCGCTCACCACTGGTACGCAGAGTTCCTGTCCATCCAGGGGCGTTTCGATGAGTCTCGGTATGAGTTTGAGCGCGCTCGCCAGATAGATCCGATCACTCCCATTGTCCAGGTAGACGAAGCGCAACTCTATTTTTTCCAGAGACGGTACGAGCGGAACCTGGAACTGCTGAATAAAGTTGCGCGCGAGGATCCGTCGTTCGCGCTAGTGCGTGAGCGCATGGCTTATACATATATGGTCCAGGGCAGGGAAGAGGAGGCTTGGCAGGAGGCAATGCGTCTTCCGGAATGCGCGTCGGAAGACAGCGATTGCCGGCGCACCTGGACAGCATGGCTCCCGCACCGGAATCCGGTAGCTGCTCATGCGGCTTTGGCGCGTCTCGAGGCAGATGCCAAGGCCGGTCGCGTACCGGAATACGTCGTGTTGTTCGGCCATGCCCGGCAAAGCAATATCCCTCAAGCCTTAGATTGGCTGGATCGCATGGTGCAAACTCATGGCGTCTGGCTGATCACAGCCAAAGTGAACCCAATGTTCGATCCGCTGCGCGCGGAACCTCGCGCCAAAGCGGTGCTGGCGAAACTTCACCTGGATTGAACTCAGCCGGCCGGGTTACTCGCCGCCCATCACGTCTTCGCCTAAGTCGTTCGTTCGGTTTTCGAACTTAGTGAACTCTTTCATGAAGACCAGGTTTACTTTGCCGGTTGGACCGTTGCGCTGCTTGGCCAACAGCAACTCGGCCAGGCCTTTCAGGCTCTCGTCCTGCGGCTTGTAAACTTCTTCGCGGAAGATGAACGCCACCAGATCGGCGTCCTGTTCGATCGAACCGGACTCGCGCAGATCGCTCAATTGCGGCCTGTGATCCCCTTGACGAATTTCGGGCGCGCGATTGAGCTGCGAAAGCACCAGCATGGGTACTCTCAGGTCTTTGGCAAGCAGCTTCAGGCCGCGCGAAATGGTGCTGATCTCCTGGTTGCGGTTCTCATAGCGGCCCCGGCCGCTCATCAGTTGCAGATAATCGATCACGACCAGCGCCAGACCGTGCTCGGCTTTCAAGCGCCGCAGCTTGGCGTGAATGTCCATCAGGTGCGCGCCCGGTGTGTCGTCGATGAACAGAGGCGCCTGTACGAGGTCGGACGCGGCCTTGGCAAGACGCCGCCGCTCGTCTTGATTGAGGTAGCTGGCGCGGAATTTCTGCTGGTCCACGCGCGCAGCGGCGCAGATCAAGCGTGTCAGTAAGCTTTCCCGCGACATTTCGAGCGAGAAAAGCGCCACCGTCTGCTTTTCCGTTGGCCGGAGCGCAACATGCTGCGCGATATTCAAAGCAAATGCTGTCTTGCCCATGGCCGGGCGAGCGGCGAGGATCACCAATTCGCCTTCATGCAAGCCGCCCGTCATCTCGTCCAGCTTGAGGAAACCAGTGCTCAGGCCCTTGATGCGCTTGCCCGGGTCGAGGAAGACGTTGAGTCCGCCTTCGTACTCCTCGATGATGCGCTTGGGATTGACCAGGGTATCGCCGGTGCGCGTGTCGCCCAGTTTCAGGAGACTCTCTTCGGCGCTGGCCAAAATCTGGTCGGGCTCGTCTTCGGCGAGCAGGCAGCGATCGATCAAAGCCTGCGACGTAAAGATGATGCGGCGTAGGGTCGCCTTGTCCTTGACGATCCGGACATAGCTCTCGAGGTTGGAGAGTACCGGAAGACCTTCGTCCAGTGAGACCAGGTAACCCACGCCGTCCACGGATTCGAGCTGGTTATGCTTCATCAGCTCGTTGGCGACGGTAACGCGGTCGATTCGCTCGCCGCGGTCGTAGATCTCGGTCATCCGCAGAAAGATGCGGCGATGCTTTTCCAGGCTGAAGTCGTTGGCTTCCAGCGCGCCGGCGACCTGGACATACAGCGCGTCGTCCATCAAGATGGCGCCTAGCACGAAGCGTTCGGCGTCTAAATTGGCGGGAAGTCCCTTTTCGAGCGCGATGTCAGGCGCTGCTGCCATAAGCCAACCGTTCTACCTTAGCGAGTGTGCGGAAAGACCCGCAATGAATATTTTCGAGCCACGCTTTGAAGCAGATAGCTTGTGGGAATCCCCGTGGAAAAATTGAGTGGCGGTGGTGCGCTGCAAGTCGTGGGAAACACTGGGGCGGAAGTTCTTTTCCAAAGATTTCCACAAGCGAGAACATGCGCAGCTAATTATGTTTTATAGCATGGCGCCGCCTCGCGCGGCTAGAGGGCGCCGTTCGCCGTTCGGCGGAGGCCTATGCGCCTGCTTCCATTCAGCTCGTCTCAAGCGTGGCTCGAATGTGCCGCAGCGTAACTACCAGTGTCATCGCCTCAGCCGGACATGGGTCAAAACCGAGCGCCATATAAAATTTTCGCGCCTCCTCGGAAATCGCATGGACGACGATTCCGCGGATTCCAATCGTGTCTGCAGCCTGCGAAACGCGGCGAGCTGCATCTCGAAACAGTGCGCGGCCTAAGCCTCTCCCCTGATATCTTCGATTTACCGCCAGACGGGCCAACACGGCAACGGGAATGGGATCCGGCATGTTCCTTCGGAACCTGCCCGGTACCGCTGCTTGCGCGATGGCGCCAGAGGCGACGGCATAATATGCGACGACGGCATTCCCCTCGCAAACTACATATGTTCTGGAGGCGCCACTGGCTTGGTTCGCCCGAGCGCGGCGTCTGAGCCAATCGTCCAATACCGGTTCGCCCGAATCGAAACTGTCAATCTGATGCTCTTCAGTGAGCGGCTCGGGCGGCGACAGGGGAACGCTTATTCCCACGGTGCGCGCGACTGCATGGTCTTAAGAAGCCGCTTATTTGGCTTCAGCGGAGCATCCAGGCGTGCCAGGAATTGACGATACGCCTTGGGGCTGACCGTAAACACAGTGCGATCCATAAGCGTGTCCTCGGCGGCGCGGCGGGCAGCGTCCAGAACAAAATCCGTGCGGTTTTTGCCTGCGAGTTCTGCTGCCTGATCGATCAGTTCACGGGCCTCCGGCTTGATGCGAATGTTGAGGGCTTCGCGTTTACGGGCCTCACGTTGTGCTGCTCGCATATCGTCTTCCTGAATCCAGGATAGCAAATTGTAATGACGTCGTCTTTACTGCCTAGGTTAGCTCAGGAGGCCCCAAGTAGCAGTGGGCATTAGGCCAAAAGTTGGTCCGCGATATAAAAGCTAAGGAAATAGCAGACGTGTCAAAGCATTGGTCAGGTGTTCGGAAGCGGGCGTTGGATCTTTAGTAATCAAGCCGATCTGATGGCCAGCCCCCGAAATTCCTGGGTTCCGCCGTTATGTGTGGGCGCTCAGCCACCGGATCGGCTAGCGCGAGTCGCCGTCACGGGCGACATCGCCGGCGGTGGCGCGTGCCGCTTGGCTGAGTTGGACCGTATCGTGGGGCTCGTTCTGTTTTTGAGGCGCCGCTGGTCCCTGGCTGGGTTGGGCGGCCGTCGTGTAAAGACTCGACACCGAACTGATTGCGCTAATCATGGGGACTCCTACCTCTTCTTATCGCCCTATGCGTCCCGAGCTTGAATATTTTTTTGCGCTGCCGGTCTCACTACGACGATGTGCGTGAGAACAGCGACAGCAAACCGGATAGCGAGTTGCCCTTGCGCGACGGCTCGGCCGAGCCTGCCAGCCGGTCCACCAGCGCGACCACGCTCTTGCCGAAGCTGCTGGAGGACGTCATGGGCTTTCCTTCCATCAAAGCCTTCTGGATAGCGTCGTAATCGGCGGGCATCAGGTGGAAAATCTCGGTGTGTAATGCGGTACTGATCACGTCTTTGCTGAGCCCGGTATGGCGGTCATAGCGATTGACAATCAGCTTCACCTTATAGGAAGGCACATTGTTGGCTTCCAGGTAAGTCAACGACCGCTGGACCGCCTGCAGCGCTGTCAACTCGTTGGTAGTGACCAGGAGAATCTCGTCGGCCAGCTGCGCTTGGCTCAGGTTCCAGTCGCCATAAACGCCGCCTGCGTCCAGCACCACCAGATCATAGGCGCCGCGGATGAACTCGATCACCCTGCTGGCGTCGTTCACCTCGCCCATGCCCTCCGGCAATAGCTCCGGCGCTAGCAACACGTCTACTCCCTGGCGATTGGTAACCAGCGCTTTCCAGAGATCGGCGTCGATCTCGTGCGCGTGCGCCAGAACATCCATGAAGCTGTAATTCGATTTGATCTTCAACAGAAAAGACTGCGTGCCGGCCAGCGGGTCCAAATCCGCCAGGAGCACCCGCTTATCCGGGAAGCGCTTCAGCTGGTATGCGAGATTCGTCGCCAGCGTGCTTGCGCCGCAGCCGCCCTTGGCGGGCATGACGGAATACACCTTGCCAGGATTTTTGAACCGTTCCGGCTGCAGACGCGTGATCTTCTGGAGAGTGGCCTCCACCTGGTCGGAGGTGAACGGTTGTATCAGAAAATCGCTGGCGCCCTGACGCAGGCAACGCAGCCCCAGCGCCGGATCCGTCTTCCCCAACACTGCGACAATGGGAAGCTTTGCGTCAGCGCGTAGCAGTTCGGGAATTAGAGCCAGCGATTGCTCGGGTGGATCGCTCACTTCCACCAGGCAAAAGCTGGGTTTTTGAGCCATGATATCCAGGATCTGCTGCCGATTGGGGAAACTGTTGACATCCTGGCTACAAAAACCCGGTAAGTGACGGCTCAGGAGGGGGCTTAAGTCCCGAACTATCTTCTGGTTCGGGCAGACAAACAGCGCCTTCCAACTACCTTGCAGTTTTGAGGCGTCATGGGACATTGGCGGCGGACGTACCTGCTCCCCGTCGGGAGCCTATTGGTTCCATCGGCTAGAAGTAACAATAACATGAGAGGGTTTATAGGCCTGAAGAACTAAAGCTTCTGAAGAGGGAACCGATAGGGCTCGCTGATATTCGGATCTGACACCGCAGCGAGGCGGCCGGGGCGGTTTGGATGCCAACGTGTCCTGTTGCGCCAACTCCCGCTGCGGCGCCGTTCCGGCACGCGCGTTCTGGAAGAACGTGCTCAACGTGGGATCGAATCGCTTTCTCATTTATAGCTATGATCTTGTGCCAAGAGAGATAAACGAATGCCTGAAGACAATCGCAAAAAGACCGTCGCTGTCTGCGACACACAGCCAGTAACTGCGGAAGGTCTGAAAAATCTGATCTCAGCAACCTGGGATCTCGCCTTCACCGATACGCTGGCTTCGCTCGCCGCAGCCACCAGACTTGTCCACGCGAACCCGCCAGATCTAATAATTGCCGACAAGGCATTCGGCATGCGCGCGGTTTTGGACTGGATCCACGAGTTAAAACTGACCGGCGCCACACCGGCCGTGATTGTTTGGGGCGTCTCCATGACGGAAGCCGAAGCGTTGCGGTTATTGCAAGCCGGCGCGCGCGGCATCGTGCGGAAGACGGCCGAGCTGAAGCTCTTGCAGGACTGTCTCCGAAGCGTTGCCGAGGGTCGCACCTGGATGGAAGACTCCGTGTTTCGCGAAGCCTCCCGCCAGCCCGCCGGTTACCCTCGATCTGACTTGACCGCCCGGGAACAACAAGTGCTTGAACTGGTGGAACAGGGATTTAAGAACAAGGAAATTGCGCTGGAGCTAGGAATTCGGCCCGGCACTGTCAAGATTCACTTGAAGCATATTTTCGAGAAAACCGGAGTTCGTGGCCGGTATGGTCTCGCCATCAGCGGACTCAAAGACAAGGGTGTGGTGTCGCTGGCGTCCTAGAATTTCGATCTGCTTGCCAAGCCTATTTTCGAGCCATCTTCGGCGCCGCGAGATCGGCGACCGACACGCTTTGTTCATCGGCGCCTAGCAAATCCGTCACCTCAATCCAATTCGTCGCGCCCGGATGCACCACCGCGTTGCGCTCGAGCACTGCACATCCGTGCGCTGATATGCGGAGGGAATATCTTCCCGGCGGCAGTGGCTGGAGTGCAAAGCGGCCAGCCTCATCGGTCGTGGCGCTTTTTAGGAATCCTCGGTTGCTGATGGTCACGATGGCATCCGGTACGGGAACGCCATGTTTGGAGACTTGTCCCATGAGCGTAGTTTCAAACGGGCCGGCGCGCAAACTCAACGCAAGCACCACTATAAAACTTGCTCGATTCAACCACCGCATACTGGCTCCTTCCATCCGGGATAGTGCAGGCGACAGACCTTTCCCTAGTCACTGCAATCGCCTGAATCTAAACCGCCTAGGCCGGAGTTACTGTAAGTGCTAGAGACAGAATGTTCTCTCGGCGAAAGACTTTGTGTCTCGTTGGAGCTGCGCGGCAGCTGGTTTGAAGCCAGAGTGGATCGCGGCTGACCGTCGCTATTCCTCGACGAACAGCGCCTGACCGGCGAGCGCGGTTCGGAATCCGAACAGAGCCAGGGCCAAAACGACGGCGATCGTGAAGACGATCTGGCCGGCGTACCACACCGAGAAATTCGTGCCCAATGGGAACGAGCCGATAAAGATCGATAGGAACATCCCGACCACGAGCGAAAGCAGGCCGAATCGCATCAGCACCAGCACCATGACGCCGAAGAACACGATGTTTACCGGCCACCCGATCAACTGGCTGGGTTCGTTGAGCGCCAGGATACCGGCGAGCGCCACGGTTGTCACACCCGCGGCCAGCCATTGCTTCTTAAGCACCAGGCGCGCGAGGAAAATCAAAAACAGAATGCCCAGCGCCTTATAAAGCGCGTCGTCGATCAGAAACAGCGACTCGCCGACCATACTTCTTCCGCCCATCAAGGCGGCCTGCCGATATCCAATTCCGATCGACGGTCGTCCGACAATGCGATACGACATCACTCCCAATGCCTGGATTAGGGACAGTATCACTCCCACAGAAGTGCCAACGAGCACGTCGTGACCCACCAGCGGGTCGCGCAGCCCACCGGCTAGCAGACGGCTCCAGGCAATGATCGTTTGAGGCCACCGCCGGCGGACGAACGGTTCAAACGACAAATACGTGATGCCGACCAACACACCGCCGACCAACGCGCGCATCAGAGCCATCAAGAAGAGGTCGGTCTCCTTGACGCTGGCGACGTGCGCGCCTCCGATGATCCAGGCCAACATCCCGACCGTCAAGAAAAAGATGCCGACGCGCCGCGCTCCGCGTGCGTCCCCGCGCCCGAGCCGCATGTTGTAGCGCGCGAACGGAATCGAGCCGAACATAACCACCAGTTGCAAAATAATGTAGACGATCTCTCCAGGCGACTTCTCATCGCCGCTGGACTGCGCCGGTGTGGGCGGCGCTGACCACGGCCCGTAGATGTTGAAGGAGACCGGTTTGCCGTGAAACGCTCCAGCCTCGATGTGCAGCGGAATATCCGGGGCTTCCGGAAAACTGCCTGTCCAGGCCGCGCGCGCGTCCGTATTCACACCGGGCGTCCAGCGCAAATCCGCTGGTTGGAACCGGCTGATATCGAGCCCCGCCGCTTGGAACAGACGGCTCCAATCGGGAGCCGGCGTGGACGTGGCCGAATCGGTGAACACAGGCGGAACAATGCGCAAAGTCACCAGCCGCCCTTGGCCATCCAGCACCATGGATTGCATGCCGGGAACCATGGGCGCCGGATCGCTCTGCGTCACGCGCACAATGTCCGTGGCGTCGTGCGGGGCCAGGGGCGCCGGGCTGGTCCGGTACCAGAACGGAATCAAAGGCGGGCGTCCAGCGGCCAAACGGGGCCAGGGCGAGCCGGGAAGTCCAACCAGATACCGCAGGAGCTCGAAGCGATAACCAAAACCGTATGCTTGCGACGTCGGCTGGTTCGGATAGCCGAGCTGGGCGAGAATGTCATGCGCCTTTCCCGCCAGGACCTCCGGCGATGTGTCCAGCGGGATTTTCGACAGCAGTGAACTCTCCTGGCGGATGAACGCAATCAGGGTCAGTCCCACCAGCGTCGCGATGAGCCAGGCAGCGGCGATGCGGGCGTTCAGTCCGATCTTGGCGCCCGCTGCCGCCACCATTTCGGGCGACGGCGTCTCACCGGCAGCCAGCGCCGCGGCCAGCGGGTCGCCTCCAGGCAGCGCGCCTAGGACCGCCAGCGCCGACGGTGGCCGCTTTCGCGGCTCCGGATCGAGGCAACGCAGAATGACGCTCTCCACAGCCGGATCGATGTCCTTCACGATGGTGCGCGGCGCCGGCGGGAGGCCTTCCTCCTGCATCTGCAACAATTCGGCGCGTGTCAAGGCGTTGAACGGGCGCTTTCCGGTAAACATCTCGTACAGCACCACGCCTAGGGCGTAGATGTCGCTCTCGGTAGACACCTCTTTCCCGGAGAGCTGCTCGGGGGCCATGTAGCCCGGCGTGCCGTTACGTGCCTCCAGTCCCTCCACCTGTCCACGCAGGCCTGCCAGGCCGAAATCGGTGATCAGCACGTGGCCGCGCCCGTCGATCATGATGTTGGCGGGCTTCAGGTCGCGATGCAGCACACCCTTGTCGTGCGCGGCGGCCAGGCCCGCGCAGAGTTTGCGCGCAATCTCGATGGCTTTGTCCGACGGAAGGCGGCCGATGCGGCGCAGCAGCGAATGCAGGTCCTCGCCGTCGACATATTCCATCGACAAGTAAGGAAAGCCTTCCACTTCGCCCAGGTCGTACACGCGGCAGACGTTGGGATGCGCAACCTGGCGCGCGATACGGACTTCGTTATGGAAGCGGGCGACGGCTTTGGGATCGCGCGCCATATCGTCGGGCAGGAACTTCAACGCTACCGGTTGCCCGAGCCGCAAATCGGTGGCGCGATACACCTCGCCCATTCCACCCGCGCCCAGCAGGCTGACGATGCGATAGCGGTCACCCAGCAGGGTACCGGGAACGAAACGGCCGTCCTCAGTGGAATCGGATGCGGACGAACTGGTTCGCGGAGCAACGGCAGTTCCGGTGCGATGGGAAACTTCGGTCGCTATCAGGGACGCGGGAGAGCGCGCCGTAAGCGCCGCTCCACATTGCCCGCAATAGTGCATATCCTCGGAGTTGGGCGCGGAGCATCGTGCGCATTTCGGCATGGCTGCGATCTAAGCTTAGGATCGCATGCCCGCGAGCGCGCGGCCCGGGTCGGTGCAGACCCAGCAGGGTGGCTCGCCCAGCACGCGCCGAATCCGTCCAAAGACAGGCGAACTCCTGCACCACTGTCGTAATCTAGAACCTTAGACCCCTATGCCCGAATCTCCCATCACTCCGCGCAGCCAGGACTTTGCCGCGTGGTATCAAGACGTGGTTTTGCAAGGCGACATGGCCGAGCCGGCCGAGATCGTCAAAGGCTGCATGGTCATAAAGGCCAATGGCTATGCCATCTGGGAACTGCTGCAGCGCGAATTGGACCAGCGCTTTAAAGCAACCGGCCACCAGAATGTCTATTTCCCGCTCCTGATCCCGCAAAGTTTTCTGCAAAAAGAAGCCGAACACGTCGAGGGTTTCTCGCCCGAGCTGGCGGTGGTCACAGTCGCCGGGGGCAAAGAATTGGAAGAGCCGTACGTCATCCGTCCGACATCGGAGACCATCATCGGACATTTCTTCGCGAAGTGGATCCAGAGTTACCGCGATCTGCCGATGCTGGTAAATCAATGGGCCAACATCATCCGCTGGGAGCTGCGGACGCGCATGTTCCTGCGAACCACCGAATTTCTCTGGCAAGAGGGGCACACCGCCCACGCCAGCCATCTTGAAGCCGAGCAGGAAGTGCTCCGGATGCTGGATGTGTATGCCGACGTCGCCGAAAACGTCATGGCGATGCCGGTGATCAAGGGCGTCAAGACACAGTCGGAAAAGTTTGCGGGCGCGCTGCGCAGCTTCGCCATCGAAGCCATGATGCAAAACGGTATGGCGCTGCAAGCCGGCACCAGCCACGATCTGGGCCAGAACTTCGGGCGCGCGTTCGACGTGAAGTTCCAGAGCAGCGAAGGGCATCTGGATTATGTCTGGCAGACCAGTTGGGGAGTGAGCACGCGGCTGATCGGCGGGCTCATCATGAGCCATTCCGACGACAAGGGGCTGGTGCTTCCGCCCAAGCTTGCCCCGACCAAGACTGTACTGGTTCCGATCTATCGCAAGGACCTGGAAAAGGCCGGCATCCTCGAAGCCGCCGAGAAGATCGCCAAAGATGTGGGTGCTAAAGTGGACGCCCGCGAGGGGCAATCGCCCGGCGCCAAGTTCTTTCATTGGGAGCGCAAGGGCGTACCCGTGGTATTGGAACTCGGGCCGCGCGATCTGGCATCCGGTAACGTTGTGCTCAAGCGGCGCGACACCGGGACCAAAGAAGTGGTGCCGCAAGCAGGCCTCGCGGATCGAATCCAGAGTACGCTCGATCAGATGCAGACGGACCTGTACGCGGCGGCCAAGAAACGGCTCAACGAGAATACCATCGTGGCCAATTCGATCGAGGATGTCGAGGCGCTTCTCAAAAACGTGACCGCGGAAAAGGGCGGCGGCAAATTCGTCATGGCGCATCTCAAAGACGATCCCGTATGCGATGCGCGCATCAAGGAGTTCAAGGCGACCATCCGCTGCATCCCGCTGGTGGACGAGTGGGACGGGGCAGGGAAGTGCGTCGTCACCGGCGAGAAGGTGGACCGGCGCGTAGTGATCGCGAAGGCGTATTGACAAGCGTCCGATGAAACGCGTGGGGTTGGCGTTGACGGCGGCTGCGCTCGCCCACCTGGGCTGCAACGGGCGCGGCGATCGCGTCACCTTCCGCGTTAAAGCGGCCGATGTCCAGCATCAAAGTAACTCTTTTCTCAAAAATAAGCAGCCCGCCGATAGCATCGAGATCACTCTTCCCGGCAAGCTGCTGAACCCGCCCGTGGCCGTCACTTTGATCGGCCGCGATCAGGCGGACTGGAGCACGCCCGAGCATGCCGCTCAATCGATTCTGTCGGCCGGCACTTCCGGAGATGCGTCGTGGGTTGTCGAGAGTTACGTTTCAGCCGAGCGCGCGGAAGTAAGCAGGCGCCTGGCGCAGCCCGACGCGCTGGAGCGAATCAGAAATTATTACCGCGCGCTGGGCAAGGTGTCCGAAACCTGCTCGGTCGAGATCAACGGATACCGCGCTCTGTTCCTCCAAGCCGTGGACCCGGATGGGGACACGACCCTGATCGCGATCGCTCTCGCTCACACGCCGGACGGCTGGCGTCAGACCGACGCGCTCGCGCGCGACGACACCTTCGAAATTGCCTGGGCCGCTCTCCACACCGGAGGGGCACGTTGACAGCGCGCCCGCAATGCGAGAGTCTCTATAGTTAAGCCTTAAAGGAGGGTCATTGATGCCACGTGGACGTCGGAAGATCAGTTTTTTTGTATTGAGCGTGATTGGAATGGCTGGAATCTGCGCTTTTGGCGCGGATTCCACTTCACCCGCTGAGATTCAGCCAACCAATGGTGCGCCGAACCCGTACCGCACGATCGAGCATTTCGTAAAACTGCCCGAAGGCCGGAAGATGGGTTCCAGCAGCGCGGTCGACATCGATCGCGACGGCAAGACCATTTGGGTGGCCGAGCGCTGCGGCGCCAACAGTTGTCTGGACCGTGAAACCGGCCAGATCAAGAACGTCGACACTATTCTGCATGTCGATCAGAACGGCAACATCATTAAGATGTTTGGCGCGGGAGTGCTGATCTTCCCGCACGGCATCTACGTCGATGCGCAGGACAACATTTGGGTGACGGATGGCCAGGACAACGCTCCTCCGCCGCCGGGCGGCCGCGGGCGCGGCGCAGGACGCGGCGCGATCGAACCTGGGAACATGGATCCCCCCGCCGGAGCGACCAAAGGACATCAGGTGTTCAAGTTCAGCAAAGACGGCAAGCTCCTGATGACTATCGGCAAGCCGGGCGGGGCTGCGGTGCCGGAGTGCTGCTATCAACCGAACGACGTGATCGTCGCGAAAAATGGCGATATTTTCGTCTCACAGGGCCACGGCACCGGCAAGAACGTCGTCTTCAAGTTCGATAAGAACGGCAAATTGATCAAGGAATGGGGCAAGACAGGCACGGGGCCGGGCGAGTTCGATCAGCCGCACGCGCTGGCGTTCGATTCCAAGGGCCGGCTGTTCGTCGGCGACCGCAACAACAACCGCGTCCAGATCTTCGATCAGGACGGCAACTATATTTCCGAACTGCGCCAGTGGAGCCGCCCGAGCGGTATCTTTATTGACAAGCACGACAACCTGTACAGCGCCGATTCGGAATCCGAATCCGTGTCGCGCAACCATGACGGCTGGCATCGTGGCATTCGCGGCGGCAGTCTGAAGGACGGCAAGATCACTTTGTTCATTCCCGATCCGAACACGAAGACGCGGACGGCGGACAACTATAACGGCACCAGCGCCGCTGAGGGTGTCGCGGTCGACGCGCAGGGGAACATCTACGGCGCCGAGGTCGGCCCGCAGGACATCAAGAAGTACGTAAAGAAATAGCGTCTAATCGCCAGCTGAAACCGGCCAGGCGGGTCCTGTTAAAACAGGGCAGCACCGAGCTGTGGTGTTCCAGAGCTAAAATGTAAATTTGCGCTTGGGAGGCCATGGATGATTCGGAAATTCCTGCTCGTTGCTGTTCTGTTCGCGCCGGCGCTGCTTCTGGCCGACTCCCGGATGCTGCGGCATCCCTCTTATTCCAAAGGCAAGGTCGCCTTCAGCTACCTGGGCGACATCTGGGTCGCCAACGAGGACGGCAGCGGCGCCACGCGGATTACCGACAACGAGGCGCGCGAAGTGTTCCCACGCTTCTCGCCCGACGGCTCGATGATCGCGTTCTCGTCCAACCGGGCGGGGAACTACGACGTGTACGTCATCTCTGCGACGGGCGGCAAGCCGCGCCAGCTCACCTTCCACAGCGCCGATGATAACGTCGTCGGCTGGACGCCTGACGGAAAGAGGATTCTATTCACGTCCACCCGCGCGCAGGGCGCTTTTCCTACGGTGCCGACGCTGTTTGAAGTGCCGATTGAGGGCGGCATCGAGCAGCCGGTTCCCACCGACTGGGGATATTCCGGCAGCTATTCGCCCGACGGCAAAAAACTCGCATTCATGCGCCATCCCTCCGTCTGGTCGCGCAAACACTATCGCGGCCAATACGCGGCCGACCTGTGGGTGATGGACGTTGCTCAAAACACTTTCACCAAGCTGGGCGACCCCGAATATAAGGGCAACTACCTTTGGCCCATGTACGGCCGCGACGGCGAGATCTATTTCGTCGCCGACCGCCTGGCCAGCGAGAAGAACATAAAGTACGCCGGCCCGGAGGTGATGAAGAGCGTCAACAATATCTGGAAAATTTCCGACAAAGGCGGCATGCCGGTTCAGGTGACGCACCACACCGACGGCAATCTTTTCTTCCCCAGCATCTCCGCCGACGGCCGCGTGATTGTGTACGAAGACAACTTCGGAATTTGGAAGCTGGACACAGCCACCGGGAAGAGTACCGAAATTCGTGTAGACATCAAGTCCGATGCCAAGGAGAACGAAGTCGAACTGGTGAGCGTTCGCAACGAAGCCGAATCGTTCCATCTCTCTCCCTCTAACAAACGTGCGGCTATTGCCGCGCACGGCGAGATCTTTACGATTGCGACCGACCGCGGCGAGCCGCAGCGCGTCAGCGAAACTGCCTGGCGCGAGCAGGAACCGCGCTGGTCGCCCGACGGCAAATGGATTGCCTTCGTTTCCGACCGTACCGGACGCCAGGAGGTCTGGATCGGTGACGAACTGGGCAAGACGCAGAAGCAGCTCAGCGATGTGGATTGCGACAAGACGGCTCTGATCTGGTCGCCGGATTCGAAAACTCTGCTCTGGTCAGGCTCCGATCACAAACTGCGGCGGGTGAACATCCCAACCGGCAGCACCGATGTCCTTGCTTCCAGCAACGCCGGCAATATTGCCTCTCCCCAGTTCTCGCCGGACGGCAAATTCGTTTCTTACACGAAGCCGGACGATCAGCTCCGAACGCACGTCTGGATCGAAGAGCTGGGCTCGGGCGCCGACCACATGATTAGTTCGAGCGATTTTCAAGTTTCGAGCGGCGCCAAGTGGACGGCCGACGGCAAGAGGCTGCTGGTGCTCGGCGGCCTCGGCATACCCGGCATTGCGTCAACTGCGCGCGGCAGCACGCAGCTCTACAGCATCGCGCTCACGCACCTCGATAAAAATCCTGACGATCGCGATGTAGACACCGAGGCTGAAGCCGAAGCGGCCGCGGCGGATACCGGCGCAGGCCGCGGCGGGCGGGGAACCGGCGCAGCTCCCAAAGTAGACGTCAGCATCGAATGGGACGGCATCGACCGGCGCATCAAGAAGCTTACCAGCATGCCCGGCTCGGTCTTGAATGTGGTCCCGTCGCCGGACAGCCGCGTGTATGCGTTCGCCGCCATCGGCAGTAGCCCAGCCAACGCCGAAGGAGCAAGCGGCTTCGGGGGTCCCGCGCTGTACACAATTACCTCCGACGGATCGCGGCTGACCCGGCTGAATCCTCCTCCACCCGATCCGTCCCGTAACGCAGGACGCGGCGCCGGCGGCGGCTTCTTCGGCGTGTCCGAGCCGCAATGGGCACGCGATAGCCGGTCGCTTTATTTCCTTCAGGCCGGCTCGCTCTATTCGATTGCGATCCCGCCGGCCGCCGATTCCAGCGCGGATGCCGGACCATCCGCCGGCAGACGCGGGGGCCGCGCGGGTTCCACCGCTGCCGCCGCAATGACTGAGACGGCATCTCCCATGCCGCGCCGCATCGACTTTACCGTGCGCATGCTCGTCGATCGTCCGGCCGAGCGCAAGCAGGTCTTCGACGAGGCCTGGCGGGTGATGCGCAACCGCTTCTACGATCCCAAAATGCACGGCGTCAACTGGGCCGCGGCCAAGGATACCTACGAGCCGCTGCTCGGCAATATCGCCGACACAGAAGAGCTGCACAACGTGATCATGGAAATGATCGGTGAGCTGAACGCCTCGCACACCGGAATCAGCGGCGGCGGAACTTTACCGGGCGAGCCCGCACGCGAGCGAATCCAGACGCGCTTCCCCGGCTTCAATCTCCAGCCGGACGCATCCGGTTATTACAAAATCAGCTATATTTACCGAAAAGGTCCCGCCGACCACGATTACATCAAGCTGTCGCCCGGGGACTTCGTTCTGGCAGTGAACGGAAAGGACCTGAAGAATAACCCGAATTACTGGGAGCTATATAATATTCTTCCGGGTACAAAGCTCGATTTCCTGGTAAACTCGAAACCCGCGCTGGAAGGCGCCTGGACCATCGCGATCGAGCCGATTACACAGCAGGCACAAGTTGACCTCGAGTATCAGCGCTGGGTGGATGAGCACAAGGAAATGGTCGCAAAGCTTTCCAAGGGAAAGATCGGCTACCTGCACATCCGCGCCATGGATCCGCCCTCGCTGCAGAAATTCCAGGAGGATCTCCTGGACAATCGCGACAAAAAAGCTCTCATTATAGATGAGCGCTTCAATGGCGGCGGCGGGATCGACCAGGAATTATTGGAAATTCTGAATCAGCGTAAGGAATACCAACGCACGCGCAGCCGCGATTCGCTGGACGTGCCTCGCCCGGTCCAGGCATTCTTCGGGCCGATGGCGGTGCTCCAGAACGAGCGGTCGGCCAGCGACGCCGAAATGTTCCCAGACGGCTTCCGCGCGCTCGGCCTCGGCAAGATTATCGGCGTGCCCACCATGGGCGCGGTGATCGGAACGGGTGCCTATGGTCTGCTGGATGGATCCACCATCCGGACGCCGGGCGCGGCCGTGTTCACCGCGCGCGGGGAGAATATGGAGAACTACGGCGTCCAGCCCGACATTTGGGCCGATAATACGCCGTCGGATTTTCTCGGCGGCCACGATCGCCAGATCGAAAAGGCGGTCGAAGTGCTCCAAGCTGAAATGAAATAGAATCGCCGCGCCGGCACCACAGCGCACTCGCATCACAATAGGATGATGACCGAGATTGTAATGACGCCGATCGGGACCGTCCGCAGCCCGATTCACGAGCCGCTCGATGATGTGTGGGGCGGCGTCACAGCGCGCATCGAATTGGACACCTCGCGTTTCGCCGAGGACTGCCTGGCCGGGCTCGACGAGTTCTCCCATGTCGAAATCGTTTTCGTCTTCGATCAAGTCGCGGAGACGGATGTGGACTTAGGCGCGCGCCACCCGCGCGGCCGCGCGGATTGGCCCAAGGTGGGCATTTTCGCTCAACGCGCGCGAAGACGGCCCAACCGGATCGGCGCCACCATATGCCGGCTGATTTCTGTCCGTCCACTGGCGATCGAAGTCGAAGGTCTGGATGCGATCGACGGCACTCCTGTCCTCGACATCAAACCCTATGTGCGCCAGTTCGGCCCCCGCGGCGACGTTCACCAACCGGCATGGGCGACCGAACTCATGGCCCGTTATTGGGAGAGCGTCTGAATTCAGGTGCGGGCCAGGGAACTCAGGCCAGCCATGAATCTATGGTTGTCCGAGACCCTGGCCGAGTCCGTTAAACTTCGTAATCCGTAAGCGCCGCATATCCGCGATCGCCCCATGGAATCAGGCCCGGCGCATTCTCGGACCACCACACCAGCACGCGCCCCGCCAGCGAAGCGTCCGTCGCCAGGCGGTAAACGGCGCTTGCAACTTCCTCGAGTGCGAGCAAGCGCGATGGCACGGCGCGCTCCACCCGCTGTTGCGGCGTCAACGATTCCCAATAATTCCGAACGTGTTCGGAAGCGATCCATCCGGGGGCGAGACAATTGATACGGATATTTTCTCTCTCGCCTAGCCACGCCAGCGCCGTTGTAAGGCGAATGATTCCTGCTTTGGCGACGTCGTAGCCTGTGGCGGGATTCTTCCGCCCGTGCCAAAGCCCCGTGATCGACGTCATGTTGACCACTGCGCCGCCGCCCGAGCGCCGCAGCGCATCAATCGCCAACCTGGTCCCGTACATCGCTCCAAAAACATCGGTAGGGAAGTTGATGGCCCAGTGTTCCAGCGGCTCGTCGGGACGGATATCGGGCCCGGAGGCGTTGTTCACCATCACATTCAGGCCGCCGTACCTCCGCTCTGCGAATGCGATCAGTTCGCGAACCTGTTCCTCGACACGCACGTCGGCCAAGAAAAACTCCGCTCGCCCTCCGTCGCTCTGAATCTGACGTGCCGTTTCCCATCCGCCCTCTGGGTTGATATCCGACACAACCACGTTCGCGCCCTCAGCTGCGAAGCGCCGCGAAATCGCGCGGCCCGATCCGTTTGCGCCCGCGCCGGTGACGATTACTGTTTTCCCGCGAATGTCCATAAGCTCCGGCGAGGATACCATGGAAGAGACCCCATGCAGTTCTCCAGATTCCTCGCCGCCAGCATCGTACTTGCCTCCGCGCTCGCCCAAACGCCCAAAAAATCGCCGGGGCGCACGCCGCGCATACAGGAAGTGCGCGCGACCGGCTGCGTCCGGATCGCCCGAGATGGATGCGTACTGCTCCAGACGCTGGACGGCCAGACCACGTATACGTTCCAGGCCTCGCCCAAGCCGGACGATGGAATTGTCGTGACAATTCAAGGAACCGCGCACGACGGGCCGAGCGAGTGCAAGCAGGGAGTCGCCATCGATGTGACCGATTGGGAGCCGACCGGTGAGATGTGTACTCAGTAAGAACTTGGCGGCGCTGGCGATCTTTGTTTCAACAATCCCGGTTTCAGCAATAGCGGTTTCAGCACTAGCGGCCCAGGACACTCGCATTCTCGCCGAGAAACCGCTGGATTCCGCACATGCGGTGCAATTGCGCGAGACCTCCGGCCAGATTCACCTGGTCGTCGTCTCAAATGCAACGCGCCAGGAAGCGCTAATGCTCGACAGCTATCCGGCCAAGAGCATCGCCGCCTGGCCGGTACTGGAAGTGTTCGGCGCCCATTCGGCGTATCTGCATTTTTACGGCGATTACGGCCTGTATTATGGCAGCCGGAAGTATCTGTTCGACCTGGGAACCACTCAGCCGCCTGTCAAAATTCCATACGGCATCATGTCGTTGCGATCCACTTCGCGCCAGGGCGAAAAACTGGTTTATTCGGGATCGT
The DNA here is from genome assembly GCA_035293725.1 of Bryobacteraceae bacterium. Taxonomy (GTDB): domain Bacteria; phylum Acidobacteriota; class Terriglobia; order Bryobacterales; family Bryobacteraceae; genus Palsa-89. The sequence goes on from DATGMH010000073.1 coordinate 213,825, forward strand.
TCGCCGAGGGCGGAGAAGTTCAGGACCCCGCCAGGCAACGGTCCGCGGTGATTTCCATCGACCCTCGCGCCAGCGGGTTTCCCGCATATGAAGTCTCGGCCGTCGGGCCGCCTCTGGAATTGCCACTTCCGATCGAGCCAGTACTGCGTGGGCCGGCCGGTGAACGCGTGGTTGTGGAGCACACTACGCCGCCAGGCGAACCGCACCGCCCATCGACGATCCTCGTCGGTTCACGTGGAAATGAAGAAGCATTTCCCGCGCCGATCCCCACACTGGATCTGTATCGGCGAATCTTGCACCGTAAGCAGCCGCCGGACGAAATCGAAAGCGACATCGGGCCGTACGCCCAAGACATCGACAAAATCTGGTTCGCAACTACGTTCTATGACGGCGAAGGCGTCTCCGGCGTCGGAGCAATCGGCAGCTTCGATATCAGCGCGCGGAAATACGAAATGCGCTATCTGCCGGCAATCGCGCCCTGGTCCGGATCCGCCATTTTGCTCGACGGCGGCGATTTGTGGATAGGCCTGAAGCGGCGTCCGGAAGGCGCCGACATCGCTGGCGGGCTTCTCAAGTACAACGTCCAGACCGGCGCGGTCGAGACGTTCGCCATCCCGGATGTGATCTTCACCATCGATCGCGCCCAGGACGCGATTTACTGCGGCACCTCGCATGGGCTGTACACGATTCGCGGCGCTCGCGTGACGCAGTTCCGCTTCGAGCCGGTTGAAACCGGGCGCCTGGTTATGATCCCGCGCGACGTTCCGCAGCGGCCGGACGCTGCTGGGAGCGTGCGATGATCTCTTCCACAATTCCCGTGGTCGAATAGCCGGGTTCCAGCGGCAGCGCCATAACTTTGCCACCCGCCGCCTCAACCTCTTCGCGCCCGGCAATGAAGTGCGCCCAATCGGCGCCTTTGACCAGAACGTCCGGAAGCACCGCGGCGATCAGCGCGCGCGGCGTGTCTTCATCGAAGAATGTGACGGCGTCGACGGCGGCCAGCGCAGCGGCCAGTTCCGCGCGCTGGTTTTCGGCGATCAGCGGTCGGGTCGGCCCTTTCAGCCGCTGCACGCTTGCGTCCGTGTTCAGCGCCAGGATCAGAACGTCGCCGAGCGACCGCGCGCTCTCCAGCAGCCGGATGTGCCCGGGGTGCAGAGTATCGTAGCAGCCGTTAGTGAAGACGACGGTTTTGCCGTCGCGCTTCCAGGCCGCTCGGGCAGCAATGAGCTGTTCGCGCGAATAGATGGAGCCCAAGAAGCCTATTTTATCATCCTGAGCTCCTACTTCCGATAACACATACACCGGTAAAATTCGAAAGCCAGCCTAATTCCTTCCCAATCCTCCTTTCTTAAGCAGCAGCCTCATCCGACTTTTTGGCTGTGTTCGGAATTTCCCCTTTGCCTTTGCACTTGGGACAGGTGCGCATCGATCGCCGTGACCATCGCGCATTGGCGGCTATCTTGGCAATTTCTTTGCGCGTAAGTTTGCGCCGCGTTTCCGGCGCTCCCGTTTTAGTTGGCATCAGGGGATGTCCGAATCATACTCTCATCGTTCGGTACCTGTCAATGCATTTTTTCATGCTTGCAAAAAATTCTAGAATTCGATAATGACGGTGCTGGTTTGGCCTGAGTCTACCACTAAAGTTTCTTGGGGAGAACAAAATGAGAACCACACAGGTTTTCATGGCTCGACTACCAAAGGTTTCTTGGTAGGTTGAGCCAGGATTTCCAGGGGGCTTTGCCTCCGCATTAATAAGGAAGAACAACAACAAGAACAAAGTGTGCGTGAGTGAGTGATCTCGGTAGTTTGTAAGAAGCAGACGCACGCACACACGCACCGACAAAAATTTCCCCGATTCAAACCCTACAGCCTGGCGAACTGGGAACAGAACTGATCGTGCAAAATTCCCAAGGCGCGCCCGCGGTCTGGCGGAGCCAGGGTAAGCAGTTCCTTTTCGAGCAGGTCTGAAATTCGTCGTGCCACCTGGTCGGCGCCGCGGAAGACTTCGATTCCCCCTCGGGCTTCCTGAAGCAGGCGCTTGGCGATCGGCCGCAAATCGGCTGCCCAGTCCCAGCTCTCCGATTGCGCCCGCGCGATCTCCTTCCATTCGAGTTTGCGTGGATCCAGTTGCCACAGGATGTAGAGCGTCGGCCAGTGCCGCGTGCTCGGCCGGCCATCCTGCGGGTTTTGCGTGCCGGCGCACTCAAGGATGATCGGGACCTCGGGGTATTCATTGGTCGGCCGCAGTTCCTCGAATGAGACCGTCTTGCCCGGCCGGAGCAGGGTGCCTTCAAACGAGAATCCATAGGGCACCTTTTCATTGATCCGGTTCAACAGTTTCAGGTAGCCCATCTGCGAATTACGCGCAGAAGATTGGGGGAGGCGTATCGGCACTGCACTTTCTTGAATACTCCTTTGGGGTTAAGAAGGAAATGCCGATTTCGGAGGGGTCGGTACTATGCCACCGATTCCTTTTGGGGTGATCTGCGGCTGATCTGTATGATTGCGGGCGGCCGCTTGGGGACCGTACTATTACTACCTGGAACCAGGATGATTCCTGACCGCACTCCGAACAGTACTAGCCCCGCTCGGGTTTTGGCCTGTGTTTTACGCATGGCGTTTTGCACATGCTCGGCCGCTGTGGATTCGCTGATCCCTAATTCCTGGGCGAGTTGCTTGTTGGTGAAGCCTTCTGATACTAGAAGGAGAACTGATATTTCACGTCGGGTAAGAGTTGGTTCCCCGCAGGTGTGGGGAGTTGGGTCTGGTTTTTTTAAAATATTGGTGTCTCTTTCCCCACTCATGAGTTGTGGCCTTTGTTGTCGACGCTCTTCTCATTGGTCTCGACGGGTTGCGCCTTTCCCGCGTTCGCGCTCGGGATGGTTCCCTCGGCCTTATCGATGGCCTCGCGACAGATTTTCAACGCCCGTTCCTCCGCTCTAGCAGCGTCAATAGCGCACTCGCGGCAGCGATCTAACGAGCGCAGGACTGCTGCCATGTGCGATCGAATTGTGTAATACGGGTGATCTGAACGCGTTGCGTCGGGGTAGATATGCAACACTATCTGATGTAGTGCTTCGACGGCCTTCTCATGATCCGCGAATGACTCACGAATCTCTCGCAGCCGCCGCGAATCCTCCTCGGCTCGCTCGGCCAGTTTCTCTGCGGAAAGTTGCCTTGCGTTCACCGCTTTGCAGGCTTGCGCGTATGCCCATGCGGTCGGCACGGTCCATATGGTTCCGTCGTCATCGGTAAACGTTTCGTTCAGCCGTGCTTCGGCTTTCTCGGCCTTGGCGCGGAGTTGGTCGCGCTCGGCGATTAGACTGTTGACTTGCGCAGCCTGAATGCGCACAGCGCCCTCTGAGATTTTCAGTTGCGCCTCCAGTGCGGCAATCCGCTCGTTAAACTCAGCCTTCGCCTTGTCGTAGCCCTCAAGCCGCGCAACCGAACCCGGAGTCTCAGCCACCAAAGACGAAAACTCTTCCTGCGAAATCAGGTCATCGTTAAACAGTTCGTGCCGTTTGTAGCGGACCAGATCGCGCATTCGCTCGTTGCTGGACTCCAGCGCAGCAATCTTGCCAACGATGGCATCGTGATCTTTGGCGTATACGGCAAGTGCTACCCACTCTCTAGTCGTAAAGCCCTCCGATAGCTTCTGTTCGCTCACTTCGACTCCTTCCTTCCGACTTCGTACTCGCTCCGTGCCTTCCAGCCATCCCGCCAACCTTCAGCACGGTGCTTATTGCGAAAGTGCCTGTAGGTTTCCGATACGATAACGACGATCACAACGTTGCCGTTAAGCAACAAACAAAACCAAACGGCCGCTATATACCAATCCACTGGATCATTTCCAATAGCTGCTGTTCGCTCATCGACCCACCACCGTCAGAGCCATCACGATAAGGCCCACGAGTAGTACGACAATGACGAAGCTCTGAATTTTAATCGTGTTTGCCAACTTATCAAGGTCTTTGCTCATTAGAACCGCTCCTTTTGGTTAGTGTTCTTTCGCTCCGAATGCTCCGCCCGGCTCATTAAATTCTCTTCTATCGGCAGAGTGATGAACCCATACGTCCGCATCCTCAGGATGTTGAGTTGGAGCGCACCAACAACTTGCGTCCGCCTCGTGAACCCTGAGATCATTTCTGGGTATCACGTGACCGTTGTCATACACTTCCCAATTCTTTTCTTGGCTCATGACCGGACCGCCTCAACCGAAGCCGTCTTATTGCTCCGTGCTGCAACTCCAGTGCAGCACAAGACGCAACAAACTCTGAGTCTGATTATCATCTCAACTTCTCCTTTGCAATACCCACAGCCAGCTTAATCATGGCTGGAATGCCTCGTTCCACCGGACTCAACGGTATTGCTTCATTTTCCAGATACCCGACATAGTGGCCGTTTTCTACCCGGACCTGGATTTTGGAAGCGAGTCTTTCGGCTTGCTTTAGAAGGTCGACTCCGAAGCGTTCCTCGAAGCGCCGGCGCCCCAGTTTGTGGAGCGAGTCGTTTCCGGTTCGATGATGTTTGAGGCATAGCGGCACGGTTCTGAAATCCGATGCCTTCTGTGCCATGCCGTGAGGCCCTACGTGCGCCGCTTCGATATGCCGAAGGGTTTGGCATATCAAACAGGGTAAGGAACGAATCCAGGCCAGATAACGCGTATTGCGGGGTGGTTTCATAAACCTATGGGGTGTGTGTTGCTGAGGCAGGGGACGCCACCTGCGGTTGCTTCCCCTGCATCCCCTTCATCCCTTTCGAAGCGGGTGTGGGTTTCAATCGTCCGCTCCCGAGACTTGCCCGCCGAAGTCTTTTACGCACTGGCGCCAATACGGACAGTACTTGGTCGAACACAGGTAATGGTTCCGGTTGGGCACCACGATCCCGGACGCCATGAGTTCCTGGGCCAGCGGGTAGATGCTTTCAACGTACTGCTTGTCGGCTTCCGTGACCTTGAACGACTGCGGAACGATCTTTATTTCGCGCTGCAGCTTTACAACGGTATGGAGTTCGGCTTCACCCGAGGCGCCGGGCGTTAGTTGCGCGTAGGTCGAAACCTGGAACCGGTAATCCGGCCGGATGACGTTCTTGGACGGGCTCTTGTTGGCCGACTTCAGGTCGATGATGCGGCCCTGGACGTCCAGCAGATCCACGAAGCCCCGTACCCGGACGCCACCGATGACACCCTGGACCGGGAGTTCCACGGCTGCCGGCTGAATCAGCGGCGCCGTAGTTTCCATGAACTTTGCGACCAACTTCGCTCCCATGGCGCGCAACTCGGCGCGGTCCTCGTCCTTTTCGAAATTAGTTTGCTCCTCTTCTTCAATCCAGGCGTCCCGGTAATACGCCACAGCCGAGGCGATCGACATGTCTTTCTTGGTCTCGATCTTCTGGGTGAAGTTTTCCTTCGAGGTCGCGTGTAGTGCTTTGCCGATGGCACGCGCCGATCCCTGGATGTCCGGCAGCTCGAGTTTGTACTTGTAGTAATACTTGGCCGAACAGCTCAAAACGCAGTTGGCGCGGGAAGGCGAAGACGGGTCATCGGTGTAAGGGGCGGACGGCGCCGCCCCTTCGGAGCAAGTCGAGGACGGTGCTTGCTCCGTTCCATTCGCCCGACGTGGCAGTGCGGGCGCGGAAACTGAAATGAGATTAGTAGTAGGAGTAGTCATAAACTTTCTCCTGGGTTGTTGTTTTGTTTTTGACGCTCCTCTGGGCGGTCGGACGTCGGTTGCGGCTTTCCCGCGTTCGCGCTCTGAATGGCTCCCTCGGCTTCGGCGATGGTCCGGTCGGCAAGTTGGACCAACTCCAGAATCAACTCGTCGCTAATTCCCTCGCGGACGGCCCGGAGTGATTTGCCGACATGAGACGTGGCCCGGGCGAGACGAAGCAAATCCGGCGCAGCGGCGATCAGCCGCGCGAGATACAGCAATTCAGTCTGGTCCTCGCGCTCACCCGTTCCGGGAGGCTGGCAGATATAAACGACATGCTGTCTGGCGAGGGGATCACCGACGGGCAGCGTGATGGCTGCCGGTGGGCTGATTCTTAACCACTCCTCGATCACATCGATGTGGCTTGTGTCGAAAACGAAGCTCATGACCGGACCTCCGAAGTCGAAGACGCCAATCCAAACGCGCTGCTACTCCAGTGGGGATACCCCATGTCAGTACCGCGCTCCTAACAGGGCGTATCGCCAGAGCAGCGCAAGGCGCTTACCGGTGAGCATCATTTGGTCCTCCTGCTGTGTTTCTCTTTTCTCGTTTCAAGGACGCTTAATTTCTGGCCCAGTTCAAATACCGCCAGCCAGGGGACATTGTAAGCCTCGCGGACCCCTTTGGGATGGATCGCTACTGTGTGCGCGGATAGTTCCACGATCAGGGGACGATTACGGTAGACGGCGGATGTCTCGGCCTTGAGATGTGTTTTCGGCTCTGCAATGCGAGTCATTCAAGGCCTCCGCTGTTTTTGTTGGCAACGCTCTTCTCAGCGGTCTCGCGAGCTTGCGGCTTGCGCTCGTTCGCGCTCTCGGAGGGAAAAGCGGGGTTTGTAAGGGGCGAAAAACCGTAGGTTGTGCGCCCCTTATCATCAGCGACCAACCGGGGTGATCTCCCTAATCGTTTCATCTCTTCCCGAACTTCAGGAACACATTCATAAACGATCGGTTCTAATTGTTCTCGTTTTACAATTCCTAGAGCCCGGTAGCAGCTCTTCAGGTGGTTTTTCACCGTTTGTAGATTGATGCCGGCCATGTGGGCAATCTGGTTGTTGTTGTAACCGAGGGCTGCGTAGACCGCAATTTCCGATTCGCGCGGCGTCAGTCCTGAAATGTGATACGGGGAGGACAGCATACTCAACGCGGCCATGAGTCGTCGCCTCCGTCATCCCACTTGTTGTTGACCAAGCCCCCGCCGAAATAGACCAGGAACAGCACCAGGGCAACACCCACGATGAACCCGGCCACGAAGGAAAGGACTAATGCGGCCATGATGCACCTCCGTTAGCGGCTCTCGACTCGCGTAGTTGTTCGTTGCGGGCGCGAAGATTCAGCGCTTGGGGTTTACCGTCCATGACGGCGATGAAGGCCGAGGTGGCCAAGCGCTGCAAAAGATCGCCGGTGAAGTCGAGGTGCCATTCGACTTGCAGGCCTTTCGATTTGGCGTATTCGCAGGTTTGCAGGAATCCATCTACTGCGGCGATTAGAACTCCTGCAATGGCCTGACTCAGTTCAGTGTGAATAATCGGTGCCCGCTCTGTAGCCGCGGGCGCGATATGATTCTCGGTAGCTGTGCCGTTCGGTTTCGGCTGGACGGATGCTGCTTGCGGAGCCGTTTCTCTAGCGGGAGGGGCTCCGCTCGCAGGCCTGCGAGCGGGTGGCGGTTGGGTGACCGCTGCCGCTTGGATCGCAACCGGCTGAACGGGCGCGCCGGGATCTCCGGGCGGATCTACCCGTTTCACTTCCCAGATGATGTTGCGGCGGTTGCCCTGCTTCTGCTCTTTTTTGCAGATCGAGACAATCTCGCCGGGCTGAATTTCAAGCGCAAGGATTTTGCTCTCGACGTCGCGCTTGAACGAAACTCCCCGGCCGTCGGTGGTGGTACGGAAGTAGTACTCGCCCCACTGCCCGTCTTTGGGAACGCCCTCGGCGTGAGTGAAGGCCATTTCCTGCGGGATGTTGGTGTCGAACTTGATGAATTCCATCACGCCACCTCCCTGTGCCACCAATCGCAACCACACGGACCTGCAGCCGCCATAATTGTTCCGCCGTCCCGGCAGGGCGTTGCAACATCGCCGCGCTCATATTCGCAGCCATATTTCTCGACGTGCAGTTGGATCGCATGCTGGCATTCGTCGCAATCTGCGGTACGGAGTTCCTCAAGGATCGATTCGGCATTACCGCAGACCGATTTGATAGTGGCGCGGTAAGCCCCGCCGCAACCATTGTCAACGTCCTCCAGGCCGATCGATTTCATCGTGGCGTGCGCCTGATCCAAAGCATCGATGGCTTGCTGAAGTTGCTCGATGGATTGTTTCCAGAGTTCGTATCGCGTTGTTTTCGGCATGGCTAGGCCACCTCCGGGATAAAAGTCTTCAGCGCGCCGAGGCCTTCGTGCGCATCGTTCACGGTGCGGTTGACGTATTGCAAAATCGCTACCACGTGCTCGCGTTCGGGCACGATGGACGATTCGGCGTTGTGCGCGAGATCGAAGGCTTCGCGCAGATAGTTGCGCGTTACCGTTTCCTTGCCCGAGCCCATGCAATGCGGGCACGGTTGGCAATCCGGGTCCCAGGACGCCGCATCGCCGCCCGAGCCTCCGCAGTCGGCGCATTCCATCTCTACGGTTTTGATCCAGGGCAGGTCTTCGCGCTGGGCCGGTTTCGATTCAAGGGGAGCCGGAATCTGCACCGTGGCCAGGATTGGCCGCAGTTTCAGGCTGGTTTCTAACTGTTGAAAGTGATTCATGGTTTGTCCTCGATGCCCCGTAACAGGGCCTTTAATGCTTTCTGAAGCAGCACCCGCAAGGGAACGTCGTCCCAGGAAAGCGCTGGCTGAGCGATCTCAAGGTCAATCGAATTGCCCTGCTTGACCACGGTGAATTGGCTGCCCGGCGAGACGGAGTGATTCTGCCACTCGCCCGTCTTCCGGTCGTAGATTTGCGTTTCGGCGGCCAGACGGACCCGGAACAGCGGTCCGTCCAGCTCGTCTTTGGGAGCTGCCACAGTGCCTCCTTGCACCTTGCTTTCGCTCCCGGCGTTGGTTTGTTCTCAAATGAACCGGCGTTGCGCATCGGAGTACGTTCTTAGTATATGCGCAACCCCCTTGCGCAGTCAAGCCCCTGTTTTACTTTTAATGCAAACGGGGTTACGCTATGGGCAATGGCTAAGATACCCAAGGGTGTTCGGGAGTATTTCAAAAAGGAGGGCCGGCGGGGCGGACTAAAGAGTGCGGTAGCCCGCATGGAGAAGCTGACGCCGGAGCAGAGAAGCGAGTACGCGCGGAAGGCGGCAAAAGCGAGGTGGGCGAAAACGGCAGCCAAGGGCGTCGTGATCGTGGCGCTTTTGCTATTGCCCTTAAAGGCGGTCGCCCAGGTCGGTCCGTGTTGGGGCCAACTTATCCCACAGCGGACGCTCGGAACGGCGGTATGTGAGAATCCGCGGCCGGTCTGCCTGACCGATCCTAACGGGCAATCCGGCCGTTGGGTGTGGCAATGCGGCGAAGATCGAAGACAAGTGGAACGGCCAACAATACCCACGACTTCGACCGATTCCAGTATTCCGATGAGAGTCCGTCCGCCGACCTTCAACGATCCGATCGACACGATGATTAAACTGCGGCAGCTTCGGCAGCTGCAGTTACAGAATCAGCAAATGAGCCGCCAATTGAGCGCCCCCGAGCTCACCCCGGCGCCTTCGGCTCCTGAGCCGGAGAAACCTGCGGCAGCGCTCACGCCGGAAGCCAAGAAGGCTTTTCAGTCGCTTTACGCCTGCGGGGTACTGGACGGCATGCTGACAGAGGCGAAGGTCCTCGAAAAGCCGGATATGGCCCGCGTTGTCGAAGAAGCGATGAAGGGGACGAACTGCGAAGCCGTAAGAAGACTGGTGGGCTTCGAGTCGCCGCTGGCACCCGAAAAGCCGTAAGGTAAACCGTGAGCGACGAGCAGTCCTCGAACTGGGTAGATCGCCGAGCCAGGCGGGAATACGTACTCAGGTCCCAAGCCGACAGCATTTGGCAAACCGTGAGGGCGTTGATTCAGGATTGCTGTGAAAGCTTCAACAGAAACTACTGCGACCCAGACGCGCCTCAGGTGGACTGCCGCCCTGAAAACGGCCACCGCTTTCTTGTGAAGCGCACCATTCCCCGCGATGGTCAGACCATCATCCGCGACATCAGCAAGAGCGTTCTCATTGAATTCAATGAAGCGGAAGAGTCCATTCGCGTGACGCCTTCCGACAAAGCCCCTCTGGTTTTTTCGATCCAGTCGGACGAGACCAGAGCCTTCCTGGCGTACAACAAGCAAGAAATCACGGCTGACGAATTGTCGGAGAAGAGCCTGGAGGATCTGTTCTTCGGTAAAGCCTCCGGGGGCCGCCCCGCAACGCGCAACATCCGCTCGGGTCCTCGCGACTGGATGGGCTGAATCCCATCCGCAACACGCTCCAGCGTTGGCGGGGCTATTACCCTGCGATATTTACCGTTCTCTGTTTGTCTCTTAGACTTGAACCGGAGGGGAGAAACAGATGTTCTTTACGTTAGGTTTGCCGGGCGGGGACACGCTGCTAGTGAATACTGATCGCGTGGCCTTCATTCGTATTTTGAACGATGGTTCGTGCCGCATATGGTTTTCTGACCAGCAGAATATTCTGATCGCACGCGATCAAGCCGAGAAGTTTCTTTCGGAATTTACTACGCGCACCCAATCGGTCGATGTGCGCTAAATCCTAAGAGTGGGCTCTTGGTCTAATCGCAATGCGGGGAGCAGGTCCGCGGCGGCCTTCAAGGCGCATAACGATTCCATGTGGTTGGCGCCGGAATCGCGCACGGTTGAAATCAGTTTCTCAACCAGCCTAAGGACCAAGTCGCTCGAGTCGTGCGGATTGGGAACTTCCACTGAGTTCAACATAGCGCGTCCCGAGCGCGAACGAGCAACTGGCTCAACCAACGCGAGACCGTTGAGGAGAGCGTTACCAACAAAAACCCTTCACTCAGATCCAGAAACTCCTCATACTGAAACTATGCAAGTAATCGAAGGCATTCCAGTATGGGGTGATCCAGTAGACCAGGGAGCGTTAGAGCAGATCAAGAACTGCATGAAGACCGCAGACCACGCGGCTTTAATGGCCGACCATCATCTCGGCTACGCAGTTCCCATCGGCGGAGTCGTGGCGTACCACGACAAAATATCCCCTTCGGGCGTAGGTTTTGACATTGCCTGCGGAAATAAAGCGGTCCTGACAGACGCCGATGCGTCGGACGTCAAGCGCAACATTGCCCGGATCATGGATGACGTTTGGAACACGATCAGTTTCGGAATTGGCCGGCGCAACAACGAACGGGTAGACCACGAACTGTTTGACGATGAGGCCTGGAAACTTAGCGCCGTGGCGCCGCTCAAGGAAATGGCGCGCGGCCAGCTGGGGACCGTGGGATCAGGAAACCACTACGTGGACATCTTCTCGGACGAACTCGATCGCATCTGGATCGGAGTCCACTTTGGATCGCGCGGCCTCGGGCACAAGACCGCAACACACTTCCTGAATGAGGCGGGGGCAAAAGACGGAATGATGGTAGATCCCTGCGTCATTCCGGTTTCATCGGATCTGGGCGCCGATTACTTAGCGTGTATGGCGCTGGCCGGCCGGTACGCGTATGCGGGCAGGGATTGGGTGTGCGATCGCGTGGCGCGCATCTTGGGCGCGGCGGTACTCAAGGAAGTACACAATCATCACAATTTCGCGTGGTGCGAGAAACATCGTGACGGCGAAATGTGGGTGGTGAGGAAGGGCGCTACGCCGGCGTTCCCCGGGCAGAAGGGCTTCGTGGGCGGCTCGATGGGCGATATCTCGGTGATTATCGAAGGCGTCGAGCACTCAGACGGAGAGCATTCGCTCTATTCGACAATTCACGGAGCGGGCCGCGTCATGGGCCGGATGGAAGCCAAAGGGAAGGTCGACAGGAAGACGGGCGAGGTAAAGCGGGCGGGGAAGGTCACCAGGGAGATGATGACGGAGTGGATTCAGCCGTTAGGCGTGGAACTGCGCGGGGCAGGAGTGGACGAATCGCCGCATTGCTATAAGCGGCTGCCCGAGGTTTTAGAACAGCACAACGGCTCTATTCGAATTCTGCATGTCTTAACACCACTGGGTGTTGCTATGGCAGGCGAGGGCGAATTTGATCCGTACAAAGACTAGTTGCGTGTTCCCTAGTAGGCGTGGAATCTGACGCCTCGTCATTTTGCTGGAGCACCCCGCGCCGGGCTTTAGACCCCAGACTTGGCTATCCCCCTTTTAACAGGGAGACGGGGGCAGTTATTGCTGCTCCCTCCAACACTCCGGGAACATTTCTAGAATATCGGAAAAATATCGCAGCGGAACTAAGGCAGAATTAAAAAGGCGGGGGTGAGCATGAAGCTGGTTGTGACCATATTGCTGGCGGGTGTATTACTCTCGAGCTGCTCAACGCGAGTTGGCTCAGACAGCCTTGAAACGCGCCTAGGTTTCGACAGCCTCGATCCCAACTGCTACCGGGTCACGCACGCCAAGGCCGGTAAGTGCCCGGACGGCTCGAAACTGGAGAAGGATTTCTTCAGCGAAAAAGACGGCTCGCGCCAGGACGCCTGCGTAAAGGGCGATCTGAACACCGGCTGCGGAGAGACCGACTATCTGATGCCGGGCGAGGGCCAGCAGTTCCACATCCAGATCAAAATACTGGACGAAGCGAAGCCGCACGCATGAGCTGCACCAACACGCAGTTGTTCGAAGCCTTGTTGCAGGGCATTATTCGCGAAATGAAGCGTGTTTACTGGAACACGCAACAGGCGGGTTGGGGATCGGTGGACTGTTCTATAGATTGTTCGGAGTGGTGGCCGGACAATATGAGCCCTGTGGTACTGGGCGATGCCTTTACTCTTCGGATAGCGGGCGACGACGAGCGTTGGGCCGTCATCAATTGCGGAGGCCGGGAACTCACCGTGGAGATTTCAAGTAAACGCATCGGCATGTACGGCCCTCACGATTATATGACCGACACGGAATTGGTCCTGTGGTTCAATCGCGCGATGGCCGACTTATCGGAATTCGACCGCACCACACGGAAGAAGCTCGGGTGTGCTTAAAGGGAATACTGCGAGAGAAAAACCGCAGGTTGTTTCTTTCGTCAGTTGCGGCCTGATTCACTGTTGTGATTCATCCGATTCATCGTAGGACTCAACGGTAAGTTCGCACACCGGTCCGTCATCGCAGCCGCATCCGCCCTTATGGCAGTACATCTGGCATTTCACTGACATCTGCTCATGGGTTTCCGGGTTCTCAACCTGGAAGTGGCCGTAAGCCGGCGAGTCGACTATGTCGCAGTGTCCCGGTATGTGGGCGAAGCAGTCCAGTCTTGCCTTGCGGTCGGTTGGGAATTTCTCGAAGCACTCTTGCGTCTTTTCGTCCTGTACCGTTTGAGTCCGTATCAAACAGCGGCAGGCGTGCTTCTTTAAGTGGCAGGTGTCTTCTACCTTCTTGTGTTGCTTCTTGGGCTTCTCTGCTAATAAGCAGAGGGATAGAAGGAGTGATAAGAGTAGGAGTTTTTTCATTTTATGTTGTTGACGCTTTTCTCAGCGGTCGGAAACGGTCAGAGACTTTCCCGCGTGCGCGGTCTGAAGCGAGTTGTCAATGTTCATTGACACCCGAAAACCTGAATGCAATCACGGAGTGGTCCACTCAGGCCTTCGCGTGAGGCCTTGGCGATACGCCCCATCAGCACCGCGCTGCAAACTATGGGTATCCCCATCACGCGAATCAGGGATTCCCCCGGGCTTTTGGGGTTAGGGCTGGCACTCCAGGCCAGCTATGCCACCCCCTGATCGAACAAGCTGAAATGGTTTCCATCAGGATTACTTTGGAAATCTCCGCCCCACCTGCACAGCGGATGTTGCTGCTTCCACCATTCGCCTAAAGGTTTGTAGTCGTTCGAATTGGTCAGCCATACGCCGTCTTTGTCGAGAATAAGATCTAAGGCCAGGCGTTTGCAATGCTCCGAGTTCTTGATGCCGGTTCCTTTTTGCGCATCCAGCTCGGCTTGTTCTGGAGTCCGGTAGGCTTCTCCGAACCGCGGCTGGTAGCCCAGTGCGATCGCTTCCAAGATCAGATTGGCCGCGAGCTGGCAGAACAGGTGCTGCTTTTCTATGAGGGTTAAATCTGGGGTGTCCATGGGAAGTGTTTTTTGTTTTCGACGCTTTTCTCAGCGGTCGATAAAAGGCGCGGGGCTTGACGGCGTGCGCGCTCTGACGCGATGCTTAAGGTCATGAAGATCATTGAGGCGATGAAGACCTTGAAGCACCTCCAGGAGAAATGCGCCGATCTGAGGAAGAAAGTCGCCACTTATTGTGCGGACCTGGATTTTGAGACGCCTGTTTACCCCGACCAAAAGGACCAAGTCACTCAGTGGATTCAATCGCACCAGGACTCACTGCATGAGATCGCCCGTCTCCGCGTAGCTATTCAACGCACTAACCTTTCAACGCCGGTGACCATCGAAATTGACGGCAAGCAGGTCACAAAATCGATTGCGGAATGGATACATCGGCGGAAGGATCTTGCCAAAGCAGATCTGGAAATGTGGAGCGGACTCGGAGACCGCAGTCTTCGGGAGGGCCTTATGCAAAATACGACGGGCGGCAACATCACGGTTAAAATCAGGCGTTACTTCGACCCAAAGTTACGAGACGCCAAGGTTGACGTCTACCGCCGCGAACCGTCCTTGATCGACTCCACCCTCGAGACGGTCAATGCCGTGACCGATGTCATCGAGCAATAAGTCCACATCCCCAGGGGTGCTCGCCTTCCCCGTCATTACTGATGAGGAGCCGAGCCTGGTGTTCGCCGAAATAAGGCCTGAATCTGCACCGACGATTCTGTACCCGGCGGATGTCAATCAACAATGCTCTGTTGCAAGTTCGGTTGCAGATTGTCCGGCTGAGGAGTTACGTAAAATGTCTCCTGAAGAATACCGTCGGCGCCGGCGGCAGGAATAAGCCTACAATGGAATCGTTCGACGTGCAGAGATAAAAACTGGCAAAAATGAAGCGTTCGTGTTCGCACGTTAGCGAATACTATACAGAGACCCTAGCTCAGTGGTTAGAGCGCCTGGCTATTAACCAGGAGGTCAGCGGTTCGAATCCGTTGGATCTCGCCAAAAACAACATGGCGTTAAGGCTCAAGGTCAAAGGCTGAAGGTTGCATAGGCTCAAAACAAGCAAGGGTGAACAGGTGAAAGCGCGCAAGGATGTAGTGCTCGGATCTAGAGCAGAATGTCCTCGGGCTAGTTACGTTTTCTTCGTTTTTTCTTCCAGAACTTCCGAGGCTTCCTGTACGGGTGAACTTAGACTACAACGGTCCACTCAGGCCTTCGCGTGAGGCCTCACGCGAATCCGGGACTCTCCCGGTCGTCCGGGTTTAGGGCTGGCACTCCAGGCCAGCGTCTCACCATCCAAATCCAATGTTGTACGTTACTGTTGTTCCACCCACTCCGCTTCGTATAATGCGTGTTCCAAGAATTGTCTTTAAGCGAGAACTGTGAGGAAAAGGTCCGGTTAAAACACCGCCGCCCGCATAAGCTCCCGATGTTGCTCCCCCATTGGTAGCGACGCCGGCGTTTGCCAGCGCAAATAGTTTCCACGGTCCAAAGCTCCGCAGCCCGGTTGCAATGCCTGTCCGGGCGCTGGTCACGATCCGCTTATTGACCAGTACGGCGTCGGTCTCGCTGAAACTCCAGACATCCTGGGTCTTCGAAATGTTGGTCGCGGCCACAAACCATGCCGAGGGCTTGGGCGAAGACTGGGGCAGGAGCGTAATTCCGGCGCCGTAGAAGGTCTGGGCGGCCGCGGGGATTGAGAACAGGAGAAGCGCGAGGAGTCGTTTCATGCGGTCGGCTTTGGGGTCCAGGGACGCAGGTGGACCGTAAACGTGCATTCCACCGTGGCCTTGCATTCGACCGTGGCGCCGTCCAGGCGGTCGAGCACTTGGTTTAGTCCGGCGAACAGTTCGGTGATGTTAAGCGCGATACCGGCGTTCAAGTCCTTCGCGGTCTGGTCGGCCACTTTATCGAGCATTTACGTTCCCCCTCCTGGGGTGTGTTTTCGGGTTTCGGTTAAGGCAGCATCCACGGCCGCGGCGTCCTCGACGTGGTTCTTCTGGATCTTGTCCAGCACGTCTCCGGCTTCTTCTGCGATGGGATTGGTTGCTTGATGCTTTCCTATTTCGCCCGAGATGGTGTAGTCCGGCGGTGCACCGAGAACCAAGGATGCAAGGGATCTGTCGAAGGCATTGAGAGTGAAATTGTAGAGACGGGATCCTAGTCCATGAAGGAGTCGACTAATCCACATAGACTGTTATTGGTTTTTGTTTTCGACGCTTTTCTCAGCGGTCGATAACGGTCAGAAGCCTTCCCGCGTGCGCGCTCTGAGGCGAGTTGTCAATGTTCATTGACACCCAAAAACCTGAACCCAATTACGGAGCGGTCCACTTGAGCCATTCGCGTGAGGCCTCACGCGAATCCGGGATTCCTTCGGTCTTTTCGGGGGTTAGGGCTGGCAATCCAAGCCAGCCTGTACCCCAGCCTCAGGCAATCTTTTCCCAGTAGTTACTTCTTCCAAATGGAGTAATGCTCACATGTTTTAAGAACGTCCCTCGTGCTTCAGTAAACATGGATCCATCCGGGTACGTATTTCCCAGAGCGTTGGAGAGGTATAGCGTCCCCAAAGACTGCGGACCAACCGGACTTTGCGCGGTCGGGGGCGGAGGAGGAGCAGGTACGTCAAACGGCGGGTAATCGGCCAGGTTAACGCTCACCTTGATCGATCCGGGAGGCGGGGTGGCCGGATACGGCCCCAAGGTGCCAGGCGTATCAAGACCTGGGCTCGAGAACTGGCCCGGCATCCCCAAACCAGGCTGAAGAGCTGAGGGAACCCAGACCATACCGGCGTTCAATCTCTCCGTCATGCACAAATACGGGTCCCAGGCATAGATCATGATTGGCGCGTCGATGGTGTAGCCCTTGGCTGCGAGTGCCGCGCCGCGTGCAATTCTGGCCGAGATCGCATCCGGACTGTCGGCCGGCATGTCCATCAAAGCCCTGACTTCGGGCGGCTGCGCAGCACGGTAGGCCTGGTCGAACTGTTGTTCTGCGGACAACGACACGCCGCCGCTGGTCAATTGATCGCTCATAGTACTTTCGATGACTCCTTATGGTTGAAATTAGGAAACAAATCGGTTAGCTTAACGGTCACGGAAGAGAGGAAATTGCTATGCGGAAATTTCTGTTCTTTTTGGCTGTGCCGTGCGCCGCGTCCACGATTACCTATGACATTCAGGAAAACCTGCCACTTACATCGCTGGCCTTTCCTGCGAGCTTTTCTATTCCGGTGCCCGAGTTCAACGGCAGCTTGCCGAGCATGGACTGGTCGCTAAACGCCACGTTCTGGGTTCACGAAGGCATCAACGATATGTACATGACTCCGGGCATCCCCTACACTGCATCGCTCGAATTGGGCATCGCGTCCGACCCGTTGGGATTGAGCAACCAGACAGGCTACAGCTTCTCGGGTGTGACGACGGGCCTGCATCAAATCAGCATGGGAGGCGGGGCCGGGATAGATTCAGTCAGCCTGTCCGGGACCGCTCCAGATCCGTCAGTGTTCGAGGGAACCGGCACGTTTGCGATTCCGCTGGTGCTGTCGAACCAATCGTGGGCGACCAACGGCGTGGTAGCGGCGATCACCACCGTCTACGGAAGCGTGGACCTGCAATTGAACTACGATCCTGTTGATCCGGTCCCCGAGCCGCGCTGGTTGGCGCTCACTTTGCTTGTGCCCTTTGCGTGGCGGCTCAGATCGTCTGGACGGCCGAAGTCGCCAACACCTTTCCAGAACTGTTGACGTAAACCAGCCGGTAGTAAATCGTCCCGATCTGTCGATCAGCCGGAATGGTGCAGGAATTAGTGCTGCAGGCGACGGTAAACCATGTAGTCTGCGGCGCGACTCCGTTTGTGTCGAACACCAGCGGCGAATAAGCGTATTGCACGTACGCGGCTGTGGCGTTGGTCACGTCCGACAGTTTCATATTCACCACCGGAGTCATTGGCGCATTGATGCCGCCGCCCGAGGCAGGGAATACGTAAGCCCGGAACGCACCAGGGTCGCATGTCATCGAGTCGGACGCTGTTCCCGGCGATAGCGTTGTGACCGAAATGCCAGACCATGTTCCGTAGTAGCGATAGATCGGCTGGCCGGTCAGCAGGTAGGGCGAGAGATTCGCCGTGCAGGTCTCGGTGTTGTCTCCATAAAACTGGATTCCCAACAGGTTGCCATAGCTGGACGTGCGCGCCATTGTCTCGAAATACGGCCCGTAATCCGGGCTTGCCAGAGACGGCTGAAACAAAAGTCCGCTGGTGCCGAGGTACTTCACAAGCAGATTTGCATGTGCCGTAGCTACCCAATCCTGGAACGTGTTGGCGTAGTCCCAGTGCGGATTAATGAAGGCTTGCCCCGACAGATCCGGCGTGGAGATCGAGCGCGTGTAATTAGTGGCCGTGTACGTGTTGCTGGCGCTCAAGCCTGTGCGGTCGTAGTAATCCGGCACCATGCAGCAGCCCGTGAGCGCTGAGCCGTACTGCCGGGACGCCGCCGCGCGCTCCAGGTAAGCCGTGTTGATAGCCGCGTAGAAATATCGCGGACCAACTTCACTGTTGGTCGCCCAGGTATGGGAGCCGCGAACGTAAGAATTGTACGGCACGATCAGAGCGGTTCCACCTGTAGACGCCGTGAAGTTAGGAATTTGGCGTATCAGTCCTGGATTAAATCCCACTCCTGCCGCATTGAAATCCGACACATCGAAGTCGTAAGCGAACGAGACGCCGTCCGCAGCCGTTCCCGAACCGCTAATGGTGAACGTCATCCCGCGCTTGGCGCTGAAATTTATGGCCGGCGACAGTTGCGTGTGCGAGTAATCGGAGCTGTTGACCTGAATGCCATGCAGATCCGTGCTAATTGAATTGGTGCTGTTATCCTGCCAGGTCAGCGTCCCGCTAGAGGGGTTTGCTGAAAACGTGGAGTTTGCCAGATCGACTACGAGATGCGCAGAATCTGGAATCGACAGGACATAGAAGAATCCATCACAATTCCCGCCGCTCGATCCGGTGACTTTTAGACGAGTGTTTCCAGGGAACCGGTTCCGCACGCCATGATCAGAGAAAGTGATCGTGTTTCCAACGCACGACACAACAGTAGCCGGATAACCAACTTCCGCGAAGTCCAGAGACACCCCCTCGGTTTCCACCATCAGGGGCAGCGTAAGATTCATGTAGGGCAGAATATCGGTGCGGAGTTCCGTGTTGAGTAGTGATTGCTGCACGTCGCCGAGGTCAATACGTCCCGGCAGGAATTGGCCGTTCGGGTTCCAATAGGCTTCGCAGTCGTCGGCCATGTTTCGCGAAGGACTTCCGGCGTACACGTTTCCGCACCAGCTCGGAACAACTCCCGCACCGCTAAATCCAGTCGGAGGCCAACCCATCAGCGGGCCGCCAGCCGCAAGGTGCCAGCCGCGCATTTGATAAAACGTGTTGTACGTGTTGTATAACGTCCACGGTCCACCGGTTGGCGGCTGATTCAGGTTCGTGTCGAAAACCAGCACGGCATAAGGTTCGAGCGTGGCTGTTGACGATGCGTTTCCGGTGCATGAACTGCCCACCGTGAAAGTCCAACTCGTTCCGCCAGGACCGTGGAATAGCGGCGTCCCGGTGGAGGCATTGTAATTCAGAACGCTGGCGCAAGGACCCGTGTCGCCGTGAATCAGGAACGTATTTGCGCCGCCAATTGAGCACCCAGGAGAACACGTCACGGTAGCCGTCGTGCCACTCACCGAAATGCTTTGCAGTTGCGATCCGTTTCCGGGTTGCAGGCCGCCAAGTCCGACGCCCTCCAAGGGAGCGTAGCCCCATTTGTTGAGCACTTCGTCGGTGACAGAAATTGCCGTCGCGCACGTTTGGTATTGCTGCATGTAATACTGCCATGCAGGGGTACTGTAGCCGGGTCCAGGCCCAAGCGACATGACGCCGAGCTGCGACGATCCGCCAGCCCAGTTGTCGCCGATCAGGTGAACCTTTAGGCCGTACGTGGCTGCGGTATTGCAGATCGGAGTGACATCGGCATTGACGTTCGTGTGGAAGGTTGGCTCAACCGTTCCCACTGACGGCGGGGAAATTATGCTGTGCTCCATCGCGGTGAAGCCGGAGGCTATGAAATCTTTCCCGAACTGTGAAGGCTTGTAGATCGTCCAGGTTGAATCCGAATTAGCCATGTAATCGGAGTAGAACTGGCTGATGTGGGTTGTCGATGTGCTTGGGTTGAAGGCCGTCAGAATTGTGCCGGTTTTCGATACGTGCGGCAGCCCGTCCTGTGGCAGAACGAGGATGTACATGGGCCGCGTCAAACCGCTCACGGAGTCGGTTGTGGTGACTGCGGCGAATCCCACTGAAGCCGCCGTGAACGTACAACTAGACTGGGTGACCGACGAAGTGCTTGGCGCCCCGCAGGTAAGCGTGGCGCTGGTGGTCGAACTATCGGTGTTGGTCACGTTCCCGGTCAAGGTCACGGAAGTGGGATAGTGACACGTTGCGGTATTCGTGACGCACAAGAACGCCTCTCGCGGCGCGATACGCAGATCGGAGGCGACAACCGGATTGGCAAACGTGATCGTTTGTTCCCACGCTCCCATGTCGCTCCAGACAGCGTTCAAGCAACCGCTGCAATTTGGGCCGTCCACGCGCAGCAAGACTTGATGGGCGATGTTTTGAAAGTTCTGTGTCGGGAGAAAGACCGAGGTTGAAGCACTGGTGAACGCCAAGGAAGTAACGGCAGATTGACCATCGACAAATAGGGTCGCGGTTTTACTGGGAGTGCCGGTGTTAGGCGACACCGTCGCGGTGATTCCCCATTGACCGAGCCAATTTCCATTGCTCGGCATTACGGCGTACTCCGCCCCTGATATGCCGATGACAGAATCGGTAAGGACGGTATAGCCGACGCCTGCCGTTACTGGATCGAGCGCGTGGTTCCAGCTGGCTCCTAGAAAGATCGCTTCCCCGGTCTGTGCCACAGGGATTGGAGCGGCTTGTATCTTGCCACTCCCGCCTGTCGTCAGCGCGTCTCCGTCAATCGGCGATGCAGCAATATTTGTCGCTTTGAAGCTAAAAATCTGTGCGTTGCTAGTTTCGTTGGGCGAATAATGCACCGTGATCGCGTCTGATCCGCTGCCGCCGTTGCCAGTGCCTACGCACCATTGGGACGGATAATAGTTACCGCCCGAGCCAGCACGAAATGTCCCGCAACTCCACGTCGCCCCGCCCACGTTCGTGACCGTGATACTCGTGGCAGTGCCCATGACGGCGTAAACCACCAGCGTATCGGTCGAGGCCGACGAGAACGTATTCGTCGCCATTGACGCACCGGGGCTGGCCGCGCTTTTGACCGCGACGGCTTGAGACACCATCGACGTTCCTGAGGTTTTCAGGCTGAAGACATTCGCGCCCCAGTTGATATTGAACCCTACCGTCATGGTGGGCGCCGGACCATTCACCGCCGTAGTGGTGGTGGCAGGGCTGGTCTGCTGAGGCAGCGGCTCGGCAACGCTAAACGCTACCGCCGGACTGGTGGCAAGGACGTTGTTCGCTACACCGCGTGCAATGGCAACGATGCTGTGCGTGCCGTTCGATGCATAGTACGGGTTCCAGACACACGGCCATATCCCGCCCGCACGGCTGATGCATGCCAGCTCGCCGTCCACGTCGTATTCGACCGCCGCACTCGCAGGCAGACTGACAGCCGACGATAGAAACGTAAACGAAGTGCCGGTGAGCGACTGGCTCGCGGTGGGAGCCGTCATTGTGATGCTCTGCGCCGAAGCGGCCGCCCCTAAGAGGATGAGAATTGCTGAAAGTCTGGTTATCATTGAACTCTGACACCGCCTGATAAGGAGATACCGCTGAGCGCCGACGCGCCAGGCGCGGCTACGGCTGGCGTTAGATTGATCGTGCGGTAGTAACTACTGTACGGGTCTGTTGCCGGGTTGCCTGTTGAATTGATGTAGTCGCCGCTCTGCAAAACTGTCAGTGTCACCGCACCCGACGCCCACGTTGCGCTGGACAGGTCGAACTCGGGATAATTCGGCAGCATCGACCCCCCGGCCACGCCGCCTGTATTCAGCAAAACCGGTCGATCCGTCAATTTGGCGGCCCAAAACACAGTGAGATCATAAGGCTGATACATTCCAGTTTGAAGCCAGATGTAGCCCAGGCCCGCCACATACTTTGGCCCGCTTGCGCCGGGAACGTCCACGGCCACGCTCTGCGGATTGAACAGAAACAAGGTCGGCGCGGTCAGGGTGGAACTCCAATTGGAATTGTTGAGCGGATCGCCGCCCACTGCACCGACATACGCTTGCCACTGCCCAGACTGCGTGCAATCCACATTGCGAGCGCAGCGGGCCAGATAGTAGCTCGTTTCCAAGTAGTCGGCTGAAACGATGTACAGATACGTGGAATTTCCATCCACGTTCGTCGCTCCGGTTGAGGGCTGTTCAAACTGCACAAAAAAGTTTCTTATGAACTTGGTCCCACTAAAAGTCGGCGTGTCGCTCGCTACCGGCACGTCGCCGTTTACGTCCGGTGTGATGGAACAGGTTTCAATGCCGGTCGAGTGCGCCGGTTTGCACCAACTGACGCCATGATCGAGCGAGCGCATTAGGAACGCCGTTGTGCCTAGCCAAGGTGTGCCGCCCGATGGTGAATCTAGTTGCCGATTGACCCACCAATAATGTGATCCGGTATGATTGGCGTCCACCACGTAATTCTGACCGGCAGATTTCCAGCCCAAGTTGTCGGTCCAAGACGAAGGCACATTTGTGCTGCCTGCTGAGCCGTACTCGGTCATGCAGTTGACATCCGAACCATTCAAATACCCGGCGCTCAAATATTTAGCGAGGACGATGGACTGACTGCCGCACCCGCCCGGTTGAAACCCGGTTCCATCGTTTGCGGTCGTGTAGGTCACGCCGTTGTTGTCCGTGGTGAGATGCGGCGTATCGCCGTGTGAAAAGCGCCCGTTATTCGGTAGGCCGTTCGACCCGTTGTACTGATCGTTGTAGCGCGTGAACGCACTCACGGAGTTGAGCGTTGGGTAGTTCGCTGCGACTGATCCCGGCAGTTTGAATCCAATCACAAACCCATCCCAGGCAACCGCTCCCGTCGCGTGTATCTGCGGCCAGTACGTGCCGGTCGAACTCGCCAATTGATAGCTCACTCCTGCGCCGTTGTTAGTGTCCTGAACGATTTGTGTCCAGCCAGACGCCGCCGTCAGACCAGGAATTGCGCCTTCATTGCCCCACGCGATCAAAAGCTCGTTCGGGTACGTGGCGAGAATCGGGCCGACGTATACGTCACTCGCAGCGGCAGCCGTTCCGAAATTATGAAAGCCGGTGTCCTCGCACGTGGTCGTCGCATTGCCGCTCCACTCCTGTACGTAGATGCCGGAATAGGTACTGGAGGACCCAAACGTGGCCGTGAATGTCGTGTTGGCAGTTGATGGGTAGTTGCACAGATGCCACATGGTATAGCTGGCGCTGGGCGATGTATTGCTGATCGGAAATGCGCCGACCTTTAAGGCCGTCGTCGCCGCTGCGTAGCTGACGCTATTGGAGTCGGTCAGCGTTTGGCTGACGCCGTTCGCACCCACGACTTCAACGGTTATCATGTGCCCCGCTGTGACCGAGATGGTACAGGCGCGTGTAGTCACTCCCCCAGCTCCGGTGGATTGAGAGCAGCTATGAACTGGCCCGCTTGACCATTGGCCGAACAGCGCGGGCGTGAATAATATTGCGATGAGCCATTTCATTGGACGGCGATACCAAACACCGAGGGATTCGCGACTACGTTGGTGGCCGGGGTGTACGGCATACTCGTTATGTAGCTGGCGATGCTGTTATTCGACGCAAAGGTCCCACACCCCATCGAATCGACCGTGCCACTTGTTGGATCGTCCATCGTGCCGACAACCGCGCCGATGTTAGTCCCATTCACGTATTGAACTTCTGCCTGCTTCGCAAACGAGGCGCCACTGATGGAGTAAACCCCACCTGTACCGACAGCGCCCATCGCGCAAAATCCAGTGAGATGGTCATGATTCGTCGCTGTCGTGATGTTGGTGCTCAGCGTGGTTCCAGCGGTAGTATTGTTGCGACCGGTGGCGTCGTTGGACGTTTGCGTGTTGGCTATCGCATATACCGCCACACAAATCGACATGAAGGCCCCGGTCTCGGAAGCGGACCATTGGTGTCCGGTCCCCACCGTGTCGCCGTTGAGTGTAGACCAGTAAGTAAAGGTCACGCCCACGTTGGACCCGGCTGTATTCGCCGACTGACCGTGGTTGGTGTTTTTGTTGTCAACAATAGGGGGAGGGCTGGCCACGCCCGCGTAATAAGTAACTGCTACCACCCAGTACGTTGCGCCCGTCGTGTCCACTGCCGTAGATGTCACGGAATTAGCCGACCCCGCATCGCAGTGGTAGTACGGAAACGTCGTAGCGCACATCGGCAGCGCCAAGAGCGCAAGCAGAATCAGTCGCCGCATGGCCACTACCTCACTACCCGGTAATTCAACGTGATCGCGCCGGGGGTAATACTGCTCGCCGTGTTGTTAGCGACGATGAAGTTCACCGTATTGGCGGTCGGGAATTTAATGATCGTGAGCATCCCGTTTGCGCTGGGAGCATAGCCGGTGACGCCGGTCGGATCGGCGTTGAAGTCAGAAATAATGTCGTCCGTGGTCGCCATCCCAGTGCAGGTTGCGGTCACCGTGGACGCCTTGGCACCTGATGCGATAGCGCTGGTGCCGAGCGAAACCGTGCCGCTGCAAATCGTCTGCGTGATCGTCACCGCACCACCGTTATTAAAATTACAGTGCAGAAGGTGGTCGGACGCCAATTCATAACAGAACCACTGACCGCTCGCGCCTGTTGGTGACGAACTGCCTTCTGGCCCTGTGATGCCGTGCCAAGTGCAGGTCGTGCATACGGCGGCAGAACCTTGGTAGTTCGTGCCGTCGAAGGTGAAGTCTTGAATCGTGACGTTGTTCGCACCGACGTCAGGCTGCGAAGCACCTTTGAACGTCGCCGGAAAAGCCGTGTACGTGCCTGCGCTGGTAGCGCCTTGTACCGTGATAAGCCGGTATGGGCCAGAGCCGTGCGGATTCGTTGCCGCCAGGGTCGTCGCCGTGCTCGTGCCGGTGAAGGTCACCTGACACACGTTGCTAACGCTAAAGTCGCAGGTTGTCGTGCCGCCTGAATTGAACGTCGGTGTGGAAGGTGCGGCCCAATTGACAGTTTTTCCGCCAAGTAATGAGCCGTCCGATCCGTTTTGGGTCAGATTGGAATTGCCGAGCGTCGTGCTGGCCGTGAATATCGGGAACGTATTAGTGGTGCCTGAGCCGCCTATTGTGCCGCCGCCTCCGAACGTAGTCCACGTGTTCGTTGCGTTGCAGCCCTTGAAGGCTGCGCCTGTGCTGTTAAACTCGATTTGGCCTACTGCGCACGTACCTGGATCTGCTGTATGGTTCGGCAGCCGCACGTCCACGGCATTGTTACTGAAGTCCTGTAGCCCTGTCGAGTAGGTATTGGCCTGATTGTTATAGACAACCGTTGACGGCAATTGCGCTGCTGTGATTTGGTTCTCTGGGCTGATCGCAATCCACACGCCGGTCGAGGGACAAGACCCGGAGCAATAGAGCGCTATTAAGCTCGGCTGATGCGGCTGCATCAAAGCGCCGATGGCCGTAGATCCATCGCGTTTTACAATCGACAGCGGTGTTCCGAGAGAGCAATAGTCGAAGCTCGCAGTCGTAGTAGAAGCCGTATCAACAGACAGGTAAACGTGCATCCCGTTCGTGAGCACGGCATTCGCACAGCCTGCAGCCGGGGAGCCAGTATAAGCCGTGGTCCCGTTGGTCGAATTTACGAAATCCCACTTGCCGTCTTGAAAGTCCCCACCCGCTACTGTATAAGCGAAATTCGGTCCGAATGTGCAATCGGTTCTGGATGCGCCGGAATTGTCGACGCACGAAGTCGTTGCGCCAGTGCCAGGAATGACGTTGAGTGTTGAGCGCGGCGTCAGAGATGTTCCGTTGTTTTGAACCGTGGTATATCCACCCCCGCCGCCCCCACCGCAAGTCGATCCATTACACTGAACAGTCCCCGTACCTTTGCTGACCAGGTTGAGATTGATATTCGCGTCCGGCCCCGTCGCGGAGATCGTAACCGTCGCGGGGTTTGCCGTGGCCGCGTTGGTCACCGTCACGCTATCGACCGCCGACGCAGTGGCGCTCGACACTAAGAACGGATTTCCATTGCCATCCAAAATGGTGGTTACTTGCGGACTCGACAGCGTCGGCCCCGTTGCAAACACCAGCGAGCCACCCGACCCGGTTTTGGTGGTCATCGCTGAGTAGAGATTCGCGCTTGACGGCGTTGCCAAGAACGTGGCCACGCCCGTGCCTAACCCCGAAATGCCGCTGTTTATCGGTATTCCAGTTAAGTTGGTTCCAATTCCGCTTGACGGTGTTCCGAGCGCTCCGCCGTTGACAACGAACGCGCCTGCCGTACCGACGTTTACCCCCAGTGCCGTAGCGACCCCCGTCCCTAATCCCGAGATCCCGGTGCTGACAGGGATAAGCGGCAAATCTCCCGCTACCAGGGCGCAGGCCCCAAACGTGGTTGCAGTGCCGCACGTTCCGATGACCTGGTGCGAGGTTTGGGCAGAAGTCGGCGCCACGCCGATGTTGCCGGCCGTCGTGACTGGAGATCCGCTTACGGTAAGCCAAGGAATTGATGTAAGGGCCAGTCCTACGCTCGTTACGGAACCGCCCGAGGTCACGCCCACGTTGAACCAATTTCCGCCCCCCGATGGACACGCATAGAGCGCATTGGGTGTGCTGGTCGTGTTGATATAGAGCGATCGTTGTCCAGGGCAGGGATTCGTCGGTGCGCCTGAGCCGGTAGTGACTCTGGCTCCCAAAGGCGGAGCTGGTCCCTGGGCCCGGGCGGCAACGGCAAACAGAAATACAAACAGAATAGAGCGCATGAAATTGCGCATGTAGACACACTCCGGGACACCCGCTCAGGAAGAACTTCTTTTTCAGTTAGAAGAAGAAGGTTATGAGCAGGAGTCTGGCTTTGAAGATGTTGTTGAGACTAAGAGATGTTTTGTGGTGAAGCTGATTTTATGGCAACGCTCTTCTCGCCGCTCTCGACGGGTTGAGACAGTTGCCCGTTCGCGCTCTGAGGCGCTGGCTACTTCTTGGTTTCGGGGGCTGGTTGCGGAGTTTTGGGCGAGCAGGACGGTTCACCCGCATTATCGAACGCCAGCGTCTCCGTGTCCGCGCAGGCAGCACTGAGCTTTTGGACTGCGGCGTTGAGAGCGGCGCTGGCCTTGTCGAGGGCATCCTGGGCGGCAAAAAACTCCGATCGCGCGCGCCAGAAAGCGGAACGCAGCTCAAAAGACGGCTTCGGAGGGGCCTGTTTGTCAGGCTCCGCGGCCGATGCCGGAACCATAATCAAGAAAACGAAAACCGCGATCCAGAGTGTGCGCAAGGTATTCGAGCTCCTTTTATAAATCATTGTAGGTCAGTTGGGGTTTAGGGCGCGTCGCAAATTCCGCCCGTCCAGTGCGAACAGGTTCCTCCGGTATGCCCTGCCGTGCCGTTGATGTTGACGCCGGACGAGAGATACAGTGTTTGCCAGGTTGTCGCAGATCCGGGAGCCCCGAGGTTTAGGCCGGCGCCATTGGGATACAGATTTGCGTTCATGACAAAATATGCGGAAGACCCTACTCCAAAGACTGTATAAAAACGCATTAGAGTATTGGCCGATGAATCCTTCAAATCAAGAATGTGTATTCCATTCGGTTGTAGATTCCAAAAGTCTGTGATGCTATTTGGAGTTCCGAAAACGATCTCAAGGTTTGAAGTTTCTAGCTGACCGCCGAAAAAGCCGTTGGACCAGTAGTGGTTAGCCGCTCCGATATCCGCCGCACCCGATGCTGCCGGCCACAGTGAGGTGTTGATGGCCGTTGGTGCTGTCAGGTTGGACAAGGACGTATTTGCTCCGCCCCCGCCGCCTCCGCCGCCGCTCCCGCACCCTGAACACGTTCCGGTAATCGTGACATTGACGAAGTTCGCGTTTCCGCCGGTGAACTGCTGGCCCCAGATGTTAGAGAACGGCAGGATATTGCTTCCCAGACTGGCCCCGCCCGACAAGGGAACCACCTGGGTCCCGACATAGAAATTAGCCCCGTAGATGCCCGCCGCCTTGGCGGCAATGTTGCCGAGGTTGTAGATTCCATCCACGGCCCACTGGATTGAGCCCGCCATGGTCCCGCCGGCCAGCGGAAGAAACGCGCCGCCTCCGCCGCCGCTCCCGCAGCCTGTGCACGTCCCGGTAATCGTCAGATTATTGAACGTCCCGTTCCGGTTGGTGTCGATTACGGTGTTGGCGCCAAACAGCACACCGCCGCCGTTCATGACCAGGTTTCCGGTTAAGGTGCCGCCGGTCAGCGGCAGGAATCCAGAAACACTTCCACATCCTGTACACGTTCCGTTGATCGTCAGGTTTTGCACCGTGGCGTTGCGGCCCGAATCCACAACGGTGGATCCGCTCATGACCAAGGCCTGATTCAAGAACAACGAGCCGAAGGGATTGGAGGTGTTGCCGAGATTTGTTGCTCCCGACGATAATACGTTTCCGGCCAGCGTACCGCCGTTCAACGATAAATAGTTCGCAAGCACCGGGGACACGACGTTATCCACGGTCCACAGCGTCGATCCGCCCGAGGTTTGCAGGACCAGTTTGTACGCCATCGCCCCCAGCCAGACACTCATCCTTCCGGCCGAGTCCGCCACAACCGGATTTGAATTCGGGAAAGAACCGGTCGAATCCGTATAGGTCGCCTGGGGCGTTGTCGTTCCGGCCAGATAGCTATAGAGCAGACACCCTGAGCAGGCCACACCGTTGTTGTCAAAGAACTGCAGCTTGGGATAGGGAGACAAGCCGGCGTTTTGCGAATAGAGCGAGGCCAGGAATAAGGGGAGGATCAGTAAGAGTTTTCGAAGCATGGTTTTCTTGTGCGGGATGTCGGTCAACTGAACTGTAATCGTGCGTTTTTGCTGCACCCAGCGAGGCTGCGGAGACGGGCAGAAAAAAGGCCCCCGAGAGCCGGGAGCCTGGCTGGATGATCGCTGTGCTATCGGTGTTCTACTGGTGAGAAATCAGACGGGACCGGGTGCAGCAAAACTGTGTTGGAAGACTCATCGAAGGAACCAGGCACTCATTCCCATCCTGCTTTGGTCGCCCGCACTCCAGGGATTCCGTTCAAGTTATAAACGGCCAAAAGAGCCTTGGCTTTGTCAGAGAAATCGACCTGCCATTGCGGACAGTTGAGTCTCAAGGCCCACTGGCCCAAGACCGTATGCACTCGTTTCAACCGGTCGGGGGAATCGACGTTTATGATGACGGTGTACATCCAAAGTCACGATACGGAGCGGCGCGGGTTAGCCCGCAAGGAGATTAGGTGCCGCTCCGCATATGTCCGGGGACGGCTCCGGCAATGAGGAACGGAGGCAAGTCCTCCCGGAAACTAATTGGAATTTGCGGAATTTGAAAGTGGAGTAGGATTGAAATCCGTCGAGCTGTGTTCCATCACGTAGATGCCGGGCTTATCGTTGTCCGACACCTTGGCCAGTCCGGTCTTTTCAAGGAAGAATAGCTGCCCGGTTGCGGACCAGTACGGTTTCTGGGCGAGCTTGATAAAGTCTTTCCGATCTGGATCGAGCGGGAACCCCTCGGCCGCGAAATGATCGATGGCTTGGAGGTTTCCGCCCGACGTGACCAGCAAGATGCGTTCGCCCTGCCTCAGATGCTCCTGCGCGGCGCGCATGACGATCATGAGCGGCTTCAGAAACTCTTTATACGTCTCGCCGGGCTTGCCTGAAATCGGGCTTACGCCCGGCGGCCGCGAATCCGGTTTGAGAATGAGCGCGCGCATGGCGGCGTAGACGGTGTGCGCCGGCCTTCCTTCGAGCGCGCCGCGGAACCAGGCGTCCAGGCCTTTGAGCGTGATGGGGTCGCCAAAATGTTCGGCCGTCTCGAGCGATCGATCTTCGGGCCCCGAGAAGACGTTGCTAAACGGGTGCGAATACTTGGCCGCCATCTGTTTCACCTGCGCTCGTCCCTGCTCGTTGAGCGGGATATTCGCGCTCCCGGTGACACGGCGTATCGCGCGGCCGTTAGTTGGCTCAGGTTTACCTTTGCGGATCACCTTCACGACGTCGCGGATGTGAATTTCAGGCATGCGTTTTTACGCTAGGTGCGTTTGGCCGACCTGGACGGAACGCGCTTTGTTCTTCCATCGAAGCAGCGCGCCGGCGCGGGCTATTTCGCGTCTGGTCTCCGGCGGCATCATTGCAAATCCCTTAGGTACTCGCTTTTGACCGCCGCGGCGCCCAAGAGCAACTGCGGCCGGATTCTTTCTCTTCGCCATCAGCCAAAGTATAAGCGCTTGTGGGAGGCGTGGCAAACGCTGACGTACTGTTACTTGGGTAAAAGCGAAGAAGTACCGGTACTAGGCCTTTGCCCTGAGAGTGACCTTGTCTTTGCCCTGCTGATAAAACCGCCAGTACAGGCCGAGAATCTCACCGGCTCCAGGGATTTCTTTATTGCAGCCAGGGCAGTTCCGCTCAGCTTGCGTAACGATTTGTCCGTGGCCGCTGAACGTTACCACGGTTTTGCAGTTGGGACACTCGAAACTGATCGAGTCCAGCTCTGCCAGCCGGAACACCTGCCAGGTCTCGCTCATGGAACTCGGTCCTCTCCCGGCGCGTGCTCTATCTCACCGCTTTGAAACTCGATCTGCTTTTCGATTTTGAGCAGATTCCGGTAAGAGTTTTGCAGGTCCACCAACCCGGGAGCCAACGCCGTGTCATAGCTCTTGCGGCAGCCCGGACACTCATTTGGAAGCAGCACTCCGAACCTGGTTGCGTGTTCAGAAGGTTCCTGAAGATCCAATACAACGCGCGTGCGACAGTGCTGGCATCTGACCGATACAAAACGAAGATCAGCCAGCGAGATAACCAAGGCTCTGCGCATGGTGGCGATCAAGGTGTTCTAAGCACGAACAGGTCAACGTTAGACCGTCATTTTCCCTTCGTTCGCAATGCGCGGCGCCTGCGGCGCTCCATAGCCTCTTCAGCCTTGTCGGGATTATCGAGAAGCCACTGGTCCCAGCGCGACCGGGCACCTGCTTTTCCAGCCTGACTGGCAATTTCCTGTCTGCGCTTGCGCGACAACTTGGCTGCCCTAGCTGGGCCACCTTTCTGGCCTCCTAGCCGACCTAGCGCGACAGCCGCCGCATTCTTTCTCGGGGCGCTCATCGGAATCAGTATAACTTATGCGCTCAAGTGACAAACAATAGCCTTGACATAGCTTGAGCGGTCAGGCCATAATGACAGTGCTGAGATAAAAACGGTACGCGGACCTTAACCGCAAAGTGAGGACACAATGGCATCTCTTTACGTCGTCAACAGAACAGGCCGAGCGGACCGATCCGCCGCGCCAGAGATTCGATACAGCGTGCGCATCCACGATCTGGGCGCGAAGGCTTCAGCTCGCGTGCTGCGCGACATTTTGCTGCTGGCCGTCAAGGAATGCAGCGTTCTGGCGCAGCGCGCCCATGCCAAACAGGTCCGCGACTCCCAGGGATTCGGCGAGTGGCGCGATCTGCTGCTTTCTTTAACGGAACCCCTGAAGCGCGCCAAAATGCTGAAGCGCGGAGTGCTTGAGATCGTGAACCTTACCGGGCCGCAACTGCTCGAATTAGTTGAAATGCACGATTCCTTCGCCCGGCCTGAGATTCGGAAAGAGTACCGCACGGGGATTTTGAGCATTCGGCGCGAAATGAGCGCGATGGCGGCGTAAAACATGTCGGAGGAAGACCACCGCCAGATGTACCTGTTGTTGAATGCGCGGGTCACAGAGCTTAGTTTCAGGCTTTATGCGGTTCAGAGTCTGCTGCAGGAGCAGGGAATTGTTGCGGATGCGGACGTCGAGCGGCGCATTTCCGAACTGAAGCAGTTGTGGGAAGACCGGCTTGAGCAGCATCTGGCCGATCAAATCGAGAAAGAGAAGCTCGAAGCGCTGCGTCGGCTGCTTGAGTCGCACGATGGACCGCCTCAATGACCCAATCCATAATTCGTTGCTCCCTTATGTCGAGACTACCTAACTGCGAGCTCTCGAAGCGAAGCAAGCCGCAGATCCTGGACCCGGCCTTGGCGCGATATACACCCGGCTAATAGAGATGCTAGGGCATCCCGATCCTTCTGACAAAGAGCAGCAAGACGAGCTGCGCCGGCTGTTTGAAGGTTTTGAAGGACCGTCCCAGTAAGGGAATCTTCCACTCTGGATACTCCTTATTGATCAGTATATGATCGACCCGTCTGGCCTGAGTCCCTTTACCTTCACAAATCGGCCACTCTTGATCTGCACTACGTCGCCCACGTTGATCAGCGGCCAGCTTTTTACGGGCGTGGCCGGGGCTTCGGTTGTTTCCAGTGCGGCGGCGTTTTTCAGATCTTCGGGTTTCTCCAGGGCATCCTTAAGTGCCTGCGCAGCGGCCAGCGCCTTCGGATTGTTCTTGAGTGCGGAGGGGACGTCGGTGTTCGCTCCCGCTGCCTCTTTCTGCGCCGAACGTGAGGAACCCGCCGCAGCAGATTCCGGAAGGGAAGAAGGGGGTGCTGGCGATACGCTGGGCTCAACCACACCGGCCTGACGGGGGGTATCCCCAGGGGAAGCAACCGCAGGTGGCGTCCACTGCTGCGTTTTGCTCTTCTGAGCTTCCTCAGCCATTTCTAACTTACCCCGCAATGGTTCACTGATGGATCGTTTGTCGAGAAGATTCTGGTACAGCTCGAGCATGTTCTCCTGGCTCAACTGAGTCATGGATTTTACGCGGTACTGCATTTTCGCGACGTCGGAAAGCGCCTCGTGATCTAATCCGAGTTCCGATCCAATGCCGTGAAGCGCCCGGTTGATATAGGACCGTCCGACGATCTGGTATCCATCGCCTTCGAGGTTTTGGCGGGCTTCGTCCTCCCCTAATCCATTTTCGCGAGCGTACTGCGTGAGGCCTTCTTCGCTCATGATCTTGGCCGGCGCGAAAGCCTTGCTCGCGTCTCCGGGAAGATTCACGACGCGGGAGGTTGGCGCAGATGGAGGGAGTTGAACCTGTGTGCTTGAAAAGCTGTGGGGTTCCTCGGCCGGAGTTTCTTTGGCCGGCGCAGGATTAGCGTCTGCGGCCTTGGAGACTTCCGCTGTAGGAGAATTTGCCTGGGCACCGCTCTTTGCGGCTGCGGCAGCTTTTTCGGCGGGCGTTTGCCATTCTACGCGGGTGCTTTCTGGGGTGGTAGGCAGCGCAGCAGCGGGAGAAAGCGGCCGGTCGTGGAGTCCGCGATATACGCTATCGACCCTAGCCTTGTCCTCTTCGCTTAACTCTGCGTACTTTGTACGGGGTTTGGCGGTGACGTCTGCCGATTGCGCCAGTTCATCCTTACTGATGATTTCTCCGTCGCGAGGGGCGGCATCGGGTGAAGCAGGAGGAGTTGCCGGGGCGGCTTCATCGATCGGGCGGTTGCTTGCCGTGACATCCTGGCCGGTGATCCCTTGTGGAGTGATAGGGCCAGCGATGATGGGCGGCTTTCCTGAAGGAGCGGGTAATTGTCGCGACTCAGGCAGGGGAACCGGAGGCTGTTCGGCTGTTGCGGCCGGGGCAGATTCAGCCTTCGGGATGTTGGCTCTTATCGCGTCGGCGGCTTTTGCGGCCGCAGCATCTCTGGCAGCGGTGGCCTCGGCTAATTCTGCGTGGCGTGCGGCGAGTGCATCCAAGGCGCCCCGAACAGCGCCAGTCACCATTTTTCCGCCCAGGGCTAGACCAATACCGCCGTGATAGCCGACTCCCACAGCTTGGCCCGCAAAGCCCGGCAGCATAATGTCCGTCTTGTAGTTAAGCTTTTTGAGTGAATCGACGGCCCCCTTGCCGGCGCCTTTTGTTGCGGCGACTGCACTGTCAGCCGTCTCTGGCGCGGCCTTAGCTAGACCCTTCAGGCCGCCGGCCATGATATTTCCGTAGGTGTTTGCGGCACCGACCGGATCTTTCTCGAAAAACTCCCGTGGATGGGTGATGTTGTGCGCGAGTTCTTCTACAGAGTCGAAGCCGGAAGCGAGCATTGGAAAGCGGCTCGCGAAGTCTGGATGAGCGTTGGAAAACCGGCCTGTTAACGGTGTCTTCGTTTCCAGCGCCTTTTGAAAAGCCGCTTCATAGTCCGCATCGGACTGAAAGTCTTTCCTGGCCGGAAATCCCGGTACGGGCGGCAGAGAGTCGCTGTTCGGCCCCGGAGCAGTGGATGTGACGAGGTTTTTCAGGCTGCCGGGGAGATTTTGAATGACCCTAGACCAGTCGAGCGAAGGGGTTTTGGTGGTGATATGGTCGTCGGTGGACTGCCACTGCGACGGTCCTGCGACAGACGGACCGGCATGGTCGTCGGTAGACTGCCACTGTACTGTTTGTGGGTCGGGCACTTATTGAACGTCTTCTGCTGTGAATAATTTCGGGTTGCTGGGATTGACCGCTGTGATCTTGAGTTTTTTCCCGGTCTTCGGCGAGAAATAGATTTTCCCGACATCCGACTGTGAAAGTGAGGGGGGAATCGCGGGAACGTCCGAACCTTTGGTCGAAGTGTTTGAACCCCTCGGTTGGATGGAGGCACCCTTGAAGGTCGAACCGTAGGACTGGTTCAGCACATTGATCTTGTTGCTGTAGCGCTCGGCGGCCACCTTTGCAAGCGTCCCGTGAAGATCCTGCATCGCGTCCAAAATCTGCGGCGGAATCGATTGGCCGCTGGTCTGTTTTCCGAGCCAACCCTGTAAACGATCGAGCGCGGAGCCAGCCCCGCCGTAGGTCTGAATCTCGGGCATATTGACGCGCTTCACCTGATTTCCGGCGTTGATCGTGAGGACTCCGGTAGTGGGCGCGTATGCGTATGCGACCTTGTTCCCGGACTTTGCAAGGTCGATGATGCTCTGCATCTCGTCTGCGGCGTTTACCGCATCGGCGTATTCATCGCTGATTTTGGTGTAGTTGGCTGTGGCCGGGGCAATAAGATGAGGCGGTACGTTCGAGAGTGCCGCGTTCGACGATGCATTCAGCTGTCTTTGGGCTTGGACCGTGCCCTGAACCCTCGCATTGATTACACCGGGGTCGACTTCACGCTCGATCTCCTGTACTGACTGAGCGCCCTTTTCAATGGCGTCGTTGACACCCTTGAGTCCGAGGCCGTTTTGTAGGGCATTCGCGGCGGCTGCTTTGGCGCGCTGATTTTGGAGCGGATAGCGGCGGGGATCGATCACACCGTCAACCTGGGCGCGCAGTTTCGCAGGGTTCATGTTGGCCGCTGCTGCGGCATTCATGAGGTCGATGTCGTATTTCGGACGCTCGGCTACCGGGACTTGCGCGCGCGTCAGTTTTGCTACGGCGTCCGGCGAGTAAATGGCTGGAACCTTGGCCTGCGCAGCGGGCGAAAGCGTTTTCCACTGCGCGGTCCATGCTTCTTGGTTATCGGGAGCGTTCTTTGCAAAAGAGGAGACTTCCTGGTCGACGGCGTCGGTCTGTTCCTTTTTGGCTTTCGCCATTTTGTCGGCGCTGTCGAAAATAGTGCTGAGGTATCCGACCTTAGCGGCATGGGCCATCACTTCGTCGTCGCCGGGATAGGTTGGAGGGTAATCCTTCGTGTCGATGCCCCGCTGTCTCAAGTTGTCAAGCGCGCTCTGGTAGAAATCCATTTTCTTTTCCGGCGGCGCCTGTAGGATTCCGGCTAGGGCTTGGCCTTCTAAGAGGTTGCGTGTCTTGAGATTCTCGTACTTGGATTTAGCGGTGGTCTCTTGTGAAAGCGCGAGCTCTTGCGCGGCCTGTTGCATTTTCAAGTGATCCGCGTCGAGCGCGAGAAGTGTTGTTGGGCTCACCTTCCCGTCAAGTCCAGACCGGAATGAATTCCAATCGACTGGCTTACTTGGATCGGCCGCGGCGGTCTTGGCAAATTCGTTCTTAATCGTGTTCTGATCTTGCAGGAGAGTCTGTCTCTGCTGGTTTTCTAGTTCGGCGGCCTGCACCTGTTGCGCGCGAAGTTGATTTTCCTGGATCGCTCCTTTTAAGGAATAGAGCCTGGCTGCCTGGTCTAAGGGATTGGCGAACTGGGGAGGTTTAACGTCTAGAGCTACTGGCAGCATAAATAGTCCATTCGTATGGCTTTGTTTTCGACGCTTTTCTCAGCGGTCGAACACGGTCAGAAACTTTCCCGCGTGCGCGCTCTGAGGCAATGTCGGGGTTGTTCTGCTCAGCGATTCAGGGAAGAAGTGGGCCTACGGGAGAAGGAACCGACGGCGATACGCCCTGTTAGCAGCGCGGTGCGAACCGTGGGTATCCCCAAACGGGTTCCGTCTCCCGTACTCTCAGCATCAAAGTCTCACAACCCAGCCGGTGCTAAGTCTGCTCCGGTTAACCAGTCTGCTCCGGTCATGTCCATGTATCCGCCCGGTCCCGGAGGTGCCACGGAATACGGCAGTGAATAATTGTTGGTGTTGAGCGACTTCATGAGGCTGTAGTTTGCTAGCGCATTTCCCGCACCGGCAATGCCGCCCCACAGCGAGTTTGAGCCACCTACCATCCCAGCGGCCTGGGCGTTGGCGCCGCCCGTAAGCGCGGTCCCGGCAATCTGCGCGCCCGTCAATCCAAACTGGCCCGACGCCTCGGCGCCTTGCAGCCCGAGCTGCGCACCGGTGATGCCCATGTTCGCAAGCGTGTTGGCGGTTCCAGTAAGATTTTGGCCGGTGTAGTAGCCGGCGTTGGTGAGGTTTGTCCCGCCGTACAGCGCGGCATTTAAGGTGTTGGACGATGCCAGGTTTCCGTAATTCTGGAAGGCCGTGTTCGACTGCGCCGCGGCCGGGAGGCCGAAACTGGCGAGCGACATCAGCGACTGCAGGTTGTTGGTGCGATTGGTCTGGAAGGTCGTCAGCGCCCGGTTGTACGCGTTCTGATATTCCGTTCCGGCCAAGCCCTGTCCGTAATTCTCGATCGCGGCTAATGTATTGCCGCTCTGCAAAGACCCGTTCGCCGCGGCAGTGCTTTGCAAGGCACCCAGGCCCTGCTTCAGCCGGAACTGATAGCCGGGATCGTTTTGAAGGTCGGTCGGATTGAAACTGAACTGCGATGTCAGCGCGCCGCCCGGCTGCAAGGCCGCAGCTAAGGAATTGACGCCCTGCGTCCCTGCAGCAAGGAACGGCTGCAGGTTATTCTGCTCGTTTGTGTTGGTGGCCGCAAGCAGCGAGTTGGCGTTCTGAACGCCGGTATTGACGGTCTGGTTAGCGTTTGTGACCGCGTTGTTTACGGCCGCGATCGACTGGGGACTCGCCGCAGCGACCAGGCTCTGGCCATTGTTTACGGCATTGGTGACGCCGCCCTCGGCCGCCTGGACGCCCTGCTGGGCGCCGGTGGCCGCGTTTTCGGCCATGGTGGCGACCTTTTGGGCCGTCTGGGCCTGAAGTTTCGAGGCTTTGTCGGCGGCGTTCTTGCCGAAGATCCCGCCAAGCAGGCTTCCGCCCGCTGCGATTCCCTCTGATATTCCAAATGGCACGGGAGATTTACTTTCTGCCGCTATACTTCAAAGTGTGATCGTGGTCACGGGTCGCCGACCGCTCTTCATCGGACAACGCGTCACCATTGACTACGATCACCTTGGCAACCGGCTTGAGACGCCGCAACCAGCGGTAATTGTCAAGCAAGCTACGCTCGCCGAGTATGCTTCGCAGCCTGGAAAGCCGATGGAACCCGAGCTACTTTCATCCCACGGATTCGATTACTTTTACTGGGCGAGCACCGATTAGACCTGAGCTTCAAACACTTTCCAGCCGTGCTCTCTGTAACCCAACTTGCGCGCCACGGCAATCGAACCGGGATTGGACGCGAATACCAGAAACCGGCCTTCGGCAAGCGAAAGCATTTCCCGCTCTACTCCGCGGCCGAGCAATACGGCGATTCCCTGTTTGCGAAATTCGGGGGCAACATACAGGGGCCCGGCGTGCGCGATCGCGTTCATGCCCCACATCCCGATAATTTCTCCGGCGTGCTCTGCCACCACGGCGCGATTGTGTTCTGGCGAAGGAAGCTCCCACCCGTTGGCCGCGTAAATATCTTTGAGCCGCGCCCACTCGGAGTCAGGCAACAAACGAATGGTTATGTCGTGCGCCATATCTCCCGGGTGAGTTCGTAGACGATCATGTCGCGCCGCGTTCCGTTTGAGATCACGTAGTCGGGCAAAATATTCTTCACCCGAAATCCCAGGCGCTCATTAAAAGCGCGGGCCGGATAGTTGTTGGACGTAACCATTCCCAGCACGTAGCCTAGCTCCGGGTTTTCGGTGAAGACCTTATGCAAGGCCACGCGCGCGGCTTCGTCCATGAGCCCTGTTCCCCAGATCGCCCGCGAACTTGCAACGTACGTTCTGGCTCCCATGCGTCCAATGGGCTCGAAGATCAGGGCGCCTGAAATCTTGCCGCAGTCCTGATCGATGACCGCCCAACTGCGCGCGGTCTCCAGCGACTCGCCGATTTTCACGTGAAACTCACGCTCATCCCGCGGAAACTGATCGGTTGCGGCAATGACGCTCGCGTTCAGCCAGTGGTGCAGGTCTTTCCAGGCCGTCATGGGAAACGGTTCGACCAGCCGGATATTGGCGCTCATTTACTTGGTATAGAAGGCCTGTAGAACTGCTTTCATCGCTGGGGCGTTTGCGAACGTGATTTGAGCAGACGTCAAGGTGTAATCCGAGCCTTGCTTCTGTAAACTGCCGTTCACAAACAATTGCAGCGACGTCGCGGGATTCGGCGGATTCAAAAGCGTGAAGGCGGCATTGGTTCCGTCCAGCATCCCTTGGGGGATTTCGGCGTAGACGTTCCGGTTGAGCAAATATCGGATGGCTAAAAAGGCGTCGTTTAACCAGCGCTGCCAGAACGGCGTGGCATAGCTCATGAGCTGTCCCTGCGTCGTGATGCCCTGGTCAATGCGTGCTGCAGCAAGGGGAGTTTGAACCGAGGGCTGATCTAAACGAGGAAACCCGGAGGAAGCCATAATGCTTTGTTGTTAACGCTTTTCTCGAAGGTCGATTACGGATTCAGGTTTACGGCGTGCGCGCTCTGAATCAGGGAAAAAGTGGGTTCATGGGAGAAGAAACCGCCGGGTTTCGTCTCCCATGCTCTCAGCGGCAAATCCTCACAACGGTCCTGGGGCTAAGGTTGTATATGCATCTACAATCGTGACGCCGACTGGATCGGAAATGACAGCTTCATACGCCCGGTCCCGCGATCTTCCCAATCTCCTTGAAACGTAGCGGTATTTGTACTCCCCAACGCCCGCCTGTGCGAGCGATTGCCCCGCTCCAGTCTTTAGCGGCACCCCGCCTAATTGCCGCTGATTCGACCAGGTAAATCCCCCGTCGTCAGAGAACCGCATTCCAATGGTCGGAACGGAACCTTGTCCGGAGGCAGGACCTTGCGAGACCTGCATGTCGATCACTAAGCGTCCGTGCCGCGCCCAGTTCATCTCGTTTGAAATGTGCGGGGAAGTTCTCAGCCGTCTTATGGGACTGCCGTTGTCCGAGTAAATGTCTTCCGACTGGATGTAGATGTTTCCGTTGCGGTAGTCGCCCACGAAATGTATACCCATGGTGTAGGCGTGGAAGCGCGCGATATCGGCGTGGTACTGGGCGTATTTGGTGTCCCAGAATCCCCGCTCATGCCAGGCTCCGGAGGCCGTATCGAAAACCCAGGTCGCATCTGCGGTGGGGAAGCTTAAGCAGTAGAAGTTGTGGCCGCTTTCCTGATAGGGATAGCCGACGGCATCGAAGGAGTTCGAATACTGCCGAATTCTGGCCTCCATGGCGTGGTTTGAGACGCGCTGCGGAAGGAATCCGAGCGCCCTCCAGACCATCAGGGCGCCGCGGTCGTCGCCCCCCAGCCACATGAGCGAGTTGTCAATTTTTGCGACCGAGGCCGGCGCCCACAATCCCTGCTCGATAAAGGCGCCCTGAATTTCCTGAAAGGGAACGCCAGGCGGAGGGAGTCCGGCATCGGCCCAAACTTCGATGGTCTTGTCGCCCATGAGCCACAGCAGCTCATGATCGGCGAAGACCGCGACCAGGCGGTCGGGCGAGCCGGATTTGGTCGAGAAGTTGAGCGGATCCCAGGTCGAGCCGTCAAGCGGGTCAGAGACATTGAACTGATTTGAATTGGGCTGCGCCGCTACAAAAACGCCCTTGAGAAAACATCCCGAGACGGCGTTGACCACCGGCTTGACGGTTTGGCCGTCAGCCAAATAGCCCTGGGCGCCAGAGACAATGAAAAGCTCGTTTCCATTGGAGGAAATGGATACCGGGGTCGAAGCAAGGCCTACGTCGCCTAGCAGGTTCGGTGCTTTGTTGAGAAAGACCTCGTAGAGTTTTGAGCCGCCCACGGCGAAGAGGCGGTTCTCGCCGCCCCACAGGCCCCGGACTGGCGAGGACGGAAGCGTAGTGAGAAGTTTTCTCCCCGGTGTCCCTTTGAGTATCCAGTCGTTTTTTCCGTGCCCCGATTCTACTCGCTCGATATAAAGGTTCACCGAACGCTCGGCGTCCGGCGCCGGACTCAGGCCTAAATAGCCCGGTCCGACAAATCCAAATCGAGGCATGCCCTTGTGCCGTTTCTTAGTGGGTCCAAGCGCCGTTCTCGCGGAAGCAGGTACGGCCCGTCGAGCTTCCGGCTGTGCATGTGGAATTACCGTCGCTGACAAATAGTTGTGAGCCATTCGCTAGCGATGGTAAAGCACTAAATGTTGGCTGGAATCCCATATCCGACATGATCACATTCGTGGGCGTTCCGCTGATCGTGAAGTTCGTATTGTCGTAACGATTCGTTCCAATCGTGACGTGCTCAGCAGCATCTTGGAATAGGTACGGGGTGTTAACTTGATTGAAGGAATTCCCACCAAAGTACCATGCAATATTTGTGCCGCCCGCTGCTTCGGCCATCGCGATCGCTTTCCAGGCGTTGGATTGTCCCGGTCCCTGGAATACATTACCTGTAATCGTTCCTTGATACATTGAGGGGCCGGACGATGCGCTGCCGACTATCTGGATTCCCTGTGCTCCGCAGCCACTACAGAGCGGTTGGGCGATTGTGTTGCCGGTGATCGCTATGAGATTGAAGGCACCGTTTAAAAAGATGTTCGATACCTGCGCCGTTTCAAGAACGTTATCGTCGATGATTAGCTGTGTCGAGACGACTGAATTCAAGTAGACGTTATAGTTCAGATTTGTGGTCCCCGACCCAAAGCAGTTGTTGTGGTGGAACGTGATTCCGCCTGAGCTTGTGATGTACAGACACGCAAGCGCTGGACTGGAGAGGTTGTAATTGAACATCACGTTATTCGCCACCCACGGCCCATCACTATCGGGGAAGTTTGCATCGGCGGCAGTGAAACAAGTGTGCGAAAAGTTGTAGCAGACGTTATTGGTGAACCACGTTTGACTCGCGTTGACGCTAAGAACAGCATCGTATAACGGCTCGAAATAGTTGTCGTTGATTACGGTGAATGCGTTGTCGCATGATGCGCCGCAGTTTCCAAGACGAATGCCATAGCCGCCCGAAGTTTGTTGTGTTGTGGCCGTGAAGCCGCAGTGCTCGATTCGGTTTTTTGTCCCGGTCGCGTCGATAATGCCAATTGCCGCGCCGGTTGCTTGAAGGAACGTAGTAAACTTACCAGCACAGGTTAAGGTTTGACCCGAAGGTGGACGTGCCGGGGCGTAGATTTGCCACGTGCCGGGAGGAACATAGACCGGAGTTAATCCCGCAACATTGAATGCTTCCTGTAGCCCTGCATTGGCGGGTCCTATCGTCCACGCCCCGGAGTGATTGTTCACAGGAACAAATGTCAGGGTTCCAGACGCTGCGCCGGATGTGCATGTTCCGCCAGTGCCAAACACCGCCTCGGGGCCGCCAATTCCGCCAGAAACGTAGTAATAGTGCCCCAAATCTGACCCATTTACGCCGAGAGGGCATGGCGTGAGGGTGACCGTATTGGTGACGCCGGACGTCAGCGTTCCACCGGGTGTTTGCGGCGAGAAATTATAGGTAGACGTCACGATCAGGGTGCTTGGTCCGCCCGAACCCGTCCCGCATGGGGCGCCCGCGTCCACGGCGTTTCCGTTGGCGTCATATTTGACGCAATCGCCACTAACCGCCGCTCCTGAGGCCAACTGGACTTT
Source organism: Bryobacteraceae bacterium (assembly GCA_035293725.1). GTDB lineage: Bacteria > Acidobacteriota > Terriglobia > Bryobacterales > Bryobacteraceae > Palsa-89. The sequence continues at coordinate 256,015 of DATGMH010000073.1, forward strand.
AGTTCCGTTGCCTTGGGCCAAAGTTACGCCGGTGCCGCCCTGCGCCACAGAAAGCGGTGTGGCGAGACCGGTAAGAGAGGTAATGTCAGAGTTTGGACCCGAAGCCGCAGCGCTGAGGTTCGCCCGCGCGGTAGCTGCGGTGGAGGCGCCGGTGCCGCCGTACAGCACTCCGACAGCGGTTCCCTGCCACGTCCCGGTACCGATCGTCCCAAGGGTCGTGATATCGGTCCCTATCAATTTCGAGGCCGCGATCGAGCCCGCCAGCATGGCGTTGGTGACGGTCGAGTTGGCGATGCGCGCGCCAGGGATACTGCCGCTTGTGAGGGAACTGGCGTCGATGCCTCCGGTTCCGACCGGGAACAGTACGCCCAGGGTCGACATCTGCAGGCCGTTGCCGTTGTTGTCGATTTGAACGGGGTGGAGAGCCGAACCCGAGGTGGTGGTTAAATGCAGGAGGTTTCCGGTGCCGGTATTGCCGGCCGTATCGGTCACTTTCCAAACATCCATGTTCGACCCGGTAGCGTTTCCCGCCGTGAATAAGCTGGTGTTATTGCCGAGCGCAAGCGAAAGATTTCCTGTCGGCGCCGCAAGGGAGTTCCAGGCTTTGACCAGGCTGAGGTTTGCACCGAGTGCGGTTTCGATAGCCTCGATTTCTTTGTTCTTCGCGTTGGAATGCCACGCGTCTACGAACCCGTTCACAGTCACCCCGGCGACGTGCGACGCGGCCGTGGTCCCGTCGAACCCTCTTCCGTCAGTATTCGGGCAGGACGAGTGCCCCACGGTGAGAAGATTTCCCGCGACCGCGCAAACGGCGATGATTTCGGTATCGACCGTGACCAGCATGTTGGGAACGAAGCCGGTCGAGTTCTGGACCACGATGACGTTGTCGGTCGAGAGCATGCTCGCGTTGAGCGTAGTCGTCGTATTGTTGACAGCGATTTTCAGTTGCTGATCGGTGACCACGGCGCCCGGATAGACGGCCGTCTGCGCGGCGAGCGTGGCGCTCAGGGCAAGCGCTAAAAGTAGCGTTCTCATGTTGGTTTCGGGGTTTGTTTGCGGAGTTACTGCGCTGTCGGCGCGGTGATCGGAGCAGTGGGCGGAGCGGCCGGCGGCGTGCCTTCGCTGGTCCCCAGCCGGATGGCCCGGTTGAATGTCATGACTGCGGTCTTGCGATCGAGCGCCTGTTGCACGATGCCCTGGTCGAGCGGTACGCCAGGATTGAGTTCCGGCCAAATCCGGACTGCGAGCATGTACTCGAGCAGCTCGGCGTAGGCCGGAGGTAGGACAAGGACGGTCTGAAGCGTCGGGACCGCCGATACGGCCTGCCAGGTGATCAGCTCGAGCTGGCCGCCTTGCGAGGGGTACGGCCAGAGCGACAGGTTCATGTTGGGCACGGCGTAGTCCGGATAAAGTTTCCGGGGCACCTGGGCGACGTTATTCTTTTCAGGGATCAGGTTGTACTGTTCGGCGTTGATGATGTCCAGGTCGAAGCGCAGCGCGGTGACGGCCTGTATGAAACTGGCGCGCGCGATCTTGACCGGACGCGGAACATTGAACGGCGCCGGGGCGGTCGGGCCCATGGCGTACACGCCGGTTAAGTTTGTGAGGGCAAACTGAGCCGCCGGAAGCGCGTAGATCATTGGCTCCTCGGCCGACAGTCCATCGATCAGGTCATTCAAGGCCTGCAGAAAGTCGACGGCTTCGTCGTTGCCGGGAGATTCGCCCTGCGCTAAAGCCCCGGTGATGCGCATGGAGCGCGAGATGAGATCTAAGCCTGTCATGGGAGAATGTCGCTATATGGCCTGGGATGGAACGGTGTGGGTCGGGGTGCGGACCTTCCGGGAAGTGGAAGAGGGGACGCTAGCGAAACTTGAGTGCGGGCATGCCGCAGCCGTAAATTGTTCGGTGTCTGAACTTACCCACGGAGCGATCGCTCCGGCGAATGTCCGGATGCGCTACAACACCTTCGAGGTGATCTGCGAGTCCTGTTCTGAACTACTCCGCGAGAGGTACACTCCCAAGCAATTCGCGTGAAGTCTCACGCGAATCCGGGAATCCCCCGGTTGAGGTTGCCCCGGCAATCCAGGCCGGAAGCTTACCGTGGCCGGATCATTGCCTGGTATAGATCCGATCCAGAAACCGCAACTCCACCCTGCGGCGTCCAGCCCTGCCGGAAATACGTCTGAACTTCAGCCTCTAAAGCGTGTAGGGTTGGCGCCGTCAGAATAATGTAAAGATCCGCCTGTTCAGGAATAAAACTGCTGCCACCGAAATCCTGTGTATCGAAATCAGCGTTTGGAACGCTCATTACCAGTACTTGCCCGTCAGGATATTCCAGCGTCCGCGTTCGCCGGGCCGGCCTTGCATTGCGGCCTCAACCACCATTTCAAGCGGCGTCAGATTGATGGCCTTGATGCGCGCCTTGGATGCGCGGGCTTGATTCATCGCTTCCGCAGACATGTTTGCGCGCTTCTGAAACCGCATGGCCAGCATTTTGGCCAGATTGTATTCGAGCGCTTCCTGATAGGCCGGAGGAACGACTACGGCCGTGTTGGTCGAGGGGAAGGTCGTCAGGTTCTGCCAGGTGTACAGCGCGATCTGCCAGTTGGCCAGGGGAACAGGCCAGAGATTCACGTGGCCGTTGGGTACGAACGGCTCGTAATACAGCATGTAAGGAATGGTCGAGTTTAAGCTTTTGGGCGAAAGCGCGGCCCACTCCTGGTAGGTCAGGATTTTGAACGGCTCCTCGATCGTGGGGTTCAGGTTGTTGAAAATGAATCCGGCCTGCTCGATTCGTTCCGGGCGTTGGAGTTTCCAGTCCACTGTCCCGGTGGTGCCGAGCACATAAGTCTGCTGGTTGGCGACGATGTTGAACACGCTGCGCAGAATTGCCCAGACCATCAGGCGCTCAGCCTGCCAGGCGTCCACCATTGAGTTCAGGACCTTCAGCCCGTCATTAGCTGCATCTGCACCGTAGCCTCGTCCAGGCGCCCCTAAGACGCCGGCAATCCTGTAGGCCGAATAGATGATGTCCGACACCAGGATGGCGCCCGAAAGCGCGGATCCGCCTCCGAAGAGTTGCGTGTTGAAAAGTGGATTGGTCGGCATTATGCGGCCTCGCGCATGGTGCGGTATTCGTCAGGCGACATCCGCGCTGCGTCCTTCTTGACGGCCGAGATCATATTGAGCAGTTTTTCGCTTGAGAGCGGTGCGCGCTTCTTGTCCGGCTCCCACTGGTTGCAGTAGGCATTGGCTGCAATGAGGCCGGGCGTATCGCCTTCCGAGTTCTTATCCACGCGTTCGCAGTCTTCCGCGGCAAGGTCGACGTGAGAGCAGCGCTTGCAGGAAAACCCCGGCTTGTTCTCGGCGTAACCTAATTGAACTTTGGTAAACAGTCCGAGCCAGGGAATCTCGTACTTGCCCGAATCGGCATGCGCGAAGGCGTTGCAGCCGCCCGATTGTGCGCTGATCTCGACATTCGGTCCGAAGAAGGCGCAGCCCATACCCTGGCCTGTGGGCTTAGCGAATACGCACTCAAAGCAGCGGTACTCGGTTTCCGGCCGGTACTGATATCCGGCCGTGGCCTTACTGATCTTGATGAGCGGCGCGCGCTAGTGACCGGAGTAGTGGCCCTTGCCGTCGGAGGAATGCTTCTCGCCCTTGGGTTTGTGACCCTGGCCGCCGAGCACGTGGTTATAGAGCCGCGCCGCATCGCCGATGGTTCCTTTGGGATCGTGCTCATGTTCTTTGGCGTACTCAGAGACCGATTCTCCGGCGCGGTGCGCGGCATTGGTGAGCCGCCCAGGATGCTTGATTGCGGATTGGATGAAGTTCTTTTTGTCGGCCATGAATGCTCCGCCTAAATCAGGGAAGAAGCGGGTTTACGGGAGAAGAAACCGCCGGGTTTCGTCTCCCGTACTCTCAGCGAGAAATCTAACATCCTCGCTTCCAGTCACTCTTTCCCGTCCCTGCTGATTTCTGTGAGACGGTATTGACTGGTTTATCGAAGCAGCGGTTGATCATCCGCTCTTCTGAAAACTTCATCGGTTCGTCACCTGCCGAGACAGGTCCGGAAGGATTGACGTTGATGATGTCTCCCTTGCCTGCCTGCATGGGCTGGTGCGCGGTGCGGTTGATGATGCGGTCGGCCGGTGCGCTGATGGCGTCGGTATCCATGGATTTATTCATTGGGTTGCTCCTTGTGTTTCGAATTTCTGGGGTCGAACATGCGCCACTGTTTAGTGGCGCGTCTGCGGGCGATTCTGCGGCGGATACGTCGGGATTCTCCGCCGAAGTGCTCGTTCACGATCTGGATGTGGATGTGGAACAGCGAGTCCCTGAGAATCTGGCGGGTGAACGGTGTCATTCCCTCGCCAGCGCGGCGCCGCTCCAAAGCCGAATAAGCGGCATCCTTGGCCTGATCGAAGAACTGCTTTCTGAACTCCGATTCGTCCAGCACTCCGCCACCCATGCGAACCTTGGCTTTGAACAGGTCGAGTGCCTTCTGGTAGGCGCGCGTAGTTGCAATCATTTGCCGCTCCAGTGCTTGGATTTCTTGCGCGGGAGATTTCTCTCTGGAGTCGAGGCGAAGTCGTGGAGCTGCTCTTTGGACATCTTGAGCAGTCCACGGTTGGCCGGGTTCAGCTTTTCAGGGTGGTGCTCGGCGATAGCGGCCGCGCGCCGCATGGCCTTCGATACGCTGGGCATTTACTTTTTCGCCTGCTCGGCGTTGGCCTCGGCCTTGACGGCCTCAAAATCTGCCTGCAGGCGATCGCGTTCGGCGGTCACTTCGGCCAAGGCAGCCTGGGTGTTCTTGAGCTCGGCCTTGACGTCTTCATGCTCTGCGGCAAGCGCGATGTGCTTTTCCTTCAATTCGCCGTAGGCCTGGTCGAACAGGCGCGCCTGTCGCTCGAGTTGTTCGTTGGCCGGAAGGTCGGACGGCGGGGGCTGAATCTTGGGGCGCGGGTCGGAGAAGGCCGCCGGCGGATTGACGAACCAGCCTTCTGAAGAAAGACGTTCAAACTCCTCCTGTGTTTTGACAATCCTTGAGCTGCCGTTGGGGTGATACATCCAGGTCGGCAGTTCCTGATGAACGTAGGGTTCAACGATCTTGCGCACCCAGCCGGCTTTTGCCAGAGCGCGCTCTTCTTGGACTCCATGGACGACGCGGACCTGGCCGCCCGAGGCGGTCATGGTTACCGGGTAACCCTTTTCTTTGGGTGTGGTCACACTCATTGCTTTAATCTCCTTGTTGATCTGGTTCGGTGAAAATATTGGGGACTAACGTCAGCAGGGGCCGGCTCCGAACAGTTTCATGGTGCAGGCCGGAGGTGCGGCAGAGCAGAGGCTTTCAGATCCGACGGTAACCAATGTGCTGCTGGCCTTCTGATTGTTGTAGTCCGCAGCTGATCGAGAGCCTTCTGGATTTTCTTCGAGCGCCAGGATACAAAGCCCTGCGAGACCCACTCGCCGGCATGCCTTCTTACAATTTCAATACTGTAGGATTCGTTGAGAATTGCCCACAGCAGCCCCGCGATCACGCCCAGCAAGACCACGATCAGGCTCAGCAAAATGTCGGTCAGGCTCATGGGTTTTCCTCCGTGACAACCACGGTGCCTCCGGCCAGCGAGCTGATGGCCTGCACCGCTCCCTTCCATTCGGTGTCCACATAGGGTTGGCTTGATTCGTCGTTGGCAGAACCGCAGGCCGGAAGCGCTATGTGGTAAGCGTTCTGGGTGGGGGAACTCGCGCCCAAGTTCAGCTTGATCACCGTCGTTCCGGTGTTCTGGATGATCAGTTTCACCCTGGTTGCATTGGCTGCCACGATCTGAGAAGAGGCTGTCCCAACGGACTGCTGGGCGGCTGGGGAAACCGTTGTGCTCGAGGGCGGGGTTACGGTTGCCGAGAAATTGCCCGAAACTGCCGGGCCCCTTGTGCGTTCAATCGACATGAATTTCAGTAGGTGTCGTAGGAAACCTGTACTTTGTCCCCTGGATTGGCGCCATGTACCCAGTAGTTCTCACCCTGAATGCGCCCGAAGTCGTCCGAGTCGCTCCAGGACCCGCCCGGACTCTGCGCGGAGGCGAAGTCAAGCTCTGCGACCAGGTCGGAGGCAGCAAAAACAGCCGCTGGCGCACGTCCGACTGAACCGGTAAGCACATAGCCCAAGCCCGATCCGCCGTGAATCATCTGGAACGAAATCGAGCGCAGGCGCATGGGCTGGACGAAAAACGTCGCACCGGCGGGAGCCAGCTGCGATGTCATGCCGGCCGCGGCCATCTGGGCCGCCGTCATACCGGTGGTGATGTTGATCGGGGCGGCGCCGATGGTGAGCGTTACGTTGATTCGCATGGGTTACTCCAAAACTCCCAGAACGTGCTCTTCCGGGATCAACAGCACGGTTTCTCCCTCGATCAAGTGCCTTTCGCCGGCGTTGCGGTGATAGGCAATGCGGTCTCCCGGCTTCACGTCCAGCGGTTGAATCGAACCGTTTTTACGGCGATGGCCTTCCCCGGTCTTGAGCACGGTCCCGAATGCAGCATGTCCCGAGGTCCGCGAGCTTTCAGGAGCGTTATCGGGGATGTGCAGCGCGCCATGCATTTCTTTGGGCGAATCCATGCGCACTACGATCTGGTTGTATAGCGGTCTGAATGTCATGGTTGTTGAAAAAGAGCCTGCGGAGTCACGTCGGACCCCGCAGGTCACTAGGAGGGAAGTGGTTAATAACTCGGGTAAAACTTCGTGCCGTCCCAAACTTCAAGGAGCGCTTTCGACACGACACCCGTGGTCGCGATGGCGATGTTGCCCGAAGTCCCGGTCGACCAGAGGCCGTCCGGAATAAGAATCAGCGTGCCACCCTTGGGAAATCCTGAGGGCACGGTGATGGTGTTGATGGTCGTGGTGCCGGTTACGTGCACCACCGGAGTCGTGGGCGCGATGGTCGCCGCCGACGCGATAGCCGTACCGACCTGAGGAGCGGTATTGAAATACGTCCAGGCGAACCATTGGCCGTTCGATCCGCAGTTCCAGACGTTGCCGGTTGTGTAAACCACGCGCGGCAATACTGGAACAGCGCTAGCGGTGCAGGCGCCGAACGGATCGATGTTATAGAACTGGCTCGGCGTTCCGACCCAGACCGTGGCGCCGGAGTTGTGCGCCATAACCGGGGTGCCGGAGTAGCCGCGCTCCACCGTGATCGTGGTTCCCGATACGGCGTTTACGCGCATCAGTTCTTTGTCCACGAACAGAACGGTGAGGTTCGGCCCGCCGGTCGGAGAACCCACGCCGCCCTGAGGCGTCGAAACGCTGGGGGCGGTGATGCCGGTGGCGCTGGCAACAAACACGGTGGTGTTGAAGCCGCGCTGCGACAACGGCACGGCGGTCGAAAGCGTGGTGGAGGTCATGGCGGCTTGCCCGAAGAGCGAAGCCGCAGCGAGAGAGAGACCCGCAATGAGTTTCAGGATGTGTTTCATGGGTGTTGGTGTCCTTTGCTTGATTTCGGGCCCGGGTTAGCCGGCGATCCGGCACGCGAATTCCGGCCGGAGAGTCTTCCATCCGCCGAATGCTTCTAAGCGCGTGTAGCGCCGGTTGGTGCGCATGTCGAAGCCGCGCGTCAGGCGCATGCTGATCCCGACCTTGGGATTAGAGATGCGCTCGGACCAGTCGAGCCCGCCCGGCAGTTCAAGGTTGACGATGGCGAGCGCAAAGGCATCGCGGTGGAAAGCGAGCGCCTGGGGCGAGGAAACGCCCGAGATGTTCGCCAGGTTGGCAGCCGCGGTGTTGTAAACAAAGATGGCCGCGTTATTGGCGGGCGATTGCGTCACGGTCTGGAAGGGGCTGGTGACGTCGATGTTGATGTCGGGCGAGATCGGAATCGTCAGGTTGCCAGATCCATCCGAGGCGGGGCAGTTGGGTCCCACCACGAACGTCCGGAGCTGCCCGGTGTCCCGATAGGAGATCGGGTTGACGGAGTTGACGCCCGCGACCTTGATGATGTCGCCGGTATTCAGAACCTGGGTTGAGGCGGTCCAGCCGCTGGTGATCAGCGAAGAACCGGTCTGGTTCGCGCCGTTAACCACGGGCGTTCCGCCGGCGAGGCCAACGGTAGCGCGCGAGACGTTCTGATCCATCGACCACTTGAAGCCCAGCGCCTGGCCCATGGTTCCCGAAAGATACTGCTCGGAGATGGTCTTGGGCGGGTTGAAGAGCGTTGCACCGAATTCGATGGCGGCCGCTTCCATCTCTGGAGAAACCACCAAGGCCCGGAGACTGCCGTAGGGGGCGCCGGAATTGGACAGCGTGACACCGGCAGCGGTGTAAGCGGTGCGGGTGGTGGGAGTGACGCCGGGCGTCACGTTCAATTGCGCCAGGTTATAGACGTCGGCGTACAGATCGAGGCCTTCGCCGTCGATCATGTTCGCGATTCTCTGCACGGCCGGCTCGATGTAGCGCTCTCCGAACCGGTCGATGGTTAGCGTGAGGTCTTGATCTGAGATGTCCAGATCACAGCCCCACAGGCGGTTGATGGTTACCGGCACGACGGTTTCCCGGATGTCTTCCAGTTGAATGCCGTCGCCGATTCGTCCGCGGAAGCGGACTGGCATGCGGGCGTTTACGGTGTCGTTTTCGTTGGCAGCGGCCTCGCTAGGGCCGTGTGCGTCCGCTCATTGGGCTGAGCCAGACTTGCTCCCCTTTCGAGGAGGACCAGACTATGTCACGATCCGAAGCCTAGGAGGCTTGGGACCCGAAGCGCTTCGAGCTGCTTAGCTCTACTCCCGTTGCGGGATAGTCGTTACACGTTTCTCTTTGGTGAACCTCGGCCAGGGTTTTAGCCGCCGCACCTTCGTTCATCACTGAGACTTCGCTCGGCGTCGCCATGGCCCAGACACAGAGTTGCATTAACAGCATCGCCGTTGCACCACCGATGCTGTTACTCTTCCGGGCTGTAGGATTCACCGAATTCACTTCGTTTTTCTCCGCAGGATCTCTCCTGCGTGGGGCTACACTGTTAACCCGATTTTGTCGCCAGGAACTGCGAACCTATCATCGAACTCCCTATTAACTTGCTTGGCGAAGACCAGGTTGTTCTCCCACCGCATCAACGATTCTTGAAGAATCGCGACCGGGTTGAGTAATTCATTTGCCATGGTTAGTCCTTTACGTCGTCACGACGTTAAGTTGAAATGCGGGATGAAGAAGGAGGAGCGGCCGAGTCTGTCATCCCGACGGTCTCGGCTCGCTTCGAGGTGCTTAGCCGCGGCGCCGCGCGCTCTCTACCTGTCTGCGGTATTCATCCGGGTCGAGCGATCGCAACTTTTCAGGCGGAAGTTCCGTCACGCGAGTTGCGGCCACTGCGGCCCTGCTTCCTACAGGAGTGGGCGGGGGGGCGGCGGGCGTTACAACCTCTTTTTTGGCCGGCTTAGGATCTTCGGGCTTCGCTTGCTCTACCTCATCGATCTCCTCGTCTTCAGGCTCCGGAGGGTCCTGAGGGGCGAGTTGATCTTCGAGTTTTCCGAGCTCTTTGAAGGCCCGCGCTATAGCTTTTTCGGTCTCTAGCCGGGTTGCATTCTCAGACAATGTGGTCGCCGAGGCGATGCGGTGCGCAACATCCGGGTTTTGGCCCAGATAAAACAGCACATCCCCACCGCGCTCTAAGCGGGGTAAAACGTACCCCATCACATTGCTAAAAACAATCTTGTCATGCGTCTTTTCGAGTAGTTTCTCGAACTCTGGATTCTTGGCGCGCTGCGAGGCGAGCTCGGCCGCCCAACGCTCCTGAATGAGTTTGTCGTCGGCGGAAGGCTCGGGCTTGGCCTCGGTTTTTGGCTCTGCCTTTTTTTCTTCGGCGGCTTTGGCCTTGGCCTGTGCACGCTTTTCTTTTTCCTTGGTGATGCGCTGGTGCTCGCGCACATCGTAGCGCCAGTCCGCCAGGTCCTCAATGTACTGAGGATCGTATTGGCCGAGCGGGTATTTCTGCTCGTCTTCGAAGTTCGGTTTTGGACCGGGCGCTTGGGGAGCCGGATCTTCGTCCGTCTCGACCGCGGCTTCCTTTGCAGGAGCTGCAGTCTTCGTTTCGGCCGGCGTCTTCATCTCGGAGATGGTCCGCTCCTGATCGGCCAGCTTTTGGTTCAGCTCGCGAATCTGCTGGCGCAGGGCCTTGAAGGTGTTCTTCTTGGGTTTGGCCGGCGCGGGGGTCTGCTCGGTTGCGGCGGTCTCTTCGGCGTGCTCGGAGGCCGGCTTGGTTTCTGCTGGCTGTTCCGTTTCTTGTGCGTTTTGTAGGGGTCCGTCGGTCAGGACCTGGGTTTCGGTGACCGTATGGCCGGAGCTCTCGAGAACCTTTTGGATCTCTTCGGGCGTTTGCGTCATCGACGCAATGCTCAACTCGTCCATCTGTTCAGTCTGCAAAATGTGATCTCCTTGGGAATTGCTGAATTACTGCGCTACTGGCTCGGGTTCTTCCTGCGGGTTCGTGGCTGCGCCTGCAGTTTCCGGCTGCGCCTGCGCCGGTTGCTGGCCGGGCTGGTTTTGCTGCTGCTGCTGCTCGCGATCGGCGGCCAGGTCCAGGCGGTGCTTGACCGATTGGTGGTCGAGTTCGGCGAGTTTCTGGGCCTCGGCCGACTTGCCGCTGACTTCCGCTACCAAAACCCTGGTGAGATTGGTCTCGGTGGTTTGCCGTTCCTTCGATTCGAGTTCCAGAATCTTCTTGTCGATGATGCCCTTCAAGGTCTGGATCTGGACGCCCTGGGCCTGAATGATGCCCTGGAGTTTGGCCACCATGGCCTGGACCTGCGGCGGGATGTCCTTGGCGTCCGTCTGGACGTCGGGCGGCCTTAACCGGTCCGCGATCTCGTCGCCGTCCGGCAGATCCAAGGTGCGGATGATGAGGTCGATCGCGCGTACCAGAACTTGCGGCGCGGCGCGGAACAATTCCATGAGCTGCGCGGATGCCTGCAGGCGCCTGGTGGCGTAGCTCGGATCGTTTCCAACTACGGCGTCAAAGCGGGCCACCGGATTATTCAGTTTGTAAATGCGGTCCGCGCCTTCTGTAATCTTCTGAGCGTTGATCTGGACTGCCCGCTGTGAGCCGTCGGGATCGAAAATGTTGATGGTGCGCTCTTCGCGGTAGACGTGCGGAATCAGATCCACGATTACTCTGCCGGTATGCTCGACCGATCTCCGCAAATTGTCGTGGTAGTGGAAGTGCGCGTTGTCGCCCTCGCGCTGCCGGGCCAGAATCGCTCGGCCCGAGGATTCGGGGCTGTCGTTACCTAATGAAGCGTCGAAGGTTGCCAGCGTAGCTTTGACGTCGTTATCCGCGGCCGCCACGGCCATGGTCACGGCCTGGATGGGCGGCTCTGACAGATTTCGTTCGGGCTTCGGGATTGGATTGCCCTGATCGTCCATGTGGTTCCAGGGCAGGTATCCAATGCGCTTGCGGTTGGCATCCGCCCAGATGTACTCGTGGCCTTCGATGGCCGCGGCGGCGGCCAGGTAGGGCGACAGGGGAGCAAGGCCGATGGTTTCGACCTGTTTCGACCGCATCAGGTCATAGGACAGATTGGCGTCCATGGCCGGCCGGATCATGCCGCGCATGGTGGTGCGCTGCTTCATAATCACTTCGCGGCCGATCACCGGGATGATGGGAATCCATTTGCCTTCCCACGTGCCCTGCTCAAGGATTTCCATGCCGGTCATCTTGGCCCACTGCACTTTAGGCAGGTAGACTTCGCGCTGCGCGAGCACTTGCGTCCCTTCGCCCTTCTGGTCAAGCGAAGTTACCTTGCGCCCGTCGTCCAGCAAATACAGCGTTTTCTTGGTTCGCTCGACATACCAGTACTCGGCTACCCGAATATTCGATTCCGGGTACCAGTCCTGCTTGATGCGGTCGCCCTGCGCCTGCCAGTCCGCCATGCCTGTAGCAAGGGCGTCCGGATACAACTGCTTGAACAGGTCGGGGTCGAGGTCCTCGGTCACGAAGCAATAGTTCATGTCCGAGTAGTCGAATTCGTCCGCGGCTGGGTCGGGATAGACCGAGAACGGATTTTTGATGCGGCGGATTACGAGTTTTTGTACGAAGTCTTCTTCCGATTCGTAGACCTTGTTGACACGCCACCAGCCGCGGCCGATCTTGACCGCGTGCTCGTAGCCGGTCATGAAGGCGATCTTGCCGTTGGAGTCGTTGGCTATGTTCCTGTAAAGCCCCTCCAGAATCTCGGCTGTCTCTTTGTCCGCTCCTCCGCCTACCGGGCTGACTTTGGGTTCGGGTGGGTCCTGGCGGGCGTCGTTCACCACCTGGTCGATCGATGGCCCGATGCGGTCGAAGGTCAGGCAGGGTACGCCTTTGCGGTCCTGCCGCATTTCCTGCGACCAGTGCTCTAAGCCGTCGACAAAGTCCAGTTCTTCGGTTGCGAGTTCGCGCCATTTCTGATCGTGCTGGGCTGCTTTAGTGAAGCGATCACGGGCTTGTTTTAAGAGGTCTTCGTTCGGATCACGAATGACTTCTTCTTTTTTCTTGGCCGAGACTATAACCTTGGACTTCTTTTTGGAACGTGAAGATTGCGCTGGAGCTAGACTTCGGTCCAGATCTTCACTGGGAATGTAAGGAGGTTCCACGAAAGAGAAAAAGTTCTTTGAGAAGGAGTCTCTATTTCGCGCTGATCTGAGGTATCAGCGCGTGGTGAATCTCGCCGTTACTTCGGCGCTCCGGTCATGAGCTAAAAACCCGTCCGGTTCACAAGATCGGCAGGGAGAAAATGCCCCGTTGCTGTTTCGTCGCAGGCGTAGCCGTTCGGCACAATTGCCATTTCGTACGCAACACCGTGCTCGAGAAGGCAGGCCGCACACATGACTGATCCGTTTTCGTGGTCATAGATGTACTCGGTTACGGCCTGCATCACGCTCGGTTATCGCATCACGCCGTTCGTGATATGCCCGTGCCAGCCGCATCCGCCGGTTGGTTTGCCGCCCTTCATGGCGACACAGTTGATCGAGGGCGTGAGCGTTGGGCGTTCCATATTGCCGTCCCATTGCCACACACAGAGGCCGTCCGGCGTTGGACGATCTACGAACTTCGGACCTAGCAACACAGAGCAGCGCTTTCCATTTGGACAGACAAATATAATGTGCGCAGTTGCCTCGTAACCTTGCACTCCGCCCAGTTCGATATCAAACGATCCAACCGGTTCATCGGCAGGCCATTCGTCCCGCGCGTCCCGCTGCATGTTTCCGTGATCTGGATTCGGCATCTTGTTCGAAAGGGAAGAGTGAGCGCGAGAGAGAAACCGTATGGTTTCGCTTTCGCTATCGGTCTAAACAGTCAGTTCTGGCCCTGAAAGACCCAGACGCCTCCGGTGCACTGCCAGATATTTCCGGAGGGTAAAGTGATGTGCGGCAGCACCCGGATTGCCGGAGGATTACACGAGCCGCCTGGATCGTTGAAGCTGTAGTAACTTGCCGGTCCGGTGTAGACTTTGGCCCCTGCGGCATGGGCTTGCGTTTGGGTTCCCTGGCAGCCCCGGATCACATAAACGTTGTTGTGCTTATCGACGTTGTAGACGCACATCGCCTCCGTGTCGACCAGCAGGACGTACATGGTCGCGCCCTCGGGATCGCCCACGCCGTTGATTTCGACCGGCAGGCCTGGCGGCAGGATGTTCGTTGTGCTGGCGACCGCGAGCGGCCCGGAATAAGTGGCCGTGACTGCGCGCGACAGCGTGGTTGAGGGAAACGTCGCCTGCGCAAACGTGCAGGCTGCGCCCATGATCGCGAGCGCGATGATCTGAAGCGTACGCACGAAAGTTTTTAGCGGAACGCTCTGGCGATGTCGTCGCAGACCGCAATGAGGCTGCCGACCGCAATCATGGTCAGAAGCGCCGCAAAGAGTTGGTCCACGAACTTGCGGAACTTGGTGGTGGGGTTCATACCGGTATTAGATCTTGGTGGCGTCGTTCGTACTCGGCGTAGGAGCCGCGCGGTTTCGGATTCAGATACAGCGCGAGGGTTGATTGATGCAGCATGTTCCTGGCGTGCCGCATTGCATTTCCCATGTACCTCGAATAAAACTCGTCCAGCAAGAGGGCTAGGGAAGGCGGCGGATATGGCGCTAACGAAACCGGTTCGGCTTTGGGTACGAATTGAGCAACAAACGGTGCGCACAGCGCGGCGAAGAACGAACGGCGGTCAAGCTTCATGGCAGCGTCACTTCCTCTTCGTACTCCCCATTGGCGCAGGCGCGTTGCGCTTGGTCATAAGGATTGTCATACACGATCTTCTTGCCGTTTGGGTCGAACTTAGGCTGCCCGATGCGCTTGGCGTTGAGTTCCCGCTCGCGCTGCTCGGTGTCTTTAGCCATTCGTTAGAAGTTCTGCCGTCTCACTAGGATCGCATCTCTATGCCGATCCATCCAGCGCTTCTGCTGATCAACGGGAGGATTGTCGCCGACGCGATACATAAAATCGTCCGTCGATGGTGAGTGTAGGAGTTCCAGTTCCGGATCGTATCTCCAGTCGGTCTTGTTCCCTTCGGTATCGAAGGAGTCCGGCCACAGGCAGTCACCCTCATACAGCATTGATGTAATCGTATCCGACACACTCTTGATCGCGTCTACCACCGCACGCGCCTCACCTGAATGCGAGCAGGTGAACACCACCGTCAGCTTTTTGGGCGTCACGTGTCCTTGTCGCTTCCATTCGTTAAAAGCGGCAACATATCTGAAAGCTCGATTGCGAGGTCATCTCGGAGTACGTCAGCAAACCGCCAATGCACTTGGTCATTAAGGCAACCGGGTGCCCGCACCATATTTTCAAATACTCGCTTAGCAGCATGGGCCTGGCCAAGCGTCATTTGTTGACCAGGAGAGAGTAGCCCGGCTTTTTGCAATGATGCCTCGATCAATTCGGAAAGAAGAGGACCACAGGGGCCGCGCCATTCTAGCAAACCTTGATTTTTCAGTCGCGCCCAATATGGCAGGGCGGCCTGAACATGTTCAGGATACCGGCTCTCGAATTCGTCCCAAGTAAGTTCCGCCTGCAGGAGCATGAAAGGAGGATGGCTCGCAAGGGGCGATGGCACTTCAATTCGCTTTGGGCTCTGTCGCGGGCGAACACAAAAGCGGCCCATCATCGGCAGCGCAGCGATCACGGCGAAAAACCCCATTGATTACAATCTTACCTTCTGATAGCTGGTGTCCGATACTTCTTTTGCGCGACGTTGTCGTGCAGCTCCGGGTAAGCGAGGCGTCATGGTCTTATTGCCCAACCAGGGCGTATGAACTGTATGGGGCTTGGGCAACTTCGGAAGAACTGTTTTCAGGTGCGCGATCATCGGCTTCACCGAGCCGAAGAAGTGCATGCTCTCGCCGTGCTGCACATGAAAGCCATTCCCGACCGGCCGGATATGTACGCCCGGCCCTTTGGGGATTTTGGGGATGGCGATCCCGACATGCAGGCTGGTGAGCGACACGTCCTATTCCCAGTCGGTTGCATGTGTCGTGATGGTATCCGACACACTCTTGATCGCAGCTTCCACCGCGCGCATCTCGCCTGAGTGCGAGCAGGTGAACACCACGGTCAGCTTTTTGGGTGGGTCGTACATCCGCACCGCCTTATACATGCGGTTAAAAGCACTGACTTCGACGAACTCCCAGCCTTTTTCCGGCTGAACGATCATGTGGTGCACTGGATGATGACGCCCACCCCGGTAGATCTCCTCGCCGACCAACTCGAACTCTTCCGGCCCGCACACGCCGAAGCGGACCACGTCGACGCCTTCAGGCAGTCCCGGAATCTTCATTATTCCTCCTCCTCCCCGTCATCGTCTTCGCCTTTGGACGGTGCCTTTTCACTCGCCCCGGCTTTGGAACTCTTGGGCGCCGCGCCGCCTACCGGCGCATCTGCGGACTTGGGTTTGCCCTTGCCGCCCTTCTTTTCGTCAAAGACGGAAGCAATGTGGTTCAAAGCCGAATCCATGTCGTTGAAGCCGGCCTCTTCGGGCTCAGGCTCTGGAGAATACGGCTGCGCGCCTTCTTTCATGGCTGCTTCGTCTTCCGGAGCGTGCCCGCGATGCGTTGCCACCATGTAGCCGTTGTCAATCTTGCGCACGTGCACATGCTTTACCGGGCCTTTGCCGTGGTGCTTTGCGCCGCCTTTTTTAGCCGATACCGTGACCATCGTATGACGAGCCATGGAATGATTTCTCCTTGTGAGTTCTTTTGTTGTTAACGCTTGTCTCGACGATCGGTAACGGTCAGAGACTTTACGGCGTGCGCGCTCCGGGCTATCGCATCCAGCCGCGGTCGCCGATCCACCCGCGGTCGCCCAACAGAGGTTTTTCCGGTGCCGGTTGACGCTTGAACTTTACGAACGGAACGCTTCTTGCAAACGTCAGAGCTAAGGCGTCGGCGTCGTCGGTAGAGTGCCCGATCCGCTTCTGCACATCTTCCTTGGGTTCGATGACCAACTGGCCGCTGCGGTTCATCTGCGCGCCAGGGGCGCATAATTCGATGGCCAGGCGGTCGTCGTTGCGGTCAATCATGCCCGTTGGCAGCCAGTCCTTCATGCGATCCCACATATAGGCCCGCATGTTCTTCTGGTGCTTATCGGGGCTCGGCGCGCCGAAGTTGATCTCAAATACCTGATCGAAGCCCAGGGCCTTCAACCGCTCGTACACCGGGGCTCCAAAGGCCGAGTCAATGAACATGGCCGCGATGCGCTTCTCTCTCGATCGCTCGTTCAGGATCTCGGCGCATTTGGCGATCAGGGCCTCGCGTTCTTTACCGTGCTCGCCGGGCATCCGTATGGGCGCCGGCACCGTACCGCCCGCCGTCACGCTGCGCGCGTCAATGCCGCGCCGGAAACGGATGACGTTCCACGCGGCGCCTCCGCCCGAAACGTCGACGCCAGCAATGAGCGGATCGTCATCGAGCGGCTTTCCCGTCCGTTCCTGCGCTGCTTCGACCCTCTCCCGATCGATGAATTGCAGCTCCGAGGCTTTCGGCGGCAGGCCGAAGATGCGCACCCGGCACCAGTCCGAGTCCTCGCCGTAATCGCGGATCCACTCCTCAATGAGCTTTTTGTTCGTGAACCTGGAGCTTCGTGAATCCACCCGGCGGTGATTCCAGCGGTCACGCTCACGCCCGGAGGTAATTTCATAGAACTGGCCGGTGTTGCGCTCCGGCTGCCCCCAGGCGAAGAACATCGGCTCGCCGTCGGTGAGCCCGCCCAATGCCACGCCCCAGACCGTGTCCGGAACCGCCGAGGCCTCATCGAACAAATACCAGGATGTAGAGCGTTTGGCGTGCTGGCCGGCGAAAGACTGGGCGTTCTCTGGCTTACAGGTTTGCGGGGTGACATTCCAGGTCTTGGGCTGGACCTTCGAGAAAATGCCTTTGGCCCGGATGTCGAACCAGTGAGCCGTGATACAGAGCTCGCTCCAGGACTGGATTGCTGCCCAGGTGCGGGTTTCGAGCTGCTTGGCGGTGCCGGCTGTGACGGTTCCAAGTGAGTCGGGGCGTGTCGAAAGTATCCAGTCCGTGATCCAGGCGCCCATGGCGCTCTTGCCGGTGCCATGGCCGGAGGCCTCGCACATCTGGATCGGCATGACCGGGGTCGCGCCGTCGAATTTTCGCTTGCGGACCTCTTTGCCAAGGGAGGACAGGAACTCGCGCTGATTCTCGTCGGGGCCTTCTTCGTTCTCAAGCGGGCCTTTTTCTCCCCACGGATAAGCAAAAAGTACGAACCCGAGCGGATCCGCGTAGAAATCCGCCACGGCATCGGCCAGGGACCGGTCGAGTTCCGTAGCGGTCATTCAAATGGTCAAAATCGAACAGACAGGCAGCCGCCGCTGGCGTACGCTAATCCGGTGCACAGCGCTTCCGGCCAGTTTCCGCTTTTTGCCTCTGTATCACTTCGCCAAAAGACCAAACTTTCCTGCCCGCAAAAGCCTGTGCATCACCTTTTCAACGGCGCCCGTTATTCGGCTTCCGGCTCTTTGGCCTTCGCACGCTCGCGGCCGGCGTTCAATCGCTCCGTCAGTTCGCTGAGGTTTGTAATATTGACGTCGGTGTGCGGACGCCAGGCCGGATCATGCACCTCGAGCCACCGGATCAGTACGCGGGTGTCGTGCTCCCGCACCAGTTCGCGCACCCCCGCAACCGTCTTCGGGACCAGCACCCCGAGCACTCCCAGCCGATAGGCCGTGTCCTTAGCGTTTTCAACCAGCGACGCCTTAACGGCTTCAAACAGCTTAGGATAGGCCGGGTCCAGTTCCATCCATTCGTAATGGCAGGACCGATCGAGTTTGGCCGCCTCGGCCGCCGCCGAGATCTGACCGAGCTTGGCATACTCCTCTAAGAACTTCTGCTGGTTGGCGATCTTGCGGCGTTCCTGGCCCGAGATCTCCCGCTCGCTCTTATCGGTCTCGTGGGGAGTTTCGCGCGGAAAATCTGGGCTTTCGTGTGGGATTTGTGGGGTTTCTGGCTCGTTCATGCAGCTTTTTTCTCGGAAACGTGGAGCCGTCGCCGTATCTCCTGGATGGCCCGGAAGCGCCGTACCTTCTGTGTGTTCGTCAGCGCCGGCCGGTCTTCCCTTAGATTGAACTGAATCGATTCGCGCAGCACCGGACGAAGTTTCACAACCACGCGCATCACTTCCGGAATTCTCGTGTCCCTGGCGAGCAAACGCTCTTCGGCGTTCGGCTCTGGGTCGATTACAGCAATGTCCTCGTCCATTGGGAATTCGTTCCTGCGCACGTTGCTCCGGCGCCTCACATCACGCAGCCGGTTCAGCAGAATCCGCGACGTCCAGGTGAACAGCGAAGCATCGCCACGGTACTGTCCGCGGCCGCGCCACGCCAGAAGCATCGTGTCCTGGATCAGATCTTCCGGCTCCGGAACGAAGTACGCCTGGGCTAACCGGGCCAGCCGCGGCCGCAATGCCGCCAACTGTTCCCCGAATTCCTGGTCCGTCACGCCGCCGCTCCCGCTGCCATGCCTTTTGCCTTACGCCGCGCGCTCCGCCCGTTTGAACGTAAACCGTGCCGGCGCAGCTCCGATACAAACGAGGACCGGTTCATGCCGAGCATCTCGGCCGCAGCGCTCGCGTTACCCTCCGAGTCTTCTAAGGCCTGTTCGATGCGGCGCCGGCGCAGGTTACGGACCTCATCATCGAGCGAACCCTGGAACTCCGGGGTCTGAACCTTGGCCACTGCGGCCTGCGATCGCATCACCGCCTGTTCCTCGAAGAAGCGCGAAACCACCTCGATCAGCGTCTTTCGCCCTAACGCCGAGGCGTGCCAAACTGCGTCCGTAAACTCCTCAAGCAGCGTCTGGGCCCGTGCACGATCCGCCGGACTCGCCATGTTCTCAGTTACTTACCTCTGCCAAAAGGTTCTGCTTTTGGCCCGCACTTCCCACCATACCCGAGCGTACTGTTTGCTTCATTGATTTGCGCTTCGGTCAGGAGACTTTTGGCACAGCCCGGCGCACGGTCGTGACCGGCAGTTTGAGTTCCCAGGCTATATCCCGCCAGGAACGCCCCTCGGCGCGCATTTGCGCCACCCGGTCGCGCCGGAACACCCGGACTGGTCGGCCGCAGTGCTTTCCCTGGCGTTTGGCTTCCGCCACGCCTGCCTTAACCCGCTCCACGATCAGGTCTCGTTCGAACTCGGCAAAGGCCGCGAACAGGTGCATCAGAAACTTACCCATCGGCGAGCGCTCGTCCGTGTCGATCGACTGGGTAACCGCAATGAAGCGTACGCCCGCCCGATCAAGGGTCTGTACGTTGTCGACGAGCTGCTGCAACGACCGTCCGAAGCGGTCCATCTTCCAGACCAGCACGGCCCCGAACTTCTTCAGCCGCGCATCATTCATCAGCCTGTCCAGCGCCGGCCTCGATCGCTTGGTGCCAGAAACCCCGTGGTCCACGTATTCGACCACATCCCAGCCGGACCGCGCCGCGTATCCCCGCAATTCCGTAAGCTGCAGGTCGCACTTCTGATCCTGCGTCGATACCCTGGCGTACAGAGCAACGGTCATGGGCGCTGCCGGCGTGCGATCTCTTTAATGACATCGCTTTGCCCCCGCAGCTCGCCGCGGATGCTTTTAAACTCCCGCTCAAACTCGTTCCGGGAGATGTAGTCCTCGAGCTGCTTGGAAATGTCGTACTTCACCCGGTCTACCCTGTCCATGATTTGCTCGCGCGCGGCATTCACGGCCTTGGTTACCGCCAGCTCGAGTAATGCTGCTCTTCGGCCTTCTTCCTCTTCGTCCTTGCGCTTGATCAGATATACACCAAGGGCTACTGCTGCTGTTAATACCGATCCAGCGATGTGCAGCCACTCTTGCCAGTTCATGGAAGATGATTATGGGATTGGCCGAGAGTACAGGAGACGAAACCCTACTGGGGAATACCCATGGTTCGCACCGCATTGCTAACAGGGCGTATCGCCATCGGTTTCTTCTCCCGTAAGCCCACTTCTTCCCTGATTTCACTCCCGCCAAAGCCTTGGGTGAAGCACCATTCGCCGGCGTTCAGCACGTCGTCGAAAGAGTCGTCGGGATCGAAGAGGGGCCACATGTTATTTTTTGAAGTGCTCAGGGAAGACCTTGCGTACCAGCTCCCAGGCTCGTTCGCGTTCCTGGTTCAGAATCTTGCGCGGCGCGGTGCAATCCGCCTTGGTCAGCGGCTTCACCACAATGCCCTTTTCGTTCAGCGGGCAGCCGTGCTTGCTCAATAAATAGGTGGCCCAGTAGTGATCGAATTCGAGTTCGGCGCGGTCTAAATCTTCGGCTTGCTTTTGTTCTGCTGAAAGTTCAGGGGGAACGATGAGAGGATGTTGGGCCAATAGCAGCAGTAAGAACAGATGATGCATTATTGCGCTGCAGCCGGGGACGCCACCCTACGGTTGCTTCCCCAGCGGCCCCTTCTTCCCTTACAGCGTTTTTTTTCCGACCAGCGGGAAGTTAGCCCCGATGACATGCAAGAAATTGTAGAGCCAGCCGTACCATTGCTGTTCCTGCTTCGGAGTCGGCATGGTTTGAATGAGAGCCGCGTAGACCCACATCGCACCAAAGCCGGTCAGCAATGATGCGTGAGCTGATAGAAAACTGAGGATTTGATTCATAAGGCTGGGACTCCGATCAGTACGGAAGGGAAAAGTGAAGCGACGAAGAGAGAAACCGTAGGTTGCTCTTTTCGTCAGTTGCAGCCTAGGCTTACCAGATTACCCGCCAAGCTGCTTTAACAACTGCTTTTGCAGGCTTGGCTGGATACGACAGCACCTTTACGGAAACATGGGCGGCATGGTTCACGATGGGCGGCGAAACCAGTTTCACGATGCCAGCATGAGCGCTCTGGGTCAAACCGAAGCCCAACATCAAACCAAACGCCAAAAGAATCAGTCTCTTCATTTTCGTTGTCCTTTCAGAATTCTTACTCCGCCCACCGATAAGGCAACTGCCAGGAAAATCGCCTGCAGATCCTTGGGTATCGGAGTTGCGGCCGGGTCCAAGCCCCCTATGTCCAGCGCCCAGACGTTCTTGGGATTGGTTTGCTCCCGCTCCTGATTATGCGAATAGCGTGTTTTGTGCCGGATATCGTGGCCGCCCGGGGCATGTTCGTTGAGCGACGGCGCTTCTTTCAGGCTGAGGGTGGGACCGATCCAGTACAGGTGGGTGATGCGGCTCCTGGTTCTGCGCGCCTCGATGCGGCCGGCCCGGATCAGCGCCAGAATTTTTTCCTCCGTGGCCCAGAAGGCAACGCGCGGAAGAGAACGCGGAACTTCGAGCGAAACGGCAATCAGGCCATCCAGTTTCGAATCGCCCTTGGGAGACTGGTAAACGAGGTGTTTCAGGTACAGGGTAGAGGTGTCCTGTCCAAGGTATCCGTGCGACTCCGGGCTCTATCACTACAATCGGCCAGCCCGCTACGGAGGGCTATTCACACTTCTTTAGGGTGTGAATGCGGAAATGTTCTGCCGTTAGATATAGTCCAGGCAAGATGAGAAATTACACGAATGCGATTTTGTCTTGAGTTTGAAGGACATTCTCTAGAGTTTGAGGGACATGGCTGCACTGGATTTGCAGCCATGTTTTCGAAAACCCGACGGTGAGCCGTCGTTTCTAAATGGGTGGAGGATGGGTGGAGGATGGGTGGAAAAGGGCGGGGGCGGGGAAGTCGCGTGAGGCCTCACGCGACGGTGCTGCGCTAATTCGCGTCACAAAAGGTCAGTAAAGGTCGGAACAAGTCCTGAGTACGTCATGGTGCGCCTCGTCGACCAGCACGCAAACGGATTGAAACCCAAACTCGCATTCGAAAAAGATGTCAAGTTATGCCACCTCATGTCAACTTATGCCGTTTTGGGACATTTCTCGAAACAATGGTCCAGTGCAGTGTACAATCACGGCCATGACGAGAGAATCGCTTATTCGCCTCGAAGACGTTGATGCCATCGTCGTTCAGTGCTCGACGTGTACGAGCCAGGTCCGCGTGGCGATTAATGCCAAGCTTGGCAACAGCGCTCAGGTACCTAAACCACTGGAGTGTTGCCCCGTATGCCAGGTGCGTTTCGGAGATTCTTTGAAAAGCACGCTGGACGACTTGCAGAGGGCGCTAGGAGTGCTCAGGGGGCTATCGGCAACGATTGCCTTTCAAACTAAGGTATCGTTTGTTTCTACCATAGCAGAAGTACGTTTTCTGCCATGGTAGAAATTCAGTCGCGTGAGGCCTCACGCGACTACGTTGGGATATTTGGGATGTTCGGAATATTTGGGAACCGTCAGTGGAATTCAGCGGATACCCAAGGCGCTGCTACGCCAGGGCAGCGCGAGAAAGAGACCGTTGGATTATTTTACTGTCGGCTGACTACTGGATCTTTTTCCCGAAAGCCTGGCTCATCCCACTGGTCTATGATCCACAAACTCTACTCCGGAAAAGTACGGATTAGTACCGATTAGTCCGGTTTTGTATCGGATCTTTTTGACTCTACACGCGATAGCTATAGTAGAGGAGATCATTCTACGCCGCAAGCAGCTCTTCGCGTTCCCCAAACCGTTGCCTGTACTCTGCCTTCAACCGCTCTACAGCGCGTTGCTTGCGGCCCCGGTATTCGTTGGGCGTCAGGTTCATGTCGCGCTGGATCTCTTCGGCCTTCTGTTTTTCAAAATAGGATCGCAACACGATTTCGCGGCTCACCGAATCTAACGTATGGATCAAGCCCAGAACAATGCGGGCGCGTTCAGCCTCGACCAAGGTCACATCGGCGCCCGGATGCGGGTCCTCGAAGTGTCTGGCCTCTGTTATCGGAATGAGCTTTTTCGATGCCTGCGAGGCTTTGCGGATGGCGTGCAGACGGATGCTGTGCGCTTTCCACTGGCAGTACGTGATCAGAAACTGGGGGTGCTCAACGGAGTTTTTGCGTATGCCTTCGATTACCGTCATGCACAGGTCTTGCAGGTAGTCTTCTCCTAACGGTCCCAGGCTCCTTAAATACTCTCTCGCGTACTTGTTTCGAAGAAAGGCGATCAGCTCTTCTTCGGCTGTTTGGTCGCCTGAGAGGATGCGGGAGTGTATGGATAAAGGATCAAGCACTGTAATTATTAACCGGGGTGTTTTTTGTTGGCAACGCTCTCCTCGTCACTGCCCTCTTTGTGGAGACAGTGCTCGTAATTTGCGGCAGCGAGCTTCGCCCAGATCTCGGCGAAGGCCTCGCGGCTCACCGTCAGAATCGCAAAGGTGTGCGTACAGGTGCGGGTGCTCATCGGCACTTCACCCGCATCGTCCAGGAGCCTTTGCTTATGACCTCGTAGCCGATTACCCGGGTGCTGCTACGGTCTACGCCGTAGAGCAGCGCGTGTGTACCCTTAATTCGAACAGCAATATCGTGCCGTCTGCCGTCCTTGAGACGTGCCGGAGTAGCGGCTCTAAACCCGTAGCTTCCGTTACCGAAGTCGAGGTTGTGTTCGAGATCGAGGCGGTACAGGTTGGCCGTGGCTTCGCCAATCTTCTTCCCGTGTTCCAAAATCTCAACATCAAACTGTCGCTCCGGGTGGTGTGCATCCGCCGCCCAACCTTCAATCTGGTCACAGGTGGCGTAGTCGATCCAGCCCCCCGGCCAGCGTCCGGTCTCCTCCTGTGCGCTTAGCGGAATTGCGCCTGCGCTGAAGATCGCAAGCACAAAAGCTAACCGTGTTATTTTCCTGCGACTTTCATTGGAGCGATTCATTCGATGCGCGTATATCCTTCTTCAAATGCTTTGGCCGGAGAAAAACTCTCGTAGCCGTCCTCGTACACCACGAAGTACCCGCCCGGCTGAGGCTGGTGTTTGCGGTAATACTTCCCTGTCACGCGAAATGGGAAGATTTGAGGATCTTCCGGCACGATGAGCGCACCGAGGGCGTCAGATCCGTGCTCACGCTCCCAGGCGCAACGCTCGCACTTGCCGCAAGCGGAGCCCAGCGCATACGAACCTTTGCACGTGGCACCTTTCCACACCGGCAGCGATTCCACGCGAACTTCGGCGATCTTCACGGCCGAAACCTCTTTGTGGCAACGGTAACGTGGAAACCCATGAGTCGGCATTATTGCTTGCCCTTTGCGGCGAGCGAACCAGCCGTCACAGCGTCACGAAGCTGCGCGCTGAGTTCGGCGACTGCGGCGGGGGAGTGCGGCAGAAGGATCGTGTTGCTGTTCGCTCCGATGTCTTTCAAGGCATCGAAGTATTGAGTCATCATGACCAACGCCATGACGTCGTGCGCGTCGATTCCCTTCACGCCCGCCTCGAAGTCCTGAACCGAATCCCGGAGTCCATCTACAATAGCCTTGCGTTCTCTCGCTACGCCCTGGCCTTGCAGAGCCTTAGCTTCCGCTTCGGCCTCGGCCTTTTTGACGAGTGTGATCTTCGCGGCTTCGGCCCTGGCTTCGGTCGCGATCTTTTCGCGCCGTGCGGCGTTGATCTCGTTCATGGCCGTTACAACGGCATCGGCCGGAACAATCTTGGTAACGAGTGCATTCTCGATGCAGTACCCGAATTTCGCCATCACCGTGGTGAGGGTTTCCTTGATTCGGGCCGCGATCTGGTCCTCCTGTTTGTACGTGTCGTCAAGATCGAGCTTGGGAATGTAGCTCAGAATCACGTTCTCGACGTGGGCCTTGATCTGCTTTTCCGGGTCGTCCAGCTCGTAGTAGGCTTCCTTCACCTTGTCGGCGAGCACGAAATACTGAACGCGGATGGGAATGGTAACCGTGGCGTCGTCCTTGGTCTTGGACTGGACCGACACGTCCATCAGTTGCATGTTCAGGTCTTCGACGTAAACCAGAGAGTCAATGAAAGGCACTTTGAAATTCAGGCCCGGCCCAGCAATGTGGGAGAACTTTCCGAGCCGCTCCACAAGCCCGGCCTGCTTGGTGTGGATTGTGAAAAACCCGCTGAACACGGCTATAACGGCGAAGATCGCCAGCAAAGCTAAAACGATATTCTGCGGTGTGAGAATGCCCTCAGTCATCGATTTCCTTTCGCCGGCGGATTGACCCGGAATCCCCAGGACCCGGCTTCAACCTGGGCGTTTCCTTTTTGAGCCGGTTTGCAGTCCACGTTGCCGCCCATCATGACCGGCGCGCCGCCCGATTCCACGCACTTGTTCAGCGTAGCAATCTGGATATCCTTGAACCGCTTCTCTACTTCGATCTGCATCTCGGCCTGCTTTCGTGCGGCCTCGGCCTGCGCCTTTGCGGTTGCGTCCGATACCTCGCAGGGCTTGGCCGCCTTGGGCATGGTTGGGTCATCGCAGGAGCACAATGCGAAGGCGGCCAACGCCAGCGTAGCGATCCAAAGAAGTTTCATTTCGATCCTTTTAAACAATCGTTGATTCACCGTGGCAACACAGGCGGCAAACCTAGCCCTATCCAGAGTTGACGTACGGCAAAAAATGCACCAGCGATTACACCCATCAAGGCAGTCGCCAAAAATAACCCGTTGCGCACAGCCTCGCGTAGCGGAACGCGGAAACTTAAGTCAGCGGCCGCCAAGACAGCCACTAAAAGTTGCCAGAAGACCACCACGCCGAGAAGGATGTGCAGAGGCTTCATTTCAGTTTCTCCGCGAGCCATCCTACGGCCCAGACAAGAGCGCCAAACGTACCAATCAAGCCCAGGATTACGGTTGCTCCCCGCACTGCAACGCGTGCTGATTTGCTGAGAGGAGCTTCCACAATGCAGACTCCGGTAATTGTGATAGTTACGACGAGTTCCAGCCATATCAGCAGCACTCCCAAAATGTCGTATAGAGCAGCCATGCTATTCCAGCGAGCCCTTCAGAGCGCGCACGCGACCAGCCTCACCCCGTCGAGACCGCCGAGGAAAGCGTTGCCAACAAAAAAGCATAGTCTCTGACCATACAAATGCATGGTTCACTACTGAATCAACTTCACACTTCTTGGCCCACTACGTTCCTGGTAAACCACACCTTCCTGTTGATCCGGGTCGAGCCGTGAGTCCACAAAGGTCATGGAAACCTTGCAGTAAGAAAGAAACTCCTTCAGTTTCATCTTTACCGCCCGGTAGAGTTTCCACATGTCTAACACCTGGCGCTCGTTGCGTTTGGCCGAGAGTTCGATCACATGCCGCTCGCCTTTTACGACGTAGGAGGTTTCGGCCGAGGCCTCGTCGTAGCGCAAAAGCAGTTCTGACTTCAATTCGTCGCAGCGGTTTTGGGTTTCGGCTTTGAAGAGGGCGACAGCGGTCATTTTGTCGCCCAGCTCGTCAACCAGGGATTGGAGGGAGAGTTTGGAGGCGGGGACTGGTTGTGAATTCTTCACTCACTGACTAAGATCCAAAAAAGAGTCTTAGAAATTAAGGGAGGAATCGTTGGATTTTTGATCAAGTGATTTTATGGCAACGCTCTTCTCGCCGCTCTCGACGGGTTGCGCCAGTTGCTCGTTCGCGCTCTGAGGCGGGCACCGCTCCATGCTCTCGCGCCCGAGCTGGTCCAGTGAGCAGGCATCTAGAACAGTAGCAACAGGGCCACACCTCGGAGGTCTCTCCAAGTGGACCGCCGCAGGCCGCGCACGTCACGCGACCAGTTCCTCTCTGACCTTGGTTTTGATCTGGCTGATCCGCGGCAGGCTCACACCCAGCCTGCGTGCAATTTCAGAATGTGTCCGGCCATCGACCTTGAGCCGCAGGTACGCCCGGTGTTTCTTGGGCAGCCGGCCGATCCGTCGGATCAGCAGCCGGGCCTGTTCGTGGGTGATGGCCTGGCACTCCGGATTGGGCGAACGGTCGGGCGCTTCTGAGGGAAGAGGCGGGTTTGTAAGGGAGGAGAAACCGTTGGTTTCGCCGCCCTTGACCCGTCTTATCTCCCCATCAACGAAATTAATCATACTCCCATAGCATCTGTCTCTTACAAACGACCACCAAGAGCTTCCGGTATCTTCTTTATACCGTTCTGAAGCCTCAATCAGTGCCACCACAGCTATCTGGACCAGATCCTCAACCTCGAAAGAACTTGGAAGCCGGTACGATAACTGGCGTGCGATACCCCGAATTTTCGGTAAATACCGTTCTATAAGCAAGTTGCGCTCAGGTATTTCCACGGCGTAACCTTGTAGACAAAGTGTGACTTGAAGTGACAGATTAAGGGCGCACGACACCCGCCCGCAATAGGCTGTGTTCCGTGTACGGAAGGAATAGGTGCTGTGCTGTCAAAGAGATTGCCCCGGACACTGATCCGGCTCAGAAGCGAGCGCGGCTGGAGCCAGGGCAAGCTGTCATCTCTTTCTGGCGTCGGCCTGACCACGGTTTCCCGGCTCGAGCGCGGCCTGGCCTCGGACCTCTCGATCGCCACCGTCCACAAGCTCTGCATGGTTTTCGGGGTCGGCTACGACTACCTTCTGCTTGGAGACCTGCTCATTGAACCCCAGGAGTGTTCCCGCCGGATCGGTTTTCCACTCAAGGAAGGCCGGTGCACCGGATGCGAAACGAAGGCTTCCGAACCCCATGCCTTGCCGGATTGCATTCTTTCGCTCGATGGCGCCGGGATGACGTACTCCTACATTTCACGGAGGTTTGGGCTTACTTTACGATCCGTTGAGATCATACTCGATGAAGAGTACAGAATCAGGAGATTGTCACCTTAAGAGGGTTCTTATATGTTGACGCTCCCCTCGGCGGTCTCGACGGGTTGAGGCAGGCCGCGTTCGCGCTCAGAGGAATCTAGTTCCGTCAGATCGAACAGTGTGGGCGCCGCGCGTTTCTCCTCGGCCGCTCTGCAATAGCTCACCGCATCCGCGAAATACCCCGGCGCCAGTTCAATTCCCAGGCCGAATCGGCCCTGCATCACCGCGCGCGATGGAACGGTTCCGATTCCCGCGAAGGGGTCTAGCACCACTTCTCCGGGCATCGAAAGCTGAGCGATGACTCGATCGCACACATCGAACTGCATCGCGCATAGATGCATCTCCCGGCCTTTCGAGGCCTGGGAACTGTTGAGCGTGCGCATCCGCGTTACGTCGGTCCATACGTCCGGATGCCAGGACTGCGGCTGTAAGAGCATGAACGTGACCGGCAGAGTGCCTTTTTGCTCCAGCTCCTCGCCCAGCCTCACGTGCTGCTCGAAGTCGTAGATCTCTTCAGATGAGTACTTGCGGAACAGCTTGAAAATCTGCTCGTGGGTCAGTCCGTTGAGGTCTTCTGGACGAAGCGGTCGATTGCCGGACGAGCGCATGAATCCGTGGGCGTCGATCTGCCAGCGTGATCGCGAGTACCCGCTTCCCGGCTGAATTGGAAGATCACGGTCAAACGAAACGATCTCGCCGGCCTCCGACACGCATAGCGGTTTGCTCTTCACAACCGGCTTATCGCCATATCCATTGGAGGTATCTGTTGGAGGCTTACGGAAGAACAGCAAGTATTCCGGCAGCCCGTAGCCCATCTTGGTGCCGTCCTTGCATTGCTCGGACCACCCGAGGCGATAGGTCTGGTTATTCTCGCGCACCACATCCGTGACGATGGTCTTCATGCCGATGAAGCCGAAACCTGCTTTGACGAAATGAGCGATGCAATCGGCGTGGAACGGATAAATCGTCTGAAAACCTAGCCCCGAAATTCCAGCCGGCACTACGCGGTCCTTGACGTGGATAGCGGCCGTGCGGCCTGGCCGGAGAACGCGCAGCAACTGGGGAATCATGAAGTCCATCTGCTCCCAAAAGTGCTCGTTCGAATCTGAATGGCCGAAGTCGGCGTAGTTGGGCGAGTACTCGTACATGTGCGAGAACGGCGGGGACGTTACAACCAGATCGATACTGCCGGACTCCATACGATGCAACTCTTCCACGCAATCGTTGTTGACCATTAGATAATGCTCACTGCCGCGCTCGATGCGCGTTATTCCGAGCGAGCGTGTCATGGCGCTTTTCAGGGCTTCTCGGGCCAGTCCGAACTCCGCGATAATCTCGCGCATCTTGGCGCACTGCTGTTTGTAGCGTTCCCATTTTTCGAGGAGTGCCAATAAAACGCTCTTCTCGCTTTCGGCGTAGATCAGGTGAATGGTGACCGTTCTGTTTTGCAAGAAGCGATAGATTCGGTGTACCGCCTGGATGAAGTGCCGAAACGAGTAATTGATCCCGCAGAAGATGGCACGCGCGCAGTGCTTTTGGAAATTGCAACCGGCGCCAAACATGGATGGTTTGGCGGCAAGGTATTGAACTTTGCCCTGTGCGAAATCCATCAAGGACTGCTCCAGCTTCTCGGAGCCGCCTTTCGAGGTCCGCTGCATTCCGAATACGTCCGCGGCTTGGGGAAGTAGTTTCTTGATCGAGCGGCGCTCGTCTTCGAGGTCATGCCAAAGGATGAAGTGTTCCTCCGGCTCCAGGTCGACGATGCGCTTCATTTCCGCGATTCTGGCATCCAAGGTCTCGCGCTTCTCGCGTGCGGCCTCACTCAGACCTTGCGCCGATTCCCGGTACAGTCTGCCCTGGCCTTCGCGATCCGGCAGAGCTGCAGCATGATCCACTGGCAACTCGTGGAGCTGTATATCGAGCGGTGGCAGGGAATAGCCCTCGTCTGAGAACTCAGGTCCGAAGTCGGATGGCTTGTCGAGGAACAAAGCCCAGGACGCTACCCATAGCCAGAATTCCCGCTCTTTGTGAGGGTGCAGCGTTAGATGATCGGCTTTGGTGGAGTCCCGTTTGAAAAACCGGGTTTTGGCTTGGCTGACTTCCATTACTCCCAGGAAGGCAGCATAGGCCAGAAGTTCGATGTACTCGTTCGGGTCAGGCGTGGCCGTGGCCACAAAGCGGTATTTCACGGCGTCGAACTGCCGCATAAACTCACGGAAGGTCTTCACGCCGCCGAAGCCGGACAATATGGCCGCCTCGTCGAGCGATGCCGCGACGAAACGGGACGCTGTAAGTTTGCCTTCCCGGACACTCTCGTAATTGGTGGCGTACAGTCCGTCGCCCGATATTTCCGCATCGGACTTGATGAACTTCAGATCGGTTCCGAGCTCCGCAGCTTCGGCCTGGAATTCCTGTCGTATACCCAGCGGCGCCACTATCAAGCCGCGGCCGCCCACACGCTGAACGATGAGGCGCAGAATTTCAAGCTGCTGACGTGTTTTTCCCAGACCGAAGGATTCGAATAATGCCCGACGGCCGCCACGGACGGCCCACTGAACTGCAATGCGTTGATGAGGCTTCAGCGATGCGTGGATCTCGGAATCGGCCACTTCAAACCCGTACTCGTCCGAGAGCAATACCTTGCGCTTCAGAAATTCACGGTAGGCTTCGAGACTGCGATCGCTAGACTCGTTTATCCGGCCTTTGGAGCAATTCGCGCGATGGCCCCGATGTAGCTTGCACTCCGGGCAGATAGCTCCCGTTAACATCGATTTCTGGACAGAAACAGCAGCGGTACTCATTTGACACCTATCTGAATCAGAGCCACCACCAAGAGCAGGCCCGTTGCAGCAAACGCCACAATCCGCAACTGCCGGTTGATGCGCTCCAGCGTTCGGTTTTTGTCTTGCAGCAGTTCGATGTACTGATCCCGTTGTTGAACTAAGGATCTTAGAGACAATTCAGAAACGGTGCGCTCCAGTTCGTTCTGTTTGACTGGTTCGCCCCAGATTAGTAAAACTCCGTGACGTTCTATGTAGGTCATGAGCTTCTCTTTTTACGCTGAGACTGTTTACGCTGAGTACGCGCCGACGAACCTGCTGGGGATACCCCTGGTCCGGACCGCGTTGCCAACTGGGCCGATGTCTGCGGTTTCTTCCGCGCCCGGCTTCTTCCCTTCAAGACAGCATCGCGAATGGTTGTTTGGTTGCACACCGGTACTCTTCGAGAGTGCTGTACTTGTTCAAATGCCGATTGAAATAGCGCGCGAAGTGCACCAGTTTATCGCGCGTCCAGTCGTACCGAATTACGAAATCATGCCGGTCGAGTGCCGTCTTAGGCAGGAACGGCTGGCAGTACGGCTCACCACCGTTCTCGATCACCTCCGTCGCGCGCTGCAAGCAGGCCTCGAAAGGCTCGTTACCGATCAGCACGTAAACGCGCTTCTTCTTTGACGGTTCGTCCCGAAGGATTCGCAGCACCCGTAAAGCCGCAGATCGCTCTGGCAGGTAGTCGTAAGCGAACCGCCACGGTCCGCGCAGTAGCGCCTTCCAGCGCCGATACGTCTCCTCTGTAAAGTTCCTCGGCTCAAATCCGCTATTGGCATCCAGCAACCGCACGCCCCGCTCCTGGTAACGCCGGACAATGTGCTCCTGAAAATCTACCGGCTCGTCGGTCAGATTGTTATCGCAGAGGATTGGTGCCGGTTCGAAATCCCAATCCAGGGTGTATTCCTTGCCTTCCCATTTCGTCACGCCGCAGAAGTGACAATCCCAGGGACAGCCGCGCGCCGCAAAACACATCCGGTAATCGCCGCGGTGCCGTTCGAATCTCCAATCCAGGCCAATGTGCGCTGTAATCCCGGTCTGCTCCTTCCACCACTCGGCCATATGGTGAAATCCCGGACCACCGGCCCAGATCTCGGCGCGCCCGTCGTAGTGAGCGACAATTCTAACTCCCTTGGGTAAATCCCAAGAAAAGATCGCAGACAAGCAAACGAGATCGGCTTCTCCGAGGCCCTGTTCGACAACGGTCCAACCTTGCGATCGGAGCCAGGCGGCTAGTTTTGCCGCGCCGAGATTGTAGTGAGGAACGCTGAGATTGATCACGTTCACACGCATCCTGAACTCATTGAACGGAGCGCTCAAGCGAAGACGCGCAATCTCTACGCGCTGGAACCTCAGTCCAGCGCGAGAAATAGAATGGTCGAAAGCTTGTAATCATACTTGAATAGCTCCTTCCCACTGCATTGGTCTCGCCTTATCCTTTCTTATCGATCTGGTCCACTTATGATGCGGGGCGTCGAAGTTCAGATGGCACCACTGGCAGAGCGCTTTGAGATTCTCGTCCCGGTCGTCGCCCGCTTTGTGGTTTAAATGCGCAATGGTCAATACAATTCGTACTTCGCGAATCACCATTGGGCTGAAAGTCGTAATGTTGCCGTTCGATCGGTGCCAGGGTGCTCCTGAATCACGGAGTCTCCACATGCCATGGGTGGACCTGAATACTTGAGC
Organism: Bryobacteraceae bacterium; assembly: GCA_035293725.1. GTDB lineage: Bacteria > Acidobacteriota > Terriglobia > Bryobacterales > Bryobacteraceae > Palsa-89. The sequence goes on from DATGMH010000073.1 coordinate 288,631, forward strand.
ATGATTGGGAGCCTTGCACTGCTCGCATTTGTCGTGCGCTCGTTTTAAGATCCTCGTTCGGATTAAGTTCCACTGTTGACCGGTGTAGAACTTTTTAAACTCTGGTCTTATGGGCATCCCTGTTTGAGCTTTCTAAACTAGCGGTTTAAATTTACTCAACTCGCAGTTGGTTACTTATGCTTCGACGCTCTTCACGGCTTTCGTTCGTCGGTTGCAACTTTCCCGCGTTCGCGCTCTGAAGCCTTCCGAACGTTGGTCTTCCTGGACACTTGGAAAGCGGTCTCATACCGTGGTACGGACCATCACCGCACTTTTTACAACTCCACAGAAATGGTTCGCTCTCTATCCACTGGTGTTCTTGGATCATGTCAGCGCTCCAGAAACAGCAGAGGCAGGGCGCGCACGTGCCCGCGATCTGGGTAGTCGATCAATCCCAACGTCCGCAGACGTCCGCGCGGATTGTTGTAGGCACCCCCGTTGGGCGCGTAACCAGCGGCAGAAGCGCATTCCTCGTTCGACATCGAATTCGGGTAAGCCTCGATCAGCACCGAAAGAATTTTGCGCTCGGGCCCCGGCAGGCGCTCCAGCACTTTCATCTGAAGCTCATTGGCAGTGAGAGCACTGTCTGGAAACGTTGCAATTGCGCGCCCGGCGTCCGTCAAGCGGATCCGGTCGCCTCCGACGTATTCGACTAGTTCCTTTGTGCGCAATGCGCCCCGCGGGTTATTGAACGCACCCCCGCCGTAGGTGTAACCAGCCAGGAATGCTACGGCAGTCTGCTCGGGGGCTTCGATGCCTATGGATTCCATCCATGCGATCGCGTCCAGTATCCGCTGCTCGGGGCCGGTGATCTTGGAGTCCGGGTCGACTTCCTTCCGGGGTGCTGCGCGCGCCGGCGCGGGAACGGCGCGCGCTGCTTGCGGGACGGTGCGAGGCGGGGGCGGGGAATTCGGGTCTGGGATGGGTGCCAGCTTGTTGAGCAACTCACTAATCTTGTCCAGGCTCATTCCGATCGCGGCCAGTGGATTTCCTTCGAAGGCCCGCACAATGCGCGCGTGTAAGTTCGTGATGTCCTGAAGTTGGGGTACCAGTTCCTCGCGAATTCTGCGGCGCTCGGCCTGGACGCCCTTCTCGAACTCCTTCTGGAGCCGATCCGCGGGTAATACCTTATCCGGTATATTACTGGCCGGGGGATGCGTGATCTGCTTCTTCAGCTCCGCAATCTGCTTTCGGAGTTCCCTGGGATCGTCGGCCTTGGCCCGCTCGATGGTCTCGGCCATCTCGGAGCGGATCTTTTCAAGGTCGATTGGATCAAGTGGTTTCACCTGCGCGGGTGCCGCTCCAACCTTCGGAGTGCTGGAGGCGTTAAACGTTCGTTTCTCCGCAATGGCTACTTCGCCGGAATAGCGAAGCCACTGAGGGCTGGAGACGTAGGCACTTCCCACCCGCAATTTCGGTAACCGGTCCACCAGCCCAGCGTCATCACCGACGTAGGAAAACCATTCCTTCACCGTTTTTCGCTCGTGCGGGCCGGTCATCTGAAACGCGAACATGCACTCGGTTAGGTTCAGAACTTTCTTGTTAATCTCCTGGGGCCTTTGCGAGAGCAGCGACACGCCGATGCCAAAGTTGCGCCCAATCTTACACAGCCGGTTGAAGGAGTGCAGCATGTGTTCGTCGCCCTTCATCGGATTCTGCGGCACGAATTCCTGGCACTCTTCGAGGAACAGCATCATGGCTCCCGGAGTGCGTTTGCGCCGTTCAAACAGCCGGGTCGCAAATGCGTAGGCGAATCTCTGCTGTTCGGCCTGGATCATTTGGCTGACATCCACGATTGCCGAAATAGTCCGATCTATGAGCAGGTCCGCGATGAGCGCTCCCGCACCCGGCTCCAGGGGTATGTCGCCATGCAATCCGCCGAACACCGGGATCTCCAGGCCTTTGTCCTTGCCGTTTTTTGAAAGCCTCAGTCCATACCAGACGCCCACCGGGTCGAGCGCGATGATTTGCGCGCCCGCCGAGAACATCTCTTCCGCCAGTTTGGTAGCAGCGTAGGTTTTGCCTGAACCGGTACGGCCGAGAAAGGCGAACTTCTGCGTTACCGCGTCTACCGGCAGGTCGAAATCATGCCCGAGATGGAGAGCTTTTGCTGGCATGGGTGCGGCGCTCATGCGCTCTTTGCCTTCATCCTTCGCTCGCGGCCCGGCCAATCGGAAATGGCAGCCGGCGTTTCGGGCTTCGACGTCTTCAGATACTTCTCGACCCGCTCGTGCATTTTCAACTTCTGCCATAACGGAAGGCTCATGCCTCGAAATTCCGGGTGTACTTCTTTCATGGGAGTTCCAGTAGGATAAAGCTGTTCTAGAGAATCTGGTCCTTTGGTTTTGACATCAGTCCAGTCGATTTCTCCAATCACTTTGGGGTCCTTTGGTTGGCAACGCTCCCCTCAACGGTCTCGACGGGTTGCGAGATTTGCTCGTTCGCGCTCTGAATGGTTTCCTTTGCGGCGCTCCGTGCCCGGCGTTTGTACTTGCGCTTCTTAGGGGTTACGAAGTTCGGCTTTTGATCAAGCACCGGATTCACTTGGTACCCTAAACAATCCAGCGCCCGCCTTCTACAATGATCGCAGCGATGACAATTCGCTATCATCAGCAACACCGTCTGCGCACTCGTAAGAGCCTTAAGCAAATCGTTCGGGCCTTGTCGGAGACTCATGACCGGACCGCCCAAGTCGAAGCCGCGCTGCTTCTACGCACTGCAACTCCAGTGCAGTGCGAAACGACGCAAAGGCCTAAATTCTTTTTCATTACTAAGGGAAGACGTCCTACTCTTGGTAATCCAGACAAGTTTTCGCTGCTTGTCTGTTCCGTAACGTTGAATAGAACGTTCCCCCATGTGCTCTGCTGATCTAAACTGCGCGCTCTCCTTTCTGACCCCGCTGAAACGAAGATCCGAAGATCCACCGCAATTTGGCGCATTAAGGAGAAGGCTCCGAATCCTCGTTTCAAAGCAGGCATTTGATAGTCCCTTGTCGGTGAAAACTATATACCGGGGTTGCTGCCCGGCTCAGCTTCTGCTCAGTTATTTGAGCAAAACTCGTAATCTCAAGGATCTGTTTTTATGGCAACGCTCCCCTCAACGGTCTCGACGGGTTGCGCCAGTTGCTCGTTCGCGCTCTGAATGGCTCCCTCGGCCTTGGTGATGGCTTGTCGGCACTCCGAAGCAATGGAGAGCAGGCGCTTGTCCACATCTACGACGTTGGATGAACCGTTCCTCGAAAGGTCGAAGATTACGCGCAGCGATGAAAGCAATTCTGGCGCAGCGGCGACCAGCCGCGCGTCGGCCTCTTGCACCTCGGTGGTTCGGTCAGTGTTGTCTATTTCAGCAACTATTTCAGAGTCGCTGCTTATTTCCCAGTAGTCCCACGTCTGCGGCATCTCTACCTTTTCCGCTCTCCACGGCCCCGGCGTGTGTTGGCTCATGAACCGACCTCCCAAGCGAGCGACGACATCTTTCTCCGTGCCGCTACTCCAGTGCGGCACGAAACAGAACACAGCCCAAACAGTTCAATCATCATTTCTTCTCCGTTGTTAATCCAGCCATCCTTCGTAATTCATCCAGTTCAAGATCACGTTGTTGAGAAAAGATCTCAGGTACTTCTTTGTGCTTGCCCAAGTACTTCAGTCCTTGAATTCCCCAGATGAGACCAATACCAGCTAAGAATCCTAATAGAAACCAGTCCATTTACCCATCAGTCCTTTCCGTGGCCTCGCGCTGAACTGAGGTTTCAGCGCGTTCGGAACTGCGTCGTTGAGCGTGCGTCATCAGTAGTCGCTTCTTTCGTAGCCGCCATAGCTTCCGAGTGAGAGCGGTCGTGCCGCCGGCGTCCCGTCGATGGAAGGCAGTAGTTCTCGCACGGTGGCTTCGTCAACCGGCGTGATGCTGTAGATCGCGCTCAGCCCGAAATAGCGGGTGAAACCGGACCGCACCGTCTTTCCGTCCTTCAGCAGATCCGGCACATCGACACGGAATAAGACACCCGTCCCAAAGGTCTGCTCCGAGACATATCCTACGATCCTTTGATGGCCGAACAACTCGACCAGCGCCCAACTCTTCAACTTTGGTTGCGAGTTTTCCTTTTGGTTCGGTTCGAAGATCGTTAGGCTAGTCGTAGCTTTTCGGGCCATCAGTGAATCACCTCTCCGGGTTTAATGCGAACGATCTTCTCAAAGCATTTGATATGGAATTGGGCTTGCTGCATGGCTTTGCCTTCACCCCGAAACAGCATCACAGGAACCTGGTCGCGGCACAGATCGCAGTCGTCGCAATACTCGTCGTGTCGATCCCAGCGCGGATCGTCTTCCGATACGCCGATGGGCTTACCGCAGAGCGAACAACAACACTCAGGATCGGTACAGCCGGGGTTTCCGCAAGATCCGTTCGACCACGTAAGTCTTGCTTCAGCGCTTATTTCAAAACTCGGAGCCGTGCGCATGACGGAGCGGATCTGGCTCGTTTCACTCATCGAACGGAGCTCCCAACGAAGACGCCGAATCAGTCTGCGCCAATACCTCAGATTGGCGCGGGAAAGACAATGGTTCTGATGTTGTCAGTGATCCAGCTAATTCTCTTGCTGATTCCATTAAGCTCAATGCTTCTGCTAAGCATTCATTTGCTTCTACTAAAGAGTCTTTTTCTCCACCATCAGGAGTGCCTTCAATTAGAAATTGAAGTTCACGAATCAGTCCTGATAACTTTCGTTGTCTTCCACCGATGGTTAAGTCGTGCAAGCTTGGTGTCATTTTGTTGTTGACGCTCTTCGAGAGCGATCGTTCGTCGCCTGCGCCTTTTCCGCGTTCGCGCTCTGGGGCTGAGGGGTTGCATCGTTCGCACTCGGAAGATTGGACGAAATGCGTATCGGCTTATCCTGGACCTTCTGACATTCCGGGCAGAGATCGCGCGTATCCCAACGGCAGCCTTTCCGCCCCATGTTGAGATGTACGTCTCCAATTTTCTTCGCGCATGCGCGGCAGATATGCGCGTCACAGGACCGCGTCTTTCCGTTGACGAAATTCGGCGGCACCCGAAACGATCCCGAGGCTATCTCGTAGATGCGCCCGTCACAAAGTAGCGTTGAAGGCTGCCCGCAGAATTGGCATTGATTCACAGATCCTCCATCGTCCGGCACTTATTCAGATATGCTTCCATGCTGGTCATATCGCCCATATCCCACTTTCATCCGGGCCGTCGCCTAATTCGTAGTCTTCTGGCAATCGCCGACCGCGAGGGCAGGGCTTCTGCAAGTGATAGACGATGCTCGAATGATGCATACCGAGCCAGCGCCCTATTTGCGGCGTCGAGACGGCTAATTTTCGGATGCGATGAATGGCCAGCCGCCGCGCCAACACGATGGGCCTTTCATGCATTCCAGAAAGCACCATACGGATCGAGACGCCGTACTCGCTGGCGGCGCGAACGACAATTTCCCGGATTCGCTCGGGCATGCGGTGTATCCAGTCCGGAGCGGGATCGGGCTCGTTGCCGACTTCGATACGCCCCGCCTTCTTGAGGTAACTCCGGCGCCGTGAATACCAGGGGTCAGTATTCATCGCGATGCCTCCTCGATCTGCATCGAGACATTTTTTCGGGAACCGTTTTCCTGTATTCTGTCCATGACTAAGTGTTTTTCCATCCTGGGCGCCTGGACCGTTTCCGCCGGTTCCGGCGCCCTCAACTTTTTAGGACCGCTTGGCTGCGGCGTCCTTCCTCGGAATACCGAAAGCCCGTAGCACGTCCAGATGATTCTGATATACCTCGCGACATGACGGCTTCGGACAGGTCTCAATGTGGCGGGCGTAGTCGCCGTATTTCAGTTTGTATCTGCCGCATTCGTCCGGAATTGTTTCACTCGGCTCGGCTACACAAGGATCAAAACGGTGACGAACTCTCTCTGACCCTTCAGAGCGCGCACGCGGCTCATGTCTGACCTTCGAGATAGCTGAGGAAAGCGTTGACATAAAATCATTCCCATCTTCAGTACTGATCTACAATCCGCAGGACGACGTAAAGGAAGATGAGTATTGTTCTACTTCTTCAACTTGTTGTATTCTTGGTTCAGGCAAAGCAATTTCCTTTCTCGAAGCCCCTGGGAACTTTCCGCAATAAAGGTTCTTTGGGGCTTTTGAGCTTTCTTAGACTCCTACTTTGTGGTCAACGCTCTCCTCGGCTTTCTCGACAGGTTGCGCCAGTTCGCGTTCGCGCTCTGAGGGTTTTTCCAACTGGATCAGCAGCATTCGATCCACCAGCGCAAATCCCGATTCCGTGATTTGTTGTGCGGCCCGGGTGGCGCGGTCGGCGAGGGCGGCGAGGTCGAGGGCGGCGGCGAGGCCGGCGAGGGTACGACTAATACTCGGCTTCGCCGCAGACCAAGTCTCGGCGCTACAAATTTCTCCGACCAATCTAAGATTGGTCGCCTCCTTTACGTGACCGAAGCACTCGAGATAGATCGGCAGCACGGTGCGGACGTACCAATCGAGGCACATCCACGCTCTGCGCTCTCCGAATCCGTCTTCGGCCGTTCCAATTGCCATCACAAGATAAGGCTTCAGCTTCTGGCGTTCTTTATCGGGAATGTCGTCCTGGAATCGCCGGATGAACGCCCCGAATACAGGACAGACACACTCTGGATGGTCCGAGTGCGTCTCGTTTGCGATCCAGGCCACGGCCTCCATAAAGCAGGTTCCTTGTTCCCGGGTCGGATGCGAACCACCGGAGAGGCGGATATTGCCAATTGAAATATTCATAGAGTCCTTTCAGAGCGCGAACGCGGCTCATGTCTGACCGTCGAGACCGCCGAGAAGAGCGTCAACATAAAATCACCCAGATGCTCATTCATTTCTCAACAATACGTGCATGATTCACAGGTTCTAAAGCTTCAGCCCCAATAACTTCTCTCAATCGTTGTGTGGTTCTCTTAGGCTTAGAGTAGTAGTCACGGTTCACATGTTTCCTCCAAGCCCACATCAACACTCCCAACGAACCACAGGAAAGTAATATTCCAAAGATCCAGTTCATACTGAAGACCTTTCCGTTGTTTCGTGCTGCACTGGAGTTGCAGCACGGGGAAGATTTGCGTCTTCGCCCGCCGAGTCCACGAGCATCAGCATTCGTCCGATGTATTCGGCTACTTGCGGCACAACGGCATTTCCCAATCTCGACAGCCGCTTAGTCCGGTTGCTCATAGCTCGGTCCATCCAATCGGGAAGCCCATCAGCCATTCCACAAATCTCGGGTTGAGCCGGCGCTTCGGACGGTTTGCGGCGTTCTCCAAGCTCAAGCGCCGGAGCGAGGTCAGATCGGACTCGGATAATATCGGGCCATCTTGGGTCATTGGGGCCGGGAGCGAATGCTCCACAAAATTGTTCAACTGTTCGCCCTTCTTTGAATTGCTCGGTCCTGATAACTGCTCTTGTTGGGCGTCCGGTAATCTCTCGCCGATGGTGTTGGAAACATCCTGGCCTGCTGATCCAGCCCCATCTCGTCCTTGCGATCCCCGCCCCGGCTCCTGAATGAATCCGTCGCTGGCGTCTGCCATTGGTTCGCCTGCTTCGCAAACTCCCCGCCGCCGCAGCCGCCCACCTTGCCCCGGTGATCCCGGTTGCTCATTCCATGCGGTGTCTTCCAGGAGTCCGTCTGGCTCACCAGATCGTGCGGCTTGTAGTGGCAATCCGTCAGTTCGAAGTTCTTGCCCCGCGCTCCCGTCCCGTCGTGCGCATTCGGAGTCGCCCAGTGCTCCGCTTGCTCCGCTATCGTCACCTGATGGCCATCGCCTATCGATCCATGCCGGTTCCGTGGGCCGCCATCGCCCGCCGCATCTGGCGTTCTCCACAACTTCGTCGCTCCCGTCAGCGAATCGCCCTGCGAGTTCGGATGGTTCCCGCAACTCTCGCCATCCTCGCCCCGAGGCGTCGGCCAATTCTGCGCGATCTGCGTCAGGGCAGGTCGGTACGGCGCGCCCGGGTATGCCGAACGGTTCCCGCCGCCCGAGCTGGCGCGTGTCGTGGGCCACGATGAAGACTCGTTTTCTGAGATGGCTCGCTCCGAACTGTGAAGCTCGTAAGCTGAGCCAAGATCCCACATACCCGAGTCGGGCCAGTTCTCCGACAACTCTTGGCATTGCCCGGTAATCAAGCAAACCTGGGACGTTTTCAATAAGAACGTATCGGGGTCGAAGAATCCCAACAATGCGGGCGAACTCAAACCAAAGGCCCGAGCGAGATCCTTCGATGCCTGCGCGTTTTCCGGCTTGCGAGAGGTCCTGAGAGGGGAATCCGCCGCAGATGAGATCGACCCGTTCAAGCTCCCGCCCTTCGATTTTTGTGATGTCTCGAAAGCGCGGCACTTCCGGCCAGTGCTTCCGAAGGACCTTGCGGCAGAATTCATCGATCTCCACCTGCCATCTGCATTGGTGACCTGCGCGCTCCAACCCCAAGTCGATGCCGCCGATCCCCGAAAATAAGCTTCCAAAAGTCATCGCAAAAACTCATCGAACGGACACTCCAATCAACGACGTGGTTCCCGACGCGCTGCTACTCCAGTGCAGCGCGAAAATCTCAATGCTTCAATGGCTTCTGAACTAAACAGGGCGGTCTCCAAAACACCGCCCCATTCAGCTTTTTACTTACCCGGTATGTCCTGCATTACTCTTCTAAGTGGCATAGCAGCGCACTCAAGAGCGCACGGAAAGCCGGCATAGCAAAAACCTTTTTGCTTACTCACGCACGCGCTCCAATGGCTAACGCGCTTTCTTGTTGTGCTCGCGGCCTCTGGACTGAGCGCCGGCTCAATTGCTCGAGCCGCTCGATCGCCAGCGCTAAATTATGCTCAGCGATTTCACTCCGCATTTCGCGAAAGGCCTGAACGTCGGAAGATGCGGCCGCAAGCAACTCGTCGTGCGTGGCCGCCCGCGGCTTCGGATATCGGGGAAGGCGCTTCTGTGCCTCCCTCACGATCAGAGGAGCGAACCGGTCCGGATCGTAAAGGAAGGTTGCCGGCGCGGCGTTGACAATTCCGCACACCGCCAAATCAACCAGCGCCTCGCCAGAATTACCGAAGGCATCCCGAAAGCTAGCCAGGTTCAGCTCGCTCATGAGGATTCCATGGCGGCTTGCTGGCGCCGCTTCATGGCCTCCAATTCGGCGATGTCATCGTCGGTGACCTCGACATGCCGGCCGCGGTTGTCGTTGGCGGCAGCGCGCGCGACATCCCGCGCCAAATTGATCACGAACCCCCACGAGGTCGCCCGGTGTATCCGGGATTGAATGCGCGCCGCAAGGTCGGGGTATTGCTCCTCTCTCAGGAGCATCGCGATTGCCTCGAGCGCGCCATCATCCACGAGGCCAAGTTTTGACCGGGCCGGCCCCCGGTTCAGCATCTCGCGCAGGACATTCAGCGCATTTTCGTCTGACGTTTTATTGAAGTGACTGGACTTACCGTTTTTACCCCCCAAGATTTCTTTGGGGGTGACAACGCTGGGCGCCGTGCGGACGCTGATCCGGATCGTCTCGTTCTTGAGCGCCGGCAGGATGATCAGATTGCCTTCCGGAACCTCGAAAGAAATCTTCTTCGCACCCTCTGGAATCTGAGCCTCTTCGCTCTTAAACCCAGTGCTTGCAATAAACTGTTTCCCAAACCCCCCAAATTTTCTTGGGATGGTGCCTTTGTCTTTTCCGCCATCTGGAGCAGCGTCTTCCGCCTGTTCGGCTTCGAGTTTTTTCTCGGCCTTCTGTTGGGCTTCCCATTCCTTGCGCTTTTTGTTTGCCAAGCGCTCCCAGACAGCGAAGTTAGGCCGATACCTGAAGGACTGTCCGACCTGCTCGCACATCAGGATTCCGTGCTCGGGGTGTTTCTTGTTGACCAAGCCGTTGAGGGCCATGCGGATGCTTTCCGGGTCGCGCATGGTCCACTTCGCAAATTCAGCCCAGCTAATACAGGGAGTCCAGGTTGCGGCCGGCGGAAGTTCTCCGGTCTTGGTGCCCTTCGGTTTCTTGCCGCCGGGCCATTGCCGATCACCCTCGGTTTCGCGCAAGACCAGCAATATAATTGCGAGCTGGGTGTGGTTGTCCGTGATGTCGATCAGGAACGGAAGCCACTTATGCTGTAAGGCGGTCCAGCCGTTCTCGCGCCACAGATCCAGCCGGCGTTCGTCGGCGGGCGACTTCTTGATCCGGGCGGCTGCGGCGGCGCTCATGCGGCCACCTCCAGGCTGATGCGCATAATCTCCGCTATTAAGTCTGCTGTCGGAGTGGAGTCTAACGATGTGCTCATGAATTTCTCCGTGAGCGAAAATCGGCCTCATCCTGGCCGATCCAAGAGGCGATAAAAACCACCGCTATGGCCGGTCCCAGGAATGCAAACCACTCAGGCTGATCACGGTTTGTGAGTAGCTGTACGACCCAGAAGGCCACTACGGCAGCACTCAACCAGGTCAGAATTTGCAGGAGCTTCGATAGGAACTTCCAACCATCCGTCGGCACAATACTCTCCTCTTAGAAATCACTTGCAATGGCCGGATGGAAACGGGGAAAATAGATGTGCGTCGACAGGTGTCGCGGCTTATCCCCGCGGCGCCTTAATCGAGGTGAGAACCTCGGTTGCGGCGTCACTCCGGCGTTTATATATGTTCTATTTACGATCGACTTTCATTTGCGTTGATGACGATCGTGGAGTAGAACCGGCGTTGCGCCGGAGGCGGTCTATTACTGGTGTTCATAACTTCGGGGGGCAGGCTACTTCCGATAACACATATTATGTCAAATAACGCCGCCGGGTCGAATTGAAGCGCCTCCACTGCGAACCAACCGCCTGCCTCCGCCCAGCAACCCGTCAGACTGGCAGATTGTACACTTGAACAATCCACCCGAGGGGGATTTTCTCGATGCGCATGCGTTACGCAGTGGCCGCAGTGTTCGCGCTGTCTCTTCTGGAAGCGCCCGCAGCCAGCGCTGCGCAAATCTCCATCTTCCCAATTACTACACCCTGGGAAACGCGATCCAGAGTGTTCTGCTGCAGGCTACCGGTACCACCGCGCCTCTGCTTTGGACGATCTCCGCGGGTTCCCTTCCGCCCGGAATCACATTGTCACAAGGCGGACTTTTTTCCGGCACACCCGCGCAGCCGGGCACCTATCAGTTCACCGTGATGGCCTCCGCTTCCCAGGATCCAAACAGTGTGCCGGGCACGAAGACCTTTACGATTGGCATTCCACAGATCACCACTGCGGCCACGCTGCCCAGCGCGACGGCGGGGATTCCCTACTCCGTCCAGTTTCAGGCGAGCGATGGCCCATCGAGCGGCGCAGTATGGTCGGTTTCCTACGGTGGTCTTCCGATCGGTATCACTATCGATCCGAAAACGGGAATTTTTTCGGGCACACCGACGGGACAAAGGACAGGAACCATCTCGCTCGTGGTCAGCGTTTCATGGGGCGTTGCATCCGCTACCAAGACATTTTCAATTACCGTGAACCCGGCGTCGCAGAACCTGCAAGTCTCGCCCACGGCACTCACCTTCACAAGTTCCAGCGGCAACGCAATCGGCTCTCAGGACGTGATCGTATCCACAGCCGCCCCATCGCCGATCGCCTTCGGCATAACCATCGATGACGGACAGGGCGGCCCGGCTCCGTCATGGCTGGTAGTGAGTCCCAAGTCCGGTACAACCCCCGCAATCTTGCATGTAAGCATCGCTCCAGGCCAGCCCCCCGGCTTATACAGCGCAAGAATTCGCGTGAACATGACCGCGATTGCCGCCGCAGTGCCGCCTGTCGATGTCACAGTAGCTCTGACCATTCTGCCTTCTCCGCCCCAGCTAGTCGCTGCCCCCTCGATCGTCCGTTTCCGCGAATCGGCCGCCACTCCTGGCACCGACAGTCAGTCCTTCCTGCTGCAAAACATCGGAGGAGGCGACGTTCCGTTTAGCCTCTCGGTGGCGGGCGCCAGCCCGTGGATTGTGGCAGTAAGTGCATCCGATCGGGTTATTCGCGCCGGAAGCGCGGTGACGGTCACAGTGACCGTCAATTCGCAAGGGCTCGACGCGACTGCATATCGTGATGCGATCCGCGTAACAACCAGTCTCGCGCCGCCATTGAACCAAATCGACATCCCGGTTTCACTGGTAGTGGTTGCGCCGGGAGCGGTGCTTGCACTCAATCAGAGCGGCATTCGTTTCGACACGATTCAAGGCAACACGGAGTCGCCCGTCCAGATTGTCTCCGTCATTAACGCCGGCAGTCCGGGAACCACTGTAAATTGGAAAGCCCAGGTGACGCAGGGCCAGGACATGATCGTACTCACGAGCACCAGCGGATCTTCGACGCCGGGCAATCCGTCGTCGTTTGGAATCCGGCTCACCGAAACCGCTGCGAGTGCGCCGGGCGGGAGGTTCGCGCTGATACAAGTCGCCGATTCGCAGGCGCAAGGATCGCCGCAGTTTGTCACGGTTCTCGTAAACGTCGCTCCGGCCGCGGCACTCCCCGCCCCAAACCCGGATCCGGCCGGCCTGCTATTTACCGGTGCTTCCGGCGGAACGGCGCCCGCATCCCAAAAGGTCGTTGTGAATACCACCAGCGCCGCTCCCATCGCGTTCTTCGTTTCGGCATCCACCGTCGATGGCGCCGCGTGGCTATCGGCGCAGGCGAGTGGCGCAACCACTTCGCTGAGCAGTCCCGCGCAGGTTACCGTCTCCGTCACGCCGGGCACCCTGAAGGCAGGAATCTATCGCGGCACGGTGAATATCGGAATCGGCGCAATTATCCGCGGCGTGAATGTGACCATGCTACTCGGCGCCACGGGAACGATCACCAGCAACGCGATCCCGCGCCAGATCGCTCACGCGAATTGCACGCCCGGTGCGGTCGTGCTCGCCAATACAGGCTTGTTCGATAACTTCGCGGTGCCGGCGGGATGGCCGGCAACGCTTGCGGTCCAGGTGGTGGATGACTGCGCCAACGCCGTTCCCAACGCCTCCGTAATCGCCACGTTCTCAAACGGCGACTCGCCCATTTCTCTGCTTGGCGACAGACACGGATCCTCCTATTCGGCAACCTGGCAGCCGTCCACCGCGTTGTCCAACATGACGGTGACCATTGACGCGACTGCCGGAACATTTAAACCGGCCGAAGTGCAGTTAGCGGGCAATGTCGGTCCTAACTCCACGCCGGGCCCATCCCTGGCGGCAGGCGGATTTCTGAACAATCTGAATCCACAGCTCGGCGCGCCGCTCGCTCCCGGTACCGTCGCTCAGGTGTATGGCGACAATATGGCGAGTGCGGCAGATCAGCCCAGCACCGTACCACTGCCTACAAACTTCAAGAATGTCCAACTGCTGATCGGTGGGCTGCCGGTGCCGTTATTTTATGTCAGCGCGAAACAACTGGTGATTCAGCTGCCGGCTGAACTCGCCGCCAAACGGACCTACTCGGCGTTGCTCGCGGCCAATGGTCAATTCAGTCTTCCGCAATCGGTGGACATCGTCCCGGTGACTCCCGGGACCGTGACCTTTGCCGACGGGACGCTGGTCGCGCAGCGCCCGGACGGCTCGCTGGTGGATCGCCAGCATCCGGCAAAACCGAACGAGCCGCTCGCAATTTATCTGGTGGGCATGGGCGCCACCAATCCGCCGGTAGGTTCTGGAACAGCGGCGCCCGCGGACCCGTTGCCGAAAGTGCCGTCCGATGTTGCGATCACCATCGGGGGTCTGACCGCGCCCATCGCGTATGCGGGTTTGACACCCGGCGGTGTCGGCCTCTATCAAATCAACTTCACAGTGCCGGCTGGAGCAGCGACAGGAGATCTCGACGTTGTCATCTCGCAAGATGGCGTGGCCGCGAATTCCACCAAGCTTATCGTGGCGCGCTAGCTCTGCGATCACTGACTGCCGGCAAAAAAGAAGGCCCGAACTCGCTGGGAGGTGCTCGTTCGGGCCGAGGGAAGAAAATGTGAAATCGGGACTCGCTCCGTCCTGTGCCGGCTAGCTACCGGTGACCGCCGCCGCCACCGTGCCCACCACCGCCGCCGCTATGGCCTCCGCCGCCACCGCTCGAGTGACCGCCGCCGCCCCAGCTCGGAGCGCTGCGCGCACCGCCGCCTCCGGAACTGCGCGGCTCGCCGCCACCGCGAGGCTGGCTATACTCGCGCGGCGCGCTGTAGCTCGGTGCGGAATAACTCGGAGCCGAATAGCTCGGGCGCTGCTGTACGATCGGCGGGCTGATCCGGACCGGCTCGCTCGCGCGCGGCGCAAAATTCGTTGACGGCCCCGCGCCCGGCTCATTCTGGAAGCTCCGCCATCCGCCGTTGGAGCGCGCTTGTGAACCAGCAGCCACCGGCGGAGCCCCAGAATACGTGTTTCCATGCTGCAGCGGCTCGCCGAACCGGCCCCAGCCATGCGCCGCCTGCGAACCCGCGCCGGAATTAGCAGGATTGTTCATGCCACCGTTAAATGACCCGCCGCCCGCCGCCGGAGGACGATCGCCGATGCTGCGCCACCCGCCGCCCGTGGCCGGACTCCCGCGCGAGAACGAGTTCCCTGCACCGGGCGCGCTGAATGCCGGCGAACGCGACAACTGCTGCATCCCGCGCTGTTGCTGATCGAACGATACGTGACTTGCGCGCGGCGCCTGCATGTGGCTCGCGAAACTGTTGGCGCGCGCTTGCGTGAAATTTCCGCTCGGCGCGCGATCCGTCATGCGCAAGCTCGAGCGATCCGGCGCCACCGGCACTGCGCCGCGCACCAGACCCGCCGACTGAATTTGGCTCTGGCTCAACGGCCGGAACTGCGCGCGCCTGCCAAAATCGGCCGTGCTCGTGCCCATCACGCCGCCGCTCACCCGTGCGTTGCGATACGTGTTGTAGATGTTTACGTTGTTGACCACCACGGTGTTGCCGAACGCGCCGTTGCGGAACCCGCCGTAAAATCCGCGGCCCCACCAGGGATGAAATGCTTCGAACGGCGCCAGCGGAACCCAACCGATTCCGCCAAATCCGAATCCGACTCCAACGCCTCCGCCCCAGCCGAAAAATCCCACCAACGCCGGCGACCAGTAATAGCGCGAATATACCGGGCCCGGATACCAGCACCAGCCCACCGGACCCCAGAACCAGCGGCCGTAGTGATACGGCGCCCAGCCCCACGGATCGTAGCTGACCCAGGTCCAGCCATAGTAGTCTTCCCAGACCCAACGCCCGTTCTGATAAGGCGCCCAACCCGGCGACACCGACGGTGCCCACACCTGACCGTAATTCGGATCCTGCACCCAGCGCCCGTTTTGATCCAGATCCTCCGCGCCCGTGATGTCCGGGCTCACGTGCTGGTAGCTCGCCGAGCGCATCAGATAACGGTCGCGATCCTCGTTCCAGTGGTCCCAGCTATCCACCGGGATAGCCTGCACGATTTGAAACTCCGTGTCCGGCCCGCCGCCGCGCGCATTCATTGTTTGTCCGGCCGCCAGTCGCTCGCTGCCGCTGGCAGCATAAACGTCGGCTTCGCCCGCCCGGACGGTGATCTCGGATGTGCCATCTTCGCGAACCGTGACGCGATAACTCCCCGGCTGCAGCGGATGCACCGCGACGCTCGGAGTGTCCACTTCACTTTGTGCCTGCCCGGGCCGCAGAACGCGGAACGTCACCGTGCCCGCCGCCACCTGCATCTGAAAACTTCTAATATCCATTCCGGCGAACCGTACCTCGGCATTCGACCCGATACGAATCGAATTGGCGAAATCCAGCTCCACTTCGGCTCGCGAAGACGAGCCGGTCAGGATCCGGTCATCCGCCATTACGGGTCCGTTTACCGCCGCTGCCACCACATCGCCGGAATCGCCGCGCCGAATCGAAACATCACCGGACAATATGCTGATGCGCCCCACCGCGCGTCCAGGTTCATAGGCGCCGTCCGGCTGGTTGGGATCTTGCGCCGCCGCGTTGGGATCCTGCGCAATCAACAATGTGCCTGCCGCTGCAATCGCCACTGCCACCAGAATGCGTTTCATACGGGCTTCGCTTTCCCGGCTTTATATGGCACTCCGGTCTCCAACGGTTAACTAACCTTTTTTCAGAATGTTAGGCGTATCGCGCGACTGCGAGGTCCTGGCTGAAAACCACCAATGCTGCTTGGAAAGAGCCGCCTGGGCGTCGGGTAAAACCCCGTATTGTGTTGAAGATCCAGGCCGCGTAAACTATAGTTAAGTTGGCCCACGCAACTACAGTCAACCGGTCCCTTCCAGAGGTCCACGCCAGCGTCGACACCGGTCAGCCGACCCTCTGGCGCCGTATGTTCGCCTTCGCCGGGCCGGCCTACCTGGTCAGCGTCGGCTACATGGATCCCGGCAACTGGGCCACCGATCTCGAGGCCGGCGCGCGCTTCGGCTACGAACTGCTATGGGTGCTAGTGGTCTCGAACCTCATGGCGATTCTGCTCCAGACCCTGAGCGCGCGGCTCGGAATCGTCACCCAGCGTGACCTGGCGCAAGCCTGCCGCGAGACCTATCCTCGTCCCGTGTCCTACGCGCTCTGGGTATTCTGCGAGATTGCCATCGCCGCTTGCGACCTCGCCGAAGTGTTGGGCGCAGCCATCGCGCTGAACCTGCTTTTCCATATTCCGCTGCTCATAGGCGTATTAGTCACCGCCGCCGACACGCTGCTCCTGCTGTGGTTCAGCCGGCTTGGCATTCGCGTAATTGAAAGCTTCATACTTTCACTCATCACGGTGATTGCAATCTGTTTTCTGGTCGAGATCTCCTGGGCCGGTTGGCCCGCCTTCACCGACCTGGCGCACGGCTTGGTGCCGCACCTGAGCGGCCGCACGTTGTATCTCGCCATCGGAATTCTGGGCGCTACGGTGATGCCGCACAATCTGTATCTCCATTCCGCGCTGGTCCAGACCCGCCGCATCGGCGCGAGCAATACCGCGAAACGCGCCGCGTGCGGATTCAATCTGATGGATTCCACCATCGCTCTCAACGGCGCGCTGCTCGTGAATGCGGCCATCCTGGTCCTCGCGGTCATGGTGTTTTATAAGCGCGGACTCGTTGTCACCGAAATTCAACAAGCGAACCAGCTCCTGTCTCCCCTGCTCGGCACCGCCGTCGCCAGCGTCCTGTTCGGCCTGGCCCTGCTCTGCTCCGGCCAGTCCTCCACGCTTACCGGCACCATGGCCGGCCAGATCGTGATGGAAGGTTTTCTCAACTTGCGAATGCGGCCTTGGTTGCGCCGCCTGGTCACACGCACAATCGCGATCATTCCGGCCGCTTTCACGGTGTACTTCGCGGGCGCGCACGGCACGTACCGCCTGTTGATCTTAAGCCAGGTGATTCTCAACATGCAGCTTCCCTTCGCGGTAATCCCGCTGATCCAGTTCACCGGCAGCAAGGAGCGCATGGGCGAATTCGCCAACCGCGTGTGGGTTCAAGTGCTGGCCTGGGGCGCGGCCGCCTTGATCCTGAGCCTGGACATTTGGCTGGTCGCGCTCACGATCCGCGATTGGCTGCAAGCCGCCGGGCCATGGCGCGCCTGGCTCGAAGTTGCGCTCGTGCCCATCCTCGCCGGCATCGCGCTGCTGCTGTGCTGGATCGCGTTTCAGCCGCTGCTGCCGGCGTGGCTGCGCCGCGTCGGACGGGCGCCGATCGAACTTCCGCAACAGGTCGCGATCGATCTGCCCAGCCCGAACTACAGCAAAATCCTGGTCCCGCTGGACCACACCAATAAAGACCGCGATGCCATCGCGCACGCCGCCGCCATGGCCAAACAACACGGCGCCACGTTGTACTTACTGCACGTCGAGGAGGGCGTAACCAGTCAGGTTTACGGGTCGGAAGCTTCCACGGTCGAGGTGGAGGAGGGCGAGAAATACCTGCGCCAGATCGCCAGCCAGCTCGAGCAACAACACGTGTCGGTGCGGACCATGGTCCGTCACGCCCGCAATCCCATGAAGGAGATCGTGCGCTACGCCGAGGAGCTCAAGCCGGACCTGGTGGTAATGGGCGCGCACGGCCACCACGGCCTGAAGGACATCGTCTTCGGGACCACGATCAACGCCGTGCGGCACAAATTGAACGCGCCGTTGTTGGTGGTGCGTGGCAACGGGTAGCTGGGAGAGTCATTCACCGCGCGGCGGGTACCTGTCAGCACAGCGCGACCTGCCTCACCTTGCCTTCGTTGTTGCCACGGTCTAGGTTAATTCAAGGAAACGTCGGTCAGTTTTCGCCACGCGAGACCTAGGACGCCCCAGGGTCGATGCGTTTCCATTCCTTCGGAAGCGCACTTCCCTTTGGGCCAGTGCTGATATACAAGACGAGGCCTTGTTTCAACCATCGCCTTTCAACTTCTTGAACGCGGTCCTGCTGGACGCATTCAAAGTGCGCATCGGATTCGTGGCAGAGCCTGAACTCAAGTGTTCTCTCCCTATCTTCGATGTGCAGGTCGCAGCCACCCAGCAATAGAATGCCCGTACGCACGCCGTGCTGGACGAAGGCGGGGACCTGCTCTGTTTCGACCTCCTGGGGCTGCCAGAGCTGTTCTGTAGGTGCATTGCATCCGTAGCCAAATGTGACGGATAAAGTATCGTATCCCCACGACCGGAGCAAACCCGCGATCTGCGGAACCAATGCGCCGAGTTCGTGCAGACTAATCTGCTCGGTCTTTATCTCGAACGCTTGTGCTTCAGCTTTCATTTTTATTGATACGAGCCGTCTTCAAAGCAGCGCCACTGCTGATGGAAACGGGTAGCGGAGTCATTTGCCGCGCCGCGGGTATCGGCAGCAGAGTGCGATAGCGTCCCAACCGCCGCCCCACTGGTGAGCCCCCCTCACCGCGCGACCCCCCGAGGAACTCAGCCTTGAGTTCGGGCCGTTTCCAACCGGGCGCGAAAAAACTGCTCCGCAATTGACAGGATAATCCTCTTAAGAGGCCAAGCGCTGGTCCGGACCGGAGTGGTACCGCGACGCCAAATACATCCCGAGCGAGTATAAGATGCACTGGCAGGTCGGGTAAGTCACGACAGCGACACCCCAGCCCTCCTCTCCTTGGCCGACGGAGAACGCTGCCCTAAGCGCGTATCCAAAAGATCGCTCAACGGCGAGGAATGTGAACCATAGTAAGAAACAGAACGTCGGAAGAGGCCAGACCCAACGCCCGGCAGAGGCAGCATGCCTTAGGAACCTGTGAACAATCAGTGCCCAGAACAACCCGACAGCCCACACGAAGAATACATACCAGAGAGCTTCAAGTATCGTGCCTATCGGATAGCCTGCTCCGCCCTCAACAGCCGAAGGCACACTGGAGGTCGCCAGCGCCCAAATGGCGGGCACCAGAACTGCCCCTAGCTGCTGAAGTAGCCAGCAACCAAAGGAATAATCTCGCGCCTCTGCTTGGAACATTTTAAATTCGAGTCCTTCGACTAAGCTAAATCGTTTCTCCGAATTGTGCGGCGTAGCTGATGAATGCAGTGGACCAGTTCACCCCAGGCACTACGGGGAGAAACGTAACGGGGCCGAGACCGGTTGCGTCATTGCCATTGATCGGGTCGCCAGCCAGATAGGCGTAGGTGTTCCAACTCTGCGGGTTTGCTGGGTCCCAACTGTTGGCTGACGGGATCGTCCGTCATGAATCGGCCCAACAAACTGGTGTAGTAGCGCTGATCCGCATAAACCCTGCCACGATCATGGCTTGGAATCACCGTACTGCTTGAGCAACTCCTTAAGAGCCAAGATCTGTTGCTGAGTCAGCCTGATGCGCAGAAGATCGGCTTCTGTCGGAAAAATGGAACCGTATGCAGCTATCTTGTCCTCGGCTGGGTACATCGCGTTTATATAAGCGTCTCTATACGAAATCCATGCTCGCTCCGCAACTTTGATCTTTTCCACGCCGCTTGGTTGGTTTGAAGCGGCTAACAAAAGCTTCTGATACACAT
Source organism: Bryobacteraceae bacterium (assembly GCA_035293725.1). Classification (GTDB taxonomy): domain Bacteria; phylum Acidobacteriota; class Terriglobia; order Bryobacterales; family Bryobacteraceae; genus Palsa-89. The sequence continues at coordinate 308,593 of DATGMH010000073.1, forward strand.
TATTCAGCTCTGCATCCGTGCGCCGAGCTTCCTCGCCTGCACACATGTGCATAGCGGTTTGCGTGCCGGCCTTGTCCATGCATCTACCGTACTGTTCAGAATACTGAGCACGACATACACCAGTGATAGCAAAGGCAAGTAGCAAGACTTTTGCGAGCCGTTCCATGAAACCTCCATCAATTCGGGCAGCGAGTAGACTTGCCATTTTCGAAAAGATTGTTCGTCCTCTCGTCGCTTTGTCAACCCAGAACTAACTTGACCGTTAATCTTGTTCCAGTTCGTGAAATCTGCTTCGGTGACACGTTCCCGGTTGACGTCACGTAGTAATGTAGACTTCGCAAAGTTACCTACACCCACATTGAAAGCGAAACTGACTAAAGCATCAAACTGGTCCTGCGTCAAATCGACTGTGACGAGCTGCTGAACTACTTTTACGGCGGTGCTAGCATCAGCTCGCAGCAGATCAGCTGCCTGCTGCTCTGTAATGCCATTACTAAAATCCTCGCCTGGCTTTATAAGGTGGCCATACCCGATAGTGGGTCGTCCCCCAGGATCTACATACACCGCAAGACTTAAACCTTCATAGCTCTTGATGCAGTCCAGCCCTCGTTTGCTCTAATCCAAAGTGGGCTTGTCAGCGCTACCTCCTGGATCTCCGGGGTTATCGTCGACACAACTGACATCGGTCGGTTCACCGTCTTCCGGGTCAAGACCGGTAGGTTCACAAACGAAGCGCCCGGTCGGATCATTTAGGTTGATCGGATCACCGACTACATACGCTTACCTGTTCCAAGTCAACGGTGTGGTCAAATCAACACCGCGCTTGAGACGATCCGGCGTCATGAACCTGCCCAACGCCGACGAATAATACCGCTGATCAGCATAATCATTCCCCGTCGCCGAATCCCGCGTATACGTCGCAAACTTCACTTGATCGTTCGGCAACTGCGGCGCGTTCCGCTCCTCTCCATACGCTTAATACCTGCCGATGCAAACCAGATCGTAAAGTTGTGGTCCGTCCGCTCACCGTCAAAGCGTACAGACTAGAGGGGGGCCGAACGGTTCGTTGGCCTCAAGGAACTGCAGCGGTCAACAATCATTTCGTATCATGCCCGTCAGCATCGGGGGCCGCCGTTGTCTCCTGTCTGACTGGCTCCCCGGAATTGCTCCTCGGCCCCGCAATACTCCTTCCACCGTACACATCGAGGTCTAAATCGATCTGAAGAGCACCTAGCCTTTTCAATAGTTCCCAGTCAAGCGTTGCACCCGTGTTCATGCCGTCAGTGAACCAGGCTACAAAGTAATCGACTGAACCACCAGTAGAAACAAACTCGGTGAGGAATTCTCTACGCCGCTCAAGCATCAGCAAATGTGAACTCAGGGATTCAGCCAACGCAAAACCTTGGCCATCCACTCCAGCCGAACACCAATACGTGCTTTCGTTGACACCTGTCAGTAGTTGGCCCGTAGGAGTTGTTCTCCTTTCTCCGACCTTCCAGTGATACTGGGGCTTCATGCCAAGTGCCACCGATATGTCTTCGGGATCCATGCTCGGATGCCGCAAACGCAATGAAAATCTAAAACGGAAGGGATTCATGGCCAATAGGAACTCGCCGGGCCATGCTCTACCGCTGTCCCATCTGGGCTTCCGGTCCATACGTTTCCTTCCGGGTCCACACCGACCCAGTCAGCAGGGCCAGCTCCTATCGCTTTCTTAACGGTCTCAATTTCATCGTGGCTCCAACCCTGTTGATCTATCCCTTTGGTGCCGGTTGGTAGTCCGCTCTTCGGCTTACCGATCGGCTTGTCACGCATGAAAATTAGGTCGAGTGCTGATGCGGCCGCCAAGGTCAGGCTCTTAAGAACGTAAAAGCCAGTCTTAGCATCCAACACGAGTTGGCTCAAGTCTATGTTGCTGCAGCCACAACTTTGAAGGTATTCGATGAACTGCGAATAGTCTCCGGATATTTGCACATTCGTGAAAGACTGACCGCCACTCTCGGTTTCCCAGTTAGTTACAAGTCCCTGCGTGAACAACGGGATTATCTGAAGGTTTGCTTGCCCTTCTGGGCTAGATAAGGCCTGCTGCACTTGAGCTGTTATAGCCGCCGCGAGAGACTGGAATGCGGCCACCCAATCAAACTGGGCCAGAGGGATACCAAACGGATCGATAAACCCATACCAGTCGTCCCAATAATCTTCGCCTCGAGGATCGTTGAAGTTCACTGGATCGTCGCCGGCATACGTGTATCTGTTCCAGCTAATCGGTTGCCCCATGCGTACTTTCCCGGAATAATCCGGCGTCATGAACCTCCCCAACGCCGACGAATAATACCGCTGATCCGCATAATCATTCCCCGTCGCCGAATCTCTCGTATACGTCGCAAACTTCACCTGATCGTTCTGCAACTGCGGCGCGTTCCGCTCCTCCCCATAAGGATAGTATTTCCCAACCGACCCCAGCCGGTCCTGCACCACCGCCACCGGCGTCTGCCCCGGCGTTGAATACGCCACCAGTTTGCCTCCAAAATAGACCCGCGCCGGCGCTGTATTGAACGACACCACCGTCCCCACCAGGTTCATCCCATACGTC
>DATGMH010000074.1:0-5226 GCA_035293725.1 Bryobacteraceae bacterium
ACCTGGTAGCTCACAGCGCCTGAAAGCTCGGGATCGACACCGAGCAGATTTTCAATATTGGTGATTTCCCGGCCCAGGGCGAGGCAGGATCTGAGCCGGTCGGCAATTTCCGGCTGATTTGCGATCTCCGGTTCCGCTCGAAAGAGCGCTGCCAGGGCGTCTTCCTCTTCGAAGGTGTCGGCGACGAATTCGCGGATGTCACGGCCGAAGAAGTATGAGAGCTTGTCCAGCTCGAGGCTTGTTACGGCGCGGTTCCCAAGTTCCATCTGCGCGACGGTGGGGCGTGACAGTCCGAGATGTCGGGCCACGTCGTCCTGCTTCAGACCGCATGATTCCCGCGCGGCGCGCAGCCTGCTTCCGAGTTCCTGGGGACTGATGGGCACAGATCTCTCCGATTGTGAAGGACAGTCCAAGTTAGCATTTCCATCATCGATTGTAAAGATAAGCACAATTTTGTTATGATCGCGGCATTGCTTTAGCCCGGTTGGGCCGAGAGGCCATTAGGGAGTGGATATGGCTACTCACTATAGTCCAAAGCAGTTCCTTCGGCAGGTTCCGAACGATTTATTGAAGGAATTCTTCGACCGGAGGGAAGAGCTAGAGGACATGAATTGGAATGAACTCGATGACATGGATGTCGATCCGGTCTTCGAGGCCTGGCAAGCATTGCCGGAGGCAAGTCGGAACGATGTAGAACGCTGGTTCCGTGCGATCGCGGATCTTGCGACCTCGGAGGGCCTGCAGACGCTGATCGAAGAAGGGCAGTTCCACGGCGTCGACCTCGCCGCCTCCCTCAGCCGGCTACAAGGGCTGCATGAAAAAGCGTTCTGGGTCTACCTCAACCACGAGAAGATCTTCACGTCCGCGGGACGATTGAACCGCGCCGACCATCTGAACGGACGCTACTGGAAGCGCAGACTGCTCCCCGCGAAGCAGCCCGATATCAGCCATCCCACTCGAAAGCTCCTCGCGGACGCCATCTCGGAATATTATCGGGTGGAACAGGGCCGCGGCGAGCACTGCACTGTTGAGGTTTACCTCCGCCGGGAGAAGCTCCACTACTTCTTCGCGTATCCTGCCGACTACGCCGATACGGTCATCATCTACACCAACGACGGTTCCTTTAAGCGCCAGTTGCAAAAGGCCGCCTTCGAGGTGATCTTCGCCTACAACGAGGCCTCCGGCGCGCTCGATTTATTTGTCCAGGGCGACAAGAAGATCCGGCGCGCGATGGAAGCGTTGTTCGCCCGACTGATTCTAAAAGAAGAGCTGCCCGAGGAAGAACCAGATGGCAAGCCGTTCGAGTTGAACGGTCTCCGGTGTCGTGAGTTCGATTTCCCAACCGACCCTGAAGATCGAATCCAGGATGTGCGCGTCAAGGCGTTGCGCCTTTCGCTGGTGGGCCCTGGCTTCGGCCGCATTACGTTCGAAAGCGATGCCCGGACGAGGCGCGGCGATATCTATGACCTGATGGACAAGGCACTCAACCACCGCGGATTGGAATCGGAAACCGTCAACGTCACGCAGGCGACCATGCAGGTCGTGTTCGCCACTTCAACGCGGCCGAAGACGATCAGCTTCCAGATCTCCTACCCGGATAGCTGCAATCTGAAGGACAAGCCGGAGCACTTGAAAATCAAGGAGTATCTGAAGCGCTGGGGCATTGCCCGTGAATGAGGATCTGACCGCATTCTGGAGCCGGGCGGATGTTGAGGATCCGGCGTTCACCGGCGACGAGCTGAGGCGGCTGCCGGCGACGACGCGGCGCCTGATCGAATCCCATTCTCTTCTGCGGCAGTCTGAGAATCTGCGAGTCGTCGAATGTGATGCATGCGGCGATGGACACGTGGAGGAAGTGGAGATCCTGGTGGAACCAGCCGGCTCGAAACCGCGCGCATACATCACTTGCCCGGATACGGGACGCGTTTCCGTCCCGATGGAAAGACTGCAACAGTGGTCCGTGGATCTGGATGCGGTCGCCCGGGTAGTCGCCGCAACGCTGGATCTCGGGGATCGGATTGTTACTATAGCGCCAAGTCGCATCTGGCTGCTCGGCAAGCAGCAGGTTGGTGCGCGCCTTGCCGAATTCTTCTTAGCGCGCGGAACGACGTGGTCCGATAGCTTTCAGGTTCTTCAGGCGGCGGCACGTGTACAAGCGTCACCAGCCCCCGTCGTTCTTTGCCCGAACCGTCTACCGGACGCTGCTGTGTGGTACCAAGGCGGGCGGACGCTGTTCTCCCTCGCAGAACACTCGTACGTAGAAGAGGCACGGCTGGTGATCGATGCGAGCCACTTCGAAGACTTCCATCGCCAGATCGCGGAGCGTGTGGAAAAGCCGCCAGATCCCACGCCAGTACCCGAAAGGGCTACCCTGCTTAAGCGCTACTTGGAAGAGAACCGATGCCGCGTAAAGGACGTTCATTACTGGGCCAACGTCGCGCGCGAAGACCTGAACAAGTGGAAACTCGGGCGCACTCACCTGATTCCCGACACTTCCGAAAAGGCCATCCGCATCGAGAAGCTCTTGCAGCGTAAACAGAAATCACGCCTCTGATCCGCCCCGCCCACATTTTCGCCCATATCGCCCACATTGATCGCCAACATATCTCTGGCCCCATCATTGGCGTGTGGAAACGGTTCGAAACACCGAGGGCACACGCGAAATGGGCGAGCAAACGATCGAATTCCTATTGGACGAACGCGACGTTGCGCTGTGGATTCGCGTCTCTGTGGCCACGCTCCGCTATTGGCGCGGCGAAGGAAAGGGCCCGCGATACCGCAAGGTCGGCCAGCTCGTCCGGTACGCACCGTCTGATGTCACTGAGTGGCTGAAATCCAGGCCCACGGGCGGCGAGGAGGTTTCGAATGCCTGAAGCCCCCTTCGCCGACGTCGACGCCGGCCGCATCATGCTGCGGACGCCGTTCTCGAATTTGCTGCTGTGCAAGCGGCTGCCGAATGCAGCATGGGATGCGGCGCGGCGCGTGTGGACGTATCCGGCCACGCCGCAACACGCCCGGCTGATTCAATCCTCGATTCCGCGGCTGTCGGCAACAGAGAGATTCAGCGCACTATTGACGGTGCAGCCGAAATCGCCAGCTACTGCCGCGCCCGCGCCGACACTTGCGGGAGCATCCACCATTGGAGTGCCCACCTGTTTGAAAACGAAACCTTGGCGGCACCAGGTTGACGCGTTCCGGTTCGCGATGGAGCGGCTGCTGCGTGGTGCGGGTGCCGCGCTGCTTGCGCTCGAAATGGGCGTCGGCAAGACGCTGGTCGCGCTCATGGTGTTTGCCGCTCTCGCCGCCAAACGCATCCTGATCTGTTGCCCGCTGCGCGTGGTGCCGGTGTGGGAGCAGCAAATTGAACGGCATCTCGATCTGCCACTGACTGTAGTCACGCTGGACGACAACACCGGCAGCGTGGCCAACAAGAAGAAGCTGGCCGAGGAAAAACTGAAGCTCGCCGAGGCGACCGATCGGCCGCTTGTCGTCATCATCAACTACGATTCGGTCTGGCGCGCGCCCTTCGCCGACTGGGCAGAACGGCAGTCTTGGGACCTGATCATCGCCGATGAATCGCACCGCCTGAAGGCGCCCGGCGGGAAGGCGAGCCTGGCATTCAAACGGCTACGGCCGCACGCGCGCGGCCGCCTCGCACTCACCGGCACCCCGATGCCACACAGCCCGCTCGACGTTTACGCCCAGTTCCGATTTCTCAACCAGACGATTTTCGGTCCCTCCTTTGCGGCGTTCCGGCAGAAGTACGCGGTCATGGGCGGATTCCAGCGCAAGCAGGTGACCGGATTCCAATGCCTGGAAGAACTCGAAGCGCTGATGCGAACGATCACTTACCGCGTATCGAAGAATGTTCTCGACCTCCCGCCGCAGACTCATATAACGTACACCTGCGAACTCTCGTCGGAGGCGCAGCGCATATACCGCGACCTGGAGGAAGACTTCGTCGCGGAGGTCCTGGACGGCAGGATCACGGCCAGCAACGCGATGGTGAAGTTGCTGCGCTTGCAGCAAGTAGCCGGCGGATGGGTCAAGACCGACGACGGCCAGCACCACCGTGTGGATTCAGCCAAGCAAAACCTGCTCGCGGACACGCTGGTAGATATCGGCCAGGATGAGCCGGTGGTTGTCTTCTGCCGGTTTCACGCTGATCTCGATGCGGTTCATGACGCCGCGAAATCGGCGGCCCTCACAAGCCTCGAACTCTCCGGCCGGCGCGATGAGTTGAAGCGCTGGCAGTCGGGCGAGGCCCAGGTGCTCGCCGTGCAGATCAGCGCCGGCGGCGTGGGCGTCGATCTCACACGCGCCCGCTACTCGATTCTGTACTCACTCTCGTTCTCGCTCGGCGAATACGATCAATGCCTGGCCCGGACGCACAGGCCCGGCCAGTTGCGTCCGGTCCTGCACATTCACCTCGTCGCCAAGAACACCGTGGATGAACGTATCCAGCGCGCTCTGGATCGCCGGGCCGAAGTTGTGGACTCAATCCTCAAGGAGATCGGCGCATGATTGACCTTGGCTATTTCTTCACGCGTATAGAAATCTCTCCAGCCGGGTGTTGGCTGTGGTCCAGGGGGCTGACGAAGGCTGGATACGGACAAGTCCGGATCAACCAGAAGGTGCTCTTGGTTCATCGTTTGGTTTATCAGGCGGTGCGTGGACCAATTCCGCCGGGACTCGAACTGGACCACCTCTGTCGCAGGCGGCAGTGCTGCAATCCGATGCACCTCGACGCGGTGACCCACCGGGAGAACGTATTGCGGGGTGTGTCACAACCCGCCATACAGGCGCGGCAGACTCACTGCGTGGCGGGGCACCCGTTTACTGAGGAAAACACGATCCACATTCAAGGCGCTCGCCGCTGCCGTGAGTGCGTGAAGGAACGCAACCGCCGCTACTGGAGCAAGCGGTACGGCAAGCGCGGCAATGCACAGACCACAAAGACTCATTGCCCGCATGGGCACCCCTACGACGACGACAACACGTACCGCTACAACGGCCGCCGTCAATGCAAGACCTGCATGCGTGACCGTGTGGCCAAACGGAGGACAACCAGAGCGGTGGGCGAAGCCTAACCAGAAAGGACGCTCGCAATGAACATGGAGCAGTTGAAGGAGTTCGTGTGCCTGGAGACGCGCAAACGCGAACTCGACTCGGAACTCAAAGCAATCGCGGCACGAATCGACGATCTGGAACAGGCCCTCGTGCCGC
>DATGMH010000075.1:0-162776 GCA_035293725.1 Bryobacteraceae bacterium
CATCCGGTGCTGGAGACCATCTATCGCTTCAAACAACGGCTCTGTTATCTGCTGCTGAAGAAGCACCGCACCCGCAAACAGTGTGAATTACTGGTGCCGCGCTTCCTGCGTGCCGTGTACCAGCTCCGCCAAGCCGGCCTCCCACAACTGGTCCAGCTCGGCCAGACCCTTTCGGCCTGGTCGGAGGAAATCGTGGCCATGTGGCGCTTCACCCGCAACAACGGCATCACGAAGGCTTTCACAACAAAATGGAGCTCATCAATCCGACAAGCCTACGGCTTTCGGAACTTCCAAAATTACAGACTCAGAGTGAAGGTGCTATGTTCTTAGAATCAGTTTGGGGCTGGGTTGCCCCCATTGTTGGCGTAGAGCCCGCGAAACGAAGCTAATTGCTTACGTGGTGCGCCCGGAGTGATTCGAACACCCGACCTTCTGGTTCGTAGCCAGACGCTCTATCCAACTGAGCTACGGGCGCGCCTATTGAAGTTGCAGCCTTAATTATAGCAAGCAGGTTCGATTTCCAAAGTTCAATTTCGCTCGCGAGGCGGCCATCTTTCTAGCTGAACCAGAACCTGTTTTGCCTTCCGCACGCCAGGCAAGCCCATCCGCGCAGATGCCGCCGCCGCGGATGCGGCGCGTGCCTGTACCGCAGTTGGGCGGCGGAGTCGATATCCACCACACGCGCCCCTGCCGGCATCGCATACAGCCAATCGTGCATGAACGGTCATTGTAGCCGGTGCCCCGTGCCCCAGTGCCAGCCGACCTCTCGCCACACTATCTCATCACACGTTAACGATCCGGCCTTGCTTATCCAGAGCTAACTTCCGGCCGCGCCACTCCACCGTGTTCCCAAACAGTCCCGCGGCCCAAATGGCGACGCCCCAAAGATCGCGCAACGGAATCGCGTACATGTATTTCCACACATCCGCGCTGCGCAGAACGAACCAGCCGCAGCTAACGGCCATCGCGAGCCGAATCAAAAGCACAGCCAGCGCGGTCCACCATAGTCCGGCACACGCGGCCGCGATCGCCCACAGCGTCGCGAATGTGATCGGCAAGCCGGCGTACCCGCCGGCCCGCGACAGGCGGACGGTCCGCGCCCATCGGATTTGATGCCGCCAGGCGCCGCGCCACGAGCCAGCCGCCATGCGCGTGCTTACCACCACAGGCGACAGCACGTTCCTGCGGCCCAGTTGATGCAAGCGCCGGCCGAGTTGGTAATCATCAGCCAGGTAGTCGGCGATCGCGGCGAATCCGCCGATCGCGCTCAGGTCTTGCCTGCGAAACGCAAGCGTTGATCCGAGGCCAAATTCGGATACACCGAACAGAGGCGCTACCAGGACGCTGGGTGCGAATTCGGTAGCGATGGCCAGCGCTTCGAAGCGGCTGGGCCAATCGCTTACCTCGGCGCGATATAGGCAGGTCACCAGTCCCACCGTGGGGTCCATCAAAGGAGCCGTGACCTCCGTCAGATATGCCGGTGGAACCCAGATATCGGCATCGTTGACCACCAGCACCGGATAGCGCGCCTCGCGTTCCAGGTCGATCAGCACGCCGGCTTTTCGATTCGGGGCCTTCGTTGGACACACCAGCACCCGAATCGGAACGTCGGGAAATTCGGCCATTAACCGCTCGATGCCCGCACGCGCGCCGTCGTCGGCCTCCGCGATACCGAACAGAATTTCGAAGTCGCCGAATGCCAGCGCGGCATGCGACCGGATGGCCTCATAAAATCCCGGATCGCTGCCGTGCACCGGCTTGAGAATGGAAACGCCGAAAGCGGCGTTCTGGGCAACTGAACGATGCCTCAAATGCGACAGCGCCGCGGCAATCGTAACGATCTGATAGGCAGCCGCGGCGTAGGCCAGCGCGAGAAGAATCCAGATCACATCGCCAGCAGCGCGACTCCGCAAGCTACGCAGAACGCCGCCGCCCAGCGCTGCCACGTGACAGATTCTTTCAGCACGATGCGCGCCAGCACCGTTTCAAGCACCACGCTGGCCGCGGTGGCCGGCACCGCGAAGCTCAGGTCGGCCAACGAGAGCAGTTTCATGAACGCGAAGAAGGAGATCGCCATCATGAAGACGGCGACTACGATGGGTGCGCGCCGCGCCATGCCCGACAGCACGCTCATCCAGCGGCTCGGGCGGAGCTGTTCGGTTTGAACGGCATGGCGCTTCATGTCGAAGCTCTGCAACACGTCGCCCACCGCGGTGGCTCCCACGATGATCGCCACCATCGCCCACTTCATCCGCGCTCCTTCAGCTGCCGTCCGGCTGTGGTGTTGGCCGTAGTAAAGCCGACAAAGATCATGCCGATCACGATCGCGGCGGTTCCCAACCACCGGTACCAGGAAATTTGCTCGCCGAAAATGTATTTACCCAGAATGGAGTTCAGCACGTAACCGATGGAGGTAACCGGCAGCACATAGCTCAAGTCGGCCCAGCCGAGAAGAGTCATGCGCGAGAGCAGCCAAACGATCAGCAGCGATGTACCGAACAAAATCCAAGGGCTGAAAATGAGGCGGATATAGGGCAGGGGAGAGAGACCAAGTTCGACGTTCTGATGCTTCATGCCCCAGGACATGGCCGCGTTTCCGAACACGTTCGTCAGAACAACGAAGATGGTTAGAAACTTGACTCGCAGGTCGACGCCATAGGCCCGCTGCTGACCTGTCGCGGATGCCGCCACCCCGGGCGCCGCGGCGGGGCTGGAGGTCGTCATCTTTACGACGCGCTCTCCTCGGCCGCCGCTTGCAGCCCGCTGGCGGCCTTCTGCTCTTTGATGAACTTCTTGCGCTTATTGCTAACGAACAGATACTCCCGCGCCTCTTTGTAGAGCCGCGGCAGATCATTGTTGAGGAACGCGTTCTTCACCACGCGCCAAGCCGTTTTCGGCCGGAAGTAGTATTCCGAGTAGAACCGGTCGACCCACTCCATCAGTTCAGCGCGATCGAAACCGGGGTACACCACGTTCGGAAGCTGGTGTCCCGTGTTGTCCGCCATGCCGTCGATCGTGACGAGACCGTTCGCCTTGGCATGTTCGTAGAACTCGGTTCCTGGAAAAGCGTGGCCGAGCGACACCTGAATGGTCTCGACATCCAGCTTTTTCGCGAATTCGATGGTCTTCCGCAGCGTCTCGCGCGTCTCGCCCGGCAGACCCACAATGAAATCGCCGTGAATCACCAGACCGAGCTTGTGGCAATTCTCAGTGAAGCGCATGGCCATGTCGATGGTGGCGCCCTTCTTGATATTTCGCAGGATCTGCTCGTCGCCTGATTCGTAGCCCACGATCAACAGCCGGCAGCCCGCGTCCTTCATCGCTTTCAGCGTGTCGTAATCGGTGGTTACGCGCGAGGTACAGCTCCAAGTGAAATTCAGGTCGCCGAGTTTCTTCGACAGTTCGATGGCTCGAGCTTTCCGGTAATTGAACGTGTCATCGTCGAAGAAGATTTCCTTCAGCCCGGGGAAATTCTCGAGTGTCCATTTGCATTCGGCCGCGACATCATCCGCTGACCGCAGCCGCCAGCGATGTCCGGAGTGCGTTTGCGGCCACAAACAGAACGTGCACATGGCCGGGCAGCCGCGCGTGGTATAGAACGAGATGAACGGATTTAAAAGGAACGGCACGTTGTAGCGCCGGAAATCCATGTCGCGTTTGTAGACCTTCGTCACCCACGGCAGTTCGTCCAAATTCTCGATGACGCCACCCTCTGGGTTGTGGACGATCTGGCCGTCTTTCCAGTAGCTGGCGCCCGGTAGTTCGCTTACCGGTGTGCCTTTGGCGTAGTTGGCAATCTGATAATCGAATTCGCGGCGCACGACGAAGTCAATCGCCTTGGAAGCGTTCAACGCCTTTTCGGGTTCAACAGTAACAGGCGGACCAACAAGCGCCACCCGCAGTTTCGGATTGGCGTCCTTCATCATTTCGGTAATCCGAATGTCTACGTTAAACCCGGGACTGGAGGTGAACAGCACCAACAGCTCGAAATCGTTCGCCATCGCGACCGTCTGCTCGATGCTGATCTTGTGCGGAGGCGCGTCCACCAGTTTGCTATCGGCGAGCATTCCGGCAGGGTACGCTAACCACACCGGGTACCAGTAGGACTCGATCTCGCGCGAAGCCGGCCAGCGCGAGCCTGCACCTCCATCGAACCCTTCAAAAGATGGGGGATTCAAAAATAGAGTTCTCATTTACCCTCTCCGCCCCTGCGGGCCGGGCTAATCACGGTAAAAGCCTACGAGCCAACGTGTTACGCGTTCGCTCACATGCCAGTGTATCAATTTCGAGGGGAAAGCCACTGCCCCGCAGTCACTGCTGGTCGCCGGCGGCCGCAGTCGTCTCCGCCTGATCGTCTTTCGAATAGCGGAGGTAGTTGATATTGAGCTCGACGGGGCCGATGAAGCGCACTTCGGCCTTGCTCTCCAGCCGCTGCGGAACCGAGACGCCATCTTGCAGTTCGTACTCACGGACAAACTGCATCTTCTTCAAGAACATGGATGGGGCTTTGACAAACGAACCCGATTCCTTGACCGGCATGTACGTCTCCGCGTCCAGCCACAGTTCGCCCTTGAACAGGCCAACCTTCTTTTGGCGTGGATTCACGCGCATCACGTAAGCCGGCCGGCCATTGAAGTCCTCGAGGCCCTTGTACTTAAACTTGTAGTTCTCCGGTGTCAGAGCCACGTCCGAGCTGGATTGCGAAGCATCGATCTCGGCCTTAAGGTAGCGCGCAATCACCTCGGTTTTCACGGTGTTGTCGCCCGTGAACCCCAGCACGTGGAAGGTGATCTTGCCGAGTTTCGTGATGTTCTTCAAGGCGTGCAGCTTGCCTTGTCTCTGCAATTTGGGTAGCGAAGCGTCAATGTCCATTTCAACGCTGCCGCCGCGCATGGTGTCCTGTTGCGCTTGCGTGGCGCTCAGGTAATGGCTGACGATCTCGTCTTCCGGCATCGGCGGCCGCGATGGTTCAGCGTATGAGAGGCTGAGGCTAACCACCGCCATCAGCGCACTTAAATTGAAAATCCTCAAAAGACTCCTTCGTTGAGCGTCCTGCCACACAGCGAGCCGGCCACTAGCGGTATATTCCTTAAATGTACCAGTACCTTGAGACAATTACAATCCTCTTATCGACTGATGAAACAGGGTTTCCTACCCCTTAGATTCCTCGGACGGCGTCTCGGTGCCACGAAACTTCGTCGTTCAGGATCAAGGGCTTAGCAGGTTCGAGTCGTTCGTTGCGTAAACAGCCTTACGTTGTGCCGGATGCTAACATGGCTCGGCAGCCTGCGTTGAAAGTAAAAAGGCAAGGTGAATCTGAGGTGCTGGCTGGCTGCAAACCTTGCAAGCCGGCCGTAGCGCAGACCGAGCTGCAGGCTCATAGCTGGACTGGCTGTTGGACCGTAAAGGTCAGGCGCGTTTCGGACGGAATCTTCACCACCTGGCCCCGGGTAACGGCCTGCGCAGTTCCACCGACAGCCGCGCCGGAAGCAGCGCCGATTGCTGCACCTTTGCCCCCGCCCGCGATGGCACCCACGATCGCGCCCAGCGCCGTAGTTCCGCCCACGACTTTAGCCGTACGGGATCCACGCGAGTTGCTGGATTCCGCTACATCGCCGGTGGTCACATCCACCATGCGGCCGTTAGCCATGACTTGCTGCAGCACCAGCGTCAGAACCGTGCGGCCTTCAAACTTGCCCGATTGCCTGTCCTCGACCAGCTTCACCACGGCGTCCGCGCCGCGGGGAACCACCGTCTGATCGCCAATAATTACAGGTTCGTCCACGCTTGCGCGGAAGGTCTGGCCAAGGCGAGTCTCCTCGGAATTCACGGCATCGATCATCCGCACCGTGATTTGTGTTCCCACCGGAATCTGCGCTGCGTATGCTTGCGGGGACGGACGTTGGTCGCCATCTCGATCGCGGTCATAGGATCGAGCCGGAGCGGGAGCGGCAGCGCGCGCGGGCTCCGGCGCAAAACCTGAGGGTTGCGGCGCGTCGCTGCGCAGTTTCTCGCCGCCGAACTGCAGATTGTCGATATCTTCGATGGAATAAGTCTCGACGCGATCCCCAACGGTAAACCTGACATGCCGGGCGTCGCCGCCAATATAATCCCCATGCACAACCCGGCCGTTGCGGAGCGTCAGGGTGTCGCCGTAGCTCAATAATGCCACGGCTGCGCTCAAAATCGTTAGACGAAGTCTCATTCAAACTCCTTTTAGCTCCTTAGAGTAACACCGCTGCTCTGTTTCCCTTAGATTCGCCGCAGGTCGCGCGCGTTTCCATGAGCTTCATAACGTGGCTGTAACTTTGCTGCCAAGCCTATGATTGCGCAACAGCTTTGGCCTTAACCCGGTTCAGGAGCGATGTCGCGATCGCCCGCCCGCGCTCCAGCGCATCTCCGTAAGCGTCGCGACGCTCTTGGCGCGTGTAGGCAGCACCGGTACGATAGAACCGCTCGAGCGACAATCCCACGACGCGCGTTCCCGCGTAAGCGATCGCGCCTTTGGGAATGAGCCCGCCACCCAGCGGAATTTTGCCCACCAATTCGCGAGCCAGGGCGCGCCAGCCGAAGGCGCCCAAAACAATCGAGGCGATCTCGTTGCGCTGCTCCCTGTAGCCGAAGTCGCGGTCCGCGGCCGCCGCCAGCAAAAACGCCATTCGAACCTGGTTCGCCGTAAGCACCGCGCTGTCGGAGGCGAACTCGCCTACTGCCCACGGCAGCGAAACAAAGGGGATGATATCGGGAACCGCAGTGGCGAGCGCAAACATCGCATTCTGCTTCGAGACCTTTTTGACGATCCGGCGCGACACCTCTTGCCGGAACGGCAGCATGTGAATCGCAAGGGGAATCGCCAGATCGGGCCGCTGTCTCAGTACTTCGGAAACGAGACGGTGTGGATTGCCCGGCTGGAAAGGGAAAACGTCCTTGATGGGGGTCAATCCGTCGGGCGGCGAATCTTCGAAGTAGATCTCGAGGTCATTGCCGCCGGCGGGAGCAAACCCTGAGGATGCGCGATGGATCCGGTTACCTACATCCGCTCGCTTGGCCGCCGACAACCGCGGCGGCGCGAGGAAATCCTCCATCTGCCGGTACGCTTCTTCGGTGTGCGCGTACAGAAAAATCTGTACAGGCTTATCGACGTGCCGCTCGATCTCTTCGGGATTTAAGCTGCTAATGGCTTCTTTGATGTGTTGGAATAATTGGATGGACATGCAGGACTCCGCTCCTACTACGAACGCGCGGCCTGGCACGAGCTCGGGCGCCGGCAGCCGCTAGGAGCGAAAGACTACTTTCAGCTCCCTTCGCCATTGTAAGCCGACTCCCACCCTCTCGACGGGAATCGACGGCGAAAAGAACCGCAGCACGCGCTCGTTGGCGGGATGAAAATCGAGCGCAGGCGACACCAACAGCAGGCGCGGCGCTTCGAGGTTCAGCCCCACGCCGGGAAAATAGCCATGCCGCCCGAAGTCGCGCCGGTCCAGGTGCCATTTGACGCGGATCCAGTAATCCAGTGCCTGTAGCGGCAGGTGAATATCTTGGGAGGCTTTCAATTCGAGCACCGCAAGGCGTCCGCGCTGGTCCACGGCCAATACATCCAGTACACCCCGGTCATTGGCGGCGAAGGCGGGCACTTGGCCGTAAGCCGGGTCCGATAAAAGCTGGGCATCGATCTGTTCGAGCTGCGCGCGCACCTCGGATTCAAGCCAAACCTCGGGATTAGCCGTGTACAGTGCATTGAGCCGGTCTGTTGCGCCCGGAGCACGCAGGCGCGCCAGATTCTCGGCGAGCGCCAGGACCTCGTTCAGATTACCTGCCGCTAGGGCGCGGCGCCGCGTGATGCCGTAGAGCAACTCGGCGCCGGCCGTGCGCGCGAATTCCATACCGCGCACCCGCAAGCTGATTTCACCATCCGGCTTGTTCACGGCTTGGACTCCGCGAACCGTGAGAATTTCAGCGATGGACGCGTCCAGATGGCCGGGTAAACGCCTCCGGCACGGCTCCAGGCGAGTATCGATGTTCCCGTAATCGCTCAAATCCGCGGGCGCTTCGAAGCCCTGTGCATCGTAAATAAAAACTTGATAGCAGGCCGCCGCCGCGTCAAGAAACAGCAGCCGCAGGCACGTGAGCTTTTCCTGACCCGAAGGAAGATACAGGATCAACCCTTGGATCACCCGGCCAGTGTCGCGGGAGCGCAGGTAATCAAGCCAGATCAGTCCAAACGTGAGTGCGTGTTCGGCGTGGAACATGTCCGTCGGTGCGCCGATGGCGGCCCAGCACATCGAGCCTTGCTGGAGCAATGCGCGGGGATACGCGGGCGAAAGGCTGTGTTCGAGGTCGGCCTCGGTCGTAAGCTCCGCGATCCGGTATAGCGGAAATTGACGCCGCAGGAAACGGCGAAATTGTTCCCGAAACTCCAGCCGGCCGCTGCGTAGTTCCGCATCTTCGCCGGCCGGACGGCGCAAATCGAGCAGCGCCAGCGTACCCTGACGTTTGCCGAAACGCTCAATTCGAAGCAAGAGTTTGCCCCGGCTCTGGCGCTCGATCCCGATAACACGCCGGACCAGGTTGCAGTGATCGCTCCAGGCTTGCAAACGCAGCCAACCGCCCGAGCCGTCTAGATCGAAGTTGTCCGCAGAGAGGCGAATCAGTTCTTCGCCGGGTTCAGAAAGCGCCGGCTCCAAGCATCCTGCAACAAAATGTTCGATGGTCTCGCGAAGTTCAGTCACGAAGAGAAAACCTCAATAAGCTGGACCACTCGGGCTCGCGCGGGCAGCGCCGCATCGGGACTTTGCCAGCCGCGCACCGCGCCTGAGCAGCATCACGCCGTTATTGCTGTGAACCGCGTAATGCCGCATCGCGCCATCCGCGAACCGGCAGGGTGGTCAGCGCCGCGCCGGCTTTTCCGCGCTTGCGCTCCTGGCAGGATCACTGCTGCCGCGCCCAGTTGACGCCGCCGTATCCAGCGGCGGTGTGCGGCCTTCCGGCAGCGGCCACGAAAGCCTGCGCTAACCTATTAATCGTCCGTGCTCCGCGAAAAATTAGAGCAAGTAGAAACCAGGATCACCAGTGCGGCCGCTCGAGCCGGCCGCCGGCGCTCCGATATCACGCTGCTGGCCGTGACCAAAAAATTCCCCGCCTCTGTAATGCGGGAAGCTTATGCTCTCGGACTGCGCGAGTTCGGCGAAAACTACGTCCAGGAGTTCGATTCCAAGCGCGCCGAGCTGGCCGGCTTGGAGGGCGCGCGTGTTCATCTGATCGGCCATCTGCAGTCCAACAAAGCCAAACGAGCCGCCGAAATCTTCGATGTTCTTCAAACCCTGGATACGCCCAAGCTGGCGCGGCGCGTCGAGCAAGAGCAGCGTCCGCTGGACGTCATGATCGAAGTGAAGCTGTCAGCCGAAACGGCCAAAACAGGCGCCGGCCCCGAGCAGTTGCCGGAGTTAATCGCAGCGATCGGCTGTTGCCCCCATCTGCGGCTGCTCGGGTTGATGACGATGCCGCCCTGGTCCGAAGACGCCGAGAAGTCGCGCCCCTATTTCGCGCGGCTGCGCCGGCTGGCCGGCGAACACAACCTCAAGCAGCTTTCGATGGGCATGTCGCACGATCTCGAAGTCGCCATCGAAGAGGGTGCCACGATGGTGCGCGTCGGCACCGCGTTGTTTGGGCCTCGGAGAAGAGATTGAAAATCGGGTTCCACTCGCCGCTGCCGCCGGACCGAACGGGCGTCGCCGACTACTCGGCCGCGCTCCTCGCCGCCCTCAAGCCCTTGGGGCAGGTGGAAGTGAACGCGCGCGATGCCGCCATTCATCTCTATCATCTCGGCAACAACCGGCTGCATGCCGGCATCTATCGCCGCGCGCTGGAGCAACCGGGCATTGTTGTGCTGCACGATGCCGTGCTGCATCATTTTTTGCTCGGAACCCTGACCGAGCAGGAGTACATTGAAGAATTCACCTACAACTACGGCACGTGGCACCAGGACCTCGCCCGCCAGTTATGGCGCAACCGCTCCCGCTCGGCAACCGATCCGCAATATTTCCGATACCCATTGCTCAAGCGCGTCGCCGAACGCTCGCTTGCGGTGATCGTTCATAATCCCGGCGCGGAGCGCATGGTGGAGCGCCACGCCCCCGGCACCGCGGTGTACGAGATTCCACACTTGTTCGAGCCGCCGCGAGAGATGCCCGCCGTGCCGGACGTGTTGCGCTTGCGGCAAGCCTTAGGCATTGCTCCGCGCACCTTCCTGTTTGGTATCTTCGGCCACCTTCGCGAGTCGAAACGGCTGCTGAGCGTCCTGAGATCGTTCGAGCGCGTACGGCATGCTGCGCCCATGGCACTCCTGGTAGCGGGCAACTTTGTTTCTTCCGACCTGGAACGAGCCGCCGCCCCGCTGCTGCGCGCCAATCGGGGAGTCTTGCGCGTTGGCTTCATGCCCGAGCCCGCATTTTGGCGCTATGCCGCGGCTACAGATGCCTGCATCAACCTCCGTTACCCTGCCGCAGGTGAAACCTCTGGAATTTCGATTCGCTTGATGGGCACCGGCAAGCCAGTCATCATGACCGCCGGGCTCGAAACCTCCCGGTTTCCGGAATGTGCCGCGCTGCGCGTCGACGCTGGACTCGCTGAGGAGGCGATGCTCTCCGAATTCATGCTCCTGCTGGCCCAATCGCCCGCCGATGCCGAGGCCATCGGGCACCGCTCAGCCGCCTATATCCACGAACGGCATGAACCAGGTCGCGTTGCTCGGGAGTTTTGGCGCGTGCTCAACGACTGCTATCATAAGAATTAATCCGAAGCCGCCGGGTATATCCGTGGTGAAAATTGTTTCATGGGCGTTCGTCGTCCTTGCAGTTTTGCAGTCGTCGTCCCACGCCACTGCACTGGCCAAGTCCGATAAGCTTCTGCACCAGCGCGTTCCCATGCGCGACGGCGTTCGGTTGGATACCAATGTCTTCAAACCGGCGGGCAATTTTCGTTTCCCTGTAATTCTGGTTCGCACGCCCTACGGAAAAGGGACTGAACCTCCGCCGGGCTACTCGGTCTTTCTCGATCACGGCTACGCGGTAGTCACGCAGGACGTACGCGGCCGCTACGCTTCTCAAGGCATTTTCGACGCGCTGAAGCAGGAAGGGCCGGATGGCTATGACACGCTGAACTGGATCGCCGAGCAGCCCTGGTCGAACGGAAAGATCGGGATGACGGGCGGCTCTTATCTGGGGATCGCGCAGTGGCGCGTCGCGCTGCTGAACAATCCGCACCTCAAGGCAATTTTTCCTGTCGTCTCCGGCTCCGACGATTACTTCGACCGCTTCTATTCTCAAGGCGGCGCCACTAAGCTGGGCCACCGCCTCCTGTGGCTTTCGCTGAATCTCAGTCCCCCTGGCGCGCCCAAGGCGAGATTTGAAAACTACGTCGCCAACCTGCCCCTGCGCACCTCAGATCGCGCTGCCACGCGCCAGACTTTGAAGCTGTACCAAACGATCCTGAACCACCCCACCTATGACTCGTTCTGGAAACAGCAGAGCGTGCTTGAAAATATCACGCAGGTACATGTGCCCGTTTTCTCGGTCGGCGGCTGGTATGACAATTTCGTCGAAAGCGACCTGGCGGCATTTTCGGCGCTCCATAAATTCTCCGGCGCCGACGAGCGCCATCACATCCTGATCGGACCCTGGCCGCACAACATGTCGATTCCTTTCGCCGGCGTCAGCTTCGGCGACGATTCTTCGGCGCCGATTCGTTCTTACCAGCTCGCCTGGTTCGATCACTGGCTCAAGGGCGATCCCGAAGACGCAAACTACTATGCCCCCGGCGAATGGCACGCCAGTCGATCGAGCTTGGACGAAGCGCCGCTGCATATTTTCGTCATGGGAGCGAACCGCTGGCGCGACGAGCAGGAATGGCCGCTGGCTCGGACTCGCTACACGCCGCTCTATTTGGCCGGCGAGGGTTCGGCCAATACGCTCTCCGGAGATGGAAAGCTCGAATGGAAGCTCCCCAGGAAAATTACCGTCGATCGCTTCCGCTACGATCCGCGCAATCCGGTCCCCACACGCGGTGGCGCGGTGTGCTGCGACCCGAAAATTTTCCCCTGGGGGCCCATGGACCAGCGCGGCATCGAGCGCCGGCGCGATGTCCTGGTCTACACCAGCGAACCCCTCAAAGAGGATCTGGAAGTCACCGGCCCGGTTCGCGTCACCGTTTATGCGTCAACCTCGGCGCCCGACACGGATTTTACGGCCAAGCTCGTGGACGTGTTCCCGGGTGGGGAAGCGCGCAACCTAACCGACGGCGTCCTCCGCGTGCGCTACCGTCGCGGTTTGGATAAGCCGGAAATGACTCGAGCCGGCGAAATTTATCGGCTGAGCATCGACGCCGGGGTGACCAGCAACGTGTTCCTGGCCGGGCACTCGATCCGCGTCGAGATTTCGAGCAGCAACTTTCCGCGCTTCGATCGCAACCCGAATACCGGCCGTGCTTTCGCCGATGAGACCGAGTTGAAAGTCGCCGACCAGGCCGTATATCACGGCCCGCTCTACGCCTCTGAGGTAGTGCTGCCAGTCATTCCCTCGCGCAATTCGCGCGAATTGACTTCGGCGAGCGTGGCGCGGTATGGTGCAAAAAGAAGCACCGCCAATTCCGTGAAAGCCTCTTCGTTCCAGGCGCGGTAGCCAAGTGGTAAGGCAGAGGTCTGCAAAACCTTTATTCGCGAGTTCGATTCTCGCCCGCGCCTCCAACAAAAATCGAGCAACACCCTATCGTTCTAATTAATTACGCGGATTCCTTCGTTCGTGCTGGATCGGGCCGAATCGGGCAGTTTTGGCCTGTTTCGTAACCAGAGTTGGCCCAAATTTGGCCCGGAACTACGCCCGCCCAACCACCCCCGGAGCGGCCAGAGATGTGTCGTATAGCGTCATAGCCGCGTCCTGGTGGGCTTGGGTAGGGTGGATGTAGCGATGGAGCACTCTTGTGCTCGAATGGCCTAGAATCGCCGCGATGGTAAACGCATCCACACCGGCTTGGGCGAGACGTGTAGCGAAGGTATGCCGCAGATCGTAAAGGACGAAAGAGAGGCCCGTGGCTTCACACACCCGGTTATGAGGGCCGTTTAGTTTCGTGATGTGATCCCCACTACGTCGTTGTGACGGGAACACCCACCGTCCATCGGAAGACATCCGACGAGCTAGGATCGTCTTACTTTCCGCCGTAAGCCGTAGCGTTCTACGTGCTGCATTAGTTTTGCCGTGGGCGATCACGAGTACGCCACCGATAAGATCCACGTGATCCTTCCGAAGTTCCAAAACCTCCTCAGGACGCATACCTTGTAGGAGAATCAACCGCGCTACGTCGTGGAGATCAGGAAACGGGCCATGCTTTGACGCTTTACCTTTCTCGGTGATTGTGAATCGTGTAAGCGTCGTGCCGAAATATAGCCTTTCCTCCCCCGGCGTTAAGACGTGTTGACGGATGGCATCCGAGTCGGATGGCTTCCTAACCTCCGCCACGGGATTCTGTCGCGCATATCGTTGCTCAATCGCCCACCGAAAGAACACGCTAAGGTTGTCCAGGTCATGTTTAACGGTCACCGGCTTCACCTTGTGCTCGGTGAGACGCCATACTTTGTAGTTGTTTACCTGAGCGGGTCCAATCATGCTGACAATCGTATTCCCGAAGAACGCGCGACAACTTGCCATGCTGACGGAGATGCGTGTAGCGGTAGCGGGATGTTGGGTGTATTCGATCTTGCAAAACTCCTCAAAATCAGGCACAGCCGTCTCAAACGTTCGCGGCGTCAGCGACGTGATCCCCCACCGGCCTTCGAGAATCTCTTGTCGATGGGTTGCTTCCTGACGCGCGGCTTTGGCCTTGTTTCGTTCGGTAGCCACCAAACCGGTGCAAACCTGTACCGTTTGCCCTGCTACGCGGAATCGATACTGCCATCGTTCGTTCTTGATTCGTAGTCCCATGTTGTTTTTGACGCTCCATCCAGGATTCCAAGTCTCTCAGAAGATAGATCACCTTGCGGCCAGCTTTCACGTATGCAGGGCCGTGGCGTTGTGATCTCCAATCGGCAAGCGTTGCTTCGGCCACGCCCAGCAGTTTGGACACATCCTCGGGCGTGAGAATTTGTTCCTGTAATGTGGCCCGCGTGTGGGTGCTCATCGGGATCGTTCGTTGACTCTGACCCTGTTGCGCCGAAACGTCCATTGTCGATCATAGCCCCGGTTGGTGGGAACACAAATCCCACGAAGGTTCTAAGCCGTCCTTAGTACTCGCGGACTACTTTCAAATGGGTTGTGATAGTGGCGAAGGTTGGTGCTGCATAAAACTCGCCCCGTCGCGCAAACGAGCACAATGACGGCCCGCGTTCCAATCAAGTCCCGTTTTTGTCCTGTGAAAGGGGTTAGGCGTTATTACCGCTCCGCCAACCTGCCACGCCCCACCGCCTCCGAAACGGACATCGCATCATCAATCCTGGTGCTACACGTATGACAGCCGCGAACGTGTAGTGTGACGGCCAGAACCTCCCTTGCGGTAAGTCCTGCCCCGGCGAGGTACGAACGGAGCGTCTCGTCCGAAATGTGATCGATGTGCTCCGACGCGTAGAATACTTGTTCGATAAGAATACCAATTTGATATTTCATCCCATCGGCACGGCAGTGGCGGACCTCTCCAAATATCACAGCGTGTTTGCGAATCAAAATTTCTACGTGTGAACCCTTCGCAACATTCACGTTGGACTCGACACGAATGCCCGATTTAGAGATGTCCAACACAGTAGCCGGATGGCTCGGCCCAAGATCATCGAGGGATCGCATCTCCGCCGAGTCACGGCAGGGATACCTCACCTCGCGTCTACGATCCGCTACCGGCGTGGTCACCGGATGATCGGGAGTGCGATTGGTTTCTTGCGCTGGCACGCTCTACCTCCTTTTCACGGAAGGTACTACGGCGAGTCCTTCACGGGTGTTCCAACACGACGGTATGGACGCCCAACCGCGTTTACATGGATTATCGGCACATGAGACGGCACGCGATATAGCTCTGATGGGCTAAGAGGACAGCGTTACCCTACGCGCGGGAATATAATTCCACCGGATTACTTATCAATTCTACCGGCTTATGACAAACACCGATGCATTTTCTAGCACACTCCCTAAAGGCATACCTACTTCAGCACGATAGGTCCGTAGTGCTTTGCAGCCAAGCGTGGGCTACAAAGACGCCCTTTCTGCTATGTACGGGGAATCTCGTGGCCGTTCCATCGATTGGAACTCCGGCCTAAGAGGAGCTTATCTAATGGAGAAAAGCGACGTAGCAGCTACATGCCCCGTTGAGAATGGCCGCGAATCCACATCGATGAATGGAATCTCTGGTTTCTTGCGAGAAGGGGCTATTCCTCTTTCGCCCTTCCGCAAGGGGGGTGGATGCCTCTCCTGATCCCTACTTCCTGGTAGCGGACGGCCCACCCCCTTTTTACAATCCACACGGATCGAGCCTAGAGGGTTCATCGTGGCCGATAACGGAAGCGGCGTATTCCCACGCGTTCAACGTGACGCGTTCTGCCGGATTGAGTTGAACACGCAAAGGTGATATCGTTGATCCACTCCACGGCCACCCAGATCCCGCTCGGTGGGGTTTTACGCGTCACTGAGTGGGATATCTGGCAAGTGACAAGAATATTGTACTGATGGATCAGGATCAACTACGATTCGATATCGCGGCACTTCTAGAACAACGGCAACGTACCATTGATCTGGCGCACGCCAGTCTGTGCCGAGAACATGAGTTATTTATGTACTGGCAGGATGATCCGACAAACGAAACCAAGCGCCAGCTTTGGTTGAAGCAAAAGAAAATATCGGAGGAAGCCGTCAACGTGTTTGATCACGCTAATACGCGATACGTCAAGGCGTGCGTCAAAATGTTACCGGAATTGGAGCGAGGCGCATCTCAGACATCGTAGACTCATGTCATGAATCTCGTTAAAATGATCGCGGAGCTTCGCGCGGAGCGGGAGCATAGCGCAAGCCATTCTAGTGCTGGAACGGATCGCGCTAGGGCGGGGTAAGCGGAGGGGTAGCTATCTGGTTAGCTGTCGATGATACGTCTTACCTCCGGCCCGGAAACCCGCTCGATATCTTTTCGCCGTTCGTTAACTCCGGGGTGAATATCCCCGATATCACCCATCCCGGATCAGTGCCGAATAACAAAGCTTCTGCCCCGTCGCGTACGATGGCGAGGCGGTAGTTGATCGTGCCGTTCGCGTTCGTCACCTTCGCTGTGCCAGCACAGTCTGCCGCTATGGTGTATGTTCCCGTAGCGGTGCTCTGAGTCACAGCACCGCCGAAGTTACCGACACTGGCTACGGTCTCATTCCCGTTGCCATCCGCCACGAATTGCCCTGCGTCGGAATACAGCACACCGCCGAAGGCGGGAGCTAAACCTGCAAGCACGTAACCAAAAGCACCCGTAAGTGACCCAACTCCACAGCGCGTCGGTGTGGCGGATGAGGTTTGTCGATACGCAGCACCTACCGCAACCGCTGATGAGGAGGACACGGCTACGATCATCTCTTGCGCGTTGCTTACGATCTGGAACGTGAGGGTGTTGGTGCTTTGCCCCGTGCTAAGAGTGATACTGCCCGCGCAATTACTCTGCACCGTGTATGTGCCGTTCAGGACATAGGTGCTTTGCTGCCCACCCACGCTGGCATAGGATTGACCGGACACAGCGCCACGTCCATCAGCCACGAGCTTCCCGAGTTCCGCATATCGCATCGTTCGGCCACTCGATACGATGTCGCCACCGAGAAGATAAAAATACGTCCCCGTCACCGTTGCTGTGGAACACGTGCCAATGCCCGTCTGCGGTGGTGTTACGGGCGGTGCGCCACCACTCGACGGAACTAAACGAACCTGAATTAGGATGTCGCTGTCGTTGTCATCGACGAGATACGAAGCTGCATCATCGAGGTGCATAACCCACGTGTTGGTGCCAGTCTGTTGGATGATCTTCCCGCCCATCCCAAGGCTGTTGTGGGTATCAGAGAAAGCGATCACCGATGCTTGATCCGTCCCGGTAGAGAACGCGTAATAATCCTGCCCTTGCCACACAGTGTGAATCCCAAACGGAACACTCTGACCGGCTGTTACCGTTCCGATGGAAACCTCATTCGTTGGGCAGGACTGCGGGAGTGAGGATAGATATGGGATGAAAGTACCGATTGAGGTTCCGGTGCCAAATTGGCTCACGGCTCCAGCCGAGCCACCGATGCACGAGAGGTACAGCGTTCCGGTGGTTGGCGCTATGAATACCTCGGCGTGCGCGATGAACGATATCGATCCGAGCAACGTCACCAAGCACAACACGCGGAAGGGTTGTTCGGGCCGTTCTTTTGTAGTTCGCACGTTCCGCTCCGGTGTTAGTTCTTCACACTCATCGCGTCCGAATCCACAGCCTTCTTGCCGGTGATCCCTTCCAGCCCCGCTAACACACCGCGATAGTCGTTCTTGTCGCACTGGATAGCAAGACCACCTTTCTGATCTCCATCCGCCCAAGTGATCCCCACGAAGTGTTTCTTGGATTTACTCAAAGCCATCAAAGCTCCAATGCCTAGGGAGACAACCGCCAGTCCGATGGCCGTACCGACTCGCCGGTGTACGTCCTGCCCGTAACTAATTTCCGTCACGGCAGAAGCGGGAACGATGGCGATACTCCGTCCGTCCTTTACGAATCGAACCTGATTCGCATCGATGTACATCTTTAGGCCGGTGCCAGATTTGGCTTGCGTCAGCGATCCGCCGTCATAAGTGACGTGGTAGGCGTTGTCATTGGCGAGTACAACGATGGGAAGCACAATGCAGAGTAGCGTGGCGATTAAACGTTTCATGGTTTGTCCTCAATGGAGATACTTTCGGGTATCAGGCTACAATCGGCTGTACTTATTAAACCGAATATAGTACCCGTGACCTATTCCCCGAAGCCTTGGACGGAAAATGTCGCGCCGATGCGTGACGGTGCGGCTTGTCCTCACCACCGCGATTCCCCGGTTATTTGGTAAAATAGAGATAGTTCAGGGTTCCGTAAACACGCACTTCCCTCTCGTAACCCGAAGCAACATTTAACCTCGAAAGGACTCTCACTTATGGCTACTGCCGTAGCTCCTACGCCTGTTGTTCCCGTCGAACAAGATCGATGGTTATCTAGTTCTGAAGCAGCCGAATATCTGAGCTTAACCCCAGACACCCTAAAAACCTACCGCAAACTTCAGATCGGCCCTAAATACACCGTCCTCAGAGAGCGTGTGTATCGTTATCGGCTTAGTGACTTGATTAGGTATTGCGTGGAGAATCAGGGGGTAAACTAAATGCCTGGAGATGAACTCGCACCTGACACACCGGAAGAACCCACGCCCGATACACCCAACCTTGAACCTACCTACCCTCGAATCGCCTTCCCCCTAGCCGCTATCCCGTGGGGCTTGCAAGGACTGCCTGCGGCATTTAAGCCTAAGAAAGAGAACTAACCATGCCCATAACAACTAGCGAACAATACAGCAACCTTGGTTCGAGTACGTGTACGGGATCGCTTGATAACTCCACAAACCCCACGAGTATAGTAGTCGCTTCCGGTGCGGGTGCGAATTTTCCCTCCACCACCAACGGACCCTTTCGCATCGTCGTGTGTGATGCAACCGGAACCAACGCGGAGGTAATGATAGTCACTACCCGTGCGACGGATACCTTCTCCGGTGTATACCGGGGTTCCGCGATATCGACGTATGGCGCACAAGAAACCCCCATCCCTACGTTATCCACCCATTCAGCGGGTTCGACGGTAGTGCAAGCCATCACGGTGGGTGCGATGGATCAAATCCGTACCGAGGCGTATGGGTACGGCACGCTTGCGGGTAGACCTACCGCTCCACGAGTGGCGGGAGCTATCTACCGCGCATCCGATGCGTTAGTGGATGAATATCGGTGGAATGGTACGTCTTGGGACGCCTTCGCGGGACGATTCAAAGTAAACCCCCAAGGCACGGCGTCCTTCGGTACCAGCGTCGTTGGTGGCGCTGGTACACTCGTAGCATTCGCGAACCAAGGTGGCACTGATGGGGGATTCATTCTATCAGGCACCACCACCAACGACGGTGCGGATGCGCTAATCGGGCAATTCCAAGCACTCGCTACGGCCCCGTATACAATCACTCTCCGCTTTGCTGTGACATGCGCTCCGCTGGCCAAGTTCGAGTATGCGGGACTCGCTTTGAGGGATTCTTCATCGGGGAAGATTTTAACGTGGGGGTGGAATTACCAAGGAAACGCATATAGCTTTGGCTCAACGCCCATCCTCCGTCACGCGTATTGGAATAGTCCGACGAGTTACTCGGGGACGAGTAAATATGCTCAATCGTGGGCTGGTGGACATTCTAAGAATGGATGGCTGACCGTGCAGATTTCCGACAACGGTACCAACCGCATTCATCGGGTATCAGCCGATGGGTTGAACTTTGTTGTGGTGTATAGCTCCACAAACACGGAGTTCTTTACGCCTAATCAAATGGGTGTGTTTGTGATCCCTTACGACAATGTAAGTACGCTGAGTGTTGTGGATTTTAGTGTGGCGAATCAGTAACACCACTTTTAGGGAAAGATTATAACGAAAGGATAGACGATAACGTATATGGGATATTACCGAAAGCGCTTGCCTAACGGTGGGTATGAGTACTTTTATGCAGAGGCTTTGGCCGGGGTGCCTCATGGTGTACATGTTGAAGACGTACCAGAGCCGCGACAAGCTCCACCGCAACCTCCACCCGGACCATCTCAACTTGAGTTACAACTTGAGAGACTCAAACGCGAGATAGCGGAGACGAATGCCAACACGGCTCGTAATCGTCTACGCGCGGAAGCGGAAGCTCATGCTAAACCCGCACCTCCTCCACCCCCACCTCAACCGAAGCCGAAGCAAGAGGTGTATGTGCCTCGCATCATAGATCCGTCTGTGAGATGAAGGATGCCCAAACCGCGTAAACCCACATCCAAACAGAAAACAGCTACTACACCGCTATCAGCCTCCCACCTCATTCAACGAAGACCTTTTGGATTGACTTGGGGTAACGGACACTCTCCCGCTCCTACCTCATCCGTTCCTATGCCGGGGTCACCTGGCACCGTGAAACTCCGCCGTTACGATTAGCCGTTATTCCGTAAACACCCATACCGCCCCGCCTCGATAACCAGCCCCTTTTCACATAACTTCACGTTCGACTATTCGTCGCGACATACTCGCCTCACTTCCGTTTGACGTACCGCCGCGTCTCGGCCTACGTTCAAAAAACACCTCTTGGTAAGTGACACGTAACGTTGTGGTTATCGCAACGATCAACGACATACCCGTTGTGTCGCAAAATATCGCTATACTTACCGCCATCAAAAACACCGAAATGATAAAATAGACGATAGTTAGTTTTCATTTCCTCGTTCCCGCCCACCAGCCGCGTAACAGCCGGTAAATCCTCTCTCGAAGGTTGTCAGACCTATGTATAAACCTCGCAAGCGTCGCATAAAGCGATACCCTCGTGTCGCACCTCCGTTTCGATATCTACTAACCCCCAAAGAAGCGTCCCTCGCGTTAGGGGTATCTAGGCTCACCCTTCAACGATGGACAAAATCTTATTTTGAGGGGCGCCCTCGTGGTGGAGTAGAGCCAGTAGTTCTCGCACGTCGCAAGGACGGAACCCCGTCCATAGTTCGCTTCCGTTGGGATTCGGTGATGCGCCTACCAGAGGGTACTTGGTTAGATGAATTCCTCGCGCAAGCGAAAGAGAATCGCGAGGCCGAGCAACCCTCACAACACCCACACATACAGGAGAATGCTCATGTCTAAGGACAACACCATGCCATTCGAGGCCGAACCCGCTACACCCAAAGCCCTCAACCCCGTCGAAGCGGCGTATCGTGATGCGATGGAGCAATACGCACGAGAGCGTGACGCGCACAAAGCCAACGCCATAGCCGAAGCGTGGGAGGAGTATGAAGCCGAGCGGAAGGGCAAGTATATCCG
Source organism: Bryobacteraceae bacterium (assembly GCA_035293725.1). Classification (GTDB taxonomy): domain Bacteria; phylum Acidobacteriota; class Terriglobia; order Bryobacterales; family Bryobacteraceae; genus Palsa-89. The sequence goes on from DATGMH010000075.1 coordinate 21,073, forward strand.
CTCATGGTTGCGAGACTACTATACCCCGCTTAAAAACCCATACAAGGACAAAACCCCCGCCGAGGTATACCGCATGACTCGCCCCTACGAGACACGATTAGATGAGTTGATTAAAGTTGGCCTATGGTCCGAAGCTTTGAAGGTTTGGATCTATAGACGTAAGTGCCACGCCACTATCGAAGAGATCCAAGAGTTTCTTCGTGGCGTGGGTTTCCCCGCTGATGGCAAAGCTAAGATCGAATCCTACGATACGAGCCTTAATGTATCCGACATACATGCCAAAGGTATAAGCCCGGAGCTGAGGGACTTAATACACGACTGCGGGTTTGAGGTGCGGAGAGGCGATGTGTATTGGATCGTAGGTGAACGTGAGATCGAACCCGCGACGTTTAGTAGTCACGGAAAATACCGCAGTGTGTTAGCGTGCGGAGATCAAGATAACTATTCGAGACGTGAATACTAAACCCATGTAGCCGTATATCCGTACTTCGTCTTGCTCTTCCCGTCCCCGTCGAGTCTGAAGCGACGTATCCTTTCAGAAACCTAATCATAAACGTCATTCTGAAAGATAACCTCTCACGTGCCCCGCAAGCCCGCAACACCCACCATCACTCAATTCCTAACCCGCTTCAAAACGAAGGCCGCTATCATCGCGGTATCTAAGCTGAAGTGTAAACATGGTAGGTCATTCATAGACCACTATAGGTGCTATGAACGAGCATATCCCACGGCAGCGGAGGCTGCTGCGCCGGAGCGTATCGGCGTGATGGATTTAGAATGTTCCGGCCTTCAATCGGACTACTCTCAACTCCTTACGTGGGTGATACTCGATTCGGCCACGGGCGAGGTCTATAAAGACCAAATCACGCCCTCGGATATCCGCTCCGGCATCGAAGATCGGCGTATCGTCGCGTCGTTGATCGAAGCTATGAAAAGCTTCACGTTGCTATGCGGCCATTATTCGACACGATTCGACATCCCGTATATCCGCGCCAGAGCGCTCATCCACGGTTTGGAGTTCCCGCCATACGGATCGATCAAGCACTTCGATACGTATTTTCTCTGCCGCTCGAAGTTCAAGTTGTCCTCCCGCCGACTCGATAACCTCGCTCGATTCTTGCTTGGCAAGTCGGATAAAACCCGCGTCGATGCTAGATACTGGCGCGATGGGCTTCGAGGTGATCCTAAGGCTATCCGATACATCCTCGATCACAATCGGAAAGATGTGGTTATGACAGAGAAGCTTTATAACGCGATAGTTAAGTTCAAACGCCCAACAGCGACTTCAATATGAACGATACCGTCCACTGGGACGCAACACCAGATATCTCGCCCTTCCAAGGACTAATTTTATGAACACACCTACCACACCTACGCCCGAGCAACCCTACCGCATCTCCGCATACGAGCTAGAGCTTGGTGCCTCTAAACGACGCACGCCCCATAACTTCATCAACCACACTGCATATGTCACATCTACATGGCCGAAGTTCTACAACTTCACCGAACTATCCCGATCCGGTGAGGTTCGGAGATTCCTAGCCCTTGGCGATGCCGAGGTCACGCTGGCTTTAAACGGCGTGGCCGACGATGATTCGGATGCTACGCCGGTCACGATGCCGGTGATGAGTAGGGCGGTGGTGTTGGTAGAGGAGTTTCATGAGAGTGATCCGTATCCGTACACGTGGTATTTCGTGTCCATCCCGCGAAACGACGAGTATGTTGAGATCGGTGGGGATGATTCAGAGGCCGGGTGATCGGGTGCTTCTGCTTCGCGTAGGATGCCCGTTGCCGCGCATTACAGGCTCCTGGCGGAGTCGGCGCTATCGAAGCGTGTTCTACCACCCACTTACATACGCACCACTAAAATTGACTGGATTTTGACGCCGTTGTGCTTACTCTGTCAAGAGTGACAAAGACAAATATTCGTGTTATCCTGTTAAAGGGAGAGAGGTGTCGTATTCTCCGTTCGATAAGTTATTGATTTAGCGTGAAACGCTTAAGTCGAGATGACAATTCCAGTTAGTCGTGGTATCATCGTTACGAGAGGGTAATTATACCCGCTGATTGGCTCGAAGATTCTTGCGACTTTTTGGCGTGCAGAATCATCTAATACTTGTGGGCTGAAGTTCGGCGCAATGTTGTTGGCAGTAGTAAATATAAGAAAGGTGGCGAAGACCATCAGATGATCGTATTAGTTCCTTTTCCTTCCTCACGTCTTCGTATTGGCGCATGCCATACGCGGACATAGCGAAACAACTCCAATATCAACGTAAATGGATAGCCGCACGGCGGGCTAAAGGCATCGCTGCGCTTGGCGGTGCTTGTCAGGACTGTGGCAGCACTGAGCGGCTGGAGTTCCACCACGCAGATCCCGCTACAAAGGTGTCCCATCGAATCTGGTCCAGGTGTGGCTCCCACGCACGGGCGACAGGGGGTTCGTGAAATCCGCGTGGCCTAGCTCGGCACCGATAGCGCACGGTGGACGCTGCGCTAGGGTCCGCAACCAGTGCGGAAATCGAAAACAATCTATCTAGTAATCGGAAAGGAAATTAATGCCATTCGCTTGGGCAACAGACGATAACATGTTGCGGTTAGAAGTGCATCAACGTATCTCGGAGAAGTTAGGATTGGGTAGGATCGGATTGCGGTTTGAGAACGGCAAGATCTACCGCAAAGATCGTAAGCGTCCCATCGGGACGGAGTTAGAGGCACTTGCTAGGAAATTTCATGTACTTCGACGGAACGAGCATCTTGGAGAACCTCCGGTGTGTAGCAGGTGTAAGCAACGTGTAGCTGAGATGGACTGGACAGGTGGGTATCTCCGCCAATGTTCTCGATGCTACGAATGGTCACGTTCGACGCGACGTGATCCTTCTCGATGCACGAATTGCCGAAGAACGAAAGATAATCTAGCCATCCAGCGAGAGTTATCGCGATGCACTGAATGTCATGAGGCCAAACTAGCGCGGGAAAAGCGTTATCGGTTTCTAACACCAATTTGGGAGCGGCCATCTCGCCGTTGGGATTGGACCTGAAGCTTGTGAGTTTCTTCTAGCCGTCCGACTTTGAGCCGTTATCGAATTAGAAGTAGTGGCTTTTGTTTTGGGACTTCCGCCGTGGGAGTTCTCGTATCAACCCAACGAATCAAACATAAAAGGAAACTCAACAAAGAATATGCCACAGAGCATAAGTTGCAACTTCCCTCCTTCACCATCGCTTTCCAACGATGGTAACTTCCATACTCAAAACCTCGAACTCGCGGCGTATCTTATGGCACGCGGGCATCGTCTAGTGGGTGCTATCTCGACAGGTAGGCTTGTAGCTTTCGAGTTCGAGCCGTCCGCACGTGCGGATGTAGCAAATTTCTTCAGCGGATCTATTCCACTCCCACCGATAAAGCTGTTTGAACACCATCGCACGCTGCGCTCCCTCATTGCCACGGTACGCAACACGGGAGGTGCGCGATGACGGCGCCTATTCCCACTAACAATGCTATCCCGTCATTAGCCCAACTCGGTGTAGATGCCGTTTGCCAAGTGCCGGAAGCCGCATGCGAACCTCGACGAATACTATTCCCGAAGGAGTGCTTTGTCGGTCCTCTCGGAGAGTTTGCACAAGTTATGTCCGACAATTCCCAAGTCCCGCCAGAGTTCTTCTATGCGGCTGGATTAACCATGTTCGGAGCGATGGTAAGCACCAAGGTGAAACTCGCGATTCGCTTTGACGTGGAGCCGCGACTATATACGGTGTTGCTAGGTCAATCGGGCATGGTTAAGAAGTCCACTGCGATGAAGCAAACGATCAGGTTCTTTCAATCTCTGAAAGGTGGGGCCAGCTATGTGTCGGTTTGTAACGGCGTTGGTTCGGGTGAAGGTCTTGCATCCGCGTTGAATGAAGCTCCGCGCGGACGAATGGTTCTCGCATATGATGAGTTGCGTGGTTTGATCGACAAGTGCGCTATCACCGGCTCCTCATTACTATCCTCGGTAACTTCGTTGTACGAACAAACCGAGCTACAGAACCAAATAAAATCCAAATCGCATTCCGTGCTGTGCAAGGATGCTCACTTAGCTGTCCTCGGGTGCTGTACGACAGAAACCTACAACCACATTTGGTCTTCAGCCGCGATAGGAATCGGTTTGCTAAATCGTCTATTCGTGGTGATGGCCGATGGTGGCAAAATCGTGGCGTGGCCGGATGAGATCCCCGAAGCCAACGTGGATCGGCTACGCGGGTACTTCGAGGGTTATCTACAACGTGCCCATCGGGATCAGGACGGTATAAAGTTTGACCGTACACCCGAAGCTCAAGCGTTGTGGGAGAAATGGTGCGAAAGGCTTCGGCCATCCGCTCATGCCACTCGACTAGATACCATCGGATTCAAAATCATGGGTCCGCTGGCTTTGTTGATGGAACGAAAAGCCATCGACGCGGAGGTTATGGGTGTCGTGTGCAAGCTCCTTGATTATGAACTTGACGTAAGAACTATCACCGATCCAATCGATGCGGACAGCATCATTGCACGACTTGAAGAATCGGTGCGCCGTCATCTGCACATCAAAGGTTCGCTAACTAAGAACCAGCTTCGTCAATCCACGAGTGCCGATAAGCACGGTGTTTGGATGTTTGAACAAGCGTTGAATAACCTGCTACGGATCGAAGATGTTGTCATACAGGCGGGGAAGTACACGCTTACGGCCCAAGGGCGGGGAGAATAGTAAGAATCGTAGTAGCCGCTCTTTAGGGAGATAACCTCTATGATATGAAGTAGATACATCGCTAATTGACCTTAGGGGGGCGTGGTAGTGCATATATAAACGTATATACGTCTACCACACTTGGATATTAGCCAAAACTCCGTGTAAGTGTTTGATATAAAAGTGTTTTGCCCGATATCGCACCCTTACTACGATTCTTACTACGATTCGCTTCGCACCTACGCTGAAACACAATCTGTCGGTGGGAGATAGCTTTCGAGGCAATGCGAGAAATGCCATAAGGACGAGTTTGGGTATCCTGGACCCTCACCCGCTCTCGCGTGCGCTTAGCGCCACGCCCATCGAAAACACCCCCAAACTCATGCTAGGACGCGTTAAGCGTGGTAGGGGAGGGCTGGAATAATACCCGGAAGGGGCGGGAATCAGCTTAAAAATTGGCGCGTGAGGGCAGGACCCCCCCCACTTATGCTGACGCCCCACCCGTCACGAACGGCAACCATTGTTTATGGGCTGCTAGGCACTTTTCCTCAAATTCCATCCGCCGTGTAGACCAACTTGCGAGTCGATCAACTGCGTAGGGTTTCAACTGCCGCTCAAACACACGAAGGATCGTTGCATGTACGCTCGTAGAGGTCATGAACTCCGCCACGAGAGCCGGGGCGTCCATTGAATCAAACAAATTAATATCAGCACCAGCATCGCCACGTTGCCGAGGCTGCGAAATGAAATGTAAGGCTATACCATACACGCTTGGGTGACTGGCTTTGGCGCAAACGTCATAATGTTTGCCGAGTTCGCATAAGAGAGCGTCATCGGTGGGAAACAAATTTGTGAACTTCTTCCGAAACTTCTCGAACGCATCTTCGCCGGTACCGGCTGATAACCAGATCTTAGCCCGATCCGGGTGCTTGTCCATCTTAGCCGCAAACGCGCAGATTTCGATTGCCTTTCTGAGATCGGATTTGTGATCGCTCCGGTGCCCGCGTAACAGCGTGAGCGTTCCAACGGTGAGTTGTCTCCGGCACAAGAAGACGAGATTTCCGTATACTCCGACAGCGAAGGATTTGTCATTACTTTCATAGTCATTTGGAACTCGGCACAGCTGTGGCAAAGTATCATACAACGCTTCAGCGTCTGTAACGAGGTTGTATGTGTCTCCGAGGAGCACCAAAGTTCGCCTTAGATTATTGTTCTCTTGTTCAGCCAAGAGATTAATTGAACGGTGTGCGCTCATGGTTATAGTCTCATCTAGTTAGACGTAGCATAACGAGGCGAACGGCTCATAAAGTGCGATATTCTGCCTAAAGTTCATGCTACGATCTGTTTGATGCCCACCGATCACATACTCGATTTACTCATAGAGGAGCGTAACCGCCTCAACCGCGCGATAGAAGCCCTCCAAACTCCAACCCGCCGAGGTGGAGGACTCCCTAAGACCGCTTCGGCCACTACTCCCGCCAACGGTGCTGCGCCACGTCGGAGGGGGATGAGTGCGGCTGCGAGGAAAGCCCAATCGGAACGTATGTAGTCAGCAATCCAACGAACATCATGTGATGGACGCGCATAATTCTCCTTTATCTGCGGATTGGTCTTACAGTAGCATCCGAAAGTCAAGATATTCAATAGCAGTTTATCTTAGCACCAGCAAGACTTAGTACTATTTCGCAGAATTTGCTTGCACGGTAGGCAATTAGGTAAGAAAGTAGTTCACGCTCCGCGCATCATCTTTCGGCGATGAAGACGATGAACTTCCACAACTCAATGGCGAGAACGACTGTGGCTCCCGAGGTGGTAATGCCTATCGCGAACGTGGGTTCTCAATCAGGTGCTTCGCAGGTTTCTCAGTCGTTTTTCGTTCCGGTTGCAACCGACGTGGCTCCATTGTGTCGATCATCGCAGTTAGGACATAACGGCTGTCCGTTGACGTACAGTGCGGTTTCGATTCCGCACGCTGTGCATTGGGCCATGAGATATTTCCTCCTCTACCCGGCGTCGTTTTCGGTGTGCGTGTGGACATCATGCGCCGAACCGATGAGGAACGATGTTCAATACTGCTCACAAGGCCCATCATCGTGGTACGATCCGGTTCATACCCATCCCCGACGTACCGCGATCCATTCTCTTTAACCGCCAAGTCAAAGCTGCCAACACTCTGGGCCGAAACAGCGGCAGGTGAAAGAGTGTAAAACTTCGTTTGGGTGCTATCGCGGGTTTGGGCTTCCGTCCCGTGGATGCCGCTACCGTCCCCAGAACACCCACACGATAACGAAGACAACCAAGATAACCACTACGACGAGCGACATGGTCTTAAATATCTCAAGGAAGCCCGTCGTACCCGTCTCCCAGGAGTTCTTCCCGCAAGACTCACAGTGCCGAGCGTCATCCCTCGCGACACTTCCACATTCCTTACACCGCTTTGGCATCGGCGTTTGGTGGTAGACGCTCGAATCGAGGATGCGGTTTCCGATCTTCGGCCATGTGTCCCAACGGAAGATCAAACGGCTGTGAGCATAACCCTCCGCTTTCGCCACAGCCCCGCTAGGCGGGCGAGGCCACGTCTTTGCTATCGCTAATTACGCCCTCGGCGGAGGGACTTTCGCCACACTTCCCCAATACTCCACATCCTGCTAATGCGACGCGGATGGTTTTGACAGGAACGCCAAGCTCGGATGAGATCTTCCTCCAAGAATGGCCTTCGGCCCGAAGCCGGATAGCTTCGTCTCTCCTCCAAACCTTGCGAGGCCTCCCGCAATGCTTGCCCTTCGCTCTAGCGGCTCGTACACCGGCCAACGTCCTTTCTTTTATCAACTCCAACTCGAAGGCCGCAACGCTGGCGAGGATGTTCAGGAGTAGCCGACTCGTGGGGTTGGCGTGATCGGTATCGATTCCCTGCGATACCGCGATGAAACGTACCCCATAGCTATCCAGCGTCGCGAGGGATTGGGAGAGATTCAGCACGGATCGTCCGAATCTATCGAGCTTATAAACCAGCACGACGTTAAAAGCGATGTTGGGACGCATCCGCCATAAGCCGATCTAGCGCGGGACGGGATGCTTTGGCACCACTGATTCCTACGTCAATATACTCCTCCGCAATGGTCCACCCGCGACGTTGAGCGTAAGATCGGAGTTCATTAAGCTGAAGACTGCAATCCTGGTCACTGGTACTGACGCGACAATATACAACCACGGACGGGGGTGTGATCCCGTCCGTAGTCGTGGCCGTAGTGGATTTTGTGCCCTTCACGGTTTCGATTCTCCGTTGCCCGCGTCGATATACCCGTACCATCGATCCCGCTTGAACGCGGGATTGAGGCTGTGGCATACCCGAGCTACCGCATCCACGTCCAACTTCCACTGCGTAAACTCGTCGATCATCGACTCCTTCGGGCGAGTTGCTTTCAGAGCATCCGCTAACGCGATGAAATGCTTTTTACTCATAACGCCCGCCGATCTCGTTCGATATCGTCTTCCCGCGCTACTCGCGCCGCGAGGGAGCCAAAATATTTACTCGACGCGTTACGGATGAAGCTCTCGCAGGATTGGGCGATGCGGTTATGGTGGATAGCCCCGCCAGATGGAGCGCTGTTATGCCAAAGCCGGATCATCACGGCTCCGAGGTTAGCTATAGCTACGTGACGGCGATCCTCGGGAATCGCGCAAAGCAAATGCTCGATATCCCGTAGCGAAGCGCGAAGCCGCTCCGTGCGGCCCGCATCACCGGGAACGTTCACACCCTCATAACCATCCCAACACGCCCGCTGACGGCGGAGGTAACGAGTAGCGTATTGACGAAGACGCTCGGTGAGGATCGGGTGTTGGGGTACGTGAATGTGATCGACAATCTCGGAGATGTCGAGGTTCTCAGTTACGTTGTTTGGATGGATTGGACCGGATACCTGCGAGGTATCCGGTGTTGACGGTATCGTATGATCGATACAGCTAAGCATGTGAAGATATCTCCTTCATATGTTTGGTTAGGCGTGTGAGCGATTCGCAGTCGTTCATGCGCCGTTTTTGTTTCGTGGGAATTATCGCCGATAATCGCGGATGTGTCCATAGTACAGCGAGGGATTTATGTTGTTATTTCTCGTCTCGATTGGTGCCGACGCTGTGGATACTGCGCGGCCTGTAGCCGAGATCCTACACGATCATCCGGTCTTCCAGTGATCGCGCATAGAAGTGCGAATCGCGCCACCGAATGTCATCTCTTTCGTCAGAAAAAAATCACCTCATGCCGGGAGGCTCATCGGTACCTATCCGGGGATGGGGTCAAATCAGAACGACAAGTTGGGTAGCGGGGTGGCGGTGGTAGCGCGGAGTGTTTGATGTAGGTCCGAAAAAAAATTTTAGAAAAAAACTTTTTCCGCGAGAGCCACATTACCACCTCATCCATCCGACGAAGCTGGCCGGAGCATCGCGCGTTTTGAGAGGTTGCGGTAGTTGGCGGTGGAAGATTTTAAAAGCTAGATTTCTCTTTCTCTCTCTCCCCCTCTTCGGAAGATCTTTTCAACCACGACTTCAGAGCAACTCTCTCTCGTATCCGTTTGACACGTTCGAGCGTCGCTATAGTTCGTTGGTGCATTTCTCGCGCCTCATCGATCCATTGTTGGCACAAGCCAGCTACTTGTTCGTGGCGCCGATTCGGCATGAGCGAATGGTACAACGGCTGCGGGGAAAACGAGTACTGGTAACAGTGCCAGTAGGCCACAGCCGTAGATGCTACGCTCAGTGCAACTTATGGCGACATGTTCGACGTGCGGAGCGGACACTCAGTTGTACTTGAACGGAGTTCCGATTTGCATCCCGTGTGTGGACAAAACCGAAGCGGCTCGAAAGCCATCCACCAAGGCTCAACCCACCACACCCGAACTCGGCAAAAGTAAAGCAGTGTAGGTTGCCCGCGCGAAGCGAGGTGTACAACGTCACGCCTTGCTGTACCGCTCCACCCTAGCCAGCAACGGCAGCACCCGTCCGCTGCCGTCGCATCCGGCATCAGTTGTAGAAAACTCTCATCGACTTGCGCGATATTACGCCGTAGATTTGCATTACGCCTCCTAATTTGTTCATGCTAAGGCGATTCGCGACTCTGGCCTCGAGTGTGCTCTTTATTTCGGCGTTGGGATAGAAGGTATCGCCACCCGTGGAGAGAGGAGGCCATGTGAAGATCCATCTCAAACCCGACGAATCCCGGCGTATCGCGCTATGCGGGATCTTTCCCGGCTCCGCCTTCCGGCTCGTGCGAGATTTCGGAAAACTCAGCCACGACGAGGTAGCGTCCGTTTGTAAGGTTTGCTTAATGGTGTTTGAGCGTAATCACGGGCATCCCGGAGTCGTGGATTCGTAAACCCTAGCTCGGACTTAATCGCCAAAATTCGATTCGCATCGAAGACCGTACCCCTCTTGCATTGAGTACCTCGCCAGTAACCCATACCACGGATCACAAGACCACGTTGCTATGCCCACGAGCAGGAAGATTTTTGATGCGGGGTCATCGAGTTTACGCGTATAGACGAGATTTGCTACGCTTGCCTCGACGGGTGTGCGTTCTCGGCACCTACGATCCAGCCGTTGTAGCAAGGATCGGGTAGCGGAGGCTGTCATCCCTCCGCTATCGATCACGTGGGCGGAATTTAGAATCAGGTTCGGCTTGTCCATCGATGCGTAAGAGGCATCGCACCCACACGAAGCATCGCCGCGAATCGGCGAGAAGTGATGGCCAGTTGGCCCAAATTTGGCCCACAGAGCCATATTCGAGAGTGGAGCCATTGAAAATAAACAACTTCCGCGGTCAACACAAGGATCTGCAAAACCTTTATTCGCGAGTTCGATTCTCGCCCGCGCCTCCAACAAATCAACCAATTACCTGATCCTACAGTCGAGCTAGTATTTCCGTCTAGAGCCCTTCTGAGCGGCCAAAACCCCGCCAAAACTCCTATGAGGCGGTAATAGGGGTACCGCGTATGGCGGGGTCGAATCGGACCGCAATCCGGAATGTTTTGGACTACCCCGAAACCTCGCGCTCGGCCAGGAGTCTTCACTATAGTCTGGTTCCCGACAGGCGGTGTTAAACACGCGCGTTAACAGCCATTCGCCACCGCCGCGCCGCCTACGCGGCGATAACTGGAAAGAAAGAGGAAATGGTCGCCATGCGTTCAGGCGTATCGCCCAGCCCTATCGAGGTGCTTGTCATCGAAGATGATGCCGGGGATATTCTTCTCATGAAGCAATCTTTTGCCGGTCAGCCGGTGCCAATCTCGATGCACGTCGCGCTGGATGGAAAACAGGCTATCGAGATCCTCGAACGTGGATTCAAACCGGATGTCGTCATCTTGGATCTAAACCTCCCGAAAGTATCTGGCCTCCGGTTCCTGCAGGGCTACCGGCCCGAAGCGCCCGTCGTCGTGTTCACGAGTAGTTCAAACCCACATGATCGTGAGCGTGCCTTGGAACTCGGCGCCAAGGAGTACATCGAAAAACCAATGGACCTAAACGAGTACACCCGCGTCGTACCGCAGATCGTCCGGCGATGGGCAGCGTAACCAGGGCGCATAAATACGAATGATCCTCGTTGTAGATAACGATCCCGAAGTGCTTGGCAGGGCAAGCGAGGTGCTGAACCGGGATCGGCAAGTATTTCTGGCTTCCACGGCCAAGCAGGCCGCCGACATCGTGGACCGGCTCGGGAGCGGCTTATCCGTAGTCTTGATCGATATTGACCTTCCCGGCGCGTATAATCTGATCAAAAAACTTCACGATGCAAACCCGGAACTTCTCTTTATCGCCATCCACGGCGCGGTGAGAGCATCAGTGCTAGAAGCTACAAGACCGATCGGAGTGGTGGAAGCGCTGGAGAAGCCGATCACGCCAGCTTGGAAGCCGGTAGTGGAGCGCATCCGGGCGAGACGGTTCGCGTCGTGAAGCCGTCGAAGTCGTGATCCGGGCAAGACTCATCGCGAGCGTGCGAGTGGAACGAATCAACGCTTTTGGGGCGGTGAAGCGACGGAAGAATCCACCATCGGCAAAGAAAGTCCTGACGCCATCGTCCGGCCGACATCGCCTTAGAGCGGCAACTGGCCGATAAATGGTTATCGAGGCCAAATTCGATCATCGATTTCCGCGATACGGATATCGTAGAGGCCGTAGTCGTTCTCGTATACGGTTGCGGTAATTTTGTAGTTCACTTGCAGCTTCTTTAAGATCTCCTCATCCTCGACGCGGTAAGTAGCGATTCTGGCATCGGAATACCCCTCAATCTTCTCCTGATTTACACGAACCGTGTGATTGGAATCGTAGATGGCCTCGACGGTGCCGTACAAGGTATGAGCTTTGCCCTTGGCGTTTGTCTGTGCGGTTATTACACCCGCACAGAGGGTTGCGAGGACGGAGACAGTGACTACACTCAAGGTGAGCGTGTTGTACATCGCAAATCTCCTGCCATTAATTATCGCTCCAGGGTGCGGAATCGTACCTGTACACGCGTACCACAACCATTTCTTTCTGGAACATCCGGCGACAACACCCGGCCACGAAATCCAGCGGGTTAGGGCTGCATCCGGCAAGGTTTTGGAACACCTCCGGCAAAACTGCTGCCAGCAGACGGTGGATGGTTCCGGCTCCCGCGCGAAGCACGCGGATCGGCGATTACCTTTCAACGCCCGCGCGCCGCAGCAAATATCGCCGCCCGCTAAAGCGGTTCTTTGCAAAAAACCCACTAAAATCGCGAAAAATCGCTTGCGCCGCCGATAACATCGGCATATCATTGTTCGTGACGAAAGCCACCCTACTAAGGAGAAGGAAATGACTCAGAGCGAACTCGTCAAGCTGCTCGCGAAGAACTGCGAGGTCAGCAATAAGGTATCCAAGCAATTCCTCGAGAACCTATCGCAAACGGCCGTGAAAGAGGTAAAGAAGACCGGCGTGTTTGCGTTGCCGGGCTTGGGCAAACTGGTTCGAGTGGATCGCAAGGCGCGAATCGGCCGCAACCCGGCGACCGGTGAAACCATTAATATTCCTGCCAAGAAAGTCGTTAAGTTCCGCGTGGCCAAAGCGGTGAAGGACGCAATCGTACCGCCTAAGGCGAAGAAAGCTGCTAACTAGCACCCAAGCGCCGCACGCCCTCCATCAAGCCAAGCGCGTGTGACAAGGAAGCAGGCGACCGGCCCGCTCGGCCTCGCTACAAAACAACTGCGGTATTCCGCCGGCGGGCCTCATTCAGCTTGCGCCGTTGCGCCTCCACCCATTGTTCGCTACTCTTCTGCTCGCTGCGGGCTCGCGTAATAGCGGCGGTCACCTGTTCCGGTGCAGGCCCGCCGACGATCCGGCGAACTTTCACGAACTGATCCGGGTCCAGCGCCCGCTCAATCTGTTCGCGGCTCAGCGGCAGCGAGGGGTTCTGTGACAGTAATGCGCGCGCGATAGCCCCCGCGCTATCGTCGGTTCCCGCCGCGCTGACTGCGCCTGCTACTAACGCGTGAGCCTCGCGGAAACTGAGGTTCGCTTCTCGGACCAGGGTGTCGGCCAGCTCCGTTACGGTCATGAAATCGGATCCGGCGCGCTTTCTCAGGCGATCGCGATCCACTTCGGCGGTTCTCAACAACCCCGCCAGAAGCCGCAAAGCGCGCGATGCGTCTTCGAACATCGTGAAGACCAACGGCTGCAAGTCATCTTCGCTGTCATTGATATCGCCGAACGGGGTGTTGTGCGCGCAGGTGAGGACGGCTTGCGCTTCCCCGAGCGCGCGGCTGGCGAGAATGCGTGAATGCTCCAGCGCCACCGGATTGCGCTTCTGCGGCATGATGCTCGAAGACTGGACGTAGGCGTCGGTCAAACGCAGGAAAGCGAACTCGCGCGTCGACCACAGCAGCAAGTCCTGCACGAATTTCCCCGTATTCACGGCAGCCACCGCGACAGCCGCTGCGCATTCCGTCAGGTAATCGATGGACGCGATCGCACCATACGAGTTCTCCGCTAAGCCATCGAATCCCAGCAGTTCCGCGGTGAAATTGCGGTCGATCGGGAAACCGGTGGTGGTGATGGCGCAGGCGCCCATGGGGCTCAGATTCACGCGCGCGAACGCTTCGCGTAAACGTGCCCCGTCCCGCTCCAGAAACTCGGCGACCCCGAGCAGGTAATGCGCGAGCGTGGTCGGTTGCGCAGGCTGCGTGTGCGTGTGGGCCGGCATGATCGTTTCTACGTGCCGCTCGGCTAAATCCAGCACCGCGCGGCGCACTTCGGCCACGATCCCCGCCAGTTCCAGCAGTTCCTCGCGCAAAGTCATGCGGTACAGCGTGATCGCGATATCGTTGCGGCTGCGAGCCGTGTGCATCTTGCCCGCCAGCGGACCGCAGGCTTGCTCCAGCAAGCGCTCGATGTAGAAGAACAGATCCTCGTGCGATCCGTCGTAGACCGCCGCCGCGATCTCGCCGCGGTTCAGCTTGTCCAGCGCGTGCCGGAGCGTGCGTTCTTCGGCCTCGGTCAGAATACGCTGCCGGGCGAGCATGCGCGTGTGCGCGTAATGAATCTCGATCAGCGCATCCAGAAAGTGCCGCTGCGCTTCCTGAAAATTCGGGGCAAGAACGGTCTCGACATAGAGCGGCGCCGGAAAACTCTCAGCGTTCACTGAGCCACCCTGGCGGTGGGCTGTCCCGCGCGGCCGCTCTGTCCCTGAAATCCAGGATTCTTGCCGAGACTCACCAGGTTCGCCAGAATCCGGTATGCCCCGGGTACGCCGTCGGGTAGCTGCCGGTACAGCGCAAACGCGTCGTAAATGTAGGCGCCCTTTCCATAACGCGCCAGGAGCAGCCCTCCGAGCTGCGGGTCCTGATCGGGATCGTGAGTTTCCACCAGCGGCTCATAGCGCGCATCCCAGGTCTGCATGAAGCCGTGCCCGCGTTCTTCAACCCAGCCGGAGAAATCGGCGGCCGTGATGCGATTGGGCCACGTCATCACCGGATCGTTCGGCTTTAGGATTTGCACCTTTGAATTCTCGTCCACCACCTTCTGCGGATTGTTTCCGAGGCTGAACGGATACGGCCCGTAGTTCTGATCGAAATCCTGAAGCTGGTATTGAACAATCAGGACGCCTCCGTTTCTGACGTAATCCAGCAGGCGCGCGTTGGCGGCCTTCAATGCCGGCCGCACCGCGTACGCGCGAGTGCCGAGAATAATGGCGTCGTAGCTCGATAGGTTGCCCTGCGTAATATCGCTGGCAGCAAGGATACGAGCATTGTGGCCGAGATTTTCAAGAGCGCGCGGCACGTCATCCCCAGTGCCGGGCAAAAATCCGATGCGTACGTCCGCAGTCTTCACGTCGACGCCGACGGCTCGGTACACCGCGGGGCGGTAATCGGGATACGGACGCAGGCCCGCATAACCCGTCAGATGATAGCCTTCTTCGTACGTCTTGCCCTGATACTCCGCCACGGCGGTAATAGCGTGCTCGCCGGGCTGAATCGCGCTTGGCTGAACCGTGAACGTGACCGCCTGGTCTTCGCCATCGCGCGCCATCGCGAATTCAGCCGACTCGGGCGAAGACCGCCAGCCGGCCGGCAGCTTCAGCCGCAGCCTCCCCTTGGCTGCTCCTTTCACGTTGCTGTGAACCGTGCAGGAAAACTCGAACGATTTTGCGCCAACCGGAACCGCGCCCGCGGCGGGCGAGACCGTGACTGAGATGGCCGGACCTACGATCAGCGGCTCGGGAACGATGCCCTCCGCCTGCACGCGCTGCATCGCCTGCACTACTTCGGAAAGGTGCAGCGGCACTCCGCGGTACGAAACGGTAGCGTTCACGGCCAATGGATAGGGCGCCAGCGAAAGGTTGCGGTAACGCGCATCGGCAAGATCGTAGTAAGGCTGCTCGTCGTTAGGACGCGTGAAGTACGGACGTGTCAACGCGGCGTCGGCCGGAGCGGTCACCGAAAACCGAAGCTGGCCCTGCGCGCGAGCGGCCAGGCTTTTCGGCGCCTCGCCTTTGGCTGCAATCTGCCAGGGCTTTCCATCCGACGCTGCCATCGAAATATTCTCAACGTTCACCGCCTCCGGGCTTTGATTGAGAAGATCCACGCGTACGCCGAACGTCTGCCCGGGAATCGCGATTGTGAACGAGGGCCCCGATTGCGGATACGGTCCCGGACGCTGCGGCTCGCGTTCAGGTGCCACCGCGGCGAATAACGAAAGTCCGAGCGAATCGGCCAGCGCATGCTGGTACTGCTCTTCTTTCGCGCTGAGTTCGAACAACACGTCGGACTTGCCCGGATCCGCAACTCCGCTCGCGCGCACGCGATCCATCAAAGTGCGCGTCGCCCGCAGGCCATCGGCGAGCAGCGGAGCGATGGCTTGCGGCCGGTCCGGTTGATATTGCGCATTCGCCTGATCGGCGCTTCGCGCTATATCGGCCAGCCCGCTCTTCAGCCAGTCCGGCGGATTTTCGGCCAGCGACGCGATGCCCGCAACCGAAGTGTCGATCCCATCGAAGAAGGATTCCTCATGATCGGCTGCCGCCACGCGCGAGCCATAACGATGATACGGGCTGGCTTGTGGCGCGGGCGGCGGAATCGCCACGCCGTTGTTCTGGCTCTTCTGGTTCCCCAGCCCCTCGCGGCCGATTTGCACGTACGTCAAACCGGGCGCGGGCGCGTAATTGCCTTCGGGAATCTCGAGTGTGGTAGAAGGCTTCTCGTTAGACCAGGTCTGCTTGAGGTAATCGAAGAACCGCACCGGCACGTACTTATCGATCGCGTAGTCGTACATCCCTTTGTCCGTTATGTCGAAAAACGGCACGCGCGCATAGACCTTGAGCGGCGACCACGGCTGCAGCCCTTCCCGAATCTGCTCCGGAAATTTGGTGGGATCGCCCGCGGCCAGAAATGCCTCTTGCGCCATCTGCCCTGAGAGTTGGTGCTGGCCGTGACCGTCCGTCGCGGCCCCTACGAAAGTGGCCGTGATCACCAGCGGCCGCGTCATCCGGATCACGCGCACGACATCCGACAGCACGCGATCGTGCCCCCATTTCTCGAGCGCTTCCTCGCGCGTCTTGGAAAAGCCAAAATCGACTACGCGCGCCCAATATTGGTCAACGCCGTAGTAGCGGTCCGCCGCCAGCAGCTCTTCGGTGCGCACCAGCCCCAGCGCGTCGTACAGGTCGGGGGACATGGCGTTTTGTCCGCCTTCGCCGCGATTCAACGTCAGCAGCGCTGCCCGGGCCCCCATTCCGCGCGTCTCGAACGCCAGCATTCCGCCGTCCTCATCGTCCGGGTGCGCCGTGACCATCAGCAGGCTGGCGCGCGTACGCAGCGCATGCAGCCAGCGCGTGAGCCCCGACGCGCCGCGGTCGACATCCACCGGCATTGCATTGGCGGAAGGTTGCCGGGGCGGGGCAGACTGCGCCGACGCCATCCACACAATCGGGGACGCCGCCAGAAAAATCACAATCAGTGACAAACCGGCGCTAACGAAAGCTCGCTTACCGCGGAGGAAGCCCTGCATACCTTCATTCTTCCGTGAACATAGCGTTTGATGCAAGAAGCGCGCGGCGGGTGGCAGAAGAATTGACCTGGCGTGGGTTTTGCAGCCAGATAAGTACGGAGTAGGACCTATGACTATATCGGAATTGTTACCAGCTTATTCCTCCGACGCGTCGTCGGAGTGAGAAGGATCGCCTGGGGCGTGAGCATGGCGGCCACTCAGCCGCCAACCAGCGACGCCTTTAGCCGCTCAAGCAAGCGGGTCCAGCCCGTTGGATGGACCCGCACACTTGCACTCAGGAGACACTACGTTACGACGAATGATCCGCTGTCTTGTTCTTGACCTTGGCTGCGCCTTTCTCCGTCGCAGACGATGCTTTGTGAACACCCTTCTTTGTGCCCTTCGCCACGGCTTTCCCGCTGTGCTTTGCAGCGCGCCCCGTGGCTCTCCCGGCTTCCTTCACGTCTGAGCCGGCCTTCTTGGCCTCCTGCTTCGCGGTGTCTTGCGCCACTGCGGTAAGCCCCGTTGCGATGATCGCGGCTGCTGCGAATCCTAGTAATTTGCGCATAATTAACCCCCTTTGTAAGACGCCACTCCTGCGGTGGAATTGCAAACAATCAGTTATAGGAATCTTAATGAGGCCAAAGGCCCCTTGTTTGCCGTTTCTTCGAGTTGCAGATCCTCGTCGGCTTGACGTGCATCCTCGGAAGGGCACATACTGAGCGCATCGGAAGTTATTTCTGACTCAGGGGAGTGAACATGTTTAGTTTTCGCGATGTGCGCCTCAGACGGGCCAGGTTTGCACTGCGTTCTCTTATTCTTACGTTGCTTTTGGCGGCTGGTATTGGGTCGCTGTTTGCGCAGACCCAGGCCATTAACGGCAGCATTCGCGGCCGGATTACCGATCCCGCAGGCGCCGCCATCCCGGCCGCCACCGTGACAATCACCAACACGGCCACCGGCTACACGCGCGACGTGCAGTCGAGCGATGACGGCTACTACGTGATTCCCAACTTGCCGCTGGGCACGTACACGGTGACCTTCAAGAAGGAAGGATTCGACACGGAACGCCACACTGATGTCGTGCTGAACGCCGGTACCGAAGCGGTCATCGACACCGCGATGAAGGTCGGCGCGGTCAGCACTACGGTCGAGGTAACCGGCGGCGCGCCCGTGATCGAGCCCTCGCGCGTCTCTACCGGCCGCACCATCTCCTTCGCGGAAGTCGATAATGTCCCCCTGACGTCGCGTAATCCGTACAACCTGGTTATCTTCCAGCCGGGCGTCAGCGGCCATCCGAATCCCGAGCTGGGTATTCCACGCACGCTGAATACGAACGGCCTGTTGGATCGCATCAACTACCAAATGGACGGCATGATCGACACCGAAACGGACCGCTACGGCCTGCGGCTGTTCCCCATTTCCGACATTTACGTGCGCGAGGTGCAGACGGTCTCGAACAGCTTCGCGCCGGAATTCGGCCAGACCGCCGGGAATATTTTCAATGTCATCAGCAACTCCGGCACGAACACATTCCACGGCGAAGGATATTTCATTGGCCGCCCGCCGGATGCCAGCGCGCGCACCATTCTGCTGCCATCCAACCGCTCCGCTGCAGCGATCGACCTCCATGACTATGCCGTGAACGCGGGCGGTCCGATCAAGAAGGATAAAGTGTTCATCTTCGGCGGTTACGAACACCTGCTGCGCGGGACGCCCACGCCGGTGACCATCAACTCCACCGTCGCTTCGCAATTGGGCCTGCCTGCATCCGACCTCGCCACCGCGCCCAGCTTGGAACACGTCCAGTTTTTGGACCTGCGCCTGGACTGGAACGTCAATGAGAAGAACCAGGTGTTCTTCCGGTACGACTATTTCCGCAACGAATTCCCCTTCAACACGCAAGTCGGTGGATTGAACGCGTTGAGCGCAGCCGTGGATTTTCACGACCGCGCCCACATCGGCGGCCTGCAGTGGTTAACAACCTTTTCGCCGACCGCATTGAATGAATTGCGGGCTTCCGAGCCGTATCGCAACGAAGCCCATGCTGCCGGCCCGCTCACTGGCCCTGGACCGGAGATTTGCATTGCCGGCTGCAATACAAGCGGCCTCGCCACCTTCGGCGGGACGCAATCGGCGGGCGACCGGTTCGCCGAAAAAATTCCAAGCGTCAGCGACAACTTCACCAAAATCCGCGGCGCTCACACTTACAAGATGGGCTTTGCCTGGCAGGAAAATAACGACAATCAGGTCGCGGACACTTATAGCTTTTACAATTTCCCGACCGTGAATGCGTATCTAGCAGCCAAGAGCGGTGCCGCTCCATTCGGTTATACGCAATTCGGCACCGTGCTGGGTTCGCCGGGTGTGGCATACAAATCCTACTTCTACGACTTTTACGTGCAAGATAGCTGGCAAGTCCGCCCCAACTTGCTCATGATCTACGGTGTACGCTGGGATCGCTTCCAAGCGCCGGGTGCCGAGCCGAATGCCCCATTCGTTTATACGCGCAGCTTCCACACAGCGAACCGCGACTGGGCGCCACGCCTGGGTATAGCGTGGAACATCCGTCCCACTACGGTAATCCGCGCGAGCTGGGGAATGTTCTACGAAGCGCCGCCCACGAACACCTGGTTTAATGCACTCTACAACGACGGCTCGAACCGCACGTTCGTCGCAACCTTCACGCCTACACAAGCGGGCGCTCCGGCATTCCCGCAGGTGTTTAATTTCCTGCCAGGCGCCACGGCTCCGAGCGGACAGAATATCACCGCCGTAACGCCGGATTTCAAGAACGCCTACACGCTTAACACCAGTTTCCAGGTGGAGCAGCAGATTTCCAAGAACGATCGCGCCACGCTCGGCTACGTTAACACCGGCGCGCGGGACCTGCAGTATCTCCGCGACATGAACCTGATCAACCCCACCGGTTTCCTGCCCGACGGTCGCCCGATCTTCTCTACGGCGGTCAACGCAGCAACCCGTCTGTATCCGCAGTTCAACGGCATCACGCTCCAGGACATCGGCGCGGTTTCCAACTACAACGCGCTGCTGGTGACCTGGTGGCATCGCCTGGGTGACGGCTTCCAGATCAGCGCCAACTACACCTGGTCCCATACCATCAGCGATGCTCCCGACGCTAACAGCTTCGAGCAGAACCTGCCCATCGAGAATCCGTACAGCCGCGCCTACGATCGCGGTAACTCGATTGTCAACCGCCCTCAGGCCTTCAACCTGTCAACGTATATGGCTCCCAAATTCCACGTTGGGAACCATGTTCTGAACTATCTGGCCAATGGCAACGTGCTGACCATGCTGGCGAACCTGGCCAGCGGCGACCAGCAGAACATCACAGGCAATCTCAATCTCAATAACGACCCAATCGGCGCCGCCGTCCAGCGGCCTGCTTTTGTCGGCCGCGATACCGCGCGAACCGGCAATATATATCAGGTCGACATGCGCTACACTCGCACGTTGTTCTCGGTCCACGAGCGCCTGTACACGAAGTTCATCGCCGAATCGAACAACGTGTTCAATACCCGTAACGTGACCACCATCAATACCAAGGCGACTGTAAACTCGCAGGGGTTGATTACGGCGCAGCCTTCCTTTGCGCCTGTCAGTACAGTCCTGGAAGGACGCTTGATCCAGCTCGGTATTCGCGCCGATTTCTAGATCGTGCGCCCGCAGGGCTACAACTTATCGATGGCTCGAAGAACGTCGGCGGGCCTGGCGCGCACTCGAAAATCGTCCGTTAAATTCGCCCATCGAATCACGCCGGCCGAATCCACCAGGAATTCGGCCGGACGGGCGATATCATGCCCATCGGGTCCGCCCTTGGGGTGCAGGACGCCGTATTGACGGATGACGTCGGCTTTCGGATCCGAAAGAAACGGAAAAGTGTAGCCTTTAGCGTCGCAAAGCTTCTTGGATTCCGCTGGTGAATCGACACTGATAGCTGCCACGGCGATATTCCGGGTCTGAAATTCATTCAAATGCCGCTCGAAGCTCCGCAACTCGGAGTTGTAAAATGGTCACCAGTACCCGCGGTAGAAAATCAGAACGGCGCCGCGGTGATTGTTGAGAAGGTCGGCCAGTGCAACGCTTTTTCCATCTGCCGTCTGGAGGTTAAAGGCCGGTGCGCGCTGCCCGTTATGCAGCGCTAGTTCGGCCGAAGGGATCTGCTTCGTCAGGTAAACTGTGCCAAGCGCGAACAAACCCGCGAGCAGCACTGCCAGAGCTCCCAGAATCGTCCCGCTGGTCTTTCCCACATAATGCTGCGGATCGCGATAGGCGCGTCGCAATCCGATGCCCAGCACCGCGAGCCCTACTGCAAACAGAAGATAGTTGACCCAAGGAACGTCGCGAGTTGCCGCATACTTCACAAAGATCGGAATGTAGCTCACGAGCGCAACCAGCACGATCGTGAACCCAATCCAAATCGGCAGGTTCCAACTTCGCCGCATCTCCGGCAACGAACCGGTCTTGTGCGCCATCTCCGCTCAAATTATCATGCTTCATCCGGTATTGGCTTTCGTGAAATTAACAGCAAACGGGCGACACTCTTTCCAGCCCGGCGCCACGTTACGATAAGCGCACAGGACGCCGCGGCATCCTCGTCCAAAGGAAAGATGCCGCCGTGGCGTTCCGTTGTGCGCGTTAAGGAAAGAGCGCACAGGACGCCACTCAAGTGGGACAAGAAGTGCCGCGGTGGCGTTCTGTTGTGCGACGTTAAGGAGAGCGCTCGCGTTCCGTTGTGCGCGTTAAGGAAAGAGCGCACAGGACGCCGCGGCATCCTCGTCCAAAGAAAAGATGCTGCCGTGGCGTTCCGTTGTGCGCGTTAAGGAGATGACTGGCTTTCTACAACCTCGGAAAGACGCGACGCCATCCCGCAGGGCCATTGAGCTGGCCGTAATGGCCTTGCTGGCCGCGGTCGCGCTTGGATTCGGCATCCGCAGCGCCGGCCTTGCTAGCGCATACGTTGACCCCTTTTTGCATGCCCACGCCCAGGATGAAGCTGTCTATGGCCACGCAGCTGCCAGTATGGTGCGGACCGGCCAGTGGCTCACGCCCGTTTTTCTCCACCGGCTCATGTTAAACAAACCGCCGCTGCTGTTCTGGATGGGAGCTTTAAGCATGCGCCTGCTCGGTGTCGGACCGGTGGTGCTGCGCCTAACGCCGATCCTCGCGGGCGTCTTTTGCTGCTTACTGGCCTTTTGCTGGCTTAGACAATCGCAGTCGTTCGCAGCGGCGGCCTCGGGCGTCGTTTTGCTGCTGAGTAATGCTGTGTTTCACAGCATGGCCAGAACGTTCATGACTGATATTCTGCTGACGCTGCTCGTTACCGCCGCGATCTTCGTCCTCGCCCGCGATCCCCGGCTGGAACGTTGGCGAAGCGTCGTGTTCTTTGGCCTTTCCACCGGCGCGGCGATCATGACCAAGAGCGCCGCGGGCATCTTGCCCCTGCTCGTGTTCCTGATTTATTTCCTGCTGCGGCCCGACGCTCGCCCTCAACTCCAGCGCCTGATCGCCGCTGCCGCCATAGCAGCACTCGTCGCCGCCCCTTGGCACCTGTATCAATTGCTGGTCCATCGCGACTGGTTCCTCGCCGAATACGTGCGCTTTCAACTCATAGGAACCGGAATCACGGCGCCTTCGCGATATTCGAGCGACTCAGGTGTCGCTTTCTATTTGCGAACCTTGTTTGAAATGGACCCGCTCTTATTCCTGCTGGCGTGTCTCGCGGTGCCCGGTCTCGTTGCGGCTTGGAACAGACAGCGGAAGGAAACCGACGCCCGGCTCCTGACCGCCTGGTCCATCGGCGCGTTTGCCGTTCTGCTCGTGTTCGGAACGCGCGTCGCCTATTACCTGTTGCCGCTCATCCCGGCCCTCGTGCTCATATCCGTGCGATTCTCCCCGTTATTCCGCGGCCGCTGGGCCGCGCCCGCCTGCGCCCTCCTGCTCTGCGCTTTCGCACTGAAAGCCTGGCAAGCTGATGCGCCATTCGGCCTCGACTACGAATCGAAAACGGTTCCTTCCGCGGCCGCGCTGGAAAATTACAGCCGGTTGCGTCGCGCAAACGACCTGCTCATCGTGGCTCCGGACGACGATTTTTATTCTTCTACGCTCGACTTGCCGAAGGTCCGATACGTCTATCCCGGCACCGTCGATCCGGCTAAAACCAGCGGCTTCTTCTACACGCTCGGCGTGAATCTTTCTACCGACGAATTCTGCCACCTCGCGCCGCTGCTGCCGCTATACCAGCAGCGGCTGGCCGCTTGGGGTGACCCGCACCCGGACGCCGCCGGCATCATCATCGCCGCCCAATCCAGCAGCGATGTGCCAGACCTGGTCCATTGCAGCCCGAACAGCGATTTTTTCATCCCCGATGAATTGCGAGACCAGGCCGTCCAAGCCGGACGCTCCACCCACACGGCCGGCCCCCGCGCCAACGGCCGCTTCTTCCTGCTGGCGAACAATTCGCAGCAACGGCCGGCAGACGCCCATGCGGCCGGCGCGATCATTGCTTTGGCGCCGAAGGCTGAGCTTTGGCGCCTACGGCTGAGCGCGCGGCTCGAGCGCGATTTCCGTGACCACCGTCCCTAATTCTCTGGGATCGGTCTTCATGTTCGCCACCGCCTTGTCCAACGAAAAGTTCGCCGTCACCAGCGGATTCCGCAGAAGCTTCGCCGGAATGTCGGCCGAGTAAACATACCCCCCTGGCGCCGTGAACGTGCGGGCTGGGAGCTGGTATCCGTTCAGGTTCGCGCTCAACGTGATTGGTCCAAGCGTCTGAAGCTGCACCGGAGGCAGATACATACGCATCGTAAGTTGCGCGCCGTTAGCTACCGACCCGGATGGCGACCTCAACAGCACCGAAAAGTTCTTGGCTGCCCATCGCCAGGCTTGCGCTTCCACGGCATAAAAGCCTGTCAGTAACTGCGCGGCATTCGACGTATCGGCCATACTGAGGTGACTCGTCGCGTGCTGTGCCGCGCTTGGATCGCTGCGGTACAGATCGAACGATTCCGATTCAAAGGTCGCAGTTTGCCAAAACGTCTTTCCCTCGAACTGCCGGGTCTGCTGGTATCCCAGCAGGTTCAGCAGCTTTGCCCAGCGTGTCTTCTCCTCGGGGCTTTTATATCCCACCAGAACAAAGTCGCGGTGGCCAGAGGCGAACAGCGCGCTTGGATCGTTCGCCGTATTGCGCTTGGACCAATCCCAGTATGCAGCCGGCCCGCCCGAGTCGAAGTCGGAATAAAGATTGCGCGGAAAATACGGCTGGATTGCCGTCGTGGAGTAGCCGATCGCGTACAATCGATCCGGCGGAATCTCCGCGCCGCGCAAATACTGCGCCGCCTCCAGGCTGCCGGAATAGCGCTGGTCCCAATCGTAGTAGGCTGCCGTAACCGTCCAATAGAGCTGGCATCCGATCGTGATCGCCAGCGCCGCAATCGCCGGTTTGCTGATTTTTACTCGCAGCGCCGAAATCCAGAGTGCAAACAGCCAAATCAGAAAAAATATGCCGAAATGCCATACCTGCGCGTAGACCAAAGTTCCAAAAAGCAGCAGAATAACCGTTGGTAACAAAAACACCAGCCAGCCGCCACCTGCCCATAAGAACGGCATCGATAGTGCGATTACAGCAGTGGAACTAATCCACTCCCCTGTAAAAGCTGCACCAATGGTCCCTTCGGCCACGGCCGGCAGATAGTGAAAGTTTGACAAACCCCGGTGTTCGGCGAACGCAACGTCGTTAGCAGGCCACGCGCACAGCACGCAAGCGATCAGCACGAGAGCATACATCGCTGTTGCTGCGGCTATCCGCCTCCGCTCTTCGCGCGTCAGCTTTTTCCAGCCTGGCAACGCCGGGAAAAATGCAACCAGCCAAATGGATGCCGAAATTACAACCCCGTGCACGCTGATTCCCGCCATCAGGCACAGCAGGGTTGTGAACAGAAAAGCGCGAGCCCGAGCTTTTTCAAACAGAAGGGCCACTGCGAAGAGCAATGGCGCAAGCAACGCATAGCTGCGAGCCACCACCGCGTATTGATAAAAGAGATAGTAAGTGAAGGGCAGTACGAACCGGATCGCTGGCGGTAACGGCGCATAGCGAACTAGCATCCATACACCGCCCAGCGCGAACGCCGCTGAAACGAAATTGTAAGCGGAATAGGGCAGGCCCGACTTCACCAGCACATGCAGTAGCGTCTGCCATAGTCCAGGCGACCCCTCGTAGTGCATCAACTTCAGCCAGATCTGCGACAGGCTCGCGTCGCGCGCCAACAGCCATGCTTGCGCTTCATCCGCCCACGGTTCATGACGCAAAACCATTGCTGTCACCGCCAAAGCGTACGCTATCGCGGCGCATACCGGCAGAACGCGCACTGCGGGCTTGGCCTGGGTCTGGGCGGGTGTGGCTGCAACAGCGGTAGTGCTCATGGAACGAAAGAGGCTCGCCTAACTGTAATTGTGCGCACGCAACCGGATCCGGCGCTCCGCAATCCGATGGAAATCGAGTCAGATAGACGCACAGAACGGGAGCATTGTTTCAGCGCGGCCGCTCAAGACTTTGTAAATTTCAACGATATGGCCCAGTCTGACCGAAACGTTTACTATACCGCGGACCTCTACAATAAAATGCCAGAGCTGTCAGGAATGCACCGCGTAGCGGTAGGCGATATACTGAGGATTCGCCCCAGGGCTGGAACTACATGGCAGCAGTGATTATCGGAGCGGGACCTGCGGGTCTCACCGCAGCGCTCGAACTACTGCGCCGCACCGGCATTCGTCCCATCGTGCTCGAAAAGAGCGCCTATCTGGGCGGCCTTTCTCGCACCGTGAACTACAAAGGAAACCGGATCGATATCGGGGGACATCGCTTTTTCTCCAAAGTCGACCGCGTCATGGATTGGTGGACTGAGGTCCTGCCGGTCGAGCACACGGCCGAATCCTCGCACCGCTTGGTTTACCAGAATCGCGAGCGTGTCATCCGCCAGAACGACGCTGGCCCGAACGCGAAAACCACCGATCAGGTGATGTTGGTCAGGCCGCGCAAGTCGCGAATCCTTTATCTCCGGAAATTCTTTGACTATCCGCTGTCCTTAAATTTTCATACGCTCAAGCAGCTCGGATTATTCCGCACCGCGCGGGCGGGCGTCAGCTATCTTAGCTCGGCGCTGCATCCGATCCGCCCCGAGGTGACGCTCGAAGATTTCCTGATCAACCGCTTCGGCCGGTACCTATATCTCACGTTTTTCAAAAGCTACACGGAGAAGGTCTGGGGTGTTCCCTGCGATCGGATTAGCGCCGAGTGGGGCGCGCAGCGCATCAAAGGCGTGTCACTTCGTAAGGCTTTGATGCACAGCTTGAGAAAGCTGGTAGCCTCGCCTGCCTCCGACGTCCGGCAGAAGGACTCGGAAACCTCGCTCATCGAGAAATTCCTCTATCCAAAATTCGGCCCAGGCCAACTGTGGGAAGAGGTCGCCAAACTCGTGCGCGCAGCCGGAGGCGAAGTCCTTACCGGCTGGACCGTCTGCCGCATCCACACTGCCGGCGATCACGTCACCGGTGTTACCGCCCGCCACGAGAGCGGCGAACTGCGGCATTTTCCCGCTAATTACGTGTTCTCGACCATGGCCGTGAAAGACCTCATCAACGGTTTCCAGGCGCCGGTTCCGGCCGACGTCCGCGCGGTCAGCGATGGCCTGATCTACCGCGACTTCATTACCGTGGGGTTGCTCCTCAGCCGCTTCAAACCTCGCCGCGACGGACAAGCGGCCCTACCCGACAATTGGATTTATGTCCAGGAACCCGATGTCCAGGTGGGGCGGCTGCAGATCTTCAACAATTGGAGTCCTTATCTGGTCAACGACCCATCGAAGGTTTGGATCGGCCTGGAATACTTCTGTTACGAGACCGAAGATCTGTGGCGCCTGACCGACCGGGAGATGATCGACTTGGCCATCAGCGAAGCCGAGAAGATCGGCGTCGCCGCGCGCCAGGACGTCCTGGATGCCACCGTCATCCGGATGGAAAAGGCTTATCCGGCGTATTTCGGCAGTTACGAACGGTTTCAAATCGTCCGGCAATTTGTCGATCGCTACCACAATCTCTTCCTCATAGGCCGCAACGGAATGCACCGCTACAACAATCAGGATCATTCCATGTTGACCGCCATGACGGCCGTGGATAACATCGTCGCCGGCCGGCGCGATAAGGACAATATCTGGTCGGTGAATACGGAAATGGAATATCACGAGTCACGCCCGGCCGCGGAAACCGCCGGATCGCGACGCGCCGCCGTGGCCGGCGGTCATCCTTAGGCGCTTACGCGCGAACCAGCCGGCGGTTTCGGTGGCGCATCGCCGAATAACAGGCCGTCGCGATCATGAGCAAAACCGCTCCCACGCCCGCGCACAGCATATCGCGCTGCGAGTCGAACAGATCGCCCTGCATGCCCACGAATGAGGCGGCCATCTTTGGGTCGGCCTGCGCCGTGTAGGCCTCGATGATCTCGTATATCGCGCTCAAAGCGAGCACGTGAATCACTGGCACATAGTAAGTGAGAAATCCGCGCGGATGCGGCAATTGTATGTACATTTCTCGAATCACATACGACCAACACACCCCAAACGCAAAATGCACGATCCGGTCGTAGTCGTTGCGATGTAAGTGGAACGTGTCCTTGAGCCAGAAGCCGAAGGGCACGTT
This sequence comes from Bryobacteraceae bacterium, assembly GCA_035293725.1. Lineage (GTDB taxonomy): Bacteria > Acidobacteriota > Terriglobia > Bryobacterales > Bryobacteraceae > Palsa-89. The sequence goes on from DATGMH010000075.1 coordinate 48,972, forward strand.
GTCGTACACGTAATGCGCGCCCACCTCGTGCAGCGATAAAAATATCGCGATCAGCGCCAGAGAGAAGGTCGAGATCCGGAAATAGTGCCGCAGCACAAACATCAGACCGGCCACAAACACGACCAATACATTCTCCATGCACCAGTCGCTGAATTTGACCGGGTTTATTGCCGACCAAATCCAAACGGCCATGAAAGCCGCTGCAATGAAAATCTCGGACCGGGTAGCCGCCTTAGGAACGCTCAGACCCCGCGAGGTCGAGAACGGTAACTTCTGGCCGGCAGTTGAATCGAACACCCGCAAGATTGCCTACCCCCCTCGTTATATAGATGCTACGGCCCTCCCATTTCTTCAATCCAGAGATAAATCTCTTATCTCGAACGCTGACGAAACGGGTGCCGACTACGGGGATCAGTACCTGCCCGCCATGAGTATGGCCCGATAACATTAAATGCCAGGGGCGGTCCTGCACTAACTCCTTCGAATCGGGATTGTGCGAAAGCAGCACCACCGGAGCATCGGGCCTGGATGGCACTCCCGCGAATGCCGCTCCCGGGTCAGCCTCGAACGACCATATATCGCCCATGCCCCCAGGTAAATCGCTTGTCCACGGATGCGCAGTTTCTCGGACCGGTTGTGGAGCAGGCTGATTCCCGCCGAATCGAGCAGCGACCGCACCGCGCTCGAGTCCGGAAATCCGCCTATGTGCGTCGCCGCCCACGAGCCCCCGTCGTGATTGCCCAGCGATGCGAAGGTCGGCGCCGATTGACTCAACATCCTCAGCAGGCGCGCATATTCTTCCGTATCGAACGGCTGAGCATTCGTGATGAAATCGCCCGTCAGGCAGATCAGGTCCGGCTTTGACTCCAGGCCCATCGAAATCGCACGGTGAATCAAGGAAAACGGTACGAATGCCGAAACGTGCAGATCCGAAAGCTGCAAGATGCGGATACGCTGCCGCGGCTCCAGGAACGGGACAGGAACGGAACGGCGCGTCTGCTCCAGCCAATTGGGTTCTACGCCGAAAGCATACCCGGGCACCGCCCCAACCAGGGAAATAGAAGAAACAAATTGTCTGCGGGTCAAACTACATCTATTATCCCTTGCCCGCCGCGGGCCCGCCACCGCAGCAGGGTTTACCTGCGCGAGGGCGGGCCCGGTCATTGTCCCCGGTTCACCGTCACAAAGAACGCTTGTCCGCCGCGATTCACCAGCAGCAGCGATGGACCATTGCTCGCCTTATCCAGCGCGGGACCCACGTCGTTGACCGAGTGAATCGGCTGATGATTGATCTGCACGATCACATCGCCCGTTTGCAGACCGGCATTGGCGCCCGCGCCGTCGGGATCGAGATCCGTGATAACCACTCCCGTAGTGCCGGACTTCAGCCCCAATTCCGAAGCGACATCCGGCGTCAGCGGCTCAATCGTTACACCCAATCTCCCCTGGCCTGGCGTCCGCGTGCTGCCGCGCTTTTGTGGCTGCCCGTTAGCGGGAGTTTCCGCCAACGTGGCCTTCAGGTCCATCTGCCTGCCGTCGCGGACCAACGTCAATGTAACCGTGTTTCCGGCGCCCGTGCTCGCCACTTCGTTGCGGAAAGAGTTCGGATCGTCGGTCTTTTTTCCGTTCAGCGCAACCACTACATCGCCGGACTTGACTCCCGCTTGATCGGCTGGGCTGCCCGGATCCACTGAATTGACCAACACGCCCTGCACGCCCTTTAGACCGAACGTCTGGGCCAGGTCCGACGTCATGGGCTGCACGGTGACCCCCAAATGACCGCGCGATACCTTGCCGTTCCGGATCAGTTGATCCATCACTGTCTTTGCCATGTTCGAAGGGATCGCGAACCCAATGCCGATGTTCCCGCCGTTGGGCGACAAAATCTGCGAATTGATTCCGATCAGCGCGCCGTTGGTGTTGATCAGCGCCCCTCCCGAATTTCCTTGATTAATAGAAGCGTCGGTTTGCAGAAAGTCTTCGAACGACCCATTGCTCAGCCCCGTCCGGCGCCCCTTGGCGCTGATGATTCCGGACGTCACGGTCTCACCGATGCCGAGTGGATTGCCTATGGCGAGGCAAATATCGCCAACCCGCACCTGGTCGGAATCGCCAAGCTGCAATTGCGGCAGATTATTCGCATCGATCTTCAACACTGCCAGATCGCTGGGAGGATCCGCGCCTACCACCTTCGCCGAGTAGGTCTGGCGGTTGTTGAGGTCCACTTTGATGTCTTGCGCCCCGTCGATTACGTGATTGTTCGTGAGGATGTGGCCGTCCGATCTCACGATCACGCCCGAGCCCAGCGACCGTTCCACTTCCTCCGGCGAACGCTGTCCGAGAATTCCGCCGCCGCCGAAGAAGCGGCGCAGAAAGTCATCGCTGCCGAACGAAGATTGTGCGCTGACGCGCACGCGTTTTGCCGAGCGCACGGTGACCACCGCGGGCGCTACCCGTTGCACCACGTCCGCATAAGAAAGCGGAGCGCTGGTCATGTGCGGAGGCGGCGGACCCTCCTCTCTTTCGCCGGAATTGCCGCTGCAGCCCACCGCCCAAACAGCCAGCAGGACCGTCAACAGCCGCGCAATCGCGCTTCGCCGTTTGTACCGCGAACCGCAACTCTGCTTCGAATGATCGATCGGACCCCGTTTCGTCAGAAAATGTGCCTCCGTTGGTTAGACGCCGAATTGGCAGCCGCGCACAAACAGTCGCACGCGATACTAACCGTGATACCGGCTCGAGTCTAGAAGCGTTCCTGGCGATGTGCCGGCGGATCGTCCGCCGCCGCCACCGGCCGCGCGAGATCCACAACCGTGGCGCCGATCAGCACTCCAATCGGCGCGATTAGAGCCGCGTAGGCGAATCGCCCTTCTGCCCACACACCGCTGGTCGCGCCCGCAAAGAATCCGACCCACAGCCCAGCCGTCAGCGCGGCGTGCTGCAGCCTCTTATGCCGCGGAGTCACTAGCAAAACGAGCTGCAAACGCTTCCAGGATCGCCCGCGCGTGCGATCCCGAAACCAGAACGCGAAGTCCACCACAGCTTCGGCACATTTCGATAACGACCCCGTGAGGTACGTTGTGTAGACCCGCAGGCCGTTAATTCTTGTAACGGTGACGGTCTGCATTCCCATGGCGGCTGCCGGCAGCGCGAGCAGCAGATACACCATCCAGCGGCCGCGCGCCTGGCTTCCGCTCGCCAGCCCTATGAACGCGGCCAGCGCCAACACTTCCGTGGTCAGCGCAATCGAAAAAGACGAGTGGATGCCGCGGCGCCGCGAGGCTTTAATCACCGCCGCGCTGTAAATCAGCCCCGCCATGAAGGGTAGGATTACCCAGCCGTACAAGAAACCCCGGCTCCAGTTGCCCTCCACCACGCTACGCGCGAACGAAGCGGTGTTTCCCGTCATGTGTGACGTATACACGCGCTCGATCGCCAGCCAGCAAGCCGCGTCCACAAATCCCGCGGCCCAGGCCATGAAAACAGCGACCCACGCCTTGGCGTGTTGCGCGAGAGGATGCGAGCGCTTCACCTTTGTCTCACCAGCAGCGACCTACTGCTTCGAAGATGAGACTGCGGCTGAACCTCGCCCGTGACACCGCCACGCCGCGATATCGGGCGCACTTGACTTTGTTACAATCAGCGCTGCACGGGATGCGGAATGCCCAAGGCGGGCGCGGCCGCCTCCGCGGGCGATGCCTCGTGCGCGTATTTCAAAAATCGGCTCTGCGCAAGAATTCGATGGGGCCCTCGTCAGCGGACGATGCCGTTAAGAGCGTGGGGCACTATGTCGAGAGCCAATGAAACTTCGAATCCACGACAATTCGATCCGGATCAGGCTTACCCGCAGCGAAGTGGCCCGGTTCACCGCCGAGAGCAGAATCGAAGCGTTCCGCCGTTTGCACGGCGCCAAAATAGAGGTATAGATGGCAACAACCATCCGGCCGGCCGCTGATGCGAGTCAGAAATTCGTCCCGCGCGAGCACGGCGCCACCGCGATGCTCCTGATCCCATTCTTCGCCGCCGCCATTCTGCTGCGCCAGTTCTATTGGACTGAGATCGTTGCGTTGGCCGCCGTCGTGTGTGCCTTCGCCATAAAAGATCCGCTGGTCGTGCTGGCTCGCCAGCGTTTCGTTTGGAAGCAGGAGCATCCGGAAACGAAACCCGCTCTGCGCTCCGCCCTGCTTGAGTTCGTTCTTGTCGCGATCTGCGGCCTGACTCTGTTGTTGACGCGCGATTGGCGTCCCTTCGTTTTACTCTTCTTGGGCGCAGGTGCGTTTACGGTATTGGCCGTTGCCGTGAACGTTCGAAACCGCCAGCGCTCCGAGTGGTTTCAGGTCGCCAGTGCTGTAGCGTTGAGCTCAACGTCTGTCGCGGTATCTCTATCCGGTCCCGGCCGGATCGCATCCTGGGTCTGGCTACTGTGGCTGCTGACGGCGCTTCAAGCCGCCGCCGGGATTTTCGTGGTTCATGCCCGCTTGGATGCGCGCATTGCCGCCCGCAAAGGCAGGGAAGCCGACACCGCGTCACGCCGCGCCGCGTTCTTGAGCCAAGCCGTCCTACTCCTCGCCGCGGTCGTGTTCACCTACTTCGGTCGCTTTTGGATCGCCGCCGCGCTGCTCGCCGCCGCCGCTGGATATCTGCTGGAACTTCGCAGACAGAAAAATCCTGCCTCGTTGCAAATGTCTCTCAAGCGCGTAGGACAAGAGGCCCTGACGCTCTCCATCGCTTACTCGCTGATGGTCATTGCAGGCCTGTGGCAGTTCGCGAAATATTGAGCTGCGTTTACAATACAGGTTCGGGGGTTAGTTGCTTAAATCCAACTCTGTTGTCTGCCACAGCCCACTCACTGCAATCTGTTCTTTACTCGTTCTCGTTCCTTTCAGTCCTCTGTTCGGACAAAATCACGAATGGTTTCGTTCCGATGCGGCTATATCGGCGCTCGGCACTTTCTCGACCGGTACGGAAGGGCAAGGCCGGTACCTCGGTCCGCAGCGGGATTTTTTCGCAGATCACTCACTGGGACTGCTCGTTTCATACCACTATCGCTTCACCGCCTATCAAGCTGTTGAGGCTGACTACAGCCACACGGCGTTCAATCAACAATACGGACTAATCGCGATTGGAGCTGCCGCGGGCATCGACACGCGCCTCCACGAAGCCACCGCGTCCTACGTCCTCGGATATACATTCAAACGTTTCACACCTTATTTGAGTCTCGGCGGCTCTGTCGTCTTCCATCCACTCTCCTCAAAGACTCCCTTCGGCACGGAAGTGACACCAGTACCAACCACCCAAGTTCGTCCATCTGCTGTTTACGGCGGTGGGCTGGGCATACGAATTACTAAACACGTTTCGCTGCGTGCGGGTTATCGTGGCGTGCTTTGCTCAGCGCCGGACTTCGACGTGCCGGGTCTCAAGACGTACGAGATCACGCATTTTGCCGAGCCGCACGCGGGATTCGCCTACGCCTGGTAACGCCGGCTCAGCCTCGAATACGGCGAAAGCAACGCTCGGTACGCGAGTTTGTCAAAATCGAGTGCTTCTACACCACTCTTTCGTTTCGGCAGAGGTCCGGCGGTTCAGCGCCCGGCATTCCGCGGGCGGCGGGCACGGCGCAACGGCCTAAAACACGGCGCCTCGCCGCGCAGGCGTGATTCGCTCAACCGCGAACCGCGCAAGGTGCTTCAGAACAGCGGTGCTGCGCTTATTTGGCGGCTCCTGGCGCGATGAAGAAGTCCCACACGCGCATGTTTACTTTGCCTTCGGTGTATTCCACCACCGCATATTCGCCGGGCGGCATCGGCTTCTCGGGCCAGATCTTGAACAGCCCGTCCGCTTCCTGCTTGCGGAAGGTGTCGACCAGGTCGGGCTGCTCCATGGCTTCCTTCGTGACCGGAATAATGGTGATCTTTTCGACGATTCTGTTACCTTTATGTTCACTTAGCCGCACGATTCCGAAGCGCTCGTCGTTTTCCAGACGAATATAAAACTCCGGTTCGCGGTTGGCGGTTCCAGTGGCAGCATGACCGCCGTCCAGCTCCAGGGTCGCCTTGCCGGAGACCAACGGCACCGGGCTCATGAGCTTCAGGATCGTGCGCTTCTTATCGGTTACTACCTTAGCCTCAGCCGGCTTGATCGGGGTCAGCTTATTCTCTTCGATCAAGTACACGCCATTTTGTTGAGGGATGCGCTCGACTTCTTTTTGTGCTTCGAGCTCCGCCTTTTCCTCGGCTGCGTTCGCGGCGGCATTGGCTTTGGTCTCTTCCTCGCGAGCCTTGATCTCGCCGTGAGTCTTGTCGAGATCGACCAGCGAAGCGGGCACTTCCTCCCAGTCGTCACGATCGGTGCTATAGAACCGCACGCGGTCTCCTTGCACCTGGTATTCGCGGACGATCTGATAACTGCCGTCCTTCATGTAAAGCCTCACGGCGGCCATCAGGCCGGCCGCGCTTGCGAGGAGAACGAGAAGGATTCGCGTCAAATAGTGGCGCAATTGGTGACGGTACATCGGAAACTCTAGGTGGCTACTGCTCCACCGGCTGCAACCCGGCGCTGCGCAGCAGCAAAAACTGCGACACATTTTCCGAGCTCAACAGCCCACGCAATTTTCCCTCCTCCATAACGAGGACGCAGGCGGCCGCGTTGGCCATGAGTGGCAGAACTTCCGCCAAATCCTGGTCGGGCGAGATGGTGACATAGGAGCGCTCCATGAACCCGGCGATGTAGGAATCTGCGCCCTCGGCGGCCATGCCGCGCAGCAGCGCGTTGCGTCCCAACAGCCCCACCACTTGATCGCCGTGTACCACCGGAAAATCCTGCTGCGAGGTGGACAACAGCAGATTTGCCGCGTCCCGAATCGTGCTGCCGTGCGCGAGGGTATGGAAAGCCGTCATCATGGCGGCGCGCACCGGGATGCCCTGCGTCAGATTGCGTCCTCGAGAAGCCGCCCCTTCGTTGGCCGCGCCCAGGTAAATAAAGAACGCGACGAACGTCAGCATCGGCATGAAGATGAACCCGTACAGCCCCATGCTGAGGGCCAGCATGCGCCCGCACCAGGTGGCGATCCTGGTGGCCTGATACTCGGACTTGAAGGGCGACAGGACGGCGCGCAGCATGCGGCCGCCGTCCATCGGGAATGCCGGTAGAAGATTGAACCCCGCCAGAATCAGGTTGCCCAGCGCAACCCGGTCCGCCAGATTGGAATCGGTTGGTTGGGCGAGCGCAAGAAAATCCAGAGGCCTTTTTTGCGAATAGAGATAGGCAAAAATGGACGCTGCAATCAGGACGTTTACCAACGGTCCGGTCACCGAGACCCAAAACTCTTCCGATGGCTTGGGTGGGCGCTCGGTGCGAGCCACGCCGCCGATGGGAAACATGACGATCTCGAGCGTGCGGATTCCGTAGCGGGAGCTCACGAAGGCGTGCCCGAGCTCGTGCAAGAGCACCGAAGCGATCATCGCGACAATAAAGAGGACGTAGTTGGCTGGCGACTGATTGCTGCCGAGGCCGATCACGACCAGGAAAATCAGCAGCAGGACAAAGGTGAAGTGCAGCCGAATGGGAACACCCATAAGCCGTACGGAACCCATCGAGCCCGGAGTCACGGCTCGAGGCGTGCTGCGCTCCTCTGCCAAATGGACCTCTGCGAATCATTGTGACACAGCGGTAACAGGACCCGGCAGGCGCGGCGCGGTGGGAAGCGGGGAGTGAACATCGATGGTTGCGAAGCGGCTGGGCACGATGCGGGCGAGGAGCAGTTTTCGTTTGGCGGTGGGGCCAAGTGCCGAAATATCGGCACCGATTTGACGCAAAACGCGATTTTTCCCGGAGCGTTGGGAAAATTTTAATCCAATTTTACCGATTGGTTTTGTGGGCACAGATGGCGGCAGATGGGTGCTTCATCGGGTTCAGACTAGCATTGGCATTTGGGGGAGATGCCCGACCGAGCCGGCAAATCGTTGGCATGCCGAAAGAAATTGGCGGCCGGAAGTGGTCAATGACGGTTCGGAGTTTACTGGTCTGTCATTGGCGCGTGTTCCGCTTGGTTCTCGAGATGTTGATCTCTTTCGCGATAACGATAACGACGAAAATTGCGAGGTCGGCAGCGACAAAGTAAGCAACGCTTCGAGGCGAGGCGTGATGCTGGAGAACAAACTGGGTGATCCGAGCCGCCACCATCAGAACCAGCACCAGCATGAGGAAGTAAAGTCCAAGGCGAAAGCTAAGGCTTGGTGGCCGCATCGGGCGGCCTGGTCCCCTGAGCCGTAACGATCGGCGAACGTATGGGCCCGCTACTGCACCTGCCGCGATGACAAGTAGTGCAAGAGGAGCAAACATTACCCATATAACCCCTTGCATCCCAGGGCGTGCGCGCGGAAGCAGGATAACTAACTCAATCGCCAGCGAGGCAATAGCGATACCGATGATGACAATTTCGACCCTGTGGCCAACCGTGATCCAACGTCTATACCTTTCGCCTAGGGAACTCATCGTCGATGACCACCAGTTCCCGTGCTGTGTCCAATAGGTGACGGTGCTGCTCCACAAGCTGACTGCACAGCACTCGGCGAGGGCGGCAGAGACGCTAGGGCATTAAACAGTAGCACCAGATCAGTGTGGTATTCATTCATAGCTAACATCCCAGTGTGGGAACCGAATAATGCCCCGGCAACCGTGCCTACGCCCGGGATTCCGCTACCTAGCACGCCACCAGCAACACCCCCAGTCACAAATCCGGCACCCAACATCCATAGGTAGTAATCGTCAAGGGTCTGTACCCAAGACATCCAGTAATCGTGCTGCTGTTGGGCGACCTGGAGAGCAAACTGGGTGATCCGAGCCGCCACCATCAGAACCAGCAATGGCATGAGGATGTAAAGTCCGAGACGAGAGGCAAGGCCGGGCGGCTCGGCCGGGGGGTAGCCGAGTGACTAAGCTGGGCAGACCGGCGAATGAAGGGCCATTGACGGCGCCCGCGGCGAAGGCTAAGAGCGTTGGATAGTGCGTGCCACGGTTCGAACTGCTACTAATGGGCATGGGTGTCATGGGGTGTGGAGGCGATACCCAACCAAGGGAAACAATGTATGCATGGTCACGTCAATATGAGCGCGTCTCACTATAAAAGTTCGCAGGACTACTGAAGAACGCTGCTCGCTTCGGCTGCCGCCGAATAACGTTCCGCGTCTTCCAGCAAGAGGAAGCGTTCCCTAAGGAGACTGCGTACGGCTCTCCGAACCGCGTTAGCGTATCCGTCGTGGGTCTCATAGCGTTCCGCGATGGACAACCGCGGATCGCCAGCGGCAACACGCTGTGCTTGGGTTTGGGCGAAGGGGATCGCCTGGCCATAGGCGTCGCATCCGTCGTCGGCTGCAGGACCAGCGCGCAGCGCCCAGCCCGTGTAGGTTGCCAAAGGCGCTGCAATTTCCGGGAGCCGAATCCCTGCCATGTCGTTGCCGTCGGGATCGGTTCGTGGAACGAGCGTGGGATAGGCGGAGCTGTGGATGGAAGGTGGAAGCGTGGTTATCACGCCCGGATTGAACGCGGTCCCAAAATCGTATAAATCCCCGGTGTGCAGAAGGCCGTTGTATTTGACTCCCGGAATCTGCGGGAATCCGACGGACGCCTGAGGCAACGGGGGCACAAGGGTACCATTGGATCGCCGCGGCAAGCGGTTGGCTGGCGGACTGATGTCCCAGCTCGCCCATTCGTCGAGAGCAGCCAGCATCGCGCGTAGTGCCGGATCAGGAAGCACGGGATTTCTGGGCTGCTGGCAGATGAGGGCACCCGAACCCGGGACGTGTGCGATGCTTGACAGGAAATAGAAGCGCGCCTCGGGTGCGGCTTCGAGATCGAGATCATTCCCGGATGAGTCCGTATGCAGGAGAGATCCTGCTTTAGCCCAGTATTCGTTCTCGGTGTTGATTTCGAAGATTTTCGGACAGGTATTGGTGGACCGGCAGGTGTTAAGCCGCCCGCCGGTTTGGCCGGTCACCGGGTCGGAGATGATCTGGTTCGTAAATGGGAAATACAGCTCCGGATACCAACGGTTGATATGCTGGCGGTGAGTTCGCCCAGGCTGCGCGAACCGATAGTTAAAGAAACCTCCGTTTCCACCGCCGGTGAAGTTTTCCATGGCGTCAATAACGCGCCGACCTTGTTCGTCCTGGTTGAAACCCAAGTTGAGGAAGTCGTGCAGAAAACGGGTGGGCTGAGAAACGCTGAAAGAGTAGACAGATTGGACTTGGCCGGCCAGAGGATTAGGAGTGCCGTCGTCATCCGCTGACGCGTAATGCATGAAAGAGGCAAAGTCTCGCGTAGCAGCGAAGCCAAGCCCCGCTACGAAGGGATCTTTGGCTTGATATGTCAACTCATAAAGCGTGCCCAGCTGAAACGCGGTTCCGGCGGGGAGCAGAGCGATGGTTTTGGCGTCGACATAGCGCCAGCCGGAAGCCGGTATGGGTGTGGGCGCATCGGAGTAGTGATTACGCACGGTTAGGTTGGCCTGAGACTGGTCAAGACTCGCGGCGGCGTAGGTCAGCGCTGCCGTCATGGTGGTGCTATTGTCGATGGCGAACTCCTCAACGGCGGGACCGACGATGCTCGTGCCATCCGGATTGGTTGCGACGGGAACGGTAATCGACAGAAGGTTATTGGCAGAGGGCACTGTTACGTCCCAGCCGCTCCAGGCAATCGCGTATCCCTCGCGCATCAAGTAGCCGTTGCCTGCATCTGCGGCCTTTGTCGGATCATTCCCTCCGCTGGAACTGCTATTGATACTCCCAAATGTGCCGCTGAGGGCGAGCTTACTGCCTCGATTGTTGATCTCATAGAACAGTTTTCCGTTTCCTTTAGAGCTGTCTACGGGAAGCAGGAGGTAAATGTCCATCGAGTACTCGACCATGCCATTGGCGTTCACCGGAGCGAGGCCGATATCGGTGATCACCGCGTTGCGGGGATCGTTCGGATCTACTTGTCCGAACGCGCGTCCCACGATTTTCTGATATTGTCCGACAGCGCCAAATGAAGCGCCGTCGAATGTTGGCGATTGTACGCTCGTAATCGTCACTCGCGTGATCCGCGCGTGGGCCGGCTGAACGGGCAGAATACCGAGAGGGAGTACGAGAAGGCTGGCAATGGCTCGCGCGGTTCGCACAGCGGCAAGTAACCGATGAAAACACAGGCTGATCATCCGAATTTCTCCTTATCGCGTTTTGCTGCTGGCTATACGGTGGAAAGCATGTTGAATTTGAGGCGCGTCAGCGGGTCAATCCGCGCTGGGTTTGCGCTGACTGATCCATGTCATGGCGTAAGTCACCAAATGGTCCCGTAAAAATCGACCTGATAGAGTTCGGGAAACCAGAATACCGACCAAGAATACTCCCGGTGGTAATGGCTTGTCATCCTCCAAATTGGGTATGAGATTTACTTCTAAAGCCGTCCAAAGGGGGTCATCCGCAGCACTAGCGAAATCAACTCGCCTTGCCGGCCGGTGCCCGTTTTCGATAATATACTGCGTACTTGGCTGCGTACGGTCTCGATCGAGACACCGGTCGCACAAGCAATCTCCTGTACGCTGCGTCCCGCCACTAAGTGTCCCGTCACTCGCGCTTCGGCCGGTGTCAGTGAAAACAGGTCGCGCAATGTGGCTGGATCCGGTTCCAAGGCCCACTCGCTGTCCATGATCAGCACGGCGGCTGCGGGCTGAGAGGTTCCGAGCGGCAAAGCCCCGAAATCCGGGATGCTCATGAGGAACAGGCGATAAGGAGCTTTTTGTGAAGGTCGAGGGGCCGGGATGCTGTGAACGGGAGCACCCTGGCCGCGGGTGATTTGCCTGATCGCGTCGAGAAAAGCCAGATGGGCTTTCTCTGCCCATAACCTAAGCCGCCCCTCCTCAATGGCAAGACCGTCCTTGCGAATGCCCGCTTGGCGTGCAGCAGCGTTGGCATACAACACGCGCGCCTCCCTGTCCGTGAGGAGGAAAGGATGGGGAGACTTGTCCAGGTGACCGGTGAATGTAGCCAGCTGCGCGCGCATGGCGGTACACTCGCCGTGCAAAAGCGCCGCGCGTCTAAGGTGTGGCATGAGGGGCCGGAGGATCGAGATTTCCATTTCGCCGTATGGACCTCCGTCGTTTCCCCGCATGGCGATGATTGCGGACGCACCTGCTTCCGTTCGAAGGATCACTCCCCCAAACCCCCAGTCAACACCTCGAGGACCATAGAATTCGCGATACGCTGCGGTTTGCAGTAAGACTTCGCGCGGGCAAAGATCGGTGCTAAGCCGGATCTCACCCTCGTGCATGTCGTGCCGACCAAAAGGATCGATGGCCGCATAACGTTCACTGTGGAGGCGTATCTCGTCATCCTGCCAGCCATGCCAGGAGATCGTTCTCCAGATCGCCGGCTCCGAACCACAGAGCGCGAGCGTGCCGCGCTTACTCCGTGTCGCATGAACAAAAGCTTCCAGGAACAGTTTCCACCGCGAGGCATCCGGAACGGCGTCATAAATCATGTCGATCAGGCCCAGTGTGGATGCATTTACGCTATGCACAGCGCTCGCGTCCGATCGGGAACTCGATTGATGCTTCTGGTTTTTTCGTACTCCTTGCGAGGAATTCTTTTTGTAAGAACCCGCGTCCATTTGAAAAGTATCTCCCGTATCGCTCGGTCTTCGTTTTGGGCTCTCTTAATTATGTCGTTTATTGCGGGCAAGACTATCGAAGGTAGTTAGCCGGCGGCCGATCGGCTGCATTTGCCTTTTTTGACGATGATTCCCGGCGCCTGCGAGTGCATGTGGGCTCTATTTTACGGCTCGGCGCAAGCCTGGAACAGTAGGGGATACTTGAGAGAATATGCCGCAGACGCCGCACGTTGAAAAGCATTTCACCGCATCGGATTTTGTACGCGACGTTGTGATTGGGATGGCGGACGGACTTACCGTGCCGTTCGCGCTCGCGGCCGGATTGTCGGGCGCGGATGTTACGCCGCGCGTCATCGTGGTGGCGGGCGTGGCCGAGATCGCGGCCGGCTCGATTGCCATGGGCCTGGGAGGATATCTGGCGGCCAGGAACGATGCCGAACATTATGCCAGCGAACTGCGGCGCGAGCAGCGGGAAGTGGAGGAGATTCCCGACGAAGAAGCGCGGGAGGTGCTGGAGGTGTTCGAAACCTATGGGCTCACGCATGACGAAGCCGTGCCCATCGTCAATTCACTGCGGCAGCGGCCCAAGCAGTGGATCGATTTCATGATGCGGTTCGAGCTGGGCTTGGAAGAACCCGATCCGCAGCGCGCGCTTCGGAGCGCAAGCACGATTTCGGGCGCATACATCGCCGGAGGTCTGATTCCGCTGGCGCCTTACATGTTGGCGTCGGCGGTGCAGACGGCGCTGATCGCGTCGGTGGCCGCTACGCTGGTCGCATTGGCGATCTTCGGCGCGATAAAAGGACACTACACCGGAATGCCTCCGGGTTCAAGCGCGGCGCGGACCACCGTTATCGGCGGGCTGGCCGCCGCGGCGGCGTTCGGAATCGCGCATCTCGTATCGGGGAGATGAGAGAGCGCGTTCGCGCCACTACAATCCGCTCCGGGCCGCTTTTGTGTTTGGACGCGGGGCATCGCGAGCGGCTTGGCGGGTTGCCCGGATAAAGCGGTGGGCCAGGCTTCGGATTGCATGCACGAGTTCGACCGGCTCGCGCACTTCGAAATCGAATCCAAGATAGGCCAGATACGCGCTCATGCCGTCGAGCGAGGGAGCGCCCATGCGCAGCAGGCAAGTGTCTTGGTCTACCGCTTCCAATAAGCCCACGGACGGCGGAATTTTCTCGGCGGCTGCGGCGAGGGGTGTCCGGAGCAACACAGTCACTTGATGCGCGTAGGGAGCGTAAGCGATGCTGCGCGCGACATAGGCGACGAAATCGCCGTCCGGAGGGGAGCGTTTCTTAAAGCGGGCGCCGGTTGAGGCGGCGTGCTCAATGCGGTCGACGCGGAAAGTTCGCCAGTCATCGCGGCCGATATCCCAAGCGGCCAGATACCAGCGGCGCCCGGTGTGGACGAGCCGGTGCGGCTCGACCTGACGGGAGGTCGCCGAACCATCACGGCTCTTGTATTGGAAGCGGATGGATTCCGAGTCCCGGCATGCGCTGGCGATGGAGGCAAGCATCGCCGCGTTGACCTTTTCAAAAGTATTCGGCATCGGCACGACTGCGGAATGCAGCGCCTCGACACGGCGGCGCAGGCGCGAAGGTAGAACCTGTTCCAACTTGGCCAATGCGCGTACTGAAGATTCTTCTATGCCGGCTACGCTGCCGCTGGCGGCGGTTCGTAAGCCGACCGCGACGGCGACGGCCTCCTCATCGTCCAGCAACAGTGGCGGCAGCGTGGCGCCGGCCGCGAGCTGATAGCCGCCTGCGATGCCCGAGGTGGAATGGACCGGATAACCGAGGCTGCGCAGCCGGTCGACATCGCGCCGCAGCGTGCGGGCAGTTACCTCCAGACGATCGCACAACGCAGCTCCCGGCCAGTAGCGCTGAGCCTGGAATAGAGACAACAGGCGCAGCAGCCGGGCCGAAGTATTCAGCACTTTAATTAGTGTCGCACGCATTGCGGACCGAATCTGTCCGCAAGACCTGTTATTGTTCTGTGAGTGAGATTTTGAGAGGAGACCCGAGATGACTTTCAACCAGATGTTATTGCCCGAATTCGAGGAAGAGATGAAGAATACGCGCAAGCTGCTGGAGCGTATTCCGGACGGTAAATTCGACTACAAGCCGCATCCGAAATCGATGACCCTGGGCCAACTCGCGACCCACGTGGCGCAAATACCGGGATGGGCTGCTAGCACGATGGATGTCGAGCTATTGGAGTTTGGGCCGGACTTTAAGCCAGAGGTCGCCAACACGCGCGGCGAGCTGCTGGCGATGTTCGACAAAGGCGTTGTTGACGCGCGCCAGAAGATTTCAGCGGCAACGGACGCGGACTTCCAGAAGATCTGGACGCTTAAGTTCGATGGGAAAACAATGTTTTCCATGCCGCGCACGGCGGTAATGCGGAGCTTAATTATGAATCACCTGATTCACCACCGGGCTCAACTCGGCGTCTATTTGCGGCTGAATGACGTCGCGATTCCCGGAATGTATGGGCCGTCGGCCGATGATGCAGCAAGCACGAATGCGGCGCAAGCCTGAGCTGGGTTAGTTCACTTCGAACGCGCCTCGAAGCCGGACCGGCCACAACCTGTTTCAAACCGATCTGAGAAAATAAAGGTTTGGATGTATGTCGGCCACCGGACTGCTGATCCTGTTCCTGGCGTTTCAAAGTAACTTCTACGATCTCGGCATTAAGGCGCTGGACGAGAAGCGCTACGATGCCGCGGTCGAGAATTTCACGAAAGCAGTTGCGGCGGATCCTAAGGACTACACGGCGTATTTCAATCTCGGCTTGGCTTACAGCCTGCAGGGAAAAGACGTTGAAGCCGTTCCGCAGTACAAGAAGGCGCTGGAGCTCAAGCCGGACGTCTACCAAGCGAATCTGAATCTGGGGATATCGCTGCTGCGTTTGAAGCAGAGCGCGGAGGCAGTGCCATATCTCGCCAGCGCGGCCGCCGAGAAACCGAAGGAGTACCGGCCGAACTACTATCTGGGCGCGGCGCTGCTCGGTGCGGGCGATTTTGCCAAAGCGGAGCAGGCATATACGACGGCGCTGGAGATCGACCCGAAGTCGCCGGACGCGGAGCTTGGTTTGGGCCGTACGCTGGAGAAGCTGAACCGGCTGAGCGAGGCCGCGCCGCATTTTGAGAAGGCGGCCGAGCTGAATCCGGCGTATCGCAACGACCTGCTGGAGCTGGCCGCGGCGTACGAAACGCAGAAGCAGGCGCCGGAAGCGATGGCGATCTATAGCCAGTTCGCCGACGATCCGGGCGCGCAGGAACGGCTGGGGGCGCTGCTCATCGCGGCTGGGCGAGCCGAGGACGCGATTCCGCATCTGGAGATTGCCGTAGCTAAGTCGCCTACCGCGGGCAATCGCGCGGCGCTGGCTACGGCTTACGTCAAGAGCAATCAAGCTGCAAAGGCACTGCCGGTCGTAGATGAACTGCTGGCTGCGAATCCGAAGGATTTCGACGTTCGCATGCTGCATGGGCGCATCATCCGGGACCAGCGCAAGTTTCCGGAAGCCGCGCAGGATTTCCGGCTGGCGATTGCATTGAGGCCGGAGGATGCGGACGCCTGGAGCGAACTGGCGGTGTCGCTCGTAATGGCGGAAGACTACGCCAACGCGCTGGCTGCGCTCGACAAGCTGGCGGCGCTGCACGCGGAAAAGCCGGGCCACGTTTATCTGCGCGCTATCATATTGGACAAAATCAACGACCGAAAGGGCGCGCTGGCGAGCTATCAGAAATTCCTGGCGATGAGTAACGGGGCGAGCCCGGATGAAGAATTCAAGGCGCGCCAGCGAGCCAAACTGCTAGAGAGAGAGCTGCATAGATAGTGATTTTCCTACTGGCACTGTGGTTGGCATTCAGCGATATCGGCGCGGTGAAGGCCGAGCCCGATCTGGACAAACGCTCGGAGCTGGCGCTCGTGAACGCGGATCACAATATCGATCAGGCGGAACAGGCCTATAAGAGCGGCGATTTGAGTGGCACCGAAACTGCCCTGAAGGATGTGTCCGAATCGGTGGTGGTCTGCTACGACGCGCTGCAACAGACGCGCACCCCGCCTCGCAAAAGCAAGTACTACAAGCGCGCGGAATTGAAGGTGCAAGCGCTGCTGCGCCGGTTGAACGGTTTTCGGGAGGATGTGGGTTTCGAAACACAGGCCGCGGTGGACGCGGCGGTGAAGAAGGTATCGGATGTGCACGATCATCTGATAGCCGACATCATGAGTAAGAAGAAGTAGGATGTTAATTAGGAGTTGTGCCGCATGCGAATGCGACTGTTACTGATTGCCGCGCTGATTGCCGGGGGCGCATTCGCGCAGAAAGATTTCCTGACCGCCGACGAAGTGGACCAGATCCGAGAGGCGCAGGAGCCCAATGCGCGGCTGAAGCTTTATGTGCATTTCGCCAAGCAGCGGATTTCCGAGATCCAGCAGTTTCTGGCCAAGGACAAACCGGGGCGGTCGGCGCTGATACACGACGCGCTGGATGAATACGCCCAGATCATCGATGCCATCGACACGGTTTCCGACGATGCTCTGCAGCGCAAGGTCCCCATCGACGAAGGGATGAAACTGGTAGCCGCGGCCGAGGGGGAGATGCTGGCCGTACTGCAGAAGATCCAGGACTCGAATCCCAAGGACATGGCCCGGTTCGATTTCGTTCTGAAGAACGCGATCGACGCGACGTCGGACAGCAAAGAGCTTTCCGAAGAAGACGCGCATATGCGCGCGGCGGATCTGGCTAAAGAGGCGGCGCGCGAGAAGGACCAGCGCAGGTCGCTCGACTCGTCGCTGGACAAGCAAGAGAAAAAGGCTGAGGCTAAAGCGGAGGATGCGAAGCCGAAGCGCAAGGCGCCGACGTTGTATAAGCCGGGCGAGAAGAAGCCGGACGATCAGTAGGCCCAGACGTTCAGACGCGTGAACGCGGCACGCAGGATCGCGTGCGAGGCGTTACGCAGTTCGCATCATCTCTGATTTGTCGCTGCTAAGGGCCGCTTGCGCTGCCGCTAAGCGCGCGATGGGGACGCGATAGGGCGAGCAAGACACGTAGTCCATGCCAACGCGGTAGCAGAACTCGACCGAGCTTGGATCGCCGCCGTGTTCGCCGCAGATGCCGATTTCGAGCTTCGCATTGGTGCCACGGCCGAGCTTCACCGCTTGCTCGATCAATTTGCCGACGCCGTTCTGATCGATGCTCTGAAATGGATCGGCGGTGAAGATTTTCAGCTCCTCGTATTTTTTTGAAAACTTGGTGTAGTCGTCGCGCGACATGCCGAGCGTGGTCTGCGTGAGGTCGTTCGTGCCGAAGCTGAAGAATTGAGCGACCTGCGCGATTTGATCGGCCGTGAGTGCGCCGCGCGGGATCTCAATCATGGTGCCGACCATGTACTTCAGATCTTTCATGCCGGCTTTTTCGAGAACTTCTTTGGCGACGCGCTCGACGATGTCTTTCTGCATCGCGAGTTCCTGCTTGAAGCCGACCAGCGGAATCATGACTTCAGGGATCACCTTGACGCCTTTCTTGGCGACCTGAACGGCCGCTTCGAAAATGGCGCGGGCCTGCATTTCAGTAATATCGGGATGCACGATGCCCAGGCGGCAGCCGCGGAAGCCGAGCATGGGGTTGAACTCGTGCAGGTCTTCGACGCGCTTGAGCAGCAGCGGCAATTTCTTCTTTAGTTCGCCGGCGGGGATGCCGTAGGCTTCCGACATCTTCTTTTTCTCTTTCCCGCCGGCGTGCGGCAGCAGCGCGAGATCGACCATCAGGTTTTCACGCTTGGGCAGGAACTCGTGCAGCGGCGGATCGAGCGTGCGGATGATCACCGGATAACCGTCCATGGCTTCGAACAAGCCGGCGAAATCCTTGCGCTGCATCGGGAGCAGTTTTTGGAGCGCCTTTTGCCGGGTCTTCTCGTCTTCGGCCAGGATCATGGCCTGCATATGGGGAATGCGGTCGGAGGCGAAGAACATGTGTTCGGTGCGGCACAGGCCGATGCCTTCGGCGCCGAACTCGCGCGCGGCTTTGGCATCGCGCGGGATGTCGGCATTGGCGCGGACGCCGAAGTCGCCACGGAACGAGTCGGCCCACTCCATGAACTCGACGAACAGGGGGGATTTCGGATCGGGCTCTTTGGTCTTGGCCTGGCCTGCATAAACATCGGCGGTAGCGCCGTCGAAGGAGATCCAGTCGCCCTCTTTTACCGTGATGGTTTTGCCGCCTACATCGACGGTGAAGATCTTCTTATGCTCATCGATATGGAGCGCGCCGGCGCCGACCACGCAAGGCAAGCCCATGCCGCGCGCGACAACGGCGGCGTGGCTGGATTTTCCGCCGACCGCGGTGAGCACGCCTTCGGCGACTTCCATGCCGTGGATGTCGTCGGGCGTGGTTTCCTTGCGGACCAGAATCACTGGGCCGCCCTTCGCTTTTTCGGCGGCTTCTTCGGCGGTGAAGACGGCACGTCCGACGGCTGCGCCAGGCGAAGCATCGATACCGGTGGCGATCTTAGTGAGCGACTTCAGCGAAGCTGCGTCGAACAGAGGGTGGAGTAGTTGATCCAGTTGGTTGGGAGCGACGCGCAGGACGGCTTCCTTCTTATCGATGACGCCTTCTTTGACCATCTCGACCGCGACGCGAACGGCGGCCGCGCCCGTGCGCTTGCCGTTGCGCGTCTGGAGCATAAACAGCTTGCCGTACTCGATGGTGAACTCGAAATCCTGCATGTCGCGGTAGTGTTTCTCGAGATTCGCCGTGATGTCGCGAAGCTGGCGGTAGGCGTCGGGCATGATCTTCTCGAGATCGGCGATGGGGTGCGGCGTGCGGATGCCCGCGACCACGTCCTCGCCTTGCGCGTTGAGCAGGAACTCGCCCCAAAAAACCTTTTCGCCCGTGGCCGGGTTGCGGGTGAAGCCGACGCCGGTGCCTGAGTCGTCGCCCACGTTGCCGAATACCATGGTTTGAACCGTGGCGGCGGTGCCGAGCTCGTCGGGGATCTTTTCCATGCGGCGATAGGCGACCGCGTTTTTGCCCCACCACGAGCGGAATACGGCGGCGATAGCCATGAAGAGCTGCTCGCGCGTGTCCTGCGGGAACGGTTTCCTGGTCTCTTTCTGGACCAGCTTCTTGTATTCGTCGATGATGGCTTTCAGGTCTTCGGCTTTAAGATCGGTGTCGAGCTTGGCTTTGGCTTTTGTCTTGCGCTCGTCGAAGATGTGGTCGAACTTCTTCATGTCGATGTCGAGCGCGACTTCGCCGAACATCTGGATAAAGCGGCGGTAGCAATCGTAGGCGAAGCGCGGGTTATCGCTGGCGCGCGCCAGGCCTTCGACGGTTTGGTCGTTCAGCCCGAGGTTGAGGATGGTGTTCATCATGCCGGGCATAGAGAATTTGGCGCCCGAGCGGACGCTGCAGAGCAGGGGATTGGTGGAATCGCCGAGCTGCTTGCCCATTTGCTTTTCGAGCTGGTCGAGGGCCTTGGAGATTTCCTGTTCGATCTCTTTGGGGATGGTGTTGTTGTTTTGAAAATAGAGATTACAGACTTGTGTGGAGATGGTGAAGCCGGGGGGAACAGGCACACCCGCGCGGCTCATCTCGGCCAGGCCGGCGCCTTTGCCGCCGAGAACGTCTTTCATCTTGCCGTCGCCGTCTGCGCGGCCGTTGCCGAACGAATAAACGTGTTTAGTAGACATGTCGGGATTCTCTTTTCTGGAGCAGGGTGTTCACACGAATGTGAACACGGCACGCAGGAGTGCGTGCGCCACATCGTGCTTCAAAGACATAACTCAAGAGCTAGACCTTTCGGTCACGATTTCGCTGAAGTCGGCGATATCGGAAAATTCCTGCAGCATACGGTGCAGTAGGGTGAGGCGGTTCTTGCGAACCGCGGGGTCGGGTGCGTTTACAAGCACCTTGTCGAAGAAGAGGTCGATTTTTGGGCGCAGCGGGGTGATACGGGATTCGAGGGATTGGCCGCTGGTGCGCTGAAATTCGTCATAGAGCCGGCGCTCGGGGCCGGGTTCGATCAGGGATTCGTCGACCGCCGAGATTTCTGTGAAGCCGGCTTGCTTGAGGATGTTTTTGATGCGTTTGAAGCTGGCGGCGATGGGCTCGAAGTCGGGAGTGGGGCGGATGGCCTGGACGCGTTTGAGGCGCGATTCCAGGTCGATCAGGTCGCGCCATCCGGCGGCCATGCAGGCGCGGACTTCGTCGTAGGCGAAATTGCGGACGTCGCGGAAGTAGTATTCGACGCGGTCGCGCATGAACTCTTCGAGGTCCGGCGGCATGCCGGGGGAGTCGAACTTCACTTTGCCCTCGACGACGATGCGTACTACGCCTTGCGCGGCGCGGCGGAGCGCAAACGGATCTTTCGAGCCAGTTGGCGCCAGGCCGACGCTGAAGCAGGAGGCCAGCGTGTCCCATTTATCGGCCAGGCTGAGCACGCGTCCTTCGGCCGTGGACGGGATTTCGCCTTCCATGCTGAGCGGCTTGTAATGATCGTAAACGGCACGCCAGACGGGCTCGGGTTCGCCCTGCGCCTTGGCGTACAAACCGCCAACGACACCTTGGAGGTCCGTGAATTCTTTCACCATGTCGGTGGTCAGGTCGGTTTTGCAGAGCAGTGCGGCGCGCTGGGTGTTGGAGTCGCCTCCGAGCAACTTCACCAGGTCGACTACGCGCTGGGTCTTTTCGTAATACGAACCGACCTTGGCCTGAAATGTAACGTTCTTTAGATCGGAAAGGCGGTCTTCCAGTTTCTTTTTTTGATCCTGCTGCCAGAAGAAGCGGGCGTCATTGAAGCGCGCGCGAAGGACGCGTTCGTTGCCGTGCCGGACCAAGCCTTCGGGGTCGGCATTGGTGTTCATGACGGCGATGAAGTGCGGCGCGAGATTGCCTTGGCTGTCCTCGACCGAGAAGTATTTCTGGTGGTGGCGCATCACCGTGATCAGGACTTCGCTGGGGAGTTCCAGATACTGAGAATCGAAGCTGCCGAGGATGGGGCTGGGGAACTCGGTGATGTAGGTCAGGGTGTGGAGGAGGTCGGGGTCGGGTTTGATGCGGAGGTTCTTGCCGTCGAGCAGGCCGGCAATTTCGGTTTCGATCTTGTCGCGGCGCTTTTCGGCTTGAAGGATGACGCCGTTAGTGCGGAGCTGTTCGTCGAAATCGGCGGTGGTGATCAGGATCGAAGTTTTTCCGAGAAGTCTGTGACCGTGTGTGGCGTTGCCGGAGCGGACTCCGCCGATCTCGAACGGAATGACCGATTCGCCGAGCAGCGCGACCAGCCAGCGGATGGGTCGGATGAAGCGCTGGCTGCCTTTCCCGTTCCAATACATTGTCTTAGGCCACTGAATCTTAAGAATCAGATTGGGCAGCTCGCGGGCGAGGATGGCGGCGGTGGCCTGGCCTTGGGTTCGTTTGTGCAAAAAGTAGTACTCGCCTTTAGCCGTGGTTTGGACGATTAATTGGTCGGGGGTGGCGCCGAGCTTTTTCGCGAATCCGGCGGCTGCGCCCGGACCCGCGGACTTGGGCGGGCCAGAAACCAGCTCGTCGGTGTCGGGCTGGCGATCGATAAGGCCAGCGGCTTTGAGGACCAGGCGGCGCGGGGTAGCGTCGGCGGAACTGACCTTGCCGGCGAGAGAGTTCTGGTCGAGCAACGCTTGAAACATATCCTGCAACTGATTCATTGCAGGAACGATCATCCAATCTGGAATTTCTTCAGTTCCGACTTCAAGCACAAAGGGCAGGCTCACGCGACCACCTCTTGGGCGGCATCTGGTGGGTTCGTTTGTGCATATTCGGTTTGGGCCATCCACGCCTTGGCGACGCCGAGGGCCAGCCGGCGGACGCGGCCGATGACGCCGACACGCTCGGTGACGCTGATGGCGCCGCGCGAGTCGAGAAGATTAAATATGTGGGAGCACTTGAGGACCTGATCGTAAGCGGCTAAAACCACGTCGGTTGTGGATAGAAGGCGCTGGCATTCCTTTTCATGCAGGTCGAAGAGCTGCCAGAGCATTTTGATGTCGGCGAGTTCAAAGTTGTATTTCGAGAACTGGCGCTCGTCCTGGAAGCGGACCTGGCTGTATTTGATGCCGGGCGCCCATTCGATGTCGTAGACGCTATCGACGTTTTGGAGGAAAGCGGAGATGCGCTCCAGGCCATAAGTCAGTTCGGCGGGTACCAGGTCGAGATCGAAGCCACCGCACTGCTGAAAGTAGGTGAACTGGGTGATCTCGAGGCCGTCGAGCATCACCTGCCAGCCGATGCCCCAGGCACCGAGGGTTGGAGCTTCCCAATTGTCCTCTTCGAACTTGATGTCGTGCTTGGAGAGGTCGATTCCGATGGCGGTGAGGCTGCCGAGGTATTGGTCGATGACGTCGGCGGGGGACGGTTTGAGGATGACCTGAAGCTGCTGGTGCTTGTAGAGGCGATTGGGATTTTCGCCGTAGCGGCCGTCGGCGGGGCGGCGGCTGGGCTGGACGTAAGCGACGCGGTAGGGATCGGGGCCGAGGACGCGGAGGAAGGTTTCGGGGGCCATAGTGCCGGCGCCGACCTCGACGTCATAGGGTTCCTGGATGATGCAGCCGCGGTCGGACCAGTATTTTTTGAGGGCGAAGACGGTGTCCTGGAAGGTGGGTGCGGTCATAGGGCGCGGTAGTCAAGTGGCATAGTCGGGAGATGGCGGTTGCGTTCGACGTTTTTTGTTGGCGACATTACGTCCCAGCGTGGTGCTTGATTGAACTGCGAGGGAACCAGCTCGCGGGTCAGGCGGTCGCGAGTGGTTCTTGTATTGATGATACGACAGCGAGGAGTGGGGGGATCAAAGCATCGCGTCTCTTAGAGAGTAGAGTGCACAACATTTTCTTTTCGACCATATCGAGCGATCAGGGATTCGACGAGTTGAGCGAACCAAGGCCGCGAGAGGGGTGAGAAGCACAAACGGTTTTTCTCGACGAGAGCGCGCGCTTTGCCGAGAGTGGCGCGGGCATCCCGGTAGTGACGCAGGCGCTCGACGCAAACGGCGATAGAGCTGAGCTTACAGCGACTCCAGCGCAGCGGGCGTGCGGAGTTTGCGCTCGGCGTGTTCCTCGATCAGGCGGTTGAGCAGGCGGCGCAGATCGGAGGCGGTGTCTTTGGTCCAGGGCCGCGGGGCGAGGGCGTGGATCGGGGTAGACAACATCTGTTCGGCAATTTCGGCGGATTCGGGTTTAACGCGGAGGTCGGGGAGGAATCCGGCCAGGCGCACGGACCAGAGGCCGAAGTAGGTGACCGCGGTCCAGGGGTTGCCGCCGGCGCGCAAGTAGTCCAGCACGGCAATCAGCAGACGGAAGTGGCGTTCGTTGGTTTCGTTCGGCGGGAGAAGTTGCTCGGTGATCTCCGCCATGTAATCGAGCGCGATGCTCGCTTCCCAGTTCGAGGCTAGACCGAATTGGGAATGAACCAATTCGCAGGAGTTCAGGCTGACGAGTTCGCGATTTTCTTTTTGGTAATAGGACACGGTGGCGTGGGAGAGGCGCTCGAGGCCGGAGCCGAAGCTGGATTTCGGGCGGCGGGCGCGGTGGGCGACGCCGCGGAGCTTGCCCTGGTCGCGGGTGAAGAAGCTGACGATGAGGTCGGACTCGCGGAACGGGTAGGTTTGGAGGATGAAGGATTCGCTCGAGCGAGCGGGCATGGGTACGACGGAGTCAGCGACCAGCGTACCAGAAGTCGGTTGGAGCGACGCAAGGCAAGGGCGTCAGCGATCGAATCGGTTGTCGTTCGGGTGGGCGTCGCGCCCGTTGCTTTAGCAGCCGAGTGCGAACTGCAGGGCGGCGCATACCTCGTCCAAGGGGGCGGCAGCTTCCTCCCAAATGCGATATTCCTTTTCGCGCTGGGGCTTGGTGCGATAGCCTTTACGATCCTGTTCTTCCAACTGCAATTCGTGCAGGTGCTTCAAATGCCGCTGGAGCGCTTCACGAATCAACGCTGAGCGGTTCACGTGTTGTTGCTTCGCCGCGATGTCGGCTGCCTTCAACAAGTTTTTATCCAGGACGATTTGTATAGTCGTCGTCATTGTGTGGATCTATCCGCAGTGTACTCCACATGCAATTCGTGGAACCTGGACCACGGAGGATCGAAGGGTTTCACCAGCGGGGCCGGTTTGGCTTCGGCTATGGTGCGGGACTACAGTAGGAAGTAGGGAGTTCAGATGAAAAGCCGACTTACGATGTTCTCAGGGAGCGCGATGCTGATGCTCGCCGGCATAGGCGCGAACCTGAATGCCGCCAGCGTTCCCACCTTCTCCAAAGACGTTGCGCCGATTATTTACCAAAACTGCGCAACCTGCCATCGTGCCGGCGAGATGGCGCCGATGTCGCTTCTGACCTATAAAGACGCCAGGCCGTGGGCCAAGTCGATCCGCCAATACGTAGCGACCGGCAAAATGCCGCCGTGGCACGCTACCGAGCCGCATGGGTATTTCTTGAACGACCGCCGGTTGAGTGAGGCGGATAAAGAGACGCTGATCGCCTGGGCAGATGGCGGCGCGCCGGAGGGCGATGCCAAGGATCTGCCGCCTGCTCCGAAATTTGTCGAGGGATGGCAAATCGGGAAGCCGGATGTGGTGCTAACGATGCCCAAGCGTTTCGATGTTCCCGCGAAAGGAACGATCGATTACCAATATTTCACGATCCCGACGAACTTCACCGAGGACAAGTGGGTGCAAGCGATGGAAATCCGGCCGGGTACACGTAGCGTGGTGCATCACATCATTGTGTATATGAAGCTGCCGGAGGGTACGCCGGAAGAAACGGCGTTCGTTCAAGTGCTGCCAATGATGCCCCAGAGGAACCGGCCCAATGACGGAGGCGCGGCGAAAAACCGGCAGGCCGGTCCTGGCGTCATGTTGGCTGGAACGGCGCCGGGCGCGCCGCCGATGGTGTTTCAGCCGGGCGATGCGGTGCGGATTCCAGCGGGTGCGTCGCTGATTTTCCAGGTGCATTACACGGCCAACGGCACCGCTGCCGAGGACCAATCGAGCATCGGACTGATTTTTGCCAAGCAACCGCCGCAGCGGGAGATTTTCACCAGGGCCTTTTTCAACCCGATGCTGAAGATTCCGGCAGGGGTATCCGATCAGGCCATCGATTCGGCGATCGAGTTTCCAGAAGACGCCCATATCACCTCGCTCATTCCGCACACGCACCTTCGGGGCAAGAGCTGGGAGTACCGCCTGATCTATCCTGACGGCCGGTCGGAAGTGGTGCTCGAGGTGCCGCATTACGATTTCAACTGGCAGACCTGGTATACGTTTGCAAAGCCGCTGGCGGTGCCGAAGGGCTCGAGGCTAGAGGCGACCGCGCACTACGATAACTCGGTGAACAATCCGTCCAACCCCGATCCGAAGGTCGACGTACGTTGGGGCGACCAAACCTGGCAGGAGATGCAGTACACGGGGATCACGTATTACGTGGATCATTCCGCGCCAACGAATGCGACAGCCGCGAAGTAAGTAGCGGTTCTGGGAATTTCGATCTAGCACGCGAGACGAGCGCGAAGTTCGCCGCCGCCGCGACTGCTAGTACTATCTCACGGTTTCCTATCGGTGACGATCTGTCGCGTCCACCAGCGCTCGCTTGTCCAAATCACATACGGCGCGAGCCGCCGTATAGGTGGGTGGACACGACATGGTGCAAGCCGGGACATGGCGTCGGGGCGTGTGGATCGCCGTGGCGATCTTTGTGGCGGGGGGCGTTCCCGTCGCGCAGGGGCAGTCTGGCGGCGGGAATCGTGCTGATGGGGCGCTCGTCGCTAAAGCGGAACCCGGTGGTGGGCCGCTTTATCAGGTCCATTCCGACCTAGTATTAGTTCCAGTGACTGTTACGGCGAACGGCGGCCGGGCGATAGGCGGCCTGACTGAGAAGAACTTTCGCGTATTCGAAGATCGCGTCGAGCAAAATATCGCCAACTTCACGCCGGAGCAGGCGGCCGCCACGGTGGGCCTGGTGTTGGATTGCAGCGACAGCATGGGACCCAAGTTGGCCAAGGCGCAAGCGGCGGTGCGCGCGGTCTTGCAGCGTGCTCTTCCAGGCGACGAGTTCTTCTTCATCCGGTTCAGCCACACACCCGAGCTGGCGGTGAGCTTGACCACAGATGTGGCGCGCGTACGACAGGCTCTAGCAACAACGCAAGTATCGGGAAACACGGCGGTGCTGGACGCGGTGAAGATGGCATGGGATCAAATGCGGGGCGCGCATAGTGTTCGCAAGGCGGTGGTCTTGATTTCCGATGGCGAGGACAATTCCAGCCGCATCACGCCGGAGGATTTCAGGCAACTCGCGATGCAGAGCGACACATCGATTTACAGCCTCTTCATTGGCGAGCGGCCGGATCCAATCCAGTCGCCTCGTTGGAACAAAAGCCGCGGTCCGGGATTGCTGGATGACATTGCGCGGCAGACCGGCGGGCGCATGTTCGTGGTATCGAACCTGAAGCAGTTGCCGCTCATCAGCGCGGAAATCGGATCCTGGATTCGAAGCCAATACGTGGTCGGGTATATCCCGCGCAAAGAAACGCCCGGCTACCGGCGGATCGAGGTGAGAGTGGTCAAGCCGGCAGGCTCCCCGAAACTGCACCTAAATAGGCGCAGGGGCTATGCGGTACCCGGAACGTAGCACGCTTTCGCGTCTGTCCAGCGGCACGATGAGGTAGGCGGTCCACGCCGAGCGAGCACCGTAGGCCTGGCAAGAAACGCATCGTCAAGACGGTGGTTGGATGGCGGGGCGATTGGAGCTGGCACGCCCGAATAGCGGGTGCGCGTAAGGGCGTGAGCGGCAACGCCAGTTAAGGCCATGCCATTAAACTCTTACGGGTATATACTGGCTAGAATGCTGGACGAGGTTGGGGCGTCCGCCAGGAGCGCCCTACCGGCCCGGCACCGCCACGGAGGTGTGCGATGAAGGTCAACTTACGACGTTCTTTGGGCTGGCTTAGCGCCATCCTTTTCGCTTTAACGGCCTCAACCGCCGCGCTGGCTCAGTCGAAATCGGCCGGCGACGTTACGTTCTACAAAAACATCGTTCCGATCCTGCAGCGCAGCTGTCAGGATTGCCACCGGCCGAATGGGGCTGGTCCCATGTCGCTCATCAGCTACGAAGAAGTCAGGCCGTGGGCGCGCGCGATTAAGGAGCGCACGCACCTTGGACCGCACGCAGGCGTCATGCCACCGTGGTTTGTCGAAAAAGAGATCGGCATCCAAAAGTTCAAGAACGATCCATCGCTGACGGAGGTGGAGCTGGCGGAGATCACCAAGTGGGCCGACGGCGGAGCGCCGCGCGGCAATCAGGCGGATGCACCGCCGGCGCGCACGTTCGACGATGCGGATAAGTGGACTATTGGCGAACCGGATCTGGTGTTGACGTCCAAAGAGGTCACGGTGCCGGCACACGGGCCGGACTGGTGGGGCGATGTCGGGCTGATCCCAACCGGTCTGGACGAAGACCGGTACGTCTCGGCCGTCGAGGTCAGGGAAGTAAACGATGTGCCGAAGAGCGGGCCGACGAATACGGTTGGCGGGCGGTTCGTCTTTCACCACATGAATTACTCCAGCACGACGGCGGGTAACGGAGAAGGCGGCGGGACGGTATGGCCGATACACGAGGTGGGACGGAACGCCGATATCTTCCCGCCCGAAGCGGGACGGCTGCTGGCGGCGCATTCTTCGCTGGCGCTGACCGCAGGGCATATTCACTCGAACGGCCGCGAAACCAAGGCGCATCTGGAGTTCGCATTCAAGTTCTTCCCGAAGGGATACCAGCCGCTGTACAAGAGGTCGAGCTTGCGCCTGGGCAATGGCGTGGACATCGATGTACGGCCGAATGAGTCGAGGCAAGAACTCCACTCCTACATGACGCTTACGGAAAACACGAAGATCATCGCGTTCGAACCGCATCTGCATGCGCCCGGAGTGCGCATGTGCCTGGAAGCGAGCTGGGGCTACGTGATAGAGACGCTGACCTGCGTCGGCTACGACCACAACTGGGTGAAGCAATACGTTTATGACGACAATTCCGCGCCGCTGCTGCCCAAGGGCACCATCGTTCATCTGATCGGGTTCCTGGATACGACGGCGGCTAACAAGAACCCGGCCGATCCGCGCAACTGGTTTGGCGGCGGCAGGCGTTCCATTGCGAACATGTTCATCGATCTGGGCTACTCGGTGGCGCTGACGGATGAGCAATTCCAGGCCGAAATGGCCAAGCGGCGGTCGAATATGAAGAGCCGGAACGATTACGACATCGGCTGCCCGCTATGCTGGGCACCCGCACCGCCGGCGAAGCCGGTGGCGACGGGCGCGGCGTTGATCAAGAACGAGGCAGGATCGCAAGGCAATTCAGGAGCGCAAGGTAATTAATGATGCACGGAAGCGGGATTGTGGAATCGAGAACTGGTTGGATCGCGCTCGCTGTTCTGGCGGTCCCGCTTTTTATGCAAACCGCGGGAGCGCAGACGCGCTTCACGTACTCGAAAGGACAGCCGCTGGCGCCCACTTACGAGGGATGGATGCCGAACGACGACGGGTCGTTTACGATGTATTTCGGCTATATCAATACGAATTGGGAGCAGCAGTTCGACCTTCCGATCGGGCCGGACAATCAGTTCGAGCCGGGGCCCGCGGATCAAGGGCAGCCGACGCATTTTTATCCGCGGCGTAACCCGTTCCTGTTCACGGTGCGCGTGCCGAAGGATTTCGGCACAAAGGAAATCACCTGGACGTTACGGGCCAACGGCAAGACGGAGAAGGCGTTCGCTTCGCTGAAATCGGATTATCAGATCGATAAACAGGTAATTTCGACTGAGGTCGGAGGCGACTTCGGCAGCCTGCGGGATGAGCTCCGGTATAATATTCCGCCGGAACTGGAAGTTGCCGGCGAAACGCAGCGGACGGTGAAGGTCGGCGAAGCGATGTCGCTCGTGGCACTGGCGGGCGATCCGGACAATTTGCCTCCGCGGCGCGATGGCAAACCGCAGCCGCGCCATGCCGGCAAGGCGATTGAGGAGGCGGACAAGAATGCCTCGGAGAAGGCCACGAACCGGCAAGTGGCTCTGACCGCCCAGGCGAGCCGCCCTCCGGTGGCATTAGTGGTCGAGAGCGGGCCGGGGCTGCGGTTGTCGTGGATCGTGTACCGGGGGAAGGCGTCGGCGGTGACGTTCGATCCCGAGCAGATGAAGACCTGGACGGATAGCCGCACGTGGGCGAACTCGCCTTGGTCGCCGCCCTATGTAATTCCGGATCCGCCGCCGGATGGTAAATGGACGACGAAGATCACTTTTCACGAGCCGGGAGAGTATGTTTTGCGGGCGGTCGCCAGCGATGGGTCGTTGTTTACGTATCAGAATGTGAATGTCACGGTTGTGCCGTGATCGACCTTCGTTTCTTCCGTCGAGTTGTGTAGCAGGTCGGAGGTGATTCGATGCGGATTCTCGCGATAGCGTTAGCTGGGACCCTGGTGGGGACGTTGACGGCCGCCGATCGAGCCGTGCCGACGTTTTCCAAAGATGTCGCACCGATCTTTCAGCGGGCGTGCGACAACTGCCATCGCGCCGGGTCGATTGCGCCGATGTCGCTGCTGACGTATAAGGATGCGCGTCCGTGGGCGCGGTCGGTTAAGGAGAAGGTGTCGCGCCGGCAGATGCCGCCCTGGCACATTGACCGCAACATCGGCATCACGAAGTTCAAGGATGATCCATCGCTGAGCGATGCCGAGATCGCAACGATTTCGGCTTGGGTGGACGGCGGGGCGCCGGAGGGCAATCCCGCCGATATGCCTCCTGCGCCGAACTTCGCGAACGCCGATAAGTGGCATTTCACGCCTGACATGGTGGTGACCATGGCGAAGCCTTACGTGCTGAAGGCCAACGGCGGCGACGAATATGCCGATATCGATATCGATCCGAAGCTGACGGAGGATCGCTTTATACAGGCGATCGAGACCAAGCCGGACTTGGGCTACAAGGTGGTGCATCATGCCACCACCAACCTGGTGGAAGATCCGGAAGAAGATCCGATCGGGCTGTTCTTAAACGAATATGCGATTGGAAAGAATGCCGACGTGTTTCCTCCCGACGCCGGGCGCCTGATCAAGGCAGGTTCGACGATCCATTTAAACCTGCACTTGCATCCGGACGGGCAGGAGACGCCGGTGAAGCTTTCGATCGCGTTCAAGTTCTTCCCCAAGGGCGTTACGCCGAAGTACGTCGCATTCACGCAGCATATGGGGGACGTAAACGATCTGGATCTCGAAGCCGGAAAGATCACGCGCAACGACGGCTACTTCCGGCTGCCGCGGCCGGCCGTACTCACGGCCTTCCAGCCGCATTTCCATACTCGGGGAAAGGCGCAGTGCATCGAGGCGATTTATCCCGACGTGCGGGCGGACTCGGCGCGGCCCGGCCCCGCGCGCACGGATACAATCAGCTGCGTGAGCGATTACCAGTTCGGCTGGAGCATCACGTATCCGTACGCCGACGACGTTGCGCCGCTGCTGCCGGCGGGCACCGTGATTCACGTTACCACCTGGCACGATAATAGCGACAATAATCCGCACAATCCGAACCCGAAGAACTGGGTAGGATATGGCCAGCGCACGATCGACGAGATGAGCTTCGCCTGGATCAGCTTGTACTATCTGGATCAGGGCGACTACGAGGCGCGGGTGGCGGCGCGCAAGGCGATGGCGAAGGCAGGAGAATAAGTAGGAGAATGAGCAGCTTTGCCGCCGTATTTCGCGGCACCTGTTGCGTGGCACTAGGGGTGGTCTGCCAAGCTCAAACCTTCACTACGATTGCGAGTTTTAACCAGCTGAACAGCGGCCCCTTATCCGTGGTCATAGGCGCTGACGGCAATTTCTATGGCACTTCGGTCGGAACCATTCAAACCGGTGAGTCGATCTTCAAGGTGACTCCGGCGGGCAGCCTTAGCACACTGCACAGCTTCACGCAATTTGCCGACGATCCCACTCAGCTCACGCAAGGTAAGGACGGAAAGTTGTACGGCATGAGCTCCGGCGGTAAAATGTGCCAAAAAACCAACGATGCCGCGACCTGCGGAACCATTTTTGCCATTACAACGGGGGGATCGTTTACAAGTCTGTACCAATTCTCAGGCCCGGATGGTTTTATTGCTAGTCAGATCATTGCACCCGGCAACCTCGTTCAAGCAAGCGACGGCGACCTATATGGCGTAACTATCGGCGGAGGCGCAAACCAAAGCTGTACAGGAGGGGTGCTCGACACGCCTGGATGCGGAACGATTTTCAAGATAACCACTGCCGGGGCGCTTACGGCGGTTCACAATTTCGATATTATGGACGGCGCTTTGCCGGTACAACTGATCCAAGGCGCGGATGGAAATCTTTACGGCATTACGCAGTATGGAGGTACTGGAAGCTGCGCACCGAATCGCAACTCGCCGGGCGGGTGCGGGACTGTTTTCAAGGTAACTCCAAGCGGAACCTTCAGCACTCTGTACAGCTTCACCGGCGCCGATAACGAATTCGGACCCAGTCAGATCATTCAAGCCAAAGATGGCAATTTGTATGGAATCCTTCCGGCGGGCGGTGCGAACAACTGTCAAGTCCTTAGTGTCGCGACCGGGTGCGGAGAGATCTTCCGCCTTACGCTTGCTGGATCGTTTTCGGTCATTTACCGATTCGCGCCTTTAGCGAACGGAGTCTCTCCAATGCCGAACATTCTCATCGCAGCGGCTGACGGGAATCTTTACGGGAGCACCCAGGCTGGTGCGAACGGTTGCAACTTCTGCGGCACGATCTTCGAATTGACGCCGGCGGGTGCGCTCACACGATTATATGATTTCGCCGCAAATGGAAACGCGAGCGCGACCGCACCGAACTCCCTTATACAGGGTAGCGACGGCAATCTCTACGGAACAACGTACGACGGAGGAGCAGTCAGCCAAGGATCGCTCTTCAAACTCGCGCTTGCTTCGGCCAATACGCCCAGTATCACCCAAGTGATTAATGGCGCCAGCTTTCAACCGGGCATTCCATCGGGGGCGTGGGTGACAATCAAAGGCAGTAATCTCGCGCCGAAAACTGACAATTGGGACAATGCCATTGTGAATGGAACTTTACCAACCGTCCTGGACGGCGTCAGCGTCATGGTGGGCACGCAACCGGCGTATATCGCATATATCAGCCAGAACCAGATCAACGCAATCGCTCCGAACGTTGCGGCGGGGCTCGTGCCGGTGACGGTGACCGACGGCGGCGTGACGAGTTCGCAAGTGATGGCGAATGTCCAGAGCGTTCAGCCCGCGTTCTTTCAGTGGGGCAACTACGCGGTCGCGACGCGGCAGGATTTTAGCTACGCCGTTAAGAACGGAACTTTCCAAGGCACTCCCACCGTAGCTGCCAAACCCGGCGACGTGATTATTCTTTGGGGTACCGGTTTCGGTCCGACCAGCCCTCCAGCTCCGTCAGGAGTGGACGTGCCATCCACCACAACGTATTACACCGCTCCGGTTAGCGTGAGCGTTGGCGGCGTGCCGGCGACGGTTTATGGGACCGCCTTGGCGCCGGGCTATGCCGGGTTGTATCAAGTAGCTATTCAGGTTCCGCAACTGCCGGACGGCGATTATCCGGTTGTCGCGACTATCTCGGGCGCGCAATCACCTTCGACGACGATGATTACGGTGCAGCAATGAAAGCGCTCCATGTAGCGGCGCTCTTGCCGTTTTTCGGCATCTGTGCGTCCGCCCAACCGCAGTTTCCGACGGCGATTCCGCAGACCAAGTTCAACTCGGGGCAGGACGTGGTGCCGAGTTTCGACGGTTGGATGCGCAACGCCGATGGCACTTACACGTTCGTGTTCGGATACCTGAACCGGAATTATAAAGAAGAGCTGGCCATTCCGGCGGGCCAGGATAACAAACTGGAGCCGGGGCCGGGTTTGGATCAGGGTCAACCGACCTATTTCCTGCCGCGCAGGCATGCCTGGGTGTTCCAAGTCAAGGTGCCGGCCGACTGGGGCACGAAGGAACTGATCTGGAGCATTACCGCGCACGGCAAGACTGAAAAAGCTTACGCCAGTCTTCAAATGGAAGAGCAGATCCTTCCGCGGCTCATCATGTCGCATGGGAACCTGAGTCCGGGGCTGGACGATCCGAACCAAGCGCCAGTGGTGAGGATCGAGCCGGTTTCCGAGGCCACTGTGGGGGCGCCGGTGAGCCTGAGCGCGCTGGTGACAGATGACGGCCTGCCGAAGCCGCGAATTTTAAAAGCCCGCGCCGAAGTGGCGCCAGGGAAGGCACAAACGAATACAGCGGGTGGGCGCCCCAGATCCGGCGTGTCGGTGAGCTGGTACGAATATCGAGGACCCGCGAAAGTGAGCTTTGAGCCGACCGAGCCGGTCAAGGTAGGGACGCCGGGCGAGCCGGTGAACGGCAAAGCTGTCGCGACGGCGCGCTTTACCGAGCCGGGGACGTACGTGCTGCGGGCGGTGGCGGATGACGGGGCGCTATCGACCACGGCCGACGTGACAGTGACCGTCACGCGATAGGAGGAGACATGTTGGCTCGAAAGATAGCGCTGGTCTGTTTCGCCGCCGTTCTACCCATCGCGGCTCAAAACGGCGCGAAGAACGGAGAATGGCCGACTTATGGCGGCGATCTGGGTCACACGCGCTACGCGCCGCTGGATCAGATCAACGCCAGCAACTTCAAGGATCTGGAAGTCGCGTGGCATTTCAAGGCCGATTCGCTCGGCCCTCGGCCGGAGTATCAATTCGAAGCGACGCCGCTGATGGTGCATGGAGTGGTGTACACGACTGCCGGATCGCGCCGCGCCGTCGTGGCGCTGGATGGTGCCACCGGCGAGATGCTATGGATGCACAGCGAGAATGAAGGCGCGCGCGGGCGCAACGCACCGCGGCAGCTTTCAGGACGCGGACTGGCCTACTGGACCGACAGCCGCGAAGAGCGCATTTTGTACGTCACGCCGGGGTACCGGCTGATCGCGCTGGATGCGAAGACGGGGATTCCCGTGTCCGGCTTCGGCAAAAACGGCGCGGTGGATTTGAAGGAGGACGACGATCAGCAGATCGATCTGGTGACCGGCGAGGTCGGGCTGCACTCGACGCCCATCGTGGCCAAGGACGTGGTGATTGTGGGCGCCGCGCATCGCTCCGGAGGCGTGCCACGCAGCTACAAAAACGTGAAAGGCTACGTCCGCGGGTTCGACGTCCGCACGGGCAAACGGCTGTGGATCTTCCACACGATTCCGCAGCCTGGCGAATTTGGGATCGACACCTGGCTGAACGATTCGTGGTCGTACACCGGCAACACCGGCGTGTGGGGGCAGATCTCGGTGGATCCGGACCTGAATCTGGTGTATTTGCCGGTGGAACTGCCGACTGGCGATTATTTTGGAGCACACCGGCCTGGGAACAATCTATTCGGCGAAAGTCTGGTAGCCGTGGATCTCCATACGGGCCAGCGAAAGTGGCATTACCAGCTAGTGCACCACGGCATCTGGGACATGGACATTCCGTGCGCGCCGATTCTAGCCGATATCAACGTGAACGGTCGCGCGATCAAAGCGGTGGCCCAGCCGACCAAGCAGGGGATCCTGTACGTTTTCGATCGCGCGACGGGGCAGCCGGTCTGGCCGATTGAAGAGAAGCCGGTGGAAAAGGGCGATGTGCCGGGCGAGTGGTATTCGCCGACGCAGCCGATGCTGGCCAAGCCTCCCGCTTACGAGCGCACCGGCGTTTCGGTGGACGATCTGATCGACTTTACGCCGGAGCTGCGGGCGGAGGCGGAGAAGCTGGCGGCGAAGTACAAGATGGGACCGATCTTCACGCCGCCGGTGGTGAGCAAGCCGGGCGGCCCACTTGCGACGCTCTCGCGGGCGCAGGCGGGGACGAACTGGTTCGGAGGTTCGTACGATCCGGAGACGCACACGGTATACGTGTTTTCAAGTGGCGCGATCGGCGCCTACGGGCTAGTGCCGCCGAATCCCGGCCAGTCGGACATGGAGTATGTGCAAGGGAACGCGGAATCGGGCGCGCGTACGACGGGCGGAGCTGGGTCGGCGGCGGGCGGCGGAAGGACTGGAGATGCGGGCGGCGGCGAAGGCGGTGGGGGCGGTGGCCTGAATGTGCGCGGGCTGCCGTTAGGCAAGCCGCCTTACGGGCGCATCAGCGCGGTCGATTTGAATGCAGGTGACATTCGATGGCAGATTGCGCATGGCGAGACGCCGGACAACGTGAAGAATAATCCCGCTTTGAAAGGGCTGAATATCCCGCGAACCGGGCGCCCGGGGATGATCGGGACGCTGGTGACCAAAACATTGGTGATCGCCGGAGAAGGCGGATTCGCGATCACACCATCGGGACAGCGCGGCGCGATGCTGCGCGCATACGACAAGGCGACCGGGAAAGAGGTCGGCGCGGTTTATATGCCCGCGCCGCAGAGCGGTTCGCCGATGACGTACATGCTGAATGGCAAGCAGTACATTGTGCTCGCGATCAGCGGCGGCAGTTATTCGGGCGAACTGCTCGCGTTCCGGCTGCCGAACTAAGGCAAGCGGCCGGGCTCCGCGTTATTGGATGCTCATGAGCGGCTTCAGCCGGTGAGCCGTCTCCGGTGTGCGCAGGCGGCGCAGCGCCTGGACCTCGATCTGGCGGATGCGCTCACGGCTGAGGTTGAAGTGCTGGGCGATTTCGTGCAGCGTGTGCTCGCGGTCGCAGCCGATGCCAAAGCGCATGCGCAGCACCTTTTCTTCTGTCGGATCCAGCGTCTTCAGCACGTCAGCGGTGCCTTCCCGAACGTCCTTCTCAAACAGAGTCTCGGCCAGAGGCTGTAGCCAGCGATCTTCGATTAGATCGCGGAGCGCGGATTCGCCGTCCTTGCCGACGGGAAGATCGAGCGAAACAGGATCGCGGGAAATAGCTTTCAGTTCTTCCACTTTTTGCGGAGTGGTTTCGAGGCGCTTGCTGATTTCTTCGTTGGTGGGCGTACGGCCGAGTTCCTTTTCGAGCTCGCGCGATGCCCGCACAAACTTCGTGAGGCTCTCATTCATGTGCACCGGAATCCGGATGGTCCGCGACTGATCGTCGATCGCGCGTGTCACCGATTGCCGGATCCACCAGGTGGCGTAAGTAGAGAATTTGTATCCGAGATGGTAGTTGAACTTGTCGGCGGCGCGCATCAGGCCGATGTTGCCTTCCTGAATCAGGTCCAGGAGGTGCAGGCCGCGGTTCACGTACTTCTTGGCGACCGCGACCACCAGGCGTAGATTAGCTTCGACAAGTTTCTTCTTCGCTTGTTCGGTTTCGT
This sequence comes from Bryobacteraceae bacterium, assembly GCA_035293725.1. GTDB lineage: Bacteria > Acidobacteriota > Terriglobia > Bryobacterales > Bryobacteraceae > Palsa-89. Next base: position 85,960 of record DATGMH010000075.1, read on the forward strand.
GCTCGCCCTGCTGGACGCGCATGAGAGCGTGGCGGAGATCGCTCATTTTCGCGCCGGCGCTAGTCTCTTTTTCGCGTATCTGCCGGCGAAGCTCCCGAATTTCGCCGGTGGCGCCCTTTTTCGACTCGTACTTCTTCAGTTCATTCGAAAGAACAGCGATCTCGTTGGCGGCGTTCTTCAAGAGAGTGGAGAACTCAGCCCATTGCCCAGGTGTAAACGGAACCTGGCGAATGGATTGAGAAAACTTGATTTTGGAGCGGACCAGCTTGGTTTCGAGCTTGGCGCGCGCATGCACGTGACGCTGGGGAATGGAGGCGACCTTCTCTTCCAAGGTTTTCAGTTCGCGACAGCAGCGCGCGACCTTGGCAAGCCGTTCGCGAGCGTCGGCCCGTTTCTTTTCCTTGCCTGCTTCGTCAGCCGCGCCGACCTCGACCAGATCGTCCAGCTTGACGCGGCCATGCCGAACGTCATCGATAAGCTCAACGATTCGCTGCTGGATGAGCAAAGTGCGAGAAAGGGCTTTTTGGGCGCGGAGCTTACCACGTTCCATGCCGCGGGCCAAATCGACCTCGCCTTTGCGTGTCAACAACGACACGGACCCCATTTCGCGCAAATACACACGCACGGGGTCGTCGGTGTAGGGCGATTCGGGAGTTTGCTCGAGTTGGTCTTCTCCTTCCAGATCGGATTCCAGGAGCTGGGCGGATTCTAGCGCATCTTCCGATATAACCCCCAGTTCGGACCCATCTTTCAGGACATCTTCAAGTTGTTCCATTTTCCTCCCAAGGCGAGCTGGCGTGCCTTCCTTTTCTTTGATTTACGGAATGTATCGAGGCGTTTTCCTTACTGTCTGGCGCAGCCCGGCCAAGTTACCTAATTCTTTGATGCGAAAGGGTTAGTTCCGGTTCCGACAACCGCGCGCACAGATAACTCTCAGGCCATCAACAGCAATCCGAGTGGTCACACACTGGTGACATCCAAGTTGACGGACGATCTCAGCAATGGTTTGGCTGGCGGCGCGGACGATTTCTGAGCCGCAATGAGTAAATATAGCATTTCCGACGCTTGTTCGCGACATCATCACTTCAGCTGGGTGCGAAAGGGGGGAGTGGCCGATTAAGGCGGTACCTCGTTTGTGGAGAGGCGGGCACTGGCGGTCCCAACCACCGTTAACAGGATCGGCATGCCCGATTACGTGCTGGGACGAGGCACGGGCCATGCCTGGCGTGCGTTGTGCAGCCGCGTGGAGCCGATTACGATAAAATCAACAACACGAGCGGGTGCCAGCGTGGAACGCTGCTCCGCCGATTGGAGAAATATGCGCCCTCACGCAGCTATCATTACTGTCCTCGCAGTCGCATGCGCGTTCCCGGCCTACAATCAGACCACCGGGAACAGAACCGCAGCGTCTCAAGCCGTACGGTCGAAAGCGATACCGCGCACGACGGATGGCCACCCGGATCTTCAGGGTGTCTGGACCAACGCCACCATAACGCCGCTCGAGCGGCCTGCTGAACTCGCCGGCAAGGCAACGCTCAGCGATGCCGAGGCGTCGGCCTGGGAAAAAAAGGACCATTCAGTCAACACGCTGGACAGCGACGTCGATAGTGGTTTCAACCGTGTCACGGGCGGTCCGGGAGTCGGCGCTTACAACAACCTGTTCGTCGACCGCGGGTCGGAGCTGGCAAGAGTCGACGGCGTGAAAAGGACGTCGCTGGTCATCGATCCGCCGGACGGAAAGATTCCGCCGATCACAGAAGCAGCTCGCGCGCGCAATGTCAGCATGGTTCGCGGATTCAATCGCTATGACGACGTGAAAGACCGCCCGTTGAGCGAGCGCTGCATTATCGGATTCGGATCGACTTCCGGCCCTCCCATGCTGCCGGTGCTGTACAACAACAACTACGAAATCGTGCAGACTCCGCAATACGTCATGATCGTGGTGGAGATGGTGCACGACATTCGAGTGATTCGCATCAACGGCACGCATAAACCGTCAAACGTGCGCCAACTGCTCGGCGATTCGATCGGGCACTGGGAAGGCGACACACTGGTGGTGGATACGACGAACTTCACGGACAAAACTCGCTTCCGCGGCTCAGGCGAGAACTTGCATGTAATCGAGCGCTTCAGGCGCGTCGACGCGAATACGATTCTGTATCGAGCGACGATCGACGATCCGTCAACGTACACGAAGCAGTGGACGTTGGAGTATCCGTTCCTGGCGGCCGCGGGACCCGTGTATGAGTACGCGTGCCATGAAGGGAACTATGCGATGCCGGACATCCTGGGCGGCGCGCGCAAGCTGGAATCCGAAGGAAGGCAACAATAGCTGGCGCGACGCGCTGCCGGCGCTTAGGTGAGCTTGGCGTCGAGGTGAATTTCGGTTCCACCGAGCGCGCGAGAGATCGGGCAGCCGGCCTTGGCGTCGGCGGCGATCTTCTGGAAAGCTGTATTGTCGATGCCCGGAACCGTGGCTTGAGTGGTCAGGTCAATCCGCGTGATGGTCGGTTTGCCGTCTACCGGCGTGAGAGTGACCGCCGCAGTGGTTTTGATATTGCTGGGCGGGTGTCCGGCGTTGGTGAGCGCCGCCGACAATGCCATCGTGAAACAGCCCGCGTGCGATGCGCCGAGCAGCTCTTCGGGGTTGGTCTCGCCGCCGCCCTCGAATCGCGAGCGGAAGCTGTAGGGGCTGTTTATGGCCCCGGTCTCGACCTTCACGCGGCCCTTGCCTTCCTTTAGCGAACCGCTCCACTCTGCTTCCGCATGCCGAACCATCGTTATGTCTCCTCCCTGTGCAGCATACCACTCGCGCAGGACGCTACGACGGATGGAACAGCAACAAGTCGAAGCTGAACGTAAGGCGCATGGCTTGGGCAGGCTGCGCCCGCAGCGGCCGGTACACAGAGTGCAGCACATCGCGAACCGCGGAGGCATCCAGGTCGGCCGTGCTCGTGGCGCGGTGGTGTGCCACGAAGGCGAAGTGTGGCGCAAAGGTCGCGACAGTTCGTTCGACGCGCTCGCGTCCGGCACGGCGCAATTCGATGAGATCGTCGGGGGCGGGGATCGCCACCAGGAGCCGGCCATTGTTTCTCAGAACGCGGCGGAATTCGTTGACGTTCATGCGCGCAGTGATGGATAGGAGAATCGAGAAAGACGAATCGGAGTAGGGAATGAAGCGGTCGACATTGGCGACGATCCATTGGCATAGGGGAAACCGGCGGGCAGCGGCCTCTATTGCGGCAACGGAGATGTCGACGCCATGAGCGTCGAACCCGGTTTGGCCGGCAAGGCTTCCGAGAAAGCCGCCATTGCCGCATCCGGCATCTAGAACGGTATCGTCCGGAGAGGGGGCGAGGAGTTCAGCGATGGAATCGAGCAGCGGTTTCGTTATGCCAAGGTCCTCAAGACGGCGCCGCGCTTTTACGGCATCCGCCGTGTCGCCGGGGCGTTTGGAGCGGCGGTCCTGCGGCTGAAGAAGGTTGATGTATCCGCTACGCGCAATGTCGAAGGAGTGGGCGCGGGCGCACCCGACGCGGCGCTTTTCACGCGCGAGTGGCAGATGGCAGCCGCGGACGGGGCAGATCAGCATGAACGAAGGCGGTCAGGCGTGCGTCGGCCACTCGGCGGTGTCATGAGCGCACAGGACGTAGGCGCGTCCTCGACAGTCGCAAGGCGTGGCCCGAGGCGTGCGGTTATGCGTTCTGGAGAGATGTTTGGGACGAACGTAGTGGGCGCCAAGCCGGCTGCTGAAGTGACGCCAGAGAAGGGCCGCTCGCATGGGAGAAATGTATCCATGGTCCTACTCTGCTCTCAGCGCGTGGGCCGGATCGACGTTGGCGGCGCGCCGCGCAGGCAAATAACTTGCCAACACCGCACAAAGCGAGAGCACAACAGCCACGCCGATCAGCGTAGGCAGGTCCCAGGACTGTACACCAAACAGCGAGCTTCTCAGCAACGCGGTCGCGGGGACCGAACACGCCAGCCCGAGCACAATTCCAACCGCTGCCACAAAACCGGCCTGCCCGAGTATCAAGCGATAAACGGTGCTGCGCTGCGCACCCAGCGCCATTCGAACTCCGATCTCGCGCGTCCTCTGGCTGACCGAGTAAGCAATCACGCCATAGAGGCCGATCGTTCCGAGCAACAGAGCCGATACCGCAAATCCTCCCACCAGCCATGCCGATGAGCGGTTCAGGAATGCTGCCGGCGAGTCGTTGATCCGGTCCTCCATGACAAATTCGTTTCTGACGCCGAGGTCGGGATCTATGTCGTGGATCGCATGGACGAGCGATGGCATCATCGTCCCAGGAGGCGGCGCGGTGCGGACCACAAGAAACAATGTACCCTCGGTGTCTTGCTGGAATGGGTAGTAGACAGCAGGCGCGAGCGGTTCCACCAAGTCGCCTTCGCGAAGGTCATCCACTACCCCGATCACCTGTGCGAGCGACTTTGGAGAAAGCCTCGCATCGCCGATCGTTCTGCCGATTGGATTCTCGCCCGGGAAATACTGCTTTGCGAGCGTGCGGTTAATCACCGCCACGTGAGGCTTCGAGGTGTCGTCTGCTTCCGTGTAAAAGCGCCCGGCGATCAGCTTGGCATGCAGTACCTTGAAGTAATCCGCACTCGTTTCGCGCCGCAGAGCCTTCGTGTCCTCTCCGTACCACGGATGTCCCAGCACCCGGAAATCGGTTAAATCGCAGTTGCATGTGACCGGCAAATCGCTCGTATGGGCGACGGAAACCACCCCAGGCAACACGGAGATGCGCTGTAAAAGCCGCTCCGATAGCGTCCGTACTTGGTCGACACTGTAGCCGAGGCCGTGAAGTCCGTCGACCTCGAGGGTCGCCAGATTTGCCGGATTGAAGTTCAGATCGACGTGAAACATGCGGTATAGGCTCTTGCCCAGCAGTCCCGCGCTGGCCAGCAGGACCATCGCAATTGCCAATTCCGCGGCGACAAGCTTCGAGCCGAAACGATTCCATAATGTGCCCGATGAGCCGCGTCCGCCGTCGGCGAGATCCTGGCGCAGGTTGGAAAGCGATAGCCGCAAGACCGGTGTCGCGGAGAACACAAGCACCGCAAGCAGCGAAACCGCGGCCGCGAATAAGAGCACGTGGGGATGTAGGCCGGCGTCGCGAAAATACGGCAAGCCGCGCAGCCGGCGTTCGGGAATGAGGCTGAATAACCCGGGAATAGCCACGGAAGCCGCCGGTATAGCGAGGCCCACGGCAACGACAGTCAGCAACACACCTTCTGTCACGAACTGGTGCGTCAGGCGACCCACAGAAGCACCCAGCACCCCACGCAGCACCGTCTCCTGTTTGCGGCTTTCGGCCCTGACCAGCAGCAGGCTCGCCAAGTTCACATACGCGATCAGCAACAGCAGGCCCGCTCCGCTGAACAAAAGCAGCAGCGTCGGGCGGATGTCACCGACGATCGCATCTCGAAAGGGCACCAGTCGCGCGCTTCGCCCTTTGTTGGACTCGGGATAGTCTTTTTCCAGCCGCGCCGTAATTGTCTTTGCTTCAGCCGTCGCAGCTTCGATAGAAACTCCATCCCGCAGCCGGCCCAGTCCGTTAAAATCATGGCGGGCGCGGGACTGTTCGCCATCGTCGGAGTCATGAATGGTGGTGAAGAACTCCGCCGCCCGCATGGCGAAGTGAAATTCACGCGGCAGCACGCCGACGACGGAGTACGGCGCGTTATCAAGAATCAGCGACTGCCCGATAATGTCTTGCCGCGCGCCGAAACGGTTCTGCCAGGTGTCGTACGTCAGTACAACTGCGCGCTGCGCCGCCGGGTTGTCGTCTGCATCGGTAAGCACGCGGCCGAGCATCGCGGTCACGCCTAGATCGTGGAAAAAGCCGCCGCTCACGTGCGCGCTGCGAATCGACTGCACTCCCTCGGGACTGCGCCAAAGGTGCACGGAAGCATCCCATGCCTCGAAAGAGCTGAAAACGGTGTTGGTGTTTTTCCAGTCCAGATAGTCCGGGTAGGAAAGATTGCATTCGCGACAAGAGTTTGTGGTCTCATACGCGACCACCAGGCGGGAAGGGTTCTGGTACGGCAGCGGCTGCAGCAAGGCCGCATCCACAAAGGCGAAAATTGCCACGCTCGCCGCGATTGCCAGCGCCAGGACCAGGACGGCCGTCGCCGCAAACCCGGGATTCTTGCGCAATTGCCGCACCGCGAATCGCAAATCCTGCAGCCTGTCGTCGAGGCGGAACGCGTCGATCAGCAGTTTCGATGTGTTTCGCAATATAGAGCAGCCTTAGTTTAAGGATCGCAATAAAATCCGCGGCATTGAAGTTAGCGGCCGGGCCAGCACCGCGACCATCGTCTGAACACGCTGATCAAGTTTGAGATGCCGAGATGCGCTTGGCGAGTGCGCGCGGGCGCGGTCGTATCGGTCATCTGCTAACGCTAGCACGGATTCGACGCTCTTCCGCGTGCATGGAGAGACCATGCCCGCAAGCTCACACCCGCCGTGATCCGGCATTCGACACTACGGCTGAACCTCAAACTGGTGGCGCGCATCGTTTCGCCGGCTGAACGGCAGCCAATCACTTGCGCCGCTCGCTCCGTGACGGTTGCGCGCGACGGCAAGCACGGCAGAAGGAACGCACGCTACCGCGAAGCAGCCTGATTTGGGCCAGGTCGCGCAGTCCTAAGTGCGTGAAAAGACGCCCTGCTAGCCGGGCGTGGCCACGTTGCTCGCGATAGGCACGGAAGCCGGATTGCTCCTCGTATCCGTAAAGGACGAACTTATGCAAACGACCGAGGTTTTCCGCGAGCAGCCTCGAATCGCGTCCGTGCCCGCCGCACTAGAGCCCACGCCTCCGAAACCGCATCGCCGTAAGAAAGTCAAAGCGTTGCTTTGGGCGGCTGCCGTGCTGCTCGGCGGCGCGGGCCTTGCTTACTATTTTCTGGGGCGCACTGCCCAACCCGCGTACGTCACAGCGCTGGTCGATCGCGGCGACATTGAAGCCACGATCAGTGCGACCGGAAACTGCAACGCTGTGGTAACGGTTCAGGTCGGGAGCCAGGTTTCCGGAAATATCATCGCACTGTACGCCGATTTCAACACCAAGGTTAAGCAGGGACAACTGGTGGCGCGCATCGATCCGGCGCTGTTCCAGGCCCGGGTGGATCAAGCCAAGGCAAACCTGGACGGCGCGAAACAGGCCGTGGTGACAGCGCGCGCCACCATCGTCAAAGCGGAGTCGGACATCGCCAACGCGGAGGCGAACGTCGCCACTCAGCAGGCCAATGTGGTCCGCGCGAAGAGCGCCGTCACGCTAGCCAATATCGAAAACGAACGCCGCCTGGCTTTGGTCAAGGAAGGAATTATTTCGAAAGAAGACGCCGATACGGCGCAAGCGACTTACGACCAAGCGGTGGCGAACCTGGACGCCGCGAATGCGACGTTGAAGGCCTCGCAATCGGCTACGGACTCGGCCGAGGCGCAGCGCGATGTGGCTCAGGCGCAACTGGACGCTGCGATCGCAACTGTGAACCAGGATCAGGCCGCTCTAAATCAGGCCGCGCTGGACCTGGAGCACACGCAGATACGCGCGCCGGTGGACGGCGTTGTGGTTTCGCGCAACATGGATGTTGGCCAGACCGTCGCGGCATCGTTCCAGGCTCCCACTATTTTTCTGATCGCGCAGGACCTTACCAAAATGCAGGTGGATACAAATGTGGACGAGGCTGACGTGGGGCCGATTCGTGTGGGACAGCGCGCCAACTTCACCGTGGATGCGTATCCGGGGACGGTTTTTCACGGCTCGGTGACGCAGATCCGGCAGGCGCCAATCAATGTCCAGAACGTAGTGACTTACGACGTCGTGGTGGGTGTCTCGAATGAAGAGCTGAAGTTATTTCCCGGCATGACCGCCAGCGTACGGATCGAAACTGGGCACGCCGAAAATGCACTGCGTATTCCGGCTGCGGCCTTGCGCTTCCGGCCGGCTGGAACGTCCAATAGCTCTCGGTCGAAGACCGGCCGCGGAAGTTCCAGAGCGGCGCAGCCCACGCAGACGGTTTACATTCTGGCTGAGCGTGACGCTCTAAAACAGGCGGGGGTCAACCTGGGCCTGAGCGACGGCAATTTCCTGGAGGTCCGCGGGGGCCTTGCTGAAGGCCAGCGGGTGGTCACGGGAACCGTTTCCAAGCCTGGGTCGTCCACTGCAGCCCCGCCGAGTAGCCCTGGCGGCACACGGCGAGTCGGTTTCTAGGCTTCGCGGGGATTGCAATGCCTCCTCTGATTCGAATCGAGAGCCTCAGCAAGACTTATACCGTGGGCGACATCACCGTGCAGGCGCTGCGCGGCGTCTCAGCCGTGATCGATCACAGGAGCTTCGTGGCGATCATGGGGCCGTCGGGCTCCGGCAAATCGACCTTTATGAACATCCTGGGCTGCCTGGACAAGCCCACTTCGGGCGCCTACTATCTGGACGGAATCAGTGTAGGAGAATTGGGCCGCGACCGGCTGGCGGAGATCCGAAACAAAAAGATCGGATTTGTCTTTCAGCAATTCAATCTATTGGCGCGGACCAGCGCGTTAGAGAACGTCGAGCTGCCGCTGCTCTACAGCGATACGGGTCCGAACAATTCGCACCAGCGCGCCATGTCGGCGTTGGCCGTGGTCGGCTTGGCCGAGCGCGCCGATCACCGCCCCAACCAACTCTCGGGCGGGCAACAACAGCGCGTTGCCATCGCGCGCTCTCTGATTAACAACCCGCAGATCATTCTTGCCGACGAGCCCACCGGCGCGCTCGATTCGCGCACCAGTATCGAGATTATGGCGATCTTTCAAAGGCTGAATCGGGAGCAGGGAATCAGCATCGTCGTCGTCACCCACGAGCCCGACATCGCGCAATACGCCCAGCGCATTATCCGGTTCAAGGACGGACGCATCGTGAGCGATGAGCCGGTGAAGGCGCCGCGTGACGCCGCTGAGGAATTGGCGGAAACTGGGCCCACCCAGGAGGAGGTGCTGACGCCATGAAGAAGCTTGCCGCAAGCATGAAGATCGCCTTCAATGCGCTGCGTGTCAACAAACTTCGCTCGGCGCTAACGATGCTTGGCATTATCATCGGTGTCGCGGCGGTCATCGCGATGGTCGCTATTGGCTCGGGCGCCCAGGCGCGCATTCAGGAACAAATCGCCTCGATTGGCAGCAACGTCATCATCGTGCTTTCCGGCAGCATCACGAGTTCGGGCATCCGGCTGGGCTCCGGCTTCGCCCAAACACTGACTGAAGACGACGCCCGCATCATCGCGCGCGATTGTTCGGCGGTCCAAGCGGCCGCGCCGGTAAGCCGCGGGGGCGTTCAGGTGGTTTACGGCAACAACAACTGGGCCACGCAGCTCATGGGCACGACACCCGACTACCTTGGCATCAGGGATTTGCAGGTGCAGGATGGCCAGCCGTTCACCACGGGCGATGTGGATGCCGCGGCCAAAGTTGCGCTGCTTGGCAAAACAGTAGCCGACAATCTGTTCAACGGCGAAGACCCGGTGGGGAAGATCATCCGCATCAAGTCAGTTCCGTTCACGGTGGCTGGAATGCTTGTACCCAAAGGCCAGTCACCCACCGGCCAAGATCAGGACGATGTCATTCTTGTTCCGATCAGCACCGCTAAGAAGAAAGTTATCGGTTCGTCCCAGGCCAACGCCGCCGCCGTTGGTCAGATCGTAGTGCAGGGGCGCGAGGGGATGACGCAAGCGGCCCAAGACGAGATGACTGAATTGCTAAGGCAGCGGCACCATATCCAACCCAATCAAGATGACGACTTCACCATCCGCAACATGGAAGAGGTTTTCAAAGCTCAGGAAACCTCGGCGAGCGTGATGTCGATGCTGCTGGCCGCCATCGCTTCTGTTTCGCTGGTAGTGGGCGGCATCGGCATCATGAACATCATGCTGGTGTCCGTAAGCGAGCGCACGCGCGAAATCGGGCTGCGGCTTGCGGTCGGCGCCAAAACCAAAGACATATTGTCGCAGTTTCTGATCGAAGCGGTCACGCTGGCCGTCGTAGGCGGCGCGGTAGGAATTGCGAGCGGACTGGCGGCGAGCGCGTTGATCTCGTACTTTGCCGGATGGTCGACATTAGTCAGCGCCGGCTCGATCTTGCTGGGTTTCGTCTTTTCCGCCGTGGTCGGTGTCTCGTTCGGTTATTACCCGGCCCGCAAAGCGGCATTCATGGATCCGATCGAAGCTCTACGCTACGAGTAACACCGAGGTACAAATCGAGCTACAGTAGCCAAAGGAGTTCGCCCATGCCGCGACGTCTGAGCTGGTTTGCACCCGTGCTGCTGCTGCTCGCCGGTTTTGCTTCCACCGAACCTGCGCCCAGGCTTGATTTCGACAAAGTGGATCCGCATCGAATGCTTCTCGATCCTTATAGCTACTGGTCGCAACCGTACAGCTTCTACTACTTCCACCACATGGACAAGATTCCGAATCAACGCCTGGACTGGATTCGCAAGTCAAGCCAGACATTTCCTCTCTCGGAGCCAGCGGCGCCGTTTTCTCTCAGCTACTCCGCGAACGGCAAGGATTATTCGCTCGATGACTATCTGACTCAGGGCGACGTGCTCGGTTTTATTGTGCTGAAGGACAACCAGATCGTCTTCGAGAAATACCTGCACGGCGCGGCTCCTGAGGACCGGTTTCTCTCGATGTCGGTATCGAAGTCCATCGTGTCGGTGCTGTTCGGTGTGGCTATGGATGAAGGTAAGATCCACAGCGTAGACGATCGAGTCGTCCAGTACTTGCCGTATCTGAAGGACAGCGCGTACAAGGACGCTACGCTCAAGAATCTCCTCCAGATGGCATCCGGGATCGATTTCAACGAAGCGTACTTGGATCCTAAAGCGGATGTTCACCGGATGCTGTTCGATCTGATCCGCGGCGGCGAGCCGTTCAAAGCGATTGCCGAATCAGTCAGATCGGAACAGCGGCCCGGCACCGCATTTCATTACCAGAGCATCAACACACAGGTGCTCGGCGAAGTTCTGGAAACAGCCACCGGCGTTCCGCTCAACAAGTACGCCGAGGAGAAACTCTGGAAGAAAATCGGGACTCAGAGCGACGCCTTTTTTTACGAGAGCAAGAACCAACCGGAGATCTGCGCTTTTGGCTGCTTCAACGCCACGCTGCGCGACTACGCCCGGTTTGGGTTGCTGGCCATGAACTACGGGAAGCTGGGTGCATCGCGGGTGGTGAGCGAGCACTGGTTGCACGAGTCCACCACCGCGCCGGCATTCAATCCCGGCTATGGATATCAATGGTGGCTGGACCCGAACAGCTCCGATCACGCGTTTCGCGCGATCGGGATCTATGGGCAAACTATATACGTCAACCCGGCCAAGCACGTGGTCATAGCGCAGTTCCGCGCGACTCCGAAACCGAGCGGCCCGAACCCCGGCACGCCGCCGGCACCATTCGACGCCATCGCGCAGAAGCTCGCAAATTAATGTTCGTTCAGGTGGCTACAGTGGTGCAAAACGGCCGTCGAACAGCAGAATTTACCACGTAAAGAAATTGCACAATTCAAACGATGTTAATGACTTAGAGTTTTGGATACTATCTTGCTAACTGGGAGGTAACTATGAAAACAAAACTTCTCGCGCTTACTCTACTGGCCGCAGGGTGTGTTTTCGGCCAGGTCTCGATCGGCGTTCGGATTGGTCCGCCGCCACCGCCGCGCGTAGTTCGGGTTGTTCCGTCTCGCCCGGGGCCGGACTATGTCTGGATTGACGGTTATTGGTACGTCGTCAATGGGCGCTATGTGTGGCATGCGGGGTATTGGACGTTGCCGCCATATCCCGGGGCACGCTGGATCGCGCCGCGCCACGACGGGCAGCAGTTCTTCGCGGGGTATTGGGACGGAGATCGCGGACGGTTCGAGCACGATCACCGCTGGGACCGTGATCGCGACCGGGATCGGGGCCGCTGGCGCGACCACGACGATCATGATCGCGGACGCGACCATGATGACCACGACCGCCGCTAAAAGCTAGTCGGCCGCTTCAACGGTCTTGATCGCAGGGCACGCCGCCGTGCAGAAGTTCCCTTCAGGCGCTGCGTGTGTTGATTCGGGAGACCCGCCTTGTCTTCGTGCAGCCTCGATCCGCGGGTGCGCAACCGAAAGCGAGGCGTCCTTTCGGGACTATTCGCCACGGATCAGATCGTCGTAGGTTTCGCGCCTGCGAATGACGCGGTACCGATCTGCTTCGATCAGGATCTCGGGCGGCCGAGGGCGGGCGTTATAGTTTGAGGCGGCAACGAAGCCATAAGCGCCGGCGGTGCAGATTGCCAGCAAGTCGCCGGGCATGACGTTCGCCATGTTGCGGCCGCGCGCCAGAAAATCGCCTGACTCGCAAACGGGTCCTACCACGTCGGCTGTGATCGCACCGGATTTGCTTTCGCGCAGCGGCAGAATCTCGTGATGCGCGTGGTAGAGCGCTGGGCGGATCAGGTCGTTCATCGCAGCATCGACGATGACGAACTCGCGTTCGCCGTTGGTCTTTCGATAGAGCACGCGGGTCAGCAAAACTCCGGCCTCGGCCACGATGGACCGGCCCGGTTCGATCAGGATCTCGAGCCCGTGCCCAGCCACTTTGGCGCACATGGCTTGAATAAATTCCGGAATGCACAGCGCCTTGTCTTCCGGTTTGTAGCGTACGCCGAGCCCACCGCCAAGATCCAGCGTGCGGATGGGCAATCCCCGGGCACGCAAGCGCTCCACTAGCGCGATCATCTTCTCGAAGACGTCCAACATTGGTTCGAGATCGGTGATCTGTGAGCCTATGTGGCAGCTTACGCCCTCAGGCACAAGGTTTCCGAGCGACTCGGCGCGCTCGTAAACGGCTTCTGCTTCGGCGATATCGATTCCGAACTTGTGCTTGCGGAGGCCGGTGGAAATGTAGGGATGCGTGGCGGCGTCCACGTCCGGATTCACGCGCACGGCGATGCGGACCTTGACCTGGCGGCGGGAGGCAAGCGAATCGATAAGGGCCAACTCGGGCTCCGATTCGCAATTAAAGCTGCGGATGTTGTGCTCGAGCGCGTAGTCGATTTCCTGCGCGGTTTTTCCAACGCCCGAGAAGATCGCGCGCGACGGATCGCCGCCGGCCTTAAGCACTCGGAACAATTCGCCGCCGGAGACGATGTCGAAACCAGCGCCCGCCTCGGCCAGGAGCCGCAAGATTGAGAGATTCGCGTTGGCTTTTACGGCATAACAGACGGTGTGCGGGATGTCGCCGAACCCGCGGTCGTAAGCGTGGAAACGCTGCTCGATCGCCTCACGTGAGTACACGTAGCAGGGTGTTCCTTCGCGCTGCGCGACATCGGCGAGCGGCACATCTTCCAAGTACAACGTGTGATCGCGGTATTCCATTTACCGGACTTTCAGCACCATGATGGTTTGGTCGTCGAATGCAGGCGCGCCGGCGGTGAAGTGGTCGAGGTCCGACAATATCCCGTCGGCAACGCCTTGCGCGTTCTCGGCGCATAATCGGCGCAGCGAGCGGATCAAATGGCCGCGGCCGAACTGTTCTTCGCGCGGGTTCAGCTGATCGGTAATGCCGTCGGAATTGAGCAGGAGCAAGTCGCCAGGGTGAGCTTCGAACACCAGCTCTTCGTACTCGCGATGATCCAGCATTCCCGCCGGCACACCCTCGACGCGCGGTTTGATGATCTCCGTTCCGCGGCAAATCAGCGGTGGTTCGGAACCGGCATTGGCCATTACGAAGCGGCGGTGGGCGCGCTCCCAGACCAGAATCAAAACCGTGACGTAGCGGGCTTCGACTGCGCGCTCGCGCAATACGTTATTCAACAGACGCAGCAGTTCGGCCGGCCGGCGCTTGCGGTGCGCCAACGTTCGAAGCAGGCCGCTGACCATCGCGCCATAGAGCGCCGCGGCCGCGCCCTTACCGCTCACGTCGCCCAAAGCGAAGACGGCGTCGTTGCCATGCTCGAAGACGTCGTAAACGTCGCCGGTGATTTCACGCGCCGGACGCGACCGGATGGCGATATCCAGACCTTTGATGGGCGGCGGCTCGCGCAGCAGCAACACGGACTGAACGTTGCGCGCGGCCTTAAGGTCCTGCTCCATCCTTTGCTCACGCTGCGCCAGCTCCTCATAGAGCCGCGCGTTCTCTACGGAGCTGGCGATCTGCGGCGCCAGCAATGCCAGCAGGCGCGAATGATCCTCGGTGAAATAGCCGATCTTTTCGCTTTCCAGGTCCATCACGCCGACCACGCGGTCCTGCACCACCAGCGGCACCGCGATTTCGGAGCGAATATCGGGATGCGACGCGATATAGCGCGGATCGGCGAGCGTATCCACCACACGCACAATCTCGCGCGATTCGGCCGCCGCGCCAGTCAGGCCTTTGCCGAGCGGGATGTTGTCCAGGTTTACGCGCTGGTCGTAGCGCTGGCTGAACCGGTGCCGCAGTACCTTCTGCTCGGGATCCACGAGCAGGATGCTGAATGCATCGAAGGCGACCAGGCCGTGCACGATTTTCGCGATTTTGTCCAGGAGCTCGTCCAGATCGAGAATCGAGCTGAACTCCTGCGACAAATGGGACAGAGTTTTCAGCGTCCGGTTCTGGCGATCGACGCGCCGGTAGAGGCGCGCATTGTCGATGGCCACCGCGACGCGCCCGGCGATCAGTTGCAGCAGCGACCGGTCCTGTTCCCGGTAAGCGTTGAGGCGCGTGGATTGCAGATCGATCACGCCCACCAGCTTCCCGCGCGCCAGCATCGGCACCGCCAGTTCCGACTGCACGGCGTCCAGTGCGGAAAGGTAACGGGCATCGCTACGGACATCGCCGATGACGATCGGCTGGCGCGTGGCGGCCGCCACTCCGGTGATTCCTTCGCCCAGCGGCAGCAGCAGGCCGCGAATGATCTCTTCGCGATGTCCGATCGCGTATCGGATACTCAAGCCCCCGCGGCGCTCGCTGTAGAGCAGAATCGCGAACAGGTCATAGGGGACCACATCCTTCACGATGGACGCGACGTTCGCCATGATGCGTTCGAGGTCCAGCGTCTCGGACGTAGCTGCGGCGACATCCAGCAGGAAGTCGAGCAGCTCGGCGCGCTCCTGGAAACGCACCAGGGATTTGCGTGGGGCGGTCGCCATTACGAACTAGCCGCGGATAAACGGAGATGAACGCGGATGCTCATCAATAACCGCTGCTCGCTTCCTGCGGAGCGCCCGTCGTCGCTTCCACGATTTTTACGCTGGCGCTGGCTCCGATGCGGGTCGCGCCAGCGATGGTCATTTTCTTGAGGTCGTCCAAGGTGCGGATGCCGCCCGAAGCCTTTACGCCCATATCGGGGCCAACGGCCAGGCGCATCAGCTCCACATCGTGCGCGGTGGCGCCGGACGGTCCGAAGCCGGTAGAAGTTTTCACGAAATCCGCGTTGGCCATCTTCGCCAGCATGCACGCCATTGCTTTCTGGTTGTCGTCCAGGTAGGCCGTTTCTAGAATCACCTTGACCACAGCGCCTGCCCGATGTCCGGCGTCCGCCACCGCCGCGATGTCCGAGCGGACGGCGTCGTGATCGCCGCTCCGCAGCGCGCCGATATTTTGCACCATGTCGATCTCTTGCGCGCCCACACGCAACGCGGCTTCCGCTTCGGCCACCTTGGCCTCGGTGGACGTCGCGCCCAGTGGAAAGCCGATTACGGTGCAGACCTTGACCGGCGATCCCGCCAACTCGGCCGCAACCAGCGGCACCCAGTAAGGATTGATGCACACGCTGGCGAAGCAATATTGGCGCGCTTCGCGGCAGACTTTGAGGATGTCCTCTCTGGTGGCATCCGGACGCAGCAGCGTGTGATCGATTAAGGCCGCGATGCTGGGATCCACGCCGGTCATTTTTTCGCTGCACGACAGCCGGCATGCACCTGCCCTCACGATCTGCTTAGCTTTGTGCTCGCAAGTCTGCGCGCAGCGCTGCGTGCAGCCGGGGCAGACCAGGTCGGCGATGTTGAGGCCCTCCGCGTCGGGCGGCAGCGACGCATACCGGGCGGTGCGCGCGAGGATCTCCTCTCCGATCTGTTCGACTAGTCGATCTAGCTCCGCGGCGTCCAATTCTTCGTGGCCTTTTCGATTTCGGCGATCTTTTGTACGCGCGCGGCATGGCGCCCGCCGGCGAAAGGCGTGCTGAGCCAGACGCGCAAGACGTCCTCGGCCTGGCTCGCGGTCAGCAGTCTTCCGCCGAGCGTAAGTACATTAGAATCATTATGTTCGCGACTATTCCGGGCCGAGGCTTTATCATAGCACAGCGCGGCGCGGACGCCAGGGAACTTGTTGGCCACGATAGCCGAGCCGATTCCGGCGCCATCGATCACCACGCCGCGGGCCGCTTTGCCGCCGGCCACCAACTCGGCCACTTTAGCGGCGATATCCGGATAGTCGACGGGCTTTTCGCTGTCGGTGCCCACGTCGATGGTGGTCAGCCCGGCTTCGGCGAAGACCGGCGCCAGCGTTTGTTTCAACGCGAATCCACCGTGATCGCATCCGAGCGCGACGGTTTTTTCCGGAGGTGGTGCGTCGAGTTGATCGTCGGGTACTTCGATGAGCTTCACAGCGCGCTCGCGAATCAGGTCGCGCGCCGATGGCGTTAAAATGCTTCCCCGCGCGATCTTCAACTCGCCCGACGCCGGCACTTCGGCGGCCGTTATAACTTTGCGCACTTCAGTTCAGGATAGCGCGACGCACGATTCGGAACGCAAATTAAGCGCGGCCGGTCAGGCGGGAGTCGAATCGGCCGGAGGAGAGCGCGAATCGCGAAGGCGACCAGCGGGCACGAGCGGCCGGCTGACAGCTCGCAACCCGGGGCGGCTCTGGAGCTTGCTCTTGCGTTCTACGCCGTCCGCGAGCGGCGGCGCCGATAAGCCAAAGCCCCGACCAGAATCAGCATCGAAACCGGTGCAGCTGCGGCTGGCTCCGGGACCGGGCTGGCCGTGCCGTTGACAATATCTGCGCCCACCAACGACCCGCTGGCGAACGAAAAAATCCGGCGCTGATCGTATAACACGGGATCAGTCAGCCCGCTCACAGTCACGTTCGCGATGGACTGACTGAAGGCGCCGCCAGATGCTAAGAATGGCCCCAGCAGTCCGATGTTTTGTCCTGCAACGAACAGTTCGCCTTGCACGCTGCTGGTGGATGCGATGCCTCCGGCGAACGATCCTCGCACAGTTTCGTGCCCCTGCCCACTTGCATTTGTGTCGTTTACATTCTGGAGGATGTCGAAAGTCAGCGTATCGGATTGCGATGCTGCACTGGGGTTGCTGGTATTGCCCCGGTAGACAACGTTGAAAGGAGCGTCGAGGCTGAAATCAAACGTACTGGTGTTCGATTCGTTCACGGTTCCTACGAACTCATACTGATCGCCATTCGCCAGCGTATAAAAGAAGTCGAAATTCTTAGCCAAGGAACTGCCGGCCAACAGGGTGTCGGGTGTGACGCAGGTCCCCTGCTCGCAGATTGTGCCTCCCGTGCCGCTAATTTGAAGTGCATCGGCGAACATCGCGCCCGGCACGGCAACGGCGATGACGATGGCCGCTAATGCGGCATATCCATAGAACCTTGCTTTAGCGAATAGAGAGCAATCCATGATTTTCCCTTTCTGGAAAAGTTGGGTGATCCGAATGGATTCAGAGTCTAGACTCGTTTGCGGCCGATTCTTAACCGGCGGATCGAAGAGTGGGTACCAGTACCGCGCGCGACGTTACAGACGCGTTAGCCCTGCGCCAGCACCATTTGTGTTTGCGTAACCAGGGCTACTAAGCGGCCATCGGACGTCGAGATGCGTGTTTGCCACACCATCGTCCGTTTGCCGCGATGGATCGGGGTGCACTCGGCCCGCACCGTCGATCCAAGCGGCGCCGGGGCAATAAAGTTTGTTTTGCCTTTCGATGGTTGTTGTTCTGGCTCCCGGCGGGAGGTTGAGAACAGTAGCGATCGCACCGAGGGTGTCGGCCAGCGACATGGCTGCGCCGCCGTGCAGCACGGCAGGAATCGTGCAGAGCTCTTCTTTTACTTGTAGTTCGGCGAGGACCTTGTCGCGCGACGATTCAATGATCTGGATCCCCAGGAGGGTGGCGAAGGGCAGGGAAGGCGTCACGAGGTTCACGATAACACGCAGGATTCACGGGATCCCTTTTCAGAGATTCGTGGTACGGTGCGCTGTGTCGAGCTTGGCATCCGGCATCCGACCGCGTGCGGCGAGGCTGAGACGGCACGTGTCGTCGCGATGTTTGTACAGTCGCTGCGCGTCAGCTAGAATTTTTCGCCGAGCAGCGCGCGCAGGCGGTCATAACCGGCGCGGCTAACGGGGAGCTGGGTACCGTCCGACAAGACCGCGACGCGGCTGTCCTTGGCGTAGGGTTCGATTTTTGCGAGCCGCTCCAAGTTAACGATCACCGAGCGATGGATACGCACGAAGCGCTGCGGATCCAGGCCCGCCTCCAAGCTCGAGATGGTTTGCTGCTTCAGGTAGCTCTTGCGCTGGCTGTGGAGCGATACGTAATCGTCCTGGGCTTCGGCGTAGTCCAAAGCATCTACCGGAATGATGTGGACGCGCGGGCCGTCCTTTACGACGATGCGCTGCAAACGATGTTCCGGCGGCCGCGCCTCGCGAGCTAATTCCACGGGCGGCGGAAGCTTTTGCCCCAATCTCTGGCGCGCTCGCTCCAGCGCTTTTTCGAGCCGGTCCTGGCTGAAGGGTTTCAGCAGATAATCTACCGCGTGCGCGTCGAAGGCCTTCATCGCGTACTCGTCATAGGCGGTGACGAAGATTACGGCCACCTCGCGGCCGATCAGCTCCAGCACTTCGAAGCCGTCCAGCTTCGGCATCTGCACGTCGAGAAAAACGAGGTCGGGTTTGCGTTCGGAGATGGCCTTTACGGCTTCGAAACCGTTGGCGCACTCGGCGACGACATCGACGCCGCGAGCCGTCTCGAGATACTCGCGCAGCAGGTGCCGCGCCAGTTCTTCATCGTCCACGATGATCGCCTGGAGGCGGCTGAGCGCGCCGAGATCGGCCGGTGCCGCGATACGCGCTGAGCCGGTATCGCGGTCGAGATTTCGCAAATCGACCATCAGGTCGCGGGCGGACTGATAGCGGCGCTTGGGGTCCTTCTCGAGAGATTTGCGGATTACGCGATCCAGCTCCGGCGGCACGTCGTAATTGAACCGCGCGGTTGCCTCCGGCATGCTCTGAAGCAGGTGGGCCATGGTCTCTTGCGCATTGGCGCCCGAAAAGGGAACACGGCCGGTGGCCATCTCATATAGCACGACGCCCAGGCTGAAGATATCAGTCCGAGCGTCCACTTCGCGCCCGAGCGCCTGCTCCGGGCTCATATAGGCAACCGTGCCCATAACGACGCCGATACTGGTCATTAGCTGGGTTTCCTGCGAAGTCGCGCCGGCACTCTGCGGTGCGGCCGACTGCTTGGCCAAGCCGAAGTCCAATATCTTGACGTGTCCGCGCGTGGTCAGCATCAAGTTGGCCGGCTTGATGTCGCGGTGCACGATGCCTTTGGAATGCGCATCGTCCAGCGCGTCGGCGACTTCCAGGCCGATAGCGACGATTTCGGCGGTCTTCATGGGCCCTTCGCGAATACGATCGCTTAAGGGCCGCCCTTCGATGTATTCCATCGCCAGGAACCAGAGGTCCTTATCCTGTCCGATCTCGTAAATCGTGGCCACGTTGGGATGTGTGAGCGCGGACGCCAACCGGGCTTCTTGAACGAAGCGCTGCATGCGCTCGGGATCGGACGCCATCTCAGGCGGCAAAATCTTGAGTGCGACGCGCCTGGCCAACCGCGTATCATCGGCCAGATACACGGCGCCCATTCCTCCCTGGCCGAGTAGCGAAATGACTCGGTAATGTCCGATCGCGGCGCCCGGCGCCACCGTTTCAGGCATTCGTCCTTCCATTGTTACGCATGCGCCGTGCAGGGCAGCTCGACGTGCACTACAAACCGGCTGGCGGCCAGTTCTGTGTCCAATCGCGCTTGGTTCTCGTAGAGCGCGCGCAACCGCCCGCGGACATTCTGCAGCCCCAGGCCATGGCGGCTGGCTGGAGGCGCGTCCGGATCGAAATCGTTCTCGACCTTGACCCGCAGCCACCCATCCTCACAACATGCCGCAACTTCGATGATGCCGCCGTCCACCATTCCCGCGACACCGTGCTTGACCGCGTTTTCCACCAGAGGCTGCAGAAACAGCGGCGGTACGATGCAGTTAGCGCAATTGGGGTCCGCCTGGAAGGAGGTCCGGAGCCGCGCGCCGAATCGAACCTGCTCGACATCCAGATAGGCCTTGGCAAGCGCCATCTCCTCTTTGAAGGAGATGCTGGTTTTATCGCCCAAACTCAGGGTACTGCGCAGAAAATCCGAGAGCTTGATGCACATTTCGCGCGCCCGCGTGCCATCCACGGTGGCAAGCGCGCTGATGGAATTCAAGCTGTTGAAAAGGAAATGAGGATTGATCTGTGCCTTGAGCGCTTTCAGTTCGGCTTCACGAGCCAAAGCGCGCGCTTCCTGTTCGCGCGTTTCGGCCTCTCGCGACGATTCCACCGACAGCAGCACATAATGCAGCGCGACCGAAAGCATGTAGAGCAAAACGCCGATTCCGAACACGAGTGGAAGCTGTGGCCCGAAGCGCTTGTCGAGATCGGGAAAATAGAACCGGCTCAGGGCCATGGCCAATCCCTTGGCGACGATGATCCAGAGCAGCCCCGCCACCAGAGCCGCGGGGGTGTGGTTTCCGAGCAGCTTCAGAACCTGCGATGGCCCGACCGGGAGCACGCGGCACATGTACCAGGGGGCGAGGCAAACCAGGGCATAAAACAGCGCGAGCGGGATCGCAATCGCCTCGGTTTCAAGCACGGGCAGACTGCCGGCGATCGAAAGCAGGTAGCCCAACAACCCGGCCAGCGGGAGCCAAGCGATCAGATAAAGAATGATCCGGCCGCGGGTGGCTAAGAGCGGATGCATGGTTGAGCCCCGCTAATTCGCGACCGACATTCCGCCAAATACGGTGGCGCCAGTGATGACGAGTTCCGGGGTTTTGGCGTTCGGGTCGGGTTTGGGATGGATGGTCTTGTCGTCGAAGCCGCCGAAGATGCCGACGCCCTTGGTGGTAACGCTCCAGTTTTCCGGCACGCGAACTTCGACGCCGCCGAAGACGGCATTGACGTCGAGCACGGCCCGATCCACGGTGATGCCGGCGCGCCGGAAGTCCAGCCGCACGCCTCCAAAAACCGCTACTACATCGCCGCCGCGAAAATCCGGATTGTCGATGACGCGCTTGGAACCTGAAAACACCGCGACGACGTTGAGGACCCGGTCCGTACTCACCGGCGCGCCGCCAGAATCAACGTACCGCCTGCGGTCCAGGGCGCGGACCAGCATACTTAAGCCGAACGCGATAATAATCAGCGGCCAAACGTAGTCGAAGTTGAACGTGATGATGTCGAGATTGTCGAGCAGCAGGAACGCGCCGATTAAAGTGATGGCGCCGCCCCACACCAGGCTGGATACCGCCTGGCAGCTTAGGATGCGCGAGATACCGTAGACGATCAGAAGCACGGGCCAGTAGTGCCACACGTCACGGAAATGGACGATGCCCATGTTGTCCAGCAGGAGCCCGAGCCCGACCAGCACGATAATCGAGCCGAGCACCAGGCCTGACGCCCCGGTGTGGTAGCGTTCACGGCGGCGCCGCAACTTGTACTCGATGCGCTCGGATGCGCGCTGGACGCGCTCGTGGATATCGCGCTCGATGCTGTCTTTTAAGTTCTTGCCGAATTGTTCGTCTGGCGGCACGATTCGAGCGTAACAGCCCGGCGGACCTGGTTCGACCCCGTATCGGTGAACGGCGGTAGGGAGTCGGCGAATGCGCTTGAAATCAGCCGTTTACGGCGCCAGCCGCTCGATACGCCAGCGGCCGGCCTCCGTCCGCGTGTATACCAGCCGGTCGTGTAGCCGGTCGGGACGGCCTTGCCAGAACTCGATGGAGTCCGGGCGCAGCCGGTAGCCTCCCCAGTTCGGGGGCGCGGGAATCGCGCCGTCCGCGTATTTTTCCGCAAGCTTCTTAACGCGCGCTTCCAGCATCTCGCGATCCGGCACGGGCGAGCTTTGCCAGGATGCCCAGGCGCTGAGTTGGGATCCGCGGGGGCGAGTCGCGAAGTACGCCTCCGACTCTTTACGCGTGGTCTTGTTTACGACGCCAATGACGCGGACTTGCCGGGCGAATTCGCGCCAGAAAAACACCAGTGCGGCGCGTGGATTTTCCGCCAGTTCGCGGCCTTTCCGGCTGCCGTAATTGGTGAAAAAGACAAAACCGCCGGCCGTCACTTCCTTGAGCAGGACCACGCGCGCGGCCGGTTGGCCGCCGGCCGACACAGTGGCGAGCGCCATCGCATCGGCGTGATCGATTTCGAGCGCGCAGGCTTCCGCGAACCATTGTTTGAACTGCAGGATCGGGTCAGGATCGATGTCGCACTCTTGAAGCCCGCGGCGGAGGTGTTCCTCGCGCAGGTCGGCGAGTCGCATTTCGCGCGTACGCCGCTTCGGGACTACGATGTAGCCGCGTTTCGAATCGCTCAGCACCTCGTTGCGCTCGCGCCCCCAGCGCCACCAGTAGGCCGCGACGTAGGCGCACAGCACGGCGTCCAGCTGGTCCTCGCACGCTTTCAGGGCCTTCCCCGTTTGCGGGATTTCCGGCAGGACCGGGCGCTCGAGCGCGGGAACCAGTTGCGGGAGCCGGTCGAGAATCAAGTCGCGCAGACTGCGAAGTGCCGTGGCGCGCGCTGCAAGGGTTCCTTTCTTGTACTTGACGATGCGATCCAGCTGGAACAGTTGAACGGAAGCCGCATGCGGGTGCACTTCGATTTGATGGCGGCCCTCCGATAATGCGGCGATTGCGTCGCCGTGCCGAAACCCGAGCCGCTTGAGATCGGCTGAAAGCTGGGTGGTTCTGCGCCAGAAACTCCGGCTGCGGCTGGCTGGGTAGGCGCCGGCATGAAACTTGCCGTACAACGAGTGCGCCAGGCGATCGGCGTCGCGCATGCCGTCGGCGTTGGGAATGACAATCGGGGCGTCGATTCCGACCACGGCGTCCGCGCTCGCGTTCGCCGCAACCCAGCGGACGATCTCCGCCGGGTCTTCGACGCATTCAGTTTTCAGCAGCCGCAGTGTGTGGCCGTCATAGGTCAGGACAGCCAAGCCGCTGGGATTCGATTGCCACCCGAAGTCGATACCGAGGAAGCGCAGAAACCCATTGTATCGGGTGATCCGCGGCAACTAACCACCGGACCGGCTACTTGGCTTTCCGGAGGTAGATATTCCCGTTGAAGGTGGTGAGGGAAAGCTCGGGCCCGCCGCCGTTGATGCTGCCGACGATGGTTCTGTCGAACCGGACGCGATACCTGCCTTTGCTGCGATCATTCTGTTCCACTGCCGGTGCGCGCGTGGAATTGCCCAACGCAATATCGAAATCGCTGTAGATAGCTCCGTTATCCGTTTTCATCCGGAGCCCAGCCTTGGAATCGCCCGGCAGAGTCACATCGATATCGCCGTTGAGCGAGCTGAACGACATCGGTTTGTCCGCGCTTACCTTATCGATGGACACCAGCACTTTTCCGTTCAGTGCATGCACAACGGCCGTACCCGTGATATGCGTGGCCGTCGCGCTGCCGTTGGTAATGTCAATCTCGACGTCGCCCGCGATCTGGTCAACCGAGATCTCCCGGCCGTTGACGGCGTGCAGTTTCAAAGAAGTATTGAACGGGACTTGAATATCGAGGCTGACGTTGTCAGCTGGCAATCGTGTCCCGACGGTGATGACGTTATCGGCTTCTTCTACCGTAAGTCCCGTGGCATTGGTGTCGATCCGGTGCAGGCCATCGACCTGGTCGGGCAATCTCCGGCCGCGGCGGCTGCCGGCTTGCGCGTGCGCTTCTACGATCGCCTGATCACCGTTATAACCTTTCACTCGGATGCTGCCGCTGACGAGCGACGCTTTGAGTGTCTTGGGACGCGAGGGATCGCTGAAGGGGACGGTAACCCGGTCCGGCTGCGGCTCCTGTGCCCAGGCTAGGCATGCTGCAAAGAGCGCAAGAAGAAGAGGAGGTTTCCTCATGATTATTGTCCTCGCTTCACGATGCGAATCTCTCCGTTGAGCGTTTCGAACGTGATTTCGGGACCGCCGCTGCCGACGCGCATGAATGTGGATTTGTCGGCGCGATAGACAAACCTCCCGCCATGGCGGTCTCCCGCGGCGGCCGCGGGCCTCGGGAGCAGCGTCGCATCGAAATCCGTATACGCCGCTCCGTTTAGCGTTTTTACGCGAAGGTCTGCAGAAAGATTCGGGCGGAAAGACGCCTCGATGGCGCCGTTAACCGTCTTGAAGGAGCTGTTCGCGGCCGGATTCTTCGCGAAGGAAGCCGAAATATCGCCGTTGACGGTGTGTGCTGTCCCGGCGCCGGCGGCTTCTACCAGTTCAATACGGCCATTGACGTTGCTCAGGTCGAAATCGGCAGAAGTGTTTTCGACGCGAACCGCCCCGTGGTTCAAAGTCGACAATCGTAAAGCGGTGGAGGCCGGGACCTTCAGCTCGAAATCATAGTTCACGTCATAGCCGCGATGCCAGCCCTCGCGATGCCGGAATGGTCCATCGACATAAATGCGCAGTTCGCCGCCCGACTGCGAGATGTCCAGCGTCACTTCGCGTTTGGCGGCTTCCAGGCGCTCCTGCGACTCCGCATTGATCGTCTTGTCGGCGGTCATTTCGATTTGATTCCCGTTGTAGCCGGTTACGTGAATGCGGCCCGAGACATTGTTCAGCTCCAGGCGCGTCGCAGCGGGCAAGGTGCGCCGGATCGTCTCCTGCGAGTCCACACCGTAGGCCAGCGAAGCAGCGGCCGCGAAAGCTATCGCGAGTTTCATTGGAGTTGCCTCAGCGCCCATTGCGCATGTTGCTTCACTTCAGGATTCACGTCCGGGCTCGCCGCCAGATTTTGAACCGCCGGCCTAGCAGACTTGTCGCGAACTTCAACGATCTCGTCCAGAATCGCGATCTGGACCAGCGGAGAATTCTGTTTGGCCAGCGCGTGCGCCAGCCCGTTCCTGCCCACCGGATTGTCGGTAAACTTCTTCAAAGCATCCACGGCGGCCAGGCGGACATTGACGTTGGAATCGTGATCCACGGTTTGGAGCAACGCCGAAAGCACCTGCGAGTCGTCCGGCTCGGCGCGATAGGCAAAGCTGACGCCGCGCAGCCGATCGCTGGCATTTTGCTGCTGAAGTAACGAGAGCGCGACCAGTTGGCGCATGTTATCCACCTCCCCACGTAACTGCGAGACCTCGGACACTTCACGGCCGCGCAACAGATAGCCTGTTCCGACGCCGGCCGCCAGTATGACTACCGCGGCCGCGGCTTGAAACGCCGGATGCCGGAACCAGGCGAAGCCCTTGTGCCGTTCCGTTCCGCGTTGGCGCAATTCGCGCAGCGAATCGTAAAAGCGCGTGCGCAGACGCAGGCTGGGGTCTTCCTCGGGCAGAGTGCCGAGCGCGCTCCACATATCCTTCAGGCTTTCCGCTTCAGCGCGGCAACGCTCGCAGGACGCCAGGTGGGCGTCAAAGTCGGCGCGCTCGTCCGCCAATGTGCCTCGCCAATAGTCCACGAATTGTGTTCTTGCTTCTTCGCAATTCATGATGCCCTCTCGCCGGATAATTCAAAGTAAATCTGTCCCAATGCGCGCACCGCGCGATAGACCCGAACCTTCACCGCGCCCACATCGCATCCCAGAATGGAAGCGATCTCCTCGTACTTGAGGTTTTGAAACCGGGTCAGGACAAGCAGTTCGCGTTTGTCTTCCGGCAGCCGAGCCAGAGCGCGTTTCAAGATCGAAATCTCCTGTTTCCGCCTCAAGTTCTCTTCCATAACGTTCTTCCCCGCCAGTTCACGATCCGGCAGCGCTACCTCGAGCTTTCGCTTGCCGATCGAATCGGCCTGCGCATTTCGTGCGATCTGGTACATCCAGGCGGTAAACGCGCGCTCCGGCTGGTAACTCTGCCGGTACTTCAGCATCCGCACGAAGACGTCCTGCACCAGATCCTCGCTGAGATCGCGATTCCCATTCATGTGTACGAAATAGTTAAACAACGGCCGATGATGGCGTTCGAAGAGAATAGCCAGCGCGCCCAGTTCGCCCTCGCGGACGGCCTGCATCAGGCTGCTATCGCTGGCCTCGTACACGTAGGTAATTACCAGGTTGGGCGGAAAAGGTTACAGCGCTTACGGCCGCCGCAGGGGCGATGATAGCAGCTACCAGACCCGGCAGGCAGGCGCGCGAACCATGGACTGGCCCGCCTGGCAGGAAAACGCCTTCTGAACTCCTGCATGTTCTGCACGACGCCAACTGACATCACCAGGGCACCGGAGTGTTACACGGGCAGGTGGTGTCCGCATGCGATGTTTGGGGAATGTCCGGAAGACTACGAACTTTGAATTCTATTGACGGCGGGCCGCGGCTGCGATAATATGACGCAATACGACACGTCGTTATGCGACATAACGCCTTTCAACCTAAGCCGCTAACGGAGCCAGTGCTCCTGATTCTCGCCAGCCTCGCCACCGGCCCAAGGCACGGCTACGCTCTCATGAAAGATATCGAGAACCTGAGCAGCGGCCGGGTGCGGATGAGCACCGGCACGCTTTATGGCGCGCTGGCGCGGCTGCTCGAAGAGGGCTGGATTGAGAAGTTCGAACAGCAGGATACATCGCGCGAAAAGCAAGCCTACCGGCTCACCGCCGAGGGGCGGCGGCAACTGGAAGGCGAAGTGGAGCGCATGAAGCAGCTCACGCGCGCGGCCTCGTCGCGGCTGAAGATGAGAGAGGTATGACATGAGCGCATCACGATTTTATAGAACCTTGCTGCGGCTCTATCCGCGGGATTACCGGTCGGCCTTTGAAGCGGAAATGTGCGCCGCATTCGAACAATCCGCAGAAGAAAATCGGGCATACGGCCGTCTGGCGTACGCCGGTTTTTTGGCATGCGAGCTGGCGGCGCTAGCGGGGTCCGCGGCTCGAGAATGGCTGGTAAAAGCAACGACGAGTCCTTCCATTCGAGGCCGCTCGCTGCCGGATGTCCGGAACATGCGGCCGGTGGGTGTGCCGCGGGAATTGTGGTTCGCCTCGCCGCGCCAGAGTGTGCCTAACGAGATCGCCGAAGCGGAAAAGCGCGTCGAGTCTTGTTTGCGGAAGATGGAACACGCCATTGCGAACCACGATTTTCCGGGTGCCCGTTTTTATTCGGACGAGGACCTGAAAGCGCGCGACCATCTGCGGCGCTTGCGCGCCAAGCATGGCCTCGGCCAGTGATGCACGAGAAACATGCTGGCGGGTCATGTAGCGGTCGCATTCGCAGGCAAGCGCATCGAACCCAGGATTTCTCTGGGGACATGGATGGTGGGCGCGTTGCTCGCGGACCTTCTGGCGTTCGTTTTCCTCATCTCAGGCCTCGAGCAGTTTACCGCCGTTCCGGGCGTGACATCCAATAGGTTCGTAGGCCACATCCCGTACAGCCACAGCCTGGCAATGGACGCGCTTTGGGCGACGCTGTTCGCCGCCGGCGTCTACATTGCGAAGCGTCCGCGGAGAGCCGCTTGGCTGCTCTTCGGCGGCGTCCTCAGCCACTGGATTTTGGATGTGATCAGCCATCGGCCTGACATGCCGCTGGCGCCCGGCATGTCGATGGTGCTGGGCTTCGGGTTGTGGAACTCGCTGCCTGCGACTCTTCTATGCGAAGGCGGCGCGTGGCTCTTGGCGACTATCCTTTACGTACGCGTGACCAAAGCCAACACCCGCCCGGCTGCGGTGGGATTCTGGGCCGGCACTGCTCTGATTACCCTTATCTGGGTCGCAAATATCCGCTCGGGGATCGATCCGAACCCGGTCCGAGCCGGAATATCCGGCTTGGTCGTGTTTTCCGCGATGATCGCCTGGGCGTACCGGATGAACCGCGCCCGCACTTACTTCAACACCTCTTCGATATAGGCCAGCGCGCGCGCATCCTTGCTTTGGCCGAGCCAGAACATGGCCTGTTTCCGCACGACGGGATTTGAATTGGTGCGCGCGAGCTGAATCAACAGCGGCACGCCTTCTCCATTCGGCATTTGGGTCAATGCGAACACGGCCCGCTTCTTCACCTGTGTTTCCGGGTCGTTGGCGATTGCGTCTGTAATCGCTGCTTGGGCGGTTTTCTCCGCCGCTCTTTGCGCCAGCCAGAACAGAGCCTGACCGCGCACCCGCGCGCTTTTGTCGTCATGCGCGGCGCGCACGACTGCATCGAGCGCGCCCGGTTCCTTGTTTTGCGTCAATGCGAATACGGAGCGCTCGCGGATCTTCTCGTTCGGGTCTGCCTGCAGAATCCGGCTGACGGACTCAAAGCCGGCTTTGCCTCGCGCGGCACCCATCCAGAAGATGGCTTGGAGGCGCACTTGCTCCGTTAGCGAAGCGTCCGCGAGTTGATCGAGCGCCCGATCGGCCGCCGCATCCGCGTGAAACGCGATGGCGGCTACGGCCCCGTTGGCGCGGCGCGACTGCTCGCGAGCGGTGCCAGCCGCTTGCGTATGCGCAAAGCTAAACAGATACGCGATGCTGTCCGCCGGCGTCACTCCGTTGAGCCAGATGAACGGCCGGCCGCCCGCATCGAGGGTGCATTCGGGCGTAAAATTCCGGATTTTTTGAATTTCGTGATTCTCGATCCGGTACAGCACCACCACATCCGCGGATCCTTCGAGTTGGACCGTCTGGGTAGCCGAATTGCTGATATTTCCGCCGTGGTTCGGCTCCAGAAAGCAGCCGCGCTCGTTGTCGCTCCAGCAGCACATTTGCTGCCGGCCGCGGATCATCGGCGCCGCGTATCCTACCCACGCCGGTTCCGCTTGCGTCGAAAGAATCGCCCGGAAGGCGGCATCCAGTCCGCCCGAGGCTGCGCGGGTCTCCAGCTTTGCGTTTTGTACGTGCGGCTGCTGGGCGAGTACTCTTGCCGCGAGAACAATCGCGATGCAGGTTTTGTTCATTTCGCCAAAATCTCCATGAGATAGTCGGAGGCTTCTTTGGAGTGCATGAGTGAAAGCTCGTTCACGATCTGCTTCTTCAGATTCAGATCGGTTTCTTTGCGGGCGATCTCAACCAGCGCGGCCGCATTGCCTTGAACGAAGAGTCCATTGATGATGGCGCGCTTGTTGTCTGTGTCTGTTTCACTCGTATACATAGATGCCAGCGCCGCGCCGGTCTTACTGCGGCCCATTGCGCCCAGTTGATTGATGATGAAGTGCCGCAGGCTCGCATCTTTTTCCGTCTTTGCCAATTCCAGCAGCTTGGCGGAATCGCCCGACATGAACAGGCCCTGAATGACGGCGCGCTTTGTCTCCGGTGTGGATTCGCTGGAGTACAACTGCGCCAGGTCGGCTGAACCGCCGGCCGCGCCCAGCAACTGAATGGCGTGCAACTTGAGTTCACTATTCGTTTCCGATTTGGCGGCGGCGAGCAGGTTGTCGCGGCTCTTCGCCACCATGAAGCTATTGAGGATCGTACGCTTGACTTGCGGATCGCTGCTGTTCTTGTAAACATCCGACAAAATCTGCAAGTTGCCGCTACCACCGTAAATGCCCAGATATTCGATGGCCTTCGCCTGCAGGTCTGGATTCGAAGCGCCCTTGGCGACAGACGCGAGCGTTTCGCGCGCTTTGGCCGATCGGCTTTGCGCCAGCACGAACAGCGCGCGCTCTTTCA
Source organism: Bryobacteraceae bacterium (assembly GCA_035293725.1). Lineage (GTDB taxonomy): Bacteria > Acidobacteriota > Terriglobia > Bryobacterales > Bryobacteraceae > Palsa-89. Next base: position 115,809 of record DATGMH010000075.1, read on the forward strand.
GCCGCGGTGAGTTGCTGCTCTTCAGCAGATTTTCCAACATCGGTACGCTGCGGTCCGGGTCGGAGTTCATCAAGCTGTTCAAGGCCAGCAGCTTCAGATCCTCGTCTGTGGCCGATTCGGGCGAGACCGGCTTGCCGCTTTGCTGTCCAATCTCGACCTGGAGCGCTTTGGCGTCATTCAGCCAGGGGCTGTTTGCATAATTGTTTTGAAGATCGGCGATGCTGGCGAGCGCAGCGTCACGCTGGCCGAGCTTGTTTTGCGCGTACGCGCGCCAGTACAGCGCTCCATCGGCACGGCTGCCTTTGACGTCGATCACGCGATTGAATGCAGTGATCGCGCGATCGTATTCCTTGCGATCCAGAAGGATCTTGCCTTCGCGGTAGTAGCGCTCGTCGCGCGTATCGTCGCGCCGGGCGACGTCTCTTGCGCGGCGCGCCGCCTCACGCGCGGTGCGGGATGAGTCCTGGAAAGCGAACATCGCCAGATCGCCCAAATCGGGCGGCAGCGGCGGAACCGGCGCAACGGAGCCGCCGAAAAATACGGCGGGCGCCGCGGGCACGGCCGGCCAAGGCGCGTCGGGCGGGAGGGGGGGCGCCGGAGGCGCAGGCTGAGGCTGCTGGCCAAAGGCCGCTTGCGCGAGCAGCACAGCCGGGATTAATGTGAATGCGTATTTTCGAATCATGTCGGTCGTCCTCACAACTTCTTCTGACTCTTGCCGGTCTCGCTCACGGGTTCGCTTTCTTCCTCGCGCACGTGCGAGCCGAGCACGCGTACCTTGAATAACAACCCGCGGTCTTCAATCTGACGCCTCAGCCCGGCAAGCTGGCTTTCTGAGACATCGTTCGGGCTGTGCGCGATCTCGATGAGCACGCGTTCCAGATCGTCCAGCACGTTGGCCACGGCTGCATCGCCGGTGCTGCGGGCTGTTTCGCGATATAGCCGGTTATCTTGCAACAGTTCTTCGGCCATTTCGCGCTCGCCGGAAATGTCCAACTTGCCCTTTCCGCTGGGCGCATTGCTCAATTCAGCCAAAATCATCTGGGAACGGTCCAGATGATCGCCGACCGCGACCAGGAGAATGCGCTCCTGCACCTGCTGGGTATTGTGGTTCGCGGCGATTGCAGGAGCCTGGGTGGGGTGCGATAAGCGTCCGGCCAGAAACGCCGCCAGTACGAGCGCTGCGGTTACCGGAGCCCAGATCCACCAGGCAAAAGCACGTCTGCGCCTCGGCGCGCCCAGCCGGCCGGCAACACGCTGCCAGACGGCCTGGCCGTAGTCAGCCGGGCGCTCGGGTACCGGCGCCGAATCGACGCTGTTGAGGGCCAGCTGCAGCGCGCGAAACTCGTTCCGGCACTGATCGCACTCGGCCAGGTGCTCTTCGATCGCACTCGATTCCGGCGACTCGCCGTAATAGAGCAGCACGAATTGTTCTTCTGTTACGTGGTTCATCTGGCTGTACCCACTACTGGCTCCAGAGCCTTACGCAATTTATGCACAGCTCGAAAAATGCTGTGCTTAGTCGCGTTATCTCCCGTTCCGAGCGTTTCTCCGATCTCGGCGATCGATAATCCTTCAAAGTGCCGCAGCACGAAAGCGGTCCGTTCCTGCGGGGTGAGCTGATCGAGCGCCGCGTTCACGTGCTTGCTAACCTGATCGCCGTAGAGCATCCGGTCCGGCCCCGGGCGCAGCTCAGGGACCGTCTGCAAAATGTCCTGCTGCTCGGAAGTGCTACGCTGCCGTTTCTCTTCGCGACGCCGCCGCATCCGCATCAAATCCAGCGCGTAATTCGAGGCGATCCGATACAGCCAGGTCGAAAAACTCGACCGCGCTTCATAGCGCGCAAGCTGTTTATAGGCACGTAGAAACGTCTCCTGGACCACGTCTTCGGCGTCATGTTCGTTACCGGTCATGCGAAAAGCCAGACGGAAGATGGCACGGCTGTGCTGCTCGACGAGCAGTCGAAACGCTTCGCTGTCCCCCGACTGCGCCCTCTCGACCGCGCTGCCGGCCTCGGCTTCCATCCGTCCTTTAGACTATGGGACTGCTTAACGGTTAGGCGGCCCTACGGAACGGTCGCCCCGGGCACGCCTAGGGAACCGCTTCTTCGGGGCATGCATCTTAGAAAATGGACGGTTTTTCTCTTCGCGCCCCGCATTTCGATGGCCGCCGGGTCTTCCAAGCGGCAGGCTCGCTAAATTCCGGTATTGCCGGACGAGCGGCGCGGTGCGAGAATAGTTCGAGATACCGGTACGTTGATGGACCAGATTGAAGCGGCTCCGGCAACACCCCCACCCGCTACCCCCAAGCGGCCGTTGCTCGCGGCCCTGCTGCACTGGGCACGCGACCTGGTCTTTTCGGTGGTCCTCGCTGTTATCGTAATCCTGTTCCTTTATCAGCCCGTCAAGGTGGAAGGCACCAGCATGATGCCGACCCTGGATGATCAGGAGCGGATCTTCATCAACAAATTCGTCTATCATTTCTCCACCATCGACCGCGGCGATACGATCGTGTTCTGGTTCCCTGGCGACCCCAGTAAATCCTATATCAAGCGTGTGATCGGCGTCCCGGGTGACACCGTCGAGGTGGACCGCGGAACGGTGATCGTTAACGGGCGGGCGCTCGAAGAAGATTACGTTCCCTCCGAGTTTCGGGACGACACTTCGATGCCGCTCAAGAAAATCCCGGCGGACGACTACTTCGTCCTGGGGGACCACCGCAGCTCCTCGAACGACAGCCGCGCCTGGGGATTTGTGCCGCGGAAGTTCATTTACGGAAAAGCCGTCTTCATTTATTGGCCGTTTGACAAAATGGGCGTACTAAAATAGGCGCGTGAATTCGCCTAATACGTCCAGCAATCAAACTCTTCGCGGAATCGACGTTTCTCACTTTCAGCAGTCCGTTGATTGGGCTGCTGTAGCGGCTTCTGGCATCAAGTTCTGCTTTATCAAGGCCACGGAAGGGGCCTCGCACGTGGATCCGCGATTTGTCTCCAACTGGCAAGCGGCCAGGCGCGCGGGCCTGGCTCGCGGCGCTTATCATTTCTTCCATCCCGCCATGCCAGTCACAGCACAAGTGGATTTATTTCTCAGGGCCGTCAGTCAGCTCGATCCGGGCGATTTGCCGCCCGTTTTGGACTTGGAAGCCCCGGAGGAATGGGCGGGCGTGCCGGTGTTGAACCGGAGCCAGTTGGCGCTGCGGTGGCTGCAATCTGTCGAGAATCGGTTGCACCGCCGCCCCATGGTTTACTTGAGCCCGGCATTCATGACGGACGTTCTTCACAATGCGTCAGCGTTAGCGGAGTATCCCGTGTGGCTCGCGCAATACACTGACGATCCCGCGCCGCTGGTCCCGAAACCGTGGAGTAACTGGACCTTCTGGCAGCACACCCGCCAGGCAGCAATTCCAGGCATCGCGTGCCGCGTAGACCTGAATTGCTTCAATGGCACGCTGGATGAACTGAAAGCACTGACCGCCGCGGCTGCGCCGCTTCAGACCGCCTAGCCGAGAATCCCGTGGAATTTTGGATTTTCATAGCCAGGAAATACCGACTTCAGGCTCGGATTACCCAGATGCTTTGCCACTAATTCTCCGAGCACGTCTCGGAAATCGGTGGTCAGTGCGAGGTCGCGCCCCTCGTAGAGCTGTTCTTCTGCCAGCCCTGGCCATTCGCCGTAGACTTTGCCGCCTCGAATATCGCCTCCCATGGCAAACATCACGTTGGCGTGACCGTGATCGGTGCCGCGGTTTCCGTTCTCGCGCGCGGTGCGGCCGAATTCCGACATGGTGACCACTGCTACGTCTTCCATGCGGTCGCCCAGATCTTGGTAAAAAGCCGCGAGCGATTGTCCAAACTGCGCTAAGTTGTTGGCCAGTTGCCCGGCAGCCGGCTGCGCGGCCACTTCGTTTACGTGCGTGTCCCAGCCGCCGATATCGGCAAAGGCAACTTCCAGACCAACCTCCGCCTTGATCAGCCGAGCGATCTGCTGCAGGCTATTGCCGAACGGGCCGCGCGGATAAGTGGCGCCGTTAGCGGGCGTATAAGCCTGCTTCTGGATCGACTGCATCAACTTAATCGCGCCGAAGGTCTCTTTTCCGGTACCGTGCAGCATCGTATCCAGCGTAGATTCGTACATGCTCTCGAAGCCTTGGGCACCCTGAGGATCGCGAATTTGAAAATCATTCAGGTTGTTAATCGCGACCGCTTCGTTCCGGCCGCGAATGCTGCGTGCCAGGTTCGCGCCGATGCTCACGGCGCGCACCGGCGAAACTGGACCGTTGGCTTTTGGCAACGCCCGGTTCATCCAACCGTCGTTGGTCGCTTTCACGCCCGGGGTGCCGGACTCCATGTAATCCTGCGCATCGAAGTGCGACCTGGTCGGGTCCGGCGAGCCGACGGCGTCCACGATCGCCAGGTGTCCGGCGTCGTACAGGGGCTTCAAAGGCGCAAGCGATGGGTGCAGGCCGAAGAAGCCGTCCAGATCCACCGCGCTTTGGGGCGTACCGTCCGGCTTTGGAATCGCGATGGAGGGCCGCATCTCGTAATAACGCTGCTCGCCGAAGGGAACAACCATGTTCAGGCCGTCCACAGCGCCGCGCTGGAAGATCGCCACCAGCATCTTCTTGCGCCGCTGCGGGCCTTCGGCCGCGTAGACCGAGCGCGAGAGCCAAGCCGGAATGGATCCAACACCGAAAATGGCGAATGCCGAACCTTTCAGGAAAACACGTCGTGATGTCATATTGCTATAGTTACCTTCGTTGAAAATCGGGCGACCCAAGGACCAGCCCCGCCACCAGCCCGGGAGTCTTTTGCTTCTGCTCAGCCACTGCTTTATCGATGCCAGCCGCGGTCTGCGGCGACGGCGCGCGGAACAGCAGCATTTTCGAGAGCGGCGCCGGATCGCTCCCCAAGCCAGAAAGATCGACCGTGACGCCCGGTAAGCGGTTCTGCGCCAACTGCAGCGCGAAGTTCATCCGGCCGAGCAGCGCGGACGAGCTTACCCACTCCGAATTGACGTTCGAATAACCGGTCGGCTCCAGCTTGCGATACAGCGGCTCGCCCAGGTTTCCCACCTGGTTGGCCAGAGCAAACGCGTCCGATACATTGGCGTTCAGAGCGCGGACGGAGCTGACCACCATCTCGAACGGCGTTTTGACCTTGGCCTGGTATGCCCCTTGGGACCAGAACTCGCGCGAAGTCAACATGGTTTTCATGACCTCGCGGATGTCGCCGTCAGTTTTGAGGAACGTGGCGGCCATCTTCTGCACCAGCGACTCGGGTGGATCGTCGGAAACGAATCGCTGAGCCAGCTCCTTGGAAATGAAATGCGCCGTCGACGGATGGGCCGCAAGGATATCGAGCACTTTTTCACCATCGTCCATACCGCCGCCGGCCGGAATCACGTGCCCGAGTACGATCTTTTCGCCCTTGTCGTGCAGCTTGTCGTTATAGAAGAACCCGCCGCCGCGCCGCGGCTCCAGCAGTGTCCAGCCAGTGAAGCAGCGCGCGACTTCCGTTACGTCTTTCTGCGTGTAGCCGCCATTGACGCCTAGGGTGTGCAGTTCCATCAGCTCGCGGCCGTAGTTTTCGTTCAACCCGCGCTTCACCTTGCGGCTTTTGTTGTTGGCATCGAGATCCGGCCGGACGGACTGGAAGTTGTCCAGGTAAAACAGCATGGCGGGGCTTTTGGCCGTCGCTTCCAGGAGGTCGCGAAACTTGCCCAATACGTGCGGCCGGATCGCCTCACGTTCGTATTCGGGGATCGAGAAGCGGTCCGCGCCTTTGTCATAAAACACGTTGAAATGGTTGAACCAGAAATCGTCCAGCACTTCCTCGAGCTGCCGATTACTCTCGATGGCGCGCAGCATCTTGGCGTCCATGAGATCGTAAGCCACGACTTGCTGCGGCGCGTTCAGCAGCATGATGGTGCGGCGCGCCCCCGTGGGCACGATCCCGATCAGCTGCTGACGTTGTGACCGGGGAAGGGCAATTAAGAACTCATCCAGCTTTTCCGGTGGCATGCTCTCGATCAACTGCCGCTTCTGTTCCGGCGTGCCGCCGCGAAGCGTCAGCAATTCCGCTGGATCCAGAACTTCGTTCAGCGGTTTGGCCGGATCGAGATCGACGTTCGGATCGCCCCCCGAAGTATCCTGTGCGGCCTCTTTGCGTGCCTTGTAACGCTGGATCATGCGTTCGACGCTGGCGCGCAGCACCGGATCTTCAGGCAGCGGCTGGCGCCCTCGCGCGATCGCCACGATCATCTGTGGCGCCGGATAGTGCTGCACGGCTTCGAGGGGCGTCATTTTCAGGGATTCGAGTGGATGAAGCTTGGCCTCCAGATCGGTGTTCTCCGGGATACGCTCCGGGTGAAGCTGTCGATCGATCCATTTCTTCAGGCCGATTTTCTTAACCTGCGCGACATCGCCGGGCCGCGGGCCAAACGTCAGACGATCGAGCGCGTGCAAAATCTGCTGATCGTTCGTCAGCTTCTTCTGGAACAGCGCGGCCTGCCGCTTTTCAGCGTCGGTTGCCTTCCGCGCCGCTCCTGCCACCGCGATACCCGACCATAGAACCGCCCCAGAGCAAAATGCTCCTATTAAGACCCGATGTCTCATTGCTTTGGATTGCCTCGCTAATTCATTAAACGCAGCGCCGCGCGAGAAGTTTACGTTGGGTCACATTTTAGGGCTTGACAGTGTATGATAAGACTAATACAATAGAACAGAAGATGACCGCCATGGTTCAAGACCGCCGCTTTCAGGTCCGCCTGGACCCACATAGCGGCGTACCAGCCTACCGGCAAATCATCGATCAGATCCTGGGCGGCATCGCGGCCGGGCTTTTGCGGCCGGGTGCACAGCTTCCCACAGTGCGGCAGCTTGCGGTGGACCTCGCGATCAACCCCAACACAGTGGTTCGGGCGTATCGCGAGCTTGAGATCCGCGAAATTCTGTCGACCCAGCAGGGAACGGGCACGTTCGTGACCGACAAAAAGCCGAAAGGCGGCGAAGTAGAGCGGCGCCGCCGGATCGCGCAACTCGCCGGCGAACTACTGGCCAAGGCAGGCGCGGAAGGAATCACGTTGCGGGAACTGCTCGATTATTTTGACGAATTGAGGAAGGAATAAGAAAGGGGTTAGTCATGCTAGGTCGCAATCTCATCAAAGAACGTGCGGGAGGGCGTCGCCCTAACCCGCAGGTCAGCAGCATTGCCGTAGCCGTGTTTCTGATTTCTGTGGCGGCCGGCGTTGGGCCTGCTGCGGCGTATAAGCAACCCGCTTTCGCCATCCTCGGCACTCTGGTTGGTTTCTACTTCCTGTTCGCGATCAAAGTCGCCGAACAATGGCAGAAGGCCGCGGTGCTGCGGCTGGGCCGCTATGTCGGGTTGCGCGGGCCAGGCATGTTCACGATCGTTCCCATAATCGACAGCATCAGCGAGTATGTCGATCAACGGGTCCGTGTCACTGATGTCAAAGCGGAATCTGCGCTGACGCGCGATACGGTGCCGGTCAACGTCGACGCGATCATCTTTTGGCTGGTGTGGAATCCGGAGAAGTCGATTTTGGAAGTGATGGATTTCGATAACGCGATTACGATGAGTGCCCAAACCGCCCTGCGCGAATCGATCGGCCGGCATGACCTGGCCCAGATGATCACCGAGCGCGAGATGCTAGGGCGCGAGCTGCAGCGCATCTTGGACGAGAAGACGAATCCGTGGGGCATAACGGTGCAATCGGTGGAGATTCGGGATGTTCACATCCCGCAGGCCCTGGAGGACGCGATGTCGCGTCAGGCACAGGCCGAGCGCGAGCGCCAGGCCCGGATCATCTTAGGGACCGCCGAAACCGAAATTTCCACCAAGTTTTCGGAAGCCTCCGCCGTTTATTTGAATAATCCCGTCGCGCTGCACCTGCGCGCCATGAATATGCTGTATGAGGCGATCAAGGAGAAAGGTTCGATGGTGATCGTGCCTTCTTCGGCGGTGGAAACGATGGGCCTCGGCGGGATGCTAGGAACGGCTTCACTCTCCGGCCAGCGGCAATAGAATCTGGATGGACTACCGCTGGTTCGCGCTGGATGACGCCGCTTTCTGCGGCTCTGCGCCCTGAAGGAGCGCCGGGAGCGCGTAATTGCCCTCGTGACAGGCGTATTCGAACATTGGTCCGGGCGATCGCTCCAAAGTGAGTTCCCCTTTCCAAGGACGGGTATAAACCGTCGGGTCTTCGACTTCGAACCGATAGAGGATTGTGTTCGCATCCAGCGGGCTGAAGTGTTCGATCACGTGCAGATTGCGATCGGACGCGTACATGCCTCCGGCCTCGCCGAAATAACCGCTGCCGTCCCTGAAGTTAGTGGTGTCCACCACTAGGGTGCTGCCTTCCCAGTGCCCCAGTGAATCGCCCAGCCACAGCTGGATGCTGGGCGGAAGATGAGACTGACGGTCCAGCCGGATGACTCGCGTATCGTGAATCATTTCGACGTTGATCATAATTTCAGCGCCCGTCTGCACAATCTGGTAATTGCTGTTGTAAATGTATGGCAGCATTGGGACGGCGGTCGAAAACACAATGCACTGGTCTTGCAGACCGAGGTCTGTGGCGGCGCGCGGATTTTTGAGCAATTCCAGATGGTGCCTCATTTCCGCGGCAGCCGTTGGCGTAAGCGCGGGAATCCGGCCATCCGGAGGGTCCGTGATTATGGATGTCCGGCGGCTGCTGGGCAACTTCGTTCCGTGCTCATAGAACAGATTGTTGTAGCTGGCGAAACTACCCGGTCTGATCTGAGCCGGATCCTGGTTTCTGGCCGCGGCCTGGCGCTCCCACTGCGCGGCTTCTTCGGGCGTGAAGAACGCTTTGTCTTTCAGGCGCGCCGGGCGCTCGAGCGGTGTGGCCGTGGCTGCGTTCCAGATGCCGTCGAGATCCGGATGGCCCGCCGCCGCTGCCTTCTGGACCTGCGCCGCCATCGGCCAAACGAACGAAACCGCGGCAAGAGCCAGCGCCAGTTCTGTGCGACGGACGCGCTTGCAATCTCCGCGGGCTACCATGTCGTCAAGTATATCGAGCCGCGCCTGGCGCCGTGCGGGTCCGCGGCCCGCCAGCGACAATAAGAAGTTGACTACGTTGCACATCGACTTGGGCCAGGAGTGGCGCGGCGGGCAAAGCCAGGCGCTGCTGCTCCTGAAGGGCTTGAGCGCCGCCGGAGATGTTGCGGAACTGATCGCGCCAGCCGTTTCACCGCTTGTCCAACGTGCCAGCGCCGCCGGTCTTAGCGTGCATCCGGTCCGCGGCCCGGCCATCCGGATCCGCGCTTCGATCGAAGTGGCCCGGCGGCTACGGCGGACGAAATTCGATATCGTCCATTGCCATGACGCGCACGCATTAACGGCGGCGTGGCTAGCGGGCGCGCACGAGGAAGCCCGGCTGGTGGCGTCCCGGCGCGTGTCTTACGCGCTGGCGCAGAATCGGCTGGCGCGGATGCGATACCAGAGCGCACATCGGATGGTCGCCGTCTCCGGTTTCGTCAAGGGCCGGCTCATTGAGTCGGGAATTCCGAGCGAGAAAATCGAAGTAATTTACGACGGAGTCGAGGTGCCGCCTCCCACCTCCGCCGCATTGCGCCACGCTGCCCGCCGGCAGTTCGGCTTGGATACTCCGGACGATCTGTGCCTGCTGGGGTCAGCCGGTTATCTGGTTTCCAATAAAGGCCAGGACGTGCTGATCCAAGCCATGCCCGGCATTCTCGCGAAGTATCCACGCAGCGTGCTGTTGTTAGCCGGCGACGGCCCGTGCCGATCGAGCCTCGAAAGATTTGCAGCGCAGCTCGGAATTTCCGGCGCGGTTCGGTTTACCGGCGCGCTGGACGATCTTGCGTCGTTTTACGGCGCCCTGGATGTTTACATGAATGCCACCATCCATGAGGGCCTCGGGACAGCTTTGTTGTCGGCGATGGCGCATGGCGTTCCGGTGGTGACCACCGCCAGCGATGCTACACCGGAGATCGTCAAAGACGGGGTAAACGGGCGGCTAGTTGGGGAGCGTGAGCCGGCAGCCATCGCCGCTGCCGTGCTGCGGTTGCTCGATCAATGGCCATTGAGCAAGGGCCTCGGCACGGAAGCTCGCAACACCGTCGAGCAACGGTTCAGCGCGACCAGTATGGTTGAGCGCACGCGGAGCTTGTATCGCAGCCTCTGCCTTTCCGCGGCGCCGGCGGCTCTCCGCTGAACACTGAACTTCTTATAATTAGCCAATGCGCATTCGATTCGTCGGAAATGCTGTGCCTGCCACCATACTCCTACTGGCCAATTCGATCGCGCTGCTGCTAAAACCGCTGGAAGCGGCGCCGTCCTCCTCGAACCTTCTGGCGAACGTGCCGCTGCGTTTCGAGCCGGCCGGCGCGGCAGGATCCCGCTTCGTCGCGCGCGGGCGCGGTTACTTTTTAGAGGCCGGCCCTCTTCAGAACACGCTCGGGCTGATCGACCCCACGTCGAAAGCCGCCAGCTACATCCGTACAACTTTCCGCGGCGCGCGCAAATCAGCTCGCATCCGCCCGGGCGGCATCTTGTCCTCGCGCAGCAACTATTTTCTTGGAAACTCCACGGCTGATTGGAAAGACAACGTCGAAAACTACAGCAAGATCTCCATCGACGCTCTCTATCCTGGCATCGATTTGGTCTTTTATGGATCGTCAGGAAACCTGGAATATGATTTCGTCGTTCACGCCAGCGGCGACCCCCGCGCGATCCAGTTCGACATTTCCGGCGCTGACCGCCTGCGCGTCGATCCCGCCGGGAACCTGGTTTTGTCGGCCGGTTCGCGAGATGTGCGTTGGAAAGCGCCGGTTGTTTACCAGCAGGCCGGGAGTGCTCGCAATCCCATTCGCGGCGGCTTCAAGCTGAAGGGTAACCGCGTTCAATTTGAAATCGGCCCGTACGACCGCGCTCGCGATCTGGTAATCGACCCTGCTTTGGATTATCTTTCCTACGTTGGCGGCAGCGGTAACGAAGCCGCTAAGTCCATCGCAACCGACAGCGCCGGAAACGTCTACATTGCCGGCCTCACGATTTCTGCGGACCTGCCCGTAACGGCGGGATCTCTTCAAACCAGCTTTGCCGGCCGGGCAATAGCCGATTTCTCGGGCGATGCGTTCGTCGCCAAGTTCACCTCCGCAGGAGCGCTGGTCTACATGACCTACTTGGGCGGCAAAGCCGATGACCTGGCTTTCGGCATTGCGGTCGACTCGGCCGGGAACGCGTACGTCGCCGGCATGACGAATTCCACCGATTTTCCGGTCACCAACGGAGTTCTTCAGTCCCGGTTCGCCGGATCGGGCGGCAACAGCTGCGAACGAGCGGGCGATGCCTTTGTCGCCAAGCTGAATCCCTCTGGCTCCAAGCTGGTCTATTCGACTTACCTGGGCGGCTCGGCCGATGACCTGGCGTTCGCTATCGCGGTGGATCCGGGCGGCAACGCTTACATTACCGGCTTTACGCTCTCGCAGGACTTCCCGACTACGCAAGGCGCCTATCAAACAGCTGCGCACGGGGGCGGCGGCGAGCCGCCTAAGCCCTATTGCTCGGGTGCGCCGTGGCTCGATACCGGCGATGCGTTTGTATCCAAACTGAATCCGACCGGGTCGCAGCTGGTTTTCTCCACCTTCCTGGGCGGCAACCTGGACGACTTCGGTTTGGCAATTGCGCTGGACTCTTCACAGAACGTCTACGTGGGCGGTTTCACGCTATCGCAGAACTTCCCCCTCACGCCGGGCGCGCTACAGAAAAGCTTTGGCGGAACCGAAGTGCAAAACATCTTTTGGAACACTGGCGACGGATTTGTCGCCAAGCTGAATAGCTCGGGAACGGCGCTGTCGTATTCCACGTTGATCGGCGGCTCAGGCGACGACATGGTGGTTGGCATCGCGCCCGCGCCCGACGGCACCGTTTGGATTACGGGCGCAACCAGCTCCACGAATTTTCCGGTCACCCAAGGAGCGATCCAAAGTCTCTACGCCGGTTATTCCGCGCTTCCGCGCCTGGTTGAGCAGCTCCTCGGAGATGCCTTCGTTTCGCACCTCGACGCCTCGGGTAGCAAACTGCTCTACTCGACTTACCTGGGCGGCTCGCAGAACGATATGGGCACTGCCGTCCAGGTGGATTCGTCCGGCATCGTATACGTCGTTGGTTTCAGCGATTCTCCCGATTTCCCCGTAACTGCCAACGCTCTCCAACCACACAGAGCCGGCGACGGAGGCGAGGCGCCGTATCTACAGTTCGGCGATGCGTTCGTCGCGGTGATCGATCCGGCCAAGCCGAAGCTGATCTATAGCACCTACCTGGGAGGTAACGCGGACGATCAGTTCTGGGGTATGGTCCTGGACGGCTCCGGCGGGCTTTGGGCAACGGGCAACACCGCATCGACGAATCTTGCCGTCACTCCCAATGCATTTCAGAAGCGCTACGGAGGGCAGGTTCTAACGTCGGCATGGAAAGGTGACGCGCTGCTCGCCCACTTTACAGGCCTGAATTCGACCGGGCCGGCGTTAGGCGCGTTGCAGAATTCCGCGAGCAGTGCGGCAGGCGTCGTGTCCGCCGGAATGATATTCACTGCCTATGGAAGCAGCATGGGCCCGGCGACCCTTGCCGGAGCCGCTTTAGACGCAAGCGGAAAGCTCGCGTCTTCGGTCGCCGGCGTCACTGTCACCTTCGATGGAAATCCGGCCCCGCTCGTATATGTGTCCGATAAGCAGCTGGCCGGCGTGGCGCCCTATGAAATTGCCGGCAAGACCTCTACACAAGTCGTCGTTACCTACAACGGGCAAAGCTCGGCTCCATTGACTGTTCCGGTAGCTGCGACGGCGCCCGGACTGTACTCGGCTAATTTCACGGGCAGCGGACCGGCCGTGGCTTTCAATCAAGACAACTCGCAAAACAGCGCCACCAATCCCGCCGCGGCGGGATCGATCGTGGTTCTGTTCGGCACCGGCGAAGGCGCAACAAATCCGCCGGGCGTGGACGGCACCGTTGCGATGCCCGGCGCGCTTCCAGCCCCGCAAGCGGCTTGCACCGTTACCGTCGGCGGGGTCCCGGCTACGGTGGCCTATTGCGGCGCGGTACCGTTCGTGGTCGAAGGCGAATTTCAGTTGAACATTCAGTTGTCGCCCAATACGCCATCCGGCGCGCAGCCCGTCGTAGTCACCGTCGGGTCGGCGAAGAGCCATGCGAATCTGACGATTTTCGTGCGCTAAGCTTCACCGGTAGGTGACGCGGCGGCCGCGCGCGAAGGAGGTGATCGCCCACAGGTCGTCCAAGCCCTTGGGAGTGTTTCGCCGGCTCGCGTCGATTCGCATCCAAACCACGAACAAAAGACTCGAAGGCGGGCCGGCGATGTCTTGTGTCTTCGGAAAATAGGAAAGCAGCTCGGGCGCGAGCCTGGCACGGCCGGACTCCGGCTTGGCCGAGCAAAGGCAGATACTCGCAGCCGTGCTCGACGGATCCGCGCTCACGGCGAAAACCAGCGCGATCCCGCCGGCCATGCGCTTCCATTCCACTTCAGCGCCGCGTGCGCGATCGACAATCGCCGTCTGAGCGACATTGCTCCACTCGAAGGGAACGGGCTGCGCGAGCTGCACTTCAAGGCGGCCGATATCGGCACCGCCGCGGCTGGAGAACGTGTAGCTCGGTGCACTGAAAAACAGCGGCCGGCGGCTGCGTACCCCCGCCTCTTCCAGGCCCAGTCGAACCCAATATCCGCCCCGGCCCGTTGCGGGAACGATTGCGTTCTGTTCGCCCCCTTGGAGCGACAGCGCCGGTCCCGCATCTAAGCCGCGCCCCTCCAGCATCCCGAGTAGCGCATCCGGAAACGAGCGGAAATCCGGCAGGCCGGATTGATAACTGCCGGTATACATCGTGCATTTTCCTGCCGGCGGTATCGAAAGCAGTGGGCTGGATGCCTGGCCTGCGGCCGGCAAGTCGATAAACGCGCCGAACGCCTCGTCAAACGTAGTCAGCGGCCGTTCGTCCGTGTAAAGCATGGCGGTGCGCGCGATACCTGCCACTCCCAGCCGTTCCGCTCTCGGAGGCGCCATTTCGTCCACAGGCATTCGGCAACCTGCGCCGTTTGGTCCGATCGCAATCGTCACGACGTTGCTCGGGGCTCCAGCAGCCCGCGCATACAGAGGCACGAAACAGCCTGCCGGCACATGCTGCGGCACTCGAAACTGAATCTCGTCCAATCCCGGCTCAACATTGCGCTGAACTCGTACGCCAGTAGCCGGAAGACCGCCGACGACGATCGCGAGATTCGCTGCAGTTCCCACGCCCGAGGCTTGCAACGTAGCCAATTGCCCCGCGCTGGCCGTCATGGTCAGAGAGTTTGCGGCTCGCTGCCCGCCGGCCTGCAGCAGTTCGATGCGGCCTTGGCCCCAGCCTTTGCCATTTACGCTGTATAAACCGGGCGCCGTCATCGAAATGCGGACCGGATACGGCTTGCTTGCTCCGGCTTCCGTTTCCACTCGCAATGAGCCTTCACCCAGCGGTGCATTGTCCGGTAAGCGCGCTACAATTTCGGCCGGAGTGGTGGATTGCACATCCAGGCTGTACTGATGCGTGCCGCTGTTCAGCATCACACGTGCGCGGCCAGACCGCGACAAGCGCACGCCTGAGATCGCCAATCGAGCGCCGCGCGCCAGGGTGGCCCCAGGCAGGCTGGCAGGAATCCTGCTGGCTGCATTGGCGACGCCGTTTTGCCCGATGGCCGGCGGTTGCGCGTGACATATCCCGCAAAAAGCCAACGTCACGGCAATCTTCGTGAACCTCATCGCCAACGCCGCGGCCGGCTCGCGAACCTCATCGCTTCAGGCTAACAACGCTTGGACGCCGCTGCTAGAATCGCGGAGATGGTGCGGCCTGGCGAACTGCGGTTGTGCGCCTCTCTTGCCCGACGCGACGCGCGGGCCAACCGCTTCGCGTTTGCCATCGCCGTTCTCTCCGTAGCTGCCGGGGTGGCCGGCATGTACAGCATGCAGCTCATGGCGGCCGGCTTCTCCAAACACATGGATACCAACGTGCGGCAGTGGATCGCCGCCGACATTTCGCTCAGGCTGCCCGACGCTCCGAGTGCTGCGGATTGGAACCTGCTCAAATCCGAATTTCCCCAAGCCAGCACCACTCTGGTTGTCGAAATACCCGCGCTGGCCGCCTCGGGCCAGGTTCCGGATGCGGTCACGGCTGAATTGAAAGCGATCGATCCGCGCCGCTACCCGTTCTATGGACGCTTGACGCTCAAATCCGGCGCTGCCCTCGGCACGATGCTGGACGATCAATCTGCTGTCGTGTCACAGGACCTCGCCGAGGCTCTTCAACTCCGCATGGGAGACATGCTTCGCATCCGGCAAGCTGAATTCCGGCTGCGCGGCATTATTGCTTCGGAGCCTGACAGGTTCACGGGGGCAAACACACCGGCACCCCGCATGGTTGTGACTCCAGGCGGCCTGCAACGGACCGCGCTGTTGCGCTTCCAGCAAGCAGCCATGTATCGCGTGCTGTTCCAGATTCCCCGGAACCAGACCACGGCCGCCATGTGCCGTCGTTTGGAAGAGCTGTTCCCAGATGGCGAGGTTGCCGACTACAAGACGCCGGCCCCACTCTCCTCGGTAGTCCTCGACTGGGTGGTCCCGTTTCTCAGTCTCATGTCACTGCTCTCGGTCGCGATGGCGGTTTGCGCGATCGCCGTTCTGTCGTACCTGCACATGCTTCAGCGTCTCGACGCTGTGGCCTTCCTGAAATGCCTTGGCGCGACCACCCGCCAGATCGAGACTGCATATCTGCTGCAGGTAGGAGCGCTCGCGTTATTGGGGAGCGCCATAGGCGCACTGATTGGTCCACTGGTAGCGAAAGCGTGTGCGCGGCTGGTAATACCCGAGCTGGGAATTGAATTATCGATCCAGCGGGATTTGGCCTTGGCCTTACCCGACTCGGGCCTGGTGTTGCTTTCCGCTCTTGCAGCCGCCGCCGTTTCGATTTCCGCTGCCGCACGGACGCCGCCGGCCATCGTCCTGCGAAGAGACACGGGAGAATTGAACCCGCGAATTCACTTGAGCCGCGTGCGACCAGGCGCGGTTGTTCTCGCGGCGCTTGCTGTTATGCTGGCAGTGTTCGTCGCCGCAGATTTTGCCAATTGGAAACTGACCGCCGCGACCGTCGGCGTGTTTGCCGGCGCAGCCGCATCCGTTCTTCTTCTGACGCGCAGTCCGGCGCTTCGCGCGCAGGCTGCGCGACCGGCCAAGATGACGCGTGCGCCGTGGGCTCTCCGGTACGCGATTTCCAACCTGCAGCGCCATCGCCGGCAAACCGCGGCCGCTTTCTTGATGGGCGCTTTGGCGGCGGCGTTGATCGTTATTGCGCGCATGGGCGACGCACGGATCGGGGCGGCCGTGCTGGCCTCCATGCCCTTCGACGCGCCCAATCTGCTTATGTTCAACGTGCCCGACGCGCAGCTCGCCTCCGTCCGGGCTGTTTTGCCCCCGCACGATCTCGGCAGCACGCTGGCGCTCCTGCCGGTTGCCCGCATGAAACTCGTTCGAGTCGATCGAAACAGCCTGGACCAGCTGCGCGCGGTTCAACGGCGTGAATGGGTTCCGAATAGCTGGCCCGTGACTTGTTCGGACTCGCAGCCGCGTTCCACGCAGCTCGTCGCCGGACGCTGGTGGACAGCCGAGCTTAGCGGCAGCGCCGATGGTAGCGGCAGCTCTCTAGATTCTCCGATGGCGATTGAGGAAAACACCGCTGCCATGCTGCACGTTGGAGTTGGCAGCGAAGTGGAATTTTCTGCCCCGGCGGGAATTCTCCGGGCGAAAGTGCAGGCGGTGCTGCGTGTGCCGGTTGTGCAGCGTTTCTGGTACCGCCTGACGATTGCGTGCCGCCCGTTTACCGCACTGCATGCCGGGCGGTATATCGGAGGATTGACCGTTATCCCGGCCAGATTGGAAAGCACGCGGCAGCGCTTGCAAGCAGCAGCGCCGGCCGCGACTGTTGTCGATGCGAGCCAGTTGAAAGCGCGCGCGGTGCAAGTGTGGACCCAAGCCGCGCGTATCATCACCATCGCTGCCGGGCTGCTTGCCGCCAGTGCAGCCGCTTTGTTCTTCGCCGCAATGCTAGCCATCCGGCCATTCCGGACTTACGAACTGGCCATGCTGCGCGCCCTGGGGGCGCCCTGCCGAAAATTGATCGCGTGCGTGGCCCTCGAGGCCTTGCTGTGGGGTGCTGCTGCGGGCCTGCTTGGCTCGATAGTCGGAGTTGCCGCCGCAAGTTGGGCCTTGCTCTACATAACCGGCCAGGCCGCGTGGACGTTCGATGCAACTGACCCGCTGCTGGCAGCTGCGATCACCGCGCTGCTCGGCGGCGCAACCGGTATTGCCGGTTTCGTTCCGATTTTCCGCAAGCCGCCCTTAGACACGCTGCGTCATCCTTAAAACGCGTCCTGACGCTCGCGTTCCGGCGCCGCTGCGCCACCCTCAACGTTCTCTTTTGCGCGGATCGTGCGCCTTTTAACATTCGCTTCCTGCTGCCGAAACGTTCCTATAATGAATCAATGTCTGCTAGCATCGCCGAGCTCGCCACGCCCGACGAAATCTCCAAATATGAGCCTGTAATCGGGCTGGAAGTTCACGTTCAGCTCAACACCAGGACGAAGATATTCTGCGGCTGCCCCACCAGCTTTGGCGCGCCGCCCAATAGCAACGTTTGCCCGGTGTGCCTCGGGATGCCCGGAGCGTTGCCGGTGCTCAACCGGCAAGCCGTCGAGATGGCTATTCAGGCCGCGCTCGCCATGCACTGCCGCGTGAATCCTTTCTCGCGATTCGCGCGCAAGAACTATTTTTATCCCGACCTGCCCAAGGGCTATCAGATCTCTCAATACGATCAGCCGCTGGCCGAGCATGGCTGGCTCGAAATCCCGGCCGGCGGCGTAAAGAAACGAATTGGCGTTACTCGCATACATCTTGAAGACGACGCCGGCAAGAGCATCCATGATGGCTTCAAAGATTCCGACCGCTACACCTATGTCGACCTCAATCGCAGCGGAACGCCGCTGATCGAAATCGTCAGCGAGCCGGACCTGCGTGCATCGGAGGAAGCCTACGAATACCTCACCGAGCTGAAGCAGGTGATGCAGTACGTCGGTGTGTCGGAATGCGACATGGAAAAAGGACAGCTGCGCTGCGATGCCAACGTCTCGGTGCGGCTCAAAGGCGCCGAAAACTTTGGCACCAAGGCTGAAGTAAAGAACCTGAATTCATTCCGCTTCGCCAAAATGGCGCTGGACTACGAAATTGCCCGTCAGGTGGCGCTCATTGAAACCGGCGGTAAGGTCGAGCAAGAGACCAGGCTTTACAACGTCGCTACCGGGGAGACTGTGGGTATGCGCAGCAAGGAGCATGCGCACGACTATCGCTATTTTCCCGAGCCCGATCTCGTTCCCCTCCAGGTGAGCGAAGCCTGGCTGGACCGAATTCGCCAGTCCATGCCGGAACTCCCGGCCGACAAGCGTCGCCGTTTCATCGAAAGCTACGGCCTGCGTGACTACGACGCCCAAGTACTCACCGCCACCCGTGGCATCAGCGACTACTTCGAGACGGTTGCCGCTAGCGCCGGCGATGCGCGCCTCGCCGCCAACTGGGTGACCGGCGATCTGCTGGGCGCTCTGAAAGGCCGCGATATTTCCGAAGCGCCCGTTTCCGCCGAGCGGCTAGGCGAACTGGTGAGCTTCATCGTGAAAGGCGAAATCAGCGGCAAGCTGGCTAAGGAAATTCTTGCCAAGATGATCGCGAGCGGCGAATCGGCGCGCGCGATCATCGACCGCGAGGGGCTTCGCCAAATCAGCGACACCGGCGCTTTGGCCAAGATCGTGGACGATGTAATCGCCGGTAATCCCAAGCAAGTCGAGCAATTCAAGTCCGGCAAGACCGCCGTGATAGGTTACCTGGTAGGGCAGGTCATGAAAATGAGTAAGGGGCAAGCCAATCCCGCCGCTGTTAACGAACTGCTCAAAAGCAAGCTGGGATAGGTTGCGCCGCAGGCGCGGCGAATTATTGGCCGCTATTATTCACGCCCGCCACGCGGGGCTTCTACGCCTTGCCTCCGACCAGCGATTCCATCCGTGTGACGATGCTCTGCAGGGCCTGCGCCTGAGCCGACAATTCCTCGCTGGCCGAAGCGCTTTCCTCGGCGCTGGATGCCGTGGATTGCGTCAATTGATCCATCTGCGCCACCGCCTTGGATATCTGCTCGATCCCGCGCGCTTGTTCCTGGCTGCCCAGGCTTACTTCGTCCACGAGCACCTTCACCTTGGCCGCGCTATCGGTGATGGTGCGAATCACGCCGGTCACCTCTTGGAGCTTCGCGTTTCCTTCGGCCGATTTCGCGATCGATTCCTCGATGAGCCCCGCCGTATCTTTGGCCGCTTGCGCCGAGCGCTGGGCCAAATTCCGGACCTCGTCGGCGACCACCGCGAAACCCATGCCCGCTTCTCCGGCGCGCGCAGCTTCCACCGCCGCATTCAGCGCCAGAATATTGGTCTGAAACGCGATTTCATCGATGACTTTGATAATTTTGGAGATCTTGTCGCTCGAAGAATTGATTTCGCTCATGGAGCCGACCATCTGTTCTAAAGTGCGATTGCCTTCCGGGATCTGCCGGTCTACGTCGGCCATCACGTCGGCAGCCGAGCGCGAGTTCTCTGCATTTTTTCGCGTCATGGAAGTAATCTCTTCGGTGGACGCAGAGGTCTTCTCCAACGAAGCCGCCTGCTCGGACGCGCCTTGGGCCAGCGATTGGCTGGAACTGGCTACCTGCGCCGCGGCGCTGGCAATCTGGTTGGCGCCTTCGCTCAATTCAGAGGCCGAGACCCTAAGCGACTGACTCACATCGCGCACAATCCAGTAGCCGAGTGCGCTTCCCACGACCAGGCCAAAAATCAAGCAGCCCCAGATCGCCCAATTCGCAAAAGAAGCCGCGCTGGCGGAATTTTTGGCGCACTCGTTCCCGTATGCCTTTTTTGCTTCGACCTCGTCGTCCACCGCCTTCTGAAGGTCGATAAATTTTGGCATGACGTCACGTTTGTAAGCCGCGAACGCTTCCTCGCTCTTTGCTTGCCGCGTTTGCGCCAGCATTGAATCCCACGCCGCAAGGTAGCGCTCAAAGGCCGGTTGGATGCGAGTAAACAAATCCCGGTCCTCCTGCCGGTAGATGGTTTTTTCGTAGTCTCGCAAAATTCCCACGAACTGCTCCTTGCATTTGGCGATGTCGGATTCGTACTGCGCCATCTCGGATGCCGAATTACTTGCAACGTGCATCAACGTGCGTCCGCGGAGGTCTTTCGCCACGCTTACCGCTCGGCTGATGGCATCCAGGCCCGGCAGTGCGTCCGTCACCGTCGCGTTCTGGTACCGGCCCATGCGCGATAGGCCCACCAGCGCCGCGCCTCCGATCACAAGTAGCAATACAACTAAAACCGCGAGTGCCAACGCGATCTTTTTTCCAATAGTCAGGCTCTTCATTTTCATTCAGTCCTTGTGGCTCATTCAGTCCTTACTAATCCGTTTCTCTTGCTGGGCTTCTTGCCTCGGTGCGCGAAGCTACTAAAGAACTCTTCGGAAGCAAAGGGCGAAATTATGGTGCCTTCTCGGTTCCGCGAATCTCGTCCTAACGGCCATAGCCGGCACGGCGAGCACTTGCGCTTCCGGCGCTAACCCGCTGAAGATGAGCCGTATCGCGCGGCTGTACCGGTACCCGCGGTCCGCGCGGCGGTTGCGCATCCGCGTGCCCATGCGGTATCGTGATCCAAGGTATATACAGCCTGCTGTAATACCCGTCTGAAGTTTTTAAGTCTCCGCTGTCGGGGGTTTCTTCCAAATACCAGGAGGACTCGATCGAATGCCAACTGTACGCGTGCCCTCGTTTCGGCGCGCTCTCGTGTTTGTTCCGCTGCTGCTGGCGCTGCTGATTTTCTTGAGCACACCGTCGCCCATGCTGGCCCAGGCCGCTCCCTCGGCCGCCGGCGGCGAAGCAAATCTGGTGCTGCCCGATCTCTCGCAAGCCACGTTTATTGGCGGTACTAACGGGCGTAGTTTGCTCATGTGGGGCCTCGCCATCTGCGCGCTCGGTCTTTTGTTCGGGTTTCTCACCTACACGCAATTGCGTAACCTGCCCGTGCACCGCTCCATGCTGGAAATCTCCGAGCTGATCTATGAGACCTGTAAAACCTATCTCATCACCCAGGGTAAGTTCCTGCTGATTCTCGAGATCTTCATTGGCTCCGTGATCTTGATTTATTTCGGCGTGCTGGAGCACATGGAGGCCCTGCAGGTCTTCATCATCCTGCTGTTCAGCGTGATTGGAATCGCGGGTAGCTATGGCGTAGCCTGGTTCGGCATTCGCGTCAACACTTTCGCCAATTCGCGGACGGCCTTCGCCAGCCTTACCGGCAAAGCGTATCCCTGCAACTCGATTCCGCTCAAGGCCGGTATGAGCATCGGCATGATGCTGATCAGCATTGAGCTGGTGATCATGCTTTTCATTCTGCTGTTCGTCCCGGGCGCCTATGCCGGGCCGTGCTTTATCGGTTTCGCCATTGGCGAGTCGCTGGGCGCCGCGGCGCTGCGCGTAGCCGGCGGAATCTTCACCAAGATCGCCGATATCGGCGCCGACCTGATGAAAATCGTCTTTCGCATTAAGGAAGATGACGCGCGTAACCCCGGCGTCATTGCCGACTGCACCGGTGACAACGCGGGCGACTCGGTCGGACCGAGCGCGGATGGATTCGAAACCTACGGCGTGACAGGCGTCGCGCTCATTACGTTCATCTTGCTGGCCGTCACCAGTCCGCTGGTTCAAGTTCAGCTTCTGGTGTGGATCTTCGTCATGCGCGTGGTCATGATCATCTCCTCCGGCCTCTCCTACTTCATTAACGGCATCTTTGCGAAAAACCGGTACGGCAATGCTGACCGCATGAACTTTGAAGGACCGCTGACTTCGCTCGTCTGGCTCACTTCCATCATTTCCATCGGCTTGACTTACCTGGTTTCGAGCCAAATCATTCCCAACTTGAACGGCGATACAACGCTGTGGTGGAAATTGTCCTCCGTTATCACGTGCGGTACTTTGGCGGGCGCGATCATTCCCGAGTTGGTCAAGGTTTTCACTTCCATGCACTCGGCCCATGTGGAGGAAGTGGTCACGTCGTCTCGCGAAGGCGGCGCTTCCCTGAACATTCTGTCCGGGCTGGTAGCCGGCAATTTCAGTGCCTATTGGCTGGGGCTTGCCATGCTGGCACTGATGTCGATCGGCTACTGGATCAGCACCCAGGGACTCGCTTCTCTGATGCTCGCCCCGGCCGTTTTCGCCTTTGGTTTAGTGGCGTTCGGATTCTTGGGCATGGGCCCGGTTACGATCGCAGTCGACTCCTACGGCCCGGTCACCGATAACGCCCAGTCCGTCTTCGAACTCTCCACCATCGAACAGCTCCCCAATATCGAGAGCGAAATCAAGAAGGATTTCGGATTTACTCCGGATTTTTCAAAGGGCAAAGACAACCTGGAAGAGAACGACGGCGCCGGTAATACCTTCAAAGCGACCGCCAAGCCGGTGCTGATCGGAACGGCGGTGGTGGGCGCTACCACCATGATTTTCTCGATCATCGTGGCGCTCACGAACGGCCTTAAACCGGAGTTGCTCGCCAACCTTTCGATCCTGCATGCTCCGTTCTTGCTCGGCCTGATCACCGGCGGCGCGATGATTTACTGGTTCACAGGCGCATCAACACAGGCCGTGACCACCGGTGCTTACCGCGCGGTGGAATTCATCAAGGCCAATATCAAGCTCGAAGGCGCCACCAAGGCCTCGGTTGCCGACAGCAAAAAGGTGGTGGAGATCTGTACCCAGTACGCGCAGCGCGGCATGTTCAACATCTTCTTGACCGTGTTCTTCGCTACACTGGCTTTCGCCTTCGTCGAACCGTACTTCTTCATCGGCTATCTGATCTCGATCGCGCTGTTCGGCCTGTACCAGGCTATTTTCATGGCCAACGCCGGCGGCGCTTGGGACAACGCCAAGAAGGTTGTGGAGACCGAGCTGAAGCAGAAGGGCACGGACCTGCACGCCGCCACCGTCGTTGGCGATACAGTTGGCGATCCGTTCAAGGACACCTCCTCGGTCGCGCTGAACCCGATCATCAAGTTCACGACGCTGTTCGGCTTGCTGGCCGTCGAACTCGCGGTCTCGCTCACAAACGAGCGGGGCCCGGGTATCAGCAACGTACTAGCGGCCGTGTTTTTCCTGATCTCGGCGTATTTCGTCTGGCGCTCCTTCTACGGAATGCGCATCGAGAAGCAGTAGGCGCTTTCCGGCACGATTTACAAAGGCAGCCGCGCGCGATTTCGTTTTACGCGGTGTCCGCTTCGTGCCCCGATGTAGCCATTACCGGCCATCGTGGGCTGGCCCCGGCCGCGGAAGATTACAAGCCTAGCGGTTTCTTCGGGACGTCGTCGCGCTGCTTGCGCCATTTCTGCTGCATTCCGGTTACTTCGACGATGACCACCAGAAGCAAGAGAATAGAAAGAACGACGGCGCCCGTGACCCATAAGCCGCCGCGCTCCCGCCATTGTCCGGCCGTGCGGTACCACAAAACCGCAATGATCACCAGGCTCAGAACGATCCGCAGAAGGCGGCGTGGAGATAACTGCATAGCACGGCTCCGCACGTCGCGCGAAAAAGCACTGCTCGCGGCGGGCGAATAGAAGGATAATACCAAGTCCTATCCAGATTCGAAGCCCGGTTACGGGCTCGATTAGAGTGTCTCGCGGCGAGGGCCATAGGATGCTGTATTCTGGCCGGAATTGTGAATTGGAGCGAATTGGTCAGGCGCCTTCGCGGGGTCCCGCAAAATACCGGCGCTGCGCGCCGAGCGCAGACGGATCTCGCGTGAGATTACGATGCTCGATCGCGCCGCTGTGCTGGCCCTGGCGCACCGCCTGATCGCCGCGCGCATTCCTCACTTCGTGGCGTATGAGCTGGTCTTCAACCACGAGCCAACCATGGCGTCCATTCGGCGATTGGAAGTGGAACGCCTCGGCCGCGGCATGGCTCATTGGGGAGAGGTGGATGCCTTCGCTTATTACATCTCGGGACCGCCATGGCGCAGCGGGCGCATTCCGGACGGAGCAGTTCGGGATTCGCGACAAACTGGCCAGCCAGGTTTCCGGGAGGTTAGTAATAAATTGGCTATGGGACGGAAGAATCCGAAACGCAATCGGGTTAGCCGCGACGATATAATTGAAATCGATTCCGGGGGAGAAGTCATGAAAAAGTTTCGGTATACGGTTTCCTTTGCGGCGCTCGTTCTGGCTGCAGGATGGTTGGTGGCGGCTGAATCGGGCAAGGTGGACAGCAAGAACGTGCTCACCGGGCAGGGCGCTTACGTGGATGGGCAAGCGCTGAAGCCGGGAATGTTCCACCACATCACTCCGAAGGATCTCCCGAAGCCGTTCGAGACCAAGTCGACGCCCAACTTTCCGCGTGTGATCGCGCGGCCGGCTGACGCCTGGCCCCAGGCCCCGGCCGGCTTCAAAGTAGAACTGTACGCCAGCGGCCTCAATCAGCCGCGGCAGATTCGCCTTGCGCCCAATGGTGACTTTTTCGTGGCCGAGAGCCGTACCGGCGAAATCAAGGTCTTCCGGGGGCGTGACAAGGACGGGAAAGCAGAGCAGGTGTCGACATTCGCCACGGGGTTGAAGCAGCCGTTCGGTCTAATTTTCTACCCGTCGGGCGCGGATTCGAAATGGCTGTACGTGGGCAATACCGACTCGGTGGTGCGCTTCCCCTATAAGAACGGCGATTTGAAGGCGAGCGGTCCGCCGGAACTATTGTTTAACGATTTTCCCGCGGCCGGCATGCACTGGACGCGCGACCTGGCATTTTCCAAGGACGGCAAGCGCCTGTTCGTGGCCGTCGGCTCGGGTTCGAACATAGATGACCCGGACACGCACGAGAGCGAGCACCACCGCGCCAACATTCTGGAGTACACACCGGAAGGCAAGTTCGTCCAGGTATATGCCTCGGGGATCCGCAATCCAGTGGGGATTGGCGTGAATCCGTCAACCGGTGAACTGTGGTGCTCGGTGAACGAGCGCGATGCCATGGGCGACAACCTGGTTCCCGACTACATCTCGCACGTGCAAGAGGGCGGATTCTATGGCTGGCCCTTTTACTACATCGGCGGCAACCCCGATCCCCGGCTCAACGGAAAACATCCGGAGCTGAAAGACAAGGTGATCGTGCCGGACGTGCTGCTGCAGCCGCATAACGCTTCGCTGGGCCTGACGTTCTATGACGGCGACCAATTTCCGAAGGAATATCGCGGCGATCTGTTCGCGGCCGAGCACGGTTCCTGGAATCGCGCCGTTCGCTCGGGCTATGAGGTGGTCCGCGTTCCTCTCGAGAATGGGCATGCAACTGGTGTTTACGAAGACTTCCTGACGGGCTTCGTTACTGCCGACGGCCAAGCCTGGGGCAGGCCAGTGGGCGTTGCGGTAGGCAAAGATGGCGCGCTGTACGTCACCGACGACGGATCGAAGTCCATCTGGCGCGTCAGCTATGTGGGGAAGTAACCGGGTCGCCGCGCATCCCCAGCGCCGCAAAAACAGCGGGTGAGTGGGGATAGTTCATACTGGTAGTACCGCGCCCGTATCTTCCAGAGGTCTGACTTCGCCGATGCGCAGACTCTTCGCTGTTTTTGTTCTCTTTTCCGGAGCCGCCTTCGCCGCCGATTTTGCGCCTGCTATTGAATGGGTCAAAACCATCGCGGCAAGCGGGTCAAGCGTAGTGGCGGCAGCGGCCACGGACGGGCAAGGAAATCTTTATATTGCGGGGAGCACATCGGCCACCGATCTTCCGGTCGTCAATGCGGTCCAGCCGGCTCCCGGCGGCTCGCCCCTGGTCCGGATTCAAACCGGTTCATCGATTACCGAAAAGCTGTACCCGCCCGGCGTGGCCAGCTTCAATGCGATCGCTGCCGATCCAGGGAACCCGGGCACGCTATATGCAGCGGCAAACAACCTGATCTGGACCAGCAGCGATGCTGGGTCCACGTGGAAACAGCTTGGTCAACTCACGCCTGCCACCTCAACCCTCACGCTCGCCGTCGCGCCGGGGAACGGGAGTGTCGTATATGCGGGCACCAGCATTGGCTTGTTCAAGAGCGTCGATGGCGGGATGACGTTTTCCTTGCTCGACTTCGGCCTTGGGAACGTGCGCAGCGGCTCCAATTATGTGAACGGGATTTGGATCGACCCAAACTCGCCGCAGATCGTTTTCGCCGCAACGGGAAACGGTCTGCTTCGGAGCGGCGATGCCGGCGCACACTGGGCAGTCGTTATAACGCCGTTCGTTTTTCTTTCGATCGCGTTCGATCCGTTTGTACCGGGCAGGATCTATGCCAGTACCGGCAACCGCATTGTTATGAGCACCGATGACGGGCAGTCGTTCACAACCGTAGCCGCATTGCCTGACCACACGTTTATCAACACAATCCTGGCAGATCCCAAGCACGCCGGAGTTCTTTATGGGACCGGATACGGCATCGCTCAGAGTACGGACGGCGGCGCGACATGGACGCTCAAGAGCAATGTACAAGCACTGGCTTTGGCTGCCGATCCCGCCAGCGGCACGCTGTATGCGGCGGTTTATGGCGGTGGAATCCTGATGTCCAGCGACGGGTTCTCCACACTGACCGTGATCGATCCCCTCGCCGCGCCCGTCAAGCAAATTCTCGTTTCAGACCAATACTTGTTCGCGGCCGCCGAAGCCAGTGCGGATGTTTACGTGTTGAAGCTGGATCCGGACGGCAACATCAAGTTCGCGACATATTTCGGAGGCAATTACAACGACGCCGCCACGGCCTTGGCGCTGGGCGTGGATGGCAGCGTTTACCTGACCGGGACAACCTCCTCGCCGGATTTTCCGGTAACCGATGGGGCTTTTCAACCGACATTCCCCGGTGGAGCATTTCAAGCTTCGAATTTCTTGTTCAAATTGAATCCCGACGGATCGCTGGCCTGGTCAACTTTGTTCGCGGATGGCAGAACCACATCGTATGCAGTCGCGGTGGATTCTTCGGGCAATCCGTACATAGCGGGCCAGAGCGGGGGCGGCCTGCCCACCACGCCGGGAGTTTACAATACTCAGTTCCAACAAGGTTCGTTCTGCACCGGGTTGATCGGATGCTTCCCCGGTCCGACATCGGCGTTTGTTACCAAGTTCAATCCGCAAGGGAGCGGGCTGATTTACTCCACGTATGTACCGATGGACAAGAGCAAGAACGTGGTACAGCAGGCAACTGCGTTGGCATTGGACAAGAATGGAGACGTCTATTTCGCCGGCCGGGGAAACGTGATCGAAGTAAATCCAACCGCCACTGACATAGCGGCAGCGGCACCGCTGTCAGGATTGTCGATTCAGTCGATCGTTCTAGACCGGGAGTCCAATGTCTACGCCACGGGCACCGCAATGTTATTTCTGATCGGGAGTTCGCCCTTTCCCGCCACACCGGGAGCGTTTCAATCAAGGCCCGAACCCGCCATTCCCAGTCTTCCGGGGGAGCTGCCCGCTGGAGGCTCTGCCGACGCGTTCGTGATCAAGTGGAGTAGCGATTTGTCTCAAATTCAGGCCGCCACGCTTTTGGGAGGCGAGGTGGCGGACGCAGGCGAGAGCATCGCGTTGGACTCAGTGGGAAATGTGGTGATCAGCGGGTCTTCCGATTCGCGAGCTTTTCCTCTGCACGCGCCGTTTCAGACGTCTTTTGCAGCGCGTTCCGGCTTTGTCGCGGAGCTGGACTCAACGTTATCACACCTTCTGTTCTCCACCTATCTCGGCGACACGCGCGCGTTCGATGCTCATGCCACCGTCGTAGATTCGGACGGCAATCTGCTGGTGGCCGGGTCGACTTTGGCGCTGGGAGGTATCTTTGTCGGCGGCGATCCCGGCCAGTCATTCACCTCGGGCGGGATCATTGTGGCGAATAAGATAGCGCTTGAGCCGGCTCCCGCGTTGCGTCTGGACACCGTTCAGAATCTTGCCAGCCGGATGGCGGCTCCGCTAGCGCCGGGAGAAACGATCGTGGCCGCCGGCTCGGGATTCGGAACCGATGCGCAGATTGTACTGGATGGCGTTCCGCTGAAGGCTTTGCAGGTGAGTCCCACATCGGTGGTCGCGGAAGTTCCAGGCGATGCGAAAATTTCTGGCGCATTCGTCGCGCAAGTCTCAACGGGCGGCAATCTGTCCAACACGGTGTTGCTGCCAGCCGCGCCTGCATCTCCGGGAATTTACTCCGTGGACGGCAGCGGCTTCGGGCAGGGATACATTCTCAACGCGGACGGCACGAGGAATTCACCGGAAAATCCCGCATCGACTGGCTCGGCGATTACGATCTACGCTACGGGTGTAGGTTCCTACTCCTTGGCGGGACCTTATGCCGTCACCGATCAGGTACCAGCCGTGTTTGTCGATGGATTTTATGCGAACGGCATCGCAGCTACCGTCGGTCCGGTCTCTGGCATTCCTGGCGACGTGTACCAGATTCGGGTCTATGTTCCCGATCCTTCGCAATACGCCGATCAGAACCCCAACCTCCTGAATTTCAAGATGCCGCCGCAGGTGCGCGTGACACTGGTCATGGGGCCGGTCAACTCACTGAATTTCTCTAACTCGCTATCAACCAGCCAGTCAGGTTTGGTGTTGAACGTGAAGTGACCGGTATTCACGCCGAAAACGGTATAGCACCGGAAGCAGCAGTGCGTGCGCCACGGTCTTTCCGCGATGTCGGGTTCGGGAGACGTGATCAGGAGCCTCGACCGTATCACGTCTCCCGGATATTAGGCCGTCAAAATGAAAGGCCCACTCGCGCGATAAAAGTTCTGGGCTGCAAAAAATGCGTGCCGCTGAACGTGGATAAGAAATTATAAAGCGCGACTGTATTTGTCAGGTTTTCAACTTCCAATGACGCGGTGTACCGGAGATGACCTTCAGAGTGCAGGAGGTTGTCCGAGCCGAGGCCGATATTAAAGATATTGCGCGGCTTGACGCGATCCGGATTATGGTCGTCGTTCTCCTGTGACGGAAAGCCATCATAACCGCCCTGCGGCAGCGTAAGGAGCTTGGATGTGACCAATCCCGGGCCGCCGTTCGCGCTCAGGCAGTCGCTCAGCGGAGCGGCAACCGTGGCAAGCGTGCCGTTGCAGGCGAGTCCGATGGTGACTTGTTGATTGGGGGTCAAGCCCAGTGCCGCGGCCGCATCTGGCACGCCACTGACCACCAGGCCGCTATCGAATCGATATATGAACGCAACCCACTCAGCGCTCCGGTGCTGATAACGCAGGTTGAGGGTAGACTGCAATACCTGGTCGTGGTCGATCCGGAATACGCCTCCGGCAAGCGGAGTGCCTTGCGGGATGAGACCGCCGGTTTCAGGAGGGAAATAGCGCGCGCGGGTGTGGCCCACGGTCCAGTAGGCCTGAAACCCTTTCAGGTTCGTCGTACTCACGCGGCCGGTAACGCCATCCAGTTTTGAATTGTGCCACGCAATAGGAAAGGTGATGGTCGTGTTCAGCAGCGTGCTGAAATCGTAGGCGTTATGGGTGAACTTCCAGAAGTAATCTGCGTCAATGAGCAGGAACCTGCCGATCGCCTGCTGAAAACCCCCGTTGAACTGGTTCCGAAAGCCCGGCTCGATCGGAGCCGATGTGGAGCCGAACACGTTCTGGGCCAGGCCGCCGATTCCCGTTGCGCTTGAGAGCAGCAGATTCTCATTAAAAGGTGTTTCGAATGTCCGGGCGTATGCGACGCGAAGGACTGTCCCGGTTTGTTTGATATTGTACGCGATGCCCAGGCGTGGCTGGGGTCCAGTTTTCGAGACTAAGCCGTCGTACCGGTCTAGCCTGAAGCCGATATTGAACTCGAACCGGCCGGCGGTAATCGAGTCTTGTATGTAGAACGCATACTGGTTAATGGCAGCGGTCTTATGGAAGGCGAACAGGCCGCCGCCGCGGGTGAGATCGAAGGGAAGCAGGCCGGCCGAGAACGGCGCACCGGTGACGTCGGGATTGTCGGAAACATTCGGCTCGAAACCCGCCGCGACGCACTGATCGGGCGAGGAAATATTGAGATCTCCGGCGGCCGAGCCATCCGGGTTAATGCAGGGGTCATTGAAGGCTGGATCTGTGATACCGAATTGGAAATTCTCAAGAAGCCGCGTTTGTTTAAGATCGACGCCGTATTTGATGTTTTGATGGCCGGTGGTAGTGGCGACGTCCGCCTTCACACCCCAATTCAATAGCTGGCGCTGCTGGCTTTGAGTAGCGGGCGTATCGTTGAAAGGATTGGCGCTGGGGTAGTAGTTCACCTGGTCTTTGCGGATGAACGGATTGACAGTCAGGAGAGTTTTCGCGCTAAAAGTGTGTTGGTAACCTGGTGCAATGCTCCAGGTGAGAACGCGCTGGTGCTGGTCTTGAGCAAGCTGGTCGAGATCGTTTGGAATCTGAAACCAATTGCGCGCGGCGAATAGGTCGAGGTGAAACACGTCTTTACCTGATGGTTGATAATCGAAGCGATCAAACAGGCTTTGGCCGTTGCCCACGTCGTGAATGGGGCGAAATTCGGGTGTGTCGAGGAATCGGCCGCTGCGGATGCCTTCGGCAGCGAAGAAATTGCCGAATTTTTCTGTGCCGAACCCCAGGCCGAGAGCACCGCCGGCACTACCGAACGAGCCGTAGTTTGCACCGATACTGCCAAACAAACGCATGGCGCCGAGCCCGGAGCGGGTTGTGATTTGTGCAACCAGGCTACTCTTGTCGCCGAACTCAGCCGACGGGGTGCCGGTGGTGGCTTCCATACTCTGGATGGCGCTGACGGGAAGTTGGGTCGACATTAGCTTATTCTGCTGATCGCTGATGGGTTGTCCATCGATGACAAAGCTCACCTGCGCGTGGTCACCGAGCGGATGGAAGAATCCGTTTGCGTCGGCGGCGACACCGCCAGTGCTGAGTGTAATCGCCTGGCTCAGCGCGCCGGCCGGGTCAAAAGAGGGAAGCTTCAAAATTAAACTGCGATCAATATCAACGTGCGCGGAAGGATCGACTTCCAGTGCTTGAGCGGCGCCTTCGACCACCACCGTGGTATTCGAACCCGCGACGGTAAGCGAAACCTTCACCGGGATCGGTACCGCGTTCTTCACGTCGATATTCTGCGAATACACTGCGAATCCTGGAGCTTCCACCTGAAGCTGGTATGGATTCGGAGGCAGGTTGCTCAACCGAAACGATCCGTCGGAACCGGATATGGTGGTCTGGTTGTAGCCCGTCAATGGATTTCGAATCGATACCTGTGCCTTCGGAATGGCAGCACCGGAGGGATCAGCGACAGAACCTTCAATTGTTCCAGCATTACCCAAAGATTGCGCGTACACGCCGGCTGTAAAGCCTAGACCCGCCGCGAAAAGAAATACAGATCGAATAAACTTGACCATACTAATCTCCTTGTCAAACCGTAATAATAAAAATGAGCAACGCTGGTGCCGGCACGCACGGAGGCGCACCAGGCCAGTGCGGCAAATACACAACCGGAGATTAAAGGTTAGGCGGGCGGAGCGCGAGACGAGTTAACAGAGGTCCACTCACCCGATAACACGCGCTCTTCATAGTTGGGTTGATGCCACTCGGCAGTGGCCAGGCGAGCGAAATAAACGAGTGTGCCGGTCGGAACGACAGGATAATGGCTGCCGTGACACGCGGCGCAGCAGTGATCTGTGGCGCCATCGTGGTCAGTATGATTTGATAGGGCGGCCGCGCTTTGAACGATGACGAAGCACGCCAGTATGGCGAGCACAAAAAACGCGCGGAGACGGTGCCAATGATTACGGCCGTGTTGAGGCTCACGCCGTGCAGGCATATGCGCTAGTCTCGCACATTCGAAGGCGCTTTAGAAATTGAGCTTAAAAAACAGCACGATGTCAGAAAAACGTCAGCGGGCGCAGCTTTCGAGCGCGAACGTTGAAGGAAGCGATGTTTTCAGCGGAACCGTCGCTCTGCTCGCCATTGATCTTCGGTGCAAACACCACAATCGGCGTTCGCGAGCGCGCAATACGGCGCAGCGTCCTCGGCCGAAGAAAATGTGCGGCCGCGGCGTTCCGTTGCGGAATGGAGAGCGCGAAAGCGGGGCGCGAAGGAGGAGTGCGTGGGCGGCGCGGACGGTGTAGCATAGGTGAATCGAGGTTCTGCAAAAATTCGGGAGGAAGGTATGGCTCATCGTTCAACGCCGCGGCGCTGCTTGCAACTTGCGCTCGCCATTTCGACTTGTGCATGGCTGGGATCGAGTAAGGCTAGCGATTTGAATCCGGCCGCGATCAATATCAAACTGCCGGACCAGATCAAGTGGACGGGCAATCCGGAAGTGTCGGAGACCGCGGTGCTGTACGGAGATCCGAACAAACCCGGGCTTTACATTGTGCTGACAAAGTGGCATCCACATCACATGAGCCGCCCGCATTTCCATCCGAACGATCGCTTCATCACCGTGTTGTCGGGAACATGGTGGGTTGGTACGGGATCGAAGTACGATCCGGACAGCACCGTGGCGGTGCCGGCCGGAAGCTTCGTGACGCACTACGGAAAACAGATCCACTACGATGGCGCCAAGGACGGCGACGCCGTACTCGAGATACTCGGCGAAGGTCCGGCAACGTCCACTCCCGCCGAAACAAAGTAACTGGGACTTAATTGGCGACGTCTAGCCTCCAGTGGGGGCCTTTGCGCTTTTCATCACACCAGGACTTGGAGGCCTTCATCCGAGTCGCCGTTCATTCATCGCGTTCACGATTCGAGGAACCGCGCGACAAAGCGCTTCTGAAAGCACGCGGCCAACGATAATGGAACAATGAGGCGTCTCGCGGCAATTGTACTGTGCCTTACAGGCTCTGTTTTGTATGCGCAATCGATTAGCAGTGGAACCGTTCAAGGCACGATAACTGACCCTTCCGGAGCTCTGGTGGTGGGCGCTGAAGTGCGTCTTGCCCACCCCGTCACGAATTTTCAGCAAACGGTGACGACGGACAACTCCGGGGCTTATCGTTTCACGAACGTTCCCATGAACGAATATCAGCTCAGCGTCAAGGCGATGGGATTCGCTCCCGACTCCGAGCACGTCGACGTACGGAGCACTCTTCCGATTACGCTGAACATCACGTTGAAGGTCGCCACGGAAACCACATCGGTGACGGTGGAAGCGGCGGGCGCGCAGGTGGAGACCGACACCTCGACACACCAGGATGTCGATCGAAGCACTTTTCTGAAGCTGCCGACGTTCGATCCCGGCGGCGCTCTCAACCAGGCCATCACCTACAGCACGGGCGCGGTGGCCGCGGACGCCAACGGGTTTTTCCACCCCGTGGGCGATCATGCTGACACCAGCTACATGATCGACGGCCAACCCATCACCGACCAGCAGAGCAAAACGTTTTCGACCCAGATCCCGCTGAATGCGCTGCAGAATATGCAACTCATTACCGGCGCGGTAAATGCCGAGTACGGCGATAAAACCAGCCTGGTGGTAAATGCTTCCACCCGTTCCGGCCTGGGAGCCACGAAGCCGTTTGGCTCCATCGATTCGAGCTGGAGTTCGTTTGGCACCTGGGCGGAGAACGCGTCGTTGGGATTCGGCTCGCCGGCGTTCGGGAATTTTCTCTCCTTGAACGGTGTTCGATCGGGACGTTTCCTGGACACGCCCGAGCTTCTTCCGATTCACGACATCGGGAACAACGAAAGCATTTTCGACCGTCTCGACTGGCAGCCTACGCCGGTGGATGCGGTGCACTTCGATCTGTTCGCGGTACGCAACTGGTTTCAGGTGCCCAACAGTTTGGACCAGCTCTCGCAAGATCAGAAGCAGCGGGTGCTGACCTGGAACATCGCGCCGGGTTATCAGCACACGTTTAGCGCGCACACGCTTTTTACTCTGAATCCGTACGTACGCCGCGATCAGGTGAATTACTACGCCAGCAGAAATACGTTCGCCGATACGCCGGTCAGCGCATCACAAAAGCGCTTTCTGACGAATCTGGGCGTCAAGGCCGACATCGCGCATACGCACGGCCGTCACGACATTAAGGCCGGATTGCAGATTCAGCAATGGCGCCTGGATGAACGGTTTCAGTTCGGGATCACGGACCCGGCTTACAATCCGGTGTGCCGGGATGCCGCGGGCAACGCGTTGGCGCTGCCCGGCATCACGAACCCAACCGCCTGCTCGATGGTCAATCCGTCCTACACTGCCAATTCGAACTTGCTGCCTGGGATTGTTCCGTACGACTTGACGCGAGGCGGTTCGTTCTTCAAGTTCTACGGCCGGCACAATGTGAACGAGTACAGCTTCTACATCACCGACGAGATCAAGTTCGGGAATTTCACCGTTAATGCCGGACTGCGGGAAGATCAATACAACGGCCTCTCATCCGCCAACGGCGTTCAGCCGCGGCTCGGAATTTCTTATCAGATTGTCGCCAATACCGTCATCCGAGCGTCCTATGCGCGAACGTTTGAAACCCCATACAACGAGAACCTGATCCTTTCCAGCGGAACGGGCGGCGGAGGTCTTGCGGAAAACGTATTCGGTTCCGAATCGCGACCGCTGAAACCAGGCAATCGGAACGAGTTCGACGGCGGCCTCCAGCAGGGAATCAAGGGCTGGATCATTATCGATGGCGATTACTTCTGGAAATATACCCACAATGCGTTCGACTTCAGCGTGTTCTTCAACACGCCTATAACGTTTCCGATCGCGTGGCACAATTCGAAGGTGGACGGAGTTACCGCTCGTGTCAGTACAGTCAATCTGCATGGATTTCAAGCGTACTTAACGTTAGGCCACACGCGCGCGCGGTATTTTCCGCCAGAGGTGGGCGGGCTGATTCCGTTAAGTGGATTTTCAAGCAGCGTGTTTCGCATCGATCACGACCAGGCCTATCAGCAAAACGCCGTCTTCCGCTATCAGCGGCCGAAAGATACCGAATGGATCGATTTTACGTGGCGCTACGACAGCGGATTGGTGGTGAGCGGGGTGCCGGACGTCGCAGCGGCGCTGGCGCTGACCGCGGCGCAGCAGGTGGCCATCGGGTTTTCTTGCAATGGCGTATTTGCTACCTACAACACTCCCATCACTGCCTGCAACGGGATGGGCAAGTCCACCTTGTTGACCCTGCCTCAAACCGGGACTGAGAACGACGACCATAACCCAGACCGCGTGAAACCGCGCAACCTGTTCAATGCGGGGATCGGAACGGACAACCTGCTCCACTCAGAAAAAGGTGGGAAGGTCACCCTTCGGTTTACCGTGGAGAACCTGACCAACAAGGTCGCACTGTATAACTTCCTTTCGACGTTTAGCGGAACGCATTTTGTCGCTCCTCGGACATACGAGGCAGCGGTGGGATATTCGTTCTAAACGCCGGCGAGCGCATTTTGCTTTGGGTAAGTTAAAGCACAGTCGGAGCTTTGCCGATGGGTGGTAATGAGGCACAACTGTGTCGACGGGCGACGAAGTTAGCGTTATCAAACGCCAGTTCCTGGCTGGCCTGAATCACGAGATCCGAACGCCGCTGAGCGGCATTCTCGGGATGACGGACCTGCTGCTGGAGACAACGCTCGATGCCGATCAAAAAGAATACGTCGAAGCGGCTCGTGAATGCGCAGAAAGTCTGCTGCAGATCCTGAACGGTGCCCTGGAGTACTCGGCTCTTTCCTCCGATCACGTGCGGGCCGAAGAAAGCGAGTTCCCGCTACCGAAGATTCTGGAGGGAATCGCGGCTGAGTTCTTGCCGAGGGCGGAAGCCAAAGGGCTGAAATTCCTCCGGAGATTCGATGCAAGGTTGCCCGAGGCGGCCATCGGCGATGCGCTCCGGCTTCGGCAGCTGTTGTTCAATCTGTTGAGCAACGCAGTACGATTCACGGAACACGGCGAGGTTGAGCTTTCCGCATTCGGGGCGAGTAACGATGCTTCGAAATTTGCGCTGACTGTAAAGGTGCGCGATACCGGGAGTGGCATCGCTGCCGAACGTTTGCAGTCGATTTTCGAGGGGTTTCATACACGGCAGAATGGGGCAGCGAAAGAGCACTCTGGACTCGGGCTCGGATTAGCGGTTGCGCAGAAGCTCGCCACTTTGTTGAACGGTGCGATCCGTGTGGAGAGCGAAGTGGGGCGGGGAAGCATCTTCACTATTCAAATTCCGTTGAAACTCCCCTTGGAGGCGATCAAAGTAGCGCAACCGGGGCCGCGAGGCCGCGTTCTGGTGGTGGACGACAATTCGATTGCGCAAACCGTCGCTAGTCACGCGCTGCGACGGAGATCGTACGAAGTGCAGTGCGCCAGCGATGGTCTGGCGGCGCTGGAAGCGGCCTCGCGCTGCAGCTTCGACGTGATTCTGCTGGATCTGCAGATGCCCGGTTTGGATGGCTTTCAAACCGCCGAGCGGCTGCGGCAGATGCCTGCTTATGTCGCAACACCGATTGTTGCCGTGACGGCAAACTGTTCGCAAGATTATAGAGATCGCTGCCGGCAATCCGGGATGCAGGGTTTCCTGGCAAAACCGGTTCGAACCAAGGATCTGGTTTCGACGGTGGATCAATATTGCGCAATAGCCGGTGGTTGAAATAAGCCAACACCCGGGAGTTGCGGCCGAGCGCTCCGGTAAAATGAAGATTGTTTCGGCTGGAAGGTCAAGTCTATCGCTCCGATGCGCTCGCGCGATTGCCGTGGGTTGACCACGCCTTCGGGACACGTCTGAACGCTGACCCACCGGCGAATACGGCCACACTCCGGCAGATTCATTCGAATACGGTGATCCCGGCTGACCGGCCGGGCGATATGGGCGCAGGCGACGCACTCGTTTCGAGCGCGCCTGGGCTGGCGCTCTTGATCCGTACTGCGGATTGTCTGCCGGTGCTAATCGCCGATACGCGCCGCCGCGTCGTGGCTGCGGTACACGCCGGCTGGCGAGGTACGGTCCGGCAGATCATCCCGGAAACCATCGAAAAAATGGCGGAATTGTACGGTTCCAGGGGCGAGGATCTGGTAATTGCCATTGGCCCCGCAATCGGCGGATGCTGCTACGAGGTGGGCGCTGAGGTTGCCAGTCAATTTTCTAGCCTGTTTCCCGAGCGCGCCGACCTGAACGGCACAACCAAGATCGACTTGGCCGAGACGGCCATTCGGCAGTTGCGCCGACATGTCGGCACTGTGGGACAAATCGACCCAAGTGGCGTGTGCACCCGATGTTCGGCAGATTTGTTCCACTCCTATCGGCGCGATGGGGAAGCGGCCGGCAGGATGTTTAGCTGGATACGAATCCGCGAGTAGGGCAGGAAACACAAAGGGCGCGAGTACTTCTCGCGCCCCTTGTGGGAAGACCGATATCGATTAAGCTGCGTTTACGAGCAGGTCGTCGAGGTTCTCGTTGCCTTCTTCCTGATTCTTATCAGCGATTTCTTGGCACTGGATGCAGTACGGCGCCCAGGGCACGGCATGCAGCCGTTTCACACTGATGTCCTCTTCGCAGTGCAAGCAGACACCAAAGGTGCCCTCGTCAATGCGGTGCAAGGCTGCGCGGACGTTGCGCAGGAGGTTGGACTCGCGGTCCAGATTGCGAATGGCCAACTCGCGCTCGGCGGCGTTTTGGACTTCGTCCAGGGCATCCGGACTCTTCTCGATCGCAATGCCTTCACGATTTCTTAACACCTGAGCCAGTTCCGCCTGTTTGTTTTCCAGGACTTCTTTGAATTTGTTTAACTCGGTCTTCGTCATAGGTTTAGCTCTCCAATTTCTCTTTTGCTTCTCTCATTCAACACGTTTAGACGCGTGAACCTCCAGAAAGGTTCAAGACGTTACAGAGTATGACAGAACTATAATGAACTCTGAAGTTTAGCGGCCTGCGGCAGCGCCCGTGGGCCGGAGAGGTCAGCAGTCTAGATCCCAGAATCATACCACATCCGCTTAGCAATTCAAGTACCAGCAATAAAATTTTGTGCCGCCGACTCTCCACCGGGCCGGGAGATGCCCTAAATCCATAGTCCTGTCTCTTATCGTCGCGATCATTTGAAAAATTTATGGTCTTTGCTCGCGAAAAGTTTGAAGACGCAACTCGCGCCAAACGATACCCAACTCTTGTAAATCCTGCAGCATGATGTACCGCCCCCCTAACCCTGCTTTCACACAGCTCGATGGGAGAAAGGTGTAGGAGTTGATTCATGGTTCTCACTTTTTTGCCTGTACACCTCACACTCCCTGGAGGCGCACAAAGGAAGACCACGGCAGCGCGATTAGGTCCGTGCGAATAGACTACGTCGCCGCGTTGGCCGCATTTGGGCAGCGTGCGTATGCGCTGTTGGCCGGTCCGGCAGTAACGGGCTAGCTTTGGGGCACGGGCTTCTTGTCCGCCCGGGGCCGCGGCGCCTGGCCGATGATCTGTTCCAACTGCTGCTCGGGAATCGCCAGCGACATGCTCATCGTATTGCCGCTGGTTTTGGTGTCCAGAGTGTCCAGCAGGCTGGCGACTTGGCCGGCGACGGCATTGTTCTGGCGGTTGAGCTGGAGCATGCTCACGACGAACTTCACCACATCCACCAGCGCCTGGGCATCCTTGTCGGAGCGCGTGATAGCTTGAGCGGAAATGGTTACGGTATCGCCGAAGCGGATTCCGCCGCTGGCCTGGTTGATGGCTGCCAGCGTGTTGCCCTGCATGGCGCTGCTCACGTTCGGGTTCGGGATCGCCCCAGCGAACTCCGACAGCGGAACAAGCGTTACAAACCAAAAATCGTTATTCGCGCTGAGGTCGCCGACTGTCTTTATCAAGTCGCCGCTGGCCACGGCATTACTCTGTTGTCTGGCGATGGCGGCCTTGACCGACGCCAAATCGCCCATGACGGCACTCGAAGAATCCAGAAACGCGATCGCGTTATCGGCATTCGGGGCTGACCGGCCGGTGTACGAATAGATGGAGGTCCCTTGAAAAGAGCTGGCCACGGCGCCGGCCGACTGAGCGGCTTGCTGGAGCTTGGGGATATCGAAAACGCCTTTTGCCAGAAGCAGCCAACGGCTTTGAGGCGTGCTCGATTGCCAGTTAGAGGCCATGAGGATCTCGGCCACGTCGTGCCGGGGATCGAAGCCGGTGCGTGCCACGAAATCTTGGAATGACGCATCGTCGAGCTGCATGTGCGACAACACGAATTGTCCAAATTGCGAATTGCGGGTCCGATCCACCTGCAGGCCCGCGATAACCTTGGCGTCGGGCATTACCAGGCGCAACAGACTTGAATCGGCGGCGGCCAGGGCCGACGGCAGGAGCAGAACAGTCAGAACTGGCAGGAGACGGCGTAGCTTCGGCATAGAACCTCTCGTATGGACATTACGAGCGTAGCACGCGGAATGTTCCGGTCCACGTGCTCTCGTGATCGCGCTAGACCGGCACCTGTTCGACGATTTCGATGCCGTAGGCATCCAGGCCGACCACCTTGCGCGGATGATTGGTCAGCAGGCGGATGGTATGCAGCCCAAGATCGCTCAGGATTTGCGCGCCAATCCCGCTCTCGTGCTGCAGCCTGCGCTGGCCGTCGGGCGTGGCGGAATTGGCGTGATCGCGGAATCCGGGACCGGTCTGGTGCAGATACACCAAAACTCCGGCGCCTTCCTGCGCAATTTGTTGCAGAGAGCTCCGGATGACGCGGTGGCAATCGCAGGAAGTGGAGCCGAAGACGTCGCCATAAATGCAATGCGAGTGCATGCGGACCAGGACGTTTTCGCGTCCGGCGAGATCGCCCTGAACCAGGGCCAGATGCCGTTCGGGGACGGCGTGCCGATCGGGAATCACGGTCGTCGCATAGACGATGGTTTTGAAGCTGCCAAATTCGGTTTGCAGACACGACTCGGACTGGCGCTGCACCAGCTGCTCGGTTTGCAGCCGGTATCGAATCAGGTCCTCGACCGAAATCATGATAAGCCCGTGCCGACGGCAAAACTCGGTGAGTTGAGGAACGCGGGCCATAGAGCCGTCATCGTTCATGATTTCGCAGATGACTCCGCCCGGGCGCAAGCCGGCCAGCCGCGCCAGGTCTACAACCGCTTCAGTCTGGCCGGCCCGGACCAACACGCCGCCATCGCGGGCGCGGAGCGGAAACACATGCCCGGGGCGAGCCAGGTCCCTGGGCGTGCTTCCGGGATGGATGGCGACCTGAATGGTGCGGGCGCGATCAGCGGCGGAAATGCCGGTGGTGACGCCTTCGGCGGCTTCGATGGACTCGCAGAAAGCTGTGCCGAACCGCGAGGTATTGCGCGCCGACATCGGCGGCAGGTTCAACGCGTCGCAGATCTCTTCGGCCAGCGAAAGACAGATCAGGCCGCGCGCGTACTTGGCCATGAAGTTGATCACATCGGGCGTGATTTTTTCGGCCGCGATGGTCAGATCGCCTTCGTTTTCGCGGTCCTCGTCATCCACGATGACCAGCATGCGGCCGGCCTTGAATTCCTGGATGGCGTCGGGAATGGAGGAAAACGGCATCCGGATGTCCTGTATGTACCAGGATAGCAGGGGCGCGCAGTCAAACTAGCCGCGGGCGTACGCTAATTCAACTTCTTCAGGAATTTTTCAATGCCGCGCCGGTAATCGTCCGTCATGCGCGCGATCGCATTCGTGTTCACCCCGGCTTCGAGCGCTGTCTCGAATGACATCGAGTCCATTTGATATAGCAAATGTTTCGATAGCTGCACGGCCGATGCCGACTTGCCGGCGAGCTTCGAAACATACGCCGCAACCTCGGCCTCGAACTGGTCATCGGAATAGACGCGATTGATCATGCCGGCCTCTAACGCGCGCTGGGCGGAGATGGTTTCTCCCCCAACGATCAGCTCGAACGCGCGCTTCTCCGGTACCGACCGCCTCAAAATCGCCATCACCATCGCGGGCACGAACCCGATGTTCACTTCCGGGTAGCCAAACTGGGCGGATTCGGCCGCCAGAACGATGTCGCAAACGGTTGCAAGTCCGCATCCACCAGCCAGAGCCCGTCCGCGCACTGCCGCGACGATGGGCCGCGGATGGCGCCGCATCATCACGAAAAGGTCGGCCATGGCTCGAGCGCTCACCAAATGATCCAGGACGCCCGCTTCGAACATGCTCTGCAATCCGCTCAGATCCGCGCCCGAGCAAAAATCCGCGCCCGCGCCCGAAAGCAGGATTAAATGATCCTGCGTGTTGGCAATCGCGTCCTTTAGCTCGCCAACCAGCTCCGCGCTTAGCGCATTGCGTTTCTCGGGCCGGTTGAGTGTAATTCGCGCAACACCGCCGTCAACTTGATACAGGAGATGCTGATAAGAGGGCATCGGGAACATCGATCTCCATCCGCAGCAGCGCTGCGCTGTAAGTCTTGCCTTGCGGGTCGGCTTTGAGCGACAGCGTGCCGCCGCCATCCAGGCTCTCGTGCAGCAGGAAGTTAAGCGCGCTTAGGTTAGGCAGTTCGAAGCGCTCCACCTTGCCCGAACAAATGCCTTCGAAATGGTTTTTGACGCGCTCAGCGGTGACCTGCTCGACCAGCAGCGGATAGAACTCAGGCCGTAGCGCGATCAGGCCCACGTTCGCCGTATGGCCTTTATCGCCCGAACGCGCATGCGCGACACGAAGCAGTTTCACTCGCGCCATTACGCCTCCACCATTGAAATCGCGGGCACCGCCTCGGTCTTGGGCAGCAGCGCGGGCCAGTACGCCACGATCTCCTCCACCTTCGGCCGCCCGGCTCCGAATCCCGTCACGGTCGGCGGCCCATTCAACGCCAGCGGCGCGATCTCTTTCGTGAACCGCTCCACCGCCGCACGATCTTCCGACCGCACGCCCACGCGCAACAGCACCTCGGCCATATGCGGCGATGGCGCACCCGCCAACGGCCCATGGCACGCATTCGCGCCCACAAACTCGCTGCGGATCGCTTCGAACCGCAACCCCAGCCGGTCCAGCCGCTCCCGCAAAATTCGGTCCGCCGCCTGCGCCTTGGCGTACGCATCCGGCCACGAATAGACCAGCGCGCCCATGGCTTTGAATCCGGCCGAGTAGCTGATGGACACCTTGTACATCTGGGTCGCTGGCCGTCCGCGTATGCCCGTGAACCGCACGCGGTCCGGCCCATCGGGTTTGAGCTGGATGCTAGTGAAATCGGCGATGCAGTCCGGCGTGATGTACTCGCGCGGGTCGCCCATCTCGTACAGGAGTTGTTCTTTAATCGATGCCACGGTTATGCGTCCGCCCGTGCCCGCGTGCTTGGTAATTACGAACGTGCCGTCCGGCTCGGCCTCCACAATCGGATAACCGATGCCGGCCATGTCGGGAATCGTCTGCCAGTCCACCTGGCAGTTGCCTCCCGTGCATTGCGCGCCGCATTCCACCGTGTGCCCGGCAATGGTGCCTGCTGCCAGCTTGTCCCAATCGTCGCGGCGCCACTTGAACTCGTGCATCAGCGGTCCCAAGACCAGGCCGGTATCGGTGGTGCGGCCGGTGATCACAACCTGCGCCCCAGTGCCCAGCGCATCGGCGATGGCTGCGCCACCGAAGTACACATTCGCGCTCTGCACCCGCGGCCGGATGGACGCGAGCGGCGCGCCCGTGTCGAGGTTCTTCAGATCCACTCCGCGTGCAATCAGATCGTCCAGCCGATCGAGAATGTTGTCGCCGGCGACAATCGCCACGGTAAGGCCGGTTTTCCGCACCGCGCTGGCGCAGCCTTGCGGATTGACGCCGCCGGCGTTCGCTACCACCCGAATCCGCCGCTCCAGGATGTCGCGCGCGCCGCATTGGATCATCTCCACGAAATCGCGCGCATAGCCGGCCCGGGGGTCGCGCGACATCTGCTTTTGCAGGATCGACATCGTGATCTCGGCCAGGTAGTCGAGGGTCAAATAGTCGATCGGGCCGCGCCGGATCTGCTCCAGCGGCGCGTCCAGCGAGTCGCCCCAAAATCCCTGCCCGTTAGCGACGCGAATCATGGCCGCCGGTGATCAAATCTTCTCTTCCTTAGCAAGAATTTCCTTCATGATCTCGCTGGTTCCCGCGCCGATCGTGTTCAGCCGCACGTCGCGCCAGCTCCGCCCAATCGAATACTCCGTCGTGTACCC
Organism: Bryobacteraceae bacterium; assembly: GCA_035293725.1. GTDB lineage: Bacteria > Acidobacteriota > Terriglobia > Bryobacterales > Bryobacteraceae > Palsa-89. The sequence goes on from DATGMH010000075.1 coordinate 159,040, forward strand.
AAACCCGCCGAACAACTGCATGCAATCGTAGGTCACTTTTTGGGAAAGCTCGGAGGTGAACAACTTGGCCATGGTGACCTCGCGCACGCATTTCTGTTTGCGGTTCATCAAATCCAGCGCGCGATAGGTCAGCCACCGGCCCGCTTCGATATTCGTGAGATGCTCGGCAAATCGATGCCTCCACACTTGAAACTCGCGAACCGGCCGGCCGAACGCATTGCGGCTGCCGCCATACTCCAGCGCGTCGCGCACTGCTTTCTCGGATGCCGCCAGCGCAAGAATCGCCGCCGCCAGCCGCTCGCCCTGAAAGTTGTGCATCACGTAATAGAAGCCCCGGTTCATCTCGCCCAGGATATTGCGGCGCGGCACACGGCACTCGTCGAAGAATAGCTCAGCCGTATCCGACGCCATGTTACCGACCTTATGAAGCTTCTTGCCGACCGAGAAGCCTTTGGTCTTGGTCGGGAACAAAACCATCGAGACGCCCTTGTGGCCTTCCTCGCCGGTCCGGACCGCAAGAATAATGAAGTCCGCGCGCGTACCGTTCGTGATCCAAAGTTTTTGGCCCGAAATGACGAAATCATCGCCGTCGATGCGTGCCCGCGTCTTCAGCGCCGCGACATCCGAGCCGCCGCCGGGCTCGCTGATTCCCAGCGCTGCGATCCAATCTCCGGCGATCGCGGGCCGCAGGAATTCCTCTTTCTGGTCGCGTGTGCCGAGCTCGGCCAATACCGGAAGAGTGATCTCGGACTGCACCATCAGCGCCATGTTGACGCTGCCTGAGTCGGAATACGCCATGGCTTCCATGTACGCGGCGCTAGCCCACCAGTCCAAGCCGAGGCCGCCCCACTCCGGATCGAGACGGATGCCGAACAGCCCCAGGTTCGCTGCCTTCTTGAAAAGTTCGCGCGGGAATATGCCCGCGTGGTCCCACTCTTCGGCGTGCGGCGCGATCTCTTCCAGGCAAAACCGCTTCACCGTTCTCCGGATCATTTCGTGCTCTTCGGTGAAGTACGGATATTGCATCTTCGGTTCGGCCGCAACAGCAACGTCACTCATCTATGAATTCTCCTGGGCCGCGATTTGAACCAGCATCTGGCCGGGTGCGACCACCTGCCCGGCGTTGACTAAGATCGATTCCACTACACCGTTGATTGTAGTGCGAATCGTCTGTTCCATTTTCATCGCCTCTAGGACCACCAGCGGATCGCCCGTATTTACCTTCTGCCCTTGGCGCACCAGGATGCGAAGAACTTTGCCCGGCATGGGCGAGTTCGCGGCTTGCTCGTTCGAGCGGGTCCGGCGCGGCAAGCGCGGCATTCGCTGCAGCATTGCCGCCTGGTCCTCCGTATGAACGTAAATTGTGTCGGCGCTTTCGTAAACTTCGTACGTTCGCGCGATGCCTGATATCGTGAGGGTGATTTGGGGAGTTGTGTTCTCAAGACCGCGCACGGCGCCACCGCCTACTGGACCGGCAAGGTGCTGCGGCCGCCTTCCGTTGTGCGCCTTCTGAAGAGTGTGGACGCGGCACGCATGAGTGCGTGCGCCGCGGCGGTCCTCAACGCAAACGGCCCATTCCTGATCGCCAACCGGTTTCCAGCTTGCGGTGACTTCTTCGCCAGCCACGCGTAGCTTCATCGAAGCGTCGCGATACGGATTGTTGCGGTAATTCGGCGGGATGCCTTTCGCGGGGCTGCGGTTCAAATACAGCACCGCCGCCGCAATGGACTCACTTACATCCGAAGACGCTTCCGGCTCAGGGAGAAAAGCCGTGTGCGCCCGGCCCTCGCGAAATTCGGCGCTCTTCAGCAACTGGACCAAATAGTCGCGGTTGGTTTCAACCCCGAACAGGACCGTGTTGCGCAGCGCATACACCAGCTGCCGCCGCGCCGATTCGCGGTCGCGGCCGAACGCTACGATCTTCGCCAGCAGCGAGTCGTAATGAATCCCGACCTCGGTGCCCGGCTCCAGCGCCGTATCCACCCGCACGTTTTCCGGCCGACGCCACACTCGCACCGTGCCCGTGGCCGGCAGAAAATCGTTCAACGGCTGCTCGGCATTCAGCCGCGCCTCAATCGCATGCCCGATGCTGCGCGGCCGGCCCGGTAGAGGCTTCCCCTCCGCAACCTCAATCTGTAGGCGCACAAGATCGATCCCCGTCACTAGCTCTGTTACCGGATGCTCCACCTGCAGCCGGGTGTTGACTTCAATAAAGTAGAACTCGCCCGAGGAGGCGAGCAAAAATTCCACCGTTCCGGCGTTCGTGTATCTGATGGCGCGGGCGATCCCCAGCGCAGCTTCGCCCATTTCGCGACGCAGTTCTTCGGTAAGCGCGGGCGACGGGCTCTCCTCGATAAGTTTTTGGTAACGGCGCTGGAGCGAACAGTCGCGCTCGAATAGATGAATCAGATTCCCATGGTGATCGCCGAAAATTTGAAACTCGACATGCCGCGCATCGGGGATGTAGCGCTCCAGCAGCAGTGTCTGGTCGCCAAATGCGCGCTCCGCCTCGCCGCGGGCCGCCTCCAGCGCCTCTTGTAGCTCCTCGGCCGACCGCACGATGCGCATCCCGCGCCCGCCGCCGCCCGCCGATGCCTTGATCAGGACCGGAAATTGAATCTCCGCCAGGGAATCGTAGGCGGGCACAACCGGTACTCCGGCTCGCGCCGCGATTTCGCGTGCCGACGTCTTGAGCCCCATCATCCGGATGGCCTCCGGCGGCGGCCCGACGAATATCAGGCCGGCCGAGCGGCAGGCCTCGGCGAAATCCGCGTTCTCCGCGAGAAACCCGTAGCCTGGATGGATCGCGTCCGCTCTCACTCGCTGCGCGGCCCCGATAATCGCCTCAATCGCCAGGTAACTCGGCCCGATCGCGACCGCTTCGTCTCCAGCCCGCGTGTGCGGCGCGTCCCGATCCGCGTCGGAAAAAATAACCGTCGGGCTGATTCCCATGGCGCGCGCTGTACGCGCAACGCGCAGCACAATCTCGCCGCGATTGGCGATCAAAAGCTTTCGGATGGTTGGCAAACAGCCCATTATGTCACTGCGGCTAGGTCCAATCTTGTCGCTAAGCGCGGCTTAGTTCACCGTTGGAACCAAACGCGACTCGATCATGCGCTGATCGGATGTGATCAGCCGGAGCCCGTGTACTCGCGCGATTGTGAATTCACGATTTCCGGGGCCGGAGACTTCAACGTCACGCAATTCGATCTCGCCGCCGTTGCTAATGGGCCAACCCGGGCACGGTTACGGCGATCATCTGGACAAACAGCGGCAGCGACCCCGGAACACAGATGGGAGCGTCATTCGATCTCACCGCCAGACCGGCGCAGAGCACACACTCGTTACTCAGACCGGCGTGACAGGCATCGCTTTGCCGGGCGGTGTTGACTATTGGATGGTAGTTGTTTCAGAGGTCCTTGAACCGGGTTCGCTCAGCCTGTTCGCCACAGGACTCGCGGCGATGCTGATCATCCGGAAAACGGCGCTCCCTTAAGCGCTTCGTCCATTGACCGCTAGGTCAGCTTTACGCCGGCCATCTCCATCCAGCCGCGCGGGGACGACCTCACGTCGATCGGCTTCGTAACGCGCTCGCCCGTTCGAACTGAATAGGTTTGTCGTTCGGCTCAGACTTTTGGCCTGCGCTTTTCGATGGCGGTGAGGGTGGGATTCGAACCCACGGAACCCGTAAAGGTTCAACGGTTTTCGAGACCGCCCGATTCAACCACTCTCGCACC
>DATGMH010000076.1:0-62864 GCA_035293725.1 Bryobacteraceae bacterium
TCTTGGGCAGGGTTGGATGCCGGGAAACCGCTCGCAGAAGTAGCGGCCACAGGCCTGGCAATGAAACTTGCAGGCTTCCAGCTGCAAGAAGCAGTGTCGCACCCCCCAGTTTTCATGCCGCACGCAGCGTACATACCGGCCTTTGTTGCGCAGCCGACCGCTCCCGCAATGCGGGCACGCTTTCGGGCCGATGTGTCGGGCTGAAATCCGAATGCCACCACTGCGCATCTGTAAGTCGGTAATCTCATAGTCGGGCAGTCCTAACAGGATCTCTGATTTGATCAAAACACTTCCTCCAAGAATGTTTTATCAGTTCAGGGATTCAGGCCTGCTCCCATTTCTGATCAAGAGCCTGTCCTCCTGCTATCGATCCAGCTCCCGGCGCAACCAGGCGCGCGCCAGCCGGAGATCGTGCCGGATGGCATGCGGCGAGCGGCCCTCCACGGTAGAAATCTCTTCAGCCGTCATGCCGCCAAAGTAATGAGCTTCAACTACTCTTGCCAGCGAGGGGCTCTCGATCTCCAGCGTTCCTAAGGCGTGATCGAGGTCCAGCATCCGAAACGGTTGGGGTGCCTGGCCGAGTTCGAATTCAACCGCCGTATCGAAACTAACGCGCTCGTTCTGTCCACCGCGCTTGTTGGCTGCGGCAGTGCGGGCGTGATCGATCAGCACATGCCGCATGACACGCGCCATAACAGCAAGAAAGTGGGCACGGTCAGCGAACTGCGGCTCCGCCGCGCCGTCGAACAACTTCAGGTACGCTTCATTGATTAGTGCCGTTGGCTGCAACGTTTGCTGGAGCTGGTTGTGCAGGACAGCTTCTGCGATCCGGTGTAGCTCACCGTAGACCAAAGGCATGAGCTCGTCGAGCGCGCGACTATCTCCTTGCCGCCAGCGCTGCAAAAGCTCACTTACATCGGATGGCATGATCGGTAAGCAATATTGTCGCGCCTTCACCGCTTTCCCTGCCGCGCTTGCTGCGAGAAGCGCATTGCCAGGCCGGGATGTGTTCCGACATAATGACCTTACTTAAATATCACCGGAACGAAGACGCCAGTATGCGTGAAGACGTAATTTCGCTCTTCCATCAAGTCGTAGATCTTCCGCTTGCGATACGTATGGATTATTACTCGAGCAGACAGGTACCTCCCGATGTTCGGGATGAGGTAGAGTCCCTGCTCAGGTTCGACACGCACACCAAATGGCTAACAGGCCAAATTGCCGAAACGGCTCGAGAGATCCTCCGACCCTACCGCGATGCCGCAGAGGGTCAAGTTTTGGGGCGTTATCGTGTGGTCCGTCTGCTTGGACGCGGTGGCATGGGCGCCGTGTACCTGGCCGAGCGGAGTGATGGCGAGGTGGAACAGCAGGTAGCCCTCAAGGTGGTTCACTCCAGCACGGATCTGCCGGTTTTCCAGGAGGCGTTTTTGCGGGAACGCCGGATTTTAGCGTCACTGAACCATCCTGGTATCGCGCGTCTATTGGACGCAGGCCACACGGACGAGGGTCAGTCTTACCTGGTTATGGAATACGTCGATGGCATCTCCATCGAAGAGTATTGCGCATCGCTGAGTTTGCGAGAAATCCTGAAACTTTTCCTGGCAGTCTGCGCCGCCGTCGCCTATGCGCACCGCAATTTGATCGTCCATCGCGATCTCAAGCCGTCCAATATCTTGATTGACCGCTCAGGAACACCGAAGCTGCTGGACTTTGGCATTGCAAAGATCCTAGATGCTTCGGACCAAGGACGCACGGCGGTACGCCTTCTCACGCCCGAGTATGCGAGTCCCGAGCAAATGCGCGGTGAGGCCCACAGCACTGCGACCGATATTTACTCATTAGGGGCCGTGCTCTACAAGCTGCTGACAGGCAGCGCACCCAATGCACCGGACTCCGAAGCCCACCCGGCCGTTATCCCGCCGCCCAGCCGCAGCAAGCCAGGAATTCCAACCGATATCGATTTCATCGTGCAGAAGGCGCTGCGTAGAGAACCCGAAGAGCGTTACGCCACAGCCGATGCTTTGGCGGAAGATTTGGGAGCCTTCCTTGAGAATCGGCCCGTTCGCGCGCGCGCCGGGAACGCATGGTATCTCGCCAGGAAATTCCTAAGGCGCTATTGGATACCGGTTAGTGCCGCCGCCGTGGCGCTCAGCGGTCTTTCAGTGGGCTTATTTATTGCAAATCGCGAACGTATTGTCGCTCAACAGCGATTTTCCCAAGTCCGCGATTTATCGAACCACGTGTTCAAACTGGATGAGGAGATACGCGGCTTGCCCGGCGCGACCAAAGCGCGGCACGCCCTCGTAGCCCTCTCGTTGCAATATCTCGAGCGTTTGGGGCGGCAAGCGCACGGCGACAAAGATCTGGCACTCGAGATCGGTTCGGCGTACGTTTCAGTGGCCGAGGTCCAGGGCGTACCCGGAAATAGCAACCTGGGGGAATTGAACTCGGCCGACGAGAGCCTGGCGAAAGCGGATGCGATGGTCGACCCCATTCTCGCAGTCGCGCCCCGCGACCGGAGGGCGCTACTCCAGTCGGCCGAAATCGCGCATGACCGCATGATCGTCTCTGATGCCTTGCGCCAACCTGATCGATCGCTGGTGTTCGCGCAGAGATCGGCGGCACGCCTCGACACCGTTTTGAGCTTGGGCCCCGCAGGAAATGATGCCGCAGCCATTGGCCGGTTCTACGGCAACATTGCGCTGGCACATACGAACAGGCACCGGCTGGATGACGCGGTCAGCTATGCGCGACGGGGAGTGGAATCGACGCGTGGCGCGAATGTGCCTTATTACTTCGCTGGGGCATTGAGCATCTTGGCAAATGCGCTACGTCTGCGAGGAGATTTGGAGGAATCCCTCAAAACCACCAGAGAAGCGCGTGCACTCCTCGAGCAGCAGCCGGATGACTCGACGCGCCAAAACACCCTTATCGGAGTGACTTGGCGCGAGGGACGCATTCTCGGTGGTGACGATGAAATCAACCTGAACCGCCCGGCCGAAGCCATCGCAGCTTTGCAGCTTGCCTACGATCTCTCCGATCAACTGGCCCGGCGCGATGCGGCCGATTACGCCAGCCGGGCGCGTTTCGTGGCGGCCGCACGGGATTTGGGAGGCATCTTGCGTCACTCCGATCCAGTCCGCGCGTTGGCAGTTTACGACAGCGGACTGCGCCGCTCCGCCGAAATTAAAAATACCGAGTCGGCGCATGATCGGGTGCGGCTCCTGGCGGACTCGTCCTACCCACTCCTCGCTTTACATCGGACTGCTGAGGCAAAGCAGAGAATCGACGCGGCATTCGAGCTCCTGCGGACTATGAACCTGTGGCCTGCTGAATCGCTTCGTCCCGCCGATGATGGCGTGTTCGCTCTGCGCGCGCTCGCCGACTACAACGCCGATATCGGACGGCGGCAGGATGCTATCGACGCTTACCGCGAGCTGATTCAGAAGATCATGGCGTCCAAACCGTCGCCCACAACCGATTTACAGGACGCCAACAGCATTTCATCGATCCAAGCCGCGTTTTCCAACCTCGAACGAAAGGCGGGCCGCGCCGGCGAGGCCATCGAGCTTGAACGGAGCCGACGCGAACTGTGGCAGCAGTGGGACAAAAAGCTTCCGAATAACAGCTTCGTGCGCCGGCAATTGGCGGCTCTGCCTTCGAACTAGTCCCGTTGGTACCCATGCTGCCGGGCTACCGTGCTAAAAGGGTCTCCCAATTCCGTTCTCTCTAGTAGAGGCACTCTTATGCAACGACGCGCAGTTGAGCTGGTAACAATCGCGACTCTCTTCGCGATTGCGCTTTCAAACCATGCCATTGCCGATACCATCACCTTTGGCGGGATCGTCGCGACGGCGCCTGGCGGCACCGGCCCGGCGGTCAACAATCCCTCGCTGAACAACATTCAGGACGACGATAGCTACCTGGTCACCCTCACGTTCACTGGGTCGATTACGGCACCCGGCACATACCCTCTGGCCGGTGCGACTCTCGTATTCTCCGATCTGGCTGAACCGGCAAGCGAATCGAGCTTTAGCTCGGTGAGTTTGTCAGTGCTCACGGACGGGTCGTTTTACGACCTCAGCCTGCTGGGCTGCCTTTCGACGGGAAGCGGCTGTTTGCTCGGAAATTACTTGTCGGCCAACTTTCAGATACTATCATCGGAGCTCAACTCCACCAACGTCGCTGCACAAAATGTCCCGTTCCTCGATCCAGCACTGGACCTTCTAGAAGACGACGCGAACACCGAATTTCAAGGATTTATCAACGGCTATTCCTATAAGGGAACGAGCGGCGTGAGCGCCACCCCGGAAGCCGCCACGATTGTGCCGTCGATTGTTGGCTTGGGAGCGATGGTCTGGTTCAACCGACGACTTCGCGCCCGCGTAATGCAAACCACTGTTCTCGAATCGAGGAGACCATGAAAAACCTTTTCTCTCTGACTCTGTTCCTCTTACTCACCGGCCGGGCTTTTGCGGTCGACGGTGTCATCCTCATCAATCAGAGTATCGCGCTGGCTGGAAACGTGACGCCCGGGGATTCGCCCGGCTTTCCAGTAACGATTTCTGTTTCGGGCAGCTATCGGTTGTCGGGCAACCTGACGGTGCCGGATGCCAATACTACAGCCATTCAGATCAGTGCGGACAATGTTTCGATCGACCTGAACGGATTCTCAATCATCGGCCCTGTGGTTTGCTCGGGTGGCCCTCCGGTCACAAAATGCAGCCCTGCTGGTTCGGGATTCGGAATTGTAAACGGCGACCAATTTAATAATCCTAATACGAACATCTCCGTCTTTAACGGAACGGTGCGGGGAATGGGTGCTGTCGGAATCGCCCTCGGCGCCAATAGCCGGATCACGAATATTCAGGCTACCAGCAATGGAGAAAGCGGAATATCGTTCACAACGGGAATCGTCTCGTCGTGCATCGTCACCAATAACGGTGCTGACGGGATTTTCGCCAACAACACCTTCAGCCCCAGCAGGGTAGTAGACAACGTCGTAATGGGCAACGGGAACGCCCAAGGCTTGGAAGGCTCAGGCATTGATGTTGGGGCGGGCTCGGTGATCAGCGGCAATACAGTGGTTCAGAACCTGAATGGCATCTCCGCTAGTTTTTGCCTGCTTGTGACCAATTTCGTCAAGGGAAACACGTCTTCGGATGCTTTCAGCCTGACGAACTGCGTGCTCGTAAACAACGTTGGATTCTAACCCTCTCGAAGTCAGAGGTGCGGTTGCGGCCAGGGTCTCCCCCGAATCGAGCGGAAACGGGGTTTCATCAGCGCTCCGGCCGCGCCCAGCACATCAGGAATCCCAGACTCCCTCTGCGAGGAGACTATGAATAGCCTGTTTTACTCACCGTGTTGACTCGATTTGCCACGCCGGCGATTTAGCCGCATCGAACAACTGCATGACGATTCTCAACCGGCGGATCACCGGAACCCCGATGCCGGGCAGAAGCTCAAAATGGGACGTCGTCGTCCGTGATCCCCTGATCGTCACCGCGGTCCTGTACCGCAGCCGGCCGGGGCGCGCTGCGCGGCATCGAAACGGGCTGCGGGCCCGCTTCCGCCCCAGCGTCTCCGCCGCGACCGCCGAGAAGAATGACGTCCTCGGCGATCACTTCGGTCATGTACTGCTTCTTGCCGTCTTTATCGTCGTAACTGCGCGTCTGTAGTCGGCCTTCGACATATACCTGCTTGCCCTTGGTGAGATAATTTGCCAGATTCTCCTGGCGCCAGAGCACGACGTTTGCCCAGTCGGTCTCTTCTTTCCATTCGCCCGTCTGTTGGTCCTTCCAGCGCCGGTTGGTCGCCACCGAAAATTTGGTCACAGCTACGCCCGATGGCGTGAACTTGGTTTCGGCGTCCCGGCCCAGGTGGCCGATCAAAATCACTTTGTTTACGCTGCGCGATGCCATACTGCATGCACTGTATCACACAGTAACGTCTCAGTTTCATCGGCAGGGCGTCTAAGATTCGATTGTTACAGCGTATCCGGCCGGAAAACTTAGCGCACGATTCCCCGCGCACAGGCACTATAGGACTGCTGGAACTTAAGCTGGTCGAACGCTAAAAAGAAATGACCTGATCAGGAAAGATTTTTATTTGCAGTACCTTAGTTCGGATGTACAATAGGAAACAATTTAGTAGAGAGAGGGCATGCAGAGACCCTTTGGTGTTTGTCGGCTGAGACTTGCTGGCTGTGTAAGTCTCGCGGTTGCGTTACAAGGCCTGACCGCCGCGTACGCCCAAACCGTGCTGGCGGGTTCTGGCCCTTCCGGAACTGTCAACATCTTCAATACCGATCTGGCGGTGCTTGAGGCGGGTGAAACACGCAAAGACCTGCCCTGCAGCGTCACGCCGAGCAAGCCCACCGTCGGGTTCGACCTCCGGTTCCACTCCGGTTACCAGGTCACCATGCCCCTGAAGGATCTCGCGGGTGGCGAGAACTTGCTCACCATCTTGTTCCGAGTGGAGCCGAGCGATCATTCCGACCAGCCCACTTACTTCACGCAACACATTCGCGTGCCGGCAATTGACGACGATGCCAAAGGCGATGCGTACCTGCAGGGCGCTTTCGACTTAGGGGAAGGTCAGTACCACGTGGACTGGCTCATGCGGGACCGTGCCGAACGCGTGTGCGCTTTTTCTTGGGATACCGAGGCGGCGCTGTCGGCGAAAGATAAGCCCATGAGCTTGACCATCGCACCCGAAACCGTCCAACGGACGGATTCGGAACAGTTCAAGGATGAGCCGCCCGTCCAGCGCGTCACCGATCACGCGCCGCTAAATGTAAAGGTCCTGGTCAATTTCGCCCCCCAGAACTCGTTGTCCGCCACTTTGCAGCCGCTGGATACGTCCGCACTGGTTTCCATCCTGCGCAGTATCGTGCGCGAGCCCCGCATCGGCAAGTTCTCCATCGTCGCCTTCAACATGCAAGAGCAAAAGGTTGTGTACCGGCAGGAAGATGTGGATCGTCTGGACTTTCCAGCGCTCGGCCGGGCGCTGAGCTCGCTAAACCTGGGCACCGTTGACCTAAAGCGCCTTGGCGATAAACACGGCGATACCGAGTTCCTGACCAACCTCGTCCGGACTGAGGTGCTGGGCGCCGGCAAAGATCGGCCCGACGCCGTGGTGTTCGCCGGACCTAAGGTTCTTTTGGACTCGAACGTGACTGAAGACAGCTTCAAAGACGCCGCAAATGTCGATTTTCCAGTGTTTTACATGAACTACAATCTCTACCCACAGATTGTGCCCTGGAAAGACGCCATTAGCCGCACGGTACACTTCTTCCGCGGGTACGAGTACACCATCTCCAAGCCTCGGGATCTCTGGATGGCCGTCTCCGAAATGGTTTCGCGTATCGTAAAATCAAGGAACGCGAGACAATCCGCATCCATCTCAACTCAGTAGGGTGGAGAGCTCGTCAGGGGCGCAGACATTATGAGGTTTGTAAGTTCAGGAGCGTTGCTGGTTTTGTGCGGCTTGCCCGCATTTTCTCAAGGGCCGTTCATCGCCCAACAACAACACATCAAGCATTACGCCAATAGCCTGGCTCCGTATGTAGTTTCGCCTCAGGAGATCGTGGACCGCATGTTGCTGCTGGCCGATCCCAAGCCGAACGAGTTGGTCTACGATTTGGGCAGTGGCGATGGCCGCATCCTCATCACTGCGGTGCAGCGGTATCACGCCAAGGCGGTGGGAATAGAAATCTCGGAGTCCCTGGCCAAGAGCACCGCCGAGCGCATTCAGCGGCTTGGGCTGCAGAATGAAGCGCGTGTGATCAATGGGGATTTCATGCACGTCGACCTCAGTCCAGCCGATATCGTCACCATGTACCTAGCCACCGATGCCAACGAGATGTTGCGGCCCAGCTTGGAAAAACAACTGAAGCCGGGCGCCCGGGTGGTTTCGCACGAGTACGCGATCCCGGGTTGGAAGCCGAAACTCGTGGACAAAGAGTTTCCGGAATCTCATCATCACGTAATTTATCTCTACGAAGTCCCTAAAAAGAAGTAGCAGGCCTCATCAGTGCCCTCCTTCGACGTTGCCGGCGTCGGCCTGAACGCCACCGACACGCTGATCCTGGTGCCGCATTTTCCGGCCTACGCCGGAAAAATCGCATTCGAGCGCGAGATCCTGAGCCCCGGAGGACAAGTAGCCAGCGCGCTCGTCACCTGCGCCCGTCTCGGTCTGAGAAGCAAGTACATCGGCACTGTTGGAGACGACGAGAGGGGCCGCATTCAGCTCGAAAGCCTGCGCGAAAGCGGTATCAACTTAGACGACGTCGAAGTTCGTCCGAACTGCCCCAACCAGACCGCCTACATCGTTATCGACCAGAGCACCGGGGAGCGGACGGTACTTTGGAAACGCGACGATTGCCTGCGCCTTTCGCCCGACTCGATCACCGAAGACAAGATCGCTTGCGCCGGCTTGCTTCACATCGACGCTCACGACGTGGACGCAGTGACGCGCGCCGCGCAGATTGCCCGCCGGCACGGCATCCCCGTGACCATCGATGTCGACACGATTTATCATGGCTTCGAACGCGTATTACCGCATGTCGACTATCTGATCGCCAGCTCGGAATTTCCCGCGCAATGGACTAGTGAGCGCGATCCGTTCCGGGCGCTCGAGCTGATTCAGACCGAGTATGGAATGCGCGTTGCGGCCATGACGCTAGGCTCCTACGGCGCGCTGGCGCGATGTAACGGCGGGTTCATTTACTCGCCCGCCTTCGTGGTGAATTGCGTCGATACCACAGGTGCGGGCGACGTGTTTCATGGCGCGTTCTGTTATGCTGTCTTCCAGAATATGCCGCTTCGCGACACGCTCGACTTTTCGAATGCCATGGCAGCATTGAACTGCACGGCTTTGGGCGCTCGCGGAGGCGTCGCGACTCTTGAGGCGGCGCGGAGCCTGATCGATCGCGGCAGCCGCCGCTCGCAACGCGACTTCGAGCAGCGCGTCTAGAGCCGAGCGGCCGATGATCCCCCTTCGATCCTCCGAACCTCACTACACCCGCCCCAGGGTTACCCTGCTCCTCATCGCCATCAACGTGGCCGTCTTCCTGTACGAGCTGAGCTTGGGAAATGGTTACCGCCTGAACTACTTCATCGCCCACTACGGCATCGTGCCGGACCGTCTGAATGTCGCGTCCATTTTCACCTCCATGTTCATTCATGGAGGATTCCTTCACATCTTGGGGAACATGTGGTTCCTTTGGGTATTCGGGCGCGGCGTCGAAGACGTCCTGGGTCATGCAAAATACCTCTTCTTTTACCTGCTCTGCGGCGTGGCTGCGGCCGTCGCGCACGTCATGATCAATGCCGGCTCCACAGTTCCTACCGTTGGGGCAAGCGGCGCGATCGCCGGCGTGATGGGCGCGTACCTGGTGACCTTCCCGCGCGCGCGGATTGTCACGCTGGTGCTGCTGTTCATCTTCATCACCACCGTGGATATCCCGGCCGCGTTCCTGCTGCTGTATTGGTTCGCGATCCAGTTCTTCAACGGCGTCGGCTCGGTAGGCTACTCGCAGGCCTCCAGCGGTGACGTGGCTTGGTTCGCGCACGTTGGAGGATTCATTACCGGCATTATTCTCATCAAGCTGCTGTCGCCGCGGCGGCGCTTGCGGCCTTACTACTGAGCATGTTTCAGGAAGTAGATTCGCCTTCGGCGGGGCTCGACAGGCCACTTGATATTCTCGCGATCGCGGCCCATCCAGACGATGTGGAGCAGACCTGCGGCGGTACCCTGATCCGCATGGCGGAGGCTGGCTACCGTACCGGTGTGCTCGACCTCACCGCCGGCGATATGGGTACGCGCGGAACACCTGAGCTTCGCCTCGAAGAAGCGAACGCAGCCGCAGAGTGCATGCTGCTCAAATGGCGCGGCAACTTGCGTTGGCCCGATGCGCGACTGGAGAATACTTTGACCGCGCGCATGAGCCTGGCCGGCGAGATTCGCAATCTGCGCCCGCGCGTCGTAATCCTACCGTATTGGGAAGCGCGCCATCCGGATCACTACCGCGCCGCAGAGATCGGCTTCGAGGCATGCTTTCTGGCCGGCCTTAAGAAGCTCGACGAACAAACGCCGCCGCACCGGCCACAGAAGATCCTATATTCGGCGCTGTATGCAAACGTCACACCGTCGTTTGTAGTGGATATTTCGGCGCAATTCGAGCGGCGCATGCAAGCGCTATTCGCCTACCAGTCTCAATACGGCGAAGCCGCCGAAGGCGCAAATCTGTTTCCGCAACAGCAGGAGATCCAGGAGCGGCTGGCGTCAATCGCGCGATTTTATGGCAACCTGATCGGCGTAAGATACGGGGAGCCGTTCGTCGTTAAAGAGACGATGCGCGTGGACGACATTACGGCCATGGGCGTACGGAGTTTGTAGGCAAGCTTGGCCCTGCCGTTTGGCTCATCGTAGTTAGGGCACGCAAGAACCACGCTTGTTTACCTACAACGGAATGTTGCCGTGCTTCTTGCGCGGGACGCTGTCCACTTTATTGGCCAGCATGCGAAGCGCGCGGATCACTTTGGGGCGTGTCTCGCGCGGCTCGATCACATCGTCGATGAAACCGCGCTCAGCGGCCACGAATGGGTTGGCAAAGCGGTCGCGAAATTCTTCCGTCTTTTGCTTGCGCATCGCCTCTTTGTCTTCAGCCGCCAAGAGCTCGCGGCGGTAAACGATGTTGACCGCGCCCTCGGGCCCCATGACCGCGATTTCCGCCGTCGGATACGCGAAGTTCACGTCGGTACGCAGGTGCTTGGAGCCCATGACGCAATATGCGCCACCGTACGCTTTGCGCGTAATCACCGTAATTTTCGGCACGGTCGCTTCGGCGTACGCATACAGCAGCTTCGCGCCTTGGCGAATGATTCCGCCGAATTCCTGATCCGTGCCCGGGAGGAAACCGGGTACATCCTCGAAGGTCAGAATCGGGATATTGAAAGCGTCGCAGAAGCGGACGAAGCGGCCGCCCTTCACCGAGGAATTTATGTCCAGGCATCCGGCGAGAAACGCGGGTTGATTGGCCACGATGCCGACGCTTTGTCCGCCCATGCGCGCGAAGCCAACCACGATGTTCTTGGCCCAGTGCTCTTGAACTTCGAAGAATTCGCTATCGTCCACCACACGATGAATTATGTCCTTGATGTCGTAAGGCAGATGCGAGTCGGCTGGGACCATTGTATCGAGCGCGGCGTCGCGGCGGTCGATCGGGTCGGAAGACTGCTTCGGGATCGCGTCTTCGCGGTTGTTTTGCGGGATATACGAGACCAGCTCGCGGATCATTCGCAGACACTCGGCATCATCCTGAGCAAGAAAATGCGCGACACCGCTGATGGAATTGTGCGTCTCGGCGCCGCCCAGTTTTTCCTTCGTCACGTCCTCGTGCGTTACGGTCTTAATGACATCCGGACCGGTGATGAACATGTGGCTGGTATGGTTCACCATGAAAACGAAGTCGGTGAGAGCCGGGGAATAGACCGCGCCGCCGGCGCACGGACCCATGATGGCGGAGATTTGCGGGACGACGCCGCTGGCCAGCGTATTTCTGAGAAAGATATCGGCGTAGCCGGCCAGCGATAACACGCCTTCCTGAATGCGCGCGCCCCCGGAATCATTCAGGCCGATTACGGGCGCGCCGGTCTTCAGGGCAAGATCCATAATCTTGCAGATTTTCAGCGCGTTTGTTTCCGAGAGCGACCCACCGAACACAGTGAAGTCCTGCGCAAATACGTAAACCGGGCGATCGTGAATCCGGCCGTAGCCGGTAACGAAGCCGTCGCCGTCGATAACCTGCTGGTCCATGCCGAAGTCAGTGGCGCGATGCCGGACCAGCTTGTCCATTTCTTCGAAAGTGCCCTCATCCAGCAGCAAATCGATTCGCTCGCGCGCCGAGAGTTTGCCTTCTTTGTGCTGCCGCGCCATCCGCTCCTCGCCGCCGCCCGCTTCGGCACTGGCATGGCGTCGGCGCACTTCCGCAAACCGGTCAATGGACATAGAAATCTAACAGTAGCAGGTGGACGCGAGATCGGTGCAACGAACCGCCCGAAGCAATATCGCCAGTGAACGGGTTGAGACTATTGCGCCTGCGCGTAGTATCCGCTGCGGCACTTCAATTCGGCCGAGGGGTATTTCGCGCGTGCTTCCGCTGAGAGTTTCACCGTAATGTGGCGGAATGTGCCCGGTTCGGCGGGCGGCGCATGATAGGCCAGCATGTAACGTGTGCGAATGCGGCGGATCATCTCGGCGAACGTCTCGCCCGCCTGTCCCACCTTCACCCACTCGCCACCCGTTTGCTCGGCTACGTGAAACACGTTGGTGGGTGTTTCGTCTTTATTGGGAAACATGCTCAGCCCCGGAGGATTCGGCCGGATCGCGTGGCCGGTCACGATCGCGTTAAACACCGTGTCAGCTCTTTCCAGTTCTCGAATCACTTGGCCGTCGGTGATCTGATAACTGGTGGCGAGATTGTCCGTCAGAATCAGGATGGCGCGGCGCGCGCCGGGCGCGGCGTGCTTTTCCATGTAGTGCGCCGCATCGACGATCGCGGAGTTGATATGCGTGGTCACTCCGACGTCCCAGTCTTTAACGGCGCTCGCGATCTGCCGCGCGCTTTCGGCCAGATTGTCGCTGAAATCCTGGTGCACGGCGGTCTTGCGCGCGAATACCATGATCGCCACTCGATCGCCCGGGCGCAGGTGCTCCAGCGCCTGGCGTGCGGTATGCGAGATCTCCTCTATGTATGGCTGCATGCTGTCGCTGATATCGAAGAGCAGCAGCAGGTTTAAAGGCTCATCGCCGTGTTCGAATGAGACGATCGTTTGCGGCTGGCCCTCGTCGCTGACGATAAAATCGTCTTTGCCGAGTCCGGTTACAAGGTCCTTCCCTTGGGTCACCTGCACGTCCACGCGCACATCGGCAACCCCGGTCTTGAACAGCGGCTGGCCCTCATCCTGAGCCCGCAGTGGCGCTAGGATGAAGAGCGTCGAGATGAAGAATATCGTTGCCGGCACCGCAGGCCACATCGACCATGGGAAATCCGCGCTGGTGCGCGCTCTGACCGGCATAGACACGGACCGCCTCAAGGAAGAAAAGCAGCGTGGCATATCAATTGACTTGGGATTCGCGCATCTCGAGCTTTCCGAGAGGTTGAGCCTCGCCTTTATAGACGTACCCGGCCATGAAAGGTTCATCAAAAACATGCTGGCCGGCGTCGGAGGCATTGATTTTGTTCTGTTTGTAATTGCGGCCGATGAGTCTATTAAGCCACAAACGCGGGAACATTTCGACATCTGTTTGTTGTTGGGCATCCAGAAGGGCATCGTGGTTATCACTAAGGCGGATCTGGTAGACCCGGATCTGCTGGAACTGGTGCGGCTGGAAGTGGAAGAATTCGTGCGCGGATCGTTTTTGGAGAGTGCTCCCGTGGTTGCCGTCAGCTCGACTACCGGCGCCGGTCTCGACGAACTGCGCGAGGAAATCACCGAACTGGCCGCATCCATCGCCGAAAAAGACTCGTCGCGATACTTCCGCTTGCCCATCGACCGCGCGTTTACGATGCGAGGATTCGGAGCAGTTGTCACAGGAACGCTGATTTCCGGTTCGATTCGGCTGGAGCAGGAGGTGGAACTCTTCCCGGCAGGACGGCGCGTGCGCGTCCGCGGAATCCAAGTACATGGCAACAGTGTAGACCGGGCAACTGCCGGCCAGAGGACCGCGTTGAATCTCGCCGGAGTGGACGTTTCGGAATTGGCGCGCGGCATGACGTTGGCTGAAACCGGCCGTTTTCGCACTACGACGCAAATTGACTGCGCCTTCCAGTTGCTTCCTTCGGCCAAGCCGCTCAAACACCGCGCCCCGGTGCACTTCCACGCCGGAACCGCCGAGGTGGAGGCCGAGGTACGCCGTTTGAAGGGCACCGACCCGATTGCTCCCGGCACCCGCGATTATGTGCGGCTGCTGTTGACTGCGCCCCTGGTGCTGGCGCCCGGCGACCGCTTTATTCTGCGCATGTTCTCTCCGGTGGTGACCATCGGAGGCGGTGTAGTGCTCGACATTGCAGCGCCGAAACGCGGCGGCAGCGAACGCCTGAACATCCTGGCGAACGCGCCGCCGTCCGAAAAAATCGCGCTGTTGGCCCGGGAATCGCGCTACGGCATCGGTATGGCGGACTTGGCGGCGCGCACCGGCTGGCTCGAAAGCGAAATTGAACATGCGTCCCGCTCGCAGCAGGTGATCGTCCTCCGCGCCGCGCAGTTTTGGGTGCTGGACGCAAGCTGGGTCGCCAAGCAGTTGGAAGATGTCCATGAACAACTCAAACAGTTCCATCGGCGGAACCCGCTGCTGGCGGGAGTATCCAAGGAAGAGCTGCGCAGTAAGCTGATGCCGGGAGCACCGCCATGGCTTCTGGACGCGTTGCTGGCGCGCTCCAAGACAATAGCCATCGTCGGCGAGAATGTCCGCTTGGCCTCCCATAAGATCTCCTTCAAGCAAGACGAGGAGCAGGCGGCAGACAAGATCGAGAGCGCTTTTCGGAACGCTGGGCTGGCTGTTCCAAGTCTCGGCGAGGTGCTGGCGAAATCCGGCGTGGAACAAAGCCGCGCCCGGACACTGCTGCAGCTGCTGCTGAAAGAACGCCGTTTGGTGCGTGTAAGCGATGAGCTGGTGTTCCATGCCTCGGCCGTGCAGGCGCTTCGAGAGTTGCTGGGTCAAAAGAAAGGCCAGCGCTTCGCTGTGCCTGAGTTCAAGGATTGGACGGGAATTTCGCGAAAATATGCAATCCCGCTGCTGGAGTTTCTGGACCGGGAACGCATTACCCGGCGCGAGGGGGATTCGCGCATCGTCTTGTGACAACCGTAAGGATCGCCGCTGGCCGTCGTGGCCTTCACGCTCGGGTGCGGGTGAAGTGCAGGGCTAAGCTCAATGCCATGAAGCCCAGAAACACCCAAAAGAGCACCTTGGCCATCTCTGACAGGGTGGTGTTGCTTCCGGCCCCGAGTGCGCCGACGCCAATGGCAGCAATGAAAAATGCGATTGCCCAACCCAACATGTCGGCCTCATTAGTCTGACGCATCAATACAGGAATTGTGTCAGTACCGTTACATGCTGCCGTCTCCAAGCTAGGCGAGGGGCTTGACACGAGGCGAATAAAAGGCGAATAATAATTGGGCGCACCTATGCTGTTCGAGTGCGATTCTCCCCCGAAACTCGTCGGCATCGCCCGGCTCGCCGCGGCCAGCGATGTCCTCGAGGCCAAACGCTCTGTGGAGTACTTCGCGCTCGAGACCCGGAAGTTCATCGGGCGCGGCTCCGGGCGGATGCGGTCCATCTGGACGTTAAACCCGTACCGGGGCTGCGAGTTCGGCTGCAAATATTGTTATGCGCGATATGCGCACGAATTCATGGAACTGCGCGATCCGGAGCTTTTCGAGCGCAAAATCTACGTCAAAAAGTTCGAAAAACGGGTGTTTTCGGCTGAACTTCGCCGCTTGAAACAGGGCGAAACGGTTTGGATCGGCACCGCCACTGATCCTTACCAGCCGGCTGAGCGCCGGTTCCAGATCACCCGCCGCATCCTTGAGGTCTTCGCGCGCGAGCGTGGGTTCGATCTGGGAATTACGACAAAATCGGATCTGGTTGCCCGCGACGCAGGCTTATTGGCTGAGATTGGCCGGCACAACAATGTCGGCGTGCACTTGACCATTACCACCCTGGACGAGGCGTTGGCTCGTTTGCTGGAGCCGCTCGCTC
This sequence comes from Bryobacteraceae bacterium, assembly GCA_035293725.1. Classification (GTDB taxonomy): domain Bacteria; phylum Acidobacteriota; class Terriglobia; order Bryobacterales; family Bryobacteraceae; genus Palsa-89. Next base: position 15,766 of record DATGMH010000076.1, read on the forward strand.
CGCGTCCCGGCCTGCGGCTCAAGGCGCTTAAGACGCTACGCGATGCGGGAGTACGCGTATCCGTCCTCGCGCATCCCGTGATGCCTCTGATCAATGACACTGAGCGAAGCCTGAACGATGTTTGCGCGGCGGCGGCAGCCAATGGCGCCGCGGCATTCAGCGCCGGACCCCTTTTCCTGAAACCGTGTGCACAGCAGGTCTTCTTCCCATTCTTGGAGGCACATTTCCCGCACCTGCTCCGCCGTTATCGCGAGCGTTTCGATAAGACTGCTTATTTAAACGGGGCCTACCCGGAAATGATCGAGGAGCGAGTTCGAAAAATCCGGGCTCGCCACCACATGAAGTCGCGCGAAGCGCTGGAATGGCCCCAGCCGGATCAACTGGAGCTGTTCAGCGCTGTCCGGACTAAGTCCCGGGACTTCACTTTACAACGCAAAGTGGATTCCGTATAATTGTCCCATGGCTACCGTTGAGCCCATTCGCGGTGTTCGGCGTGAACCGGTTTCGCTTCAGGTCCATGCAATGGACAATTTGCGATTTATCCGCGAGACCATGGAGCGGGCGACGGCGTTCACGGCCGTGCCCGGGTGGGGCGGATTCGCGATCGGATTGAGCGCGGTGGCTGCTGCCCCGATTGCCGGACGGCTGGGCCGCGAAGGCTGGCTGATCGCGTGGCTCATCGAAGGCCTATTCGCCATCGCGCTCGGCGCGGTGGCAATGAAGCGCAAGGCCGATTCCGCGCAGGTACCCTTGTTATCCGCCCCGGCCCGCAGATTCGTACTCAGCTTCGCGCCCCCGTTTATCGTGGGCGCATTGCTCACTGTAATTCTCTACCAGGCCGGCCTGTTGGGTGCCATTCCTGGAACATGGTTGTTGCTGTATGGCACGGGAGTGGTTACCGGAGGCGCATTCTCGGTGCGCGTCGTGCCCGTAATGGGGCTGTGCTTCATGCTTATCGGCGCACTGGCGCTGTTCTGCCCGGCTGCCTGGGGCACCGCTTTTCTCGCGGCGGGTTTTGGCGGGCTGCACATGATTTTTGGATTGATCATCGCCTGGAAATACGGCGGATGAAGAGGTAAATCGAAATGGCTAGGCAAAATACGGTTCGTAAAGATTCGCCGGTAGAGAAACCAGGCAGCCGTTTACTGGCCGGCGGCAAAGCAGTAACGGAACTGGACCGTTTAATACACGAGCGCATGCGTCTGGGGATTGTGAGCGCGCTTGCAGCCAACCGGTCGTTGACGTTCAACGAGCTTAAGAAACTGCTCAAGACTACCGATGGGAATTTGAGCGTCCACGCGCGGAAGTTGGAAGAAGCCGAGTACATCGCGTGCACGAAGTCCTTCGAAGGACGGATGCCTAAAACCGAATACCGGCTGACGGAAGCCGGCCGCCAGGCGCTGGAGAAGTATCTCAGCCATATGGAAGCGTTGATTGAAACCATGCGGGAGCTGTAAGCGAGTTTTTTTGGAGTCACACTTTATGTCTCAAAGCACTTCGAATCCCTTGCATGTGGCCATCATCATGGACGGCAACGGACGCTGGGCCGCATCGCGCCACCTTCCTCGCGTCGCCGGCCACCGCAGCGGCGCGGAGGCGTTGCGCCGAACGGTCGAGAAGGCTCCCGAGTTGGGAATCGGAACGCTTACGGTATATGCGTTTTCCTCCGACAACTGGCGCCGCCCGCAACCTGAAATCGCCGCGCTTATGAAATTGCTGCACCGCTACTTGCGCGGCGAGCGAGCGCGTTGCGTCGCCAACGGCGTGCGCGTTTCGGTGATCGGCCGGCGGGACCGGCTGCCGCGCATGTTGCTGCCGGTCATAGAAGAGTGCGAGCAGGCCACAGCCAAAGGACGGAAGCTGCACCTGCGGCTGGCTGTGGATTATTCCTCTCGCGATGCGATCGTTCACGCTGCGGCGAGGCTCAGGAAGCGCGGCAGCCGTGAAGATTTCGCGCGGGCGATGGGCGCGCAGGATGTCGACCTGTTGATTCGCACCGGCGGCGAGCAGCGGCTCAGTGATTTTCTGCTTTGGGAGTGCGCCTATGCCGAGCTGCTATTCACGCCGGTGATGTGGCCGGATTTTGCTGCCACGGACCTGGCCGCAGCGATCGAAGATTTCCGGTCCCGAGAACGCCGATTTGGAGCCGTGCCCAAGGCCGCGCTCGCCTAACGCAGCGCGCGCGTAAGCCGCGCCGCTAGGATTCGGCCGCGGTTTGCCGCAGCAGCGGGCGGAGATTCAGGTTTCGTATCAAACGGTGCAGGTAGTTGGGATGTAAGCCAAGGATCCGCGCCGCTTCTGTGTAGTTGCCGCCCGCCTGTTCGACAGCGGCGAGGATCGCGTTCTTCTTAGCTTCGCGCACCGTGTCGTGAAACGCGCTAACCGCCGCCGGTCCTTGGGACGGTCCGGCTCTTTCCAGAACAACCTCCGGCAGATCTTCCGGCAGAATTAAATCTGAGGAGCCCAGCACCACCGCGCGCTCAATGGCGTTCTCCAATTCGCGCACATTGCCCGGCCAATCATAGTTCACCAGGAACGCGCGCGCCTGGGGTGAGATTCCCACTACATTCCGGTTCGCCCGCTTCGCGTATTTCGCCGCAAAATAACTGGCCAGCAGAGAAATATCGTCGCGGCGCTCGCGTAATGGGGGCATGCGCAGCGAAACGACATTCAGCCGGTAAAAAAGGTCCTCGCGGAAGCGCCCCTTCTTGACCTCTTCGTCCAGATCCCGGTTGGTGGCCGCGATCAGCCGCACATCCAGCTTAATGGTTTTGGTACTGCCGACCCGCTCGAATTCACGCTCCTGCAGAACGCGCAGCAGTTTGGCTTGCAGCATGGGCGCAAGCTCGCCGATTTCATCCAGAAAAACCGTGCCGCCCTCGGCGCTTTCCAGTTTTCCCTTCTTCTGCGCGATGGCACCGGTAAATGCGCCTTTTTCGTGTCCGAACAGCTCGCTTTCGAGCAGGGTTTCCGTGATGGCGGCGCAATTAATCGCCACATACGGCTTGCTCGCTCGCGTGCTGTTGCGATGTATGGCGCGCGCCACCAACTCCTTGCCTGTACCGCTCTCTCCGAAGATGAGCACGGTGGATTCCTTCGGAGCCACGCGGTTTATAAATTGGTAGACCTCCCGCATCCGCTGGCTCTCGCCCACCATGTTGTGCTCTACATTCATCTCGCTTTGAAGCCGGCGATTCTCGTCTTCCAGCCATTCCATCCTTCGCGCGGCATCCAACGCCGGGGCTGCGATGCTTCCCATGGCAGTGAGCAGTTGCAGGTGATCCTCGTCAAAGCGCGCTTCTGGATTGCTGGCATCCAGGTAAATGACGCCGATCACGCGGTCGAAAACCTCCAACGGGACTGCCAGGACGCTGTGTATGTGCCGGACAACGACGCTGTCGGCTGAGGCGAACGCCTCCACCGCAGGAAGATCGTTGCACAGCACCGCTACGCCCTCCGATACCACCTGGGAAACAATGGTGCGGCTAACCTGAACCGCCGGGTTGGGGCCTGTGCGGCGGTCCCAGCCGAAAATCGAAGTTGGCTCGTCGATACCCTGCTCGAATAACAAAATAGCTGCGCGCTCGGCCGGCGAAACCTCCAAGGTCAGTTCCACCACCTGCTTATCCAACGCGACCAGCCCGCGAACAGAATTGACCGTCTTGCTGATCCGGAGCAGGGCGTTCAAATCCCGCACCATCCGTGCCGTGGGCTTGATCTTCTCCAGGTCCCGTAGATAACGCGCATCTTCTTTGCGCAAAATTATCGTGGATCCCGCGCCGGTGTCGGTCATCTCCACCGAAGAGGCGTTCGGCGTCGGCTCACTGTCGGGCAGCACGAACACAAACAGGGAGGTGCCGATCTTGATCTCATCCCCGGACGCCAGGACGCGCTCAGCCACCGGAACGCTATTCACAAAAGTGCTGTTGCGGCTGTTCAGATCCTGAATCCGAAAGCCATCACTGTCGCGCTTGATCAAGCAATGGCGGCGGGAGACCGAAGCGTCGAGCAAGGAAACTGCGTTGGAAGGCTCGCGGCCGATCGTGATTTCGTCTTCTGTCAAGGGTATGCTAGTGCCCTTGAGCGGGCCGGCTATGGCTTCCAACTCGGGGGTTTCGATCATTTTTTCCGGCACTTGTAAGAGTATCGCGGATCGAGAACGGATTGCCAGCCGTCCGGCGATCTGTTGCGCAGCATTTCTATCTCTGGGTCTAGGCCTAAGAGAGTCCTAAGACGAATGCCCTATCCGAGCGGATAGGGTTTCTATCTGAACGGATAGCATCTGTCGTACGGCCGCCGCTTAAGCGCGGCGCCTCCCCGAATCCCAAGAGAAGACAAACGGTTTGGAATCAGCAAACTAAAAACGAATAGGACCGGCGCGTTCACGGTTACAGTACGTTGGCATTAGGCTTGCAGTTCTAAGGCGCGTAAGTTGAAAAAACAAGGAGGGAAACAATGAGGACCAAGACGAAGATTAAAGCTGGTAGCGCTGTTTGGGGTGACTAAGTAGTCATCTCAGCAGTTAAACGCCAAAGAGCTATCGCGCCGTGCCTAAGGCAAGCGCAGCTGCGATCCGGCGCGACGCTAGCGTGAAATGAAGTGAAAACCGCAGCCTCGGCACCCAGTGTCGAAGCTGCGGTTTTTTTGTTTCGTTCTTACTCCGCATTCCGTACAATATTGGGTTATCCCAGCCGCAAGACTTTTCATGCAGGAATTGTTCCAAGACCTTCGCTACGGCTTGCGAATGCTGCTCAAGGCGCCCGGAGCGACGATCGTTGGGCTGATCGCGCTGACCTTGGGAATCGGCGCCAACAGCGCCATTTTCGCAGTCATCGATGCGATTCTGATACGTCCGCTGCCGTACCCTGAGCCCGCCCGCATTATGGCCGTATTCGAGAACAAGCTCGACAAGGGCATGCACCGGCAGCTCATATCCCCTTTGGACTACAAGAGCTATGAGCAATTCACTCAGGTATTTGACGCTATCGGAGCTATTCGCAATCAGGCCTTCGTTCTGACCGGGCGAGAATTACCCGAACGGATTGACGGCGCATCGGTATCCCCCGGCGTCTTCCGAATTTTGGGAATGCGTCCTGCCGTCGGACGTGCGTTTGCGGCAGACGAAGATGCGCCGGGAAAGAACTCACGAGTCGTAATCAGCGACGGTCTATGGCGCCGGCGGTTCGCGTCGGAGCCGGGTATTCTCGGGTCCATATTGCTGCTTGATGGCAAAGCGTACACGGTCATAGGGATTGCGCCACCGGGGTTTCGAATTGCGAACAGCCCGTCAGAACTGTGGATTCCCTACACTCCGGACCCGCGTGAGCTGAGTCCTTCCCAACAGGGCCTTCACAGTCTTCAGGTACTGGGGCATTTGAAGGCGGGAGCCACCCGGCGCCAAGCCGAGATCGAGATGCAGACCATTGCCCGCCGTTTAGCCGAGGCGAATCCTGACACAAACGCCGGTTATAGCGCCGAAGTGATTCCCTTGCGGGATCAAGTGGTGGGCAATATTGGGACGACGTTGTGGCTATTGACGAGCGCGGCGGTGGTTATTCTACTCATCGCGTGCGCAAATATCGCGAACCTGCTCTTGGCGCGGGCGGGGGCACGGGAAAAGGAAATCGCGGTTCGAACGGCGCTCGGAGCTAATCCCGGCCGACTTGTGCGCCAAGCGCTAACGGAAAGCGTGCTGCTGGCTTTGATCGGTGGCGTCTTGGGACTGGGATTGGCACATGGTGCGACAGCGGCCATCGTCAAATTCGCCCCCGCAAGCATTCCGCGGCTTCAGGAAATCTCGCTCGACTGGCGGGTTTTGGGCTTCACTTTTGTCATTTCGATCATGACCGGCATCCTGTTCGGACTGGCGCCCGCCCTCGTCAGTTTACGCCCTGATCTTCATTCCGTGCTGCGCGGAAGCGGACGCGGCAACACCGCGAATCGTGGTCGCACGCGCCTGCGGGACGCATTAGTTGTATCCGAGATCGCTTGCTGTGCGGCGTTGCTGATCGGCGCCGGACTACTGGTTAGGACTTTCGCGCGGCTGGAAAGGGTGGATCCGGGTTTCCGGACGGATCACGTGTTAACGATGCAACTCGCGCTGCCGGCCAGCCGCTACTCGGGCTTGAAGATCGCCGAATTCTACCGGCAACTGCTCGACCGCTTACAAGCCCTGCCCGGCGTTCGCGCGGCGGGCGTTTGCCGCTTTCTGCCCATGAGCGGGACCGATGTGAGCCTCAATTTTCAAATTGAAGGTAAGCCCCTGCTGGCCGTCGCCGATCAGCCCCGCGCCAAGTTCCGGGCCGCGAGCGGCTCCTATTTTGACGCCTTAAGAATTCCCATAGTTCGGGGGCGCGTTTTCAACGACTCGGACGGCGAGCACACGCCGAAAGTCGTCGTCATCAACGAAGCTGCCGCGCGGCGGTACTGGCCGGGCGAGGATCCCGTAGGACGGCGAATCCTGTCGGGAACCGATGAAAACGCCTGGTCTACGATTATCGGCGTGGTGGCCGATATGAAACACGCTGGATTGGATGTCGAGACCAGTCCGGAAACCTACTATCACTACCTTCAGGTCCCGCCCGAGATGATGAACATTGCGGAATCGACCATGTTCTTGGCGATTCGAACTAAAACCGATCCAGTCTCGATGATCTCGCAGGCGCGAAGCACGGTTCGAGAGACCGATCCGAATCAACCAGTCTTCAACCTACGAACTATGGACGATGTTGTACAAGCCTCGATTGCACAACCGCGTTTCCGGATGATGCTTCTGGCGGCATTTGGCGTAGTAGCTTTGCTACTGGCTGCCATTGGGCTTTACGGCGTGACGTCATACACGGTGAGCCAGCGCACGAACGAATTAGGCGTGCGGATGGCGCTGGGCGGCATGCCTTCCGATATCGCCCGCTTGGTCGTGGGACAGAGCTTGCGTCTGACGATGTTGGGCCTGGGAATTGGCTTAGTGATTGCCGCCGCAACTAGTTGGATCATCTCCAGACTGTTATTTGGCATTGGCGCGATGGATTTCGTGTCGTTCGTGGGTGCCTGCCTTGTTACAACCATCGTCACGCAGGTCGCGAGCTTGGTTCCGGCGCTCCGGGCTGCGCGGATACAACCCGCTATTGCCCTTCGCGCCGAGTAGGTTGCCATCATCGGCTAGAGAAACGCCAGATCCGAAGTCCCTCCACCCTTCGCTGATGTACTAACTCGCACGAATCCAAGTACCTAGCCATAAAGTTCCACCCGCCCGTTGCCGATACATCAGTTAGCCAATTTGTTTGCGGTCCACACAGATTCGGCTGCGGAGTTGGTGCGCTCTTTTGGGCGGGCGCGCTGGTTCGCTTGCAACATGAAGGATCTAGGAGCTCGACAGCGCCAAGGATGAATGAACGTGGGAAATCGGCACCCTCAGCCGCTTAACAGCTCCGCAATAGCTTACATAGCGGTGGTGGTTTGCGCAAGTATTGCGGCAGCATGGCTGGTCTTTTCCATGGGGCCGAGCGGCATCTCGCTCAAATTTTTCCTCTACATCTTTCTTGCCATAGCTAGTGCCAGCATGAAGGTTTCCTATCCGGGCGTGATGGGAACCCTGTCGGTATCGAATGTCGTGATCATGCTCGGCCTGTTGGACCTCGGCATTACCGACACGATGTTGCTCGCCGTAGCGAGCGCAGCGACGCAAACGGTCTGGCACGCCAAGAGCAAGGTGCGGCCCGCGCGCCTGGTTTTCAATGCAGCGTCCGCGATTCTGGCCGTTTTAGCGGCCGGTGGCATATTTGAAAGCGCATGGTTGAGGAGTGTTCCGCAGAACGAGCTGTTACGTCTCATGTTAGCCGGCTTGGCTTACTTTCTCGTAAACATGAGCTTGCTCGCCGGAATCATATGCTTGGTGGAGACGACGGCCTTCCTTGCCGTTTTGAGAAGCTTCTGCAATTGGACGTTCATCTATCACCTTGTAGCCGTTGCCTTGGCTGAGGTTGTGCATATCGCGACACAGCGCCTCGGCTGGTCCTTCACGCTCGCCTTGCTTCCGCTTTTGTACGGAATCTACCGGTCGTTCAAAATATACTTCGAAAAACTAGACCAGGAGAAAGCCCACGCGCAAAAAATGGCGGCCCTGCATCTGCGAACCATCGAAGCTCTGGCGATGGCCATTGAAGCCAAAGACGAGTGCACGCACGAACATTTGCGCCGCGTCCAGGTGTATTCGCTGGAATTGGCCAAGCATCTGGGTCTTCCCGAGGAGGAATTACATGCCTTACAGGCTGCGTCGATCCTGCACGACGTAGGCAAACTCGCGGTACCGGACTATATCATTTCGAAACCCGGCAAATTGACGCCGGAAGAGTTCGACAAGATGAAGATCCACACCATCGTGGGCGCGGAGATTTTGGAGCAGGTGGCGTTTCCGTACGCCGTCGCGCCTATCGTGCGGTCGCACCACGAAAAGTGGGACGGCAGCGGGTACCCGGACGGCCTCGTCGCCGAGCAGATCCCGATTGGTGCACGCATCCTTTCGGCCGTGGATTGTTTGGACGCCCTGGCGAGCGACCGGCAGTACCGGCGCGCGCTGCCGTTGGACGAAGCAATGGACTACGTCGCGGGCATGTCGGGGCGCCACTTCGACCCAAAGGTGATCGAGATTCTGAAGGAGCACTATCGGGACTTCGAACAGTTGGCGCAAAACACGCCTTTTGCTGTTACTCGCCTGCGGAAAGACATCATTGTCAACCGCGGTGAAGCACCTGACGCAGGATATGAAAAGAACCAGGCGCCCGCGGGCATGGAAGATCCGACTAAATCGCAGGCAGCCTCTGTCGCTTCGGCGCGCCGGGATATGCAGGCCATCCTGGAACTTGCGCAGGATGTGAGCGGCTCGCTGCGGCCCCAAGAGCTTCTTTCGGTGGTTTCTGAGCGTCTAAAGCATATCGTTTCCTACGATTGTGTCGCCGTATACGTGAGAGATGGCGATAATTTGAAGCCGCGCTATGTCAATGGCGAGAACAGCCGCGCGTTCGCTGCCTTGAAGATTCCTATCGGCCAGGGCCTGTCTGGGTGGGTGGCCGAAAATGGAAAACCCATCGTGAACGGCAATCCGTCGGTCGAGCCGGGGTATCTGAACGACCCCACCCGGTTCAGCATTCTGAACTCAGCGCTTTCCATCCCACTGCGCGACGGCGGCGAGCGTGTGACGGGAGCCCTGACACTGTATCGCGCCGAAAAAGACGCGTATACGAAAGAGCATTTGAAGCTCCTGCTGGCTATCAGCGACAAAGTCGGAAAACTGGTTGACATCGCCGTTAACCTCGATCCACAGCACGGAGCGCGTCACGATGAATTAACCGGCTTGCCAAACGCGGAGTCTTTGTACATTCACTTGCGCCGGGAAATCGAACGCTGCGAACTGAACGGCAAAACCTTGGCGGTCCTGGCCTGCGACTTGGACGGATTTAAACAAGTAAATGACCGGTACGGACACATCAGCGGCGACGAACTGCTGAAGCGCGTAGCAGCAATTCTTCAGAACAATTGCCGCGCGTCCGACTACGTCGCCCGGGTGGGTGGCGACGAATTCACGGTCGTCTTTAGCGGCGCTGACGCCGGCGAGCTTTCCGGACGCGTCGAATCGCTCGATTGGACAGTCCGTGAGGCTGGCCGCACGATGTTTGGCGACGACAGTATCGGGATCAGCATAGGGCTGGCCTGCTTCCCCGAGAACGGCGCCGATGCCGACGCCCTGTTGGCTCATGCGGAAGCGGATATGGAACACGCCAAACGAACACGGAGATCCGGCGAAGGCAGCGTACTGCAGCTTGCGCGCTCTCTAAAATAACCTGGTGCAGCTTTATCGCGGCCGCGTTCTGCTATGGTCGGAGTACGATGCCTCCCTCCATCGCGCACCAGCCGACATGACCGGATCCATCGTTCAAGTGAACATCTCGCGAGGCGGAATTCCCAAGATAGCCGTCCCCGAGGCAGTAATAACTTATGAAGGTGTGCTGGGCGATTCGTACGCCCATCCCCAGATTCATGGCGGCCCCAATAAAGCAGTGCTGATCATCACCTCGGAGGGAATTGCCGAACTTGAGGCCCAAGGTTATCCGCTGTACCACGGCGCGCTGGGCGAAAATCTGACAACAAAAGGGCTGGACCGGCGCCAGATGCGTCCCGGACAGCGTTATCGAGCAGGCGAAGCGCACCTCGAAATTACCAAGCTGCGAGTCCCTTGCCGAACTTTAGACATCTATGGTCCGGGCATTCAACAGGCAATGTACGACCCGCAGATCAAGGCCGGAGATCCATCCAGCCTACGCTGGGGGTTGAGCGGGTTTTATGCGCGGGTGCTTCGGCCGGGAAAGATTCGCCCACACGATATAATCACGCTAGTAGACCAGGTCGTCTAAAAGAATGCCGTTCTTCCCAGTCTTGATGTCCGGCGGTTCGCGGGCTGCTGATCACGGCCGCCGACGGGCAACGACTACGGCCGCTCCGGACGCGTAGGTTGAGTCATCCGAATGGCCACGTCGCTCGAAAGCATACCTTTCCGCCAACCGCGCCGCGCACAAGGCGAGCTAACTGCAATCGGCGAAGGGCTTGCGCCCGGAGTTCAAAACCAGATCGAAACTCTGTTGGTTTCGGCCGCCGATCCCGATGCGGCGCTGCATTACCTGCACAGTCTGAAGCAGCAGAAACCGGCCGCTTTCGCAAAGCTGACGCAGTCGGCGCACTCGTTGCAGTACCTGATCGTGGTATTTTCCTACAGCCGGTTTTTGTCTGAAGAGCTGCTTCAAAACCCGCATTGGATCGAGCAACTCGGTGACCTGCAACGCTCTCTCACGGCGGGCGAATACCGGAAACGGTTAATTTCCTTTCTCAAGAAGCAATCGCGCGGAACACCAAGAGCTCTGTCACTGGCGTTATTCCGCCGCCAGCAGATCTTGCGTATTCTGCTGCGGGACGTTTTAGGTCTGTGCTCGCTGCCGGAGACCACGGAAGAGCTGTCCCACCTGGCCGACGCGATTTTAGACGTGAGCTATCGAGGCATTCGGGACGAGCTGATCACGCGGCACGGCATGCCGCGCTATATCGACGCTCACGGTGAATCGCAGGAATGCGGTATGTCGGTAGTTGCGCTGGGAAAGCTGGGCGGTAACGAGCTGAACTACAGCTCCGACATCGACCTGATGTTCGTCTACTCTGCTAATGGCGAGACCGACGGCCCCAACAAGATTTCGAATAAAGAGTTCTACAAGAAAATCGCGAACCAACTTACTGAGCTGCTTTCCACCTATACAGCCGAGGGGTTGTGCTACCGGGTAGACCTGCGGCTAAGGCCGGATGGAAGCCTGGGCGAAGTTTGCATTTCGCTGGAAGGGGCCACCAGCTACTATCAAACTCGCGCGCGCGATTGGGAGCTGCAAATGCTCATCAAAGCGCGTGTGGCGGCCGGCGACACCGATGCGGCGCGAGAGTTGCTGCGCACCGTTGAACCACTTATCTATTCCACGACTTTGGATTTTTCGGCGGTGGAGGCAGTATCGGTCACACGTGAGCGCATCGGCGAAAAGCTGAACAAGCGGAGGCTCAACAAGGATGCGTTCGACGTCAAGCTGGCGCGGGGTGGAATCCGCGATATAGAGTTTCTGGTCCAGTGCCTGCAGCGGCTGCACGGCGGCCAGGTGCCTTGGGTACGGCACGGCGGCACGATGCTGGCGCTGGCGCGCCTCAGCGACAAGGATTTGCTTTCGGCCGCCGAATACGCGCGGCTGTTGTCCGCGTATAGGTTTCTGCGCAATCTGGAGCATCGTTTGCAGTTCGCCGAGGACCGGCAAACCCACACGATGCCGGCTGCGCCGCGAGAACTGGACCTGCTGGCGCGGAAAATGCCCGTGGCCCAGCTCGGCAGTGCGCCCTCGGGTGAAAAGTTGCTCCAGGAATTGAACGCGCATCTGGAAGCCGTGCAAGAGATCTATGAGCGCGTGATCCATAGCCAGCGGCCGAGCTATTACACTATGCCGCCTGCCGCGCCAGCGGAGGTGGAGGAAGCCGTCCCAACGCTTGAGCCGGTTTCCAGCAATCTTCTGCGCTTCCTCGACCAATGCGCGCCCCAGCTGGCCAAGGTGGTGGCGCAGACCCAATTACGCCGGGGCGCGGGCGCCTTCGAACACTTCCTGGAGAAGGCGGTCAAGAATCCGGGTTGGCTCGCGCTTCTCAACGCGGACGGCCCGGTGTCGCGATACACGTTGGATATTTTTGAGCACAGCCCGTATTTCGCCGAGGAGCTGATCCGCCTGCCTGAGCTGGTTGAGGAGTTAGACCGGCTGCCCGCGGGCGCGGCCAACAACTACGGGGAGTCCGCGACGCAATTCGAAGACATCTCGGCGCTACGCCGCTTCTTCCGGCGCGAGATGTTCCGAATCCAGGCCGCCAGCGTATGCCTCCGTGTGCCGGTCTTCGAAACCCTGGAGCTGACTTCCGATCTTGCCGATGCAGCGATCGCCGCATGCTACCGGATGGCACTCGAGCAAGTGTTGGCTTCGTACCCGCCGTCTACCTCCGGGTACGAGGCGCGGCAGCAATTGATCGTAGTCGCCCTGGGGCGGCTCGGGATGCGCGAGTTCGACCTCGCTTCCGATGCAGACCTCGTTTTTGTGCTGCCCGATGCCGACCAGAACGAACATCATTTCTGGACGCGAGTCGCTGAACGGCTGATCGATTTAATCACCGCGTACACAGGAACGGGCCTGATGTTCGCGGTCGACACACGTTTGCGTCCCAATGGAGGCGCCGGCGCACTGGTTCAGACCGAGGCGTCACAGCTGGAGTATTTTGCCAAAAACGCTGCTGCGTGGGAAGGGCTGGCGTACATGAAAGCTCGCGCCGTGGCTGGCGATCTGGAGCACGCCACAAAGTTCCTGAATGAGCTTCAACAGGTGGATTGGCGCCGCTACGGCCAAAGCGGCCGCTCGAAAAAGGATCTGCGTCAGATGCGCATTCGGCTGGAAAAAGAGCAGGGCAGCGGGCATCCACTCAAGGCCGGCCTAGGCGGATTCTATGACATTGATTTCTCGCTCTTGTATTTGCGCCTTAAGAGCGCGGGGATATTTTTCAAGGTTTTGAACACGCCGGCGCGAATCAATATCATCGAAGCCATGGGACACCTGGACCGGCCAGACGCAGAGTTTCTGAGAGATGCCGCTACGTTTTACCGCGCGATGGACCATGGGTTGCGCGTTTACTCCGGCCACACCGAAGGCAGTTTACCCAATGCCGAATCGCAGCTCGCGGTTCTTACGGAACTGGTACATCGCTGGACGCCGGAGCATCTGAATCAGCAGCCGCTGAAAGTGGAGCTTTCGAAAATCCAGAACCGGACGCGCGAAATTTTCGACCGGTTGTTTTCCTAATCTCAAAACCTAGGCGGGAACAGAATCCTGTTCCAGCAGTCCGACCACCCGCGTGCGCAATTCAGCGGTCAGGCGTGCGCGATCGCGATCGGTGGATTGGTCCGTCGGAATCGGATCGCCAATGCGCATCACCACGGTGCCGGGCCGGATGTGTCCGGAGCCGAACGGCAGCACCTCGCGAGTGCCCTTCAAGCACATCGGAACCAGCGGGACACCGGCCCGGACCGCAATGAACGCCGCTCCTTCCTTGAACTCGCCCAGCTCACCCTTGCGGGAACGCCCGCCTTCGGGAAAAATCAGGACGGAAATGCCGCACTCGCGAATCACTTGAGCGGCGAGTGCCATGGTCTTTACTGCCGCGCGCGCGTCTCCTCGCGGGACCCGGATGTGTCCCGCGCGCGCCAGATGCCAGCCGAGAAATGGAATCTGGAATAAGCCGCGTTTTGCCAGGAAACGGAACTGCAGCGGAATGTTCGCCAGCACCACGGGCGTATCCATGTAGCTCAGGTGATTCGATACGAATACATAACTGCCGCGGGGCGAGATTTTCTCCAGACCTTCTACTTTCACTCGTACACCGCTTGCCCACAAAAGCACGCTTGCCCAAGCGCGTGCGACCGCAGCCTGTTTTCGTTTATCCGGGTCGTAGACAGATGCGGCCAGGCTCACGGAAGCGAACGCGATGGTCGCGATAACGATGAGGGGATCGGTGATGAAGAGCGCGCGGAGCTTCGACACCCTTTTATTTATTGTACGAGGAGTGCTCTGGCTTCGCCGACCACGAACAATGAACCGGTGATGAAAATCACCGCATCGGGGCTGGCCTTGGCCGCCTGCTGCAGCGCTTCCGCGACGCTATGCGTAATCAGCGGTGCCGGCGCCGGGATGTCCTCGGGCGGCAGAGCGCGCGAATTCCCGGGGGCGGTCACGATGACGCGTTCGGCCAACGGGAACAGGACTGAGGCCATGTTGCCGGCGTCTTTGTCGCGCATAACGCCGTACACGATCCAGATTTTGCGGCCGGAATAGAAGCGCTGGATGTAAGACGCCAGAGCGCGCGTTCCCGCGAGATTGTGCGCGCCGTCCAGGATAATTTCCGGCCGGTCGCAAATGCGCTCCAGCCTTCCCGGCCAGCGCGTGGCCGCAATCCCATCCAGGGGGGCTCCGAGTTCGTGCAGCGCGATGGCGGCAGTGCGGGCGTTTTCGACTTGATGCGCGCCTGCCAGCGGACAAATCACTTCCTGTCCCCGCACCCGGAACCGGCTGCCACGGGCGTCCAGTTTCAACTCCGTGATACTCCAGTCGCGCGAGAGCGTGTAGGGACCCCTGGCATGCGCTCGCAAGACCACTTCGGCCTCCTCGTGTTGTTCGGCGAACACGGCCGGAACGTTCGGTTTCAGAATGCCGGCCTTTTCGGCCGCAATCTGCGACAAGGTATGCCCCAGGAACGCCTGGTGATCGAAATCGATCGGCGTAATCACGCACAGCGCGGGAGACACGACATTGGTCGCATCCAGGCGCCCACCCATTCCGACTTCCAGCACCACTGTGTCCAACTCGCTGCGAGCGAATGCCAGAAAGGCCATGGCCGTGATCGTCTCAAAATAGGTCGGATGCAGATCGAGAGCGCCCTCTTCGAGCATTCGTTCGGCAGTTTCGTGAACTTCGTTGAATATTTCCGCGAATTGCGCTTGGCTGACCGGCTCACCCGCGATCTGAATCCGCTCCGTGGGCTCCACCAGGTGCGGTGAAGTGTACAGGCCCGTTGGCCGGCCGGCGGCCCGAAGCCCGGCCTCAATCATCGCGCACGTGGAGCCTTTTCCGTTCGTGCCGGCCACGTGAACCCAGCGGCAAGCGCGCTCCGGATTCCCGAGGGCATCCAATAGATGCGCGATGCGTTCCAGCCCAAATTTGGCGGTCTGGACTTCATTGCCGAGCGAATAGAGATAGCGCACCGCCTCGGAGTAATTCATGCGTGTTTTGCCTGGCTAAAAACGATCCAGCCGAAAAAGGCCAGCAGAATGGTTCCCCCGATAACCTTCAGTTCAAATCGCCAGACGGATGGCGCATCGCCAGGCGGTACAACGGAGAGAACAATCGCAATCATCCCGATTAGCCCGCCAAATGTTCCAGCCCAGCGCTGGCCGAACTTGAACCCAGACGCGAAAATATAGACCAGCGGGACCAAGGTGGAGATGACCACCATATCCACCATGATCTGGTAGCCGGCTCGCAGGTTCTCGCCGAGTTGGGCGAGCAGAAGCAAAACCGTGGCAAGGATTGCCTGCAACAGAATCGAGAAATGCGGTGTTCCCCAGCGTGGATGCAACTCGGCGAATGCCGGCGGCAAGTAATCATCGATCCCGAGCGTAAACGGCAGCCTGGTATTGGCGGCAATATAAGTGCTCAGTTGCCCGATGAAGCCAAGTGTGATCAGCAGCGCGAATACTGGCGAGGCCCAACCGGCGCCGAGGCGCAGGCTCGCGACTTCTCCCGCTTGGGCCAGCCCAGTCAGCTGGCTGATCCGTTCGGCTGGCAGCAGGACCAGCAGCGCAGCGGTCCCCGCAATGTAGTACAGCGCGCAGGCGCCGCAGCTGATCCAAGCGGCGCGAGGGACGCTTTTATCTGGATCTCTAATCTCGCCCCCTAGAATCGGTGCCAATTCCAGCCCCGTCATTCCCAACGCGATCTGCGACCAGAAGTTCAGAGTTCCCCAGCTCGCTTCCGGCATCAGGCGGAAATGCGTAGCCGATCCGTAACGCAATCCGACCATGACTGCAAACACGGATAGGACGATTACGATCAAGTATGTCGTGGCGCCGCCCAAAAGGGCGGGCCATTTGCCGATTCTTAGGCCGACCAAGTTAGCCAGAAACGCGAGCCACAGCGCGGCAAGTGTCACCGGAATGGTAAACACCGGGTCTTCGGAATACTTGACGCCGGTCGCGCCGAACAAATAGCCCGCCATGCTAATTCCGGCCAGCAAGAGCGTGGGCAGGAACAAGATGACGCTGATGAAGTAAAGCCAAGCGCACAGGAATCCGTGCCACGCGCCGAACGCGTTCTTTGTCCAGACGTAGAGTCCGCCTTCGTCGGGAAACCGCGCTGAAAGCGAAGCCACGACCAACGCCGACGGAACCAGGAAAGCGGCCGCGGCCAACAACCACAGCGTGAGCGATCCTGCTCCTGCATGTGCCGCCGATGCGAGCCAGCGGACGCCCACGATCGCGGAAAGATTGAATAAAACAAGATGCCAGAACCGGAGTTCCCGCCGCAGAACGGGCTGCCGCTCAATCATGTTGCGAACGCGTGGAGCGGCGGGTCATCTTGTACGCCCATCCTACACTATGGACGACACGATTTACGGCTAGCGGTCTTCGATGGATGCCACGATGCTCTGGTAATCAGACTGGAACCAGCAGCACCGGTTCCTGCGGGTTCCTGGGCGCCAATCACTTCGGGAGCTTGGACAAAATGTCGTTGACGTAATTAACGGTTTCTGGGATCTGGGGTACACCGCCGTCTTTGTCCACGCGTTCGGAGCCGGCGTTGTAGGCCGACAGTGCCAGGCGAATATCGCCGTTGTATTTGGTCAGGAGCTGCTTGAGGAGCTTCGTCCCGGCTTCCACGTTTTGTTTGGGATCGAACGCGTCATGGACCCCGAACAGCTCGATCGTGGCGGGCATGAGCTGCATCAGGCCTTGGGCGCCCTTGGGAGAGACAGCGCATGGGCGGCTGGCGGATTCCTCGTTGATGACTGCGCGGATGAGGTCGGGCTGGACGCTTTGACGCTGTGCGTTTTCGACGATCAGCGGGTCGAGTTCTTCCGTGGGCAGCGGATCGCAAGGCGGCGCCCCGAGAGAGGCAATAAATTGCGCCGAGGACTCCACCCAGGGCACCGTGAAAAACGCGCCTGACGCCGGCGCAGCTTTACCCGTAACGGCGCTGACCTGTTTCAATACAGATGCGCGCTGCTGCGCTATGGAAGCGGCCATTGCGGCTTGCGCTTCCGCCATGGCTGCCTGCGGATTCGAGGCGGGAGGCTGGGAGTTCTTGGTTTGAGCGCCGCCGGCCGTCGGAGGTAGACCCTGTGCCGCGGTGCCGGACGGCGCTTGTGGGGCCGGAGATTGCTCCGGCTGCGTCGCTGTGGGCGCGGTTTGGGCCCAAGCTGCCAACGAAATAGCCGAAATGAGCCAGAGCTGCTTCATACGGTTCGCGGGCGGTATTCCTGCAATGCTCCGCCCCTGTTAAATGATCGGCGGACGCGCGGGGTTTCTGAAGACTGCCGTATAGTAGAGATTCTGAGCAATTTGCGCAGTAACAACGGCCATGGACGCGCGGCGCCGCTGAGGATCGCTGCCGAAGCGCCGTGCCGGATCGATCTGGCGGGCGGAACGCTGGATATCTGGCCGCTGTTTCTGTTCCATCCCGGCGCGGTAACACTGAATTTCGCGGTCAACCGGTGGACCCGCTGCGTTGTCGCGCCCGACCTTTCCAGTTCACGAATCCACTTGCGCTCGGACGACCTGGAAACCGAGGAGATGTTCGGGTCGCTGGAAGAACTCGCGGCGGCCCGGCGGCCCCGCCTACCGCTGGCCGCGCAGGTGGTCCGTTTCTTCGAACCAAACACCGGCCTGCTGGTACACACCAATTCGGAAGCTCCGGCGGGGGCGGGGATTTCGGGATCGTCAGCGCTCATCATCGCCATGACCAGCGCATTCACCAGGCTGAACGGCACGCGGCATCCGCTGGAGAAGATACGGGAGATCGCGCAGAATATCGAGGCGCAAATCATTCGAGTGCCAACTGGAGTGCAGGATTACTACCCGGCCATGTACGGAGGCGTGAGCGCGATCGAGCTGGGACCCGGCGGCGTGCGCCGGATTCCCATCGCGCTGGATGTCGAAGATTTTAACCATCGCATTGTACTGGCTTACACCGGCGCGCCGCGAAATTCCGGGATCAATAATTGGGAGGTTACCAAGGCGTACATCGACGGTGACCGCAAGGTGCACCGGAACTTCGAGCAAATTACGGCTATTGCGTGCGCTATGCGAGCGGCGCTGGAGAAAAGCGATTGGACCGAAGCGGGGCGGCTGCTGCGGGAAGAATGGTCGCACCGGCGCAAGAATGCACCGGGCATTTCGACACCGGCGATCGATGGGTTCATTCGGATCGCGCTGCGGGCGGGAGCGAGCGGCGCCAAGGTCTGCGGCGCGGGCGGCGGCGGTTGTGTGTTTTTCCTGGTGGAACGCGGAGCCAAAGAGAAGGTTTGCGCGGCCCTGCGGGACGGCGGAGCCAACCTGTTGCCGGTTGAGGTGGCCACTCGGGGCGTGACGGTTCGAGTAGTGCGGAAGAGTTGAATGGACGCCTTGCGCCAGGCTCTGGACCGCGATTCCACGGTGACTTTAGACGCCGCGGCGCTTGCGATGGCCGAATTCGAGTCCCCAGGGTTGGACCTAGCGAAGTATCTCGCCGTGCTGGACCGCTTCGCCGACGAATTGCGGCCGCGCGTTCTCAATCAAAGCGGTGAGCAGTTCGTTCAACTCGCGAATGATTATCTGTTCGGCGAACTGGGTTTTCGCGGGAATCAGGCCGAGTATCATGATCCCCGCAATAGCTGCCTGAACTACGTACTGGACCGCCGCATCGGCCTGCCGATCACGGTATCGGTGGTCTATATCGAGGTGGCGCGCCGGCTGGAACGGCCCGTGGCAGGGGTGGGGCTTCCCGGACATTTCATCGTCCGCTACGACGATGGCGCGTTCGCGACTTACATCGATCCTTTCCATGAAGGCAAGCTGCTCAGCCAACAGGATTGCCGTGCCCTGGCACGCGAGATCACCGGAACGGACATCGGTGTGGATAGCTCGGCGCTTGAGCCGGTTGGGGTGCGCTACATCGTAGTCCGGATGCTGAACAATTTGCGCGCGGCCTACTTCCGCTCGCGCGAGTTCCCCAAGTGCGCGGCGGTGCTGGATCTTCTGATCGAGTATTTTGCTTCGAATCCGGAGTATTACAAGGCGCGCGGCGTGGTCCGGTTAAAGCTGCGGAAGCTGGCGGGGGCGCGGAACGATTTCCAGAAGTATCTGCAGTACTCGCCCGATGCAGCCGACCGCGCGGATGTGACGCGGCAGTTGCAAGCAATCCACCAGTCGCTGGCGCGGTTGAACTAAGCGGCAGCGGACGCCCGCGTCTCGGGACGTGCGCCACAAGCTCAACTAGTACAGCCGCACCCCGCGCGGGCCGGGCTTGCGGGCCATGTGGACGGTATCGACAAAACGAATGCTGTTCGGGTTGGAGGTCAGCACCAGCGAGTGCGTGCGGTAGCCGTCGCCGAAGAAACGGACGCCTTGCAGCAAGCTGCCGGGCGTGACGCCGCAAGACACGACAATGATCTCCTTGCCGGGAGCCAGGTCTTCGGCGCGATAGACCTTGTTGGGGTCGGTGATGCCCATTTTCTCCATACGCTTTTCGAGCTCAGGGCTATCCACAACCAGGCGGCCCACCATTTCGCCGTGCAGGCAGCGCAGCGCGGCTGCGGTAATGACACCCTCGGGTGCACCGCCGATTCCCATGACGGCATGAACGCCAGTACCTCGAACTGCGGCGGCAATTCCGGCTGAAAGGTCGCCGTCGCCGATCAGGCGGATGCGCGCGCCGGCTTTGCGAATCTCTTCGATGAGTTTTTCATGGCGCGGGCGGTCGAGGACGATGACCACCAGGTCTTTGACCTGGCGATCTAGCCGGCTGGCGATGGCCTTGAGGTTATCCCACACCGGCGCATTGATATCGAGCGCGCCTTGCGCGGCTGGGCCGGCGATGATTTTCTCCATGTAGCAGTCAGGCGCGTGCAGCAGGCCACCTGCTTCGGAGGCAGCCAGAACGGCGATGGAATTGGGAGCGCCAGTGGCGCACAGGTTGGTGCCTTCCAGCGGGTCTACCGCGATATCAATGGCCGGATACTCGACGGCATCGGGGGGCATCGACCCGACGCGCTCGCCAATGTAGAGCATAGGCGCTTTATCGCGCTCGCCTTCGCCGATGACGATGGTTCCGGCGATGGGCAGTTCTTCGAAAGCGCGGCGCATGGCCTGCACCGCCGCATGGTCGGCGCCCTTGGCGTCGCCCTGGCCCATGGTCCGGGCCGATGCGATGGCCGCCTCTTCGACCACTCGAACTAAAGCCAGAGCCAATTGTTCGATGCCGCCCGCCGGGCGGGTTTTTGACCCTCTTACGTCGGTAGCCTGTCCTGCCATAACTACCTCTCCCCTGTTGGTTTTATCTCCCCGAACATTAAGACACCCGATCATAGCATGACCCGGTGCTTTTGCACCCCGAACTAAGTGGAAACGACGAGTTTTTTCCTGCCACGTAGACTCTACAATGATCTGGTACTAATGCAGAACTCTGTTTCACCCGAGAGAGGAAGTGAGCGGCTAGTATGTGGCGTAGTGTTCTGATCAGTCTGGCGATTATGATGGCGCTGTCGGCCGGCTGGCTGTTCAGCGACGACATGGAGCGGCCGGATTTAGCCAATGTAATCAGGAACATCGAGCAGTCGCTGCACCAGCTACAAGGCGATATCAAGGATTTGAGGGGTTCGGTCAAACAGCTTTCGCGAACGGCTAAGGAAGACAGGCCGCCGCAGGCGGTGCAGGTTTCGGCCGGCACGGCAGCAAGCGCGACGACGGCGCCGGTCGCGTCGGCGCTGCAGCGCGCACAGGACGCCTATGAGCATGGAAAGGCGCTCGAAGAGCAGAAGTTATACGGCCAGGCGATCGAATCCTTTACGAAGGCGATCGAGCTGGACGCCAAGAACGATTCAGCTTATCTGCGTCGCGGCGTCTGCCGGTATCAATTGGGCAACTACGCCGACTCGGTATCGGATCTGACGCAGTCGCTCGCCTTGCAGCCGAACAATTCGCAAGCGTATGGCATGCGTGCTTCCGCACTCGCGGAAATGGGGCAGGCGAGCGCGGCGATGGCAGACGCCAATGAAGCGATCCGGCGCAACGGGACCAATCCGGAGAACTATACGCTGCGCGCCAGCCTGCATCAGCGCTCGGGCGAAATTCAGATGGCACTGGAGGATTACGGCCAAGCCATCACTGTGGCGCCACAATTCGAGAAAGCATATCTGGGACGCGCAGCCTTGTTGCGCACACAAGGGCAACTGGCGGCGTCGCTTAAAGACTGTTATCAGGCGATCGAGCTGAGGCCGTCGGATCCGGCGGCGTATCTGTGCCGGGCGGAGTTTTATCTGGCGAGCGGCGCGGCTCAGCCCGCCATAGCGGATATTAATCGGGCGCTGCTCGATGGGCAAAATCCGGTCCAGGCAGCACCGATGCTGACGGCGGCAAAACAGATGCTGGAAGGTAAAGAAGGCGCCGCACAGCAGGCGCAAGCACCGGCGCCGCCCGCGCCAGCCCCGGCGGGGATCTCCGGCACGGCAACTACCGCAGCGGTGGCGCGTTTAACGACTCCTCCGGCCGGGATGCCGTCACCCCAAACTCTGGCGCAAGTGCCGGTTCAAAATCAGGTGACCAAGCCGGTAGTAGTCACGGGTTCCGCAGCGCCGCCGGTGTTGTCGGCGGCTGTGGTGCATACATCCGGGCCTGCGGTTGCTAACCAGCCTCCGGTTCAAGCTGCTCGGCTTGCGCAGCCGCCAGCGAGCGCTTCACGGGGCGCGGTGTCCAAGGCGCAGGATGCCAATGCGCTTTATCGAGAAGGCCGGCTTTATGCCGATCAGCAGCGCTTCGCGGATGCACTCCCGTTTTTCGATCAGGCTATTCAAGTCAATCCGAACTTAACGGTGGCCTACAATGCGCGCTGCTATGCTTACCTACGGCTGAAGGACTACGATCGCGCCATTGCGGATTGCACCCAGGCGATTCAGCGCGATCCTTCGTACGCCAATGCGTATCGCAACCGGGCCGTGGCTCGCCACTTCAAGGGCGACCAGGCGGGCGCGAACGAAGATTACCAGCACGTCTCGGCGTTAGAAGCGGTCGCGCAAGTGCAGACCGGGAAACCGTAGACTCGGGTCAGCCTGAAATGGACGCGGGCGCTCGCCTATTGGGCTGGCGCGTGGAAACGGCCGAACCAGGCGGCCTTGCCAATGACATGGCCATCCATTGCTTTCAGCAAATCCTCTCGCGTTGTGTTGGCCGGCAGGTCGAGCTTGGTATCCAGAGCATAAAACTCGAATACATAATGATGGATCGGTCCTGGACCGGCGCCGGGTCCGAAATAACCGCCGGCTCTGCCGCCGCGCGCCATAATGCCGGGGCCATTACGCGTGCCATCCGGCAGGTCGCCTGAGCCCAATCCCTCGGCAAGGCCCTTGGCCGTTGCCGGAATATTGAACGCAGTCCAGTGCAACGTATCGGTAGTGGTCTTGTTGGTCGAATTCTCCAGGTCATGGAAAATCACAGCGTAACTCTGGAGATCCTGCGGCGGATCGGCAGCATTCGGCCCCAACGTCCAATGAAATTCAAATTCCGGCGACTTGTTCTCGCCCCTGCCGGCGTTCTTCATGGGAACCTCGCCGCCATCGGGCCACGCCGCCGAGGTGACGGAGAAGACTAGACGGGGCGGAGCTGCTCCTCGGCCGCGGCCCGGCGGCGTTTGCGCACTTCCCACTGCGGCCAACAACAGAGCGATCGTCGGAATCATTATTCGTTGCACATTCATGTTTATGTCTCCTCGCGCGGTTTCCTTGGATACCGTCGCGTATCTTTTTACAATACAACCGTCCGGCAAATCCCGCGCGAATTTTTACGAGCTGAATGCTTCCGGCGATGTACACGCGGCACCGGTCGCCTTGCTGTATCCTGGGTTCACTGAAGAAACGAGGATCTATGCGCCTATCGATCGCCTTTCTCGCTCTATCCGTGCTGGCCGTTGCCGACGACACGCCGTTGCTCCTTCAAAAACCCACTCTAAACAAGACCCATATTGTCTTCGTCTACGCTGGCGACTTGTGGAGTGTCCCCCGCGAAGGCGGAGACGCCGCCCGGCTTACCAGCGGAACTGGAACTGAAACCGATCCGGCATTTTCCCCGGATGGTAAGCTCATCGCCTTCACGGGCGAGTATGACGGCAACGTAGATGTTTTCGTCGTGCCGGCATCCGGTGGTGTTCCGAAGCGATTGACGTGGCACCCGGCGCCGGACCGCGTTCTGGGGTGGACACCCGACGGCAAGCGAATCATCTTCAGTTCGCCGCGAACTGCCTATTCACGATTCGCCGAGATGTTCACCGTCCCCGCTGAGGGCGGAGTTGAAGAAAAGCTGCCGTTCCCCAGCGGGTACGAGGCATCCATGTCTCCCGACGGCCAGTCGATCGCCTACGAACCGATCGGCAAAGCGTTCACCATGTGGAAAAACTACCGCGGCGGACAGACGTCCCGCATTTGGCTGGCCCGAATGTCCGACAGCGCGGTCACAAAGGTGCCGCGAACCAACTCCAACGACTTCAATCCTATGTGGGCTGGCGACCGGGTTTATTTCCTCTCGGACCGAAACGGGCCGGTTACGCTGTTTTCGTACGACACGAAATCGCAGGCCGTCCGCCAGGCGATTCCGAATACGGCGCTCGATTTTAAGTCAGCCTCACTCGGGCCGGATGCGATCGTCTATGAACAGTTCGGGGCGATTTTTCTGTACGACTTGAAAACAGGCAAGACGAAACCGGTTCCGATTCGTGTGCAAGGCGATTTGCCTGAACTGCGGCCGAAGTTCGTGAACGTGGCGCGAACGCTAGCGAGTCCAGCCGTGTCACCCAACGGGGCTCGCGCGGTTTTTTCGGCGCGGGGCGATATTATCACGGTGCCGGCGGAAAAAGGCGATCCGCGCAATCTAACCAATACGCCAGGCGTAATGGAGCGTGAGCCCCAGTGGTCGCCGGACGGAAAGAGTATTGCTTACTGTCTGACGAATCCGGCGAGTATGCGCTCCACATCGCGCCGCAATCCGGCAACGGCGAAGTGACCAAGATCGACCTACAGCCAGGCTTTTACCGCTCGCCCAGATTTTCGCCGGACCGCAAGAAGATCGCGCTGGTCGACAGTTTCCAGAAGCTCTGGGTCGTCGATCTAGACACGAAGAAACAGACGGAAGTGGATGGCGACACGTATCAGATGCGCAGCGGCGACATCGCGGGCGCCTGGTCGCCGGACAGCAAATGGCTTGCATATTCCAAAGTATTGCCGAACAGTCTGAGCGCCATTCATCTGTTCTCACTCAGCGATGCAAAGTCAACGCGCGTCACCGACGGAATGAGCGATGCCGATAACCCGGTGTTCGACAAGGACGGAAAATACCTGTATTTCACGGCCAGCACCAATGCCGGTGAAAGCCTGGGACTCGACATTCACGCAGCCGGCCGCAATTCAACCAGCTCGATTTATCTGATCGTGCTCGATAAATCGCAGCCTTCGCCATTTGCTCCGGAAAGCGATGAAGAGAAAGTCGCGGAGCAGAGGAAGCCGGAGTTGCCGAGGCCCACGGCGAATCCCGACGCCGCCAATGCAAAGCCCGATGCACCTCAGGTGAAGATCGACCTTGACGGGATCGATCAGCGCATTCTAGCGATCCCCATGCCTGCTCGGCGCTATGCCGGTCTTGAGGTGGGAAGAGCGGGAACGCTGCTGGCGTTGGAGGTTGCGCCGGCGGAAGCTCCGGGCGACGGTCCTCCGGTTCCTCCCGGAATGATCGTCCACCGTTACGACCTGAAAACCCGGAAGAGCGACATTCCGCTTTCGGGAGTTCGGAACTTCACCATGTCGTTCGCGGGCGAGAAGGCACTCTACAGGCAGGGAGACAACTGGGTGATCGCGGCTCTGCGGCCGATGCCGAACGGTCCTGGAGGCGGTGCGGGTGGGGCTGCTCCGCCTGCCGGACCCACGCCGGCGCCATTGAAAACGGCCGGCATCGAGGTACATGTCGATCCAGTCCAGGAATGGAAGCAGATGTATCACGAGGCCTGGCACACAGAGCGCGACTGGTTCTACGATCGCAACACCCATGGGCTCGATTTGAAAGCCGCCGAAAAGAAATATGAGCCGTATCTCCGCGGCGTTGCTTCGCGGAGCGACCTGACGTATTTGTTCCAGGAGATGCTGGGCAATATTACGGTCAGCCACATGGGAACCGGCGGTGGCGATGTTCCGGAAGTGAAGCGCACGCAGACGGGATTGCTGGGGGCGGATTACGAAGTTGCGAACGGCCGCTATCGCTTCGCCCGGGTCTACGGCGGCGAGAACTGGAATCCGCAGCTTCGTGCTCCTCTGACACAGCCGGGCGTAAACGTGAAAGCCGGGGAATATCTGCTTTCGGTGAACGGCCGCGAGGTTCGGCCGCCGGAAAACGTGTACAGCTTTTTTGAGGAGCTGGCCGGAAAAACGGTGCTGCTGCGAGTTGGACCGGATGGGGATGGCTCAGGATCGCGCGAGGTCAGCGTAGTGCCGGTTGCCAACGAAACGGGGCTTCGCAATCTGGCATGGATCGAGGACAATCGCCGTAAGGTGGATCAGATGACCGGCGGGAAAGTAGCGTACATCTACATGCCCGATACGGCAAACGGCGGGCTCGCGGCGTTCAACCGCTATTTTTACGCGCAGATCGGAAAAGAAGCTGCCATTGTTGACGAACGGTTCAACGGCGGCGGCCTGCTTGCCACCGACATCGCTGAAATCCTGAACCGAAAGGTGCTCAGCGCCGCATCGAATCGCGTAGGAGATCCGCTTATTCAGCCTCAAGGAATCTTCGGGCCCAAGGTGATGCTGATCAATGAGCGCGCCGGATCGGGGGGCGACGCGATGCCCTGGTACTTCAAAAGGGCCGGTGTCGGCAAACTGGTCGGAACGCGAACCTGGGGCGGTCTGGTCGGCATGGCCGGCGGTCCCGGTCTGATGGATGGCGGCTTTTTGGGCGCGCCGAGTTCCGGTATCTACAATCCGCTCACGGGCGAGTGGGAAGTGGAAAATATCGGCATACCTCCGGACTTCGAGGTGGAGCAGGATCCTGCCTTGATACGTAAAGGGCGCGATCCCCAACTGGAAAAGGCAGTTGAGCTAGTCTTGGACGAATTGAAAAACAACCCGCCACCGAAGCTTCGCCGTCCGGCTTTTCCAAACTACCATCGCTCTGAGCCGCAGGCCGGACGATGAAGCCCGCTAACCCGCGCGCGCCGCAGGACCGGTTCAACGTTTCTACCGGCATCGGCGCACTGCGTACCGCTATTGTTGTCGCTGACGGCTGCGAACCCGCGCTCACTTGCTGCTGACAGTGTTGGGCGCGGGCTTGCCGAACACAGCCGGGTCGACCGGAGTGTTCAATTTGACGCCGTTCAGCCGAATAGCGTCGCGGCCGTTCAGCCAGGCGAAGGTCATGCGGAACGGCATTTTGACTCCGCCGCCAACGTCGCGGTAGTCGGCCAGATCGATCTGGGTCGGGAAGCGGCCAATTACGGACTTCGAATAGCGGATAATGCGCAGCAGCAGACCCGTATCGTGATCGAAGTACAGAGTGACCAAAAGATCGCGCGGGCCGTTGCCTTGAACGACGTCCACCAGCCGATCCTGGCCGATGCCTGTGTTGTCTTCTTTGGATGACTGGCTGGACGGAGCCGGAAGATCGCTGATGGTCTGTGGCAGACTGACCCGCAGTTTGGTGAGCAGCTGCTTGATCTGGCCGGGGAACGACATCATGGCATCGAAGCGCGCGCCGTCCAACTCGCCGCCGCTCACCTCGTATTCGCCCAGAATGTTCATGGGCGTCCGGAACCAGGCGCGGTGGCCGTCATAAATGCGCAAGGTGTCGCCGCGGCCGGGCGCGTCTTTGAAGTCGATGATGAGCGCGCGCTGGTCGGGAGCTTTTGCATACATCTTCACTTGGGCGCCTCCCCCCAGTCCGCCAAATCCGATGCTGGTGCCGGTGGCGACGAAGCTTTTCACCGATGCCAGAGCTTCGGCACCGCCCAGAGCTTTAATGTAGCGGTCAATGATCTGGTCAGCCGCGGGCTGCGTGGGCTCTTGCGCCAGCACGTCATCCATGTCCATGGGCGGAGTGCTATAGACCGATTCCACGGTGGGCGTGGTCAATGGTCGGTCGCGGCCATGATGGCAGCTATAGCAGGTGACGACTTGGCGTCCGCCGAAATTGTCGTGATTGATATTGGCAACCATCTTGACCATCCGGCGCGCGGTCGCTTTGCGTGGCGTATCGTAGGCCCAGTCCACCTGATCGGTGCCGGCGCCCGTGTGGCAGTCCGAACAATCGAAACCCAGCGATCCGGTCATCACCCCCATCGTTCCCATAAATTCGGAAATGGGGATGTCTTTCAGGACCTGAACGTTCTTGAACCGTTGATCCGACGTCAGCGGCTTTTCGCCGGGCTGGTCTTCCCCTGGAGCGGCGAACGCGAGGGCGGCCAAGCAAAGCCCGGTGAGGGCTGCGGCGATTCCCAGCGCACGCGACCGATGGATGAGTTTTTCAAGATTCATGTGAGTGTAGTTTCCTTTTCTTAACGATTTAGTCGCCCGTCGGTTGCCGGACGCGGAACAGGTTTTTCGGGTCGGCCGAGACCGGAATGGTCACGTCGAAGAAGCCGATCATCATTTCTTCCCAGGTCTGATCGCCGAAGTAAACGGTGGCGCTTGGATCGGGATTAAAACGGTTGTTGATGGAATTGTCAAAATGCGCGATGCACTCGATGCGGCTGCCCTTCGGCAGCGGCAGAGGTTTATCGAGCACGTAGACGAGCTGCCAGTTGAAATCGTATTTGGGGACGCTCAGCAGCGTTTCCGTTTCGCCGCTCGGATACACGACTTTGTAGAAGAAATCTTTGCCGCGCAGGTGCATGTGCGGCATGAGATTGATCAGCTCGGCGTCGTCGCGCAAGGTGACCTGGGCTTCCACCTTGTAGTTGGGATCGCCCGGCGGGATGGCGAACATCACATTGGCGGCCGTGAGGGTTAGCTCGCGGCGCTCGGGTGGTTGCTTGGCGAAGATCAGGCCGACCGAGCTTTGGTCGGAGGAGTCTTTGCCGCTGGCCGTGTAGTGGAGTTGAAAAACCAGGTCGGCGCCAGCCGGAACGAGCTTGGCGGTGTTCGCCGGAAAGATTTGCGCAGGCATGCCTGGCGCATAGCCCACCAGCATTTCAGCCTGGAAGATCTGGCCCGTGCTCAGACGTGGATCGGCTTCGAGTTTTGCACGATCCGCGGGCAGGCGGCCGGCCTGTTCGCTGGGGACATAAGGCACGCCCGGTTTGGCGTCCGCGAGCCAGTTGGAGCCTTTCGGACGAATGAACGCAATGATGTGGTGGACAACGGAGCGATCACCCGGCCGAATCTTGGCCATCTGAATCCACCGGTCTCCCTTGAAATTGGTGGGGATGACGACGTATTGATACTCGATCTTGCCAGACCCCGGGACAGAGAATGCGGACGGCATTGCGAACACCATGTCCGGCTTGCCGATATTCCAACCGTCGACGAACGCCAGAGGTTTGGGTGCATCGGCCGGGTTGCCCTCGGGCGCGCCTGCATCGACCCAGGCGATCAGTGTCGACCGATCGGCGTCGCTGAGGCTACGGTCGTTGGCGAACTTGTGGCTGGCAGCCGGGTCGGCCGACCAAGGCGGCATCTTCTTGATCTGGACAGCGGACTTGATGGCCTTGGCCCAGGGCCGTGTGCTCGCGTAATCGAGGAAGGACATCGGAGCGGCCTCGCCCGGCCGGTGGCAGCTCTGGCAATTTCGCTGGAGAACCGGGACCACGTCCTTATAGAAGGTGGGAGTTGCAGCGAGGGCGGTCAGATTGGCTAAAACTACTGCGGGAAACCAGCGCAACATGACGTTAGATGGCACGTTCGTTCGCCTCCAAGGGGTGCCGGCTCGAAGGCCAGCACGGAATTGGCTGCACTTGTGCAAGTTACAGGCCAGGGCACAAAGGCTCGCAGGTTGAAGCGAGGGGAGCGATAACTGCGTGTGGTCACGCACCCAGCTCTGGGTTTAGTCGCGCAGACTTGGGGTAGCGATCGTCCGGACGCAAACGCAGCCACTGGTGCAAGGCAAGGATGATTAGCGCCAGAAACGGCAGGGCGATGTAGGCCGAATAAGCGTCTAAGTTCCGCTGTTCGGGCGCGACGGTGAGCGAACCCGAGACCGTGACGGGAGTTGCGCCAGCCCGAGTCCGGGTCTCGATGGAAAGCTGCCAGTCTCCGGGATCCGCCAGTTGAGTGCTGGCGGCGTAGAGGAGTTTGTTCTTGGCTTGGGTGCGGGTGGCCTGGACCTCTTCGGTTTGGGAGCCGGGCTTTGCAAAACGAAGCCAAACCTGCGCGTCGAGCACGGGTTCCAGCGTGTCGCTGGACTGGACCAGAACACTGACGTCAAGCGGGCCGGCGCGGGGTGGGGCAGGCGAGGCGAAGGCGGTCACGGTCAGGGCTTGGGTTCGTTTGTGCAAAATGACCGCGCCGCCGTCGGCAAGCACCGGCGTGGCAGCGGCAAACAGCAGGAAGACGAGCCGGCGGTTCATCACATGACCATCCCGCGCATCTGCATGGGTTGGAAAAAGGTCCAGACGGCAAGGGCGTAGAGGCCGGCGCCGAGCACCAACCAGGGGGCAAACAGACCGAGCGCGGTGCCGATCCGAGCCGTTTCACGGCGGGCGGCGCGCCAGGCGAGGTAAACCGCAAAAACGAACCCAGCGTCCAGGATCAGGATCTGAACCGGCACGAGCCAGGGGGGGATCTGCCCCAACAGGCCGGCCGCCGGCATTGAAGGCTGGAGAATGCGGTCGATAACCGGTACGATCGAGCGCCAGCCGGTGGCCACGTGATACAAGAAATGCGCCACCCACATTGAGAGTCCGAGCGGGATCAAAGTAAATCCGAAGCGGCGGGCCAGGGCGGCCCATCCGCCGGCTGCGTGCCCGAGGTGTGCCGAGACCACGCCGCAGAGCCAGGCCAGGAGCAGGGGCGCAGCGATCAATCCGAAAACGAAGAGGCCTGTTGTGAGGGGGACCGTCGAATGGAAGCCAAGCGTCATGGCGAGGGAGTGCATGCGTTCGCGGATGGGATCGACCATGGCGGCGGCGTTAACGAGTCCGGCGAAAATCAGAATCCAGGCCAGGGCGGAGGCATCCGCGCGTTTGGTCAGATTGCCGACGCCGGAGCTGGGATGATCGTTGAGAATCGCGCTGACGGGAACGGTGGGGATGATTCCCACGTTGTCGTGCGGGCAGGCTTGCACGCAATCCAAACAGAACGTGCAATCGAAGTTGCCGCTTTTTCGTGGCTGGAACAGGTACAGCTCGCAGCCGCGCTGGGTTGGATTACCGCGGATACAGTCGTACGTGCTGCAGGATTTGCATGCTGCTTCTGAGCGGATTTTCACTTCGAGCGGCGATACCAGACTGTTGATGAAGTTGAATTGGCCGATGGGGCAGATGTATTTGCAGAAGCTCGCGCCTTGGAACATGCCGTCGATGACGAACGCTGTAACGAAGTAGCCGAGGATAACCCAAGCGGTCCACCAGGGACTCTCCCACAGACTGAATACTTCATAGGCCCAGAAGTAAACGATCAGCAGGCTGGCGGCGAGCCACTTGGATCGAAGTTTGGCGGGCCACCGATATCGTGCGGGCAGGATACGCCGCCCGAGATCGCGCGCCAAGGTGAACGGGCATGCCAAGCAGAAGAGATTGCCCGCGGCGAGCAGGGCAATGACAACGAAGCCACGCCAGTAGGTCCAGGGAAGGATTCCGGAGAGGTTTAGGGGAGCGATTTGTGGCCCGGCAAGGCCATCGACCACCGTCGTGGCGGCAAGGCCGAACATAGTGAATTGGAGCGCGCGGCGGAAATACCGGTGCCGGAGCATGCGGCCCACAACGGGGACGCGAAGCAGATCGAATGCCTGTCGCCGTTTTTTGGGGATCGGCCTTAACTCAACGGCCGCGGGACGCGGTCTGCTGCCGTTGAGAACCTGCATAGTCAAGACGAAGGCGGGGATCAGATACGCGATCGAGCCAGGGACCCACATGATGGCGCCGGCGGTGGACTGATCTTCGAGCGCCGACATGCTGCCCAGGCGGGGCGCCATTTCATAGGTGCGGTAAACGACGTGGCTGGAAAAAACCAGCCAGGCCGAGAGCGCGGTGTTTACGAAATCGGCCAGCACCAGATAAGGGATCATGGCCCAGCGCGGCCACTGGGGCGTGCCGGGCCAGACCTGCACGATGGGCCACCAGAACAGCAGCGCGGCGTAGAAGAACGAAGCGTGCTCCACGCCGTGCCAGCCCGGTGAGTTGAGGCCGAGATCGTACCAGCGCGGAGCGTGCCAGAACACGATGGCCGCGGTCATTGGAAGCCAGGTGAAAACGGGATGCGTGATGAAGCGGCCGGCGCGACGCAGGCCATGCCAGGCGAGGAATGGGCCAAGGCCGTCTTTGAACACGCGGCGCGGCAGTCCGCGCAAAAGCGGCAGAACCGGCTGGCCGATCAGGATCAGCGGAGGCGCGACCATGATCAGCAGCAGATGCTGGATCATGTGGGCCTCGAGCAGCAGGTTGCCGAAGGCGTCCAGAGGAGAAGCCAGAGCCAGGAACAGCGCCAGCAGT
This sequence comes from Bryobacteraceae bacterium, assembly GCA_035293725.1. Taxonomy (GTDB): domain Bacteria; phylum Acidobacteriota; class Terriglobia; order Bryobacterales; family Bryobacteraceae; genus Palsa-89. The sequence continues at coordinate 47,796 of DATGMH010000076.1, forward strand.
CCGGCGAAAAACGAAGCCAGGCGTTCTTGCGTGTAGCGGTGCGGCGTTTCGCGGTGGAGTTTGAGCCAGCCGCGAACATACAAAATCGCGAGCAACAGCAGAGCGGCAATGAACGGCAAGTCGAAGCGCCAGGATCTAAGGACGGCTTCGGCCATTTATGCTTTCTCGACCGCCTACTGGCCGGAGGGCTGGTTGTCTTCGCCCGCAGGCAGCACGCCGGGAGCTTCGATTCCCGCACGGACCGCTAGCGGGAGGTTCTGGCGCGTGTAGATGTCTTCCGACCGCGCGATGACATACCCGCCCGTGAGCCCGAAGGCGAGCTGGGAAGCGACGAACCAGCGCCAGTCGATCCGGGCGCTTAGAGCGGGATTGACTAGCGTTAACGTGGTGGCGATCAGGCCGGACCACAGGATCGGCGCCGAAACGCCGGCCCACCAGAACGCCTTCCTGGGGAACATCGGAAGCATGACGGCGTAGAGCACACCCACCGCAAGCGACGTGAGGCCGTGAATGATGGTGCCGAGAATCAGGCCAACAGCGCTGAACTGGCGCAGTTCCTCGACGCTGGCGCCGGCCAGGCTGGGCACTGCGGCGGCTGCGAGCAGGTTGATGGGATACCAAATACTACCCTGGGAAATCTGTCCGAAGAACATTGCGACGGCCGCCATGCCGATCCCGCCGACGATGCCGCCTTTGATTCCCGCCGAGTACGGCTTTATTTCGGCCGGCAGGTGCAGACGATGGCGCTCGCGTCCCGCACGGATGTATTCCACCGGGATTACCGCGGGCGAGGCCTCGGCAATCAACTCCCGTTGAACCGCGACGTACTCATGACGCTCGACCGGCAATACTTGACGCCACCAACCTACTGCGGCAACCAGCAGCAGAGCGCCACCCGCGACGCTTATATAGGCGCTGCTGAGCAGCCCTGCGAAGATCAGCGCCACGCCGAGCGCAAACACCAGCGGCCACAAGCTCGGGGCGGGCAACTCGACTGAGATGCGTTCTTGTACGTGTTCCGATTCCATAGTGCGAGTTACCTCCCGATGACGTAGACCACGGTGAATACGACCACCCACACGGCATCGACGAAATGCCAGTACCAGCTCAGCAGCTCGATCCGGTGCTCGTGCAGGTGAAGAGAGGGGACGCGCAAGCCGAGCAAGAACACAATCAACAACAACGTGAGTCCAATCAGGACGTGGCTGGCATGCAAGCCGACCAGCGAATAGTAGGTGGTGCCGAACACGTTGGTGGCGATGGTAAGTCCGTCAACCGCGATCAGCTTGTGCCATTCGATGTACGTCTGGCGCAGAAATTCCGCGCCCAGCAGAATGGTTACACCCAGCCAGAGTTGAAAGGCCAAGCGTGCCTTTTTACGTAAGCTGCGAACGGCGAACTCGGCCGTGAGGCTGCTTGAAAGCAGGCAGATCGTGGCCCAGATGGGGACAGTGAGGACATCGGCGGGATAGGGTCCGGTCTGGCTCTTGCCCATGAAGAACAGATAAGCCGTTACGAAAATGCTGAACAGAGCAACTTCGGTGAGGAGCAGGCACACGAGGCCGACTCTTCCTCTGTCGAGGTTCTGTTCCTCGCCTTGGGCGGCGCTGAGGGGCAAGGCTGCTGCGTTAGTCACGGTGTACTCCTTAGGCCTGTTCGTATTTCCAGTCGGGATCTTCGGGATGCTTGAGATCCCAGAGCGGCCGGCTGCTGCGGACTTGCGGAGCGGCGGCGAAATTATATTCGGGCGGCGGCGAGCTGGTTGTCCATTCCAGCGTCCATGCGTCCCAAGGATCGTTGCCGGCTTTTCGGCCGCGCCACAGCGAATAGATGACGTTCCAGACGAAGAACGAAATCGCTACGGCCTGGATCGCAACGCCCCACGACGAAAAATAATTGAAGCCTTCCCAGCCGCGGCCGGCCGGATAAGTATAGATTCGCCGCGGCATACCGAGTAGCCCGGCGAAGTGCAATGGGTCGAAGGTGACGTGAAAACCGATGATTAGCAGCCAGAAATGCCATTTGCCGAGCTTCTCGTCCAGCATCTTGCCGGTGGCTTTGGGGAACCAGTAATAGATGGCAGCAAACAACGTGAACAGCAGGCCGCCGATCAAGGTGTAGTGGAAATGCGCGACCACGAAGTACGAATCGCCCAGCTGCCAATCGAAGGGAGCGACGGCCAGCATGATTCCGGTGAGTCCCGCGAGCAGAAATTGGAACAGAAACGCGATGCAGAACAGCATCGGAGTCTTGAATCGAATTCTGCCGCCCCACATGGTGGCGAGCCAGTTAAAGATTTTGATTCCGGTGGGGACGCCGACCAGCATGGTAGAGACGGCGAAAAAGATGTTCGCCTTGGAAGGCAAGCCGACGGTGTACATGTGGTGCGCCCAAACGCCGAGGCTGATGAGTCCGATGGAGACGCTGGCGCCGATCATCGCGGCGCGGCCGAAAATCGGTTTGCGCGAGAAGACCGGCACGATCTCGGTGACGGCGGCGAAGCCGGGGATCATGAGGATGTAGACTTCCGGATGTCCGAACAGCCAGAAGAAATGTTGCCAGAGAACGGCGTCGCCCGAGGCGGCGGTGTCGAAGAAGTGCGCGCCCAAAAAGCGATCGAGCATCAACATGATTTGCGCCGCGGTGAGGGGCGGCAGCGCGACCAGGATCTGGAAAGATACAACGCAGAACATCCAGACGAACAGCGGCATGCGGGCCAACGTCATGCCTTTGGTGCGCAGGCATAATGCGGTGGCGAGGACATTGATGGCGGTGATCGTGCTGCCGAGGCCGCTCATGATGATGCTAAGGATCCAGAAATCAGTGCTGGTGCCGGGGGAGAATGCTTTTTCGGTGAGGGGTGCGTAAGCGAACCAGCCCACATCGGGCGCCGTACCCTGTCCGGCGGAGGCCGCCCAGGCTGCATAGCTGCTGTAAAGAAGAATCCCGCCGAACAAGGTGAGCCAGAAGCCCAGCGCATTGAGCCGCGGGAACGCCATGTCTCGCGCCCCGATCATCAGCGGGATCAGGTAATTCGCGAGCCCGGCGATGAAGGGCATCCCGACGAAGAACACCATGGTGGTGCCGTGCATAGTGAACATGCGGTTGAACGTTTGCGGCGTGACCAGGTCGTTATTGGGGTACATCAATTGGGCACGGATGGCAGCGGCTTGCAGGCCGGAGAGCACGAAAAACAGCAGAGCGACGATGACGTACATCACGCCGAGCTGCTTGTGATCCACCGTAAGGACCCAATCATGGACGAAGCGCGCCCAGGAATACGTGCGCGTCTTGACGGCAGTGGCGTCGCGTCCTTCGTCGAGCGGATAAGGGATAGCTGACATTCAGATCTCCTGGCTAATGCAGCGTGGTCAGGTAGGCCACGACACGGTCTAATTGCGTGTCGGACATTTTCATCGCCGGCATCTTGTCGCCCGGCTTGAGATGTTGCGGATTTGCGATCCAGTCGCGAAGGTTCGCCGCTGTATTGGGCACTTCTGAACCCACCAGAGTCTGGCGGCTCATGAGATGCGTTAGGTCTGGTCCCAACCGGCCGCGTGCGCTCGTTCCGGTGATGGCGTGGCAGGCGATGCAACCCGATCGAATGAAAAGCCGCTGGTCGTCGCCGTTGGCCGAAGCGGGCGCTTGCTGTTGTGCGACCCATTTTTCGAAATCTTCGGGCGTGTCGACGATGACGCGCAGCTCCATCTTGGCGTGCTGGGTCCCGCAGTATTCCGAACAGTTTCCCAGGTAAATGCCCGCCTCCTTAGGGTCGATCCACATCATGTTCGTCCGATTCGGGATCACGTCGGTTTTGCCGGCCAGTTGCGGCACCCAGAATCCATGCGCCACGTCAGCGGATTTCAGCGTCAGCGAAGTCAGGCGGGGATTCACGGCGGTGCTTAACGGCACGTGCAGCTCGTTGGCGGTGACGATTTTCAGATCGGGATAACGGAACTCCCACCACCACTGATGCCCGATGACGGTGACGTTGACGGCGTCGGTTGGTATGCGATGATCTTGAACCGCGGAAGTGATGCGGGATGTCGCGACAGCCAGAACGAACACGATGAGGATCGGCACGACGGTCCATGCGATTTCGACCTGGTTGCTGCCGTAAACCTGCGGCGGTTCGCTGCGGCTGTCGCCCTCGCGATAACCGAAGCGGATGACGGCGTAGGTGAGCAGGGAGGCAACGATCAGGAAAACACCGGCGCAGATCACCAGCGTGAGGATGGAGACGTCGGAAACCAGTTCGGCGGGGGTGGCGAGCGGCTTAAATATGTTGCCGACCGCGTGCATGGGTTCAGCGCCCAGCAATGCGGCGAAAAACAGGCATAGTCCCAGCAAGCGGTAGTGTAAGGCCACAGCCGTATGTCTCCTCCGGGCTCGGAAGCCCTCTTGGGATGAACCTTGGCAAGCAAGTTTACTGCCTTGGGAATTAGGCACGTAGACCGAGAGGTTTACGGAGCGTCAGGGGAATCATTGTCGGTGGGATCGCGCAGGAAAGTGGGGCATATCGCGCACAAAGAATGGGAGGCATTGGCAGGTCCTCATGGGCACGCGATTGACATCAAGCTTCCTGACGCACCCGCCTCTGGGTGGAACCGCCCAGGTATCTCTCTAAGACCCGGATAAACCCTGCGAATGCGGTGGGTTGTTGCCTTGGATCGGCAATTGCGCTAAACCCGTGCGCAAAACGAGGAGCGTATGATCCGCAAAACATCTCTACTGGCAGCGCTACCGTTAGCGCTGGTATTGCTGAAGGCGCCCGCGCAAGAGGGCTGCTGTGGTCCGGGCGGTATGCGCGGCGGCATGATGGGCGGAATGCCGGGCGGGATGATGGCCCCGCTGCCGGCCGCAGTGAATTCCCAAACGAATCCGATCACCGATGCCAAGATCAGTCTAGGCCGGATGCTCTTTTACGACGCGCGTCTCTCCAAGGGCGGCGATGTATCGTGCAACTCCTGCCACAATCTGTCTCACTATGGAGTGGACGGCAAGCGCGTCTCAACCGGCTACAAGGGACAACTTGGCGGGCGCAACTCGCCGACGGTGTACAACGCAGCAGGGCACATCGCACAATTCTGGGATGGCCGGGCGGTGGACGTGGAAGAACAGGCCAAGGGGCCGGTTTTGAATCCGGTCGAGATGGCGATGGCATCGGAGCTGGAGGTGGTGGCAAGGCTAAAGTCGATTCCAGGCTACCGGCCGGCCTTTGCGAAAGCCTTTCCCGATTGCGCCGAGCCGATCACGCTCGACAACATGGCGCTCGCGATTGGTGCCTTCGAGCGGAAGCTGCTGACGCCGTCGCGTTGGGATCGCTTTTTGAATGGCGACAGGAGCGCGATCACGGCCGAAGAAATGGCCGGGCATCACGAGTTCAGGCACAACGGCTGCATTACATGCCATAACGGGCCGTACATAGGCGGTCGAGCTTTCCAGAAGCTGGGCGCTGAAAAGGCCTGGCCCAACGAAACGGACCTGGGGCGGGCGCAGGTGACCAAGAGCGCGACGGACCGGATGGTGTTCAAAGTTCCGTCACTTAGAAACGTCGAGAAGACCGGACCATATTTCCACGACGGCAATGTCGCGACGCTCGATCAAGCCATACGGTTAATGGGCGAATACCAGCTGGGCACGACGCTCGAAGATCAACAGGTGACGCGAATCGCCGCCTGGCTGAAGACCCTGACGGGCGAGATCCCGGTGGAGTATGTCCGGGCGCCGGTGCTGCCGGAGTAGCGGCGTTACCGGCCCGTGTGCGCCGCCGCGACTGTGGCGCGTTGGGGAAGCGCGTAGGAAAGCGCGATCGCAGCCCAAGCTGTGCCGCTCTGCGAGATCCACTGATCGTGGCCGTGCGGAAACCCGCTTTCAAAGTACGGCTGGAAGGAAGCGGCGCGCGTTTTCACGTGCCACGAGCCGTCCGTTTGTTGCGTGCGCAACAGGAAGTCGACTCCGCGGCGGTAGACCGGATCGGATGCGAGTATGCCGCTCTCGTGCAGCGCGTATAAGACTTCGCCGGTCGCGTAGGCGTCGGAGGGCAGGTCGGGCGTCTGGCCCCAGCCGCCGCTTGGGCGCTGTAAGGCGATCAACTGCTTGATGCGGTCCTGGGACGGCGCTTTGCCGGCCCAGGCGATTCCCAGCAGTTGCATTGTGCGATCTTCGGTGGTCCTGGGCGTGGCTCTTTCGAGCCAAACGGCGGCGCGCGCGATGCGGTCGTCAAACTCCGCCTTGCGGGCGGGGATCATATAGAGACGGAGCGCGCGAATGCCTTTCGTCGTGTGGGAGAAGCCTCCATCTTCAAGCGGCGGGCGCGCCAGTCCGTAATTGGGCCAGTCTCCCTCTTTGCGCTGCATGGCGGCTATATGGAAGACCAGCGAGTCCAGCGGGAGGCTGGGGGAGATGCCGGCCCCGGCGGTCTGCAACAACGAGAACTGCTGCGAATCGACTCCGGCCGTAGGATCGATCACCTGGAATAAAGTTTGTTCGAGCGCACCCCGCAGCGACGCCGTAACGCGAGACTGGCTCGTCTCTAGCTGCCAGTCGGCTTTGACTCCAGCAGCATGGACTGCATCGATGGCCATGCCGGTCATGTGTTGCGCGTGGCAGGATACGCAGCCACCGGTCTGAAGGAAGTTGGCGCTGGCGCGCTGCATAAGAGCGGCGCTGCTTTGGATGGCAGCTTCGATCGTTCGGAGAGATGCCGTAGCCGTTGGCTCAGGAGCGGATTTTTCAAGCGGGAGGCGTAGAGCCTGGAGGACCTCGGGATTGCGGTACTTGCGAGCCCAGTCCAGCGCGGTCTCGCCATCCACCGATTTGATCTTGGGATCTGCACCTTTGACGAGCAGGAGTTGCACGATGCGCGGGTCGGCGTGGTCGGTTGCGACCGCCAAGACCAGCGGAGTCAGGCCGCGGATGTCTGTGGCGTTAACCTGCGCGCCGGCGTTGATCAGCAGTTCGACGGCCCGGTAGTCGGCCTGAACCGCCGCCATCATCAACGGTGTGATGCGGCCGATGCGGATCTTGCCATTTTTAACGATTTCGACAGTCTCGCCCGACACCACGTTGACCTTGGCCCCGCGATCCAAGAGCAGCTTGACCATTTCGGCGCTGTGCTCGCTGCTACCCGCGGCCTGAGTCAAAGCCGTGTAACCCAATTCATCCGTCGTGTTCGGATCCGCGCCTTTCGCGAGCAGCAGGCGCGCTGCTTCCAAATTATTGACAGTGGCCGCTTGCTCCAGTACGGTGCCGCCCGAGGCGTCTTTAGCGTTCACGTCCGCGCCCTTTGCGATGAGCAGTCTTACGATTTCCGCCGAGCCGTTGTAGGTTACCGCTATGGAAAGTGGAGTTCGTCCGGCCTTGGAGCGGGCGTTCACGCCGGCGCCTCGATCCAGCAGATATCGGACTTTGGTCAAATCTCCGGCGCACCACATGAGTGGAGTGGCCCCGAATTCGTTTGCGGCGTTGACGTTTGCTCCGGAATCGAGCAGCATTTTCACCGCGTCGGAACTGCCTAAGGCGCAGGCGTACATGAGCGGTGTTGTACCCCGTCCATCCGGGCTGTTGGCCGATCCTGGAGTTTTGAGCAGTTGCCGAAGCTCGCCGAGATCGTTATTGCGGATGACGTTGTAAAACGAATGTCCCTGTTTTTCCGGCAATGTTGCAGCCGAGCCGAGCGCCGTCAGGATAAGGACGGCCGCACTCATTCGAAAATTCCGCATCGCTGGAGCCCTCCGAGAGCTTCGGACTATCGTATCAGGATCGTTAAGAGACGATCGTTTGTTCCGGTCCGTTGCGGCCGGAGCGCAGGGCGCACTTCGGGGGGCGTAGCGCGCGCAAGTGACGGCCGCCGCAAACCGAGATAGACTGATGCGGTATGCCAAGCGATGCCGCGTGCCGAGTAAACGAGGCGGCCGTGTACCGGAAGGTCACTTTGCGGCTGATGCCGTATCTGTTCCTCTGCTACATCCTGGCCTACATCGATCGCGTCAACGTCGGGTTCGCGAAACTGCAGATGCAGCGCGATTTGGGAATGACGGAGGCCGTGTACGGCTTAGGGGCCGGCATTTTCTTCATCGGATATTTTCTATTCGAGATACCGGCCAATATGATCCTGGAGAGAGTGGGCGCGCGGCGCTGGATCGGCCCGATTATGATCGCCTGGGGAATTCTTTCGGCCATGACGATGTGGGTTCAAACTGCCGGAGCGTTTTATCTGCTGCGGTTCCTGCTGGGGCTGGTGGAGTCGGGATTCTTCCCCGGCGTCATTCTTTACCTGACCTTCTGGTACACGGAAAAACATCGCGCGCGCATGGTGGCCTTGTTCATGAGCGCGGTGCCGCTGGCGGGCGTGGTCGCCGGTCCGGTGTCAGGCTGGATCATGGCGAGGATGAGCGGGGCCGGAAATCTGCGCGCCTGGCAGTGGTTGTTCCTATTAGAAGGCTTGCCCGCCTGTGCGGCTGGAATCGTAGCGCTGTTTTACCTGACCGACAATCCCGCGGGCGCGCCCTGGCTCACCTCCGCCGAACGGGAATTTTTAGTGAGCCGCCTAGAGGAGGAGAAAGCAGCCAAGGCGCGCTCGTCCGCTACACACCACAGCTGGACAGCCGCGCTGCGGAGCGGAAAAGTGTGGTTGTTCGGTTTGATCTATTTCGGATTCGTGATGGGCAATTACGCACTGGGCTTTTGGCTGCCGCAACTTATCGCCGACACGCTGACGGGGAACGCGATGGCTATCGGCTGGCTGTCGGTGATCCCGTGGGGATCGGGGGCGCTGGCGATGATTTTCTTTGGGCGGCATTCCGATAAGACCGGCGAGCGGCGAATCCACATCGCGCTCGCCGGCGTGGTCGGCGCTGCGGCGTTCGCCATCAGCGCGGTGCCGGGCATCTCGGGCGCGGCCGGGCTGGCTGCGCTGACGTTCGCCACCGTGGGTATCATGTGCGCTTTTTCGACCTTTTGGGCGCTTCCCACGGCGATTTTGTCCGGCACTGCTGCATCGGCAGGAATCGCGTGGATCAATTCGCTAGGCAATTTGTCCGGATATGTGGGACCGTACGCGATCGGCAGCATACGCGATGCAACGCACAGCATGACTGCCGCGCTGCTGGTGATCTCCGCTTCCGCATTGCTTGCGTCAGCGGCGACGCTCTGGGCAGCGCCGTCCGGAGTCGCGCACAAACACGTGCACGCTGCGGCGGGAACATCAATCTAGGCTTGGTCTGTTTGTTTCTGAAACGCATCCGAAACGCGAAAAGATCTTGAGGCGCCCAGGTGTAGCGATAAAAAGGATGCGCGATCTGCAGCACGTGTTGTGTCCGGCGCGGGACCACCATGGTGACCATGGCATCGGCAAGGATCAGAAAAAGAAGAACGCAGCCCGCGATAGCCGCGACAATGTGCATAGTACGCGTGTGCGGGCGGGATCAGGACGGTTCCGCCTCCTGATCCGCGCGCGGGATCGTTGTCCAGCGATGCGGCAAACGGTGGGGCGATATCATTGAGTCGCTTTCGCGAAGCCAGACTGCGAACAGGGCTAAGCCCAGCACCAGGTAAATCACGCCCGCGGGAACCCACATAATGAGTCCGCCGAGCTGCTGGTCTTGCAGTGGATCCCAGCCCCAGGCGCGGACCCGGGAAGCATACGCCGGGTACCACACGCGCGGCGCAAACGTCAGCAGCGCGCCCAGAACGCTGGTGTGTGCCGCGGTGGTAAACACGTACAAAACACCGGCGCCATAGCCTCCCCAGCGATGCGCGTAGAACAGCGACCACCAGAACAGCAGCGCCGACCCAAGAAAGCAGATATGTTGGCAGGCGTGGACCCACTCGCTGGATAACGTTGCCTGGAACAGCGCGGGCGCGTGCCAGATCCACAGCACGGCGGCATGCTGCCACCATGCCGTTAGCGGGTTGGTGAGAGCATGCCAGAGCTTCTGGACGGTGGGACGTTTGCTCCAACGGCCCAAAGCACGCCGCCAGGAGAATGGCACGCCCCACAGGAACGGGACCAGCGGACGTGAATAAGCAAGCAGCGGCGCGGCGATCAGCATCAGCAGTTCGTGCTGGGTCATATGCGCCGAGAACAGTACCTGGCCAAGAGAATGCAACGGCGAAATCAACGATGCGGCCAGGACCGTCCAGCCCGCCCAAAATGCCGCGCGTTTCCAAATGCTGCTGCGGTGCGATGCGCGATCTCCTTTGAGGTACAGCAGCGCCGTGAGGGCCAGGGGAACCACGACCCAGGGCTCGAAGCTCCACGCGCGCCAGAGGTCGTGCGCCTGGAAAGGTTCGCCCGTATGCGCGAACGCCGGCATCGGACCGAGTGCAACCAGAATCGCGCTTTTGCGCCGCATCACTGGTTCCGCGCGATGACGCTGGGAAGGGTCTGCGCCAGGATCACGATAAACGAAAAAGCGTTGATGAGCGCGCCGCCAAGTGACAGCGCGCGCCGGCCGGGCGTCGCTTCCACCGGCTGGTCGTGTTTCCATCGCCGCCATTGCCGCCAGCCGAAGTAGCCGACCCCTGCCGCGATCGCGAGGCTCACAACTGAAATGACGATCAGGACGAACCGTGCGTCCGGCGCAAGCGGCGCCAGAGCGAAGTTTGCCTCCAGGCTAACGAACCAGATGAGGGGTCCGGCGAGTACACGCAGCCACAGCGCAGCATCCAGGCTCATTACGGCGCTCCGAGAACGTGGGGTCCCCAGTAAATGACGGCGTACAACGGCACCCAGATCGCGACCAGGAAATACCATACGACGCTGTCGACGTGAACGCCCAGGCGCTGCTGTTCGCCATAGCGTCCCCGCGCGAGAATGACGATCAGCACCGCGGTCATGAGCAGGTCGCCCGAGATATCGATGGTATGCAGGTACAGGATGGCCCAGAAGATGGAGCCATGCAGATCGCTCGACCAGCTGAAGTTCAATGTGACCCATTCGTACGCGCGCATTCCCAGGAAAACGAGCGCGAAAGCCAGATTGACCAAGAGGCCGATGAGCATCCATTTACGATCGTCTCGCTTGGCGCCTTCGCTGGCCCAGTAAGATCCAAGCACGCTGAGCGCAAGAGGGATCCAGGCCAGCGTGGGAATCAAGGTATGCGGCAGTTGCACACCCGGTGGAGGCCAGACGCTGAAGCCGAGCCGGTAATAAAAATACATCGCAAGGAGGATGCTGAACATCGTCCCTTCGATAACGCACAGCAAGGTCTGCCCGAGCCACAACGGCGATTTGTTGGAGATTTCAAACGCCGGGAGGTCCGCCACGTTGAGTGTGCGAGCCTCGCTCATGGTTGAACCTCGAAGGGCCTGCGCGGCCAAAACCACCCGATAAACGCGATTGTCCCGAGCGCAGCAGCAACGTAGTACCAGGAAAATTGAACGATTGAGCCAGCGAGTCCGATCGTGACGCCAATCGCGGCCAGGAACGGCCAGATCGAGGGGCCGGCGAACACAAAGCGCCGGTGCGGCTGCGCGTCTACCAGAGTGGTCACGAGGCCTTCACGCCGGTCGTTGCGCAGGCCGACCACGGTGACGCGATCCTGCGCGGGAGTCCACATCGGCGTACGAGATGAGACGACGGGAAGCCGGACGAAGTTGAAGTTCTCCGGTGGCGAAGCGGTGGCCCACTCGAGAGTTGAGGCGTCCCAGGGGTCGGGCCCGGCGACTCGCCCCCGCTTGCGGCTCCTGATGACGTTCACCATGAAAACGATCCCGCCGAGCGCGATCGTGCAGGCGCCGATGGTCGCGAGCATGTTGGCCGGCTCCCAGCCCATTTCAGCCGAATAAGTATAAATCCGCCGCGGCATCCCCTTCAGGCCGAGAAGGTGCATCGGGAAGAACGTCAGGTTGAATCCGACGAACAGGATCCAGAAGGAGATCTTGCCCAGGCGCTCGCCGATCAGGCGGCCGGTGAATTTTGGGAACCAATAGTGGAATGCGCCGAACAGCGGAAATAAAGCGCCGCCGATCAGCACGTAGTGGAAGTGCGCCACAACGAAGAACGTATCGTGCACTTGCAGATCCAGGGGAACCGACGCGAGCATGACGCCGGTGAGGCCGCCGATCACGAAAATGAAAAGGAAGCCGAAGATGAAGTGCATTGCGGCGGTGAGTTGCAGGCGCCCGGTCCATATGGTCGCGATCCAGCAGAAGATCTGCGTGCCGGTGGTGATGGCGATCATCATGCTGGCTGCGGTGAAGTAGTCTTCGCCGATCTGCGGCAGGCCGGTAGCGAACATATGATGCACCCACAGGCCGAAAGCGACGAAGCCGGTTCCCACCAGCGACAGCACGATGGCCGGGTAGCCAAAGATGCGCCGCCGCGTATGCGTTTCCAGGATCGAAGAAAGCATTCCGAGCGCCGGCAGGAAGATGATGTAGACCTCGGGATGCCCGAAAAACCAGAACACGTGTTGGTACATCAGTGGGTCGCCGCCTTCAGCGGGATTGACGAAATGCGTCGCGATGGTGCGGTCGTTCAGCAGCATGACCGTGCTCGCGATCATCACCGCCGGCATGGCGAATATGACCATGAATGACTGAACCAGCATCGACCAGCAGAAGATCGGGATGCGATTGAGCGTCATGTTGGGCGCGCGCAAGCGCAGGATGGTGACAATCAGCTCGACGGCTACGCACATCGCCGAAATTTCCGTGAACGTGATCATCTGGGCCCACAGGTCGACGCCCTTGGTCGCCGAATATTGGGGGCCGGATAGCGGCGGGTAAGCGAACCAGCCTGCATCGGGAAGCGTGCCGACGAACATTCCCGCGTACAACAGCAATCCGCCGAACAGGTACATCCAGTAGCCGAATGCGTTCAGGCGAGGAAAAGCGACATTGCGCGTGCCGATCATCATCGGCACGAGATATACGCCCATGCCCTCCATGACGGGCACGGCGAACAGGAACATCATGGTAGTGCCATGCGTCGTGAAGATCTCGTTATAAAGATGCGGGCCGAGGAGCGTGTTGTCGTGCACGGCCAACTGGAGCCGCATCATGATCGCTTCAATGCCGCCGATCAGCAGAAAGACAAATGCCGTGACGATGTAGCGCATGCCGATGGCCTGATGCGTGGCGAAGGAGAACCATCCCACAATTCCGCTGGGATGTTGCCAGGCTCGGCGCAGCGCTTCGCGCTCTTCCAGTTCCGGCGCGGTGAGCGGCGGCGATTGGGCGGGCGTCATTGGAGACTCTCCAGGTAATCGACTAAAGGCTGCACTTCCTCGGAACGCAGAGGCAGAGTGGCCATGTGGTTGCCGGGCTTCACCGCTTGCGGATCGCCGATCCAGCCGGCGAGATTTCCTTTCGTGTTCGGCAAAGTTCCCGCCGCGATGGTGAAACGGCTGGCGAGGTGGCTGAGATCGGGCGCGACCTGTCCGGCCGCGGTGGTTCCGCTAATGGTGTGGCAGAGCACGCAGGCGTGATTTAGGAATATCTGCTGGCCTTGCACCTGGTCCGGTGTCGACGGCGGCACGGCAGTTTTCAACTGGTTGTTCATCCAGGATTCGAACTTGTCTTCGGGTTCCGCGACCACCCACAACGCCATATGCGCGTGCTGTAGTCCGCAGAATTCGGCGCATTGTCCACGAAATCGACCGGCTTGGTTGGCTTCGATCCATTGCGTGGTCACGCGCGATGGAATCAAATCGGTTTTCCCTTGGAGGCCGGGCACCCAAAAGCTATGGATCACGTCGTTGGATGTTTCGCGGATCAGGACGGGGCGTCCGACCGGAATGTGAATCTCATTCGCCGTGACCACGATGCGACTGGCGTCGTCGTTGAGGTAGCGCACGTACCACCACCATTGATTACCGGTCACTTCCACCACCATGCCGTTGGCGCGCGATTGCGGTTGAGAGACGGCGTGGCCCGTTACGATGCTGGCCACGAGCAGCCCGAACAGAATCAGGACCGTTACCCCGCTGGCGGCGCCCACGCGCTTGGCAAGCGTCCATTCGGTTGCCGCGGGCGGGCGATGGGTCTGTTCCAGCAGTTGCGAGTCAACTCCACGGTTGCGGCGGAAGAGCGGAACCAGCCAGGCCCCGAATACGAGAAGAAAAATGATCCCGAGTAAAACGGAGAAGAACCACCAAAGGTTTGCAGTGCCTTGTGCATGCGACCCACCCGGATCGAGGGCGGATTGCTGCGGCCCGGCGCATGCGCTGAGCAGCAACGGCAGGCACCAAGCCGCGCGCTTCATTTCGTTACTCCTTTGACCTCGTTCTGAATGGTGCCTGGCCGTGTTTCGAGTGTATCGGCGCGCGCCGGCGTCGCGGTTCTCGGCTCCAGATTGTTCAGCGAGCGCACATAGGCGACGATCTGCCAGATTTGATATTCGGGGATCCGGCCACCCCAGGCGGGCATGCCGTTCGGCCGGCCCTTGATGATCGTGTCGAACAGATTCGCCGGCTCGCCTCCGTATGTCCAGACCTGCTTGATTAACGGCGGACCGATTCCGCCGCCGCCGTTGGCGTGGCAGCCGGAGCAGTTGTACCAATTGAACAGCCGCTGGCCTTCGGAGATCGCGTAGGCATTTCCTTCCACCGGATTCGTCACCACAGGTTGCGATTGCGAGCCGCCCGGTTGGATTTCGCTCTCGCGCGCAGCGCCGCTAAAGACGGCCAAGCGAGCTGGAGAAGGGCGCACGTCGACGCGCTGCTCTTTGCAGGAGGTTAGCGCGAGAAGGCCGGCTAAGGCTGCAAGGATGCGCATGGAGTCTTTTCCTCCGGCTCGAGCGGCACACTGTATTCGGCGAGCAGGGCTCGAATCGCTGGGCATTCGCGCTCCAAGACCTGATCGATCTGCGCCCGCAGAGACGGTTTGTTCTTACTCACGGCCGCGGTAATGTCGAAGGCGAACGGAATTCCCGCGAACGCGGCAGGGCGGACGGAAGTTATTTCCAGCGGCGATTTGGCGCGTTTGGCAAAGTAGCCTGCCACGGGTCCCCACACGATGGCCACATCGACCGCACCGGTATCGACCGCGTCGACGATCCGCGCGGCGGGATTGGGTTCACCTTCGGGGCCGAACAGGCTGAAACCGGCCAGGTGGGCGGAT
>DATGMH010000077.1:0-17681 GCA_035293725.1 Bryobacteraceae bacterium
GTGGAGAAGCTCAGCACGGCGGGCTTCGAGGGCGGACAGGGATTCGGGCAAAGGGCCTCCTTCTGGAAGTATTATATACTTCCAGAATTGCGGTCTCAAACGCACCCCCGAGGCTCAATCACTTTCTGGTGTCGCGCACCCGCAGCCCGGGATGCAGTCGGCCGATCGAATATAATATGGTCCATTGGACGAGATTCCATCCGCCCGAGATGGATGTCTCGCATTCCCAACGGCAGGCATAGGACTTAAGTTTGTCTGAACCGTAGATCCTCTCGAGGATCCTCAAATAACACGATGCTTCCCATTGCGATTCTGGCCGGCGGACTGGCTACAAGGCTGCGGCCATTGACCGAAACAGTTCCGAAAGCTCTGATCAATATCGCTGGTGAACCTTTCCTGGCGCACCAACTCCGGTTGCTGAAGAATGCCGCCATCCGGCAGGTGGTCCTCTGTCTTGGGTATCGCGGAACCGAGATTCAGGAATTTGCGGGCGACGGCCGCCGATTCGGCCTTGAAATTCAGTATTCCTTCGATGGCGACCGCCTGCTAGGGACCGGAGGAGCAATCCGGCGTGCGCTGAACCAATTGGGCGAGAGCTTTTTCGTTCTTTATGGCGATTCCTATCTGCCCACCGACTACGCGGCCGTCGAACAGGCATTTCGGCGCTGCGGACGGCTCGGCCTGATGACGATTTTTGAGAATGGCGGCCTTTGGGACACTAGCAACGTCGAGTTCTCGTCCGGGCGTATCCTGCGCTATGACAAGGTATCGCGCAGCCCGGGCATGCGCCATATCGATTATGGTCTGGGCGCCTTCCATGCATCCGTTTTTCAATCTCTTCCCGACGACCAGCCAATCGACCTCGCCGCGGTCTACCAGGAGTTGTTGCAGCGGGACCAGCTAGCTGGATTCGAGGTCCGAGAGCGGTTCTACGAAATTGGATCGGTAGCGGGAATTGAGGAACTGCGGAAGCACCTGGCGAGGCGGCCGGCTGTGTTTCTGGATCGTGACGGCGTTCTCAATGATGCCATCATGCGCAATGGCCGCCCTTACCCGCCGTCGTGTCTGTCGGAGCTCCGGATTGTTCCGGACGCTGCCAGCGCTCTCGGCCGGCTCAAGGCGGCCGGTTTTCTCCTCATTGTGGTAACGAATCAGCCCGATGTCGCAAGGGGCACCCAGACCCGAGAAGCCGTTGACAGTCTGAATGAATCAGTCGGAGCAGCCCTGCCGATCGACGGTTTCTACACCTGCTTTCATGACACGGCAGACGGGTGCGATTGTCGCAAGCCCGCGCCGGGCCTGCTATTGCGGGCGGCCGCCGACTGGAATATCGACTTGGCGCGAAGTTTCCTTATCGGCGACCGCTGGCGCGATATCGATGCGGGATCGGCCGCGGGCTGCCGAACCATATGGATCGATCGCCAATACGACGAGCGGCACCCAACGGCACTTCCGGATCATCGAACGACGTCGCTGGCCAACGCCGCCGATTGGGTTCTGAGCACGGCGCAAGGCGCTTAGAGAATATTTCGGGACGGCCGACTGCTTCCGGAGGTATAGGTATAAAGGATCGTGGGGGCCGGCACGCCCCGCGGCTTCGGCGCGGACGTTGCCCCCACTGCGAGCGCCACCAGAACGCAGACTGCTATAATCCTCATTTTACTGGCGTGATTGGTCTTCTCGCTCAGGAGCAATCTTCAGCGGCATATGAGCTCTTAGCCGGGGCACGCTGTACGACAGGCTGATACGGCCCTGTATAGCCGGCAACTGTGGAGTAATCGATTAATTGTGCTTGCATTTCTTCTTCTGTTGACGCTTTTTGCATTCTGGTCACTGGTTGGGTTTGGGCTCTTCGCTGCATTCGGGAGCCAGCGAAATATCCTCAGGAACGCGCTTCTATCGCCCATTGCAGGAGCCGCGATTACCGCGCTCGCCACCGCGTGGACGAATGTGGCCGGAATACCCGTCAGGCGGTCCGCGCCATGGATCACTGTGGTGCTGGTTGCGAGCTCCTTGTACGCTCTCCGTCGCAGGCGGCCGGTGTTTCCTATTTTGCGGTTGTTTCCTTTTCTGGCTGTGATTGTGATCGGGACCTTGCTTGTGGGCTACCCGCTCCTACTCTTTGGGTTCAACTATGTCAGCTTTTGCAATGATGACATGGCGAACTATGCCTTATCGGCCAAATTATTTCTGAACCACGGATTCTTTGATCTACCTGCGCGAGATGCAGTGATTCACGACCAGGAAGCGAGCTTGTTCGCTTGGTATCTGGAGGTATTTAGGGGAATGCGCCCAGGGTCGGAGGAGATCCTGGCGTGGGTGGCAGGGACGACGGGTCTTGCAGCACACCAGATCTTCATGATTACGATCATCGCTCTATATATGGCGCTGGTAGCGGCCACCGGAGCCTTGATTTTACGAAACCGCAGATACCGGACTGCTGCTTGGATCGCCTGCGGATGGGTTGCTGTTTCCGGTTTGACCGCGCTCGGCGTCGTATATCAACTGATCGCACAGGTATTTGGACTAGGACTTGTCGCCGGATTATCGTCCCTTCTGCTCCGCCCGTTTCGTGCTGAAAACGGTGTCAGCAGGATCCGCGCGATCATCCCGATGGGAACTCTTGCCGCCGGAGTGGGGCTGGTGTATCCCGAGGTGATTCCGTTCATCGCCCTCTCATTTCTGCTATACCACTCGATCCTCCTGGTTCGTCGCCGGGAAACCTGCCGGCCGCTCTTGGCCCAGAGTCTCCTCGCGGTAGCCGCGGGCGCTGCGCTTCTCGGCTTGTTCCTTGCCAGCACCCTTTCCACTCTCACGTTCCAAATCACCGGGCATGCAATGAAGGGTACCGCATCCGTCGCGGACGTGCTATTCCCCTATTACCTGCTACCGAGCGGATTTGCCCACCTGTGGGGCTTTTATCCGATCGGTAAGTCCATTACCTGGGTCGTCCAGCCGTACATAGTCCTCGGAGCCGCGCTCTACCTGTTTGCAAACCTCGCAGCCCTGCGGCTACTGTGGCGTGGCGAGGCTTGTGCCAGCGTTTTAGCAGTGATGGCTGCACTCGCGATTTACCTGTTTCGCAGCCGGTCTGATTTCGGCTTGTACAAGATTGCGATGTACATGCAGCCATTCCTGATCGGCACGGTCGTTTTGCTCTGCGTAGGGTTGTTGCCCTCACGTGCGATCCGAACACCAAGGCGCCATCGCGTCGGCATGCTGTTTGTCTTAGTAGTAATGCTAATCGGAATGCAATCGCAAGTGTATTACGTGGTCCGTAGTCTGGCGCAGACTAATGGTGGCGGGTTTGTAGAAATCCCGCACGCATCCGGGTCGAGGGTGATTTCCCGCCTCGGAGAGTTGGCCGGCCAGTTCCATCCGCCGGTGCTAGTCTCCGATACGTCAAACATCGTGGTGGCGAAATTCGAGGGCGCCTACTTGAATGGGGCATCGCTGTTGTTCCCGGCGAAGGATTTCTTCGGCGGACTGATGGTTCTTCCCAGCGCGAGCATCTTCACCCCGCTCTTGGCGAAGGTCCGACCGGCCTTCGTCCACGAAGCTGAAGTCACCCGCGAACTCCGCCTCCAGCAGTATCAGTTGGCACGTTTCGACATGCATGGTATCGGGCCGGGAGCAAACGCCTTCAAGGTTCGACAGGATATTCCCAATTCGTTGGACTGGCGGGTTGGTTTCCTAGAGAGTCCACCTTCCTGGGGCATCTTGAACCGCAGGAAATGGCCTCCCAGTCTGGATGCGGATGCTCCTCGTGTCGTCCCTTCCGCCCGCGTGCGAGATATGCTGTTGTTTATCGAATCCGGCTTCGGTAACTCGTACTATCAGGTTGGCTACCGTTCTGAGGGGCGTGTCTCGATGTATCAACCGGAGGAGGATTGGTATTTCCCCGGCCGCACAATGGTCTGCCTCGGCCGCGATTCGCTGTTTCGCGTTATGAACCCCAGTTCCACCGTGCGGCTGGTTCTGGAATATACGGCCTCTTTGAATGCGGACGGGCGAAATCAGATCCCGCGGGCATCAGTAATCGGAGGCGACGTTCAGTTTTTTACCACTGCCGGGCGCGGATCCGCACGCTTAATATCACCCCCTATACACCCGCAATTGATCGACGGGGGGGGGTATCTCATGCTCGACATGGGGGATTGGGGAATCCAATTTCCAGATCGCCGGAGCGGCATCATGAAGGCGTACGGTACTGATATCCGTTTGGATGACCGCCGCATTGTTGGATTCGGCCGAGACATTTCCGTAATATCCGGAGAGGAGTATGCAGCCCTGCGCCCGCCATCCGCAGTGAGGCGCTTTCCACAGGACTTAGCGAACAAGGATCTCGAATACTCCGGAATCTACGAGGACGGGTGGGTCGCCGAATCCAGCTATTTGAACTTGCACAATTCCGGCGATTGCGATGAGCTTTCCGTGAGCCTGATGGTTCCCTCGATTCGCGGGACTCAGCCTGCAGAAATGCTGATCCTGAAGATCAACGGCCAAGAGGTCACACGTAAGCAATTGAAGCTTGGAGAAAACCGGCTGACCGCCAAAGTGGAGCTGGTCGCTGGCAAGATGCGAATTGAACTCGCATTCGACCGTGCCATGGCTTTGCCCGCGCCGGATAACCGTCCCGTTTCTGCGCTGATCCACGAGGTGGCCCTTCAGCGGGGCACCACTTCCGATACGAGAGCCCATCAGCGGCCTTCGGGTTTATAGCAAGAATCCAGTCTCGCCAACCGCTCAGCGAGCGCCTGACCTTCGCGGTGTTGGTTGTCGATCTCGTGTTCCAGGCTGCGGATGCGGGCGGCTTGGGCTTCGATTTCCGCCTGCTGGCGCCGCACTTCATTAACCAGCATGGCGTCCAGCGCCTGGTAGTTCACCGTCTCGATCTGACCATCGGCTGAGCGGACGACCAGATCGGGGTAGATCTTGGCCACCTCCTCGGCGATAAGGCCGTACTGCAGCGGCTTGGAGCCATCGGCGGCCGCCTGCTTGTAGTGGAACGTGACGGGTCGCAGGTGCATCAGGCCGCGGCTGCCGTCGCCCATATCCTGGATATCCTCCTTGAAACGGCGGGAGGACTGTTGGATGCCGAGTTGGCCATTGGAGTTGACGTAAACAGGGGCCCCGCCCGATACGTTGGTACCGAAAATGCCGGCGGCATAAAAAGAGGTCTGGGTTCCGGGGGTTCCGATGCGAATGGTGGCATTGTCGGCGGCCGTTCCCTCGCTCCCTATATGAATGTTGTAGTTGTTACTGGTGCCACCCCCGATGCCTACCAGGTATCCGGCTTGATATCCGACGGCAATGTTGTTGTTCCCGTTGGCCGCGTAATAAAGGGCGTTATTGCCGAGCGCCGTATTGTAATAACCAGTAGTATTCGCCTTGAGGGAGTATTCGCCGACGGCAGTGTTCTGGCCGCCGGTCGTGTTATTTCCTAAGGCACTATACCCGGCTGCGGTGTTGTCCGCACCGGTCGTGGAAACTGATAGCGAGCCGCTGCCGATGGCCGTGTTATATCCGGTCCCGCTGGCGTCCGCCAGCGCATTATATCCAATAGCCGTGTTGTATCCGCCAGTGGTATTGCTTTGCAATGCTCCATAGCCAAAACCTGTGTTATAGCTGCCGCTGGTATTGAGAAACAGGGAATAGGCACCGTTAGCCGTGTTCTGAATGCCGGAGGTGTTGAGGGCCAGCGCCTTGTAGCCGGTGGCGGTATCGTTCGTTCCTGTTGTGATCGTCTGCAGGGCTTGGTAGCCGATAGCCGTCGTACCGCCGGTGGTCACGACCTGTAGTGCCGGGACACCCTGGTAGCGCAGCGCGCCAGCGAAATTGATATCGCCGGCCACGTCCAGCTTATAGGCGGGGCTCGATGTGCCGACGCCCACGTTGCCGACGTAATAGATGGAGCTACCGGAACCGACCCAGGGGGAATTGCCGCCCCCGCCGGATGTGGCAGCGGTGCTTTGGGTGGTGCCGTCCGGGAACACGAAGCCGCCGGAAGAGGAGCGGATAGGACCGGCGACATCGAGCTTGTACAAAGGTGAGGCGTTCCCGACGCCGACGTTGCCGTTCACGTAAAGTGCCGCGGAGTTACCTGGGGTCGCGCCGATCCCAACTCTCCCCTGGAACTGATGAAATGATGCCGCGTAAAGCATCGGGTTGGCATTGCCAAAGGTATATAGTTCTCCAAAACCGGCAGCAGGACTTCCGTTGTTGGCCCACAGCAAACCTACGCTGGCGCCGGTTGTCTGCCCGACCGCAATTGCAACTGTGGCATCGCTCTTAATTGAAACTCCGCGGGTGGTGTTAGAGATGTTCTCGTCGACGAGGCCGAATCTCGCGGACCCGGTAGTGCCTCCACTGACAGCCAGCGGTGCAGCCGGGTTCTGTGTGCCAATTCCGACGTTGCCGCCGTTGTAATAGATGGAGCTACTGGCACTCGCCCATGGGGAATTGCTGCCCCCGCCGGACGTGGCAGCAGTGGTTTGGGAGGTGCCGTCCGGGAACACGAAGCCGCCGGACGAGGAGCGAATGGGTCCCGCGACATCGAGTCTGTACAAGGGCGAGGCGTTCCCGACACCGACGTTACCGGAAGAGAGTAGCGTCATAAGGGGTGTACCGAGCCCCCCGCCGCCATAGAACGATACCGGATTACCCCATATGCCGATGCCATTTACAGCACGAGTGCTACCGATCACCGACGCAATCTGAGCTAGATTCGGTAGCGGCATATTCAGCTCGAGTGCCGGCCCGCCGCTCGTGTAATTGACACCGCGAATGGCGACGCCGCCGGCGGCAATATCAATGCCGGACTGCGGCGTTGGCGTCCCCATGCCAATGTTGGTGCCGGCCTGCCAGAGATTCGAGCAGCCTAGGTTCGTCGGGTCTGTGAAGACACTGATGCAATTCTGGATTCCGCTGGTCCTCGGCTTTGCGTTTGGCGACCGTGGCGAAATACGCGGATCGGCGTGTTCCACGGCGCTCTCGTTTGCCGGCTGTGCACGCGCGGCCGAGTTAGCCGCATCCGCCAGGAGAAAAGCCGAAGCGGGCCGTCCGCCGAGTGTATCGGCGTCGCCGGCGCGCAAGGCGTACGGAACGCTGACCAGAAGTGTTCTAGGTTGCTCGACTTCGCGCGAGCGGTTGAAGCATACCCCGAGCCAGCGCGGTTCTGCTGTCGCGAAGAGCTCTGATGGCACACCGTCGGGTAGCGTCGACCCCATTAGCACAGTATATTTGCCGTCCGGGGATACGTCGACATTCTGGGTTTCACTCCATAACGGACTGCCGCCGTTCTCTTCGCGGTAGATCGACACTGTGATGCTCTCAACCGGCGAGGCCGGCAGGCCGTTAGCAGGATGGAAAGCACTGGAAATTCGGATCAGCTTGGGCACCACCGGCGTGACTTGTGGTGCTTGGGCAAAAAGTCCACCACCCTGAACGGTAAGTGCAGCCGTCAGAATGACAAAAACCGAAGTAGTGCGCACACAGGTCTCCTATGAGGTCCAACATCATAGCACGATGTTGGCCTCCGATATCCGGTCGCAGACAAACGGTTGAACGGCTCTTGCTCAGTCAAATCGCCAGTAGCGGAGGGAACATCGAAAGCTCAATTACGCGGAACATGGCAAAAGATATTGAGGCTAGGCTCACGACAGTGATCAGCGTCCGAGACTCAGGTGGCCAGGTGCTACGCGACTCGACTGCCATCTCCATTCCGACTGCCATCTACAGATGAGAGAGAACCGTGGTGCCTTCAAAATCGAATCGCCAGCGGACCTCAGTGAGTCCAGCGTTCGACAAGGCCCGCCTGAGGCGCGTTTTCTCTTCGGTATAGACGAGCAGAAAACCGCCTCCCCCAGCCCCGACCAATTTACCGCCGAGCGCTCCGTTGCACCTCGCATAAGCGTAGCATTCATCGATGGCGGAACTACTCATGCCTTTGGATCGATTCTTCTTACGCTCCCAATGGATGTGAAGCAGTTCCGCATAGCGGCGCAGGTCGCCGGATTCGAGGGCCGCCTTGCTTTCCAAACCGAGTTGTTTTACGAAGTGGAGATTATCGATCATTTCGCGGTCCCGACTGAGGCTTCGGGAGTTCTGGTCGCTGAGAATGCTGGAGGCGGAACGAGTGAACCCAGTGAAGAACAGGAGCAGATTGTCCTCCAGATTGTGAAGCGTTTCCGTTGTGACCTGCAGAGGTGCGGCCTGGACTTTATCGTCGGGCAGGAAACGGAAACAGGTCAGTCCCCCGAATGCGGCGATATATTGATCTTGTTTGCCGATCGGCTCTCGCAACCGCTCCAATTCGATGTGGCAGGCTTGGGCGGCCAACTCGTCGGGATGCACGATGTTCTTGCGGTACGTGTGCAGCGCCTTCAGCAACGCTGTGGTGAAGCTGCCGGACGAGCCCAAGCCCGTGCCTGCCGGGATATCGGCCATGCTGGTGATCTCCAGGTTCATATCGCGCACGCCGACGACGGCAAAGGCCTCTCGGATTATCGGGTGCTGGATATCCTCGATGCGGGAAACCCGCTCGAGGCTGGAGTACTTAATGATTAAATCCTGAATAAAAGTTTGATGCAGCGTGATGTAAACATACTTATCGATAGCGGCAGCAATGAGAAATCCCTCATGCTCACGATAATAGGAGGGCAGATCAGTTCCGCCACCTCCCAGCGACAGACGCAACGGACTCCTAGTGATGATCATGAACTCGCACCGGCGGGGCACACCGTCAAGCCCCTTGCCGCTCCATTTGTCCCACGCCAAATCTGGATGGGGTGATGACGGTTGACCGGCGAAACGCTTATCTTGACACGATTTCCGGGCGCAGTCCAGTTCCAGTCGCCTACGACTCAGAGAGGCGGGATAGTCGCTGAGTAGGGCCGCGTGAAATAGCCGCAATCCCATGGAGCGGTCGGACGCATTACGGCGCGGTGGCGCTGATTCAACGGGCCATCGACGTCGCGGCGTGGCCGTCAACGTGAATCCGGGTTGGCTTCGGCTGAGCCGTAAAAGCGATGCAAAGATTGCACGTGAGCAGCGGAACCGGGAGGGGGAAATACGTCCGCGAGGAGATCGAGAAATACGGCGAAAGCTCCTCGATCACTTCCCCAGGCACGTTGATGTGCTCCCTTTCAATGAACCAGGAGTATGACTGCTTGTACCGCTGCTCGAAAATGCGTTGGGCGGAAATCCGCCTTGCAATTCCGTAGGCAAGGCTTCCTTCGCAGGGAATCACTACCTGCAGCACTCCCCGCTCGGGGGCGCATAGCCGGTGCAATTCTCGCACCGCGGCGGGCAGATCGGGAAGGTGCTCGAGAACATGGATCGCAATGATGCGGTCGAAATAGCCGTCCGCGTAGGGCTGCCTTTGTTGGCAATCTCCGACGGAGGCCTGGACCCAGGGATAGCTGCGTTGGAGTGTTTCCAGCATATTCGCGCGGATATCCACTCCATGATAATTGGACCTCTGCTCCGGTGAAAGGCGTTCGTAACCCAGGTGTTCCCCGATGCCGATGCCGATTTCCAGAGTGCGGAGGAAACCGGTCGGGGCCGTACGCGCGACGTACTGATGTCCAAAGCGGTCCACCACCGAGTACCGCTTGGGAAGTACCTCATGCCAATAATGCATGAAATCGTCTGCGATCGCCTGTTGTTCCGTCGTCAGGGGCGGAAATCGCTTGGGCCACTTGGACATTAAGGTTGAAGTCTAGCACACTCAAAAGCGTCGGGCCAGAATTTTGAGACGACACGAGTCCATCGCGGCGCTGGGCGATGTCAAATCGCCTTAACAGACTGCGGGGCACCGGTTTACCGGGAACCACCCGGTTTGCTAGAATCGGCATTCACCGACTGCAACTATGGCGAATCATCAGCCCAATATCAGTTTGATCCTGCCCGCGTATAACGAGGCCCGCACCATCTGCTCCACGCTTACACAGGTGACGTCTTATTTCCGCGGCCGCGGCTTGACGCATCAAATCATCGTCTCCGCCGATGGGGATGATGGGACCAGGGAACTCGCCGGTGCATTCGGGCGGGAAAATGGCTCGGTGGAGGTGATCGGCGAGCCTGTCCGGCGGGGCAAGGGACGGGGGATCCGTGACGCAGTGCGGATCGCCACTGGAGAGATCGTCGGCTTCGCCGACGCCGATAACAAGGTTCCCATCGAGGAGTTCGAAAGAGTGGAGCCGTGGCTCAAGGGCAACGAGGATTATGACATCGTTATCGGCTCGCGCGGCCTGAAGGAGTCTCGCATTGAGCGGAAACAACGCTGGTATCGGACCTATGGTTCCAAGGCGTTTTATTATTTCATGCACGCGGTTGTGGGGATGCCTGGAATCGAAGATACCCAGTGCGGCTTCAAATTCTTCCGCGGCCAAGTGGCGAAGGACTTGTTCTCGCGCCAGCGGATCGATGGCTACATGTTTGATGTGGAAGTGCTGGCATTGGCGCAACGCCTCGGTTATCGCATGAAAGAGGTTCCGATCCGATGGCGCGACGACGGTGATACGCGCCTCCAATTGGTGGCTGGAAACATCCGGAATGTGCTGGACATTTTCAAGATTCGCCGCGCCTGCAGCCGCGTCGAACGGGTTGAGAGCCGCGCCCGGGCCCGAGCGATGAGTTCTTGAGTGCCTGAGATAGCGGCCGGATCGGACGTTGCCGGTCGCGCATTTCTAAGCTCTCGCGCTGAGGGCCCACTCGTTGTTCTGCAAGAATGTCACGGTTCTGCAGATGCTCTCCTCGATTGTTAACTGGGGTGCCCATCCAAGCGCGCGCATGCGGGTGCAGTCCAGAAGTATGAATGGATTATCGCCGATCCATCCGCGCTCGCCGCCTGAATAGCAAATCTCCGGTTGCAGGCCAAGTTGGCCGCAGATCCAGCGCACGGAGTCCTTCACCTGGCAGTACTCGTCGGTGCCCAGGTTGAAGATATTGATCCGGTCTTTGGCTCTCTCGACGGCGATTAAGATAGCCGAAATACAGTCCCGGACGTACAGGTATGATTTGCGTTGCAGTCCGTTACCGAGCACGTCCAAACGTTGGGGGTGATCCTTGAGTTGGCGATAGAAGTCGAATACGTGGCCGTGCGTGTATCTTTCACCAAGTATGGAAACAAAGCGAAAGATGAAGGATTGCATGCCGAAGCCCTCGGAGTACGCCTGAATCAGCCCTTCGGCCGCCAGTTTTGAGGAGCCGTACAGGGACGTTTGCACCGGAAAAGCGCAATCCTCGGGAGTCGGAAATACCTTCGCTTCGCCATAAACGGCACCGGTCGATGCGAATGCGATCCGGCTAATCTCGTTCGAGCGCATGCCCTCCAGGACGTTCCATGTGGCAATCGTATTTTGCTCCAGGTCTCTCCTCGGATGAGCAAGTCCCCATCGAACATCAGCATTCGCCGCCATATGGAAAACGATATCGCTCCCCTTCATTGCGCGTGTCAAAGACCCTAAATCCAACAAGTCGCCCCGTTCCAGGCGAAACGAGGAACACTGCTGCGCTTGGGCGAGAAACTCGGGCCGCCCGGTGGAAAAGTTATCAAATCCGGTCACGGAGTGACCGGAAGCAAGCAGCCCGTCCACGAGGTTACTGCCGATGAAACCCGCGCATCCCGTAACGAAAGCCCGCAAGAAACCTCCTCTAATCAGTCACCTGCACTGTGATATTCGTACTGCCACTACACGCCAATGATCCGGTGCACGCGCGACGCGCATCATTTGCGCGGCGAACGCGAGAAGTGGGAACTGGAGAGAGGTAGCGCCAATCGCCCTCCGCGCCGCGACCGTGCGACCTGTTCGGACTGGCCTAACGGTACATCGTATATCGGTACATCTTTTTCCGCAACCTTTGGTCTTTGCCTCATGCAAAATGAGCGTGAAGGGCGCGCCGTTACGGGATGCGGGAGAGGCCGACACCTCTGCGATCAATCAGTTTGACAGCCCCACAACGCCAACGCCAACGCAGATAATGGCGATTCCGATCCAGCGCGTCAGAGGGACCTGTTCCCCGAAGAAATAGACCGACAAGACCGGAACCAGGCAGTAGGACAGGGCTAAGAGAGGATATGCATAGCTGAGGGAGAGTTTGGAAAGCACCACCAGCCATACCACAAAACCAAGCGCGTAGAGGACAACCGCAACCAGGAACAAAGGGTCACGGGCCAACCGCATCAAAATGCCTCCCGAGGAGGAGAGTTGGCCGACACCAATTGGCCCCACCCGCTGCATGACGTGCTTCAACAGCAGTTGGCCAATAGTGCCAATTGCGGGGGCCGAAAGCGCCAGCATCATTGTTCTCATCGAGGGATTCCTTGTGCTGCGGCGTTGCGCCGCGTTGTAGAGCCGAAATTCGAAAAGAAAATTATAACTTGCTGCCATATTCTTTTCCAGAACATCACTTGGCGTTCGGCGCTGTGGCGTCCTCCGCCGACGCGTCCTCCGCGCCGCACTGTACAGCTAGACGAAACCGTGCCAATATAAGATTTCTCTCTTGCGATGAACGTCTGTGTGTTTGGCCTCTGGCACCTCGGCTCGGTAACCGCGGCTTGCGTCGCGGAGCATTTCCCGACTGTGGGACTCGATTTCGATTCAACTACCGTTGCGGACCTGAACGAGGGCAAACCTCCCATCCTGGAACCGGGGCTCGATCAACTGACCTCGCAAGGGTTATCGCGAGGTACGCTCCGGTTCACCGATTGTGTTCCGAATGCTGTGGGCGAGGCGGACCTTGTATGGGTCACGTTCGATACGCCTGTAGATGAGGACGATCGGGCCGACACACAGTATGTCGAGCGTCAGATCGCCTCGATTTTTCCTCATCTACGTCCAGGCACGGTGCTGCTGATTTCATCTCAGATGCCTGTCGGGTCGACCCGGCAATTGGAAGCCGCCTATCGGGAGCAGTACCCGGACGGGGACGTTCATTTCGCATATTCGCCGGAGAATCTCCGCCTCGGGAAGGCGCTGACTGCCTTTCGGCAACCGGAACGGATTATCGTTGGAACGACCGATGCTGAGGGCCGGCAACGCCTTGAGACCCTTCTCAGCCCGTTTTGCAAAAACCTGATCTGGATGTCCATCGAATCGGCAGAAATGACCAAGCACGCACTGAATGCATTTCTCGCGAGTTCGATTGCTTTCATAAACGAGATTGCGGTCATTTGCGAAGATACCGGTGCTGATGCGAAGCACGTTGAGATGGGCCTGAAAACGGATGAGAGGATCGGCCCGCGTGCTTACCTGGGTGCCGGTGGCCCGTTCGCAGGCGGCACCTTGGCGCGGGACATCTCGTTCCTAACCTCGAAAGCCGCGACGCTGGGTGTTGCCGTGCCCCTTTTGGAGTCGGTTCGCCTCAGCAACAATCTTCACAAGAATTGGCCGCGTCGCAAACTGGAGGCTCTGCTCGGCAACCTGACAGGGAAACGAGTTGCTGTGCTCGGATTAACCTACAAACCGGGCACAAACACGCTTCGCCGGTCCGCCGCGATTGAGCTTTGCCGGTGGCTTTTCGATCAGGGGGCGCAAGTTACGGCATTCGATCCGGTGGTGCGCGATCTTCCCGTGGAACTCTCCCGAATTATCGTTATTTCCGCATCTGCCGTAGAGGCACTGCGGAACTGCGATGCCGCTGTGGTCACAACGGAATGGCCCTTATTTCGTGAGCTCGCCGCGGCTGATTTTATCGACAATATGAAAAATCCCAACGTATTGGATGCAAACCGCTTTCTGGAGAAGAAACTGGCGTCGGCGCCGAACATCCGTTATATCGCAGTGGGCAAGCCCTGGGGGGTCGCGTGAAACTCGACGGCCGCGGCATTGTAATCACTGGTGCTAGCCAAGGGCTTGGAAAGGCCATCGCTGAGGCATGTATTCGTGAGGGGGCCCACGTTGTGATCTGCGCGCGCGATGTGAACCTTCTTAAGCAAACCCGGGAGGAGTTGGCGTCCAAAGCTGCGCCCAGCCAGTACGTGATTGCTGAACCAGCGGATGTCCGCCGGCCTGACGATGTTCACCGGCTATTCGAGAAGGCCAGCGCGATTCTTCCGACCCTCGACGGCCTGGTAAACAATGCTGGCGTCTATGGGCCTAAAGGGACCCTGGACGAAATCGATGTCAAGGAGTGGTGGAGCGCGGTAGAGATCAACCTGATGGGAGTTGTTCTTCCCTGCCGTGAGGTCCTGCCCATATTCAGGCGGCAGCGCCATGGAAAAATCGTCAACCTTTCGGGAGGCGGTGCTACTGCTCCTTTGCCGCGAATCAGTGCATACGCAGCCAGCAAAGCTGCGGTTGTCCGGCTTTCAGAAACCCTCGCGGAGGAATCTAAGGATGCCGGCATTGATATCAATGCCGTGGCCCCAGGTGCCCTGAACACGCGTCTGCTCGATGAAATAATCTCGGTTGGGCCGGAAACGGTCGGTGCCGATTTCTACCAGCGCGCCCTGAACCAGAAGCGGCAAGGTGGCACCCCTCTCGATAAGGGAGCTGATCTTTGCGTCTTTTTGCTTTCCTCCGCGAGCAATGGCATCACAGGAAGATTGATTAGCGCCGTATGGGACCCATGGTCCGAACTCCCCAGCCGAGCACACGAACTCCGCGTTACCGATATTTACACCCTGCGACGGATCGTTCCGGCCGACCGCGGGAGGAACTGGCAATAATGCGAATTGCGATTATCGGCTGCGGGCTGATTGGGCAGAAACGGCTCCGCTCATTGGGATCGGACCATGAACTGGTCGTCGCCGCCGACACCGTCCTCGACCGGGCATATGCATTGGCCAAGCAGAGGCCCGGAGCCTTGGCTACTACAGATTGGCAGCAGGCCGTAGCCAAATCTGATGTGGATGCCGTATTCATCTCAACCACCAACGACTGGCTGGCACCTGTTACCCTCGCTGCGATCGAGCACGGCAAACATGTGCTGGTTGAGAAACCCGGGGCGCGTAATTCTCAGGAATTGGAGCCGGTTATCGCTGCCGCCGAAAGCCGGGGAGTCTGTGTGCAGGTAGGGTTTAACCACCGTTTCCACCCCGCTTTTCAAAAGGCGCGAGAAATCTGTGCCTCAGGGGCGCTCGGTCCCCTCATGTTCATTCGCGGTCGCTACGGCCATGGCGGCAGACTCGGATACGATCGGGAATGGCGCGCCATTCCGGAGATTGCCGGTGGTGGCGAACTGCTCGATCAGGGGGTTCATCTCATCGATCTCGCCGGCTGGTTTTTGGGGCCCTTCGTTAATGTGCAGGGCTTTGCCCATACGTATTTCTGGGACATGGCAGTTGAAGACAATGCGTTCCTGATGCTTCGAACCGCGTGCAACCAGGTGGCACACTTACACGCAAGTTGTACCGAATGGAAGAATCTTTTTTCATTTGAGGTATACGGGCGTAGTGGCAAACTGCACATTGAGGGTCTGGGTGGAAGTTACGGCATCGAACGCTTATATTGGTACCAGATGCTTCCGAAGATGGGCCCCCCTGACACAACAATTTGGGAGTTCCCGGGGGAAGACTCGTCGTGGAAACTTGAACTTGCTGCCTTCAATGATTTCATTGAGCGCGGCGTCGCTCCACGGCCAGGCCTGCACGAAGCCGCGGC
Source organism: Bryobacteraceae bacterium (assembly GCA_035293725.1). Lineage (GTDB taxonomy): Bacteria > Acidobacteriota > Terriglobia > Bryobacterales > Bryobacteraceae > Palsa-89. Next base: position 15,609 of record DATGMH010000077.1, read on the forward strand.
TGCACTGAAGGTTGTCGAGGAAGTCTACCAACGATCCGCGTGATGAGGTTCTCATCTACACTGAAAGCGAGTGTAGTGCTGGGCAGGAATGCATATCGAACTGAAGGCGCCCATGAATTTCATAGAGCAGTTTCTCGCCGAGGCGAGTGAGATCATCCGTCAACTCGATGCCCGAAAAATTGAAGAAGTGACCGACCTCCTTGTTGCGACCCGAACTAGAGGTGGCCGGCTTTTTGTCCTCGGTGTTGGCGGAAGCGCAGCCAATGCATCGCACGCAGTGAATGACTTCCGTAAACTTGCCGGGATGGAGGCCTATGCGCCAACTGACAATGTTTCTGAGTTGACCGCACGGACAAATGATGATGGCTGGCAGACGGTATTCGAGGCGTGGCTGCGCACGAGCAGATTGCGGCGAGACGATATGCTACTGGTTCTGTCTGTCGGGGGCGGGGATGCCGTGCGCCAGGTCAGCGCCAATTTGGTTGCTGCCCTGCAATATGCGAAAAATGTGGGTGCCACCATTGCCGGCATCGTTGGCCGGGTGGATGGCTTCACTGTTCAAGTTGCTGATGCCTGCGTGATCGTTCCTATCGTTAACCCCGCTCACGTCACTCCGCACGCGGAGGCGTTCCAGGCTGTCGTCTGGCACGCCATGATCTCGCATCCGTCCTTAAAATCCGCTGCAACAAAATGGGAATCGCTTCGCTGAACAACGGGAGATCGTTTGAACTTATGAATAGTCCGATTGCGAATCTTCGCGTGAAGATTTTTGCCGATGGCGCCGACAAGGCCGCGATGCTGGACCTCTACGCCAAACCCTGGATCCGCGGATTTACCACGAATCCTACGCTGATGCGCAAAGCCGGAATCAAGGACTACGAGCGGTTTGCGGGTGATGTCCTCTCCTCAATCCGGGATCGGCCCATATCGTTCGAGGTGTTCGCGGACGAATTCGATGAAATGGAGCGGCAGGCCCGCCGGATCGCATCTTGGGGTGAGAACGTTTATGTCAAGATCCCGGTCACTAACACACGCCGAGAACCCTCTCTCGATCTGATCTGCCGCCTCTCGCAGGACGGCGTGAAACTGAATGTCACTGCGATCTTCACCTTGGCTCAGGTCCGCGATGTGGTAGTGGCACTCGGTGGCCGCGCGCCAGCATACGTCTCCGTCTTTGCTGGCCGGATCGCGGATACGGGCCGCGATCCTCTTCCCATCATGTCCGCTGCTTTAGAAATGACCGGGATGTATCCGGGTATTGAACTAATCTGGGCCAGCCCGCGCGAACTCTTTAATGTAATTCAGGCGGATCAGATCGGCTGTCATATCATCACGGTTACGGGCGATATTCTGAAAAAGCTCGAAATGCTGGGCTACGACCTATCAGAATACTCGCTGGACACCGTGAAGATGTTTCATCACGACGCACAGCAATCAAGATTCGCGTTGTAAGCCGCCCTGACCGTCCCTAGTTCTCTGACCGTCTGAAATATTGCTAAAAACCATTTTTATGCAGGAATGTTTTGGCTCATACTCGGAGCATGGGACGCACACCTCTGCGTATCGAAGTCAAAGCCAAGGACCAGAGCAAACTAGCCCGGATTTCTCACGCACCCTCTAGCAAAAAGCCGCTTCTTCTGGCATAAACGTAGTTTCCACACCATGTTTGCGCCAAAAAGAAAACGGCCTTTTGCTATGACAGAGTGTAGCCAATCCGAATTCGAGTTCCAAGCCCATTTTTCGCGCCGGGTAGTCGCCGGCTTCGACGGCGGGACCATTACCACCGATGCCGGTGGCCTACTGCTGCGCGAGACCGATCGGCGGCTGAACCTGGTCCCGCGCCTGGCGGCGTGCTTCCTGGACGGTCGCGATCCGCGCCTGGTGAAGCATTCGGTGACAGAGTTGATTGCCCAGCGCGTCTACGGCCTGGCGCTGGGCTACCAAGACGTCAATGACCACGACCAGTTGCGGCAGGACCCACTGCTGCGGGTCTTGGCCGGCAAACCGGATTTGGACCAGCCGCTGGCCGGCAAAAGCACCGTCAATCGCCTGGAGTTGAGCGCTGGCACGCCG
>DATGMH010000078.1:0-4131 GCA_035293725.1 Bryobacteraceae bacterium
TGTCGTCGCCCAAGACATTGCTCACGGCGAGGAAGGTTATCCTTGCTCGCGTTTCATGTCCTGCCCTATTCCCGTTGGCCGGTTTTCAGGTGTCCCTCATTGGCCGGTTTTGGGTGTCCCCCGAGGTGATGGTGTGGTCAATGGTCCATCGTGGATGAAATGTTTTCCCGCTGTAAGTGCGAACGGTGGCGGCTTCCCCGGCCCCTTCTCCGATGACGTGAAGATCGAATTGACCGGAAGGGACCACCTTGCGCCAGATGCCGGGAGCCTCCAGAAAGAATTTTTCCTGGTGCTGGACAGGTACGTCCCACAGCATGTTGTAGTGCAAATACGTGGCACGTTCTGGAACAGCGATCCATCGGGGCCGTTCGTCATCAGGCATTCTGCTCCAGTTCCTTCCAAGAAGACACCGGGCCACTTTCATGTCGAAGAGATTCAGCCGTTGATAGCACCAATCCGGTTCCAGGCTCTTGAGATTGAAATTCGCAACGGCATAGATACTCCCCGGCGCTTTCTGGAGCATTTCGAGAAAACCGCTCTTGTATTCGTGCCCCAAGCGGAGCAAGGGAGCGACTTCCAGGATGTAGTTCTGGACTTCCGGCATAGGACGCTTCATGAGACTGTCCACGGTCATGCGAATAGCCGGGAGTCGGGTGATTGATGATTCTGTGTTCGGCATATCTTTTCCGCCGAACGTATTTAGCACCGGACGATGCGCCAGACTGAAACCGCCCACAGTCCGGGAACGATATTGAAAATGCATGTATTAAGCTAATTCTGTAGATTAGGCTTGCGATTGGCGCATTTTCGGCGCATAATTGGGATGTGCTGAAAGGGTTCGCTTACCTGAGAGTCAGTGGTCGATCACAAATCGAAGGCGATGGCTTCGAGCGCCAGGAACGAGCCATCCGTGTTTATGCGAAGGCACACGGCATCAAAATCACCAACATCTTCAAGGAACTTGGCGTCTCTGGGACGAAGGACATTGCCAGCCGTCCAGCCTTCATCGCCATGATGGAAGCCCTGCATGGCGACGGCATCAAGTTGGTTCTGGTGGAATCGCTTGGAAGGCTGGCTCGTGATTTGATGGTGCAGGAATCCATTCTTCACGATCTGAAACGTCACGGATTTGATTTGGTTTCCGTCACCGAACCGGATCTTTGCAGTGACGATCCTTCAAGAAAACTAATGCGTCAAATCATGGGCGCATTCCATGAGTACGAAAAGCAGATGATCGTGGTGAAGCTCCGGGGCGCACGGCAGCGCAGCAAGACGAAGCGTGGCCGATGTGAAGGAAAGAAGCCATTCGGGTACTATCCCGGCGAAACTGAGACCCTGAAGCGCATGAAGGAACTGTCCGCATCAGGAATGACGGCCACCGACATCGCCGCCACGCTTCGAGTGGAAGGTCGGAAAACTCGAAACGGTGGTGATTGGCTTCAACCCACCGTCAGCAAAATCCTGAACCGTGCCAAGTCCTAGCTTCGACGGTCAGATAGAATTGGGGAAGGAGCAATGCGGATGAGACTCGCAATTCTCTGGCTGCTGCTGGTCATCCCGGCTTCTGCCGAATGGCGGCGACACGTTCTCACGGCAAAGGACGGCTGGTTCGATGCTCCGCAACCTCATCCGCTTGCATACTTCGTCCGTGACCCGTTTCTGCGTGATGATGGCAATGATTTCTGCATAAGCTGTACACCAGCAGAAAAGGCCACACTTCATCTGAAGATCAAGTCCAAGACCGATGTGAAACAGGTCGGTGTGCTGAATGGATTTGCGGTTTATGATGTGCTCTACTACTTCGGGGAAAGTGAATCGCCCGACTGGAAAGCCGTTCTAGTTAAGGTCAGCCCCGATGAGTACCGGGAGATTTTCCACGTCCAACGTACACAGGTGGATCAATACGTTGGCCCGTCTCGTCTCGTGAATGCTGGTCGGGTACAGCTTCTGAGTACCGTAGCATTCGTTGGCGGCAACAAAGGAATGGAGTACGGCGACTACTTCTGGCTATCGAAGGATGGCCCGGTCATCGTTGATACGAGCACGCTTGTCAAAGCCGCAAATGCCGGTCTTCCGAGCGGAAAGAGAGCTTACGGCCAACCTCACATTGACTTCCCGACCCTGGCGGCTCGAATATGGGCGATTTCCGAAGACGAATATTCGTGCTGTAGCGGTGGAGTTGTCGAAGTGAAGTTCCAGTTGCAGCAAGGTCGCATAGTCATTTCCGAAACCCGATACGACCCATCCGCCCGTCCGTGGGATTCAGGACGAGGGGAGATGAGGAAGGAAGGGTGGAAAAAATAATCCGCCCAGTCCGTCCGAACGCAGTGGAGAAATGGTGTGGTGGGCGCACAAGGACTCGAACCTTGGACTTCCACCTTGTAAGGGTGGCGCTCTAACCAACTGAGCTATGCGCCCATCGAAAACCACTGTAGCATAGCGAGAATTTTCGTCACTACCAGACCGGATACCTCCGTTCTTCCGTGCAGCGGTGAGGACGTCTAAGCCATTGAAATAAAAAGAACGGCTTCAAAAACCAGATTGGATGCCTTACAAGCAGGAGGTCCGCGGTTCGAGCCCGCGAGCGCCCACCATTACCGCCATCGCAACTCGAAGCTCCCCTCCCCAGCGCATAGCACCCGCGCTCCCCAGCGCGCCGCTTCGGAATCCAGCCTCCTCCGTACCCACTCGGCGTCCGCTCGCGCGGCGTGTTGCAGGCGGAACCGGCGGGTCTCGAGCGGAACCAAAGTCAGACCTCGCAACTCTCCCGTGCCCGCGCGCAACGTGACGAAATACATCACCGCGAGATTGCTTCGATATTCCTCGTAGCCGGAGATGCCTTCGTAATCGTTCAGGAAATCGCCGCATCCGTAGAGAATCAACCGTTCGCGGTATACCTCGATCGCCTTCGCATGATGAGACGAATGACCGTGAATCACGTCGGCCTCGCCGCAATCGATCAGCCGGTGGGCGAATTCGCGGTGAGCCGGCGGGATCTCGTACCCCCAGTTCCCGCCCCAATGGATCGAGACCACCACCGCATCGCCGGGGCGCCGCAACGTCCGCACGTGCGCGGCCAACGCCTCCGCGGCCGCCGCCGTCGCATCGGGCAGCAAGACGATCCCGGGCTGATTCGCGGCGGCCACCCAATGGGGCGGCGCGCCGCAGTCCGCGGTTGCGGCAGCGAACACCAGCAGCCGGCCGCCGCTCAACGGGAATGCGGCCGGCTGTAGCGCTTCGGCGGCATCGCGGCCCGCGCCGGCCGTCCGGATACCTGCCGCCCGCAAGCTGGAGAGCGTCTCCAGCAACCCGGCGCGTCCCCAATCCAGAACGTGATTGTTCGCCAGCGTGCAGCAGTCGATCCCTGCAGCGGCAAGGCACGGCGTATTGGCCGGGTGCATTCGATAGTTGATGCCCTTGGGCTCGTATTCCGCGCGGGCGGTGATGCTGGTTTCCAGATTGACGATCCGCGCGTCCGGCGCGAATCGCTGGAATTCCTGCAGCGCGTCGCCCCAAGGGTAGCCGAAGCCGACCGGTCTCGGGATGCCACCGTGTGCGCGTTCGGCCAAGGCAACATACTCCAAGGCCGAGTCTACATAGGATTCGTGCAGTTGGGGATCGGACGCGTGAGGCAGGATCTGGTCGATGCCTCGCCCCGTCATGACGTCGCCGGCCAGAAATAGCGTCCAGCCGCGATCACCCGGCTGCGATGTAGGCATGGAGCTGATCGATGGTATAAGCCTGCGCCGAGATAATCGCCTTCACCAGATCGCCGATCGAAACCATTCCTCTCAGCTCTCCCTCGTCCACCACGGGCAGGTGCCGGATACGCTTTTCGGTGACGATTCGCATGCACTGGTCCACGGTGTGGGCCGGGGTCACCGTGATCGGCGCGGGTGTCATAATTTCCCGCACCAGCGTCTCTTTGGACGATCGACCCTGCAAAATCACCTTGCGCGCGTAATCGCGCTCGGAAACAATTCCCACGAGCTCACGGCCTTCCAGGACCATCAGCGCTCCGACTTCCGCGCGGGCCATCTCCGCAATCGCCTCATACACCGTGGATTCGGGCGCGATGGATACGATATCGCCGCCCTTCTGCTCGAGAATGGAGCTCACCGTGTCGAGGAC
>DATGMH010000079.1:0-176105 GCA_035293725.1 Bryobacteraceae bacterium
CTCAGGGCGTGCGCCTTTCGGCGGAGTTGCCGGATTCGGCCATTATCTACGCCGATCGCACGCAGATCGAGCGTATGATCTCGAATCTGCTCGGCAACGCGATCAAGTACACACCCGCAGGCGGCCGCGTCGCGGTGCAGCTCAAGCCGGAAGGCGAGTTAGTGAAGTTCGTCGTGGAAGACACGGGCGTCGGCATCGCACCCGACCACCTGCCGCACATATTCGATCGTTTCTATCGTGTGCCGTCGGCCGATCCGGACAAGGGCTTGGGCCTGGGCCTCAGTTTTGTCGCCTGGATCGTTAAGGCGCATGATGGGACGATTGACGTCGAAAGTAAGCTCCAGCGGGGGACGCGCTTCACGGTAACGCTCCCAGCCGGCCATCTGGTGGAAGCCGCCGCCGAAACTACGACGGCCCTCACCGAGCATGTACACTAAGACTGGATGGCACTCGATATCCACAGCCGCGAAAAAGAAGGCATCGCGATTCTCGATTTGAAGGGCCGGTTAGTGGTGGGTGACGCAAGCCTGCTGCGCGAGAAGGTCAACGAGGAAGCCGCGGCGGGCCACAACAACATTGTCTTGAATCTCGCGGACGTGGATTACATCGATAGTACTGGGCTCGGAACGATGGTGATCTGTTTCACGTCGTTACAAAAAACCGGCGGCGCGCTCAAGTTGTGCAACCTGAATCGCCGGAATATCGAGCTGTTGCTGCTAACCAAGTTGTCGACTGTGTTTCACATCTTCGGCGAAGAGCAGGAAGCGATCAACAGTTTCTTCCCTGAACGCGAGATCAAGCACTTCGACATACTAAGCTTCGTGCAGCAGCAGAAGGAAAGCCAATAGCCGTGTTGGGGCGCAAGACAAGGGTGCTGGTGCCGGCGGGTGAACAGGCGCCTGAATTCGAGCTAAAGAGGCTCGAGGGTGGCAGGCAGTCGTTGCGCGAGCTCCTCAAGGCGGGTCCGGCGCTCGTGACTTTTTATAAGATCGGCTGCCCGGTCTGCCAGCTCACCGCGCCTTACCTTGAGCGGCTCTCGGCCGGCGGCAAACTTCAAGTCATCGGCGTATCGCAAGATGACGAAGGCGCCACCGGAAGTTTCATGCAGCGATTCGGGGTGACGTTTCCGACTCTGCTGGACCAGGCCTCCGAAGGCTATTCCGCCAGCAACGCGTATGGGATCAGCTCCGTGCCGTCGCTGTTCTTGGTGGAGCAAGACGGGCGCATTGCGAAATCGTTCAGCGGCTTTTCCAAGCGCGATCTTGAAGAGATCGGCCAGCGCGCTGGCGTTGCGCCGTTCCGGCCCGATGAAAAGGTGCCGGAATGGAAAGCCGGTTGAGGCTCCAAAAATTAGGGTCCGGGCCGGACCTGCCATAATGAAGCTGAGCGATGCCCTCCAAATTTTCTGAAGCGTACAAGTCCGCTGCTGCCGTCGCCAAAGGCATGAAGGTGACGTTCTCGGAGATGATGAACCCCACCATCACCGAGGATTACCCGGATTCGCCTCCCATGTTCCAGGAACGCTATCGGGGCGCGCACGTGCTGCAGCGCGATGAAAACGGCCTCGAGAAATGCGTCGCTTGTTTCCTCTGCGCCGCAGCTTGCCCGGCCGATTGCATCTACATTGAAGCCGCCGAAAACACCGACACCCTGCGCATCAGTGGGGGCGAGCGCTACGCGAAGGTTTACAACATCGACTACTCGCGCTGCATCTTCTGCGGCTACTGCGTGGAGGCCTGTCCCACCGACGCCATCACGCACGGCCATGGCTTCGAGATCGCCAGCTACAACACCTCCACGCTGATCTACCGCAAAGAGCAGATGCTGGCCCCGATCCCCGAAGGTGCGCATTTCCCGCTGAAAACTGAAACGGAAACGCCAGCCGCAAGTCACTAAGGCGCTGCGGAACGCCGATTCACGCCGATAATTCCTGGTTTATTTGTGTCCGTCTGTGGCATGCAGAAGGTGACTGCGGTCTGCTTCGGACAACCCGGAATTTTTCCGTATGTCCGCCCGCGTCGTTAGCCTTCGCCGGTAGCGCGCGAAATATTCGTCGATATCGCCGCCATACTGGAAGCTGTACATGATATCTTCGAACTCGCGCGTGTGGGCCAGCCCGAGCGCATGCCCGGTCTCGTGCAGGCACGTGAGGTACACCACCGCGTCGCGCATCAGACGATCGTCATGAGGGCCGAGCGGCGTCGGAAGCACATAGACGTTTGCCCCCGGCTTACCGTCCACCTCAATGCGCCGGGTCTCGCCGTACAGGCCCGCTTGGCCGGATGCCCATAAAACGCGGATCTGCGCGTGTTGCGGGTCGTCAACGCGATCGAATTCGAGTAATCCGTTGGACGCTTTCTGCCACGCTTCGAAAGCCCAGTTCGCCAATTCCTCGTCGCCCGCCTGGCACCCGGTGTCGGCACGCGTGCATGGGGCTACCCAGTAGGAGTAACGCTGCGCCGCCACTGCGCTCCACGCGACCCAGAGAATAACAACGAAGCGTTTCACCGGCGCTGCGCGAGCTTCTCGTCGGCGAGCAGGCGGACGGTCGCCTCCAACTGCTCGATGCGCCGGGTCAAATCGTCGATGAGCTGGCCTTCGGGATCGGGCAAGTTGCCGTGTTCGAGCGCCCCCGTTTCGCCGCGCATCCGCGTCACGCGGCCCGGCACGCCGACCACGGTGGAATGATCGGGAACCGAATGAATCACCACCGACCCTGCACCGATTTTGGAGTGATGCCCAACCGTGATATTGCCGAGAACCTTGGCGCCAGTCCCGATCACAACGCTGTTGCCGATGGTCGGGTGGCGCTTACCTTTTTCTTTCCCCGTGCCGCCCAGCGTCACGCCCTGGTATAGGAGGACGTCATCGCCGATCTCGGTGGTCTCGCCTATCACCACGCCCATGCCGTGGTCGATAAAAAAACGCCGTCCGATCTGCGCGCCCGGGTGAATCTCGATTCCCGTGAGCGCGCGGCTCATTTGCGAAAGAATGCGCGCAGTGAGCGTAAATCCGGCGCGGTGCAGCTTGTGGCTCAGCCGGTGCAGCAAAATAGCGTGAAAACCGGGATAGCAGAAGAAAATCTCCACCGCGCTTTTGGCGGCAGGATCTCCTCGAAAGATCGTATCGATCTGTTCCCGAACAGCCCGGAACATATTGTGATTTGATTATCGCATCGGCGAAAGGATGCATCTATTTTCGAGCGCCAGGCGTAATGCCCCCATTTGCGCCTCGCTGCGGCGGTGCGCGGAGCCGCCGTTTGTGAACAGTTCCGGTACCATGGGCCTTAGCTCGCGATGCCAGAGCGATTCGAAGACCGCATCGGGCTCTATTCATTGACCGCGCTGGCAGCCGGCCTGGTGATCGCCCGCGCTTGCCTCCAGTCCATTACGATCGACGAGGCCAATACCGGCTTGGATTTCGTCTCGGGACCAACCGGGATACATTGGTACCCCAGCTCGGGAAACCACGTCCTGTATTCCGCGCTTGCGCGGCTGACCACCACCATTTTTGGGCTTAGTGAACTCAGCATGCGAATGCCTGCCATCTTGGGCGCGCTGATGTACGTGGGCGCCGCGCTGTACTCTTGCGTCCTGGTCTCCTCGCGCACCATTCTGCGGATCCCGCTGTTCCTCTGCCTGGTCTACAATCCGATGGTTCTCGATTATCTGGTGGCCGCTCGCGGCTACAGCTTGGCGATTGGGTTCCTTTTCGCCGCGCTGGCGCTAATAACCGCGGCCGTGATTTCGGGCGCCGAGCCCACGCGCTGTTTGTCGCGCGCTTGCCTGGCCTCAGTTTTTCTGGGCTTGTCGTTCTCGGCCAACTTCTCTTTCGCGTACGTGGACGCAATAACGATTCTCTTCTTCTTCGTCTGGGCTTTCAGATCCGCTGCGCGTTGGAAATTCGGCTATGTTCGCCTGGCTCTCTACTGTTTCTTGCCAGGCCTTGTCGTCGCGTTCGTCATCTGCGGCCCTACCGTCTGGCAATTCCCGAGATCCCAACTGTACTTCGGCTCGCAATCTTTGACTGAGATGTGGCACAGCATGATGTCGCCCACATTTGACGACTTAAATCCGAACGTCTTCAACCCGTGGATGCTGATTTTGTTCGGCAAGCTCCGGTCTAAACTGCCGTGGCTGAACGTCATATTCGGACTGCTGCTGGTGCTGAGCGTCGAGGCCGCACGCTTGCGGGCTCGCAAGCCAAACCATGCTTTAACCACGATGGTTCGCATGTTCGCGGGCATCGGGCTGGTTACCTTCGCCCTGCATTGGCTCGCGTTCTTCTTTGCACATATTCCTTTGCCGAGTGGGCGCACCGGATTGTTTTTCGTTTTGCTTTGGCCGCTGGCTTTTGGAACGGCGCTTGCTATGCGGTTTGAGCGGCCGCGCGCCGGCGTATTGGGCTTGTGCGCGCTCGCCGTGTTGATCGCCACCGCCGCTTATTTCACCGGCTGCCTCAGGCTTTTACATTTCAAAGAATGGCAATTCGATACGGATACGAAGCAAATTTATTGGACAGTAGCGGATTTACGGCAGCGCTGCGGTATTGCGAACTTCGATATCGACTGGCGGTATAGCAGTGCTGTGGATTTTTACCGGCTCGCGTACCACAACACGGCGCTCCCTAACTTTCCCGCCGATGAGACCGGCAAACCGCCGCTCGATCGCGACGGCTACGTGATCTATTTTCCGAACAGTGAAGACTTCGTCAAGCAACAGCATCTGCAAGTCGTCTATCACAACCAGGAAACAGACTCGGCCGTCGCGATCCGCCGGTGTCCGGGAGCGAATTAACAAGCGTCGACCGGTTAGTGCAGCGTCAGCTTTTGGACGCGCCAGTTGAGAACTTCGCCCACGTAAAGTTCGTTCGGCCGGCGGCAATCTATTTCGTTAACTGTGCCGAATTGTTTTGGAAGCTTGCCGGCCTGGCCGAACTTTCCGACCACGCGCCCATCGAGCTCCAGCTTATAGATCTCGCCGTTGTCCATGGAGTTCACTTCGTTCGAGTCTGAGCTGTAGAGGTAAGGGTGCGAACCACCGGAGATGCAGATCGCCCACGGCGATCCGACATTTGTGATCTGGTTCTTAAAGTTACCGTCCGAATCGAAAATTTGAATGCGCTTGTTTCCGCGATCCGCCGCGTAGAGGTTGCCCTGCGGATCGATGGCGAGCGAAGTCAGCATGTTGAACTTGCCTTCTTCCCCGCCTTTGGAGCCCCAGGACTTGAGAAACTTACCGTCTTTGTCGAACTTGGCAATGCGCGAGTTGCCGTAGCCGTCGGCGACAAAAATATCTCCTGCCGAATCCCAGGCGACGTCGGAGGGCTGATTGAACAAATCGCCCGGCGTGCCCGCGCCCGGTGCAGGTGGCGGGCCTCCGCGCTCGGCGCCTGGAGGTGTAGGGCCGCGGCCGCCTCGTCCAGCGCCCGGTAGCGCACCGCGTCCAGCACCCGGCCCACCTCCGCGCGTTCCGACGAAAATTGATTCCGGTTTGCGTCCCATCACCATCGCGACGCGCCCCTCAGGATCGAACTTGATCACCTGGCTCGATCCGCGGTCCACTACCCATATGTTGTCTTGCGGATCGATGCGCACGGCCTGCGCGAACAGGAATCCATAGAGACCCTGGCCGATCTCGCGCACGTATTTTCCGGTCTGATCGAACTCAAAGAGCCGGGCGCCACCATGCGTGAAGGTACGCGACGCGCCGGTGATCGCATAGGGCGTACCGGTCCGCGTGTAAACGAAGACATGGCCTCTGGAGTTCGTGGCAACGCCCGCCACTTCACCGAGGTAAATGTGTTCGGGCAGCTTTAGCAAATTGGGCGCGGAATCGAACGAGATCTCGGGCTGCGCGAGCGCGGCCCCGGCGAAAAGGAACGCAAGAGGAGCCATCCGGGAAAACGCAAAAGTTTTCATGATGTCTCCTTACTTGCTCGAGCCATGCGGGTGCAACAAGATCTTCTGCACGCGCCAGGAGGTGATTTCGGCCGTATAGAGCTCGTTTTCACTCCGGCAGTCCAGTTCATGAATCGTGCTGAACTCGCCCGGTTTCTTGCCGGCTTTTCCGAATTTGCCGACGATGGTGCCGTCCAGCTCCATCTTGAAAATGTCGCCGGTCACCACTGCTATCTCCGAGTTATTGTTATCCGGGTTGGAATTCGAACTGTAGATGTATTGATGCGCCCCGGGCGTTATGCAGATGGCCCAGGGCGCGCCTACCTGGTCGTATACCTTGCGTGGCGTGAGGTCGTTGTCGAAAACTTCGATGCGGCTGTTGGACCGGTCGCCGACGTACACATTGCCTTGCGCGTCCGTGGCCATCGTGTGCGGCAGGTTTAGCTGCCCCAGTTCCGAGCCGCGCGTGCCAACAGAAGCGATGAATTTCCCGTTCTTGTCATACTTGGCCACGCGCGAGTTGCCGTAGCCGTCCGAAACGAAGATATTTCCTTGGGGATCCCAGGCGACATCGGTGGGACGATTGAACGTATACGGCTCGGCGGGCGGCGGCGCGACGCCGAAACCCGGTGTCAAGGGCACGCCTTCGACCGGCTCGGGCCGGTGCCCCAGCACCATCGCTACGCGCCCATCCGGCGTGAACTTGATGACCATGTTGGTCCCTTCATCTACCGCCCAGATGTTGTCTTGCGGATCGACTCGCACCGCGTGTGCGAACGCGAACCCGTATAGCCCTTCGCCGATCTCGCGCAGATAATTTCCTTTCGCATCGAACTCGAACAGCCGCGTTTCCTGGCTGCGCGTGTAAACAAAAACGTGCCCCTTGGAGTTGGTGGCCACGCCGATGCCCTCGCCCAGATATAGGTTAGGCGGAAGCTTCAGGAAATTAGGCACCGGTTCATAGGGGATCTCCGGCACATTTTGCGCCTTGGCCTTAGCGCGTTGCTGCGCCGGCGTCAAGTTTCCGCTCTGTGGGAGCGCAATAGAAGCGGTCAACAGAGTTGCCGCCGCGAAACATATTGTATGGATTCTGCTCATGGATTTGGTGGTGCCAGTATACAACAGTCGACCGGGCGCTACACCGCGCGAATTGGGTCCGCGAATTGGGTCCGCTGCGCATCCCCGGTTAGTTGACTGCGCCGGCGAACCGGGCCCGCTATTCGGTGAGTTGTCGAAGCGTGTAAGCGCCCTTCGCCGGCGTTTCCTTGCTCCAGTCGTGATACGTGTGGCACTCGAAGCAGCGCGCTTCCGCCGCGTTCGCGCCCGAACGATGGCAACTCTGGCAATTTTGCACGCCCGGGATCAGAACGTCCGAGGTCTCTTTGCTCTCCAGTGTCTTCGAGTGACAGGAGGTACACGCCACCATCTGGTGCGCTTCGTGATCGAAATTGGAGTGCATAAGCCAGCGTGCCGGGACCGCCGCCTTAGGAATCTCCGGTAGTCCGTCCCCGCCCGAAGGATACTGCGGCGTGTGGCACTCCTTGCAGGCTTTGCGCCACAACAGATACTCGGCGTCCGCCATACGCTGTTGGACCCACTCCTGCGCGTTACGGGCCGGACGCTGCGGCGGGCGTGTGGGCAGCCGCTTGTCCGGTTCGTCCACCAACGGAATCTGGCTCGGATTCGCGGCGATGTACGCCGTCAGCTTTTGCAACACGAAGTCATGCACCACCTTCGGCTCCTTGTGGGGCGCCGGCTCACTGAAGCGGCGGTCGAACTGCAGCGGATGGCACGCCGCGCAATGCTTTTCGTAGCTGATGGGCTGCATGTACGCGCGGTCGCCGGTCGTGAACGATGCCGGAACCACTTTGGCGTCCGCCGATGCGTATGGCCAGGGCCGGCCGAGACCAGCTGGGCGATGGCAATCGACGCACTGTAGCTGGACCGGACCGTTCGGCCCCCGGATCGGCTTTTGCGGGTCCAAATGAACCTGGTGATTGAACTTGATCGTTCCCGGATCCTTGGCGCCGGTGCGCAGAACCGCAAACTCCGGATGCGTGCGATCGAACGCGCGAATATCGCTGGCAAAACGCGGGGGGCTGTTCTTATCGTTGGCGGACAAGTTCGCGTGGCATTGCGTGCAAGCTTCGTCGCTTGTATTCGCCAGCCGCACGGCACCTTTATGCTCGACATGGCAGGTGGAGCACGACGGCGAAAAGGTCTGCTCGGCGTGATGGATTGGCCCATCGTGACAAGCCACGCACGCCTGGTCGGTGGCGCTCTGCTGGAATCCGGCCGTCGAGATATGGCAGGCGCCGCATTTCTGCCCGAATAGCGCGTGCGCATGCGCCACCGGGCCTGCGTTGTACGGTGTCGGGCTGCCTGCAAAGGCATGCCAGGCGAGCCATCCCACGCCGGCCAAGGCGAAAACGGCCGACAGAATGCGCCGCCAGCGCGGAATTCCACGCAGCGTCTTGAAGTAGTTCAAATCGATGCGCTGCGCCAGCTTTTTCGTGTTGCGCGTTCTGCCCGCCATCGCTCAATACCTCAGCGCCATCACCGCGTGCACGCCTCCCAAAACCAGCAGCGCGATGGACAACGGCACATGCACCAGCAGCCAACTGTGCAGCCAGCGATATATACGAATCTGCCGGCTGAGCTGGTGTTCCTCTTCGCAGATGTTTTCCAGATCGTCTAAAACGCCGTGTACCGGCGAGGCGAGCAAGCGCCGAAGGGAGTCGAAAACCTCGGCCGCGCGGTTCACATCCGCTAGTTCCGCGTGCGGCGCCTCTGGATCGGCTAAATACGGCCGAACCTTGCTTAAATAAACATCGCGGAAGCGCGCGCGGTCTTCCTGCTCGATCTCCACCAGCGTCGCCACTCCGCCGCCGGTTTCCTCCGCGACAGAATTGCCTGGTCCCACCGGCCCGCAAATCGTGGCTGCCAACCTGTCCGCCTCCTGGCAGAGCTGTGCTCGAACGTGCGGAATCTCTTCGTAAATCGTTTCCATCGGCACGCGTTCCGTCATGATGCCCGGCACAAAATGTTGGACAAACGCGCCTACCCAGCCGCTGGCAATCACGATGTAAAACAGAATCATCAGGACCGTGGTGAGCGGCCCTCGAAAACGAAATCCGCCATGGAACAGGATCAGCAGCAGGCTCAAAGTTCCGAGCCAGATGTGCCCGCGCATCCAGGTCTGCGCGCGTCCAATTCGCCAGGTCGGCACTTTCTTGCGCGCGCCCAACAAACCGGCATACAGCATGAGAGCGTAGCCAGCGATTCCGAATGTGAGACCCAGCGCGCTGCCGCCGCGCGGCCCCGCAGGCGACTGCACCGCATATAGGATGTAGACCACGGTGCTGACCACGGCCAGCGCCGCGGTCGCGACTTCCCATGGCCGGTGCGTGCGATCGATCCGCATCTACCGCACCCTCGCCTCTGTTTCCAACGGCGCACCCACCCAGCGGAAAAACTCATTCGGCTCGACGCGATGTGCCGCATCGTGCGGGCATGCATACACGCAGCTCGGCTCGGCATGCTCGGTGCACAGATCGCACGAAGTCGCTTTGTGCTTCACCACCGCTATCTGCCGCCCCGGATTCGCTGCATCGTCCTCCAGCACGTTGAACGGATGCAGGTTGATGTTCCCATACGGGCAATTCTTGGCGCACAGCCCACAGCCGATGCACCAGTTCTCGATGATTACTTCCAGCGAATTGCGCCGCCGGATGGACCCAACCGGGCACCCCACCATGCACAAAGGATCGCGGCAGTGCCGGCACGAAGTTGCCACCAGGTATTTATCGAAGCGCTGTCCTTCGCGAACCAGCCGCGTGATCCCGTCGTGCGCGTCGGCGCAGGCGCGCACGCAAGCATCGCAGCGGGTGCAGCGCTCCAGATCCAGCACTAGCAGGCTCTGCGCCTCCATCAAGCCCTGCGTCAAAAACTGATCCAGCGGCGTGCTGGTCGCCGTCGCCAGGCGCTGCCGGTTCTGCTCCTGCCGCTCCCGAGCCAAACGTTCCAGGCTTTGGCCGACATCGGGGAACTGCTCCACCATCTGCTGGAATTCCTCAGCGTGAATGCGCACCAGCTCGACATGATCCAGCGCCGTACACGTTGCAGTGCGACGGCCCTCGCCTAACAACCCGATCTCGCCGAAGTACGATCCGCGCCCTAAGTACGCCAGCACCAGTTCGCCGCCCGGATGCGGCTCCGAAACCTTCACGAATCCCAGGCGCACCAGGTAGAAACTGTCCGCGATGTCGCCCTGGCGGCAGATCACATCGCCTTTCGTATACCGCACCAGTTCTACTTTATTGCGCAGCACATCGATAAAATCCTGCGTCAGGGAGGCGAACATCGGCACGCTGCGCAGATGATCGTCCAGCGCCCGCTTGCGGTAATTCGCGTCCAGCTGCGCTTTCAGCGTCTTATTGCGCTGGATAATGTCGAGCACGTTGCGCAGCATCTCGAGCATCACGCAATCGGTGGCGGCGCGAACCGTCGCCGACCGCGGATACAGGTTCATGCACGTCATCTCGCCGAACAAATCGCCCGGCCCGAGCGTCGCCACCGGATTGTCGTAGGGCAGATCCACGGAGGCGTCGATCGGAATGCTTTCACGCATCTGCTCTTCCTGCCTGCGTTCGTTCTGCCGGCCCGCAAGACGGCTCGTCAAACGGCTGAAGAACCCTGTCGCGCCGCCCTGCGCCTGCACGTGCGCCATCGGCGTCGATAGAAAAACCTGCGCCTGCCCTTCCAGGATGTAGAACGCGGTGGAACCATATTCGCCTTCGCGGCAGACGATCTCGCCTTTCCTGAAATGCCGCCGTACCACCGCGTTCTTGTTCAGCTCCAGGAACGTTCCGGAAATTTTTTGGAAGTACGTGAGCTGTTGCAGCTCGTCGACATCCACCGGCTCGCCCGGCAGTACCGTCTTCACAACGCTCTTGTTCGTAAGCGCGCCGGTGGGGCACGACACCATGCACTCGCCGCAGGACACGCACGATGAATTTCCCATCGGAGAATTCAGGTCAAACGCAATCCCGGCCCAAAAACCTTTGCCCCGGCGTCCCAGCACATTGTTCTGGCGTATTTCATCGCAGCCGCGGATACAGCGGTCACAAAGGATGCAGGCTTCGTGATCCACCACGATCACCAGCGATGAATTGTCTTGTCCTCGCGGCGAAAGCCGCCGCGGGAAGCGCGGGTGCTGAATGCCTTCCTGTCGCGCCAGCGTCTCCAGTTCGCAGTCGTTGGACTGCCGCTGCCGCGCGCAGGGACTAGGATGGTCCGCCATTAGCAGCTCGATCAGAGTGCGGCGCGCCCGCAGCACTTTTTCCGAGTTGGTGGTGACCACCATTTCGTCTTCGGCGGGACGGACGCAGGCCGCGCTCAGCACCCTCCCGCCGGCATCCACTACACATACCCGGCATACGCCGACGGGTGTCTCATTCTGCTGGTGGCACAGTGTGGGGATCGGGATGCCGTTCATGCGCGCGGCATCGAAGATGGTGGTGCCGGCTGGAACGGTGACGGACATTCCATCGATCGTCAGATGGACGTCGCTCATACAGCTCTTTCCTCCCGCATCGGACAGACGCCTTCCGGGCAATGCTTATCGTAAATGTGCGCTTCGATCTCCGGACGAAAATGCTGCATCACCGAACTGAGCGGCGCGTGCGCGAATTGTCCGAGGCCGCAGATGGACGCCAGCTTCAGAGCCTCCGTGATGTCGTCTACTATGGACAGATCCGCTGCCGATCCCTTGCCCTGCGTCCACCCGGTCAAAATGTCCACGAGCTTCTGCGACCCCATCCGGCACGGCACGCATTTCCCGCAGGATTCGTTGCGGAAAAACGTCACCGCGTTCAGCGCCATATCGAGCATGCACCGGCCTTCGGCGCAGATCACGATTGCGCCCGATCCCAACATCGAGCCGATCGCGGCCAGGGACGTAAAGTCCAGCCGCACATCCGCAGCCGAGGCCGGCAAGTATCCCGACGAAGGGCCCGACGGCGCGAACGCCTTCAGCTTTTTCCCATCCACGATGCCGCCGGCCAGATTGAAAATTACTTCCGACATCGGCAGCCCCATCGGAATCTCGAAAATCCCCGGCCGGCGGACATCGCCGCTGATCCCAACAAACTTCAATCCCGCCGCTCCGCCCTGCCCCTGCGCCTTGTACCAATCCACGCCGCGCACCAGAATCTGAGGCACGTTGGCGAACGTTTCCACGTTATTCAGAGCGGTCGGCTTGTTGAACACGCCGTGCGTGACCGGAAAGGGCGGCTTATTGCGCGGCTCGGCCCGCTTCCCCTCGATGGCCTCGATCAGCGCGCTTTCTTCCCCACAGATGTATCCGCCCGGGCTTATGAACAGCTCCAGATCGAACACGAATTCGGATGCCAACACGCTAGCGCCGAGAATCCCCTCGCGGTAGCAGCGCTCGATCTCCTCTTGCAGCACGTGCTCCGCGCCCTCATACTCGTGCCGCAGATATAAGATGCCCTTCTGCGCACCCGTAACCAGCCCCGCCAGAATCATTCCCTCGATTACAAGATGCGGCAGGTTCTGCATGATGAAACGATCCTTGATGGTCCCCGGCTCGCTTTCATCGGCGTTGCAGACCACGTATTTCTCGGATCCGGGCGCCTTTCGCACCGCTTCCCATTTGATGCCCGTCGGAAATCCCGCGCCACCCAGCCCGCTCAGCCCGCTCGCTCTCAACTGCGCGATAGTACCGTCCCAATCGCGCGTTTGAAGCACCCGCCGGACCGCGCCGTAATGTTCCGATTCATCCGTATATGGATCCGAAGCCAGCCCGCTGATGCGCGCCTCGCGCTCAAGGTTGGGAAGTTCGCTGCCGCCTAGCGCGGTAAGCACCAGCGCTTCCGCCTGCGCGGGCGTGACGCCGCGATATATATGATCGTTGATCGAAATCGCGCATGCACCGTCGCACTGGCCAAGGCACGACACCTCGCCGATCTTCAAATCGCTTTCGCCCATCCCGTGGAAACGCTGTTTCAACCCGTTCCGCAGCGCATCGGCGCCCCGCAAATGGCAGGACATGTCCGTGCACACGCGCAGGGTCACCTGGGGCGGGGGCGCCAAATGAAAATGCGGATAAAAATCCGCCACGCCGTGAATCCGGTACAGCGGAACGTCAATGCGCTTCGAGAGCGCCTCTAATTGATCGCCCGGCAGGTAACCGTACTGACTCTGGATTGCCCTAAGGTCGTCGAATAGCAACGCTCGCCCCAAACCACGTGGTGAAGGTTCATTATAGGCTAGGTTGTCGCGGCGATGTAAGTACCTGCGCGATCAGGAGCGATGATTCTTGGTTTGGACAACCCGGTCTTTCGCCCAATCGACGACAAAGTCGTAGTCGCCGAGTTGGGGGGTATGGTTCATCCATTTGGCGCGATCGATACTCAATTGCGGATTGCGATAGTTCATTCTGAGCAGGAGCACGGGAATCCAGTCGTCTTTGGTGAAGCGATCATCCAACAAAAGGATTTTATCCTCGCTGGATGGTTTGAGTCGCATGTTTCGCAACCCCCGTATCGACGCGTGGACGAGACTGTTCGATGGCCGTGCTACGTTCCAGTCGATGGGCGCATCGTTACCACCCACGTTCCACAGCATGAGCGCAACGGCCAAGAACAGGAAGACGCGCTCCGGTTCCCAAGTGTCGGGCGGCAATACCGGCCTTTTCCAGATTCGCGCGTACAGCCAGTCGCGCGTTTCTACTAGCAGTGCCGCGGCCAGGATGCTCCACGGCATCAAGACCACGTAAATTGCGAATAAGGACCTCGACACGATGAAATTTACGGGCAACGGCCCAATCAGAACGAATGCAACACAAAACCAAATGTGTTTTCGACGTGCGATCACCGCGATCGTTATCAACGCACCGAACACCGCGATAACCGCAGCAGGTGGTAGCGGCTGTCTCTGCCACATCAGTTCACCCAGATACTTTCCGGTGGTATCGAAGTATTGCGCGACACTGAGCCGCAGCCTGTAGTCCGGATTGCCGGCGAAGTGGCTGCCTTGACTGATTTTGCGGGCAATCGAGAGCGCTGTCACGGCGGCCGCCATCCATATGGGCGCCAGGTCTAGTGCCGCCCAACGCGCCAGAGTACGCCATTTTGCAAGCGGCTTGAAGTAAATCCAGTCGTATGCCAACAAGACCACCGGGAGCGATGCCCCAATCTCTTTCGAGTTCAACGTGGCAGCGACGAGCAAGTAGAGCACGACATAATGCCATCCAACAACCCTGCCGCGTGCCCGAACGTTCGCGTAATAAAGCAGTGTAAGCGCGTAAAACGTGCAGCCGACCACATCGAAAATGGTCCCGGTATTTGTGTAAACGTCGCCGAGCTCGTGATGGTAGGACATCAGGAACGCCGCCAGCGCTGCGATCTCTCGTGAGCCAGTGAGTCGCCTCGCAAGCCGGAAAACCAACCATGCATTCACTAGCAGCAGGATGTAGATAAGGATTCGGAGAGGAAACGGCCGTAAACCGAAAATCGCGAATGAGACCCGGTAAATCACGGCGCCTAGCGGCCGGTAGGAGTTGGAAGCGAACGGGAAAAAATTCGCAACAATGAGCCGGCCGAGCGGTTCTGTCCAGGCCCAGTACATGTTCATGATATCGTCCGGCGAAAATCCCGTGAACAGTCCCTGCCAGGTCTGAACGAGGAGCCAAACGACGACACCGCCTGCCAGAGCGCATGTCTGTTGCCACCCGCTCCGCTTCGTTTGAAGCTCTGGCATCGCTAAACGTCGAGGTGCGGCTACCGCGGTGAACCCGCGCGAAGCATTTTCATGATCCGGGTTCAAACCTCAATACTATACGGATTCACCTTTTTCTGCCCTCCGACCGGTCGGCCTGCTGGCCCGCTGTCCGGATGTGTCTGCGACGTTCGACAACGCGACTGGCGCGACTTTGTGCGCATACCGCAACATGGTACGCTAGCTGTGACCCTTCGGAAATGAAACACCGCTTGTTGTTGGGATTGGTGGCCGGCTGCTTGTTGGCCGCGGACGCGAATGGACCTTCGAAGTACACCGGACCGGGTTCCTGCAGTTCGCCCAGTTGCCACGGCAGCGTGCAAGAGCGGAGCGAGACCTCCGTCTTGCAAAATGAGTACAGCACCTGGGTGGTGCGCGACAAACACGCGCACGCGTTCGTGAATCTGACGAACCCGGTCGGCACGCGCATCGCCAAGATCATGGGGCTCGGTCAACCGGATACGGCGGCGCGCTGCTTGGCTTGCCACGCGCTGGATGTCCCGGAGGATCAGCGCGCTCGCACCTTCGACCTTACCGATGGCGTTGGATGCGAGAATTGCCACGGCCCGGCCTCGGCCTGGCTCGGCCCTCATACTACGCGCGGCTGGAACTACGAAAAGTCTCTCGATCTCGGCATGTACAACACCCGCGATCTTGCGAAGCGCACCGAGCGCTGCCTTACGTGTCACTTGGGCACCGGCGACAAGTCCGTGGACCACGAACTTATCGCCGCTGGGCATCCCGACCTTTATTTCGAGCTGGATTCGTTCATGTCCGTGATGCCGCCGCATTGGAAGGAAGTCGACAAAGACCCGCTGTTCGGCGTGCGCGCTCTCGCTGTCGGACAAGCCGTCCAACTGCGCGAGCAGCTCAGGCGCGTCGCGCGTGAATCGCAGAGCAGCATCTGGCCGGAGTACGCCGAGCTGGACTGTTTCGCCTGCCACCACAGCTTGGTCGCGGCGAAAGATAGCTGGCGTCAGGCGCGCGGCTATCCAGGCCGGCGCCCAGGCAATCCTCCATTCAATTTGTCGCGTTTCGTTGTGCTTCGCCACGTCATACAGCAGACCGATTCCGCCGCCGCTCAGCAGCTCACCTCAGAAGTGGACAAAGTCTATGCGCTCGTCACCGCGCTCGGCTCGGATCGCAGACAAGTCTCGGCCGAGGCAACCAGTGCATCGGAAGTAGCCGGCCGCCTCGCGCAGCGCCTCAACGGGATGGCTTTCGACCAGCCCCTGACGCTTCGCTTGATGAAAAGCATCGGCTCCGATGCCGATGCCATTGCGAGCCAGGACGAGCGTGCGGCCGAGCAGGCCACCATGGCTCTCGATTCTCTGTTCGTCGCGTATACGAAGAACACGCAAATCGCGAACGAGCCGCAGATCCGCGCTGCGCTCAACGCGTTGTTCAAACAATTGGATGATCCTTCCGGCTATAACGGCTTCCAGTTCGCCTCTGCTTTGAAGAATCTGAATTCGCTTTTGCCATGAAATCGCGGCTCATTTGGTCCGCCGTAGTTTTGTTTGCGGCGCTTGGTTCATTTCGCTTGCGTGCGCAGGAATCGGCTCCGGTCGGTCGCCGCGCCGAGCCCCGCGCCGGTGCCGTCGGTCCAGTCCTCACGGCCGCGGATGTCGATTCTGTCGTCCAGCACGCCGCCGCTTCGATCGATTCCGAAGCCCTCGCGATCGCTGTGACGGACCGGCAAGGCGACATCCTGGCCGTCTACCGCAAGCCCGGAGCTCCGGCCACTGCGCTCGCGAACTTCGGCGTTCAGGCCGACGCCAACGAGGTCGCCGTCGCCCTCGCCCGCACCGCCAGTTTCTTCAGCAACAACCAGGCACCGCTCTCGTCCCGTACCGTCCGCTATATCAGCGGTATCCACTTCCCGCCGGGCATTCCATTCACCGGCAATGCCGCGCTTTACGGGATCGAAAACACGAACCGCGGTTGCCCATTTAACGCGACTTTTCTTCCCGGTCAGGCGGTGCCGCCCGCCCGCTCCATCGACGGCTCGCGCCCCGGTCTCGGCATCCTTACAGGGAAGGCCGACCTGAACGACAGCGACCCGAGCGCGGTCAACCCCGGCGGAGTTCCGCTCTTCAAGCAAGGTGTCGTCGTCGGTGGGGTCGGGGTAGCGGGCGTTCCGCCGGCAATTGCCGAATTCGCCGCTTTCTCCGGCGTAGCCAACGCCGGATTTCTGGTGCCGCTGCCGCTCCCCCCGCCCGGCGAAGTGGTAATCGACGGAATCGCGCTGCCGTTCGTCAATCAAACCAGCATGCCCGCGGGGCACAGCCCCGGCAATGCCGACGGATCTTATGTGCTCGGTCCTCTCGACAGCCCCGGCCCCGCTCCGGAAGGCTACCTGGTGGGGCCTCGCCCCGGACCCGTCGGCGGCTTGACCCAAGCCGACGTGGAACAGATCGTCAATAATGCCATCGCCGAAGCCAACCAGACTCGCGCCGTAATCCGCCTGCCGCTCGGTTCCCGTGCGCGCTTCGTCTTTGCCGTCGCCGACCTGGACGGCTCGCTGATCGCTCTCTATCGCATGCCCGACGCCACCGTGTTCAGTATCGACGTCGCCGTCGCGAAATCGCGCAACGTGATCTTCTTCAGCGGGCCCAATCGCAGTTCTAACGATCTTCCCGGCGTTCCCATGGGAACTGCCGTCACCAATCGCACCATCAGCTTCGGCGCGCAGCCTTTCTATCCTCCGGGCGTCGACTACTCTACCCCCGGTCCGTTCTTCAGCCTGTACAAATACGATACGCTGAACCCCTGTACGCAAGGCTCGCAAGCGCAGAACCCCAATCAGAACGGGATCGTGTTTTTCCCCGGGTCGCTGCCGCTTTACCGTAACGGCGCACTGGTCGGCGGTCTCGGAGTCAGCGGCGACGGCGTCGAGCAAGATGACTTCGACAGCGCAGCCGCCGCAGCCGGATTCGAAGCGCCGCCTTCAATCCGCGCCGACCAAATCATCGATCAGGGCGTCCGGCTGCCGTACCTGAAATTTCCCCGCAATCCGACCCTTTAGCAAGGACTGTTCTTCTTCAGGTTTATCGGCATTCATCGCGGCTAAAGACCACAGGCCAGCTGCGCTAGCGTAGACAGCAGGAGGTCCTCATGCTGCGCTCCACTCCGTTGCTCGGCTTTCCGCCGGAATTCCCAGGCCCAACTCGCCCTGATCTGCCAAAATCTGAATCGCCCGCGCCACCGGTCCCAGTCATTTACGAAGCCACCGAACTGGAGCAGATGTCGCTTCGAACGTTTGCCGCCATCCACCTGCGCGTGCCCGATTCCGGTATCGAGTGGCTGGACGAAATGATCAAACGGTCCCGCGAACTGGACCACCCCGCCTGAGTTAAAAGCATGGCACCTCCCGCTCGGGGTCCGCATCGAGTAAGCTGGAACGAGCGGAGGTTTCATATGAAGGCGCTGATTCTAAAAGCCAGCGTTCTGGCCGTTTCCGTCGTATCTCTGATGTTCTCGGCAGACACCTCGTCGTCGATCGCTAACCCGTCTTCCTGGAGCCCCCAAGCGGCGGCCTCATACATGGACGGACGTCTCTCTTGGTGGGCAGATTGGCCCAGCGCGGCACGCGACCACTCCACATTTTGCGTCTCCTGCCACACCGTGGCGCCATACGTAGTGTCGCGCGGTTCTCTTCGCGGCGCTCTAGGGGAGCAACAGCCAACTGCGATCGAACGCCGGCTGATCGACAACGTTGCCAAACGCGTGCACATATGGAATGAAGCCGAACCGTATTATCCCGACAAACCCCAGGACCCCAAAGGCTTCGAATCGCGCGGTACTGAATCGGTCCTCAACGCTCTGGTGCTGGCTTGCTATGACGCGGCGCGAGGGGCGCTCAGCCCCGATACGCGCCTTGCGCTCGACAACATGTGGGCGCAGCAAATCAAAACCGGCGACGCTACGGGCGCCTTCCCCTGGCTCCAGTTCCACAACCAGCCCTGGGAGGGTAATTCGCAATTTTACGGAGCGGCGCTCGCGGCCGTTGCCGTCGGCATGACGCCCGCCAGCTACAAAGACAGCCCCGAAATTCAGCCGCAGCTTCAAGCGCTGCGCGGCTATCTTCTGAAGAACCAAGCCGTACAAACACCGATGGATCGCATGATCCTTGTCTGGGCATCCACCAGACTTCGAAAACTGCTTTCGTCGGACGACGTCCAGGAGAAGTCAACCATCGAGAGCGTCCTCGCTACTCAACATGCCGATGGTGGTTTCAGCCTTACGGATTTAGTCCCGGGTTGGAAGCGTCGTGACAACACGGCGCTCGAAACCAAAAGCGATGGCTATGCCACCGGCGTGGTCGCGTTTGTCATGGAAGAAGCCGGCTGGCGCGCCGATCAGCCCCAATTGAAACGCGCGCTCGGCTGGCTAGCGGCCAACCAGGAAAAATCCGACGGCCGCTGGCTTGCATACTCCATGAACTTGAAACGCGACCTCGAGTCCGATCGCGGCCGTTTCATGAGCGATGCCGCGACTGCTTACGCCGTACTGGCGCTCGAACGCGCGCGCTAATCGCCGGCTTTAATCGTTATTCGCGCCGAGCCGCGCGAGCGCCCAGCGCGCGTGCTCGGCCACGATTTCATCGGGCAACTCGGCCATCTTTTCTAACGGCTCCCGGAATTTCTCCTGCCCGCTGTTGCCCATGGCGATCGCGACATTCCGCAAAAATCCCGAATACTTCGCACGCTGGATGGGGCTGGCCCGAAACATCTCACGAAATTCGTCCTCGGTCATAGCCGCCAAATCCTGCAGCGCCGGCGCAAAGTGCCGCGGCTCAAAGGCCGGTTCATCGGCCACCGGCGCGCGCCGGTTCCACGGGCACACGTCCTGACAGATATCGCACCCGAAAACATGCTGCCCGATCCCGGAGCGCATCTCCTCGGGAACCGTACCGCGCAGCTCGATCGTGAAATAGGGTATGCAGCGGCGCGCGTCAATTTCATAGCCCGCCGGCGCAATCGCCTGCGTCGGACAAGCCTCGATGCAGCGCGTACAGGTCCCGCACCGGTCCGCCGGCGGCGAATCCGGCTCCAGTTCCAGCGACGTCAGTATCTCGCCCAGAAAGACCCACGAGCCGACTTCTTGATTAATCAGGCAGGTGTTCTTTCCGATCCAACCCAGCCCCGCCTCGCGCGCATAGGACCGCTCCAGCAGCGGCGCTGTGTCCACGCAGATCTTCCACTCGTGCACCTCGCCCAGTCTGCGCGCTAGCCGCTCCAGCGCGTCGCGCATCACATCGTGGTAGTCGTCCCCCCACGCATAGCGCGACACCCATCCGCGTTCGCGATCGGCCCAATCAGTCGACCGGGTGCTCGGCCCGTTGTACAGCTTCCCCACGCAGATGATGGATCGCGCGCTCGCCAGCAGCAGCCGCGGATCCGTGCGCACCTGCGCCCGCCGGTCTGTGAGGTAGCCCATTTTCCCCGCCATCCCGCGCTCCACCCAATCCAGATAGCGCCGGCTATCTTCCTCGAGAGGCACGGCGGGTGTCACGCCAGCCAGCGCGAACCCGCACTCACGCGCCGCCGCTTTAGCCTCCGCCCGCGTCACATCTCTCATAATAAGTCCCCCGGGGCAGAGGTCGCTCTTCGTAACAGAATGTATCGTAAGCCCAACGTTTTCAATGAGACCGCGACTTTTCCTCATCCCCGTTCAATTGCCGATATCCCCATCGAAATGGCAAATCAGCCCTTTCGACCCATTCGTGTAGCCTGCTTAATGCACACGGCTTATACTGGCGAACAAGGTCAACTTCACCCATGCATAAGCCCATTAAATATGTGGAAAAGGCGGTTACGGCCGGGGCGAGCTCGGCGTGGTTCGTATTCGATAAAATCAATCAAATCAATCAGAACCCGTCGTTCACTCCCGCCTGGTCGGACAAACCTCTGCTGAAGAGCTACGAAAAGCAGAAACCCACCCTCGGATGGCCACGCGAGACCGATTCTCTATGCCCGCGGTGCGTCCCCGAGATCCGCAAGCAGATCATTGACGGCAAGTTGCCCCATGAAATCCTGCTCGAGCAGAAAATCGGCGAAATCAAAGCCACTATCGTCGAGCGCGACGGCAAAATCATGATGGTCAAGGAATGCCCCAAGCACGGCCTCTTTGAGGACGTGATGTCCATCGATCCGGCATTCTTCAAACACCTGGAAGAAGTTTTCCCCGGCCGCGATATCCGCGCCCACAACGATGAGAAACTCCACAAGCACGGCTCCAGCACGATCACGCATGGCCGCGGCTCCGTACTGACGATCGACCTGACGAACCGCTGCAACATGATGTGCGACCCGTGCTTCATGGATGCCAACCAGGTCGGGTTCGTGCACGAGCTGACCTGGAACGACATCAAAACCCTGCTCGACAACGCGATCTCCATCAAGCCGCGCCGCCAGATGTCCGTCCAATTCTCCGGCGGAGAGCCTACACTTTCGCCGTACTTCCTGGACGCGGTCCGCTACTCGCGCAAGGTCGGCTACAACAGCGTGCAGGCCGCGACCAACGGCATCGAATTCGCCAAAAGCCCGGAATTCTGTAAGCAGGCCGCCGAAGCCGGACTGCGCTACGCCTACCTCCAGTTCGACGGCATCGGCAACGATGCCAATTCCCACCGCGCTGTCGGCAACCTGTTCGACGTGAAGATGCGCGCCATCGAGAACCTCTGGTCGGCCGGCGTTGACATCGTCCCCGTGATTACCATCGTCAACGGCATCAATAACGAGCAAGTCGGCGCGGTAGTGCGCTTCGCTCTCGATAACCCGAAAAAGATTCCGTTCCTCAGTTTCCAGCCGGTCTCCTTCACCGGTCGCGACGAAGCTGTTACCGACGAGCGCCGCAAAGCCCAGCGTTACACGCTTTCGCACTTAGCCCACGATGTTAAGGATCAAGTGGGTCTTGGCGAGCCCGTGCGGGACTGGTTCCCGATCTCGTTCATGAGCACTTTCTCGGATTTCGCCGATCTGGTGCACGGCCCGCAAGCCGACTGGGGCCAGTTAAGCTGCGGCTGCCATCCCAACTGTGGGATCGGAATGGCCGTCATGTGCGACAAACACACTAAGGAAGCCGTTCCTGTCACCGCGTTCTTGAACGCCGACCGGCTGGCCAAAGACGTGGCGCGCATCAACGACGCCGCGCGCGGCCGGTTTCTGTCGGTTCTCGGCGTTTCGCTGGCGCTGCTGCGCAATTACAATCCGTTCAACGCGCCCACCCATTTCAAGCTCACCGACCTGATCGCCAAGTTCGACAAGTGCTTCGGCATGTCCAAAAAAGCGCAGACCGGCGGCTATGGCAAAGTTACCGGCGACCGCAGTATGGCGGACATCGCACAGCGCCGCGAGGATCGCTGGAACTTCCTGTTCGTCGCCGGCATGTGGTTCCAGGACCTGTTCAATTACGATTTCCGCCGCACTGAGCAGTGCATCATTCCCTACGCCACGCAGGAAGGCGAAATTTCCTTCTGCGCCTATAACACGGGCGTGGGCTGGCGCAACATCATCGAGAAGATGCATATGACCGCAACGCTGACGAAGTGGTACGACGAGCACGGCCGGCACGAGATATTCGCGGGCGGCAAGAAGGTTGGCCTTGCGGATGCCCGGCACTCGCTTGTGTTGCGCGACGAAGACGTGCACCACGCCAAACAAACCGATCTCGAAAAGATGGGCATCGCCAAGAATGCCCGCGAAGAAAAGATCCGCGCCCGCGACGAAAAACTGAAACAGCAGGAAAACGAGCGCATGGCCAAGCTATATCGCGAGCACATCCTGAAGGAGCAGCCGGGCCAGGAGCTCGTCCAGCTCGCTCCCGCACCCAAGGCGAAATCCGCCGCGGCGTCCGAGGAGACGCGCGAAGAAGTCGGCTCGTTCGGAGATTAGAACCAACAGCACAACCAGAGGAAAATGCCGCCCGGCTCATCCCGGGCGGTTTTTTTTGAGCCAGCGAGTGGCGCTCTGCCGCGGCCATCGGTTCCTTTCATTCTTCGCTGTATTGAGCGCCATCTACCCTAACGGCACCGGAAACACCCCCTGCCCAGCCGAATCCAACAGAAGGGCAGGTAACGGTGTTTGCCGCAGCCACAGTAACCGACGGCGTTAACGTGTTCGGCGTCCGCCTGGTGGGCGTTAGCGCCCAAAATGGCCACAAACTGCTTCTCACGGCGATTTGGATCGCTGGTGTGTGGGCCCTCAGCTGGGCTCTGCGCCTACTGGCCCGCAGCTTCGTTCGCAATCGCAGCGGCAAACGCATCGAATTCTGGACTCGCCAGGCGATTCAAATCGCCACCACTGTTCTGATCATCATTGGCCTGCTCTCCATCTGGTTCAGCGATCCATCGCGCTTGGCCACCTTTCTGGGCCTCATCAGCGCCGGTCTCGCTTTCGCGATGCAACGTGTTGTAACCGCCGTTTGCGGCTACGTCGTCCTGCTGCGCGGGAAAACGTTCAACGTCGGCGAGCGTATCAAAATGGGCGGGGTCCGCGGCGACGTGGTGGCGCTCGGCTTCATTCAAACCACCATCATGGAAATGGGGCAGCCGCCGGCCGAGCAAAGCGAAGATCCCGGCATGTGGGTCCAAGCCCGCCAGTACACCGGCCGCATTGTCACGGTTACGAACGATAAGATTTTCGACGAGCCCGTCTACAACTACTCGCGCGATTTCCCGTTCCTTTGGGAAGAGATGCGCGTCGGCATCCAGTATGGCGCCGACCGGCACAAGGCGGAACAGATCCTGCTCGAGATAGCGCGCCGCCACACCGAACCGATGGTCCAAATGAGCGCCGGAGTTCTCAAGGATCTCGAGCGGCGCTATTATCTGCGCCCCTCCGACCTCGAGCCGCGCGTCTTCTGGCGCCTTACCGACAACTGGCTCGAAATGGCGCTCCGTTTCGTCTGCCGGGATTATGACATCCGCTCCTTGAAGGACCGCATGACACGCGACATTCTGGCCGCTTTCGACGAAAACCATCTCGAGATCGCGTCCGGAACGTACGAGATCGTCGGCATGCCTGAAGTAAAGGTTAAAATCGAAAACCCGAGTCCCAACGGCGGCCCGGCGGTTCCCGGACTGCTGTCTCAATCGCGGCACTAACCGTCTCGGAATCCTCCAAGCCTCCAGTGCTAGGATCGACTTGGGTCCTCGTCAATGAGCACAACTACACAGTCGCCGCCCAAGCTGTCCGACCTCGAAAAGCGTGAGCGAATCGTGAAGCGCGCGGCGCAAGAACTTCGCGACGGGTTCTATGTCAACCTGGGCATCGGCATGCCAACCCTGGTCGCCAACTACGTCCCGCCCGGCATCGAGGTAGTGCTGCAGGCCGAGAACGGAATGCTCGGAATCGGTCCATACCCGATCGAAGGCGCCGAAGACGCGGACCTGATCAACGCCGGCAAGGAAACTGTCACCGAACTCCCGGGCACCTCCTACAGCTCCAGCGCCGATTCGTTCGCGATGATCCGCGGCGGTCACATGGACTTGAGCATCCTGGGCGCCATGGAAGTGGACGAGAAGGGCAGCCTCGCCAACTGGATGGTTCCCGGAAAAATGGTCAAGGGCATGGGTGGCGCCATGGATCTCGTTGCGGGCGCGCGCCGCGTCGTGGTCGCCATGGAGCACACCACCAAGCAAGGCGCGCCGAAAATTCTCAAGCAATGTACGCTCCCCATCACCGGCCTCGAAGTGGTCGACCTCATCGTCACCGAGCTGGCGGTGATCCGGGTCTCGCCTGAAGGTCTCGAGCTTCAGGAGATCGCGCGCGATGTCTCGCTCGACTGCGTCCAGAGCCTCACGGAGCCGCGCCTGATTGTCCGCGGTCAACCGAAGGTGATGGCGTGAACAAAATTATCCCGAATGCAGACGCAGCAGTAGCCGACATCCCCGACGGCGCAACCATAATGATCGGCGGTTTTGGCCTGTGCGGCATCCCGGAGAATCTGATGGCCGCTTTGGTCCGAAAAGGCGCCAGGGGCCTGCATACCATCAGCAACAACATGGGCGTCGACGGTTGCGGCCTGGGACTGATGCTCGAAGCGGGCATGATCGCCTCCCACATCGGCAGCTACGTCGGCGAAAACAAACTGCTCGAAAAGCTGGTCCTTGCC
Source organism: Bryobacteraceae bacterium (assembly GCA_035293725.1). GTDB lineage: Bacteria > Acidobacteriota > Terriglobia > Bryobacterales > Bryobacteraceae > Palsa-89. Next base: position 24,821 of record DATGMH010000079.1, read on the forward strand.
GGGAAACTCGATCTTACTCTGGTCCCGCAAGGCACGCTGGCCGAGCGCATTCGCGCCGGGGGAGCGGGAATCCCGGGCTTCTACACGCCTACCGGCGTTGGTACGGTGGTCGCTGACGGCAAGGAGGTCCGTGACTTCAACGGCCGCCCATACCTGCTCGAGACTGCGCTTGTCGCCGATTTCGCGCTCGTCAAAGCCTGGCGCGGCGACCGCCTCGGCAACCTGGTCTATCGCAAGACCGCCCGCAATTTTAATCCCATGATGGCCACGGCAGCCAGAATTACTATTGCCGAAGTGGAAGAGCTGGTCGAGCCGGGAGCCATCGATCCCGACCACGTCGTCACTCCCGGCATTTACGTCCACCGCATCCTCCAGGGCGAAAAATACGAAAAACGCATAGAGCGCCGGACGGTGCGCAAGGCCTAAATGTTGTGGGTACGAACATACGTGCCGCACCGGCCGGCGCGCGGGAGTTATCTGAAACGTTCTTCGAATGTCCTAACTTGACAAAAGGTAAGTTATGGCTTACGGTAAGGTATGGCCGACCGAACGGAGCAGCTGGCAGCCTTCTCCGACCCGACCCGCCAGGCTGTCCTCAACCTGCTGCGCCGCCGTCCCGCCACCGTCGGTGAACTCGCCGATAGGCTCCCGGTCAGCCGTCCGGCCGTTTCCCAGCATCTGCAGGTCCTCAAATCGGCCGGCCTGGTCGACGAACAGCGCCGAGGAACCCGCCACTACTTCCGTTTGAACCCCAAAAGCCTGGCCGAGCTCCGCACCTTGATCGATTCCATGTGGCGCGACGCGCTCGCCACCTTCTCTGATTTCGCAGCCAAGGAGAACACACATGCAGCACGACAAGCAAAAGCTCGAGCCGATTCGCCAAAGCGTTCACGTCGACGTCCCCATTGACGACGCGTTCCACCTGTTCACCGAAAACTTCGGCGAATGGTGGCCGCTCGCGTCCTACTCCACCGCAGGCGCCGAAGCCGAAAACTGCGAATTCGAGCCGTGGGAAGGCGGAAAAATCTTCGAGCGCACTCGATCCGGTGAAGAACTCCCGTGGGGTACCGTTACCCATTGGGATCCGCCGCGCCGTGTCGAGTTCATCTGGGATCACTCTTCAACGGGTGAACAAAACCAAACTGTGGAAGTAGAATTCTCGGTCGAAGCCGATGGCACGCGTGTCACACTGACGCACCATGGCTGGCATCTGGCCGGTGTCGAGACCTGTTTTGCGCGCTTCGTCCGCCAACAGACGATGCTCGCCGCCTGCTAAGGAGCCTCCAGATATGATCCCGATGGTTGTGGAACAAACTTCCCGGGGCGAACGCGCCTTCGATATCTATTCCCGCCTGCTCAAGGAGCACATTGTGTTCCTAGGCACGATGATCGACGACAATGTTGCCAATGTTGTGATCGCCCAGATCTTGTTCCTGGCGGCCGAAGATCCCGAAAAAGATATATCGCTTTACATCAACTCGCCGGGCGGAGTTACCACCGCCGGACTCGCCATTCTCGACACCATGAATCTGGTCGAGCCCGACATCGTCACTTACTGCGTGGGCCAAGCCGCCTCCATGGCCGCTGTTCTGCTGGCCTCAGGCACGAAAGGCAAACGCTACAGCCTGCCCTATTCGCGCATTCTGATCCATCAGCCGCATGCTTCCGGTCTCGGCGGTCAGGCCGCGGATATCGACATTCACGCGCGCGAGATCTTGCGAACGCGCGAAATCCTGAATCAGATCCTTTCCAGCGCCACCGGTCAGCCGATTGATAAAATCCAACGCGATGTCGATCGCGACTACATCATGGACGCCCAGCAAGCGGTAGGCTACGGTATGATCGATCGCGTGATCACCCGGCGCGAGCTGCCCGGCCACACACCCGTCTATAACGGCCGCCCGCTGAATGGGTCGGGACACTAAGGATGCCAACACCCTTTGAGAGCGCCCAGCTAAACCTGAAGCTTTATGAGCTGCGCCGCGAGCCCGTACTGCGCGCTGCCCGCTCTTGGTTCCTGCTCGATTTCAATCCACGAAATTTTGAGGAACTGATGGCTGCCGTCCGCGGCGAGCACAACAGCGAATTTCGCATGGTGCTCGGCTATTGGGACATGGCCGCTTCGCTGGTAACGACGGGCGCCATTGACGCCGGTTCATTCCTGGCCGCGCACAGCGAAATTGCCGGCACTTTCAGCAAGATTCAACCTTTTCTGGCAGACCTGCGTGCGGCCAGCGGCGAACCCGATTTCTGCAAACACTTAGAAGCCGTCGTAATGTCTACCCCCGATGCAGAGGCGATCCTCAAGCGCCGCCGCGAAGGCCTGCGTGCCATGGCCGAGGCAAAGGCCAATGCATCGTCAACAGCTCAAGGCTAAGCGTGGCCACACGGGTTGTTCCGAATGGCGGCTTTACGACCGGAAGGCGAACTTGCCCGCACACAACCAAGCAGCATGCCGCATCCCGTAATTGCTCGGCAGCCGTGCGCGCTTACTGCGTCGATACTCCCCCGCGCGGCGCGTCTCGCACGTACTTGTCGAACCACGCCATCATCTCGGACAAAACAGTCTCGATGGTTTCGCGGGCCTGGTATCCATGCGCTTCAGCCGGAAGCATCACCAGCCGTACGGTACCTCCATTCCCGCGAATCGCCTGATACATTCGCGCCGATTGAATCGGAAATGTTCCGGTATTGTCGTCAGCTTCGCCGTGCGTCATCAAAATCGGCGCTTTGATTTTATCCGCCACCAGGAATGGCGACATCTTCAGATAAACCTCCGGCGCTTCCCAAAGTGTCCTGCGCTCGGTTTGGAACCCGAACGGCGTCAGGGTGCGGTTGTACGCGCCGCTGCGCGCGATTCCTGCCCGGAACAAGTTCGAATGCGCCAGCAAATTCGCCGTCATGAATGCACCGTAGCTGTGCCCTCCGACACCCACTCGATCCCTATCCGTAACGCCCATCCCTACAGCCTTATCGATGGCAGCCTTCGCGTCCATGACGATCTGTTCGATGTAAGTATTGTTCACTGTTTCAGGATTCCCGATGATCGGCATCGCGGTGTCGTCCAGTACTGCGTACCCATGCAGCGCGAAAAACAGCTCCGACGGCCCGGTGATTGTGGTGAAGCGTTCCACCGATCCACTGATCTGGCCGGCGGTATCGGCATCGTTGTATTCCAGCGGGTACGCCCACACGACGGTCGGCAGCCGCGTGCCCGGCTTGTAACCCGGAGGCAAGTATAGAGTGAACGACAGCGGCACACCGTCGGCTCGTTTGTAAGTGACCTTCTGTTTCGTGATACCCCGAAGTTGCGGTGTCGGATCTGGAAAGCGCGTCAGCTCCCGTTCGGACGCAGTCGCGCCCAGCCCGCGGACGAAATAATTGGGCGGCTTGCTCTTGCTTTCGCGCGCGGTGAGAATTTTCGAGCCGCTGTCGTCCAGCATCGCAACCACGCTCTCGTAAACGGTGTTGCTGGATCGAAAGAGCCGCTCCGTCTTGCCGGTTGCGAGATTCAGACGATCCAGAAACGGCCGGTCGCCTTCGGGGCTGGCGCCGGCGCCTGCCAGGTAAATGTCGTCGCCGCTCTGGGCCGCTACTGCGTGCCCGTTTGCCAGTGTGCGCAAAACCATCGTTCCGGGGCTGTGATAACGATCCTGCACGTTCACGCCCCACAGCAACTTGGCGGGGGTTTCCGGGTGATCCACGTCGATCGCAAACATGCGCTGCCAGCGCCGGTTGCGCTCGTAATCCTGAACGAACGCGATGCTCTTGTCGCTGAATTCTAAACCTCGGAAACGCTCTTCCGTCTTGAAAATTTCCTCGGGAGCGGAACGGAATGGCGCTTTCAACATCAGAATGCGATCGCGATGGGCCGCCTTCTCCTTAGGATTTCCGCCGTCCAAAGCCTCCACCCAGACCAGCGTCGCAGACTGGGTCGGCCGCCAAACGTAATTTCGCGGCCCGGTCGGCACGCCGTCAATCGGCACCCGATCTTCGAGCGGCAAACTGGCCAGCTTGTAAGCCACACTTCCTGGGCGATCCCAAACCTCGACTTCCTTGGGGAAACTCTCGACAGGATGCAGGTAGGAAAATGGCCGATGTACTCGTGCCACCAGCACATGCTCGCCATCCGGCGCCGGATCGATACTCAAGAATATCGCCGGTTTCCCGCGCGGCTCCACGCGCCCGCTGTCGGTATCCACAGCCGCCAACTGTGCCGTTGCGTAGTATTCAAACAGGTCCTCGTCATGCGCGTTGCTCAACATGTCCTCGTACGTGCGCACCGGTCCCGTATGCCCAGCTGCTTCCTGAGTGTGAACGCCGATGGGAATCGCGGGCTCCGCGGGAGGTGCACCGCGGTTCGCCGGAACCGTTTGAACCAAGAGTGTGCGGCTGTCCGGCATCCACTGGAAAATCGATTCGTGCCGCTGACCAGGTCCCGGCGATAATGTCATCGCGGCGTTCACCCGCACACCCTCGATTTTGTGCGCCCGGCCGCTTGCCACGTCGCCGACCCATAGCTCGATCGCGTTCTCGCCCGTGTTGGTGAACGCGAACCGCCTGCCATCCGGGCTCCAGACGGGCGCCGAAGTCTTCGCCCCCGCCGGCAGATCGATTTTCCGCTGCGAACCGTCATCGATGCGTAGCAGCGACATCGATATGTCCAAATTCGCCCGGTGTGGACCGTTGTTCTTCGGATTGATCCGCAGCCCTGCCAGCCGGAGCATCGGTTGCCCAACTACAGCGATCGGCGGATAGCGCAACGGCTCCGTCAGCAACAGGTGTGTGTGCGCGGGACTCACGACCGCGCGCGGCGTTGCTGGAGCGTTCAGAATCTCTAAAATTTCCCGCGGAGGCTTTTGATACGGCTCATCCGCAAGGGTTGTTAAAGCAGCGAAGCAAATCAGCGTCAGTGAGGTGCGCACCATGAGGCTATTCTAGCCCCGGCCGCATCACCCCAGCTTCGCCAATTGTCCATCCACCAGACTCTGCATCGCACCCTGCTGGTCGGCCACCAGCCATTTCGAAACATTGCCCGCGAGTTCCCTCAGACCGGCGCGGGCTCCCGCCGCATCGCCCGCCTCCACCCGCCGGAACGCCGCGACATAATGTTCTACCAGCATCCGCCGGCGCTCGGAAGCCTCACGGCTAGCCACAAATCCAGAATCGGGCATCTTCACCAGAGCCGACTTGAGCTTTCCCCACCCTAAGTCGATCACCAGGGGCTTCACTTGCATGAACTCTCCCGCCAATTGCGATAGCCCGGCTACCTGCTGCACGAAATATTCCCGATCGAATCCCTGGATCCCGGCCTCGGTGTCGATCTGCGCATAGGTCTGCGTCCACGCTCCCGGCCAGTCGCCCGCCAGACCGATGCCCGGAATCCCATAGGCGCGTCCCTTGTTCATCGGGCTCTTCACGGTCCCCTGGAACCTGCCGTTGACGCCGGGCTCGGTGTTGCCGGATTTCACATCGATGCGCGGCCAATGATTATCGGTGGCCGCTCGTGCGATCGCCTCCACCAGCCAGATGTTATTGTTGTGCACGTCCATCAGGCTCGTGATAACGCCGCCATCCTCCGGCCGCTCGCGCGAATAGCCATATTCATTGCCTCCCGGCCCGCTCTCGATGGTCTGCCTGCCTCCCATGTGCTCGATTCCGATTGTGGCCACAATCCGCTTCAACAGATCCGGATGAATGCTGTAATAGTCGAACTGCGGCCAGCTCGGCTCGCCGCCCGGCATGAAATGCCTGCAGTCGAAATAGAACGCCAGCGTGCGCGGCCGCGATGCGCGCGGCACGTGCCGGAAGTAAGACAAAATCCCGAGCATTCCCAGCCCGCCGTTCTCTTCGATCAGCGACATGGCATCGGTATGCGTCCCTAGCAGGACCTGCTCGTCTTGCAGTGTTCCGTAATTGCGGCCCGGCAAGTAGGCCAGGATCGCTTTGCCCGTGTCGCGCTGGAACCGCGCGATCAGCGTCAGCGTCGCTCGGTTTCCGACTTTGGCGTCGGCCAGCACTTTTGCCCCGTTCACGCGATCCAGTGTCAACGTCGGGCAATTGACGTACTCGGCGCCCAAGCCCGCCTTACCGTCCGGCGTGTAAACACTGCGCTGTGCGAGTCCGAACGCTGCCCCCGGCGACAAATCGTACACCACCACCATGGCCGCAGCGTGCCCGCGAATTCCGATCCCGGCAAACCGGTTCAACTGGCTCCAGACCCAGCGGCAATGATACGAGGTGGTCACGCTGGTGGGCGGCGGCGTAAACAACGCGTGCCATTTCCCCGGCGAGCGCCACTCGTAATCGGTGAGAGTGAAGCTGTCCAGAAACGAGTTTGAATACGGGGGCTCCGGATATGGCGCAGTCTGAAAGACTAAAATCTTGCCCGCGATGTCACTGTCCGACGGCGGCTTTGCCGGATCGTAATACAACATCTGCGCCGTCACGCCTTCTTTTGGCGTGAAACCCGATGTCATGCCATAGGAGGCAACCACTCGCACTGGCGTCCCGTCGCTGACCAGTTTTTCTACCGCCATGCCCGAATCGTGCACGTGCGTGCGCCGGTCCGGCCAGTCGTCCACGATGTAATGGTCGTACGGAATCTCGACATAATCGAAATCCACCGCGCCCAGCTCCCCGAGTTTCGAAACCAGGAACTCGGTATAACGCTTCCAGCCCGCGCCGCCCGCGTACGTCGGCCCGCCTTTGCTCTTGAAAACGTTCCATTCCCAGGCCTGATCCGGCGTAATCATCAATTGCGGGTTGATCTTGGGAAATGCCGCGGCAGCGCCCGCGCGCCTTCCCAACACCGTCCCCGCCGCAACGGTGGCCGTGGCCTTCAAGAACGTCCGCCTCGATTTTTCCATGGCGCCTCCCATCGTGTACCTGTGATTTTATCGCCAGTCGCGCCGGAACCGTATGGAGCCCGGCTCGTGGGATGGAACTGCCGCTCCGAGTACCAAGGGGCGAGGCACTTACGTCGGCAGTGTTGGACGGGCGCGGGATCATGGACTGGATCGCCGCGCAGATCGCCGGAAGGCGCAATCGCCACGGTTTAGGATCTTTCGATCGTACGACCTCCGCGCTTCAGACGAACTCTACCGCAATGTCATCGTCTCCGATGGGACGTGGCAACCCCGGCCGGACGACGCTTGACACCGGGTTGATCATGAGCGCGCTCTTTACGAATGCGGCCCATGGTGCGATTTCAGCCTCGCTGAATGTGTACGGTGTTCAATTGGACGCCGCGATCGAGACGGCTCCTTCTTGTCGGGTTGTTGTCATACGTCGCCGCGGGCTGGGCCGCGTCAAAATTGAAACCGGGCGCCCAGTTGGATTGCTCGTGGACCTCCCGAAAGAAAAGTTTGGGCAGCCCGTGCAGTCGGCTGACCGAAGGATGGACTGATCACAGAAGTGTATCCGATCAGGTTCGCATGGTTGATTGCATTGAAGATGTCTGCGAATACGGAAAGACGGTAGCGTTCTTTATAAGCGAACGCTTTGGTTACGCGGACATCCTGCGTGATCGTGGATGTGCCGAAATCATAATTCGCAGGCAAAGTCAGTGTCGGTATGGTCGCCCCGTTTGGGGCTTTCGTGCCGGCGAGTGTGGAATTCCACTGTGCTACGGCCCCCGCCAATTGGCTCTTATCGCAACCGAAATTGAAGCAATTGTAGGTAATACCGTTCAGGCCGGTTAACGGACCGGACGACGAGGCTCCCGTGCCCGTCAAATCGATGCCGGCGACGATCGGGTTAAAAGGACTTTTGGTGATGATCGAGGAATTCAGGGAGAGTTCGAAGCCCCATTTCAACTGGACGAGACCCGACACGTTCAGATTGTGCCGGGCAAGGACCGGACCGTAGCTCTGCATGAAGTTATTTAAGTTGTATACAGTGGAGTCCGAGTTATCGTTCTGCAAAGCGTATGAGGCGAGAAACTGAAAATGATTCGAGAATCGCTTGCTCAATTTCACCAACATCGCTTCGTAGATCGTGCGCCCTTGCGGATCCAGGATAGTGATCGCACCGGTCGAACATTCCTGGCCTGGCTTGAACAGCTGCGATGGGGCGCAGAATGGAATCACTGGCGACGCAACACCGTTGGTGTACGAATTGGCGCGGTTAATGTCAATAGCTCCTGCTGTTGTGGGGCCGCTGAGGAGGGTATGGACAAACTGTCTGCGCGCCCAGTCCACCGTAAGCACCATGTCATGACCTAAATCCCGCTGGAAGCCCAACGAGGTCTGATAACTATGGACCATCGGGAAACTTTGCGGAAGAAGCCTGCTGGCGACCTTCACATAATCTAGGTCCGTCAGTGTATAGGGTCCTTTGGTAATGGGCGGATACGGGCTGAGCAGGGCGCTCAACGCAGGGAATTGTTGATTGTAAATCTGTTCGAATTGGCCCAATGTCATGGTGGTAATCGTTTGCGTGGGTATCGCCGCTCCCACGGGTAGCGGCACAAAAGTGCCGCCCGGGCCTTGCTGCAGAATTCCGGGGAAAATATTCGTAAACAATCCGGAAGTAACGCTGAGATGACCGTTGCCTACCGGCCCGATGAGGGAATTCTCGGTCTCTTTGGTGTAAGACGAAGTTGTATCGAAATACGAGCCGCCGCCGCCGCGGATCACCCACTTCCCACTCTTTCCGGGACTCCAGGCGAAACCGAAACTCGGCTCGAACATGTCGTATTGGTTGTGGGTCGGCGATAAGCCGCCTAAGGCGCCAGCCAGTGGCTGAAGAAACGCCGGCTTGGACATGTCGCCGTTGAATTCTTGTGTCTGGAACTGATACCCGAGACCGTAGTTCAACGTCAGATTCGGACGAATCTTCCAACTATCGGAGGCGAAAAAGTGCGGTTTGAAATTGCGCGAAGCGTCGTTGTAATGATATGGGCCAGGCGTTTGGGAGGGCCCAACGCCGATCCCCTGGAAGGTGGCAGGCTGGAGGGTATAAACGGGCAGGTTCAGCAAGTCCTGAGTCGTGCGAATTGTCGTAGGAATTGCGGCGAGAGCAGCAGCAGGGAACCCTTTCGTGGCAGCCAACACTGAAGGAGCAACAACCGAAAGCGATCCGGGAACGTTAAAGGGCCAGTCGAACATATACCACTGATAATCGTTTTCTGCCCCAAATTTCAGTTGATGGCTTCCTTTTTGCCAGCTCAGTGTATCGACCGCGTGGAAGCCGTGAAGAAATCGCTCGTTAGCTCCGAGCGAGTTGTTCCCAAAATCGAACGTTGCCGATCCTAACATGGTCGCCTGAAAACCCCCTAGCCCTATGCATGGCGCGGGGCATTGGGCCGCAGTTGGAAGGGTTTCCTTGCTGATCCAGCCTCGCAGACCTACCCGGACGTCGTTCACCACAGTGGCTGAAATCGCCGTGGTTGCCCCGAGCGCGTACTGGTCGGACCAATTGTCGTTGTTCTCCCAGTTGGATATCCCAGTGCCGCTTCCGCCGGACGGGTTCACGCCGAAAGAAGTATTCCCATCGTGCGTGTAGCGCGCAAACAATGTGGTCTTATCGGACAGATGGTAATCTAAGCGGACATTGAGGGAGTGGTAGGTCTGCGGACTAGAAATTACCGCGTTGAGAGGCTGAAGCGCAGCCAGATCCTGCTGCGCGCTGATGGCCTGCACCTGATCTGTAACCTCGTAATTGAAGAAGTAAAAAAAACGGTCTTTGATCAAAGGACCGCTCACCCATCCTCCGGGATTCTTTCTCTGGAAGTAGGGATTCGGATTAAACGCGCTTCGTTTCAGCGCCGGATAGGCGGCCATGTTGTGATCGCGATAGAAATAGAAAGCGCTGCCGTGTAAATCGTTGCTGCCCGAACGAGAAACAATATTGACGGATCCAACTCCCGTGAAACTGTTCGATATATCGTAATTAAGGGTTGCGATTTGAAATTCCTGCACAATTTCCTGCGAGAAGTTGATCACGGTTCCCGTGCCATCATACACGTCCATGATGCTCAGGCCATCCAGCGTGAACATTCCCTGAGCGCCGGAAGCGCCGCCGAGCATTGTGACGCCAATCGGAGTGTTTCGCGCGCTCGTTGAGCCGCCATATACCGTCACACCGGGCTCAAGCGTCGCCAGTTGCAGGAAGAATCGGCCGTTCAGCGGCAGAGCCTGGATGCTCTGACGTTCCACCGAACCGGCAACCGCGGCGCTGTCGTAACTGATTTGCGAGCTGGCCGCTTCAACCTCGACCACTTGCGTACTCTGGCCGACCGTCATCTGAATATTCACGGTGGTGTCGCTGCCGGCATTCACCTGTGCGTCGCGCTGCACGGTTTGAAAACCGGGAACCTCTGCCTTGACCTGATAAGTTCCTGCCGAAAGAGCCGGAACGCTGTACAAGCCCTGTCCATTTGCCGTCACGGTTCGCGTCGCCGCCGTGGTCGGGTTTGTAATCGTTAAGATTGCGTTTGCAATGACGGCGCCCGACGAATCGGTTACCGTCCCCGTGATGGTTCCCGTTCCGACCTGTCCCCAAATCATCGCGCTGAGAAACAGAAGAAGCGCCCCGCCGACCATTGAACTCTTGCTAAACACAGATATTCTCCTTGGACCTCGCGATAGTGTGACCTCTGCATGGGCAGCCGGTACCAAATCCGTTCTGCGATTTGACCCTTTCGCGGGACTATAATCGATGGGCAACGCGGATTCAACAACTTTGTAATCAGCCGGTCCAGAAAGGTTATGAACCGGACTTCATCGTTGGTTTGGAGGGCCGTTGGGGACAACCGGCAGGTCAGGCTAATGAGCCAAGGCGTAATTTTGTTGCTCATCGTACCTTCTTATTAACGATTCACAGCCGTTCGTTACAAAGCGATTGAGGGGCGGCCGCCCGGCGCTGTAGACTTAGTGGTTGAGGTTCGGTAGGCCTCGGAGCACCCGATTGATTGCAGTGCCAGGTCTTCGCCGATTCGCTGCCGAAACGGCGATGAAGCGTTTCCTTTGCGTGCCCCGCGTTGAATTTCACTGCCCAGGAGGTCAAGAATGCTGATGAAAAAAACCGCCGTGCTCGTTGCTGGCGGTCTTCTAGGGGCGCTTGGTTTTGGCCAATTCGCCGCAGCGCAAACCCCGGCGAAGGCGAATCAGGATCAGGTGACGTTCGCAAAGGACGTCGCTCGAATTTTGGAAAAATCTTGTCAAAGCTGCCATCGCCCTGACGGCATCGGGCCGATGTCGCTCCTCACGTACCAGGATGCGCGTCCCTGGGCTCGGGCCATCAAGCAGCAAGTCGCGCAGCGTAACATGCCGCCGTGGTATATCGATAAGACGGTCGGTATTCAGAGTTTTAAAAATGACATTTCTCTGAGCAACGACGAGATAGCGACTCTTGCAAAGTGGGCTGACGAAGGTGCGCCTATGGGCAATCCGGCCGACATGCCGCCTCCATTAAAATTCGATGACGATAGCAGATGGCATATCGGGAAGCCTGACATCGTGGTGACGTTGAAGACTCCTCTCCTGGTGAAGGGCAAGCAGTCCGATCGTTGGATCGACGTTCCATTCAAGGACCTGGGCATCACCAGCCCGCGCTACATTCAAGCGGTTGAAGTAAAACCGGTCAAAGGCGTGAAAGTTGTCCATCACTGCGAAACGTCTCTGATCGATCCGGACACTGAGAGTCGCGACCATTTGGAAGAATACGCGCTCGGTAAGTACGGCGATGTTTTTCCGGAAGGTACCGGCATGCTCGTAAAGCCAGGTTCTACGATCCTGGCCAACATGCATGTCCACGCGGATGGAGAAGATACTACAGCCGATGTTGCGATTGGGCTCAAACTCTTTCCCGAGGGTGAAGTTCCAAAGTATGTGGGCCATGCGCAGCAGTTGGCGTCCGCGAGCGAACTGGATCTGCGGCCGAACGAGAAGAACCAGCGGTTCGACGGCTATACCGTGCTGACGAAAGCGGCAGTGATCACTTCGTTCCAGCCGCACATGCACCAGCGCGGCCAGGCGCAATGTCTCGAGCTTCTCATTCCGATGGGTGGCGGCGACCGCCCCGCCTTCGTGAGAAAGGAAACCGTGAGCTGTGTTGACCGCTTTCACTTCGATTGGCACGTTGTCTATGAATACTCTGACGATGTCGCACCGATCGTTCCTGCGGGCACTATTCTGCACAGCATCTCGCTCTACGACAATACTGCCGCCCACAACGGCAATCCGGATCCCACGAATTGGGTAGGGTGGGGAAACCGGACGGTCGATGAGATGGGTTTCTCCTGGATCACCTGGCATGATCTAACCGAACAGCAGTACAAAGAAGAGCTTGCCAAGAGGCAGGCGCTTACGAAAAAGCGAGGAACTGAAGACGGGGCAGCCACGCAGGCGGCGGTACAGACGCAGAGCCTTAATTAAGCGGGCGCGTCTAGGCATCGGCTTGGGAGGAAGTAGTGTACCTGAGTAGTCGACTCTCGTATATTGTCATGGTTCTGTCGCTCGCGAGTGGGAGTATTCCCGCTCGCGGGCAGTCAGATAGCCTTCCTGCGGAGCTGAACATCCCGCGCAACAGCGGCGATAGCGTTCAGCCTGTTTTTGAAGGATGGCAAAAGTATCCCGACGGAAGCAGGAAGTTTTGGTTCGGCTATTTCAACCGCAATCTCGAACAGCAGTTTGACATCCCTGTCGGTTCCAGCAATGGCTTCACTGCTGCGAGCGGTCAAGCGGCGTGGAAGGCGGATCAAGGACAGCCTACGCACTTTTATACTGGCCGCCAGCGATACATCTTTGCGATCGACGTCCCTCAATCCCTGGGAGTGGATCAGAAGCTCACATGGACCATCGTCGCCAACGGCCAAACGTGTAAGGCCATTGCATTCTTGGATCCGAGCTGGGAAGTCGATGATGGCGTGCGAATGATGAATCACGGTGGGGCGGGTTTGGCGCCACCACCGGCCAATGAATATCCCAAAATCATATCTGGCAGCACGGACATGACCGGGCAGGTGGGAACACCTCTGAAGTTAACTGCTTCGGCCACCGATGACGGCGTCCCGAAGCCGCGTGCCGGCCGAAGTGCCTCCAACGGCGGTGTCCAAATCACTTGGATTTTGTACCGGGGGCCAGGTGCAGTGCATTTCAATCCTGCACGGAGCGCGCGTGTTTATGGCAAAACAGTCGAAGGTACGACTGAGGCAACTTTTAGCGTTCCCGGCGATTATTGGTTGCGGGCGGTCGCAGACGATGGGCTGCTTGACACAGCCCGAGATGTAAAAGTCACGATCACGAAATAGATCCCGAATTTAAGCGCCCGACAGCAATTGCCTGTCCACGGGGATGGAAAGTCTCGTAGAAATCAGTTTTTCTAGATTGGAGTATCGCAATGCAGGATAAAGAGCTTGGAATACCTTCGCTCAGCCGGAGGGAAGCACTTGGCGTGGTTGGGGTTGCGGCAACCGCTTTGGCAGCCGTGCAATCTGCGCCGGCGCAATCTACCCCGGCCCAATCCGGAGCCCCGCAATCGCCGACCTTTCCACCCGTGCCAGAGAATCCAGCACACCACATGACGAAAGAAGATGTGGACCGGCTGATGACCGAACTCTCCAACTGGGGACGATGGGGCAAAGATGATCAACTCGGTACGCTAAACCTGATTACGCCGGCCAAGCGTAAAGAGGCCGCGGCGATGGTTAAAGAAGGCGTTGCCATTTCCTTAGCTCACGACATTCTCAAGGACAAAGCCCCCGATAATTACAATCCTTTCAATGTGACCGTGCTGCCCCGGCCCAAGAACTTTAACGGCACCGGCTTCGGCCTCGACACGTATAGCGTCAACTATCACGGTTTCGCACATACTCATATGGATGCTCTGTGGCATGGAACCTATGAAGGAAAGATGTATAACGGCTATTCCGTCGATACTGTCACGGACGAGGGAGGAAGCAAGGACTCCATCCTGGTTGCGAAAAATGGCGTTTTCACTCGCGGAGTTCTGATGGATATTCCTAAGTTAAAAGGCGTGGATTATCTGGAGCCCGGCACCCCGATTTACCCTGAAGACCTAGACGCATGGGAGAAAGAGGCGCGGGTTAAAGTTTCGTCCGGGGATGTTATTTTCATACGGACGGGACGCTGGGCTCTGCGGGCTAAACGGGGGCCCTGGAATGTGGGCCGATACGCGGCCGGTTTGCATGCATCGTGTGCAAAGTGGCTAAAGAGCCGCGATGTCGCTGTGCTCGCTTCCGATGTTGCGCAGGATGTTAGCCCTTCGCAGGTGCAGGGCGTTGGTCTCCCGATTCATCAAATCGTGCTCGTCGCCTTAGGCCTCTATATCTTTGACAATTGTGATCTCGAGCAGATCAGCCAAGAGGCCGCCAAGCGCAAAAAGTGGGCTTTTCTCGTCACCGCAGCTCCCTTGGCCGTTCCCGGAGGGTCTGGCTCCCCGATCAATCCTATCGCGATGTATTGAAATCGACGCGAAACCTCTGCTGCATCGGTATTGTTGTTCGCCCCCCTGAAGTGTGCGAAAACGTAGTGGACGCCTTTCGAAGCAAATAGCTCTTGCAGGCCACCGGCACGTCTTTCGGCGACCTTGGGTCGACTACGCGATGCGGTAAGTACCCGCTGTGGCGCACGAACCGGTGACGCAGCTTGCTTCGGCAGAGAGCTTCCTGCATCGGCCTTGCTGGAACACCCGTTCCTAACTAGCGTATTCGAAAACCCGTTCACAACAGATCCGGGCCGGATCGTTACAAAACTACTGAATCCAACAAATGACTGGCATATCATCTTCCGAAAAGGTCGGGGGCGATCAATACAAGGACTGCATCGAGCCGCGTCGTAACGAGGAGAGTCGAATGCGTAAACGTTTATCCACGCTGATATCGGTCTTTCTGTTAGCAGGGTCTGGGATCACGGTTTCCCCTCAGACAGCAACCGGAATCATTACAGGAACCGTGAGCGACGCGACGGGCGCAGTTGTGCCAAGCGCCACCGTGACGGTCACAAACAAAGCGACGGGAATCGCCAGAAGCCTGACAGCCAACGCCGAGGGTCTCTTCAGCGCACCGGCGCTCACGGCCGGCGACTACGAGGTGCGCGTGGAAATGCAGGGCTTCCGAACCGAAGTGCGCCCCGCTCAGGTGTTGGCGGGGACCACAACCACCGTGAACATGGCATTGTCTATCGGCGCGACACAGGAGGTCGTCAACGTGGAGGCCGCCACGGCGCAAATCAGCTACGACAGCCACCAGGTGGCTGGATCCATCGAGCGGAGCACGATTCAGAATATGCCGCTGAATGGCCGCAGCTTTCTTCAACTCGGGAGCCTCGAACCGGGAGTGCAAGTCATCACGGGCGCGCAAGGCGCGCGCAACGCGCCCATACAAATCTCGATCCTGGGCGGTGCAACCAATGTATCCTTTACGACCAACAATACCTTGCTGACGCTGGATGGGCTCAGCGTGATGGACATGCTCGATGGCGGCAATACCAGCCTGAACTTCTCGCAAGAGATGGTGCAGGAGTTCCAGATTACTTCGCTCAACTTCGATTTGGCGAGCGGGTTTACGGCCAACGGAACTGTGAACATCGTCTCGCGCGGCGGCAGCAATGATTTTCACGGCAGCGGATTCTATTTCTACCGCGACCACAACATGGCAGCCTATCCGGGCCTCAAGCGGAGCGCGCAGAATCCCAATCCGTTTTTTTCACGAAAGAATCCGGGGTTCTACATTAGCGGTCCGATCAAAAAAGACAAAGTTTTCTTCTTCTTCAATTTTGAAAACACCAACCAGGTGCAGGCGGTTACGTTTCAGCCGGATCTCGCCTCCATCCAGCCGCTGGCAGCGAATTTCTCGAGTCCCGCGCGCTACCACTATCGGAACGCGCGGGTCGACTATCAAATTTCACCAAATCACACCGCCTTTCTGCGCTACACGCATGATGGAAACGCCGTGTTCGGGCCTGAAACCGGCCAGCCCAGCCCCCCGTCTGCCTGGATTAATCTCAACAACTGGTCGGATCAAGTGGCCGCCGGTCTGACCAGCACCTTATCGCCGACGCTGGTAAACGATTTCCGGTTTGCCTGGCGCTACTGGTACAACAAGGAAGATCCCCCGACAGCAAATCAGTGCGTATTTCCCTGCGTGGACGGCGGCGGGCCGAATATGAATATGGTGGGCTCGTCCGTGTTCACCGCCGGCGTCACAGGCAACGCCCTGCAACGCCGAATCGCTCGCCACTACGAGCCACAAGACACAATTTCATGGCAGAAGGGTTCGCACCGCTTTAAGTTTGGCGGCGACATGGATGTGTATGTCGATTTGTGGTTCTACGGCTTCTATTCGCAATCGTTCGCCGGGCCGTATTCACCCGAAACAACGTTAGCCACTATTGGAGCGGCCAACGTCGCGACCTATTTGCCCAATCTTCCGGCTAAGATCACCTCGACTGCCGATCTCTATAAGCTTCCGCTCGCCACGGGCCAGGCTTACTTAGGCAATCTCATTCTCCCCGGTCTCTACCATCAGGACAGCGAGCGCCGCAATTTCCGTCCACGGCTGTTCGCGCAAGACACATGGAAGCTAAAGCCGAATCTCACCCTTAACTACGGCCTTGGCTGGCAGGCGGAAACGGGAGCATTCAACTCCGACCTCCCCAATCCGGCCTTCCTTGCTCCGATTTTAGGCGCTAACAATCTCCATCCGACGCCCATCAATTGGCTGGACTTTGGCCCGGCGGTTGGGTTCGCCTGGAGTCCGGGAAAAAGTGGAAAGACAGTGATCCGCGGTGGCGCGGGTCTGTACTGGGATACGATGCCCGGTTACTTGCGAATGGATAATGTAGGCGTCATCGGGCCGCTGGGCAACGGTCCAATCGGTGTCGCTTCCAACGTGTTCACCAACCCGTTTCCCGGTAAGGTTCAGTTTGTCAACGGCCAAGCGGTTCCGCTTGCCGTGGGCGCGCCGATTCCGGCAGGTGTAATCACCAATTTCACCGTGGGCGATTGGATTCAGACCTATGCGCAGCAAGCCCCGCTCATCAATGCGGTTCTGGGCGTAACGCCACCGACAAACGGGCCCTATAGCGTCACCGGGCTGAACGTTAGCAAGAGCAGCAGTTCGGTCTCCACGCTTTATCCGCCGAATGTTTCCATCACACGCAGCTATCAAACGTCGATCGGGCTTCAACGCGACCTCGGCCACGATATGATATTTCAGGCCGACTGGGCTCGCCGTCAAAACGAGAATACGCAATTGGCAGGCGTTGACCTGAACCACTACAACATGTTTGTCAATGGCGTCCGTACCCCGGTGATTCCTGCGTGCACCGTGGCGCCTGACTTGGATCCGACCCACGAGTGTTCTACGGGGGCTCTGGGATTTCAGGAAAACCAAGGGCGTGCGATCTATGAAGGCTTACTCGTCAAACTCCAAAAGCGGTTGTCTCATCGCTATCAGTTCACGGCTTCCTATGCCTATCAGAACCTAAACGCGCTCAGCAATATCGTCAACTTGTTCAACTGGTTCCAATCCTATGGACCGCTCATTCCCCAGCACATTCTGAACGTCTCCGGCGTCGCGAACCTTCCAGGGGGCTTCGAATTGAGTATCAATTCGGCCATAACCAGCAGAAACCCAGTGGCGCCGATTCTGCCGGGAATCGATCTATCGGGCGCAAATGCAGTCCAGAGCAGTCCGTTACCGGGTGTCGACTACCGCTGCTTCCCGACGTCCTGTGGCAAGGATGATCTCGCCAAAGCCGTGGCTACCTTCAACAGCACCATCTCAGGGACAAAGACATCTCAGGGTCGCGTAATTCCTCAGTACGCTCTTCCGTCGCATTATCAGTTCGGCGATCCGACCCTATCGCAGGACTTCCGTCTGACAAAAGTGTTCAGCTACAAAGAACGATATCGGCTGTCGATTATGGGCGAGATGTTCAACGCGTTCAACATTGCAAATCTGACAGGTTATTCCTTTGCGCTGGACGCGAAGGCAGCGAATCCCGCGAATCAGACCTATGCTTTCGGCCAGCCGACGCAACGCGCCGGCCAGACGTTTTTATCAAACGGTCCTCGAGCGGTCCAGGTAGGCGCTCGATTCGTTTTTTGATCAGAGAGAGGGAGTAGAGATGAAAGAGTCAATCAATCGGCGTGAACTGCTGGCGGTGCTAGGGGCCGGTGCTGCTGCGACAGTGCTGCCGCGCGAATCCGCTGGCGCGAAAGCGCCCGCTTTCCCTAAGGGCGCGATTATTCGAACACTCACAAAAGACCTGCCGCCGTCCGAGCTAGCGAACGGTGTGACACTCTTTCATGAGCACTTAATGCTCGACATTTCCCGGCTCATTGGACCGCGCCCGGCCAACGCGCGGCCCTTGCCGCCGCCGATCGCAGTGGATGTGATTATCGAGGAGGTTAAAGCTGCGCAGCGAGACGGAATTACGTGCATCGTCGACGGCGGCCACAACGACATGGGCCGTGACCTGGAGGCCCTGAAGCACATCACCCAGGCGACAGGGATGAACATCGTGGCCTGTGGCGGCTATTATATGGAGCGCAATTACCCGCCGGAAATAGCGTCCAAGTCCGAAGATCAAATTGCCGAAGAACTGGCGGAGGAAGCGCATGCGAACAGGTTCGGAGCCTTTGGGGAGATCGGCGAGAACCCGAACGCCGCGATGAGCGACGCGGAGCATAAGATGTTTCGGGCCGTCGGCAAGGCTCACCTCCGCACCAACATGCCCGTGTTTACGCATAACGCCTATGGCACTGGCCCAAATGTCCCCAGGGACGCTGGCCTCCATCAACTCGATGCGTTCGAGTCGGTGGGTGTAAAACCACAGCGCGTCGCAATCGGGCACACCTGCTGCTTGGATGATCCGGAAGCCGAGGTGATCAAGGCCATAGCGAAACGCGGAGCCTGGGTGGGATTCGATCGCGTGAACACGCTGGAGCAAATGGTTTCCGACGAGAAACGAGTGAAGATGCTTCTTAAGTTCCTGGATGCAGGATATGCGAATCAGCTTCTTCTCTCGTCGGATTTCACCGGCGGAAGAACTGTGGAAGGCCCGCTCTATGGCAGGACCAAAACCGTATTCGCACCGAAGCTCGTGCAAGCTGGTGTAAGCGAAGAAATCGTGCATGGGATTCTATACGACAACCCACGCAGATTTCTTGCCTACGTGCCAAAGAAGGCATAGCTTAGAAGCCTGAACTTCGCGCTACTAACCCGCCTTACCAACTCGCGTAACCCTGCAACCGGCTCACAACAGATCTGAGCCGGATCGTTACAAAACTACTGAATCCTCACAGTGGCTGACATATGATCATCCGAAACGACCGCTCTCTTTTTAGGGTTAGTTCAAATCAAGCCTGGGATAGGAGAAGTGCTGATGAACAAGCGCCTATATGCGTTGATATTTTCAGCGCTGGCATTCTGGCCGACATGCAACGTTCAAGGGCAGACCGCAACGGGTTCAATTTCAGGAACAGTAACGGACGCATCAGGCGCGG
The DNA here is from genome assembly GCA_035293725.1 of Bryobacteraceae bacterium. GTDB lineage: Bacteria > Acidobacteriota > Terriglobia > Bryobacterales > Bryobacteraceae > Palsa-89. Next base: position 44,297 of record DATGMH010000079.1, read on the forward strand.
TCGTTCCCAGTGCTGTGGTGACGGTCAGCAATAAAGCAACGGGGATCGCCCGCAATCTAGCGACGAACACAGAGGGTTTGTATAGCGCCCCAGCACTACCGGCCGGCGATTATGAGGTCCGCGTCGAGGTGCAAGGGTTCCGCACCGAAGTCCGTAGTGCGCAAGTGCTGGCTGGAAACAGCACTACCGTCAACATGGCGCTGACACTCGGCGCGACTCAGGAAGTCGTCAACGTCGAGGCCGCCTCGGCGCAGATCAACTTCGATAGCAACACCGTCGCTGGGTCGATCGAGCGCAATGTCATTCAAGAAACGCCTCTCAACGGGCGTAGCTTTCTGCAATTAGGGCAACTCGAGCCTGGAGTGCAGGTTCTTTCCGGAGCCACCGGCGCCCGTAACGCTCCTGTTCAAATTTCGATTCTGGGAGGAGCCACCAACGTCTCGTTCACCACGAACTCAACTTTGCTCACGCTGGACGGCTTGAGTCTGATGGATCTGCTGGACGGCGGGAACACGGACCTGAACTTTTCGCAGGAGATGGTCCAAGAATTCCAGATCAGTTCCTTGAACTTCGATATCGCGACGGGAATTACAGCTCTCGGGGCCGTAAACATTGTTTCCCGTGGCGGTGGCAACGATTTCCATGGCAGCGGCTTCTATTTCTACCGGGATCACAACATGGCGGCTTATCCTGCTCTGAAGCGAAGCCCGCTCGCGCCGGACCCCTACTTCGTCCGCAAGAATCCCGGTTTTTACGTCAGCGGCCCCATTAAGAAGGACCGGGTATTCTTCTTCTTCAATTTTGAAAACATCAACCAGGTGAACACCATCACCTTCCAACCCGACCTCGCATCCCTGCAGCCGCTCGCATCCAACTACGGCAGCCCGGCGCGATATCACTACCGCAACGTGAGGTTGGACTGGCGGATTAATGACAAGCACACCACCTTCCTCCGCTACACGCACGACGGGAACTTTGCGTTTAGCCCTGAAACAGGACAGCCGAGCGTTCCCTCGGCCTGGGTGAATCTGAACAATTGGTCGGATCAGTGGGCCATGGGTTTGACCAGCACTCTCACTCCGAACCTGGTCAACGATTTTCGTCTGGGCTGGAGATATTGGGACAACCGGGAAGATCCGCCAACTGCAGCGCAGTGTCAATTTCCATGCATCAATGCGCTTGGGCCGCTCGTTACCTTGACAGGTTCGTCGGTGTTTTCGGCCGGCGTGACGACGACGGCGCTTCAGCGCAGAATCGCCAGGCACTATGAGCCGCAAGACACTCTGTCGTGGCAAAAAGGAACGCACCGCTTCAAGATGGGCGGCGATCTGGATGTGTACGTTGATTTGTGGCTTTACGGGCTGTATCACGAGACCCTTGCGACAGGCTATGCCCCGGAAGCGGTGAAATCGCTTTTCCCGGCGGGCTTCATACAAAATTACCTGCCGACGCTGCCTAACACGATACGTTCCACGGCTGACCTCCAGAACCTGCCGCTGAACATTACGGCTGGCTATCTCGGGAACTTGATCATTCCCGGCCAGTATCATCAAGACAGCGAGCGGCGCGACCTGCGACCCAAAATCTTTTTTCAAGACACGTGGAAAGTCCGGCCCAACCTGACAGTCAACTATGGATTGGCGTGGCAAGTTCAGACCGGTAATTACAACTCCGACCTCCCGAATCCGAAGCTGGTGGCTCCTCTACTAGCCGGCAATCTAAAGCCGACAGCCGTGAACTGGTTCGACTTTGGACCAGCGTTTGGTTTTACGTGGAGCCCAGGCAACAGCCAGAAGACCGTCATTCGGGGCGGCGCGGGGCTGTATTGGGACACGGAACCCGGCTACCAGAGAATGCAAAACGTCGGTCTCATTGGACCGCTTGGAAACGGACCAATTGGAATTACTTCGCAATTGTTCACCAACACGTTCCCGGGCATCGTGCAGGTTGTCGGCGGACAAGTTGTGCCCGTACCAATTGGCGCACCGGTTCCTTATGGTGTTCTGACCAACTACACGATCGCAGATTGGGTTCAAACGTATCAGGCGCAGAAGGGCGCGTTGGATGCCGTGCTTGGAGTGACGCCGCCTAAGAGCGGCCCTTACTCCGTTACTGGCTTGGATGTCGCGAAAAACTCGGCCGGAAGTTATTTATACCCGCCCTACGTGCCGGTTACGCGCAGTTATCAAATGTCGATCGGCGTGCAGCGCAATTTGGGCCATGACCTTGTGGCGCAAGCAGACTACGCACGCCGCGTAAACGTAAACACGCAATTAGGCCCGATCGATCTCAACCATTACAACGAATTCGTCAATGGAGTCCGTACACCTGCGATTCCAGCCTGTAAAACGGCACCCGATCTGAACCCCAATGACCAGTGTTCGACGGGGTCGCTCGGGTTCAATGAAAACTACGGGCGGGCTGTTTACAACGCTTTATTGGTAAAGGTGCAGAAACGTTTTTCGAACCATTACCAGTTCACGGTGTCTTATGCATACCAGAACCTGGACGGACTGACGACGCTCTGGAACCTGAACAATTGGAACATAGCGTACGGGCCGCTGATCCCTAAACAGAACTTGAATGTGTCAGGTGTGGTCAACCTGCCTTTGGGATTCGAGCTGACGGTGAACTCGTCCATCATCAGTCGAAACCCGGTGCAGCCGCTGGCTACAGGGGTCGACATCACGGGAACGAACGCAACCTACACGACGCCGATCGATCCAACCGGCCAGTACCGGTGCTTTCCGGTCAACTGCGGAAAAAGCGATTTAGCAAAATACGTAGCGGCGTTTAATGCAACCTATGCCGGAACCAAACAGCCAAACGGGAGAACGATTCCCTCGTTTGTGATCCCGCCGGACTATCAGTTTGGCGATCCGACTCTTTCCCAGGATTTTCGATTGACCAAGAACTTCAGCTTTAAAGAGCGTTTCAGACTGTCAGTATTCGGCGAAGCGTTTAATGCTTTCAATATCGCAAACCTGACCGGGTATTCGTTCGCTCTGGATGCATACAATGCCGCAGCCTGCGGGCCGCTAGCCGCCGGTGCGGTTACCACCAGCTGCGCAGCGCAAACGTACGCTTTTGGCAAACCGACGCAGCGAGCCGGCCAGTCGTTTCTATCGAGCGGGCCACGCGCCATACAGGTCGGAGCAAGATTTTCGTTCTGAACTGGCTAGCCAGCCAGAACGCGCTTGTCTCCATGGAGGACAGATCCTCGACTGCTGAGGATTTGATCGTAACCGTCAGCTTGTCTTTTTGGGCACAAATGCGAGAAAACGCCGCGGGTTATCGACCAGGATTTTGTGAATCGTCTCTTCCTTGACGCCGGCAGCGCGCATCTTCGGCACAAAGACGATCATTGCTGAATCGAAGCCCGCGCCATGATTGGCTTTCAATTCATCTTCTGTCGCGAAATCAGAACCGAGCAGCACGTGATCTTCGTAGCCGGCGTCGAGCACCGCTAACAACATTTCCAACTTCTTCGAATCCGGCTGCGTCAATCGACGCCCGACCGTATCGAAACCGAGGAATGCGCCGCGTTTCGCGATGGCCTTATGCGTCTCGGCCTTCGGGTCATCGGTGATGTCCGCCAGGTGCCCGATGCACACGTGGGCGGGATTCACTCCCATGGATTCGATGATGTCCAATTGGTCGACGCCGCACGGCCCACAGCCATTGTGCGGATTGTGCGTGAAAATGGGCAAACCAGTCTGCAAATTTGTTTTGCAGACCGCGCGAAGGACCTTTTGTTCATCCGGAAGAATCGGATGCTGGGTGACTCCAATCTCCCCCATTGCGCCCCAACGTTGGGCGGCGGCATCGCTCATCAGCTTCTGAACCAGCTCGTCCTCGCTTTTTTCGGCAACTTCGGGTGGATACGTCGCGTGCAGGTAGTAACCGCCGGCTGCCACAATCGGGAAACCCGTCCGGGTGGCGATCTCCTTCAGGTGGTCGATGTTCTTGCCCAGATCGACGGTGCTCCCGTCGACAATGCAGCTGACACCGTCCTTGGCAAGCGCTTTTATTTCTTCGACCATCAGGTCGATCTTGCCGCCGTAGGCGGGAGGCGGGGTATTCTTCCGCGGGGGCAACCATGCAGGCACCGGATCGTTGATCGTAATGTGCTCGTGAAAAAGTGTTGCGCCTCCGCCCAGGCTCTCCGGAGTGACATCCTTCAGGATGGTCCGAACAATGGCGCCCTTCGGAAAGGAAACTTTCGAGGCCGCCCGCGCTGAAAGACCCAGCCTCTCCGGAAACGTTAGCGTTGTCCCAGCGGTAAACCCGAACGCCATCAGCTGAAGGGCTTTGCGGCGGTTCAACGCGGAACCATTTTCTGCAGTGAACATGAATATATCCTCTCGCCGTAGTGATACGGCCACGCGGCTCCTCGGATTCGCGTTGAAGATGGTAATTCAACAGAGGAGCCCATTCAGCATATTTGTAACAAGCCGGTGTCTCGAGGTTGTGAGCCGGTCTATGGACGATTAATGCGGCCCGGCCTCTGGCGCATCGCACCGGCTGCCGTCTTAATCTCGATTGCCGAACGCCTCTTCGATCAGTTCCGCCTGCTCTTGCTGGTGCCGCTTCAAGGAACCTGCCGATGGGCTCGCGCTGGGTGGACGGCCCGCATAAAGAAGCGAACGGCCGCTGGCATCCAAAACCGGCTGAAGCTGCTCCTGGACGAACCGCCATGCGCCCATATTTCGAGGTTCTTCCTGGCCCCACACCACATCCGCGGTTCGTGGGTAACGCGAGATCACCGCTCGGAGCTGGTCTTCCGGAAATGGATAAATCTGTTCCAGGCGCGCGATCGCGACATGCTGCGCTTTTCGTTCATCGCGGGCGGCCAGCAAGTCATAGTAGACTTGTCCGGAGCAAATGATGACTCGAGTGACCTGCGCCGGATCCGCGCTGGCGTCGTCTATGACCTCGCGGAATGCGCCGCTGGTAAGCTCATCCAGCACGGACACAGCCTTGGGATGCCGCAGCATGCGCTTGGGCGAAAAAATGATCAGCGGCTTGCGGACGCCGCGCCGGTCATGCCCGCCGTGCATCTGCCGCCGCAACACGTGAAAGTATTGCGCCGGAGTGCTGGCGTTCACAACCTGGATGTTATCGTCGGCGCACAGCTGCAGGAAGCGCTCAATACGCGCGCTGGAATGCTCCGGACCTTGTCCTTCGTAGCCGTGCGGCAGCAGCAGAACCAGGCCGCTGGGCTGGCTCCACTTCGCCTGTGCGCTGACGATGAACTGGTCAATCATGATTTGCGCGCCGTTGGCGAAGTCGCCAAACTGCGCCTCCCACAGCACCAGCGTCCGGGGATCCGCAACGCTGTAACCAAATTCAAAGCCCATCACCGCATACTCGCTCAGCGAGCTATCGAAGACATCGAAGTGCGCTTGATTAGAAGACAAATGCTGTAATGGAACGTAGCGGTCGCCGGTTTCGCTGTCGTAGAGCGCGAGATGGCGCTGGCTAAACGTTCCGCGCCCGCTATCCTGGCCGCTCAACCGCACCGGTGTGCGCTCCAGCACCAGGCTTCCAAACGCGAGCGTTTCCGCGGTAGCCCAATCCATGTGCGCGCCCTGCAAAACATCGCGGCGCCGCTTGAGGAAACCTTCCAGCTTCGGATGAACGCGAAAACCGGCCGGGAACGTGGTGATGCTATTCAGAATCTGCTCGAGCGTGCCGCGATCCACGGACGTGTTCGGGATCGGCGCAGCCATATCTTCCGGATCCATTTCGGAAAGCTCTTGCACCTGGTAGTGTTCTGTGCCTCGCTTCGATTCGTCGTAGATCTGGTTCAGCCGGTCATGCACTGCCTTACGCATCTCCTGCACCTGGTCCGATTGCACCACTTCCTCGCGCAAGAGGGTGTCCGAATAGAGCACCGCAACCGACGGATGCTGGCGAATCTTACGGTAAAGGATAGGCTGCGTGTAGCTGGGGTCATCGGCTTCATTGTGCCCGTGGCGCCTGTAGCAGAACATGTCGATTACCACGTCCCGTTTGAACCGCTGGCGATAGTCATACGCCATCTGCGCCACACGCAGGCACGCTTCCGGATCGTCGCCGTTGACGTGGAAAATCGGAGCCTGCACCATCCGCGCCACGTCCGTTGAATAAGGCGTGGAACGCGACTCGTCGGGATTCGTTGTGAACCCGATCTGATTGTTAATTACCAGATGGATGGTCCCGCCCGTGGTGTACCCTTCCAATTGCGAAAGGTTCAACGTCTCAGCCACAACGCCTTGACCGGCAAAGGCGGCATCGCCATGGATCAGGATGGGGATTACTCGCTCGCGCTGCTTGTCGCCCAGCCGGTCTTGCTTGGGCCGTACAATACCCTCCACTACCGGATCCACGGCTTCGAGATGGCTGGGGTTGAACGCTACGGATACAACGATTTCCTTGCCATTGGATCCCTTCCGGACGCCGCTGGCGCCCAGGTGGTATTTGACATCGCCGGAGCCTTGCGTGCTGTCCGGATCGATGCCTTCGAACTCCGAGAAGACCTGCACCATGGACTTGCCAACGATATTGGCCAGCACATTCAAGCGCCCGCGGTGCGCCATGCCGATCACGGCTTCGTGCACGCCGGTATTCGAGGCGCGGTCCAGAATTTCATCCAGGATCACGATGGCCGACTCGGCGCCTTCCAGCGAGAAGCGTTTGTGCCCCACGAAGCGCGTGTGGAGAAAATGCTCGAACTCTTCCGCTTCTATTACGCGTTGCAGCGCCCTCAGCCGTACCGCCGTATCGAGCGGCCAGCGATTCCCGGTGGGCTCCATGCGGAGCTGTAGCCAGCGCTTCTGCTCCGGGATCTGGATGTTCATGAACTCGCATCCGATTTTTCCGCAGTAGGTCTGGCGCAAAGTCTCCAAGATTTCGCGTAGCGTGGCCACCCGTTGCGGTTCGTCGTCGTCCGACATCAACGTGCCGGTGAGAAATTCGCGGTCCAGGTCCCAAATGGTGAGCCCGTACGTCGCCGGATCGAGCTCCGAGTGATAAGTCGCTTCCTGGCCGAGTGGGTCGAAATCCGCGATTAGATGCCCGCGGACGCGATAAGCGTTGATCAGTTGTAGGACGGCAGCTTCCTTGGCTACTTCATCGAGCTGGGCGCCGCGCACGCCGGGAATCGTCACCGGCCGGTCGGTCTGCCAGTGGATCGGTTTGTGTGGGATCTTGAGATCCTCGAAGATCTGCTCGTAAAATTCCTCCGCGCCCTCCAGCAGCGCTTGCAAACGCCCGAGGAACATGCCCGATTCGGCGCCTTGAATCACACGGTGGTCGTAGGTGCAGGTGACGGTCATGACTTTGCTCAATCCGAGCAAAGCGCGTAAGTGTTCGGTGGCGCCGTGGTATTCGGCTGGATAGTCGATTGTGCCGGTAGCGATGATGGCGCCCTGCCCGGCCATCAAGCGCGGGACCGATCCGAGCGTGCCCACCGTTCCAGGGTTCGTGAGCGAGATCGTGGTGCCGTCGAAGTCCTCTAGCGTGAGCTTATTATTCCGTGCGCGGGCCACGATGTCGTCGAACGCCTCCACGTATTGGGCGAAGTTCAACGATCCCGCATCCTTGATGTTGGGCACCTTGAGCGAACGCGTGCCGTCCTTGCCCGCTACGTCCACTGCGATCCCGATGTTGATCTTCTCGCGTACCGCACGGAAGGGTTGGCCCTGCGTCTCGGCGTAAGCGTGATTCAATGTCGGGTTGCCCCGGATCGCCTTCACGATTGCCCACCCGATGATGTGGGTGTAGGAGATCTTGTTTTTTCCCGTAAGACTGCGATGCTCGTTGATGAGCCGCCGGTTCTCATCGATCACTTTTACGGGAATGGTGCGCTGCGACGTGGCCTGAGGAATGCTCAGGCTTGCGTTCATGTTTTCGGCGATCCGCGCGGCCGCCCCGCGTAGCGGAACCAACGTTTCCCCGACCACCGGGTGGTGCTCGGGTACAGGAATTGTGAGCGCCTCGGCGGCATGCGAAGCAACAGAAGCCACGTGTCCGCCATTGCTGATCGGCGTGCTCCCATTGGACTCAAAGACCTTTTTCCAGCTTTCGTCTACCGCGCGACGATCATTTAAGTACTGCTGGTATAGCTCGTCTTCGAGCCAGCTGTTGATACCAAACTCGGGTGGGCGTGATTCGGACATGGAAGATAATAAATGGGTTTCTATTCTATGATAGCGTGGCGCCTGCTCGGAAGCACGTGCGCGCCATGCTCCTGATTTGGCACTCGCTTGTTAGCGCCGGCTACAAAACGGCTATCGGACCATCCGGCTGCAAGCTTTAAAGGATCGCGATCTTTCCGCCCCGCGGTGATGGTGACTTGGCGTCCTCAAAACGCCTCGGCGCAATGCCCGGTTTACAATAAGGAATTACCGCATGAAGATTGCGCTGGCCCAGATCAACACGACTGTTGGCGACCTGAGTGGGAACACTGAAAAGATCCTGTCTTTTTCGCGGCGGGCGGCTTCGGCGGGCGCGGACGTTGCCGTTTTTCCTGAGCTCACCATTACCGGATATCCACCGCGCGATCTGCTGGAAAAAGAAAGCTTCCTGGAACGAGTGGAGCAGCATCTGGATGAGCTCGCGCGCGCTACCGCCGATCTGAAAATAAATGTTATCTGCGGCACCGTGACTCGCACCGGCTCCGCCAGCGGTAACCCAATCTACAATAGCGCTGCCGTAATCTCGGGTGGACGCGTCGTATTCCGTCAGAACAAAATGCTGCTGCCGAGCTACGACGTTTTCGATGAAAAGCGCTACTTCGAGCCGGCTGCAAGACAAGAGCCGTTGATCCTAAGCGGCTCGCCAACGGCTCTGACCGTCTGTGAAGATGCCTGGAACGACAAGCAGTATTGGGAGCGCCGGCTTTATAGCCGCGATCCCGTTGAAGAGCTGGCCGGCGCGGGAGCGGCCTTGCTTATCAGCATCAACGCCTCTCCCTACCACATGGGCAAGCGGGAGCAGCGTCACCAGATTTTTGCCGCAACCGCTCGGCGGTTCAAGCTGCCTATCGTGTATGTGAACCAGGTCGGAGGAAACGATCAACTGGTTTTCGACGGCAGCAGCTTCGCCATGGATAACGAGGGACGGCTGGTTTCGGTAGCCGCCTCATTCGCTGAAGATCTTCCAATCTTCGACAGCGAGGTGCTCACCGGCGACCGCCACGATAACTGCTCCGACGAGTGTGAGGCAATGTATCAGGCCCTGGTCGTCGGCACCCGCGACTACATCCGCAAATGCGGATTCCAGCGCGTGATCATCGGACTGAGCGGCGGCATCGATTCATCGCTCACGGCCGCGATCGCCGTTGACGCCGTCGGCAAAGAAAATGTTACCGGCATCGGCATGCCGGGCCCCTATTCTTCCGAGCACAGCATCACCGACGCGCGCGACCTCGCCAAAAATCTCGGAATCCGCTTCGAGTTGATCTCGATCCGCGAGCAATACGAAGCCTGCCTGAACGCCCTTAACCCCATCTTCAAGGGAACGCCCATGGGTGTCGCCGAAGAGAATTTGCAGTCCCGGCTGCGAGGCGTAACCTTGATGGCGCTGTCCAACAAATGGGGCGCGCTGGTGCTGACCACCGGCAACAAAAGCGAACTCGCCGTGGGCTATTGCACGCTGTACGGAGATATGTGCGGCGGCCTGGCTGTGATCAGCGATGTCCCGAAAACCATGGTGTACTCGCTCTCGCGCGTCGCCAACAAGCGGCATGCGAATGCGATCCCCGAAAATGTGTTTGTCAAACCGCCCTCGGCCGAACTTCGGCCCGATCAGAAGGATACCGATTCGCTTCCCGAATACGACATCCTGGATCAAATTCTGCGCGGATACATCGAGAACAATGAGTCGCCCCAACGCATCGCCGACTCACTTCATCTGCCTGTAATGTTGGTGCGCGATATTGTCAACAAAGTGGACCGCAATGAGTACAAGCGTCAGCAGGCCGCTCCCGGCCTGAAGGTAACCACCAAGGCGTTCGGCATCGGACGCCGCTTCCCCATCGCACAAAGGTTTTCCGAATGAAATCGACGTACCTGCGTCAAGCTTTACTCGCGGCCGCCGCGGTCGCGATTGCCGCCGTTTCGCACTCGCAGCCGGCGCCGCGTGAGCAAGTCGGACTCCTGCCCGACGGCGGCTTTCTGCTCAATAGCGGATGGCGCGTGAAGCCGGCGGGCACGCAGGTAGCGTTAAGCACGCTGCCCATGGCCGCGACTCTCTCGGCCGATGGCCGCTATTTGATCGCACTGAACGGAGGTTACCAGCGGCCCTCGCTCAGTGTCCTTGACACCAAAGACGGACGCGAGATCGGACGCACCCCGGTGCCCGACGGCTGGCTGGGCCTGGCGCTCGCGCCGAATGGCAGAACTTTGTGGGTAAGCGGCGGCTCGCAGGCCTCCGTTTTGGAGTTTTCGCTGGATGCTAACGGCAAGCTGCAGCCCGCGCGAACGTTCGCGATCGTTAAACCTGCGGAGAAGAAACCTCACGATTTTATCGGCGATGTCGCCGTCTCGCCGGATGGCCATTTGCTTTACGCCGCCGAGCTTTACAACGACAGCATCGCGGTCCTGAATCTTCAGTCGGGCTTGGTCATCGGTCATTACAAGACCGGACGCCGGCCCTATCGCATCCTGTTCGCCCCCGACGGCAAGACGTTTTTCGTCACCAGTTGGGCGGATGGCTCCATTGTTCGCCACCAAGCCAGCGACGGCGCGCAACTGCAAGTTCTGCGTTTGGGCGCGCACGCCACGGACATGATCTGGCGGGACCGGCTGAGTTCCTCGGAAACCGGCGAGGACACAACCTGGAAAGCGCGTATCTTTGTCTCGGCCGCCAATACGAATAATGTCTACGCAGTGGCGGTCGCGGATAACGGCGATCTTCGCCTGGTGGAGACCATCAACGTCTCCACCTCGCCCATGCATCCGCTCGGCATGACGCCCAGCGCACTGGGTCTCAGCAACGACAAGAGCCGCTTGTATGTAGTTTGCTCGGGAGCCAACGCCGCTGGCGTTGTAGACGTGACCCAGGAGCGTAGTCACGTGCTCGGCTTCATCCCCACCGGCTGGTATCCGACTGCGGTGAAGGCTCTTGCCGATGGCCGCCTGGTTATCTTAAATGGCAAAGGCGCCCGCAGTTATGCGAATCCGCAAGGGCCGAATCCCACCAAAGGTGTCGCGCGCACGCACGAAGGCGAACGAAGCGATCGCTATGTTGCCGCGATTCAGACCGGCTCGGCGTCCTTCATCGCGCCTCTGAGCGAAGACACATTACAGCAGTACACCTCCGAAGTCCTGCACAATTCGCCTTACACTGACGACCTCTTGGAGCGCGGACCGGAAGGAATTCCCTCGGCTATCCAGCACGTGCTGTATATCGTGAAAGAGAACCGCACTTACGACCAGGTGCTGGGCGATGTCGGCAAAGGCGCGAGCGACCCCTCGCTATGCTTGTTCGACGAGAAGGCGGGCCCCAACCATCACAAGCTCGCGCGCGAGTTCGTGCTGTTTGACAACTTTTATGTGAACAGCGACGTCAGCGCCGACGGCCATAACTGGTCTACCTCCGCGATTGCCAATGATTTCGTCGAGAAGATGTGGCCCAGCAACTATGCCGGCCGAAACCCGAACTACGGCTTCGAAGGCGGCGAACCGGCCGCGTATCCGCCCGCCGGCTATTTGTGGACTAATGCCGCCGCTCGCGGCGTGTCGATGCGGAATTACGGCTACTGGGTGGAGAACAAGAATAATGCGGGCGCGGACGGCGTTCAAGTCGAAGAGGTACGAGATCCCATCCTGCGCAGCGTTACTAACATGAAGTACCGCAGCTTCGACCTGGAGTACACGGATGTCAATCGCGCGCAAGTATTCCTGGCAGACCTCGCGGATTTCGAGAAGACCGGTACGATGCCGGCTCTGATGCTGTTGCGGTTGGGAAATGACCACACCAACGGAACAGCGCCGGGCAAAATCGCGCCCTTGTCGTCATTCGCCGACAACGATTACGCTCTCGGGATGATTGTGGAGGGTATTTCGCGCAGCAAGTTCTGGCCAAGTACCGCGATTTTTGTCGTCGAAGATGACGCGCAGAACGGCCCCGATCATATCGATTCGCATCGCGCGCCGGCCTATCTACTTTCCGCCTACACACACACTGGCAAGATCGACAGCACTATGTACAACACCACTTCGGTCCTGCGCACGATTGAGCTGATTCTCAATATGCGTCCGATGACGCATTTCGACGCCGGCGCAAGGCCCATGACGAACGCATTCTCGAACGAGGCGATCCTGATGCCCTATCAGGCCGAGAAACCCCGGGTTCCGCTGGACGCGCGCAATCCGGCGAATTCTGCTACCGCGGCCCGTTCCGCGCGCCTCAATTTCCAAGAAGCCGATCTGAATGACGACGACGAAATGAACGACATTCTCTGGCTCGCCATTCGAGGCACAGCTCCGCCTCCGCCCGTCCGCAGTTTGTTCGTAAGGTAGATTTGTGGCGCGCACTTGTGCGCGCCGCGCCCAACTCGCGTCAACGTCTGGTCTGTTATGCCTCGCATCCATCTCTGCTTCGTTTGGCACATGCACCAGCCGTTTTATAAAGATCTCGCAACCGGCGAGTATCGCCTTCCCTGGACGCGCTTCCACGCGCTCAAGGATTACTACGGCATGGTGAAGGTGCTTGAGGATTTTCCGGCCGTTCACCAGACCTTCAATCTCGTGCCGTCGATGATCGTGCAGATCGAAGAATACGCATCGGGGAAAGCTGCCGACCCGTTTCTGGATTGTGCCGTCAAGCCAGTGCTCGATCTGACCAGCGTCGAGCAGGAATTTGTGCTCAAGTACTTCTTCCAGGCTAATCCGGGCCGCATGATCTACCGCTACCCTCGTTATGGCGAACTCTACGATGCGTTCCAAAAAGCCGGCGCAGATCCGCAGCGCGCGCGGCGCCTATTTAGCTTGCAGGATCTACGCGATCTCCAGGTGCTCTCGCAATTGGCCTGGTTCGACGAAGAATTTCAGGAACACGATCCCGAAGTGAAAGCGCTCATCGCCCAGGAGCGGCGCTACACGATGGAAGACCAGGCGGTGATGGCCCGCATGCAGCGCGAGATTCTTTCGCGGGTCGTTCCCGTCTACCGCGAGTTCGCCGCGCGCGGCCAGATCGAAATCTCCACCACGCCGTTTTATCATCCCATTCTGCCGCTGGTGTGCGACTCCAACATAGCTTCTGTCTCGCACCCGCATGTTCCGTTGCCGAGCCGCTTCCGGTATCCCGAGGATGCGCGGCACCAACTCCGCGGCGCCCGGGACTTCATCGAGCGCGAGTTCGGGCGCGCCCCCGTGGGGCTGTGGCCGTCGGAAGGCTCGGTCTCCGACGAAGCCATGTCTCTTGCCTCCGAGGTTGGTTTTCAGTGGGCGGCGAGCGACAACGGCGTTCTGGCCCAAACCTTGCATAAGACGGCCGGCCCCGATCTAACCTACCGTCCCTATGTTTGGAAGCAAGACGGCCGCGAGATGCGCATGATCTTCCGCGATCATTTCCTGAGCGACCAAGTCGGCTTCGTTTATTCCAAGATGGGCGCGGCGGAAGCCGCCGATCACCTGCTGGAGCGCGTCCGTGCTAACGCTCAGCCGCTCATGGCCGGCGGTTCGGATGTCCTGGTCCCAATCATTTTGGACGGCGAAAACGCCTGGGAACACTATCACCATAGCGGCCGGCCGTTCCTGCGCGAATTATACACACGCATCGCGAACTCGCCGGATCTGCAAGCACTCACAGTCAGCGAGGCCCTGCAGATCCATGAGCCCGACCCGCTAGATCATATTTTTCCGGGCTCCTGGATCAACGCCAATTTCGATGTGTGGATCGGAGCGCCGGAAGACAACAAAGCCTGGGAGTATCTGCTGCGCGCTCGCCAGAAGTACGACGAGGCGGGACCGACGGTTTCTGAACAAAGCCGCCGGCTCGCCTTCGAAGAGCTCATGATCGCTGAAGGCAGCGATTGGTGTTGGTGGTATGGTCCGGAGCATCAATCCGAAAACCGTCTGGAGTTCGACGAGCTGTACCGGAAACATTTGATCAACGTCTATCGCGCGTTGAATCTGGCGCCGCCCGACGAGCTGTCGCGGCCGATCCTGACCACCCCGCCATCCACCTATTTCCACGAAGCGCCCGCCAACGCGATCCGCGCCGAGATTGACGGTGAAGTAACATCGTATTTCGAATGGATGGGCGCGGGCCGTTACCGCACCGACGTGCGATCTGGCGCAATGCACGGCTCCCGGACCATTGTGCGCGAGTTGTACTATGGCGCCGATGCGTCGAACTTGTATCTGCGCCTGGACTTCGAAAATACGCCGCGCTTCAGTGCCGTCGAGTTGCGGCTGAAAGAGACGAAGATTGTACTTTCCGGGAATCCGGCGGTTCAGTCCTCGCTGCGGCGGATCTTCGAAGCGTGCGTGCCTCTGGACTTGCTCCGTACGTCAACCAACCAAGCAGTTTCCTTTCAGGTAGCCGTCCTGGAAAATGGACTTCCGCTCGAAACCATACCGCCCGAAGGCTGGATTGAGCTTACGAATTCCAGCGTGTAATGCGCGGGTGCGAGAGCGCTTTGCGGCTAGAATACTTGTTCAACACCGCCAGCAACTTTGCGGCGGAAGCCGGCGCCTGCGTGTCGCCCATTACGATGTCGCGATTGGACATAGTTTTTCCATAGAGCTCCTTGTTCCAGTCGTCGTCTGGGCGAAGCGTGGCGCCGGACAGCGAAAGGCCTGCAAACACGCCGCGCGCGCGCGACCAAGTCAGGATCTCGGCGTGCATCTGCGCATCCGTTTCAGCCGAGGATGTACGCCCGACCGGTCCTGCCGCGACCGACGCGTCGCCGCCCAAAGTGAATTTGCTCGAAAGCAGCTTCTTCGCGCCGGATTCGTTCATAACCAACATCACGACATCCGTTTCGGAAACCCCAATCTGAAATCCGAAGCTTCCGCCTTCCACTCGGATAGCGGCCGGCGCTGACCAGCCTACGCCACCTTGCTTGCGGCACAGCATAAAACCTTTTCCATACTTACCGCCCACAATGAACGCGCCCTTCTTTACACCAGGGACCACAACGATGCATTGAGCCTTTTCCAAGAGATCTTGCGGGATTCCTTTATCGGGAGCGGACATGATGTCAGTCATCATGTCGGCGGCATCAGCCAGCCGGTCCGGTGCTACGGCGCCTTGGAGTAATCCTCCAGCGAGCAGGGCGATTGCAACGCAAGTGGTCTTCATGTGTCTCCTCTCAGGTGATTCTAGCAAGCCTCGCGATTACAAGGGCGTTTCGGCCTATTATGAGATTTGAGCAGCAGAATTGCAGCAGCCGCACTCGCGATCCTGATTTGTGCCGCGCCGTCCACTACGGCCTCGGATCCGCAGGTTGAACGCGTTTCGCGCAAATTCGATCTGATTCAAAGCGGCCATGCCAAACGCGGATCGGTCGTCGTGTTTACCGCGGCTGAACTCAATGTGTGGGGACGTGCGAAGGCGGCGGAGGTCGTGCCCGAAGGCCTGCGCCAGCCCAGACTCGAGCTGGGTAACGGCAGCGCGACGGCTTACGCGCTGGTCGATTTTTTGAAAATACGCCATGCGGCCGGTATTGAAACCAACTGGCTGGTCGCCAAGCTGATTCAGGGCGAAAAACCGCTGCGGGTGGCGGCCACAATTGAATCCGCCAGAGGCCGTGCTACCGTCCATTTAACACGCGTGGAACTGGGGGGAATCGCCGTCAGCGGCCCGCCCCTAAACTTTCTGATCCAGACCTTCTTCATGCCGCTCTACCCCGACGCCAAGATCGATCAGCCGTTCGAGTTGGCAGACGGGGTAGACCGGATCGAGGTAACGCCGGGTGAAGCTCGGGCCTACATAAAATAGCGCACCCTGGTGATGGTGCTCGTCAACCGCGATCACGGCGCCGATGGATGTGGGCGCGGCACAGGCACGTGCCTGCGCCACGTCAGACCGCCCGGAACTCGCGCGAACAGGATACGGCGATACGTTCGGCCGCTTCCTTGCCGGTCTTGACGCAATCCGGAATGCCGATACCGCGGTATGCATTGCCCGCCAAATAGAGGCCAGGTACGTTCTGCAAAACCGCTTGCAGGCGGTCCATCCGCTGTTGATGGCCAACAGTGTACTGCGCCATCGCATTGGGCCAGCGTGCAATGGTCTGGAACACGGGCACCGCCTGAATGCCCATCAGCGTGCGGAGTTCGTTCCGCGCGGCTTCCACCAGCCGGTCATCGGTGAGCGAAAAGCCGTTGCCCCCGATGAAACAGCGCAGCACGACCATGTCATCCGGAACGCGGAAATTGAACTTATTGCCAACCCACGTGCAGCCCATCAGGTACTTGCGCTCACGCTTGGGCACCAGAAACCCGTGCCCGTTCAGTGGATGATCGAAACCGTCTTTGCGGTAACCCAGCGCCAGGGTGATGGACGAAGTGTACGGGATGGATGCCAGCAAATCGGAGAGTTCCACACTCACGGTGCGAAGTAGCGGCGCGCCATCGAAGGCGCTAGTCGCCACCACTAGTTGCTCTGATTCGAGCCAGTCGCCACCCAGCCGGACCCTGAAACCATTGCCGTTCCGTTCCACCGTTTCTACCGAGCCCCGCACAACGTCAGCACTGGGCGTGAGCTTCTCCACCAACTGGCTCAAGCCGCTTTTCAGCGTCCACAGGAACGACTGAGGTCCCGACGTCTTGGGCGGTTTCGGAGCAGCCAGCACACCCCGCGTCAAGCTGCCGTGCTTGGCCTCGATTTCCGCAAACCGTCCCAGGACGCTATTGACGCTCATCTGTTTGGGATCGCCGCCATAGACACCCGCGAGCAGCGGCTCGGCGAGGTAATCGATGCACTCGCGGCCATAATGATCCATCAAGAAGTCGTAAACCGACCGGTCCGGCTGCGGACCCTTAGCTTTTCGAAACAGATCGAGGCCCATGCGGATCTTGGCTGGCCAACTAAACAGCCGCGTAGCCACCAGCGGCATGATTTTCGTGGGCACCATCATCATCAAGCCGTCCGGCAGCGGCACTAGTTTGCCATGCTTGATGATATAAGTGATCCGGGAGTGGTCGTTCGAGCCGATGATCTCATCCGCCAAACCTACTTCGCGAATGAGGTCCATAGCCCAAGGCTTGGCGGCCATAAACCCATCCGGTCCGGCCTCGAGCACGCAGCCTTGCTGTACAGTGGTTTGGATTACGCCGCCGGTACGCCCTGCCTTTTCAATCAGTTTAGGCCGGATGCCCGCCTTGTTTAGGTAGTAGGCCGCCGATAATCCGGAGATTCCGCCGCCGATGATTAGAGGCCGGTGGGTCATAACAAACCGTCACAGCATCTTTAGGCCCAGTTATTGCGTCAGCTTGAATTCGCGCACAAAATCCACCGCGGCGCGCACATGATCGACGGGCGTTTCGGGTAGAATTCCGTGCCCTAAGTTGAAGATATGTCCAGGCCGCGTTCCGGTGCGCTTCAAGAGTTCATGAATGCGCAGGCGCAGTTCTGGCAAAGGTGCAAACAGCACAGCCGGGTCAAGGTTCCCCTGGACGGCTGAGCGGTAGCTGATATCTATCCAGGCTTGGTCGATGTTAATGCGCCAATCCACGCCCATTACGTCTCCGCCCGCGGCGTGCAACTCGCGGAAAAACCCACCCGCGCCGGTCCCGAAGTGGATAACGGGTACGCTGGCGGTACGAATGCGTTCGATCAGGGCGCGGGAATACGGGGCCACGTACCGGACGTAATCGTCGGGTCCAAGCGCACCGACCCAGCTATCGAAGACTTGGATCGCCCGCGCGCCGGCCGTGACCTGGGCGAGCGCAAACGGCCCCAGCACGTCCACCAGCTTGCCCATGAGCCGCCGCCACAGCGTCTCATCCTGATACATCATCTGCTTGGTTCGAATAAAGTTGCGCGACGGGCCACCTTCGATCATGTAGCTGGCAATCGTGAACGGCGCCCCTACAAAACCGATCACCGGCACCCGTCCGCCGAGCTGCTGCGTCACGATGCGGATGGCTTCACCCACATACCCGAGGTCGTCGGTGTTCGAAATGGAAAGCGAGTCGACATCGTCCGATGTGCGGACCGGGTTGTCGATGGCCGGGCCTTCGCCGCTGACGAACTTCAGCTTCAGCCCCATCGGTTCGACCGGCAAAAGCAGGTCGGCAAAGATGATCGCCGCGTCCACGTCCAGGATCTCGACTGGCTGTAGCGTCACCTGCGCCGCCAGGTCTGGCCGCTTGCAGATATCCAAAATGCCCGTCTTGGCCCGAATGGCGCGGTATTCCTTCATGTAGCGGCCCGCCTGCCGCATAAACCATACCGGCCGAACATCCGTCGGCCGGCGGCGGCAAGCATCTAAAAAACGACTATTCGTTGAACCCACTCGCATGTTCACCTTGAGCCCCGCTTCGCAAGAATCGCGAAGTGTAGTGTTTGGCCGCCCCGGTGGAGTCTAAATGAGGAAGCCTAATTATAGTAGCGCTTGGGAGGGGGCGGACTGTCAAGTTTCAGGCCAATTTTGGCCCCCGCTATCTCGGGAGATTTCTTCTAGACTGCTGATTCTGAAAGTGTTATTCCGCTTCAGGTCAGCCGCGCCCGGGGTAAGCTGGGCTACGGCCGAAACCAGTTGCGCATCCTTGATTCTAGCGAAGCCGCTGGCAATCGGCGAGGCCGCAAGAATTGTCAAGAATCTCCGGGCTGATCACTATCGGTGGGTGAGCCGCTATTCCCGCGGACGGCCTTTGCGGACGCGCTTCAGTATGTTTTCCATCCGCGGGCCAAGTTCGCTCGCCACGTCCGCTTCGAAATGCAGGTCGGGAATGCGGAACAGATCCAGGCGAGCCGAAAGTTGGCGGCGCAGGAAACTCCGGGCATGGTCCAGAGCGGCTAGCGTCTCTTTTTTGTCGGCTTGGGGATCGATCCCGATGCGGACGAAAGCATGGCGTTTGTCCGGCGAGATCTGAACGTCTGTTACGGTGGCGAAGCCGATCCGCGGATCGGACATCTCGTAGCCGATAATTTCGGCCAGCTCCTCGCGGATTGCCTCTGAAATCCGTTCCGTGCGATGGTCTGTCATTCAATCCACTCCACGGTTGTGCCAACCAGCGAACCGCCTAGGATGGACGCAGCCTCGCGCTCGACCATTTGCAGCGTTTGTTCGGCATGGGTATGGTCGCCGGAGACGGTGACGGCCGAAACCAGCGCGCGCTGCCACAGATCCTGGTAATCGATCTCCGCCACCGCGACGTTAAATTTCGCCCGCAGCCGGTCTTTCAGGCTCTTTACTGTGTGGCGTTTGTCTTTGAGGGAGTGCGCGCCGTCCAGGTGCAATTCCAGCGTTAGTACGCCAACCGTGGGCATGGCCGTCTCAAGCCATGACCTCGGCGGCGACTCGTTCAGTGGTGAAAGCCTCGACAACGTCGCCCGGCTTCACATCGGCGAAATTGCGGATAGTCAAGCCGCATTCGAACCCGCTCTTTACTTCGCTGGCGTCGTTCTTGAAGCGCTTGAGCGACTCGATCTTTCCGGTGAACACCACCACGTTGTCCCGCAAGATTCGAACCTCGCTGTCGCGCTTAATGGTGCCGTCCAACACCATGCAGCCGGCTACATTGCCGACCTTGCTGATGCGGAATACCTCGCGAATCTCGGCGCGGCCCTGGTATACCTCTTTGAACACCGGCTCGAGCATACCGGTCATGGCGCGCTTCAACTCGTCCGTGAGCTCGTAGATGATGGTGTGCAGTCGGACATCCACTTTTTCCTGCTCCGCTAAGGCGGTGGCATTGCGCTCGGGCCGGACATTGAACCCGATGACGATGGCGTTCGAGGCCGAAGCCAACAGAACGTCGGTTTCGTTGATCGCGCCGACACCCGAGTGGAGCACGCGGATGCGAACCTTGTCGTTGGAAAGCTTCTGCATCATCTCGCTCAAGACTTCTGCGGTGCCGCTGACATCGGTCTTGAGGATCACGTTGAGTTCCTTGACCTCGCCTTCCTTCAGCTGCTCGTGCAGCTGCTCCAGCGTGATGCGATTGGTCTTGGACATGGCCGCATCGCGCGCCTTAGATTCGCGGTACAGCACGATCTGCTTGGCTTTCGCTGTATCGGTGACAACCTGGAACGTATCGCCTACTTCGGGCAGGGCATCCAGGCCCAGAACTTCGGCGGGCATGGAGGGTTCAGCTTCCCGCATGGGCTGGCCGCGGTCATCGAACATAGCGCGAACTTTGCCGAATACAGAGCCACAAATGAAGTAGTCGCCGACGCGAAACGTGCCGTTACGCACGATTACCGTAGCCACCGGCCCCCGGCCGCGGTCCAGTTCGGCTTCGAGCACGGTGCCGACGGCCGGACGATCCGGATTGGCTTTGAGATCCTGCAAATCGGCCACCAGCAAAATCATTTCAAGCAGGAGGTCGAGATTGGTTTTTGCTCTGGCGGAAACCGGCACCATGACCGTGTCGCCGCCCCAGTCTTCGGCCAGTAGACCGCGGTCTGCGAGCTGCTGCTTCACGCGTTCCGGTTGCGCGTCGCCTTTATCGATTTTGTTGACTGCGACAATGATCGGCACGCCCGCCGCCTTGGCGTGATCGATTGCCTCCAAGGTCTGCGGCATGACGCCGTCGTCGGCGGCCACGACAAGTACCACAATGTCCGTTACCTTTGCTCCGCGTGCCCGCATGCGCGTAAACGCCTCATGGCCGGGCGTATCGATGAAGACGATCTTGCGGCCGTTCTTTTCAATGTGATAAGCGCCGATGTGCTGCGTGATGCCGCCCGCCTCGCGGTCGGCAACATTGGTGGACCGAATGGCGTCGAGCAGCGATGTCTTACCGTGATCGACGTGGCCCATGATGGTGACCACGGGGGCTCGCCGCACGCGGTCCGACGACTCCTCGGTTAATTCGATCTCTTGCGTGCTCTCTTCTTCGAAGCTTACTTTGTTTGTGGAGGCGCCGAACTCGCGCGCAATCTCCTCCGCCATCTTCACATCGAGATTCTGATTGATCGTGGCGAAAATTTTCTTCTCGACCAGCTTCTTGATCACCAGATTTGCTTTTATACCGAGCTTCTCGGAAAGCTCTTTGACGGTGATGCCTTCTGAGATTGTGATCTCGCGGTCAATCGGTGGAGGCGCCGCTGGTTCTTGCCGCCGGGCCACCGGCATCCGTAAACGACCCTCTTCCTGCTCCACGTCCCGATGGCGGTCGCGGCCGCCTGGTTTGGCGGCATGCCGGCGCTGCTGCTCGGTGGGCAGCGGCGTGGCTGGTTCGGCGCGTAGTGGCGAGGTGGGATGCAGCGTTCTCGGCCGCCGCAGGCCCGGAACGGAGCCTCCGGGACCAACACCAGGTCCGCGCATGACCGGCTGGCCGGGACGAATGGGGCCGCGATAAATCGGTTGTCCGGGAACAGGCGTCGCGCTGCGGGTCGGCATGCCAGGGCGCGGCGCTTGAGGCTGCGCCTGTCCAGGCGATGGACGCGTTTGCGTCTGTTGCAGACGCGCCACCATGTCCGGACGTGGCGGCACCACTGGCCGGGTCGCAGGCTGGCCCGCCAGCGTCGGCCGCGTGGTCTGGCGAAGTGGCATGCTGGGCGCGGGTGTTCCGGGTGTTGCCGGGGCAGCCGGGGTTGCTGGGGTTGCTGGGGTTGCTGGAGCTGCCGCAACAGGGGCGGCGGGAGCAGCCGGGGCAGGTGGCGGAGGCGGCAGCGGCTGACGAGGCCCAGATAGTATTTGTCCAGGACGCGGTCCAGGAGCCGGCGGTGGCGCCGGTCGCGCTGGAATCGGCGTGGGCCGAATAGGCGGATGCAATGGCGCGCTGCCGCCCGTCGCCAGAGGTGGCCGAATCGGCGCCGGCTTCGGGCGGGCCTGTTCTTCCATGGCGTGCGCAACTGCTCCGTCCGATGTCTCCGCCGCAGGCGGCGCGGCTGGCTCTGCAGCGGGAGCCGGTGCAGGTTTGGCGCCATGCTCGATCGCGGCCGGCCGAACGGGCTCGGCCGATTGTTCTTCTTGGGGTGGCTCTTCAACCGCGACTGCGGTGGTAGTCTGCGGGGATGCCAATTCGCCTCCAGCAAGACGCTTGCGTACCTGCTCCGCAACGGAATCATCGATCGAGCTGGAGTGCGTCTTCTTCTCCGTGATGCCGAACTCCGGCAGCATATCGATGAGAGTGTGGGAGGGGATCTCGAGTTGTCTGGCCAGCTCGTTAATGCGGATTTTACTCATAGTTACTGCAACACCCGGGAATCCGGGCGCTTAAACGACCTCCTCCGAGTTCTTTATAGTATCAGATTCAAGTTTCTCTTCAGTCGCTTCCACGTCTTCGCGAGAGCTTTTGACGGCATCCCCGTATCCGGCGGCTGCTGGCCCGGCCGATTCCGCGGATTCATGCGCGCTCAGTGCTCCCTCCTCGGGTTCGGGCGGGACCACTTCTTCTTCTGGAGTGTCCACCGGCTGCTCAAATTGCGCGTAGTAGGAGTTCACCGCATTCAAAATCGTTTGCACGGTTTCTGGCCCGACCTCTGGAATTGCTTCCAGTTCCTCGGGCGTCATGCTGCCCAGCTTTTCCACGGTTCCCACACCGGATTGAATCAGTTTTTCGATGACGTCGTCGGCAAGGCCGTGGTCCAGCAGAATGGAAACCGGCGCGCCTGCAGGAACCAGCGCGGCCATTGCGGATTCCACTTCTTGCCGTTTTTCTTCCTCGCTCTTGATATCGATTTTCCAGCCCAGCAGCTTGGCCGCTAAGCGAACATTCTGGCCCTTCTTGCCGATCGCCAGCGAGAGCTGCGTATCGTCTACGATCACTTCCATGTGCTTTTCCCCGGCATCTAAGATGGAAACGCGCGTAATCTTGGCGGGGCTCAAGGCGTGCGTGGCGAAAACCACCGGATCGTCGGAGTACTCGATAATATCGATCTTTTCTCCGCGCAGCTCCCGGATGATAGACTGCACGCGCATGCCCTTCATGCCGACGCAAGCGCCTACGCTGTCCACGTCCCGGTCCCGGCTCATGACGGCGATCTTGGTGCGCTCGCCGGCTTCACGCGCGCAGCCCTTGATGAGCACCGTGTTGTCGTAGATTTCGGGAACTTCCTGTTCGAACAGCCGCATCACCAGTTCGGGCGCGGCGCGCGAAACCAGAACGCCTGCGTTCTTTCCGGCCTTTTCGACGCTGCGGATCACGCACCGGCAGCGGTCGCCGGGTGCGAAATTTTCGAGTTTGCTCTGTTCCTTCTTGGGCAGGCGGGCTTCGGTTTTTCCGATGTCCACCATTAAATCCTGCCCTTCAACGCGCTTGATGGTGCAGTTCACCAGTTCGCCGACACGATTGGAATACTCCGAATACACCGTTTCGCGCTCGGCTTCCCGGACCTTCTGCAAGATCACCTGCTTGGCGGTCTGCGCCGAAATTCGGCCCAGCGCGTCCGTTGGCTTGGGAATTCGAATTTCGATCTCTACTTGCGCGTTGGGATCGATCTTGCGCGCTTCTTGCAGCGAAATCTCCTTCGCTGGATCCTGAACGGATTCTACGACCTTCTTAACCCCGTAGATTTCGAGCGCACCCCGGTCGTCAAATTCGGCCACGAGATCTTCGGTGGTGCGAAAATGCTTGCGCGCCGCGACCAACATCGCGTCTTTGACGGCGTCGATGACGATCTGGGGGTCGATCCCCTTCTCTTTGCTCAAAATCTCAATGGACTGATAGATAGTTCCCACTGTGCCCTCTTCTTAAACTGTTCAGGGGTGAATTACCACTCAAACTTCAGGTTGGCTTTTTGCACCTGCGCCAGCGGGAAGCGGATGACCTTTCCCGCATTTGGCTCCAAGGCGACGATCCCTTCGGAAAATCCGGCGAGTCTTCCTTCCCAGTGGCGTTGGTTCTCGACCGGTTCCCGCACGGTGATTTTGACTTTTTTCCCAACAAATCTCTCGAAGTCTTTCGCTGTCGACAACTTACGCTCAAGACCGGGGGAGCTTACCTCAAGCGTGTAGCTGTCGCCAGGTATGACGTCTTCGACGTCCAAAATTGTTCCTACCTGTTGCGAAATGAACTCACAATCGGCGTGCGTTACGCCTTGCGGCCGATCGATGTAAATCCGGAGCACCCGGCTGCGCCCCCCGCCCAGGAGTTCAACATCAACGATTTCAATACCTTCCGGTTCGCCAGCCCGAGCGGCGATCTCCCGGATACGATTGATGATTTCTTCCTTAGCGGCCACCATTTTCGTTTTGCCCAATAAAAAAGTGGGCTTTCGCCCACTGGCTTGGTTCGACAATTTCATTATACATGACGGGGCAGAAGGCGGCTAATCAGCCGCTCCAGACGAGCCGCCTCTGCCCATCGCTGGGTCCAGCGTGATTCTGAGTTACTGCGGCTGAACTTTGGGCTGGATCGACATTGTGCGCGAGTCGGTCGCGCTGCCCGGCATTCCCAGCACTACCGGGACGTCATCTCCGGTTACGCCCGCGGGGACCTGGAAATCCACCTGATATAGGCCAGGGAATCCTGGAGCGAGGCCGGAGAAAATCGGCGTCACGGCCAATCCCCCCACAGTGATTATTGGCTGTTGCACCGTCTCGTATAACACGCTTCCGTCGGCCGGAGGGACACTACCTGTGCTTAGCGGCTTGCCGTTCGGATCGCCATTCGGTGTTGCTAGCCCGAGCCCGGTCGCATAGAGAACCAGATAGTCGCCGGGAGCTGCGGGTTGGCCGCACAGCGAAAGAGGGCTGATGTTGTTGGCGGCGCAATTTCCGGCGAGCTTTAGCGCCGTCGCCATCGACGCCGGCATATCCAGCCACGCCGTCCCGTTGAACTGCGCCAGGATGTTGAACCGGCCTTTGGTGGACGGGTCTGCCACGTTGTACATTCCGGGCGAGGCAGCGACCATGGTCAGCGGGTAGTTCGGTGATGTCCCTGAAGGGGTTTTTACCGCGACTTGAACTGTTCCCGTAGTGGGTAATTCATATGGCACAAGCAGGTCGATTTGCGACTGCCCGACCGAAGTCTGCGTGGGCGCCGTAATCGAAAGATGAAAAAGCGGGGCTGGCGTGCCGTTGAACGTGACGGAAACTCCCTGAAACGCGGTCGACGGAAATCCGGTCGTCTGGCTGGTGGTGCCAAACCCGTTCCCGAACAGCGTCACGATGCTACCGGGCGCCGCAGTTCCCAGAGAACCAAACGATGCGTTGTTCACAATGGAAGTGATGCCGAAAACCATCAAAACCACCGGGCCAGGCGGATTTGTGCTCTTACCTCCGATGGTCAGCACCAAGGGTGCCAGCCCCTGCACGTTGGACGGAACGGTGAAATTGACCTGGTATGCTCCCGGTCCAGAGGTTGAGACGCCGGCGAAAGTCACTGTGGCAGGTTGACCGCCGACTGTCAGGGTTGGAAGCGTGGACGTAGGATTGGCCGCCGCGGGAATACCGGTCGGAGTGGGCGGTGTGGTAGCTCCTAAGCCTGTGAGATACACGCTTACTGCATCTCCTGGTTTTGCCGGCGCTGTCGAGGTGAGCATAGCATTGCTTTTTGCATTGAACGCGAGCGCGACGCCGCTGCCCGCACCGCCGAGCGTAAAGAACGCAGGCGAGGCCGCGTCCAGCGTGATCGCAAAAGGCGCCGAGGCGCTACCTGCCACCGTAACGATCAAGTTCTGGCTTCCTGTTGATGCTTCGGTGGGAATCTGCGCATTGATCTGGTTTGGACTCACGGCGATGATGTAGCCCGGTCTGCCTCCCACCGAGACCGAAACCGCGGGTATTGAAGACCCGAAATTGTTACCGTAAATCGTCGCGAGGACACCTGGCGATAAATGGGTTGTGAAATCGACGCCGTTTAGAACCGACGCTACCGTCGGTGTATCGCCCAAGGCAACCACCGAGCCAAATGAGAGAATTGCTAGAATCCAGCAGCAACGCTGAAACATACCTGATTGCGCTCCTTAACCCGAATAGCGCGATTTCTAAAGAAATTGCATCACACCCTGAATGATTCGTTCGAGGTTAGCACAATGCTGGTAAGCTGCGCCGACAGCAAAATGGGGGTAAGTCGCGTGCTACAGCTCGGGGAGCGTCTTGAGGAGTTTTGAAAAATCGAACTGAGCGCCAATTAAGAAGCGCAGATCGTCGCGCGGGGGAGTGAAGGGGTGAGTTGCGAGCGCACCCTTAGCTACCAGCACTGGTCCTGCCCCGATATTCGCGTCGAAACCAACCACGAATGGAGAGTGCGGGACTTTGAATAGACCTTCCAACGAATACCTCCACGGCCGCACCCGCAAGAACTCATGCTGTGCAGCCGTGGATCCATTCGGGTTCTCCTCGAGAGTCAAATCCCTGAAAGCTTCAAAATCTCCGAAGCGGCCGGCCGCAAAATCGATGTAACTGATCATATCCGGCGCCGCTGCCTCCGACCGGAAATGTTGGAAGACCCCGAGCCTCGTGCCGAAGGTATAAGAACTGAAAAACCGTCCAGTAACGGGTTGCGTAAGCGCCGGTCCACTGTCGGTTGTTGTGCTGGCAAGTGTAGTAAAGCTCGCTTTCGCCAACGGCGCGAAAAATAGGGAGTAATTTCCATTGCCGCTGGCCCAAGGCCGCCCTGCAACAACCGGCAGGTAAACGCCGGTCTGAAAGCTGGCTGCTTTGCGGGATTCGACGAAGCTCTCGAGCGTTGCCGCGCCTGCGCTCGCAGTTTGGGCCGGCACCGAAGTCAGGCGAACATCCAGGTAGGTGTTGAAGTTCATCCGCCGAAACCCGCTGGCGTTCAACGGCAGCCAGGTACGATCCGCGTTCAGACCCAGGAAAAGCGCCGCCTGGGTCCCGGGAGCGGCTAGCTGAAAGCCCTGGTCGTTCGACAACACGACTCCGGAGGTGAAGTAGTAGCGCACGCGCCCCAGATCTAGAGGATTCGCGATCATAGTGGGTTCCGAACCGGGCCCATCTACAGCGGGAATCGACGGGTCGCTTAGGCTTACGATTTTTTGGCACAGCTTGATGGATTGGCCGGCCATCAGCGGCTGCTCGAACGTGATGGCAGCCTGACCGGCCGCATCGGTCACCGCATAGGGATGAAAACCGGTGGAGTCGCGAATGCCGGCCGCAACGCCATCACCGCAGCCGTAAATCCGCACTTCGTACCCGGCGCCAGGCGGAGTCGGTGTTGCTGCCGCGTATACGGAGGCGCTTTCCGGGTTCAGTTGCCCCAGAATCCTTACCGGATCCGGTTGGGGGAACGCGTGGAACTCCGGGCCGGAAGCGCGGAGTGGAGAGGCGGGGCCAACCAACAGCGGCGCCGACGGCATGGTTTCAACGCCAGCCACCAGAAAACAAGCTTGTACGATCTCGCCCGCTGCAAGCGGGCGAGAGAATCCTGCCACCACGCTCAAGTCCGTGCTATTGACCAGCACGTCGCGTTGCTGAAGCAGTGTGCCCGCCGGGTCGAATACCTTGATTCTGACGGGCCAGGTGGATTCAGCGCTTTTCCCGATCACGATATCGGCTCCAGCCCGGGGCTGCTCTAGCTGCGGAGACGAATTTGGCGCGGGGGCTTCTTGGGCGGCCGCCGGAAGAAATGCGGCCAGGAGAACGATAAAAAACAGCAAGGGCATCGGCGACCAAAACGTACCAGCCGCCGAGTCGTGCACAATGGCCGTCATCGCGCAAGCGCTGGATTTCAGGCCAGATCGCGATAGCTGATGAGTGTGACTGCCGATTCTTCCATCGCCTCGCGCACCTCGGAGCTGGTTAGTGCATCCAGCTCTGTGCGGCGGCTCTCTTTCAGCCGGGTCGGTGCGGCGCGCAGTTCTTCGCCGCAAAATCCGGGGTGGCACATGAATTCGGTAACTCCTTCGGGAAGCCGGCGCATCAGCGCGGCCAGACCGGGCGTGTCGTATGCGCCTGTGATCTCGAAGCCGACGAAGTGGTCGGTGGTCCGGCACCCCCGTTTCCGCAAACGGTTGTGCAGCGTCGTTCTTAAAAACGGTACCGGGACAGGGATTGGCTGCCGCACCCACAAAATTCCGAACTCTTGTGAGATTCGAGCGACTGCGTCCAGAACCGGCGGAAGCAAGTGTGTGTGTTTGTGTGTATCCAAATGGGTGGGACAAATGCCTGCGTCCAGGATCTTCCGGACCTGTTGCGCGAGTTCATCGTAGATTCGGACGCGCCCCAGCGCGATGCTCGCGGTCAGGCGTCCAACGGTGGCGGGATATCCCTCGGTTCCCACGAGCACCAAGTGCACCCCGATGTCGAGGTCCGGGTTATCGCGCGCCAACGCGACTGCGTGATCAAACGCGGCGCCGGTTGCCATCAATGTGGTGGACGTGAGAATTCCCCGCCGGTGTGCATGGACGATCCCTTCGTTCACATCGTGTGTGAAACCGAAATCGTCGGCGTTGACGATGAGGCGCTTCAATTAAAAAATCGAAAGCTTGATACGCAAGAACTTTTTCGGATTAGCCCGGAAGTCCTGCATGAGCAAGTGCATCTCGCGACTCGCGCCCGCCAGATTGTCGTACAACTGTGGATTCACCAGCAATTGACCGAGCGTGCCTTGTCCGGAGTTGACCTTGTCCATCAGCAGATCGAGCTTGGAGAGCGAATCCGACAATTCCTTGTGCAGCTCGTCGCTCTTCAGCAGCTTGCCGGCTGTGCCCTTGCCTTCGTTCAAATCCGTCACGATTTGATGTACGTCCACCAGCGTCTTGTGCAATTCGTCGTACACCGCGGGATCTTTCAGGAATTTGCCGGCGGTGCCCTGGCCCTGCTGCAAATCGTCGATTACGGTATCGACTTTGGACACGGTTTTGCGCAGGTCGTCGTACAGCTCGCGATCGTAGAGTAGTTTTCCGAGCGTGCCTTTGTCGCTGTTGAGCACGTCCGCCAATTGCTTCACTTCGTCGGTAATCGCAAGAATGTTTTTGTAAAGCGTATCATCCACCAAAAGCTTGCCAATGCTGCCTTTGCCGGATTGCACCAGTCCTACGACCTGATCGACATCCTGCACTACCTTGTTCACCTGTTTGACGGTATCCTGCAATGAATTCAGCACGCCGAAACCTTGCTGCACCAAATCCTGGATTTCGCCGGTGGGCACGCTGGGTATTTCTTGGCCGGGCTTGACGCTCGAGCTGCTCATTCCGGACTTGATGTTTATGTACTTCGTGCCAAGTACGTTGGCGGCGCTGATCTGCGACAGCGAATCGACTGGGATGTTTCTGAGCTGATCTTCCGGGATTTGCATTTCGATGCGCACCAACCGCTGAGGGTCCTTGGATCCGGAAAGGGTTATGCGCTTGACCTTGCCGATCGGAATTCCGTCCAGGTTCACGGGCGCGCCATTGCTCAGGGCTGCCGCGTCAGCCATGTACGTATAGATCTGAGACTGAGATTCGAAAAGATTGGTGTGGCCCGTGATCAGAAATATTAGAACCGCCAGTATGATCATCGCCGCAATGGCGAGGACTCCGGCCTTGAGACGCGCCCACTTTGCCTTGGTCTGGATCGCCATATTTAAGCGCGCTTCGGTACGAACTTACCGATGTAGCGGTCGGTGGACGCCTCCAGTTCGGCCTCGCTGCCCTCGAAGACTACGCGGCCTTCCTTCATGACCATAAAAGTGGTGGGACGGAGATTTGAGCCGTGATCGCGAACATCCCCATTGCGCGAAATCGGCTCCAGATGGCCACTGTTGCGATTGTATCGAAAATTCGCCATGAGCTGTCCGTCTTGGTAACGTTGCGTAACGATCAATGTGGCGGTGTTCTGCAAATCGCGCTCCTTGGCGATGAGCGCCATGATTGTGTTGGCGGTGATTGGATCGAGGCCGGCGGTAGGCGAATCATACAGCACCAGGGGTGGCTGTGTGACCACGGCGCGCGCGATACCAACGCGGCGGCGCATGCCGCCCGACAGCTCGCTGGGATATTTTTCCAACGTGTGTTCGAGCTCAACGAACCGGAGTGCGTCCTCCACGCGTTGGTCGATCTTGGCGGTTGTGATCACTCGCTCCTTGCCGTTGACCAGCGGGTAGGCGACGTTCTCGGCCACCGTGATCGAATCGAACAGGCCGCCCTCCTGGAAGAGCACGCCGACCTGGCTGCGAATCTCGTACATCGCGCGTTCCTCCAGATCCGTGATATCGCGGCCGAACAAAAAAACGCGCCCGGCATCGGGCCGAATCAGGCCAAGCGCAGTTTTCAGCAGCGTAGTCTTGCCGCTTCCCGCGGCGCCCAGCACGACCCGGGTCTCGCCCGCGCTCATTGCGAAGGAGATATCCTCGAGCGCAACCAGTTGATCGAAGCGGACGGTTACGCGGTCCATGCGCAGCAGAGTGCCGGCGGATACCGCGGGCTCGGGTGAGGGCATCAGGTCAGGTTCACGAAGATGCGCGTTAACAGCGCGGTGATGACGAACACCCAAACCGAGGCGACCACGACCGCCTGAGTGGTTGCGCGGCCTACACCTTGTGTGCCCCCGCTGGTGCGCAATCCATAAAAACAGCCCACCAAAGAAATGACGAAGGCAAAAACGAACGGTTTCAGCAGCCCCTGCACGATGTCGTTATACTCCAGCGCCTGGTACGCGTTAGTCCAGTACTGTGAGCTCGTGAGATTGAGCGTGAAGTAAGCGATCACGTATCCGCCGAAGATCCCAACGAAATCCGCGATGATCGTGAGCATTGGCAGCATCACGCAGGTAGCGAGCATGCGGGGTGTGACCAGCTTCTGGATCGGATCGGTGCCCAAGGCGCGCATGGCGTCGATCTGCTCGGTGACCTTCATCGAGCCGAGTTCGCTGGCAATGCCGGAGGCGTTCCGGCCTGCGACTAATAAAGCAGTGAGAACCGGCCCCAATTCGCGAACCAGCGTAATCGCAACGATCTGCCCGACCTGGCCCGTGGCCCCATATTGGGCCAGGGCGCGAGACATCTGCATGGTGATGACAACGCCGCTGAAGAACCCAGTCAGAACGATAATCGGCAGGCTGCCGACGCCGATGATATCCATCTGGAGCGCGATGTCGTCGGTGTAATGCGGCGCGCGGAAAACGTTGCGGAGCGCCAGCCCGGCCAGCGAGTAGAAATCCTGGATAGCCTCGACAGGCGGCTTCAGGAACTCGAGCAAACCGGCACCCTCATCTTCCCGATGCTACCATGCCGACATCCGGGGGACGCTTATGAAGCCGGCGATGCGCCGCGACCGAGGCCAATCAGTTATTCGGGGTTTCCCGTAGCGTTTCGCCGCGTGCATCCGCGGCTTAGTGCTACAGGCGCACAACCTTTGTCGACGGATGATTCTTGAGTGCATTGCGAGTATCTTACGATCAGCGGCGCGCGGTCAACGATTGCCGAATAGTCGAACGTGGAGTGGTCAGTTACCACTACAACGCAGTCGGCGCGGCTGGACATTTCCAGTGGATCTTCGGCGCGCAACTCGCGCTGGTCCAGCTTGACGCTGCCGACAAATGGGTCGCTGTAAGTGACACGCGCGCCGCGGCGCTCCAGCAGCAGAATGATATCGAGCGCGGGCGACTCGCGCACATCGTCGATGTTGCGCTTATATGCGATTCCTAGGATGTGTACGTGCGAGCCCTTGAGCGGTTTGGCGCAATCGTTCAGCGCGTTCTGGATCTTGTCCACGACGAAATGCGGCATCTGGCCATTGATGTAACCGGCCAGATCGATGAAGCGTGCCTCGATGCCGGCCTGTTTGGTTTTCCACGACAGATAAAACGGATCGATCGGAATACAATGGCCGCCCAGGCCAGGACCGGGATAAAACGGCATAAAGCCGAACGGCTTCGTGGCCGCAGCATCGATCACTTCCCAGACGTTAATGCCCATGCGGTCGCACATGAGAGCCATTTCGTTCACCAGGCCGATATTGATCATGCGGAAGGTATTCTCGAGCAGCTTGACCATTTCCGCGACGCTGGTGGAACTGACAGGCACCACTTTTTCCAAGGCCTGCGAATAGAAAAGAGCGCCAAGACGCGTGCAGGCGGGCGTGATGCCGCCGACCACCTTGGGGATGTTGGAGGTTTGATATTTCGGGTTGCCTGGGTCCACACGCTCCGGCGAAAAGCAGAGAAAGAAATGCTCACCGGCCTTCAAACCAGGACGCTCCAGCATGGGCAATACAAGCTCGTCGGTAGTGCCTGGATAGGTTGTGGACTCGAGAATTACGAGCTTCCCGGGACCGAAGTACTTCGCGATTTCCTGGCAGGCCGACACGATGTAGCTCATGTCGGGATCTTTAGTTTTCCGCAGCGGCGTGGGTACGGCGATGTTGATTGTGTCCAACTCTGCGACCGAAGAAAAATCGGTGGTAGCGCGCAATTTTCCGGATTCCACCAGCGGGCGCAGCGAATCGGCGGGAACGTCCTGGATATAAGACTCTCCGCGTTGGAGCCGTGCGACCTTGGATTCCTGCACGTCGATTCCGGTGACGTGGAATCCGGCCTTGGCGAACTCGACGGCTAGGGGCAGCCCGACGTAGCCCAGACCGACGATGCCCACACGCGCGGTCCGAGATTTGATTTTGTCTGCCAGCGCCTCAGCGGCATCGATCGTGGCTGGTTGCATGTTCATTTCTAATCTAGCGTGCGCGCCAACGGCGAGGCGAGCGCTTCACGAAAAATTCAGCACTAGCCGGGATGGCCGACGCCGGTGCTGGCCGGCGCCTCCATGGCGGATTCACCAGGCGCACTCCTTCAGACGCGTTCACGCTCGCCGCGGCGCAGGTAGGCGTCGTTCTTGGTCAGCCAATCGGTTCGAATCGGCGAGAAAACGTCGACATCCAAGGTATCTTCCAGGGCGACGGCGCGATGCGGCACGTTGGACGGAATCCGGAGCACCTCGCCCTTCCGGACCACTACTTCGCGGCCTTCGAGCTGGAACTTCAACGCGCCGTCAAGAATCAGTGTGAGCTGTTCGCTTTCGTGCTGGTGCTCCGGTACCACAGCGTCCTTCTTGAGAAAAACCTGAGCCACCATGGCTTTGTCACCGCTGATTACTTTGCGCGAAATCATCTCGCTCATGATCTCGAGCGGGACGGCTTCCCATGTGTAATGTTCCATGGCGACCCATTCTACGCCGGGTCATAGCCTGTGTGCTCAGAAGCTAAAGCGGTGTTCGCTTGCTGGCCTGTTCTTCACGGGCGATCTGAAAACCCGTGTTCGCGGCCGGAATTCCCGCGTACAGCGCCATTTCGAGCAGCATTTCTTTGAGGTCGGGAAGTTCAAGTTCATGGGCCAGGCCGGTCCGCACATGCATACGGAACTCTTCCCAGCGTCCCAGCGCGCCCATCATCGCTAACGCCAGTAACCGTCGGGTGCGCACATCGAGCCCGGGGCGCGTCCAAACGCTGCCCCAACCGTATCGCGTGATCAGAATCTGGAAATCGCGGTTGAAATCGGTGGCCTTCGCCATTGCGCCATCGACGTGCGCGTCGCCCAGCACTTCGCGGCGGATTTTTTCGCCGGCTTTCAGCGGATCCGAGGGCGGTTGCCAGAGAAAATCGAGCAATGCCGCCGTAAACGACCGCGGCCGCTCGATATTGGAAAGATGCGCTGCCACAAGCCGCACGCTGCGCGTATCGGGAATCTCTCGCGCGAGCACCTCGCCGTGGCCTTCCCAAGGAGTTCCGACGTCTTTGTATCCGGCGATGACCAACGTGGGAACGCGAATTCCGGGAAGCAGGCTGGTCTGGTTCATATCGCGAATGGCGGCGCAGCAGCCCGCGTATCCCACAGGATTCGTGCCGAGAAAAACCCGGCGCAGCGAATCGACGCGCGGATCGCGGCGGGCGATCGTTTCGGCGGAAAACGAACGCTCCAGAAATGCCCCTCCCAGTTTATTCATTCCGCTGCTGAGGACGGCGCTGCGGCGCGCATCCCAATTCGAAGCCGGCCCCACGTGAGGCGACGTGTTGGCGAGAATCAGATGGGTTATCCGGTTGGCCGCATTCACGCCCAGCCATTGCCCGACGAAACCGCCTAGCGAGATGCCGCAATACGCAAATCGCTTGAGTTCGAGCGCGTCCGCCAAACCGAGTACATCGCGCGCCAGGCGCTCGATTGTGTAGTCGCCCGCGGGCGCATCGGAGGCTCCGTGCCCGCGTGTATCGAAACGCAAAATCCGGAAGTGCGGCACCAGATCGAGCACCTGCTGATCCCACAAGCTGTGGTCTACGCCGAGGGAGTGCGCGAGCACGAGCGCCGGAGCATCGTCGCGCCCCTCCAGCCGGTAGAAGAGCCGCGTGTTGTCGACGAGTGCGTAGGGCAAGGTTTGGATCTCCTTTACTCTTTAGGCGCAGTGAGCCGCTTTTGAAAGACTGTTGCCATGCCGAGGTAGTCCTCGGGCCGATCCAGGGTACTGAGTTGTGCCGCCGGGATGACGCGAGTCACTTCGGGCATTTCCGCCAGGACATCCATCAACCGGCGGCCCTGCGCGACACTTGTGGCCGTAGCTTTCTCGAGCAGCTTATGCGCCTCGCTGCGGCCGAGAGTGGGGCCGAGCAGAATCATGACGCGCTCAGCGAAGATGTTCCCGTGCGTCGCGTCGATATTGCCGCGCATGCGAGCAGCATCTACTGACAGACCCTCGGCCGCTTCCGCCATGGACGCTACCGCGATGCCCAGCGCTTGGATGGTTGAGATCACAATGGGCCACTCGGCTTGCCAGCCGCCGGCCCCGCGTTCGTGTTCTTGAACCATCGCGGACAAGAACGCTGCCACGAGGCCTGGAACCCTATGTGCTGCTGCGATTGTCAGCGAGCACGCGATGGGATTGCGTTTGTGCGGCATCGTGGAGGACCCGCCGCGCCCCTCGCCGCCAGGTTCCTCCGCCTCGCCCACTTCGCCCTGCATCAGCAATGCGATGTCGCGTGCCATTTTCCCTAACGAGCCGCATTGGACGCCGCAGGCCGCCACCAGTGCCGCGAGCGAATCGCGCTGCGTGTGCCAGGGCGCGTCCGGATACGAGAGGCCGAGTTCGCCGGCAAGCGCTCTTCCGACCGCGTCGCCCTGATTATCGAGGGCCGCCAGAGTGCCGCTCGCGCCGCCGAATTGCAGCATCTCCGCTTCCGCGAAACGCGTTTCGATGCGGCGCCATCCGCGCTGGATCGCCGCCAGCCATCCCGCGGCTTTCAGTCCGAAGGTAATCGGAGGCGCTGGTTGCAGCAGCGTCCGTCCAAGCATCACGGTGTGTTCATGCTGGTTCAGTAATTTGCGGAGAGCTTCGGTTACCCGTGCGTGGTCGGCCGCAAGAGCGGTTCGCGCGCGCTTCAATAGCAGGACCAGCGCCGTGTCGGTCATATCCTGGCTGGTTGCGCCCCAGTGCACGAATCGTGCGGCGTCTGCGTCGGCGGCGCGCGTTCGTTCGGTCAGAGCTTTGACCACGGGAATGGCAGGTGTGCCGGCGCGCTGGGCCGGCCGGGAGAGGGCGGAGAAGTCGAAATTCGACGCTGTGGCCGCTTTGCCTATGACGTCCGCGGCTTTCTTCGGGATCACCCCCACCCGTGCCTCCGCTCGCGCTAGCGCCGCTTCAAAATCGAGCATGGCCTGCAGTACATTCTGATCGGAAAATACATCCGCAAGCGCTTCGGTTGTGGCCAGGCTGTCGATCAGTCGCAGCGGCATGGACTAGACGTCAAAAAACACGGTTTCTCGGTCGCCGCACAGGTGAATGTCGAGGATCCAGACTGAAGGGCGCGCCGGGTCAGCCCTCGCGAGCAAGCTGTCGCGCCGATCCGCCGGAACGATGCTCAGAATAGGGTCCTCACTGTTGCTCGGATCGCCGGCAAAGTAGATCCTGGTCACGGCGCGCTTCAACAATCCACGTGCGAAGACAGAGACGTTCACATGCGGAGCCTGCGGCGCGCCGCTCGGGTCGAGAACGCGTCCGGGCATTACCGTTTCGAACGCGCATTCGCCGTTTTCGCCGGTCGCAAGGCGTCCAAAACCGCGAAAAGCGCGATCGCGCGCGTCGTAACGCGGATCGTCCGGATGATTGTACGTCCCGCCCGAATCGGCTTGCCAGAGTTCGATCATTGCATCATTCACCGGCTGGCCGTCGCCATCCAGTACGCGGCAAATCAGCGTTATGCACTCTCCGCCGCAGCCGGGGCTGCCCAGGCGCCCGAAGGACGGATCGGCCGTAAGACAAAGATGGAAGAACGGGCCGACGGTTTGCGGCGGCGTCGCGTCCAGAACACGCATAACGGAACGCCGCGCTGGCGCGTCTTCTTTAGCCGAGGATTTCGCGGCGTCCGGTGCGCTCATGTCAATCTTCAAACGGTGTCGCGCGATGGCCGCGCAGCATGATATCGAACTGGTAGCCGAGCGCCCACTCCGGCCTTGTAAGTCCCAGGTCGAATTGCGCAATTAACCGTTCTCGCACGGAGGGCTCGCGAACAGAGTGGAAAATCGGGTCGTAGGAAAGCAGCGGATCGCCGGGGAAGTACATCTGCGTGACCAAGCGCGTTCCGAACGACAGACCAAAAATCGAGAAGTGAATGTGCGCTGGCCGCCAGGCGTTTTCGTGATTTTGCCAGGGATACGCCCCGGGCTTAATGCTGACGAAACGATAGCGCCCGTCCGAATCGGTAACCGCGCGGCCTCCGCCCGTGAAATTCGGATCGAGCGGTGCGTGGTGTTGATCTTTTTTGTGGAAATAACGGCCGGCGGCGTTGGCTTGCCAAATCTCGATCAGCGCGTTGGACACCGGCAGCCCGTGCTCGTTCAAGATGCGGCCGGAAACGATGATGCGCTCGCCCAGCGGCTCGCCGGAATGCTGACGCGTAAGGTCGCTGGATGATTCCGTTACCGTCTCATGCCCAAATACCGGCCCTGTGCGCTCCGAAAGCGTCTGGGGGATTACGATAAGGGGCTTGCGCGGGCCGCGTGTCAGCGTGGAACGATACGGCTCGTACAGGTAGTCCGGATCCACCGGTGTTGGCAGGCGTTCGGTAGCTTGGTTGGCCATGGATTATTCAGCCGCCGCAGCCGCGCCATGGGCGCGCGCCGTGCGCTCGTTCAAGTCTCGCAAGATACGAAGCTCCCGTTCAGACGGCGCAGGAGTTTCTGCTACCGCACCGGAGAACCGGACCGGCCACCCGGTATTGTCCTGGATCTGCTCGCGCGTGACGCCGGGATGAGTGGATGTGACCTTAAACTCGTTCGTGGAGGCGTCCGGTTCCATGATGCACAAATCGGTGACCAGAAGTGCCGGGCCTCGGGTCTTCACGCCGAGGGCTTTCCGCTCCAAGCCGGTTCGTCCGTGCCCCAGCGATGTCACAAAATCTACGTGTTCCACTAACGTGCGTTTTGTATGGCGGAGCGTGAGGAATGTTTTTCCGCACGATGTCGCGATCTCGGTGGCGCCGCCGCTGCCAGGCAGCCGCACTTTAGGTTTGGCGTAATCGCCGATCACGGTCGAGTTTAGATTTCCGAAGCGGTCCACTTGCGCGCCGCTCAGGAACCCGATGGTGATCCGGCCGCCTTGCAGCCAGTAGCGGAACATCTCCGGTACGGAAACAGTCGCGAGAGCGGTCTCGCACAGTTCCGGGTCGCCGATGGACAGCGGCAGGATCTGAGGCCGGGTTTGAAGCGTGCCGGATTCGTAGATCAAGGTGATTTGGGGCGCATGCGTGAGGCGTGCCAGATTGCACGCCGCCGACGGAAGCCCGATCCCGACGAAGCACACGTCGTCGTTTGAAAGCGCGCGGGCAGCGGCAACGGTCATCATCTCGACGGCCGTATAGTTCATGCGCTCACCTCGGCGCCGAGCCTCGGCGGGCGCTGCGCGAAGTCTCCCGGACGGGAATCCAGAACGTTCTTCTTCATCCACTGGAGAAACGTGCCGCGATCCCGCGAAATCTCGTCCCAATCCCAATAGAAAGAATTGTCGCGTTTGTAATAGCCATGGGCGTAAGAGGGATGCGCGCCGCCAGGAACGGCCGCTACCGCCGAAAGCGTCCAGCTTGGAAGCACCACCGCGTTGGGGCTCCGAGTCTCCAGGTCATCGACCATCTCTTCGACGGTTGCGATCGCGCGCCGGGCCGCCAGCACCGCTTCCTTCTGAACCCCCACCACGCCTTCGATCAGTACGTTGCCTTTCCGGTCGGCTTTCTGGGCGTGAATGATGCTGACATCCGGACGAATGGCGGGAACGCACGCCAGTTGCTCGCCGGTGAACGGGCACGAGACCGGCCGAATGTTCGGATTGACCTGCGCCAATTCGCTGCCTTGGTAGCCGCGAAAGATGGCGCAAGGCATGCCCGCGGCGCCAGCCTCGAACGCGTTGGCCATAGCAGCGTGGCTGTGCTCTTCGATTTCCAGGGGCCGGGGCCAGCCGCGCTCAATCGCGTCGCGCAGGCGATGCAGCGATCCCACGCCGGGGTTGCCGCCCCAGGAAAAGATCAGCTTCCGCACAGCGCCCATCCCGATGAGCTGGTCGTAGATGATGTCGGGAGTCATGCGAATCAGCGTGAGATCGCGGCGCTGCTGCCGGATTATCTCGTGTCCGGCCGCGAAGGGAATTAAATGGGTAAAGCCTTCCATGGCGACCGTGTCGCCGTCGTGGACAAAACGCGCAATGGCTTCGGAAAGATGAAGAATTTCAGCCATCGATCGAATGAGGGACTCAGGTTGTAGTCTACTAAACGCGCGCAACGCACGCATCGCGCGCCAGCCGCGTTCAAGACTTTCCTGAACGCGCATAGCGGAACGCGTTGGCGGCGTGTTTTGGCCTTATCGACGACGCGACGGTGTCCTATAGGAAACCCATGCTGGACTAACGCGAACCGGCAGCGGCCGAAGTGCTGGAGCGCGCACCAGCGCACATCGCTACCATTTGCGAGATCATACGTCTAAGTGGGGATATGGACCAGCTACTCCAAGACCTGAAATATGGATTCCGCACTCTCGCGGGCAGCCCTGGTTTCACGGCCGTCGCAATTCTATCGCTGGCATTGGGCATCGGCGCCAATACCGCGATTTTCACGCTGACCGATGCGGTTTTCTTGAACCCTCTCCCGGTCGAGGAGCCGTCCCGCGTGCTGGAATTGTTCACCGTCGACCACGCTACCGTGACGACGGCGGCGAATTTCAATCAAACTCCGATGTCGTTCAAGAACTATGAGGATTTCCGCGACCAAAACGACATCTTCTCCGGTTCCGCGGCCTTCGTCGCCGCCGGCGTAACGCTGACCGGACGCGGAGAACCCAAGCCGCTGCCCGCTACTTTGGCGACGGCGAATTATTTTGATGTGCTGGGCGTGAAACCGGCGCTAGGACGCACATTCCTCGCTGACGAGGATAAGAAACCAGGCGGAAATACGGTGGTGGTTCTGAGCCACTCCTTATGGACGCACGAATTCGGGGCCGATCCCTCCATTTTAGGCAAGACCGTTACGCTCAATCTGACGCCGTACACGGTAATTGGCGTGGCGCCGCCCAATTTCAAAGGGACCATTACGTTTGGAAATCCGAACCTGGTGTGGATTCCCATCAGCATGCACGCGCAAGTTTTTCCCGCACAAGTGGAAGCGCTGTTCGACTCGCGCCGCTTCCGCATCGTCTCCGTTTTCGGGCGCTTGAAGCCGGGCGTGCAGCCGGAGCAAGCGCTGGCACCGCTGAAGACCATCGCTTCGCGCCTCGAACAGGAATATCCGCGCGACAACAACGGGCGTAGCGTGGAAGTCTCCTCACTGCAAGAGGCGGCGCTCGGCTTTCTTCCGCGCGGACAGCTCTTGATCGCGAGTATTGCCTTAATGTCGGTTGTCGGCCTGGTGCTTCTGATCGCGTGCGTCAATCTGGCCAACCTTCTGATGGCGCGTTCCGCCAAGCGGGCCAGGGAAATCGGCATTCGTACCGCGCTGGGAGCCGCACGCTCGCGGATAATCCGGCAACTGCTCACCGAAA
The DNA here is from genome assembly GCA_035293725.1 of Bryobacteraceae bacterium. Lineage (GTDB taxonomy): Bacteria > Acidobacteriota > Terriglobia > Bryobacterales > Bryobacteraceae > Palsa-89. The sequence continues at coordinate 84,297 of DATGMH010000079.1, forward strand.
GCCTTCTATTGTCGGTGGCCGGTGGCGTGGGCGGACTGCTCCTCGGTTCTTTTGGATACCAGCTGCTTTGGCTATTCCGGCCGGCGTTTCTTCAGCAGAACAGCTTGAGTCTCCATATGGACGCGCGAGTGTTTGTATTCACGGCGGCCATTACCCTGCTTACGGGAATTTTGTTCGGACTTGCGCCCGCGATGCGAGCGTCCACACCGGATCTAGGCGCCATGTTGAAAACCGGCGGACGCGGTGGCACGGAGGCCTGGTCGCGCAGCCCGCTTCGCTCGGCGCTGGTGATCGGCGAAGTCGCATTGTCCCTGGTTGCGCTCATTGGCGCGGGACTGTTCATCCGGAGCATGCAAGCGGTGCAGAAGACGGATCCTGGGTTCGAGAGCAGGAATCTTTTTACCTTTGCATTCGATCTGACGTCCCGCCATTACGCGCCCGATCGCGTCAGTCAGTTCTTCCGCACCGCGTTGGCGAGGGCTCGCGAAACCCCCGGTGTAAAATCTGCCGCGGTTGCTTCCAATGCCCCTTTGGGCGGAGGCGTGCTCCTGACCACCTATGCCGAAGGTCAGGAAGCGAGTCCGGACAATCGGGGTACGCTCACGGTGACGAATACAATTTCGCCTTCCTATTTCGAAACGCTCGGCATTCCGGTTGTGGCGGGCCGCGGTTTTTCCGATTTCGATCGTTCAGGCTCGGCTCGCGTGGCCATCGTAAATGAAGCCATGCAGCAGCATTTCTGGCCAGGCCAAAGCGCTCTCGGGAAGCGGTTTCGCTTCGTGAACGACACGGCATTGCGTGAGGTTGTAGGCGTGGTCCGTAACACGGCTGTGTTGGCGATCGGCCAGCAGCCGCAGCCGGTGATCTATTTGCCGCTGGAACAGCAATTCACGCCGTTCGTCACGTTATATGTCCGTACCGCTTCGGCTCCGGCCGCGATCTTGCCGGCAGTCCTTGCGCGCGTACAATCGCTGGACCAAAACCTGGTGCTTGCCAATCCGCTTACCATTCAAGAGACTCTCGCGCAGGGATTGTGGGCGCCCCGCATGGGCGCCGCGCTATTTGGCATTTTCGGGCTGCTCGGAATGGTCCTGGCTACGATCGGGATTTATGGCGTGATGGCGTACCTGGTGGCGCAGCGCACCAACGAAATCGGGATACGTATGGCGCTAGGCGCACGGCCGGGCGACGTGCTGCGCCTGGTGGTAGGACACGGGATGCGGCTGGTGCTGTTTGGAATCGCTGCCGGAATTGCTGCCGCGCTTGCGCTCACGCGGCTCATGCGCACGTTGCTTTTTGACGTATCGCCCGCGGACCCGCTAACGTACGCGGCCGTCGCGGTGCTTTTGGCGCTGGTGGCGTTTGTGGCGGGCTGGTTGCCGGCCTTACGCGCGGCTCGCATCGATCCCGTGATCGCACTGCGGGAATAGCGCCGCGCTTGAGCCTTAGGGCTGTTTCGATCCGGTCTCGCGAGCCAGCCGCACCCTGGCGTCGTCCAGTTTCTTCTGAACCTTGGCCATCTCGCCATGGTCCATTTCGCTCGGCGAACTGGTTTGCCATTCTTTGAGCGAGCTTTGCCATTGCGCGATGGCTTCTTTGATCTTGCCTTCGCGAAAGTAGACTTCCGCGAGGTGATCGTGAACCGTCGCGTCGCGCGACATGTACTGTATAGCGTGCTGCAGCTTCTCTTCGGCATCCTGCAGCTTGTTTAGACGGAAGTAAACCCACCCCAGGCTGTCCAGATACGCCGGGCTGTTTGGCTCGCGCTGGAGAGCCTTTAAGATGAGATCTTTGGCTTCGTCCAGACGCACGCCGCGGTCGGCCAGCATGTAGCCGAGATAGTTCAGCGTAGCCGCATGGTTGGGATCGATCGCGAGAACTTTGCGAAACTCCGCTTCCGCCGCGCTGTAGTTCTTCTGCCGTTCGTACATTGCTCCGCGCAGGAACATCACCCGGACTTTATCGTCATCGTTCTTGGCGAGTTTCTCTGCGGCGTCCAGAGTCTTGGTCATCTCGCCCCAGTTCTTGCCCTTTTGATAGATATCGGCTAGATCGAGGAGAACGGGGAAATCATCCTTGCCGTCCATGAGCTTGCGCGTTTCCGCCGCGGCCTGATCGGTTTTGCCCATTTCCGCCAGCACGCTGGCATGGGTCGCACGGACCTGACGATCGTCGGGATATTTCTTCACGGCGTCGTTAGCTTCCGATTCCGCCTTGGGATAATCCTTGGCCGCTTGGTAGGTCAACACGATCTCGGCTTCGGCTCCGGGAGCAGAGCGGGGTTCGAGATCGGCGATCTGCCGGAAGGCGTCGACAGCCGGCCCAAACTGTTCAGTGGAACGATACGCAGCGCCCAAACGTTCCAGCAGTTGCACGCGGAACCCCTTTTCCGCATCGTTGTAGCTCTTCTTAGCGGTGGCGTCGAGAAGCGACTGGAGCAGCTTGATGGCTTCGGGATATTTTCCTTCCGCTTCCAGGAGAGACTCGTCGAACCATTGAACCTCGATATTGGTGGCGTCGATTTCCTTGGCCTTGTCGAGCGTCTGCCGCGCCTTCGCTACGTCTCCCTTCTGCCGGTAAATCTGTGAGAGCCGGAGCAGCGCTCGGGCGTCCTTCGGATCTTCGTCGACCAGGTCCTGATACAGCTTGGCCGCCTCATCGATCTGATCGGCTTGCACCAGGTCCTCGGCCAGCATCTGCTTCAGTTCCGCGTTCCCGGGCTGCTGTTGTAGAGCCCGGCGCAGCATTTCTGCCGCGAGCGGGTAATCCTTGAGCTGCTCATATACTCCGGCGAGATTGATCAGGCTGTGTGGATTGGGATTCTTATCGGCGACTTTCCGAAGCAGATCCGCGGCGGCCTTGTTGTCGCCAAGGTCGGTGTAGACCATCGCGAGACCGGTCATCGCGTCCTCATTATCGGGATCGAGCGCCAGCGCCTTGTTGTAATCCTTCAGCGCTTCGGTGGAGTTCTGCGCGATCTTATTGAGGCGGCCCAGCATGAGCCAGCTCTCAACGTCCTTGGGATCGCCTTCGGTGATTTTTTCGAACTGCTCGATCGCCTTTTTGACCATGCTCTCATCCACACGATTGGCCTGATCGCCGATCAAGCGCGTATAGATGCGGGCCAGCAGACGGCGCGCATTCAAATCGTTCGGATTTTGCTTGAGTTGATCTTCCGCCTCCGTCACGGCTTCGCGCAGCCGTCCGGATTGGATGTAAAGATCCGAAAGCTCTTCGGCAATGAAAGTAGCGCTGGGATCGGCCTTGAGCGCCGCGCGGTAGCTCTCCACAGCCTTGTTGAAATAATCGCCGCGATTTCCGTAGGCGGCAGCCAATTCGGAATAGAGGTGGCCGAGCGAGTAGTTGTAGTACGCGGTGGCCCTGTTATCGGTTCCGGATGGCTGTGAAGCGGCGGACTGGTTCTGCGCGAATGCAACCGTAGCCGCAACAAGCAGGCAAGACAAACTAATACAGCGATGTGGGGTCATCAAAAACGCTCTCTTTCTCTTGCCTGGATCTGTGACCAAGGGCAGAACTATACACCCTCAGTATAACCCTGATCACTTACTTTGGTAGCGGATCGGAGACATGCATCGGAGACATGCATCGCAGACCGCCAGCGTGCCCCACAGCGGTCTCCGGCGACGTTCGCTACCATGCACCAAAGACCGTGGATGAAAAGCGCCCGATCCCGATGCCCGTCATTCTGGGTCCCACCGGATCGGGTAAAAGCGAATTGGCGCTGCGAATCGCCCGAGACTTGCAAGCGGAAGTCGTCAGCTGCGACTCGGTTCAAGTCTACCGCCGGTTTAATATCGGCACGGCTAAAATCCCGGAATCAAAACGAGGCGGCGTTCCGCATCATCTGATCGATATTGTCGAGCCAGGCGAACTTTTCACGGCCGGCGATTACGCGCGTGAAGCTGCTGTTGTGCTTCGCCAGATCGCTGGCCGGGGGAGCATTCCAGTTCTGGCCGGCGGCACTGGTTTTTATCTGCGCGCGCTGTTAGAGGGGCTTTCTCCCGGTCCGGTCCGAGATGAAGCGGTGAGGGCGGATTTGATGAACCGCGAGCAAAGGCGGCCGGGTAGTCTGCACCGGATTCTCAAGCGTCTGGATGCCACGGCGGCGAAACGGATCCACCCGAATGACCTCAACAAGACGCTCCGGGCTCTCGAGATCAGGCTGCTCGAACGGCGTCCGTCCGCGGAGTTGTTCGCCGCGGGACGTTTAGCACTGTGTGGATTTCATCCGATCAAGATCGGCTTAACTCCGCCGCGGCATTTGCTCTATCGCAGCCTGGATGAGCGCACGGCCGCGATGTTCGAGCACGGGCTCATCCATGAAGTTCGCGAACTAATCGCCAGCGGTGTTCCAAGCAACGCGAAACCTTTCGAGTCGCTCGGATACAAGCAGGCGCTTCAGGCCCTCCGTGGGGAATTGAACGAGCAACAAGCGATTGAATCCGCGCAGCGCGAGACCCGCCGCTACGCGAAACGGCAGCTTACCTGGTTCCGCCGGGAGACCGGCGTCCACTGGCTGGCGCAGTTCGGAGATGCACCTGGTTCAGCCGAGCAGGCGCTCCAGATTATTAATGCGGAGACAAAAAGCTTCGAATCAAACATCAGCGACGATGTTTTATAGCTCGTTTGAATCGCCCTCGTAAATAGCGTGTAAATTCTGCGAATTTTACCGGTTTGTCACGGAACAAAGTCGATTCTCGAACGTAAGAAGAGGTGTGTCGAACGTAAGTTTCTGGTTGAGGAGTCACAAACGTGGTTAAGAAAGTTCTATTCGGTTTTGCATCCGTCGCACTCACCGTGGCGAGCGCGGCCAACACTTACAACGTCAAGTTTTGGGATCCGGTCACCATCAATGGGGCCAAGCTTCAACCCGGCGATTACCGCGTTGAAGTGAACGGCAGCACCGCTGTCATCAAGAACGGAAAGAAGCTGGCCGAAGTGCCGGTGAAGGTGGAGAACGTCGATGAGAAGTACCGCACCAATACTCTCCGCATGGATGGAGATCGCGTGGCGGAGATTCGCATTGGCGGAACCCACACTAAGTTAGTGTTTGAACCTGCAACAGAATCGACGAAATAATTGCTTATTTGTGGGCCGACGCCGGAGTTGTTGACGCTGGCCCACGCTACTCCTGCAGCTCGCGCACAATGCGAACGAGTGCATGCGCCGCAACACGCTAAGATGAAGGCGTGCGGTTCTGGCTCATAACCGCGTTTGCCGCTCTCCTATGCGGTCCCGCCGCGAGAGCGGATACATACCTGGTCCTGCCTTTCTTCAATGTCTCGAAAAATCCCAACCTGGATTGGATTGGCGAGGGACTAGCCGAAACCCTCCAGGAAGCTCTGTTCTCGGAAGGCCTGATGGTGCTGGACCGCGACGCTCGCGTCGAAGTATACCGGCGTCTCTCGATCCGCCCGTACATGCTTCTTACCAAGGCCTCAGTGGTCAAAATCGGCGAAGAACTCGATGCGGAGCACGTGATTTTCGGTGAGTTCGACATGAAGCCCGATCCTGGATCTTCGGGAGCGAGCCGGGGTTCGCTGATGATAACCGCTCGGGTGCTGCATCTGAAGGGCATGCGGCAAGGCATCGAGTTCCGTGAGTCCGGCGCCATGGAGGACCTAGCCAATCTTCAAAATCACCTGGCTTGGCAGGCGCTCACGGCGGTGCGCCGCAACGTCGGGATGACGGAAGCGGAATTTCAACAGCGCCATCCATCCATCCGGCTGAACGCCATAGAGAATTACATTCGCGGACTGCTGGCTTCCAATCCCGACGACAAGCACCGGTTTTTTACACAGGCAGCCCGCCTGGATCCGCACTATTCCCAACCCTGTTTCCAGCTAGGCCGGCTGTTGTGGAAACGCAAAGAGTACAAATCTGCCGCGGAATGGTTCCAGCGGGTGGATGCGACCGATGCGCGCTACAACGAAGCGAATTTTTTCCTGGGGCTTTGCCGCTATTATTTGGGCGACTTTGCGGGCGCTCAATCCGCGCTGCAATTGGTTGTGCGGACGGTTCCGCTCAACGAGGTCTACAACAACCTCGCGGCTGCGCAATCGCGCGCCAACAGGCCTGAAGCGCTCGAAAATTTCCGCAAAGCTCTCGACGGAGATCCGAGCGATGCCACCTACCAATTCAATGTCGGCTACGAGCTTTGGAAGAAAGGCGATTTCGTGCCGGCCGAGGAGCACTTCCAGGCCGTTCTGGCTCACAATGCCGGCGACGAGCAGGCCCGCGCGCTCCTGGAACGATGCCAGAAGCGAACCGGTCCGCGGCCTGGCGATCCTCGCACGGAAGGTTTGGAACGCCTCAAGAGCAACTACGAAGAGAGCGCATACTGGCAGTTGAAGGCGCTGCTTCAGGCCGATCAGCCGTAGCCGTTTTCGAAGCTCCGTCGCGCTTCCTACGTGCCGAAACCGCGGGACGGTATAATCCATTAAGCTAATGCTCGAAGCGTACGGACTCTCCGATCCTGGCTGCGTCCGCCAAAACAACGAAGATTCTTTTCTGGTATCGCCCAAGACCGGTCTGTACGTCGTGGCAGACGGAATGGGAGGCGCGCAGGCGGGCGAACACGCCTCGCAGATGGCCGTTGAGACGGTCGCCTCTTACATCGAGCATGCCGGTGTACGCAACGCCGATACGCTGGCTAAGGCCTTTGAGGAAGCTAATCACCGGGTCATGCATGCGGCCGCCAACGATGCCACGAAGGAAGGGATGGGAACCACGCTGCTCGCCGCGTTGGAGAACGGACCGGAAGTTTTGATCGCGAGCGTCGGCGACAGCCGCGCCTATGTCTATGAAGGCGGGGAGCTCACCGGGATTACCGAAGATCAGACGTGGGTACATGAGGTCGGCCGCCGGCTCGGAATCGATGAGAACAGCCTGCGGACTCATCCCATGCGGCACGTGCTGACCATGGCGATCGGTGTCAGCCCGGAACTGCGCGTCCATTCCTACGCGGTCAAGCCCGAAAGCGGCGCGCTGATCCTGCTGTCGAGCGACGGCTTGCACGGCGTGGTGGAGGCGGCCGCAATTGCAACAACCTTATCGGGAAACGGAACGCTGGAATCTAAATGCCGGCGCTTGATTGACGCGGCCCGAGAGGCGGGCGGCCCGGACAACATCACCGCCGTCTTGTTGCGCGCGCAATAACCTTTTACCGTCTTTTACAGGAATTTTCGTAACCCGCCTCCGAATCGTGTGATCCTTTTATTCAGTGCGGTACTTGCGTTGGCCTCGTATTAGCCGTTGGTTTCAGGCTGTGGCGCTGAGTTGCGCGGCCCTGCTTGCGGCGGAATACAAAGGCGTCGTGAAATCGGCCGGGCTGCCGATTCCCGGGGCCACCGTTATCGCGGCAAATGGCGATCAGAAGCTAACGACGACCACCGACGATCAAGGCGCGTTCAGCTTCCCAGATCTCAGCCCAGGCTCCTGGACTGTTACGGTCGAGATGTTCGGGTTTGCGAAGACCAGCCGCACGGTCGAAGCCGTACAGCCGGGTAGCTCTCCGGAGTGGGAGCTGAAGCTGGCGATGCGCGCCGCCGCAAATTCCGGATCGGCCGCCGGCGTTGCTCGCGCCGGCAACAACGCCGAGCCACCTGCGCGCGTCGGTGGAACCAGAAATCCCAACCGGTTGAATTCTCCGCCTCAACGACTCGGCGGGTATTCGGCCAACGGACCAAGACCGTCTCTACGGCAACCAGGAACCGCCCAACCAGGATTCCAATCCGTAGACATCAACGCTTCACCCGATGCGGGAAACCTCGAAGCCGAAAACGTGAATGGGCAGGAAAGTGAGCCCGGTTCCGGGGCCGATCTGAACCAAAGCGCGTCCAACGCGCTTGTTGTGAACGGTAGTGTCAGCAGCGGTGTTAGCGCCCCGCAACAAAACGACTGGATGTTGTTCGGGGGCCCGCGTGGATTTGGCCCGGATGCGCCGGGCGCATTTGGTCCTGGAGGGCCGGCGGGGCTCGTATCCGCGCCAGGAGGCCCGGGCGGACCTGGCGGGCCCGGGGTGGGAGCGGGAATCGGCCGCGGTCCCGGCGGCGGCGGAGGAGGATTCGGCGGCGGAGGCCGTTTTGGCGGAGGACGCGGATTTCCCGGGCGCGGACCCGGGGGGCGCGGCAGAGATCCCAATTCCTTTGGCAATGCCCGCCGCAACCGGCGCGCCCAGTACAACGGGAATCTAGCGGTGATTTTCGACAATTCCGCTCTGGACGCCAAGCCCTTCTCTCTAACCGGTCAAAACAACCCCAAGTTGTCCTATAACCACTTCCGGAGCACGGGCGCGTTCGGCGGCCCGTTGAAAATCCCCAAGCTGCTGAGCGGCGATAAAACTTTTTTCTTTATTAACTACCAGCTCACGCGCAACCACAACGCGAACCTTCTGGATGGACTGGTGCCCACAGCCGACGAACGCCAAGGCATCTTTCCGGGCCTGGGCACGATTGCAATCAGCCCGCAGGCGCAGGCTTTGCTGAACTTCTACCCGCTTCCGAACTTTGCCGGAAATACGCGCTATAACTATCAGATCCCGATCATCAGCCTCGGCAATCAGAGCAACCTCAATGCTCGTGTTAGCCAGACCGTCAATTCCAAAAACCAGATGACCGGCAACTTTTCCTGGCAGAACAGTCACAGCACGGCTCCGAACCTTTTCGGCTTTGTCGATACCAGCACGACGACCGGCGTGAATAGCGGTGTGGGTTGGACCTATCATTTCACCAACACTCTGATGAGCAATCTGCGTTACAACTTCAGCAGATCGGCGGCGCAAACCACACCGTTTTTCGCCAATACGCAAAACGTATCGCAAGCCGCTGGAATTCAAGGCAACGATCAAGCGCCGTCGTTTTGGGGACCTCCCAGCCTGTCGTTCTCAAACGGAATCTCGGGCCTGTCGGACGGAAATTTTGCGCTAAATCACAACACGACGAATCAGGTGGGCGAAAGCCTGATCTGGGTGCACGGAAAACACAATGCCACGTTTGGCGGAGATTTTCGCAGGCTGGATTTCAATCAGCTTTCGCAGCAAAATCCGCGCGGCGGGTTCCTGTTCAACGGCGAGTTTACCGGGAACGCCTTTGCCGATTTTTTGCTCGGCTACCCCGCCACCAGTTCCATCGCCTACGGAAACGCCGATAAATATTTCCGCACCTCCTGGCTGGACGCCTTCGCGAACGACGATTGGCGCATCAAGAACAGCCTAAGCATCAACTTTGGGCTGCGCTGGGATTTTCAAGCGCCGGTAACGGAACTGTACAACCGACTGGTGAATTTGAATATCGGTCCGAACTTCGGTAGCGCGACGGCGGTTTGTGCGACGCCGGCCAGCGGGTGCCTCTCCGCGGGCCAAGCGGGATATCCCAATTCGTTGGTCCGTCCGAATTACCGCGAAATCCAACCGCGCGTCGGAATTGCGTGGCGGCCCCTGACCAGCCACTCAACTGTCGTCCGCGCCGGATACGGCATTTACTACAACACCTCGGTTTACCAACCGCTGGCCGCGCAAATGGCTCAACAAGCGCCGCTCTCGAACAGCGTCACGCAGGCCAATTCCCTCAACGATCCGTTCACTTTGGCCAATGCTTTCCTGACGCCGGCAATCGCAACGATACCGCAGACCTACGCCATTGACCCGAACTTCCACATCGGATACCTGCATTACTGGCAGGCTTCGGTTCAACAGAACCTGTCATCGTCGATCATCCTGACGCTGATGTATCAAGGCAATAAGGGGACGCACCAAATGCAGGAGTTTCTTCCAAACACCTCGCCGCCGGGAGCACCCGCGAGCCCCTATCCGTCCGGGTACGTTTACGTCACATCCAACGGCAATTCGAGCTACAACGCGGCCACGGTTCAGCTACAGCGGCGCTTCCGCAGCGGTTTTTCCTGGAGCGCCAGATATATCTTTTCTAAAGCACTTGACGACGCGCAGGGTGTCGGCGGGCGCGCGGGGCTCGGTTCCGGGTATGCACAGAATTGGCTCGATCTTTCCGCTGAACGGTCGCTCTCGAGCTTCAATCGCACCCACGTGCTGAACGCGTCGGTTCAGTACAGCACCGGCGAAGGAGCGCGAGGTGGAACATTGCTGAGCGGATGGAGAGGCGCGCTCGCGAAAGACTGGACGTTCGCTACCACGCTGACGGCAGGCAGCGGGTTGCCCGAGACCCCGATTGTCCTTAGCCGTGTGGCAACCGGGACGGGCGTGACCGGCACGCTGCGCGCGGTGTACGTCGGTGGTTCGCTTGCTCCCACGCTGCCGGGCTATGGTTTCAACATCGCCGCGTTTGCAGCCCCGCCTTCCGGCCAGTGGGGCGATGCGGGCCGGAACATCATCACCGGTCCTGTCCAGTTCAACCTCAACGCTTCCGCGGGCCGCGTGTTTCGGCTCGGCGAGCGCCGCAACCTGGATATCCGCTTAGATTCAACCAACGTCCTGAACCACGTGACGTTCACGTCCTGGAATACGGTCTTGGGAAACGCCCAGTTCGGGTTGCCCAACGCCGCCAACGCAATGCGGTCGGTGCAGTTGACGGTGCGGTTTAGGTTCTGATATGACCGCGCGATCTTTTGTTGCTCTGGCCGTATCCGGACTGCTAACGGCAACTGCACAGCAGGCGCCGCAAAATATCGCCAACGGCCCACAAACGGACCTACGTATCTCCACCACAACGCAATTGGTGGTCGAAGATGTTCTCATAAAAGGCAAAGACGGCAAACCGATCCTCGACCTCAAGCCGGAAGACTTCACCATCACCGAGGATGGCAAGCCGCAGAAGATCAGCGTGTTTGAATTTCAGAAGCTGGAAGATAATTCAGCGCCGGGCGGGAAACCGACGGTTGAGCCTGCCACCGCGTCCAAAGAGAAATCCGCGGCAAAGCCGGTCACCACGATTGAAATCGCGCCCGAACGGCCCGGCGATCTCAAATATCGGAACCGCCGTCTACTGGTGATGTTCTTCGACATGACGTCCATGCCGATTCAGGACCAGAAACGTGCGCAAGAGGCCGCTTTGAAATTCCTGCGGACCCAAATGAAACCTGCCGATCTGATGGCGATCATGACGTTTTCCAGCGATGTGAAAGTGTTGGAGGATTTCACCGACGACCGCGACCTGTTGGAGAAAGACATCAATGGCCTGATCGTAGGTGAAGGGCAGGGATTTGAGATTAACAATCAGGACGACAGCGCGGCTGATACCGGCGCGGCGTTCCAACAGGACGACACCGAGTTCAACATCTTCAACACAGACAGACAGCTTTCGGCGTTGGAAACCGCGGTCAAAATGCTCGGATCGCTGAATGAGAAGAAATCGCTGATTTATTTCGCCAGCGGCATGCAGCGCAACGGTCTGGATAACCAGGCTCAGCTCAGGTCTACAGTCAACGCTGCGATACGCGCCAATGTGTCTTTCTATCCGATCGACGCGCGTGGGCTGGTGGCCGAAGCTCCGCTCGGAGATGCCACGAAAGGCTCGCCCGGCGGACAAGGCATGTATTCGGGGAGCTCGCTGCATGCCCGCTTGAGCAATTTCCAAAACCAGCAGGAGACGCTGTACACGCTGGCGGCCGATACCGGCGGCAAAGCTCTGCTGGACAATAACGACCTGTCGATGGGTATCGTCCAGGCCCAGCAGGACATGGCCAGCTACTACATCATCGGATATTACTCGAGCAACACCGCGCTGGACGGGCGATTCCGGCGCGTAAAAATCACGATGAATGACAAGTCCACGTTGGCGACGATCGCCAAACTGGATTACCGCCAGGGCTACTACGCGGGTAAGCAATTCAACAAGTTCACCGAGAGCGATAAGGAACATCAACTGGCCGAGGCGCTCGTTCTGGGCGATCCGGTTACCGATATGGACCTGGCGCTGGAGCTCGATTACTTCCGTTTAGCGCGCGACCGTTACTTCGTCCCGCTGGCCGTGAAGATTCCAGGTTCGGAAATCGAGTTGGCGCGCCACGGCGGCGCCGAAAGCACGCGCCTGGATTTTATTGGGCAAGTGAAGGACGCTAAAGGCGCGGTAGTGGCGAACGTACGCGATAACATCCAGGTGAAGCTCAAAGGCGAAACCGGCCCGCAGCTTTCCAAGACCACGCTCGAATACGACACGGGCTTTACGTTGCCGCCCGGTCCTTACAGCCTTAAATTCCTGGCCCGCGAGAACGAAACCGGGAAAATGGGCACCTACGAAACCAACTTCGTCGTGCCGGACCTTACCACCGAACAGAAATATCTGCCGATCAGTTCAGTCGTGCTGAGCAGCCAGCGCCAGCCCTTGGCCGCCGCGATCGCCACTGCCGAGAAGGACAAAAAAATTCTGGCTGCGCACCCGCTGATTCAAGATGGCGTGAAGCTTGTGCCGAGCGTCACGCGAGTGTTCCGCGCGGATCAGAACCTTTACGTTTATCTGGAGGCGTACGAACCCTCCGCGGATACAACTCAACCAGTCATGGCGAATGTCAGCTTTTATCGCGGAAAAGTGAAGGCGTTCGAGACAGATCCTTTACGTGTGGACGACGGCCTGAATCCCAAAACCAAAGCCGTTCCACTGCGTTTCAGCCTGCCGCTGGCGAAGCTAAAACCCGGCAAGTATACGTGCCAGGTGAGCGTGCTGGATCCAACGGCGCAGAAGTTCGCGTTCTGGCGCGCGCCAGTTGTTGTTTTGCCGGCGGCTACGAACTAGCAGCGGCGGCTTTCAGCTAACCCGGCGGCGCGATTCAACTCACTGCACGTTGTACTTGAAGGCAAACTGCAGCCGGATGGAGAGGCCTTTGTATTCCGGAGGAAGCGGCGGAAATGGAACAGAGGCGCTAATGCTGGCGACAGCCGCCTTATCAAGAGCCTGCGAACCTGATGTCGATGCGATCACTAGCTTCGGAACCTGACCGCTGCGATCGATCATGAACTGAAGCTGAACCAGGCCGCGATTCCCCATTCTCGCGCTCTCGGGAATTACTGCGAACCAGTTGCGGCGGACCCGCGCAAGAATTTGGATCAGGTACGGCTTGAAATCCACGCCCATCGGGTCGCTCATGAGTTCCAGGCTGCTGCCGATGCGGCCAGGCGATGGCGGCAGCTGGGGAAGCTCGGGGACATTAGGATGCTCGAGATCGCCTATGACGATCCCGCCCTGGTTGCCGCCGCCCCTCTCGACCTGACGCAGGGCTTCGGCCACGGTTGTTTTGGGGGGAGCCAGCTTCGATTGTCCTTTGCTTTCGTCCGGGCTAGGTCCGCGCTGTCCAGGAGTTTCTAAGGCGAGCTTGGGCTGCTCCTCGGATTGAATCTTCGGCGGCGGAGCTTGCGGCGTGCCCGCGGGCGCTGGCAGCAGTTGCGGCGGGTTGACAGCAGCGTCTAACTTCGGAGGCTCGGTAATATTCGGCCCCGGCACTGGCGGCCCCGGACGTTTGGGTGTGGGCGGTTGGAACGCCCGCAGCGCCGGCGCGGGAGGGAGCCGTTGTTCTGACGCGGGCCGCGGCATCAGATCCTCCACATTCACTTCCTTGGAGACTTTGGCCTTGTTGGGCGCCTTTTGCGTCAGGTCAGCCGGGGCGATCAATGTGACATGCTGCACATTGCTGACAATTTCCGTCCCGAGTTTCGGAGCGGGTGTTTCCATGCTCGCCACCAGAACGAGCAGCGGGACCAATACTGCGTGCACCGCCAGCGAGGCGATACCGTCGCGCAGCCAGCGCACCGGGCCGGTTTCCTCTTGCCAGTTCAGCAGAAGATTCGGGCCGGAATCCGCTTGGATACTCATGAGCGTACAGGACGCCGCCGCGTCCTCATCCCACCATAACGCGCTGCGGCGGCGTTCCCTTGTACGCGTTCTGGAGTGTGGCGTGCCAAAAAGACGTTCGGCGCCGGCCGAAGGTTGCTACTGAAGCGATTGAATGCGTTGCGCGACTAATTTAGTGTGCGCCTCAATTTTACCAAGAATGGCTAGGGCGACATCCAGCGCGCGGAGTGCCTCTTCGCCCGAAACAAGCGGCCGTTTGCGGGTTCGCACCGATTCCAGAAAGGATGCTACTTCCAGCCGGAGCGGCTCCTCTTTGGTCAGCGGGAGCATCTGAAACCCGATCTGCTTCTGCTCGGAAACCGTGAACACGGCGGCTTCCTGCTTTTGGTAATCGAGCGAGATGTACTGGTGCGGCTGGAACAGCCGCAATTTCCGAACCCGCTCGGTAGACACGCGGCTGGCGGTCAGATTGGCAATGCATCCGCCCGAGAACGCTAGCCGGACGTTCGCAATATCGGCCTTGTCGGACAGCACCGAGATTCCGGCCGCTTGGATGTCTTCCGGCATTGCGCCCACCAGGTCCAGCACAATATCCAGGTCGTGGATCATGAGGTCGAGCACTACATCCACGTCCAGGCTACGCGGCCCCGGCAGGCTCAGGCGATGAATTTCGAAGAATAGCGGCACGCGGACGATGTTCTTGAGCGCGACTACGGCCGGGTTGTAATGTTCCAGGTGCCCGACCTGCAGGATGCGGCCGTTCCGCGCCGCGGTTTCAACCAAACGTTCGGCTGAGGCGCGATCCGCCGCGATCGGTTTTTCGACCAAGACATCGATCCCGCCCTCCAGCAGCGCGCAGCCGGTTTCTGAATGCGCCGATGTCGGTACCGCCACGACAGCGGCGTCCGCTTTTCCGGCAAGTTCTTCAACAGACGAATAAACCGGACATCTGAACTCAGCGCCGGCGGCGGAAGCGCGCTCGCGATCGACATCCACAACCCCGGCCAACTCAGCATCCGGCGACTGGTTCAGCACCCGCAAATGATGCCGGCCAAAAACGCCCGCACCGACCACACCGACTCGAATTTTTGCGGTCAAGGTCATAAGCTAGCACACGCGCACCTACGGCTCAGGCGTGCAGCCCGCTACGGCGATTCCGGCCTGGTTAGCTTTTTCCAGCATCTCGTCGCGGTCCAGCAGCAGCGTCCGGCCCGCATCCACGGCCAGCGCGGTCGCGCCGCAGCGCTGCATCACATCGATGGTTTGGGAGCCCGCCACGGGTACGTCGAACAGCAGATGTCCGCGGCGGCGGGACACTTTCACCAGCGTGATCGGTTTGCCGTTCACCAGTGAGGCGGCGCGCTCGAGCATCGCATCGGTGCCCTCCATCGCTTCCACGGCGACGCAGGCGCGATCGCAAATCGCGACGCTCTGTCCGACGTCCAGGCCGGCAAGGGTGTTCGCGACCCTTCGGCCGTAAGCGATATCGCGTTCCTCTTCCGACGACGGCCGGCGCTTGGTGAGCGTGCCCGCGCCGGCCAACAGCGGCTTCAACAGCAACGTGGAATCAGCCAAATGAATGCCCTCGTCCGCCAGCACTTTGGCCACGCCTCCGATCAGCGCGTCCGTGTTTTTCTCGCGCAGCGACGCGAGCAGCTTTACGAGGCGCCAATCCGGCCGGATCGAGGAGAAAATGCTAACGTGCTTTACCTGTCCGGCCATAATCACTTCGGTGATTCCTTCCCGTTTCAGGATGTCAATGAGGCGGCTTAGCTCGCCTATTGAAATCCAATGGCAGCGCGCGGCCAGGTTTTCGATCTCGGGCGATGCCTCTTCGCGCAGGCCCACGGCTATAACTTCATCGCCCAGCCGACGCGCGGTCTCAAGCGCCAGCAGCGGGAACCGGCCGTTTCCCGCGATCATGCCGTAGCGGCTCATTTGATAAACCCGCGCTCGGATGAAGCAATGAAGGCCAGGACTTCCTCCACCTCCGGTCCCATTTCGATTTCGGCGCCAATACGTTCCACCGCCTGCGTGGTATTCAGTCCGGACTTAGTAAGCAGGCGGAATACTTTGTGCAGGCTGTCAATCGCCGGCTTGGAAAAGCCCCGGCGCTCCAGGCCTACTTTGTTTTCGCCGAACACTTTGGATTCGCGCGGGGTCACCGTCAGCGAGTACGGCAGCACGTCCTTGGTGATTACGCTGTAACCGCCAATAAACGCGTGCCGCCCAATCCGGCAAAACTGGTGGACGCCGGTGAACGCCTCAATCACTGCCCAATCGCCCACGGTTACGTGTCCGGCAAATGTGACGGCATTGCCCAGAATGGTGTGGCTCCCCACGCGCGCGTCGTGCGCGATATGCACATACGCCATCAGCAGATTGTCGTCGCCAATCTCTGTGATTAACCCGCCGCCCTCGGTGCCGCGGTGGATCGTCACAAATTCGCGAATGGTGTTCCGGTTTCCGATTCGAGTTTCGGACGGCTCGCCCCGGTACTTGAGATCCTGCGAGGCGACACCCACCGTCGAGTAAGGGTAAAAAACATTGTCCTCGCCGATGACGGTGGTGCCTTCCAAGTACACATGCGCCATCAGACGCGTCCGCGCGCCAATGGTCACCTGCGCGCCAACGATGCAGAACGGACCGATCTCTGCTGTTTCCGCTAGGTGGGCGTGAGCATCGACAATTGCGCTCGGGTGAATGGGCATGCCGCGCTACAGAGCCGGCGCTTCCACCGGGACTGGCTCGGCTTGAGGCTCACGATCGGCGAGCTTGCACATCAATTGCGCCTCGGCCACCACCACGCCTTCCACGGATGCCTGGCCGTGCATTTTCGCGACGCTGGCTTTGCGTTTGGTGACTTTCATTTCGATGCGAAGCTGATGGCCTGGCAGAACCGGACGGCGAAATTTGGCTTCTTCCACTGAGGCGAGCAACACCAGCTTGTTCTTGCGGTCAGGAATTTGTTTCAGCACCAGCACGCCCGCCACCTGCGCCATGGCTTCGACGATCAACACGCCGGGCATGACCGGAAAATCGGGAAAATGGCCGGCAAAGAATGGCTCGTTGATCGTCACATTTTTGATCCCAACGATGCGCTCCTCTTCCAGTTCCAGGATCGCGTCCACGAGCAGCATCGGGTAACGATGCGGCAGGATTTCGCGTATTGCCTGAATGTCCAGGATGGCCATGAGAAGTGGCTATTATAACAGGCAATGCATCCATTCCTGCGTTTTGCGCGCTCGACAGAAGCCGGTATCATCGGCTCAATTCGCGAGTTGGTGGAATGCGAATCGCCCAGCGATGACCCGCCCTCGGTGAATCGCTTCGTGGATCTCTTGGAAAGCCGCCTCCAACCCGTGGGGCGCGTGAGGACTTTTCGCGGCGGGCGCTTCGGCCGTCACTTGCGCTGCGAGTTTCAACTTCCCGGCCCGCGCAGAAAACAGCCCGGCGACATTCTCGCGCTGGCCCACTCCGATACGGTGTGGCCGTTGGGCACACTGGCGCAGATGCCTTTTCGGCAGGGCGATGGCCGGCTGTGGGGACCCGGCGTGCTCGATATGAAATCCGGAATCGTGTTTTTTCTGTACGCGATTCGCGCTCTGCGCGAATTGGATATTCCGGTGGCCCGCCGGGTGGTGTTGCAGGTCAACGCCGACGAGGAAGTAGGGAGCGAGTCGTCGCGGCCTCTTACGGAAGAAGCCGCCCGTCGGAGCGCTGCCGTGCTGGTTCTGGAGCCCGGGACAGGCCTCGAAGGGAAACTGAAAACGGCGCGTAAAGGAGTCGGCGGATATACCGTGAGCGTGAAAGGCCGCGCTTCGCACGCCGGAGTGGATTTCGAGAACGGCGCCAGCGCGATCGTCGAACTGGCGCGCCAGCTGGAGCGAATCGCCAATTTCACAGATCTCAAGCGAGGGCTGACCGTGAATCCCGGCGTCATTTCGGGAGGGACACGAACCAATGTAGTAGCGGCGGAAGCGCGTGCCGAGGTTGACATACGAGTTGCGCGGCTGAAGGATGCCCCGGCACTGGACAAAAAATTCCGCGGCTTGCGGCCGTTCGATAAACGCTGTTCCATCCAGGTGGAAGGCGGGCTCAACCGGCCGCCCATGGAGCGAACGCCTGCCATTGGCCGGTTGTTCGCAAAGGCGCGCGCGCTGGCCAAAAGCCTGGGCGTCGAGCTTGAGGAGTCAGCAACCGGCGGCGGTTCGGATGGAAACTTCACCGCCGCGCTGGGTGTTCCCACCCTGGACGGGCTTGGGGGCGTCGGCGAGGGTGCGCACGCGCTAAACGAGAGCATTCTGATCGACCGGATTGCCGATCGCACGGCCCTGTTGGCCCTGCTGGTGTCGAGCCTATAAACAGGCGTGCCGGATGACGCGGGCCAAATCGTCTTCTTCGCCCGGAAAGACGGTCCTGAGATCCAGCAGCAGCCGGTCGTCTTCAATCCTAATCACCACCGGCGGTTCGGCGGCTCGGCAACGGCGTTCGGCTTGCACAACGTCGTCGCACTCGATTGCAATCAGGCACGCCGGCAGCGGTTGTTCTGGCGTGGCCCCTCCCCCGACCAGCGACTGCCCATCCACTAACCGCGCCAACAACCCGTCCAAGCGCGCCGCAAACCGCTCCGCGCGCGCTCGAAGCCGGTCCGGCGGCGTCATGATCATAGCCAGCGCGGGAATCTCCATCCAACGCTCCAGAACCAGATTTCGCAAAGTAGTTTCCAGCACCTGATAGATCAGCTTGTCGAGCCGCAGCGCTCGAAACATCGGATTACGGCGTAGCCGCGCCACCAGCTTGTCATCGCCCGCCAGCACGCCGGCTTGCGGGCCGCCGAGCAGCTTATCGCCGCTGAACGAAACCAGGTTCACGCCGGCCTCAAGACTTTCCGATACCAGCGGCTCGTTCACTCCAAACGGGCGTAAATCGGCAACGCAGCCGCTGCCCAAGTCCTCGTACACTGGGATGCCGCGTTCTTTGCCCAGGGCCGCGAGTTCCCGCAGTTCCGGCCGGGCGGTAAAGCCTTCGATCCGGAAATTGCTGGGGTGTACGCGCAACAGCAGCCGGGTCCGGTCATTGATCGCATCGCGGTAGTCTTCGATGCGCGTGCGATTCGTGGTTCCAATCTCGCGCAGCACGGCGCCCGAGCTGCGCATGATCTCGGGAATACGAAAGCCATCGCCGATCTCGATCAACTCGCCGCGCGAGACGATCACCTCGAATCCAGCAGCCAGTTCGTTCAACGCCAGATAGATGGCAGCAGCGTTATTGTTGACGGCAATTCCCGGCGCGCCTACCAGCCGCTCCAGCAACTCTGCGATGTGCACGTCGCGCTTGCCGCGCGCGCCGCGCGCCAGATCGTACTCGAGATTCGAATAGCCGGATTGCGGTTCGAAATTAGGGAGCGGAGCGCGTCCCAGGTTGGTGTGCAGTACAACCCCGGTGGCATTGATCACATGCCGGAGCGATGGCTGTTCCAGCCGCTCGAGACTCTTCTGGATGCGCACTTCGAAGCGCTCGGCGTTCGCCGTCCGCCCGGCGCGGATCTCTTCGCGCGCCGCCTCCAGCACGCGCCGCGCTTCCGCCACGATCAGCTTTCGCGGGAATCGCCCCTCGAGATGCGCCAGCCCCGCTAAGACTTGATCTACCGGCGGAAGATCCCGCAATTGCTGCTGTGCCGCCACGTCCCGATGGTAGCCCGGGACGGCCCTGGCTTCCAACCGTGCTATCTTCCTTTTTTCATGGATCCCATCACGTTACTCGTGATCTCGAATCCCAGCGCTGGATATCTACGGCTGCTTGACCGGTTGCCGGAGCCAGTCACGATTCGCACCGGCAACGATCCCCAGTTCCTCGCGGAGCACGCGCCGGATGCGGATGTGATCCTTGTGGGCGGCCTCAAACCCGACCTCCTCCGCGGCATTTTCCCTCAAGCGCGGCGCCTCCGCTGGATTCACTCCATGTGGGCCGGCGTCGAGAAGCTTCTTTTTCCGGAACTCATCGCGAGCCCGGTCCCGCTTACCAACGGCCGCGGAGTTTTCAAGGACGGCCTGGCCGAGTTCGCCATCGCATCAGTTCTATTCTTTGCCAAGGACCTGCGCCGCCTGATTCGCAATCAGGAGGCTGGACGATGGGAGCAGTTCGACGTCTGGGAGATCCGCCGGCAGGTTCTGGGCATCGTCGGCTATGGCGAAATTGGGCGCGAAGCCGCCCGCCTGGCCCATGCCTTGGGCATGCGGGTTTACGCCACCCGCCGGAAAATAGCCGAGTCGAACGGCGACTCGTATGCTGAACGCGTCTTTCCACTCAGCGGTCTGCGCGATATGATCGCCGAATGCGACTACGTTCTGCTGGCCACTCCGCTCACTCCTGAAACCCGCGGCATGATTGGCGCGAAGGAGCTTGCTGCCATGAAGAGCTCGGCTGTGATAATCAACGTGGGACGCGGTCCGGTGATTGTCGAATCCGCTTTAATTGGCGCCTTGGAACAGGGCCGGATCAAAGGCGCCGCGCTGGACGTCTTCGACACGGAGCCGCTGCCTGCTGGCCATCAGTTCTACAGCCTCTCCAATGTTCTGCTTTCGCCGCATTCGGCCGATCACGTCGTGGGCTGGGCGGACCTGGCCATGTACAAGTTCATCGACAATTTCGACCGGTTTCGCAAAGGGCAGCCACTCGAGAACGTGGTTGACAAGTGTGCCGGCTACTGAGGATTTATCCAACACTTCGAGCGCCGCAGCCGCGCAGCCGCGGACCCAGGCTGAACGCGCGCCTCTGGTCACCGCGCGCGATCTCCTGCTGTTGTTCTATCTCTATCCGGCTCAGTTTTTCCTGAAGTATTTGCCTCGGGACGTGCTGTATCGAATGGGGCGCGTTTGCGAACCGCTGCTGCAGTTCCATTACCGGAGCTGGAGGAAGAAGGTCGAAACCCGGATGCTACAACTCGCGGCTAACATCACGCCGGAACAGGCACCCCGGTATGCGCGCGAGTTGGTTCGCGGCTCAATCTTCCGCCTGCTGGACGACGTTGTTATCAATCGGCCGTCGTTTTTGAAAGAAACGAACTGCACCGAGCATTCTGGTGTTGAATACCTCGATGCGGCGAAATCGGCGGGAAAAGGCGTACTCCTGCTCACCTGCCATTTCTATCCAAACCGGCTTGCCAGGCGATATCTCGCCGCCCGCGGCTGGCCGATGCTTATCGTCCGGCTTTACGGCCCATCGGAGGATTTGGAGGGACGCCTCACCGGCCGGTTCCTGCGGCCGCGGCTCATGAACTTTCTACGTGACGTGATTCAGGACGAGGTCTACGCTCAGGACCCGGGCTGCACTCTGAAAGTACTTCAACGGCTCCGTTCGGGCGGGCTGGTCATGATTACGCCCGACGGACGGCATGGCGCACGCACGGTGCAGTCGCAACTGTTAGGCGTACCGCGGCAGTTTTCCAGTGGACTTCTGGATATTGTTCGCCTGTCCGGTTGCGCCGTCGTGCCGATGCTCTGTTTCGGATGCAGCTCGAATCTCCGCATCGTATTCAGTCCGGCGCTTGATATAGTGAAAACTTCTACCAGGGATGAGTTTGTTTCTGCAAATCTCCCCTTGTTCATCCGTGTCCTCGAACAGCAAATCCGCGGCAATCCCGCGCAGTGGACGTTATGGGCGGGTATATGAGCTCCGCGCGCTGGCCGCTGCCCCGAGTTCGGCTCAGGCCACGATGTCCACTTGGCCTCTGCGATTGAAATGATTTTCGAACGCTTCCGCGCGACGGCAGAACAGCATGCCAGTGAACCGGCCATTATCGATGGCGGCTTGCGCATCTCCTACGGCCGCTTACTCGACGAAATAACCCGCGTGCGCGGCTGGCTGAAGCAGGCGTTGGATCCCCGTCCCGGCGAAACGGTCGCGATTTCGATGCTGAACCGCTGGCAATTCGCAGCATCTTTCCTCGCACTCTGCGATTCCGGAGCGGTGCTCATGCCGTGCAATCCACAATGGCGTCCGGAGGAGTTAAAGGCCCTCGCCGGCAGGATCAATTTGCGCGGTGTGGTTGCCGAGCGCGCTTTCCAGGCTGCGTGGCGCGAAACAGGCGCCGTGCCTGCCGAAGCGATCGTAGGCATCGAGGATGCCGAGTTCGACAACCACGGCGATTGGAATCGCGGCGCAAGTTCCACCGAAGCTCCGGTTCTGTTTATGACAACGTCCGGCTCCACGGGCGTCCCAAGAATTGTGCCGCTGAGCGAGCGCAACCTCATCGGGAGCATCTCGAATTCATCGCGAGCTATGGGCATTCGTGCGGGTGACCGAATGATCGGTGTTGTGCCGTTCCATCACTTGCACGGCTTCAATAATTGCATGCTGATGCCTTTGCTCAGTGGTGCCACTGTGGTGATGATGCAGCGATTCTTGCCGGAAGAATACGCCGAACTGGCCGCGCGCGAACAGGTCAACGTCATCATCGGTTCTCCCTTCATATACGGAAAGCTGGCCGAGTGTATCCGAAATCCCGATCTTTTCAAGACCGTGCGTCTGTGCGTATCCAGCGGCGCGCGCATGCAGCCCAGCATCGCCAGTCGATGGGAGGAATACTTCGGTTCCACGATTGTCCAGTGGTACGGCACGACCGAGACATCGGGAATCTCCATGGCGGTTTCCCCGGGCCAACCGTCCAGCGCCCTGGGCGGCGAGTTCGTGGGTGTTCCGCTGCCCAACGTCCAGATCCGATGCGTGGATTCCTCCGGCCAAGATGTGGGAACAGGGCAGCCGGGCGAAATCCTGGCTCGTTCGCCCGCCACTATGTCCGGCTATTTCGGCGAACCCGAACTCAATCGCCAGGTCCTGGCGGACGGGTTCTTTCGTACCGGCGACCTTGGATACATTGATTCGGCCCGCGGCCTCTACCTCACCGGCCGATTGGGCCGCGTGATCAACGTTGGCGGCATCAAAGTGGATCCAGTCGAAGTTGAACGCGCGATCGAAGCGCTGGCTGGAGTGTCGGCAGTCTACGTGGACAGTGTTCCCGCTCCCGGCGCCGGACAAGTCATTCGCGCGCGGGTTAAGGTTCGCGAGGGAGCCGAACTTGCCCGCGCCGACGTCATCCGGCATTGCCGTGCGCGGCTAGGCGAATACAAGTTGCCGCGTATCATCGAATTTGTCGACTCCATTCCGGTTTCGCTAGTTGGAAAAACATCTCGAGCGGTCGCCTCAGGAGTGGCAAACATCGCCTCAGAGGTAGCAAACAATGAATGAAGACGTCCAGCTTTCGCACGTCCGCCAGGCCGCGGAACGCATCCGCGCCGTAGCGCATCGGACACCGGTATTCACCTCGCGTTCATTCGACGCGATCGCCGGCGCACGAGCCTTCTTCAAGTGCGAAAACTTCCAGCGCGGCGGCGCATTTAAGATCCGGGGCGCGGCAAATTTCGTGTACTCGATTCCGAAAGACCGGCTGACGTGCGGCGTGGTGAGTTACTCATCGGGCAATCACGCGCAAGCGGTGGCGATTGCTGCGGCATCGGTGGGCACGCCGGCCACCATTGTCATGCCCGCTGATGCGCCCAAGTCCAAGCTGGATGCTACACGTGGGTACGGCGCGCGCGTAGTCACCTACGACCGCATGACCGGCAGCCGTGAAGCGATTGGGCAAGAGATCGCCCAACAAACCGGCGCCACGCTGATCCCGCCGTACGATCATCCCTGGACCATCGCGGGGCAGGGAACCGTCGCCCTGGAATTTTTGGAAGAAATCGCCGATCTCGACGCGCTTGTGGTCCCCATCGGCGGCGGCGGCCTGATCTCCGGGTGCGCCATTGCCGCCAAATCGCTCCGTCCGTCCATTCGCATTTTCGGTATCGAACCGCAAGACGGCAACGACACGTACCTGTCGTTCCGCGCCGGCTCGCGGACCGAGATTCCGATGCCGCAGACGATCGCCGACGGCTTGCGCGCCACCAAGCCCGGCGCGATCACGTTTCCCATTGTTCAGAAGTTCGTGGATCAAATCGTGCTGGTCAGCGATGAGGAAATTCGCGAGACGATGAAATTCCTGCTGGCGCGCATGAAAATGCTGGTCGAGCCCAGCGGAGCCGTTACCGCGGCCGCGCTCTACCACGGTAAATTGCCCGCAGGCTTGAACCGCGTTGGGGCCATACTCTCGGGCGGAAACGTGGATCTGGATTTTCTACAAACCCTCGGGAATTGAGCTCGCGGTAGTGATAAAGGCGGAATACTCCACACGAACTTTGGTTTTGGCGGGAATCCAGCGATAACCCTGTTCTCCGAACAGCGCCTTGCGGTCGATCATCTGCCTTCTGCTCTCGGGAAACGGTGACGCGCTGAACTCCATGCCACGGGTCAGCGTTCGTCGATTCCAGGGCGGAAGCTCGCGGCTATAGTTTTCCTCCCAAATACCAAGCCAGGGAAAATCAGCGCGGTTCCACACGTAGCCCAAGAGCACTTGGCTCGCCGGCGACCAGGCGTAAAAGTAGCCTCGGGCGCGCCCCGGGTCCATCAAAACGGCGTCAAAGCCGCCCGAAACCGGAGCCTTAGTGAACATGCGCAGATCCTCGATGCCGCCTTCGTTGCGGGGCTTCAATGGCCACTCGTACTCACGATTATCGAGCGAACAGGCCTTTGTGCCGGGCGCGCGAAACTGCGTCAAGCCCTTTTCGAGAAAGGGCGGCCCGAGCGTGACGTGCTGCGTCCAGGCGACAGGCCGGTCCAAAATAGCGATATTCTCTACGGTTTCCGTGAACCGCACGCGTTCGCCCTCGAGGCGCACGTGCCGCGCGACTTGCAATTGCGCCGCCGGCAACAGACACGTTGCCGTCAGCTCCTGGCCGCCGGCCGAAATTTCGTACGGCAGGATTGATCCCTCGCCATGCACAGTCATCCCGGCCGCCGCCTCTTCAGGCGATGGCGAGCCCCACAGATCGAGGCACAAATTATGGCCCATCAACCCCGCCAGCAGCTTGCTCTCGGCGTCGCTGCCATATTCGGGATGTTTCTCGCGGCTGTATGTGGACGGCTCAATGGAAGGCCACGGCGGGATCCAAAGCGGGTTCACGCCGCTTTTCTTATGCAAGATCTCGGCGACATGCCCGCCTTCCACCGTCATTGTCAAGCGAATCGCTTCGTTTTCGATCTGCACAGCCCGCCGGTTGTTGAATTGCACTTCGGCCATAAAATTCACTCCGCCGGCTCCGGCTCCACGCGCGACCGTCGCGCAGTCCATTCCGCGCCCGCTAACACCAGCATCGCAGCCAAAAATCCCCACAGCAGGATCGTGACCGAATACACGAACGGGCCGTACTCCAACGCTAGCTTCATCCGGAGATAAGGCCAGCTCAAAAGGTCGACATATTTCAATAGCTCGAGCAGGAATCCAACGATAATAGCGGGCGGGATAATCTTCACGGCCGGTACGCGGCAATTCGGAACCAGCCAGTAGATGAGAAACAACAGCAGCATGGAGGTGGGAATTGCCGCTAGCTTGAAAAAGAGCTGCCCTATCAGGTTGGCCGCCGTCGACAACGGCTGGCGCGCCGCGGCGCCCAAGTATTGATTGTTGAGCGCCGTCAGCGTGATCGAGAGCAGCATGAGCGCGCCGCACGCGAACATCAGGCCCAGGCTCAGCACCTGGTTCTTCAAATAGCTCCGGTTGCGCTCGCAGGCCCAGGCGCGATTCAGCGCCACTTCCAAGGGTTCGAAAATTCCGCTGGCTGTGAAGAACAAAAACACCAGCGAAACGATCTGCACCGGCCCGCGCGATTCCACCGTCGCTTCCAGATTGCGCCGTAAAAATTGGCCGAAGGCGTCCGGGAAGTAATCACCGACGGCGAAATAGATGGCGTTTACGGATGCCTTCCATTTGAAAACATAACGGCACAGCGAGAGGATCAGCGTCATGAACGGAAAAAACGACAGCAGCATTCCCGCCGCAATGGAAAAAGCGAACACGTGCACTTCGGTTTGCATCAGATAACGAAAGGTGGGCGGCGAAGCGCGCCCCACCCGCGCCAGAAGATTCGATTGAGCCGGCATGCCTTTAAGCGGCAATCACGCGCCGGCCTTCGATGCGCCAGCGCTCCGAGAGCACGAAACGGACCGCCTCAGTGTAAATACGATGTTCTTCCACCAGAATGCGCGCCGACAAAGACTCTACAGTGTCTTGATCTACTACCGGAACCGCGGCCTGAATAACGATCGGGCCGGCGTCCAGCTGCTCATCCACGAAATGGACCGTGCAGCCCGTGATCTTGACTCCGTGCTCCAGCGCCTGGCGCTGGGCCTCGAGACCGGGGAATGCCGGCAGCAGCGAGGGATGGATGTTCAAGACGCGCATGGGAAACGCGCGGCAAAATTCCGCGCTCAGCAAGCGCATGAATCCGGCCAGACAGACCAGTTCGACGCCGCGCTTCTGAAGCTCGGCCACGATGCTGCAGTCGTAATCCTCGCGCGCGATGCCCTTGGACGGCATTACAACGGCGGCCAAACCACGCTCACGTGCGATTTCAACACCGCGCGCCTCCGGCCGGTTCGAAATAACCACTGCGATCTCCGCTTCCAGTTTGCCCGCCGAGATATTCTTTGCGATGGCCTCAAAATTCGATCCGCGCCCGGAGAGCAAAATTCCCAGGCGCTTCACGCATGCCCCCCACTTTCGCCAACGTATTGCACGCGCGCGCCCGAGGAACGCACCACCTCGCCGATCTCGTAGCAGGTCTCTCCCAGCTTTTTCAACGCGGACTGCGCTTCAGCCAGCTTTCGTTTCCCCACCACCAGGATCATGCCGATTCCCAGGTTGAAGGTGCGCCGGTAATCGGCCACATCAAGATTGCCGATGGCGCGCAATTTCTCGAAAAACGGGGGAATGGTCCAACTGGACAGGTCCACGCGCGCGGCCAGCCCCGTGGGAAGGATACGCGGTGTGTTGTCCGTGATTCCACCCCCTGTGATGTGAGCCGCGCCTTTCAGGACGCCCGCTTTCATCAGCGTGCGGATTGGATTCAGATAACTGCGGTGCACGCGCAATAACTCGCCGCCCAGCTCGCCATCCAGAGGCAGGCGCGCGACCTCGAACAATAATTTGCGCGCCAGCGAGTATCCGTTTGTGTGCAGCCCGTTGGACGGCAAGCCGAGCAAGGCGTCGCCGGCCCGAATCGTTTTTCCTGTCAGCATTTCGCTGCGCTCTACGGCGCCCACAATAAAACCCGCTAAATCGTACTCGCCGGCCTGATACAGGCCTGGCATCTCAGCCGTCTCGCCTCCGATTAAGGCGCAGCCGTTGTTCCGGCAGCCGCGCGCGACGCCTTCGATCACCTGTGATGCAACATCGGCGTCCAACGTTCCTACCGCGAAATAGTCCAGGAAGAAGAGCGGAACAGCTCCCTGCACCGCGATGTCGTTGACACAGTGATTCACTAGATCCTCGCCGATTGTATTGTGCTGCCCGGTGAGAAAAGCGATTTTTAACTTCGTGCCGACACCATCGGCTGAACTGACGAGTACCGGGCGTTTCCAGCCCGAAAGAAGATAGCCACCTCCGAAACTGCCGATATCCGTGAGCACGCCGCGTGTGAACGTTGCACGTGCATGTTTGCGAATCAGAGCGACTGCGCGGTCGGCTTCATCGATATTCACGCCCGCCTGTTTGTAACTAATTTGGTTTTTGAGCGCCATTCTTGTCTACAGTCGCGAGAAGAACTTCTATGATAAGCGATCGTTCCAGGAAGCTCTTCTTGGCAGTGCTTCAAGCGCTTGGGGGTGTGCCGCTGTTAGCTCAAAGCCGGACGTTCACGATTCGCAAAGCGTCGTTCCGTGAGCGGTCGAGCGGGACCATGGTGGTCCAGAAGCGATTTGAGCGAAGCCGTAACTATTCGATGAACCCGCGCCAGGTTTTGCCGCGCTGATCGCGCAGGATGATGCCGTAACCGTCTGCGACACCTGTGATGGTGTGACCATTCGGGTCGCGAAAAGTGTACCGGACCGAGGTGTCACTTACTTTTTCCGCGGTTCCCTTCCAGATATTGCCGTACTCATCCCGCAGTTGAAGATGGTCGCCATGCCCAAAGCCATAAAGGCGGGTTGAGTTGGCCTCTTCCTCGAAGCTGAAGAAGCCCCCTGGCACTTTGCCGTGGACGCGCCGGCGCTGGAAGATCCCTTTTAGTACCACGAATCTATTATTTGGTTTTCCCGGCAAGTTTGGGATGGGGGAATCGCCTTAGTGCTTTGCCTTGCTGTTACTTATCTCGCCCTGCGGCGCCTCGCAGCGCATCACGCGCAAACGATTCGTGCCGAACGACTATGTCATATTGATAACTTGCGAGTCGTCATCCAACGGGTAAAGAAAGCTCACGTACAGGTAGATAACGAAGTCGTCGGCCGGATTGATCGGGGCCTTCTTATCCTGGTAGGCGTTACGCATCCCGACACCCGCGACGACGCCGACTATCTCGCCGGCCGCATCCTGCAACTGCGGATCTTTCCGGATGACCAACGGCGCATGAACCGATCCATCTTGGAAGCGGGCGGCGCGCTCCTGGTGGTTTCACAATTTACTCTCCACGGCAGCTGCAGGAAAGGCCGGCGCCCGAGTTTCGATCGCGCCGCACCCCCCGAGCAGGCGCGCGAACTATACGAATATTTCGTTCAGCGCTTGCGGCTCAGTAACACAATTGTCGAAACCGGAGTCTTCCAAGCTGAAATGGAAGTGAGCTTAATCAACGACGGACCAGTTACTTTTATTCTCGATTCGTCGCGCAACTCCGAATTAGAATAACCCAGCGTTCTTTCTAACGAACTGTAACCTGTTGGGACGCGCGGTACTTAGTTATGATTAAGGTAGGAGCTCGATAATGTCCCGTTCGAAGAAGAATCTCCAAAACAACGAGCTGCTGGAAGCGGCTCTCGCAGGGCTCCAACTGCGGAAACAGCAAATCGACGAGCAAATCTCAGAAGTGCGGGCGCGCCTTGGCAGGGGTGCGGCGCGACGCGGCCGGCCACTGGCTGAACCCACGAAAAACGGGTCTAGCCGCCTCAGCGCGGCTGCACGCAGGCGTATCGCCGCTGCTCAGCGGCGCCGCTGGGCGGAGTATCGCAAGTCCGCCGCCAAGGCTGAATAGGTCCAGTCGAACCGCTGCACAACTTCGTCGATCGGTCCATCGGCGACTAACTTGCCTTTTTCGAAGAACACCGCCCGTTCCGCCAGCGCGGTAGCAAACCGCATATTATGCGTAACGATTAGCTTTGACTGCGGCAGCTCTTGAAGTAAGTGCAGCAAGTGAACCTGCCCCGGAGGATCCAGAAACGTCGTTGGTTCGTCCAACACTAGGATTTCGGGCTGCATCGCCAGCACACCCGCTAGCGCAACTTTTCTTTTCTCGCCCGCGCTCAGATGATAGGGAGCCTTGTCGGCGGCGTGCTCCATCTTCACCTGACGCAGCGCGGTCTTAGCCTTCTCGAGAGCTTCTTCGCGGCTCGATCCCTGATTCAGCGGACCGAAAGCAACATCTTCCAAGACGGTTGGCATAAATAGCTGCTCGTCGGAGTCCTGGAAGACCATGCCGATCTTGGACCGGACGGCCGCAAGGTTCTCCTGATTGACCGCTAGCCCGCAGACGGATACCAGACCTTGGCCTAGCAGGATGCCATTTAGTTGCAAAACGAACGTCGTTTTGCCGGACCCGTTTGCCCCCAACAAGGCTACCGTTTCGCCTGCCTGCAACGTGAAATTGACGCCATCCAGGGCTCGAGTGCCATCCTCGTACTCAAAGTGAAGGTCGCGCACCTCGATGAGCGGTGTCATTGTACGCGCGCCAGGATGAACAATGCGCCGGTGGCCACCGTAAAACAGCCATCCGATAGCGTGAATCGGAGCGGGCTCAGCAGCACGAAACGGCCGCTAAACGCGCGCGACATCATCGCGCGATGGATGCCTTCCGCCCGGTAATAGGAGCGCGCGAACAGCACAGCCAAAGCGCCGGCGGCCGCGCGGAATCTCGCAGGACGATCCCCTTGGGACCTGCCGGCGCGGCACGCCGCGGCTACTCGAACGTGCTGTGCCTGCTCGGAAACCACAAATAGATAACGATATAAGAACTGCGCCAGCAACACCAGCAATCGCGGTGTCCCCAGCGCTTCCAGCCCGCCCAGCAGCCGCGGCAGCGGCGTCGTCCCAACCAGCACCAGCACCGCGACCGTAGAGAGATAGCTCTTCTCCACCAGGCCGGCGGCGCGCCAGGCGTCTCCCGCCAGCCACGTGATCAGCCCGAAAGTTGCCGAAAACGGAAGAATCGCGGCGGCGCGCAGGAGCAGTCCGGCGAACGGCAGCCCCGCAATCAAAATGGCTGAAACAAGGAGTGCCGCATAAACGACGAGTGCCGCCACCGCATCCGGCGCTGTCGTCGCCAGGACCACCAGGAAGATGAGCAGCACCAGGATTTTCGCGCGCGGGTCTCGGCGGTGCAGTGGGCTCGATCGCTGGCTCCATTGATCGATCAGGACGTGGTGCATTTCAGGCGCTCCTCCTGCGGCCGATCATGCGCGCACCCGCGACGCAAAGGGCGGCAATGAGCAACAGGCCCGTGAGTCCGGCGATCGCTCTGCGCAGCCAAGCCGATTCGAAATTGCCCACAGTATAGTTCGCCATGGGAGTTTGAAAGCCGCTCTTGGCGGAAATTCCAAGCGTCTGGCCTAAATTCTGGATGGCATCTGGAGCGTTCGACGCCAGCAGGAACCCGGCGGCGCCCAACAGCACGCCCGCGCTGCCCAATATCACTAGCATGCGGCTGTTCGCCTGCTTTGCCCTTTGCACGAATCCCGGATTCAATTTGTCCAGCGCCTGCACGACGGAAATCGTGATTGCGCCTTCGACGAGCGCGTTGACGGCGAACAGTCCTAATGACGTGAACACCAGAAGGCGAGGCATGCGAACACCGGAAATCAACAGTTCGCTCAACGCCAGCGATCCGCTTACGAGCACCGAGAGAAAGCCCCCCGCAAAAATCGCAGCGCTACGGCGGGATGCGCCCCAAAGCTGAAACGGCAAGTACCCGGCCAGCACACCCGCGATCGCCATGTTCAGCACGTTCGCGCCCAGCGAAAGCACGCCGCCATCCTGAAAGACGAACGCCTGAATGACAAGAATGGTCGTCATCACCAGTGCGGCGGGCGCTGGACCCAGTGCCGCCGCGAGCAGCGCCGCGCCCACTAAGTGGCCGCTCGTGCCCGCCCCCACCGGAAAATTGATCATCTGGGCCGCAAACACGAATGCGCCCATGACGCCGAGTAGGGGAATGCGCGTTTCCGGCAGGTCGCGCCCGGCGCGCTTGATCATCAATCCGACGGCCGGAACACTGAGCGCATCCAAGGAGGCCCACACCGGCGTGGACAGGAAATTGTCCGGAATATGCATCGGAGCCGACGGCTCCACAGTAGCAAGAATTTCAAAAGCGTGCCACGCCCTAAGGCGTCCCGTCCCCTGCTACGCTCTATACAAATGAGCGAATTGAGCCGTATAGGCGTGGCTATCGATTCCGATCTCCTGAACAAGTTCGATCGCCTCATCGCCTCGCGCGGCTATACCAACCGATCTGAAGCGTTCCGCGATCTGATTCGCGACGAGCTCGTGCAGCATGCTTGGGCGCGCCCCAACAGCAGCGTAGTGGGCACCGTAACGCTGGTCTACGATCATCACGTGCGGCTGCTGAACGAGAAGCTCACCGGGCTACAGCACTCCCATTTCCACAACATTCTGTCTACGTTGCACGTTCACCTGGATCACGATAACTGCCTGGAGGTGCTGGTCGTCAGAGGGAAAGCGGCCGTCGTCAAGAAGATTGCCGACGCGTTGATCAGCACCAAGGGCGTCAAGCACGGCCAACTGACATTGGCGTCGTCGGGCGCTGAGCTGTGATCGTCGGCATTGGCGTCGACATCGAAGAAGTCGCGCGCTTGCGCGCTGCCATTGAGCGGCACGGGAGCCGGTTCGTGAACCGGATCTACAGCCCCTCCGAGATCGCGTACGTGGAACGCAAGGCCAACCGCTACGAGCGGTATGCGGCCCGGTTCGCCGCCAAAGAAGCCGGTATGAAGGCCATCGGCACTGGTTGGCGGCGCGGCGTACGCTGGCAGGATTTCGAGGTAGCCAACCTGCCTTCCGGCCGGCCCACGCTCCGCCTTCACGGCCAGGCCGCTAAGATCGCCGACGGGCTGGGAGTCCGAAACATCGCTCTGTCTCTGACCCACACCGCGCAGCAGGGTATGGCCATTGTAATCCTGGAAAGCTAACAACATTTCCATAAGGAAACGTTTCGGGCCGCTCAGCGTCCAAAAAGACATGCGTTACGTTCAGCCATTCGTGTTTCTAATCTTGTCCGCGGCAGCAGCCAACGCGCAGCATCTCTCCATTGGAATCAAGAGCGGCGTCCCGCTGACCGACGCTTTTTCCGATCAGACCGCGCATGGCGTCGACACCATCGTCCGCACTTTTTCGTCCAGCAAGAACTTTGTCATTGGTCTGGTGGTCGAGTTGGGCCTGCCGCTCGGCTTCGCGGTAGAAGCTGACGCGCTCTACCGTCCGCTCGATTTGACGATCGACAACACGGTGCTGCCTAATGTCACCACTCGAAGCGTGACTGACATTGCGTCCTGGGAGTTTCCCATTCTCGGGAAGTACTACTTCTTCCACACCCCCGGGCTGCATCCGTACGTCGAGGCCGGTCCGATTTTTCGCCGAGTGGGCCACGAAGCTCCGTATCTATCGAGTGCCGGCGCCGCTTTGGGAGGCGGTGTCAACATTCAGATCTGGAAGCTGCGCATCATGCCTGAACTACGCTATTCGCGCTGGGGGCACGACGCGGCCGCGAACGCGACGGCTCTCATCACAGCTCCCTCTCAGCTCAACCAGGTGGAGTTCCTGATCGGCATCGGATTCTAGCTTTCGCGGTCACAGTGCGAGCGCCACGTCAATTTGCATCCTTTTCACCGGCTTAGCAATTGAATCCCGTTTTTATTTGGCCCCAGCCTCTTAAAATCCCGGTTGAAAGGAGGCCGAACTTGAAACAGGCCGATAAACCGACCGATAAGCCCGCCAAAGCGGATCTTGAAAAACGCGAGGAAAAACCTGGCATCGTGCAGCCCATGATCGATGAATTGCGTTTTCCGAAAGGCGCGCCGGAAGCTACAAAGGATCCTCCGCGCGGGCCCGTGCACCCGCCCCAGCCCGCTGAACAGGACCAGGACCCAGGCGGCGGATACAATCCTGACCACACCGTTCCCCAACCGTAGTTACTGACCGCGCGCCGTAAAAAAGCGCGCGGTTCCAAACTCCAAATCCCAACTCGAAATCCCACGCTGCTCAAATCTGGATCATAATAGGAACTGAAGTTCTGTTTTCCGCATCACAGTAATTTAAGGAAGGTCCCATGAAGTTTGCCGCCCTCGCCGTGGCGCTGGTCTGCTCTTCTGTCCTTGCGACAGCTGAAACCGCGCCGGTCCGTCCCAAGGCAGGAAAACCCGAGATTTTTAAGCTCGCCGACATTAAGCCAGGACTGAAAGGCTATGCCTGGACAGTGCTGTCGGGCAAGGATCCAGAACCGATTCCGGTCGAGATTCTCGGTCTGCTCAAAAACCAGTGGGGGCCGAAGCAAGACATCATTCTCGCCAAGATGGGCGGCAAGGCGACCCGGACCAATGTCGCCGGAGGTATGAGCGGCAGCCCGGTTTACATCGACGGCAAATTAGTGGGCGCCGTCGCGCTCCGCTTCAGCGTTTTCTCTCCGGATGCGATCTGCGGTATCACTCCCATCGAACTGATGCTCGAAGTGAATGAATTTGACAATTCGCGTCCCGAGGATGCTCGCACACCCGACAAGTCCGTCGCGCAGCAACCCGTGGCTGTGCCCTCCAGCATGCTGTCGCAAGTTTTGTCGGCGAACCCGGCGGCAGGTTTCGGGGCGAACTCGACGATGGTGCCGATTGAGACGCCGCTCAGCTTCGCAGGCTTTCAGTCCAATGTGCTGCAGCAGTTTTCCGGTCTGTTCCAACAACTCGGCGTCGCGGTTGCGGCAGGGGGCGCTGCCAGCACGAGTCTCAGCGCCAAACCCGCGCCGGGCTGGCAGAATTCTTTGCAGCCGGGCGACGCTGTTTCGGGTGTCCTTGTCTCCGGGGACATGAGTGTCAGCGGTATGTGCACCGTCACCTACAACGATGGGAAACATGTGCTGGCCTGCGGCCATTCCTTTTTCAACTTGGGCCCGGTGGACATGCCTATGGCAAAGGCCGACGTCCTCATGACGCTGGCCTCTCAATTCCAGCCCAACAAGATGGGCAACGCTACCGACATCGTTGGCGCGCTGAAGCAGGACCGGCATAGCGCGATCATGGGCGAACTGGGTGCCACCGCCGAAATGGTGCCGGTGACGGTGAAGGTCCGCTCCTTCGGCGATAACGATGCGGTGCGCAGCGAAAAAGACCTCCACTTTAACGTCTTCGTCCAGCAAAAGTGGACGCCGTATTTGATGATGCTGACCCTCTTCAATTCGCTCTCCGGCCTGAACGATTTCGCCGAGGAGACCACCTACCGGATGAGCGGTAAGGTCGAATTCGACGGCCAGCCGGGAATGTCGATTTCCACGATGCTCGCTTCCAGCGAAAATCCCGCGCCGGCGCCTATGCAGCTGGCGGGCTGGTGGGGCGACAAGTTCAATCGCTTGTTCTTGAACCCGGTTCGCACGCCGCGCCTGAAGGCCGTGGATGCCACTGTCGACATCTTCCCCGAACGGCGCGTGGCCACCATCGAAAACGCTTGGGTTCCCTCGAGTGAAGTGGACGCCGGCAGCCAGGTGCCTGTGAAAGTGTTCTTGCGGCCTTACCGCGGCGAGCGTGTCGAGCGGGATTTTGTGCTGAAAATTCCGGCCGGCTTGGCGAAGGGTGAGCACCGTATTCTACTGAGCGACGCTGAAACGCTCAACCGCATTCAGACCGTCGCTGGGCTTTCCGAACGTTTCATGGATATTCCCCAAACCGTGTCGCTGATCAACCAGGAGCGCAGCAATAACAAGCTGTACATCTCTTTGGTCGAACCCCGCCCCACGGTTTTTTACGAAGATAAAACGCTTCCCAGCCTGCCTGCTTCGGTGATGAACGTAATGCAGACTGGCCGCACCGCCAGCCGCCATTTCGTAAGTTCCCCGGAGAGCGCTGTCGAGCAGGGCAGCATTCCTTTCGACCAAATGGTCGAAGGCAGCTACTCGTTGAGGATCACCGTAAAGTAAATTCACGCTAAGTAACTCTCGATGAAAATTCTCCGATTCCTGCCGGTGGCTTGTGTCATCGCCACCTGCTTCGCCGTCGATACACATTTCTGGCAGCAAGGCGAACGCTCCGATTTCGAAAAAGGAACCCTCACACATCTGTCGTTGCGCAGCGACGGCCGTCTTTATCTGGCGCCGCAATTCCAGGAACTGTTCGACTCCTCCACGCCCTATCTGTGGAGCGTCGCGTCCGATTCGAAAGGCAATCTGTACGTTGCCGGCGGCGGTTCCGGGACTGGCACGGCGAAACTATTCCGGATCGATTCGTCCGGAAAGAGCCGCACGTTCGCCGAACTGGATGGCTTGGAAATTCACGCCGTAGCTGTCGATTCCAAGGATCAGGTGTACGCCGCCACCGATCCCGACGGAAAAATCTATAAGATTTCGAGCGACGGCAAACCGCGCGTCTTCTTCGATCCCCGCCAGAAATATATCTGGGCCATGGCCTTCAACAGCAAGGGTGATCTGTTCGTGGCCACCGGTGAGCAGGGCGAAATCTATCGCGTCAATCCGGACGGTACCGGAACTTTGTTCTTCAAAACGGAAGACACGCATGCGCGCTCGCTCGCGATCGACGCTCACGACAATCTGGTAGTCGGCACCGAGCCCAGCGGTCTCATTTTGCGCCTATCGCCGGCCGCCGAAGGATTTGTGCTTTATCAGGCGCCCAAGCGCGAGATCACCGCAGTAGCAGTGGATTCAAACGGCGCCATTTACGCCGCGGGCGCCGGTAACAAGACGGCTGCGACGCCCATAGCCCCTTCTCCCGCTTCCATCGCGCCTGTGCCTTCCACCTTAGGCGCCGGCGGCAACGTGACCGTACTCGCGTCCCCTGCAGCGCCGCGCGGCCCGAATCAAGGCCTCGGCCAGCAGCTTCCGGCCGTGATCGGCGGTTCGGAAGTTTATCGCATCAATGTGGACGGCTCGCCGCGCAAGGTTTGGTCGCACACTCAGGACATCGTATATGCGATTACCTTCGATGCGCAGAGTCACGCGATCCTCGGCACCGGAAATCGCGGCCGGATTTACCGGATGGATTCGGATGCCTTGAGTACGGAACTGATCGACGCCTCGCCCACCCAAGTGACCAACTTCGCAAAAGGACCTCGTGGCGACCTGTACGTTGTGACGGCGAATATCGGTAAGCTGTATCGGCTCGGGCCTGGTCTGGAGCAGCACGGCACGTTTGAAAGCGAAGTGCTGGATGCCGGCAGTTTCTCCTACTGGGGGCGCATCAACTATCGCGGCTCAGGTACGATTTCGATCTCCACACGCGCCGGCAATTTGAATCGGCCCGAAAGCAACTGGAGCCCCTGGGCCGCGCTTCAAGCTGATCCCAACGTTAAGCCGGTTTGCGAATTGTGCGGCAGCGGGCGCTCCATTTCGCCTGCGGCACGATTCCTTCAATACAAAGTCGAACTCGGCTCGCAAGCAGGTTCCGTTCCGGCTGAAATCTCTTACGTTGAGATCGCTTATCTTCCCAAGAACGTGGCGCCCGCCATCGAAGAGATCGAAATTACACCGGCTAACTACCGATTTCCGGCGCAAACCCTGTCCATCACCCCGTCGAACAACATCACGCTTCCGGCCATGGGACAACCGAGGAAAAGCTCTAGTCCGTCGCTCGACTTGGGGAATTCGCAGACCATGAACTACTCCAAAGGTTACCTGGGCGCGCGCTGGCTAGCCTCCGACGAAAATGCCGATTCGTTGGTATACAAGGTTGAAATCCGCGGAACGAACGAGAGTACCTGGCAGCTGCTGAAGGACGGCGTTAAGGAAAAATATCTGAGCTGGGACAGTGCTGCATTCCCGGACGGCGAGTATGTGCTTCGTGTGACAGCATCCGACGCTCCCAGCAATCCGCCGAATCAGGCCCTGGAAATATCGCTGGTAAGCGATCCATTTCTGATCGATAACACGCCGCCCCAGATTATGAACCTGGTCGCGTCCCCTTCCGGTAACAAAGTGCAAGTGACCTGGAAGGCACGTGACGCTCGAAGCAATATCGATAAGGCTGAGTACTCCGTCAACGGCGGCGAGTGGATGCGTGTGGAACCAGTCAACAAGCTCACCGATTCGCCGGAGGAAGATTACCGCCTCGAGCTTGACCGCACCAGCGGCGAGCAAGTGATCGCCATCCGAGTAAGCGACGAGTACGACAACCAGACCGCCGGCAAAGTCGTCGTTAAGTAGCGCGGCCGCGTGCTCGCTTCAGTTCGGCAGTGCGAACGTGACGTTTCGCTCGCGATTTAAACGCGTACTCAACTCCCGATCCACCGTGCTTAGCGGCGCCTGTTTCTGCTCGCGATCCATGCTGACATAGTGCAGCGTGCTGCCATCCACCCAGTAAGCTAGTACGGCTCGAATTACGCCATCCCGGAAGGCGACCAAATACAGAAGCGCTTCGTATTTCTGCTGGGCAGGCGCGGTAGGCCCCGTATACTCTCGAATGGAAGGCGCAGGCGGCGGGGCATAGGTCTCTTCGGGAGGAGGCACC
Organism: Bryobacteraceae bacterium; assembly: GCA_035293725.1. Taxonomy (GTDB): domain Bacteria; phylum Acidobacteriota; class Terriglobia; order Bryobacterales; family Bryobacteraceae; genus Palsa-89. The sequence continues at coordinate 121,889 of DATGMH010000079.1, forward strand.
ACCGTATAGCCCGAGTTCTGGTTGATAATCACCGCCGGCATGCCACCCGAATATCCGGCATACGGATAACTAGAGGACGGATAGCCATAGGACGGGTATCCGTAATCGAAATTCTCAAAGAATGGATAGCCGTAATCGAAGAAAGGATATCCGCCGTAGATTGCCGGATAGAAGAACGGCGAAGAGAAAAGGAACCGCGATCCTCGAAATCCGAATTGGTTTCGGAACCCCCCGCGTCCGAAGCCTCCGCGGAACCCGCCAGCTCCACCGCGGAACCCGCCGCCCCGCATTCCGCCGAACCCGCCGCGCATCCCACCGCCGCCTTGCATTCCTCCCCCGCCGTGGCCGCCTCCCCCACGCTGCGCTAGAACTGGGACAGCCGACAAAACGCCGAGCACCAGCAATAAAACTAACCGACGCATAGCGACGGCCTTTCTATTCGTGATGGTAACGCCGCAGGCGTAACCACGCAACGGATCCGAATGTTATGAGCCGATATATCGCGCGTACAGGCTGCGCGCGATGCCTGTATCGGTCGTGCCTTTGACTATGGCCCGCCCATCCGGAAAAATCGTCAGCAAATACGGCGGCGTCTCGAATCGCAGCGCGAATTCATTGGCGCGAACCGCACCCAGCCGCTCCAGGCTGGCGGCCAGCTGTCGCAAGTCAAGTGGACGCCGCCGCTCATGGATCTGCACCGCGTTGTGTCCGCACAGGCTGACGGGCGCGCGCGATCGCTCGCTGAGAAATGGAAACTCGCGCCGCCCGCAGGCGGGACACTCTGCGCCGGGTCCCGGATGCGTCACCTGCCGGATCTCACCGCTCCAGATATCCACGGTGGTGATTTTCCGCGATATCTCCACGTCACACAAGAGCTTCAACGCTTCGGCCGCTTGCAGGCTCGCAATCAAAGCCGTCACCGGCCCAAGCACGCCCGCCGTTTCACAGGTCGGTTGTGCGTCGGCGGGCGGGTCTGGATAAACACACCTCAAGCAAGCTGTCCGCCCTGGCACCACCGGCATCGCGATGCCGTAACTGCCGACGGCGGCGCCATAGATCCACGGCTTTCCGCGATCCACCGCATAATCGTTTATCAGATAGCGCGTCTCGAAATTGTCCGTGCCGTCTAGGATTAGATCCACATCCCCGAAAATCTCGCCGGCATTCGATGGGGTCAGGTCCGCCACCACCGGATCTATCTGAATGTCACGGTTTATCAAGGCAAGCTTCCGCGCCGCCGCGACCGCTTTCGGCAAAGCCTGCTCGGCATCGCATTCATCGAATAGCCACTGCCTTTGCAGATTGCTCAGCTCCACGTAGTCGCGGTCCACGATCCTCAGGAACCCGACGCCTGCCCGCGCCAGCGTTCCGGCTTGAAAACTGCCCAGCGCGCCGCAACCGGCGATGGCCACGCGCGCGTCCAACAGTTTTGCTTGACCTGCTTCGCCAATGCCAGGAAATAGGATTTGGCGCGAGTAGCGCTCACGAACTCGCCCCGTCATACACCCAGATGGTACCAGCCGATGCGCTAAGATGGTCGCTTGTGTCAACCCGGCTGGGCTGGTGGGTCAGTGTGCCCATGCTCCTCGCGCTGGGCGGGAAATCTCTCGTCGCGCTTTCCGCCGAGTACGAGGGCAAGCCGATCGCGAGCATCCAATTCGAACCCGAGAAGCAGCCGCTGTCGCGCGATCAGCTGATGGCGATGATTTCGTTGCGCCCGGGCCAGGCGCTCCAGGGCTCGGATGTACGCGCGACCATCGAGCGCTTGTACCGCACCGGCGAATACGCCGACATCGCAGTCGACGCGACCGCCGCCCCTTCCGGCGTGATTCTGAAAATCGTCACTAAGCCCAGCTTTTTCGTGGGGCATGTCGCTGTCAACGGGGTGCCTGAGCCGCCCAATGAAGGCCAATTGGTGCTCGCCACCAAACTCGAGCTAGGCGCCGCTTACTCCAGCGATCAATTGAAGGCGGCCAGCGATCGCCTTCAGGAACTCGTCCGCCGCAACGGTTTTTATCACTCTGATACTCAGGCCGAGATCGATACCGAGGCGGTCTACCAGCAGGTCAACATCAATTTCAGCATCGATCCCGGGAAGCGCGCGAAGTTTGACGGCCTGAAGACAACTGGCGATAGTGAGCGATCTCCGGAAAGCCTGATACGCGCCACCGGCTGGAAGCGCTTCCGCGGACTGTTCGGCTGGCATGATTTTACAGAAACTCGTCTTCGCAACGGCCTGGATAATATTCGATCCTGGTATCCCAAGCATGATCACCTCCTCGCCCGAGTGCAACTGATCAACTTGAATTATCACGACAGCAGCAACACCGTGACTCCCGAAGTGAACATCGACAGCGGCGCGCGCGTCGAGGTTCGCCTGCACGGCGCCAAAATGTCGGCCGGGAAGCTACGCGGCCTACTTCCTATTTATGAAGAACGCGCCGTGGACCGCGACCTGCTCGAGGAAGGCTCGCGCGACCTGGCCTCCTATTTCCAGTCGCAGGGTTATTTCGATGCGATGGTTTCGTATACCACGTCCACGCCACGCAATGCGCAGGAGTATATCGACTACACGGTCGAAACCGGCTCGCGTCACAAAATTGTGAGGCTCGAGATCACCGGCAATCATTATTTCGACCGGCAGACCTTGCGCGAGCGCCTCTCCGTGATTCCCGCCTCCCCCATCCGGTACCGCTATGGACGGTATAGCCGCAACACGCTAGAGCGGGATGTGGAAGGAATTCGTACTTTGTACCGCGCCAATGGATTTCGCGACATCGACGTTCAGTCGCGCGAGATCGACAATTATCAGGGCAAGCCCAATCACATCGGCGTCGTGATCGAAATCAAAGAAGGCCCGCAGTGGTTCGTATCGACGCTCGATATTGAAGGCGCATCGCCGGACGACCGCTCGGCCCTGCAGATGATCCTGCGTTCTATCGCCGGCCAGCCTTACAGCGAAACAAATGTCGCTTTGGACCGGGAGGCGGCGCTCGATTACTACTTCAACCAAGGCTACCCGCGGGCGACGTTCGAATTCATCTCCACGCCGGCTGCGCAGCCGCAGCGCATCGATCTCAAATACGTCATTGCGCCCGGCCCGCGCGAGTACGTACGCAACGTCGTGGTAAGTGGTTTGCAAAGAACTCGCGCCGACGTGGTGCGCAGCCGGATCGACCTGCGCCCGGGCGATCCGCTCTCTCAGGACAAGATCACTGGAAGCCAGAGGCGTTTATACGACCTTGGCATCTTCGCGCGTGTGGATGCCGCGCTGCAAAATCCTGATGGCGAAGAGCCCGACAAAAACGTTCTTTATTCGGTGGCCGAGGCGCACCGCTACAACATCAGCTACGGTTTCGGCGCCGAGATCGGCCGCATTGGCGGCGGCACGACATCGCTCGAGTCGCCCGCCGGCACAACCGGATTCAGTCCTCGGTTTTCTTTCGGTATCAGCCGGCTGAATTTTCTCGGTACCGGCCACACTGTGGGGCTTCAGACCCTGATCTCCACTCTGGAGCAGCGGGGGCTGCTGACCTACCTGGCACCCGAGTTCGAAGGCAAGCGCAACCTCAGCCTGCAATTCACCGGGTTATTCGACATCTCGCACGACGTGAGAACGTTCTCGGCCCGTCGAGAAGAGGGATCGGTCCAACTCGGACAAAAATTGTCACGAGTCTATAGCCTGCAATACCGGTATACTTTCCGCAAAGTCAACATTCTGGGAACGCCGCTCATTACACCGGAATTGATCCCGCTGCTGTCGCAACCCGTACGTGTCGGGCTGATCGCGACCACCATCATCCAGGACCGGCGCGATGACCCGGTGGACGCTCATCGGGGTTTATATAACAGCTTGGATCTCGCTTTAGCTTCCAACTTGCTTGGCTCGCAAACCGGCTATGGCCGGCTGCTTGCGCGCAATTCCACGTACCACCCTTTGACCAAGAACCTTGTATTTGCGCGGTCGACGTCGTTCGGACTCATTCAGGGCTACGCCGGCTTGCCGGAGATCCCGTTGTCGGAGCGATTCTTCGGTGGCGGGTCATTTTCCAACCGCGCGTTCCCGGATTTCCAGGCCGGCCCGCGCGACTTAGAGACTGGGTTCCCGATCGGCGGCAACGCGCTGCTGGTCAACACCGTGGAACTCCGATTTCCTCTACTTGGTGAGAATATAGGCGGCGTGCTGTTCAACGACGTCGGCAATGTCTACTCCGCTGTGAACAAGATTAGCTTTCGCTTCAATCAACGCGATCTGCAAGATTTCGATTATGGAGTGCAAGGCTTCGGATTTGGCGTCCGTTACCGCACACCGATCGGTCCGGTGCGCGCGGATTTCTCCTTCAGCCCCAACTCTCCGCGATTCTTCGGATTCAAAGGCACCGAGAATCAGTTGCTCTACGGCGGCGGCCAGGCCGTGGTGCAGCGCATCAACGCCTTTCAGTTCCATTTCTCGCTGGGGCAGGCGTTCTGATGCGGCCGGCCGGCCACAGCAGGCCAAAGCTCTTCGCGAGCTCTCTGGTCTGCCTGTGCGCTTGCTCTAGCCTGCTTTGCTCCGACGTGATTGACCGCATCGCGATCTCGGTTGGCAACCAGGTCATCACCGAGAGCAAGATTGACGAGGAGGTGCGCGTCACCGCATTCCTCAACAACGAAAAGCTCGATCTATCGCCAGCGCAGAAAAAACAAGCGGCTGCGCGCCTGGTGGACCAAGCCCTTATTAAGCGCGAAATGGACCTGAGCCGTTACCCGGAACCCGCCCTTAGCGACGCTGACGCGGCTGTCAAAGACAGCCAAGCTCACTATCCCGATGCAGCATCGTTTGAGCAAGCTCTTCACACATACGGAATCACGGAAGCGCAATTGAAAGAGCATTTGTGGTGGCAGCTCACGGTGCTCCGGTTCGTCGACTACCGCTTCCGGCCGGGCATTCAGATTCAGGATTCCGAGATTCAGGCATACTATGAGCAGCAGCTCACGAAGTGGCAAGAACAGGGCGTCCAGCCCGTTCCGAGCCTGAGCGACGAGCGCTCGCAGATCGAAGAAGTCTTGACGCAGCAGCAAATTGACGAAAATCTCGATAGCTGGCTCGCGCAAGCGCGAGTTCAGGTTCCGATTCGATACCTCGACGAGACGATGCGATGAGCCGTCCCGTGAAGTTCGGCCTCTGGATGTTCGCCGCCGCGCTCGGTATTGCCGCAGCGCTCACAGTCGCGTTCCTGGTCGTGGTTCAGACTGCCTGGTTCAGGAATAAGGTGCGGGAACGCATCGTCTCGGTGGCCGAAGAAGCTACCGGCGGCCGCGTGGAAATCGGCAAATTCGATTACAGTTGGCACTCCCTTTCCGCGGAGGTGTCGCCTTTCGTGCTGCATGGCAAGGAACCGGCCGGTTCGCCGCCCTTTTTCCGCGCCGCAAAGATTCAGGTCGGGCTAAGAATCATCTCCGCCCTGAAGAAGCAGGTCGATATCGCTTCGCTGAAGATCGAGCAGCCCCAGCTTTACGTGACTGTGGCTCCGGACGGCTCCACTAATGTGCCGGCTCCCAAGGTCGCCCGATCGCTGAAGGGCCTCAGCGAAACGCTCCTCGATTTGAAGGTCAAACATTTCGAACTGCGCGACGGCTTCGCTGGCTACAACTCCCGCCGCATTCCACTCAACATTCAGGGCGACCAGCTGCAAGCTTCTTTGCTGTACGACTCCCATGGCCCCTCCTATCGCGGCGAGATCTCATCGCGCAAGCTGCAGGTGTCCGCGCCCCAATTGAAATCTCCGGTAACCTTCGATCTGGCCAGCCGCGTGGTTTTCACCTCGAACGCGATCGAGATCGCTGATACGAGCCTCTCCGGACGGCCCGGCAAAATTGAACTCAATGGCTCCATCACCGATTTCGCTGCGCCCCGCGCCGTCCTGAAGTTGAGGGGTTCTGGCGCGCTAAATGAACTGAAGAAGCTTTTCCCGATTCCACTGGAAGGCAGTGGAGAACTCGCGTTTCAGGGGCAGGGAAGTATCGAGACCAGCCCGTTCGACTACAAGCTGCAGGGTAATCTGACCGCACGCGGCCTCGGCTACAAGTACAAGGATGTGGCGCTGCGAAACATTTCGGCGGCATCGCGGCTCGAATTGTCTCCGGCCAAGCTTCGTCTGCCTAACTTAAGCGTGTCCGTTCTGCAGGGTCAATTCCACGGCTCGGCGGAACTGGCCGATTTCCGCAACTTTTCTGCGTCCGGCGCGGCTCAGGGTTTTGCCTTGAAAGACTTGATTGAGCTGGGTGGCCGGCACGCCGCGGAACTGGACGGCGTAGTAAGCGGCCCGGTGCGCATCCAGGCCGAGATCGTCCGCGGCGGCCTCCGCAATACCGTGTTGCAAGCTCAGCTCGGCATAGCACCTTCCGCCGGCGCGTCGCACGTTCAAGGATCGCTTGCATTCGACTACAATCAAGCGGCGGGCGAGGTCCAACTGCGAGATTCCCGGATTTCGCTCGGCGCCTCTCAGGGCTCGTTTTCCGGCACTTTCGGCGAAACAATGGCCGTCCACGTCGTTTCGCGGAACCTCAACGACGCCCTGGCGCTATTTGCGTTGTTTGGACAGGAACCGCCCAAAGAACTCCCAGTCTCGCTAGATGCCAGCGCCGCTACGTTCGATGGCACGGTCTCCGGTCCGCTGGCTGAGCCGCAAATCTCGGGCAAAGTGGATCTGGGCCGCTTCGCATTTCAGGGCCGCCAATTCGACCATCTCGCCGCAACCGTTGATCTCGGCCGGTCGTACGTGAATTTCCGTACGATCACGCTATCGCAAGGCCGATTGCGGGTCGAAGGACAGGGCCGCGTCAGCCTTCGGAACTGGCAAGTGGAGAATTCCAGCAATATCTCGGGCCTGCTGTCAGTGACGGGCGCGGATGTCGAAACTCTCGGGAAAGAAGCCGGAATCCAGCTTGACGCTACCGGGACTGCTTCCGGCGTTCTGCGCGTGTCAGGTTCGCTGGACGCTCCACTCGCCGCCGGCACTATTGACGCTACCAACCTCTCTGCCTTCGGCGAGCACGCCGACGCGTTCCATGGCAATGTCACAGCCTCCGAGACCGGCATCGAGGTGTCCGACGGCAACCTGCGCTTAGGACCGGCGCGTATCGCGTTCAGCGGCTCCTACAATCATCTGGCGAAGGATTGGAAGGATGGATCCCTTCGTCTTGACGTCTCTACCAATCGCCTGGCACTGGCTCAGATCAAACACGTTCAGGATGTTCGCCCCGGTTTGGGTGGCAACCTCGAGCTCAAGGCCAGCGGTACCGCCAAGGTGGTCAACGGAACTATCGACCTAACTTCGCTGACCGGCGACCTTGCGCTCCGCAACGCTGTTCTGGACGGGCAGCCCTACGGCAACCTTGAAATGACCGCCAGCACGCGGCTGCCAATCTTGGGTGTGAGTGCCAAGCTCAACCTGAACGGCGTGCAGATTGAGGGCAGCGGTGAATGGCGCATGGAGGGCGATTATTCCGGACAGGCGCGCTTCCGGATTCCAAGGATCCCGGTCGCCACTTTGCACGAACTTGTGCCGGGCCCTCACGCGCGTCCTACGCTCCCGTTCGAGGGATTCATTGAGGGCGAGGCCACCGTCGCCGGCCCGCTGAATAATCCGAAAGCCATGAAGGCCGACATCGAGTTGACCGCAGTGCAATTGAACGCCAGCGCCAATGCATCTCCCATCGGCGGCTTCCAACCGCAGGACCTCGTGCTCCGCAATGCCGGGCCGGTGAGTCTGGAAGCAACCAAGAATGGTGTCGACATTCGCTCAGCCAGCTTCACGGGTAGGGACACTTCGTTAAATGCCACCGGCCGCATGACATTCGACTCAAAAAACCCTTGGGATGTAAATGTGGCCGGGCGCGTAAATCTCTCGATCCTGCAGATCTTCAATCCCAACTTGCTCGCTTCCGGCGCATCTCTGGTCAGCCTCTCCGTACGCGGGCCGCTGATGGAGGCGCAGATCGATGGCCGGCTCGAGCTGCGCAACGCGTCGCTTTTCCTGCGCGATTTCCCCAATGGCGTGGATCAAGCCAACGGAACGATTCTGTTCGATCGCAACCGCGCCACCGTTCAGACGCTGGCTGCGGTTACCGGCGGCGGAACCGTCACGTTTGATCCTGGCAGCTTTGTCGGCTTCCGCGGACCGGCGCTGCTGTACCGGCTCCAAGCCTCGGCCCAGAACGTGCGCTATCGGACGCCGGAAGGGATCAGCGTCACGGTGGACGCCTCGCTCGCCTTGGTGGGCACCTCCGACAACAGTGTCCTGTCGGGCTCTATGCGCGTGACGCGCGCGGTTCTGAGTCCCCGCACGGACGTCGGTGCGTTGCTGGCCAGCACCCAGCGTCCTATCTCCGCCCCCTCCGAGCCGAACCAATACCTCAAAGGACTTCAGTTCGATGTCCAGGTGCAAAGCGCTGGCAGCCTCGAGGTGGAGACCTCGCTAACCAGAAACATTCAACTGGATGCGAGCCTCCGGCTGCGCGGCACGCCCAACAGGCCGATATTGCTCGGAACCATTAGCATAAGCTCCGGCCAGGTCGAGTTCTTCGGAAACAAGTACACCGTGAATCGCGGTGATATCCGATTCCTGAATCCGGCGCGCATCGAGCCCACCATCGACATGAACCTGGAGACTCAAGTCCGCGGTATCACCGTGGACGTCAGCTTTTCCGGATCGTTGAACAAACTGAACTTTTCTTATCACTCCGATCCCCCGCTCCAGGCCAACGACATTATCGCTTTGCTGGCCGTAGGACGGACGCCTTCTACCGCAGGGCCGCTAGCCGGCAGCCAGACCACCAGCAGCAGCTATTTGAGCACGGGCGGCAATGCGCTGCTGGGGCAAGCCATCGCCCCCGCTACCGGTCGATTGCAGAAATTTTTCGGCGTGACCCACCTGAAAATCGATCCGCAGATCACCGATGTTACGTCCATTCCAGAGGCCCGGTTGACCTTTGAACAGCAGGTATCGTCGGACATCACCATCACGTACATCACGAACACGGCTGTTGCCAATCAGCAGATCATCCGCGTTCAGTGGGACCTGAACAAGCGCTGGTCGGTGGTGTCGCTGCGCGACGAGAACGGCGCGTTCAGCATCGATTTCCTCTATAAGAAGAGCTACAAGTGAGATGATTGCAGTGAGTCCGCGCGGATGAGACTGCGAAAGGTCCAAGGCAAACTCAAAGTCGAACACTCCATCCTCGCCGGCCTGCGAATTGTGCTTGAAAAGCTGCTAGCCGCGAACCCTGAAATCCGGTCCGTCATCCCCGGTGTCATCCGCCCGGTGCGCGACGCCAAAGGATCCACCAAGATCCGAATCACCGTGCCCACCACCAATGGATGGAAAGCCATCGCGCTCAGCGACGGCGCCCGCCAGGAGCTGTTCATCAGCACAAACCTCGACAAGCCTGCGTTGGAACGCGCCATCGGTATCGCCTGCCAGGAGACGCGGTGACCCCGGAACTTCAGTTCTCCCCCGAACGCATGCGCCAGATTGGCTACCGCGTAATCGACAGTATCGTCGATCATTTGGCCAGCCTCGGAGATCAGCGCGTAGGCACCAAGGGCGATCCCTCGCTTTTGATCCCCGTGCTCACGGAGGCCCCGCCCGAGCAGCCCAGCGATTTTGAAGCGGTGCTGGCCCAAGTAGAGGAGCAGGTGCTGCGGCACACCATGCACGTGAACCACCCCCGGTTCCTCGCCTATGTTCCCGGACCGAGTAATTTCGTGAGCGCGATGGCGGACGCTCTGGCGTCCGGCTACAACGTGTTCGCCGGAACCTGGATTAGCGGTTCCGGGCCCGCTGCGGTGGAATTAGCGGTGATCGATTGGCTGCGTCAGGCCTGTGGCTTGCCGGAAGCCGCCGGAGGGCTGTTCGTGAGCGGCGGCACCATGGCAAACTTGACGGGTCTGGCCGTAGCACGCCACGTTAAATTGCAAGACCGGTTCGAGGGCGCAACCGTCTACTTTTCCGACCAGGCCCATTCCTCCCTGGAAAAGGCGCTGTTCCTGATCGGCATTCCTCCCGCGAATTTTCGGCGTATCCCGTCGGACGATGCCTTTCGCCTCCCCTTGGACGCGCTCGCGCGCTCCGTGCAAGCGGACCGTGCCGCCGGGTGCCGGCCGTTCTGCGTCATCGCGAACGCCGGAACCACGAATACGGGAGCCATCGATCCTTTGGCTGAGCTTGCCGCTTTCTGCCAACCCGAGGGTTTATGGCTGCACGTCGATGGCGCCTATGGAGCCGCGGCTGCAATTTCGCCAAGCGGCCGCGAGCTACTTCGCGGCATGGAACAAGCCGACTCGCTTTCGCTCGATCCCCACAAGTGGCTTTTTCAGCCTTTCGAAATCGGTTGCATTCTGGTCCGCGACCTGGCTCAACTGCGCGATACGTTCCGCATCCTGCCGGATTACCTGAAGGATGCCCACCAGTATTCGGAAGAATTCAATTTCACCGACTACGGCCTGCAGCTGACCCGAACCTTTCGTGCGCTTAAGCTCTGGATGTCGATCAAGGTTTTCGGCATGGCAGCCTTTCGCGGCGCCGTCGAACGCGGCTTCGCATTGGCCGCGTTCACCCAGGGTCGCTTGCGTCAAATGCCAGGATGGGAAATCGTTACTCAAGCCACAATGGCCGTCGTCTGCTTCCGCTATTCGGCGGGCGATGATGCGTTCCATCTGAAGCTGGTCCAGGCGCTTTTGGAAGATGGATTCGCGCTGATCACCTCGACAGTACTTCGGGGTCGCACAGTACTGCGGACTTGCACCATAAATTCCCGAACCACCGAGGCCGACATCCAAGCCACTCTGGAGCGGCTGGATCGCCTGGCCCGAACACTTACGGCTGCTAGAGCTTCCCGCTAAGGTTCCTGAGCCTTTTTCCACCATGTCTGTACCGGCCTAACGTTACTGGACTCGTGCGCCGATAAGACTGTTGTCGAACTGTAATTCAACGCCGGAAGCATGCTACAGGGATAAGTCAAGAGTGAAGATCCTGATCGCCGACGATAGTATAGTATCCCGCCACCTGCTGGAGGCGACTCTGCGCAGCTGGGGCTATGATGTTGTCGCGGCTTGCGACGGCAGCGAAGCCTTGCAAATCCTCGAGCAGCCGAACTCCCCATCTCTGGCGATCTTAGATTGGATGATGCCGGGCTTAACCGGTCCGGAGGTCTGCGCCCGCATTCGCCAACGCTCCCGCGAACCCTATACCTACATCCTGCTGCTGACATCCAAGAGCGGCAAAGAAGACTTGATCGAAGGCATGGAGGCCGGCGCTGACGATTATGTCACCAAACCGTTCGACCGGCACGAGCTCCAGGTGCGGCTGCGCGCGGGAAAAAGGCTGGTGGATACCCAAGCCGAACTCCTCGCGGCACGTGAAGCTTTGCGCGAGCAGGCTACGCGTGATTCTCTAACGCACACCTGGAACCGAAACTCGATCCTGGAGATCCTGACCCGCGAATTGTCGCGCGGCTCGCGCGAGAACTCTCCGTTGGGAGTCATAATGGTCGACCTCGACCGTTTCAAGAACGTTAACGATCAGCACGGCCATTTAGCTGGCGACGCGGTACTGCGCGAAGCCGCCCGCCGGATGCAGAGCGCGATGCGGCAATACGACGCCATCGGACGATACGGTGGCGAAGAATTTCTCATCCTCTTGCCCGGTTGCGATGCTGCCAACAGTGTGAATCAGGCCGAGCGGCTGCGCAGACAACTAGCCCAATCCGAAATGTGCGTCAATGATACGACCTTACTCGTCAGCGCCAGTTTCGGAGTCACTTGCGCTGCCTGCGCCGATGTCCACAACTCCGAGAATGTTATTCGAAGAGCCGATGAAGCGCTCTACGTTGCCAAGAAAAGGGGCCGCAATCGCGTCGAATACCTTCCCTACGAGATCGAGGCGGAACCGTCCGCTGATGTGGCACAACCCGAAAGCGTGGTGCGCTGAGCCTTGGCTCAAGGCCCGTCGCGGAGCGTGAAAAGCGTCCGCTCGTAACACTCCTAATATGCCTTGTAAATAACAGAAAATAAGGCAGAAAACTGCAAAATTCCAGTGAGGCTTGCTTTTCTTTTTTTACTCCGGCGTGCGATACTGGGGGCAGAAAGACCATGAGCCAGAAATGACTCAGTTAGCTGAGGCGATATCCCGTTATCACAAGCTGCTGGAAGGCAGCCCCTATCACGACCTTGCCTGGGCACACCAACTCCAGGAACGCATGCAAGCGAACAATTTAGCCGTCAGTGGGAGACCGGTTTCTCCAGTTCTGCGTCCGCATTTTATCACGCGCAGACAGTATACGGGTTTGGTCAAGGCCGTCGAGTCTTTCTCCAGCTCCATTGAGCGCGTCGAAAAAATGGCCATTGCCAGCCCCTCGCTGCTGTCGCGCATGGAACTGCTTCCCGCCGAGAAGATGCTCGCGGCCGTCGATCCTGGTTATCAGTTTCTATCCGTCACATCTCTCATCGATACGCACCTGAACAACGGCACCGTGCGTTTTGCCCGCTACATCCCGGACACGCCGGTTGGCGTTGCCTACGGCGAAGCGTTGTCGGACTTGTTCTATGAAGCGGCGCCCGTAAAGGAATTTCGCAAACGCTACCATCTCGAAAAGCTGCCCGGCACCAAACATCTGCTGCACGCGATCCTGAAGACCTATAAAGAATGGGGCGGAAAAAATAAGAAACCCAATATCGCAATTCTGGAATTCCGCCAGCCGTTTCAGACCGGCGAGTCCGGCGAAAGCGCTCTCATCGCGCAGTTATTCCGCCGCGATGGACATCAGGTGGAAGTGGTCTCGCCCGACCAGTTGGAATACCGCAATGGCGTATTGCGCCGCGGCGAGTTTGCCATCGATCTGATCTTCCGGCGTATCAAGGTTCAGGAGTTCCTGGTGCGCTTCGATCTCGCGCATCCGCTGCTGCGCGCTTATCGTGAGCGCGCTGTATGCATGGTAAACAGCTTCCGCTCGGAGATGGCGCAGAAGAAGGCCATTTTCGATCTGCTTACCGACGAAGAGATCACCGCGACGTTTCCGGCCGCCGAGCGCAAAGCGCTGCACGAGCTGATCCCCTGGACGCGCGTAGTTCGCGAAGCCAAAACGCGTTATAAGAAAAAGCTCGTGGATCTTCCCGAGTTCATCCTGCAACACCGCCAAAAGTTGGTTCTGCGCCCGAACGACGAAAGCGCCGATCAGCATTCCTTCCGCGGATCGGAACTGGACGAGGCTGCCTGGGACAAGGCGCTCAAGACCGCGCTGCGCAGCCCGTATGTCGTCCAGGAAGTGGTCGAACCCGTGGTCGACACTTTCCCGGTCCTGCAATACGGCCATCTGGCGATGCAGAAGATGCGCGTCGATGTGCACCCCCACTCCTATCTCGGCAAAGTGCAAGGCTGCTCCAGCTGGCTGACTGCGTTCGGCACCGGCGGATTTTCCACGCTCTCCGGCGTCGCGCCCACGTTCATTCTGGAGCCCAAGTAACTCTGCGTTTGTAGCAGAGTTGACGGGCCGCTTGTTCTGAGAGCAACATCCGCCGTTGTCCGCCCATTCTTCGTAGGGCATAGTAGAACCAGGCACTTTCCCGCGATACGACGCGCATCTTCTGCGTAGCCAGAAACGTGCGGACTGAAAGGACGCCAGGCGGCAGACACCTTGGCGGGTGCTCGAGTCTTTTTTAGATGCTAAGATCGCTACCGATGAATCCGAAGCCGCTGCTATTGTTGCTCGGTGCTGCCCTCGGGTTGTGCGGGTGCGGTTCGTCTTTATCGAGTCAGCAATTGCCGCAAAAGTGGAGCACGGGCTTTTGGTTTTGGCAAGGAAGCGACGCCGGTCCGCCCACTACGCATGATCTGATCGATGACCTCTTCGTACACGTTGGAACAATCAGCAGCAATGCGAATCCCTTCGACGTATCGAGACAGAGCGGAAGACCCGCGCATTGGTTCGCCTATGGCCGGCTTCCGGATCGAATGCCCGCCGCCCGTGAGTATTGGGTCGTATTTCGATACGAACGGAGAGGGATTCCCGATCTGCAAGCCGTTCCGGTGCTGGCGCAAAGCCTGTCCGATCTCAAAGAGGATGCGACAGCGAGGCATCTCAACGTGCGGGGCCTTCAACTCGACATCGATTCTCCGACTGCATCTTTGGCGGAATATGCTAGGTTCCTAAACGAGGTTAAGCGCCACCTGCCCAAAGGCTGGCAACTTTCCATCACCGCTTTGCTGGATTGGTTTCGAGACGGCACGGCGATAGCGGAGGTCGTCGACGCAGCCGATGAATTCGTACCGCAATTTTACGACGTGGGCGACTTCAAGGGCGAATCCCACATTGCAATCGCAACCGGGGTTGACGGCCCCACTGCCATTGCCATGAAGATCGACGCCCACAGGTGGGGGCCGGTATTCAATCGTTTTCGCAAGCCTTTCCGAGTCGGTATATCCAGCTTCGGACGGGCGCGGCAAGTTCTCAGCGACAGCCAGCCGCAATCCCGATACAGCCGGATCACATTCCTCCGAAATATTGCACCTTTAGATCTCGCCACCAATTCTGCATTTCAACTTCAGGCCGGGCATAACCAGTCTGACGAACTGGTTTTGAGCTATTCGGCAACGCGCAACGTCGAGATCGGGTATAGCCGCTTTGGGCCCGGTGACGGGGTTCAGTTCATTCTCGCCACACAACAACTCGTGCGCGAAGCAGTAGCAAGCGCCAAACAAATGGCAGGGCGGATCACGGGGGTCGTCTTCTTTCGTTGGCCGGGAGCGGAAGAGGCGTTAACCATGCAGCCCGACGAAGTTTTAGAAGCCGCTGGAAAGCCCAGCAGCAATTCCCACCGTCCCAACCGCATTCGGCTCGTGAACGGTGGCTGCGCTGCAGTCGAATGCGTAGACATCTACATGGAGGGCGCCGACCCGTTCGCTCCGGAACCCGTCCGATACCGCATTCGTGCCTCGAACGAGCTCGAGTATTTCATTCCCGATGAGGGCGTACCCGCCCAAATGACGGCCCCTACCGAACTCGAATTGTCGCTGCCTCCATTTTGTGCCAGAGGATTGCTCTACCTGGGGCGCGCAGTGAGCCGGAAACATCTCGACTTCACGGTGGCGCGGGAGCCTTGATATGCGTCGGAGACTCCTAAGCTCTTTCACGGTTGTCGGAATCGGTCTCGGCGTAGCCTGGGCTTGCGCCTTCGACACGTCGCTTCGGGAGTATTCGAGCGTGGATTTCTGGCTGCCTTTCGCCAAGCACGCGGCGTCTTTCGAGCGGCCCAACGTACATCGGATTTCCGCTCCCTTCGCCGGAATGACGGCGGCCCAGGGCGACACTCCACTGAGCAGGCTACGCGCGGCGTATCAGAAGATCTCCGAGCAGGCATCGCCATTCGATCCGGCGATCGCACGCGCCGCGCTCGCCGCTGCGCGTGCGGATCGCCGTCTTACACCGAAGGATCAGGAAGAGGCGGACCTGATTGACGCCAAGATCGATATGCGCGCGGGAGAGCAGGGCGAAACGGAATGCCTGGAAAGTGCAAGGAAGAAGCTGGATGGCTTTCTCCATGCGGCCCACACCCCGGAGTTCCTGAGTGAGGCCAGGGGTTGGCTCGGCCACGTTCTTTACCTTGATGGGGATCAGACCGGTGCAGGCAAGATCTATCTCGATGAATTAAACAGCAGTGGATCGAATCTGAGCCGAGAGACGCTCCTGAACTCGCTGCGCATGAATTACGGCTATGATGGCGGACCAGACTTGTTGGCCCACCTTGAAGACTACTTCGACACGCCCGAACACGCTACGTTTGCCATCCAACTGGCAACTAATCCCCATCGGCTCGAATCTCTCCCATCTGAGGGTCCAGGCCACTTGGCACGTTACCAGCGTCCGGAGAGGCCCGCGGAATCCTATGCCCGCATTCGAAACTTGCTGCAAAGACACCGAAATCTCTTCCGGGCAGGGGCCGGGGGCTAGCACCTTGACATTGCTGGCCATGCGAACCGCATTGCGCATGGGAGACCCGGCCGCCGCTGCAATGATCGGAGAGGCCGTTGCCCCACGTGCGGTGGTTCGCGAGCAGGCGGACTTCAATTGGATGCTGGGTTCTGCCTATTTCCTCACCCGGAGATATGCGGACGCGGCTCAGCCTCTGCGCGTTCTGTTTCGATCGCGAGGCGCAACTCCGAGCCAAAGGGCCGCTGCGGCGTACGGCTTGTGCGGCGCGTACAGCAAAACCGGTAATGGCGAGCAGCAACTTCGGTATGCGCTGTGGCTCTCTGGCGGAAACACCCAGACCGAATGGGCCGAACCCGGGCGCATTCCCGACCTCTCCATCTATTGGGCGCCTTCTGGGTGGGATTTGCGTCTCCTGCTCGATAACGAGCTTCCCATTGAGACTCTACAACGGTTCATAGGCGCCTACCCCACTGCATCAGGAATTCGCGCGGTCAAATACTCCATCGCCGTTCGGCTCTCCCGGGAAAACCGGTACGAAGAAGCGGCGCAGCTATATCGATCGATTAATGCGAACCGGCGGGCTGCGAGGATGGAACGCCTGGGCTCCCTATACGAAGCCGCGAATCGGCCGGGTATGAGCACTCAAGAAAAGCTGCAGGCGCGCTATGAGTTGGCCGCTTTCATCGCCGCCAATCCGGACGGGATTTACTTCAACGATGCCATTTGGCATGGGCTTCAGCGGTACGCCCTTCAGGCAGCCACCGACACTCGCCTGACCCGGAACGAGCGGCAGCAATTGATCGATGGCGAAAGGGCGCTCAAAGACAACCAGGAAGAGCGTTGGCGCGCCTACCTGATTCTCCGGGACTGCGTTCGGGAGGCGGGTCCAAGCGATTTGGGACGGAAAGCCGCCACCCTTGCGCTCCAGTGTTTGCGTGGCATCCGGACGGATCGCTTCGGTAGGGAACAAGAGATCCGACAAGCTGATGTCGAACTATCGCAGTGGCTCCGCATGTCATCGAAATGACGCATTCGGCTGTGTGTTGCCGGACGAGTCCGAATGAAACAGTTGGGCATGCTTTGCCCTCCCCACAAATTTTGCTACAGAGCCGTAACGCTTCCGCTCACGCGTTGCTCGGAAACGCTTTTACCTCCATCGCTGTCCATCCTTCAGGGGCACGATGAAATTTGTATTCCTGCTCGGCCGCGCCGTTTTCGGCGGTTTCTTCCTGTACAACGGTATCCATCACTTCGCCCAACACTCCTCTTTGGCCCAATACGCCGGCGCCAAGCAGGTTCCACAGCCGGACACAGCCGTCAAGCTGAGCGGACTTCTGTTGTTGATCGGCGGATCGAGCGTCATCCTGGGTTACAAGCCCAAACTCGGGATTGCCGCTATTGCCGCGTTTCTGGCGTCCGT
The DNA here is from genome assembly GCA_035293725.1 of Bryobacteraceae bacterium. GTDB lineage: Bacteria > Acidobacteriota > Terriglobia > Bryobacterales > Bryobacteraceae > Palsa-89. The sequence goes on from DATGMH010000079.1 coordinate 139,278, forward strand.
CTCGCCCATGATGCACGACTTCTGGAACGCGCAGGACGACAATCAACGCCAGAATGACATGATCAATTTCACGAAGAACCTCGCCCTCCTCGGGGCGGCCATGGCCCTGGCCGGGATCGAAGAACCGTGGCCGGCGGCAGTCCCGGAAGTACTTCCACGCAGCGCTCGCCGCGCCATCGGCAGCACGACGCGGAAGCTGATTGCCTGACCTGCTCAAATACTCAGCGGCTTTCTCACAATCCTGACGCGTACCGGTGGGGATACCGAATCGCCCGCTGCAATGTTGACGGACACGATTCCGGCCGCTAGCCCATGCGGCAGCAGCGCGTTCACCTGCGCCAGCCCGTTCGCGTCCGAGGGGCCTACGTACGCGGCCGGGATGTCGCGGCCATCCAGGCGCACGCATACCTTCTCGGTGGATAATCCGTCCAGTCCTCGTGCCCAAAGCGCGATCGATGCCTTCGGTCCCATCTGTACTACGTTCTGCTCCCAGGTTTCGCCGTCAGTTGCGCTCTGGATCTCAATCGCCCTCGGGCCGCGCGCCAGTGTCCGCTCCTGCCGCCGCGCCTCGTCCGTGTCCAGCGCCAAGAGAATCGTGTGGCTCCACGCGCTATCGCGCACGCGCAGCCGTGCCGGATGCCAGCCCGGTTCCAAACCCGGTGGGAGCTTGAACACCGTCTCCCAACCATTTGTTCCCGCCGCCACCACCTTCACCGGCCGTGAGCCGTAGCCCGACACCTCGGGAAAAACGTCGTCCGGCGTCAACCCTTCGGCCGTGCTGGAAAACCAAAGCGAAACGTACTCGTCCTTCGCGGCCGAAAAATTCAGATCGAGCGTGACCGTGTTCGCCATGCCGGCCAGGCGCGGCGCCGGGCCGGTTCCTTCGAGTCCATCCCACTTGCGAAAGCAACTGACGTGGGCACGATCGCCCAACATGCTTTCGAACTTTACCCGCGCAAACCCCGCGCTGCGGCACATGGCCAGCAAGCACGCCAGGTTCGGTCCCACCCAGTTATCGAATTGGCCGGCTAGTTCGCTGCCTTCATAAAATTCCATTACCGGTGCCGCCTGCGGATCGTATCCGTCATTCATGACGTACGATTCCACGCACACCAGGTCCGTGCTCATCGCGCACACTCGCTCCAGCGCCAGCAACGGGTGCTTCAAGTGATACAGCACTCCCAGGAACAGAACGATGTCGAACACGCCCAGCTCGGATGGTCTCAAATCGCACACATCGGCGACGTGATAATCGATTTTCGATCCCAGCAACTCCCGCGCCTGCAGCAAGCGCTCGTTCCGCACCGCGTCCACAGCAACCACCGATGCGCCGCGCTTCTCCATCTCGAAGCTGAACCAGCCGTCCCATGCGCCTATATCGAGCACGCGTTTCCCGCGCAGGTCCTGCGGAATAGGGAACTGCCGCAATCTCAGCCGCTGCTGCTCCAGGCCTTGAATGCCGGGAATCACGTCTCCATTCGGCAGCTCGATACTGTGATACCAGCCGACGGCCTGTAGTTTTTCCACCAGCGCCTGAACCTTGGCTGTATCGGCCGGATCGCGCGCCTTCATGCCTGCGATTTCTCCAGTTCCACGCTGGCGCGCAGGTTCGCTACCCCGGCCGTGTATCGCGAATCGGTCACAACGAACGCGACCGCGTTGTCGATCCAATCGTGCGCCGTGCCGTCCGGATCGTGCGATGCGGCAGTCAGCGTGTATTCTCCGGGACACAGCTCGCAGCGGAAACGAAAGACCGCGTCCATCTGGTCGCCGCCTGAGAACCGGCCCGTTTTCTTCCGCTCCAACTCCGTGTTGGTCCCGTACACATTCAGCCCGATCCGAGTCCGTATCATGATCCCAATCACCGGCTCTTCTACCTCTTCGCGATACCGTACCCGAACGTGCACCGCCACCGGTTCGCCGCTGCGCCACACCACGCTCGCACGCCCGCCGTCGCCCAGGGTTTCTAACTTCAGAATTTCCGCGCGCCCATCTCCCCGCCGCAGCGCCAGCCGCATCGGACTCGGAAGCGTTTCGCCCCAGGCGCGAAATTGCTCCGCCACGTGCTGTTGATATGCGTCCAGCACTTCTCCCGGATCACCGCGTCCGGCCAGCTTCCCCTGATCCAGCCACCACACCTCGTCGCACAACCGCCGCAGCAGGTCCGCTTCGTGCGATACCACGAGCACGGTTGCGCCCTCGCTCCGCAGGCGGTCGATTCCCACTAGCGCCTTGGCCCGAGCCAGCGCGTCTTGTTGCGCCAGAGTCTGATCCATCAACAGGAGATCGATTGGTGACAGGTCCAGCGCATCGCACGGTCCCAGCCAGCGCCGCTTGCCTTCAAAGACCACGTCTCCCGCCGCTGGCCGATCGAGATCCGCCGCGAGCCGCAATAATGCCGTTTTTCCAGCGCCGCTCAGACCCACCACTCCGATTACGGCGCCGTTCGGCCCGGATACGGTCAAGTTGCGCAGCGGAGCAAACTCGACGCCGCGAAATTCAATCGCCATGCTAGATAGAATAACGCTTGGTCCTCGCACTCCTGGCCGCGCTGTCCCTTCCGCTAACCGGCACGTACCGCCTGCCCCCGGGAACCACCGAAATTTCGTCCGAGCTGAAGCTCCCCGCCGGCGCGCACGACCTCACTATCATGGGAACCGACCGCACGGTTCTTCGCGCCGCCTCGAATTTCCACGGCCGAGCTATCTTGAGCTGCACCGGGTGCCGGAAAATCAAGTTCTACAACTTCGCCATCGATGGCAATCGCGGCGCGTTGGCGAAGGCGGTCCCCATAGCGCCACCGGATCAGTCGTTCTCCAGCGCTTTCTCCGACAACGGCATCCTGATCGAGGAAACCGACGGCCTCGAAATCGACCATGTGGATTTTACGAACATCGCCAGCTTCGCCGTGCTCGTGAACCATTCCCGCGACATCCTGCTCGATCACATGCACGTCGAAAACAGCGGCTCGCTCAATGCCCAGCACCGGAACAATACGACCGGCGGCATTCTGCTCGAAGAAGGTACTAGCTCGTTCACCGTGGCCGATTCCATGTTCCAAAATGTCCGCGGCAACGCTGTCTGGACCCATTCCCGCTACCGCTCGCCGCGCAATCAGGACGGCAAAATCGCCAATAACCAATTCTTCGATATCGGCCGTGACGCCATCCAGATCGGCCACGCCATCAACGTGGACGTGAACGGGAATCGCGGACGGCGCATCGGCTTTCCCAACGACCTAGTCGATGCCGAGGGCGGTGGGACGCCCGTCGCCATCGACACCGCCGGCAATGTCGAGAACACCACGTATGGCTTCAACCAGTTCGAAGAAGTAAACGGAAAGTGCATCGACCTGGACGGCTTCCACGATGGAACCATCCGCGCCAATACCTGCAGGAACAGCGGCAAGCCCGAAGAATACCCCTTCGGCCACTTCGGCATCGTCTTCAACAACGCCAACCCCGATATGCAGTCGCAAAATATTCTGGTGGAAGAAAACCAGCTGGATGGCATGAAGTTCGGCGGCATTTTTCTCATCGGCTCCGGCCACCGCATCCTCCACAATCGCTTGCTGAACATCAATACCGCGCACTGCAATGAAAATCGCGCCCAATTCGGCTGCTCGGCCTTAGGCGAGCCGGAAGTGCTCGAAACCGGAATCTACCTGGGCAGCCATGCCGAGCGGCCCGCGCCCGCCCGCGACAACATTGTTGAAGGCAACACCATCCGCGGCTGGAAAATGAAAACCCGCTGCATTCAAGCAGCGCCCGGCGTAAAGCTATCCGAAAATACGATCAAAGGAAACCAGTGCTCCGATGAGTGACCAACAGGCCGGCGTCTCCGAACGCATGCGGGCCGACTGGAATGCCCGCGCCAAGGAAGACGCCCATTTCTATGTCGCCTTCGGCAGCCGCGACCAGGACGAAGCGGGTTTCGAAGCCACTGTCATGCACGTGCTCCCCAACCTCGAACAAGAGCTCATGCGCCTTCCGCGCCAGGCGCGCGGCAACTCCGGGCGCGCGCTCGAAATCGGATGCGGCCCCGGCCGTCTGATAAAACCATTCAGCCGGCGCTTTGGCGAGATCCACGGCGTCGACGTTTCCGACGAAATGATTCGCTTGGCGCGCCAGCGCCTCAAAGACATTCCCCACGCGCATGTACACGCCACCGACGGCGCCAGCCTGTCGCCGTTCCAAGACGAATACTTCGACTTCGTTTACTCCTACGCCGTTTTCCAGCACATCCCCAGCCGCGAAGTGGTCCTCCAATACATGCGCGAAATCCGTCGCGTCCTGAAGCCCGGCGGCGTCTTTCGCGGTCAGTTCAACGGCCTTCCGCACTCAGCCATCCCGGATACCTGGGCCGGTGTCACTTTCACGGCCGATGACATCCGAAGCTTCACCCGCGATCACCGCCTCCAGCTTCTGGCCCTCGAGGGCGTCAACACGCAATACATGTGGACCACCTGGCGGAAGTACGTACCCGGCCCGGCTCTGCCTCCACCGTTCATCAAAGGCATCACCAACGCCCATTCTTATGAGCCCGTGGCACCCAAACGCGAGCGTCACGCCGCCATTTCTATCTGGGTCGCCAACCTGCCTGAGGAATGCGACCTGAACAATCTTGAAGTCCTGGTCGAAGGCGCCGCTGCCGAACTTTTCTACGCGGGCCGCCCCATCGCGGAAGATGTCCGCCAAGTCAACGCGTGGCTGCCCGCGGGCGTACGCACCGGGCTTGTTCCGGTCGAAATTCGCTTGCACGGACACGCGCTCTGCGATCCCGGTACCGTTCGCATCATCCCCGCCGGCCCTCTGATCCCGCGCATCATTGCAGTGACCGACGGTGTCAACCTCGTCGAACAAAACGCCAGCAGTAGCGGTCTCGTAAAGATCCAGATCGAGGAAGTCAGCGCGCCCGAGTCCGTCAGCATTAGTATCGAAGGGCGCCCAGTCGCGTGGTTAGAGATCAAGTGTACCGACCCGCGCGCCCCCCGCCACGAAATCAACCTGGGTCTCCCCGAAGGCCTGCCGCCGGGCCGCCACGTGTTGCAGCTTCAGGTCGGCCGATGGCAATTGCCCGCCGAAATCGATGTCAGGGCTGTAAGTTCGTAACACACTGCACCGTATATAGATAAAATCCTTGACGCCCTACTATATATTGGGCCATCATTACAGACAGCCGCGAACGAGGGATAATGGATTTAGACCTTTCAAACGCGGCGACACAGAGGAGAAACGAAGATGGGCCAATTGGGTGTCGCACTTGCTAGGATTCCAGATGTGCAGATCGCAACCAAATCCGCGCTTCCCGTCGCTGAACGGAAAGGCGTAAATTTCCCGAGGTACTTCACCGAAAAACTCGAAGGCGGCAAAACGCCGTACGACGAGATCGTCTGGGAACTGCGCACCGCCGCCATTGCCAACGACAAAGGCGCCATCATCTTCGAACAGAATGATATAGAAGTCCCGGCCGACTGGTCCCAGACCGCTACCAATATCGTCGTCAGCAAATACTTTCATGGCCGTATGGGTTCGCCCGAACGAGAATCCAGCGTTCGCCAGTTGGTCCATCGCGTTGTCGACACCATCGCCGATTGGGGCAAGTCCGGCCGGTACTTCAAGACCGAGCAGGACGCGGAAAACTTCCGCGATGAACTCGCTCACCTGATGCTCACGCAGAAGGCCTGCTTCAATTCGCCGGTCTGGTTCAACGTCGGCGTCAACAACGAAGCGCGCGGTTACGGTTATTACTACGACGAAACCACCGGACAGGTGAACAAGCTCAAGAAGAGCGAATCCCGCCCGCAGTGCTCCGCCTGCTTCATCAACTCCGTCAAAGATTCGCTCGAGTCCATCCTCGAACTGGCAAAAACCGAAGGCATGCTCTTTAAGTGGGGATCGGGAACGGGCACCAATCTTTCGCCGCTGCGCGAAGAGAATGCTGTGCTGGCCGGAGGCGGTTGTGCTTCCGGCCCGCTCAGCTTCATGAAGGGCTTCGATGCCTTCGCGGGCGTGATCAAGTCCGGCGGCAAAACTCGCCGAGCCGCGAAGATGGTCATTCTGAACATCGATCACCCCGATGTCGAATCGTTCATCTGGTGCAAAGCCAAGGAAGAAAAGAAAGCACACACACTGATCGATGCCGGCTACGATCCTGCGCTGGATGGCGAAGCCTACGGCTCCATCTTTTTCCAGAACGCGAACAATTCCGTCCGTGTTACGGATCAGTTCATGGAAGCGGCAGCGGCGGGCGTCGATTGGTGGACCCGCTCGGTCTCCGACGGCCAGCCCAAGAAGCGCTCCAACGCCAAGGACCTGCTGCGGCAGATCGCCGAAGCCACACACCAGTGCGGCGATCCCGGCATGCAGTTCGACACCACCATCAACCGCTGGCACACTTCCAAGACGTCCGGCCGCATCAATGCATCGAATCCCTGTTCGGAATACATGTTCCTGGACGACTCGGCCTGCAACCTGGCATCGCTGAACCTGATGAAGTTCGTCGGCCCGGGCGGCGAGTTCGATGTCGAAGCTTTCCGGCACGCCTGCGATACGGTGATCCTGGCGCAGGAAATCATTGTGGATAACGCCAGCTATCCCACCGAAAAAATCGCTCGCAACTCACGCGATTTCCGCCCGCTCGGGCTCGGATTCGCGAACCTCGGCGCGCTGTTGATGTCGATGGGGATCCCCTACGACAGCCCGGAAGGCCGCGATTGGGCCGGCGCCATCAGCGCCGTGATGTGCGGTCAGGCATACCTCACCAGCGCCCGCATCGCCGAAGGCGTCGGGTCATTCCCGTCTTACGCCGAGAACGAGGAATCGTTCCTTGACGTGATCCTGATGCACGGCAAAGCTGTTTCCGGCATCGACAGCAAGCGCGTTCCACCCGATCTGTACAAGGCGGCGGAAGAATGCTGGCACGACGCCTATCAGCTAGGCGAGCGCGTCGGCTTCCGCAACTCGCAAACCACGGTCATCGCACCCACCGGCACCATCGGATTCATGATGGATTGCGATACCACTGGCATCGAGCCCGATCTGGCGCTGGTGAAGTACAAGAAGCTGGTTGGCGGCGGCATTATTAAGATCGTCAACAACACTGTTCCACAGGCTCTCATCAAGCTCGGCTACAGCCCTGAGCAGGTCGAGCAGATCGTGACCCATATCGATGCCACCGGCACCATCGAGGGTGCGCCGGGTCTCAAAGAGGAGCACCTGCCGGTATTCGATTGCAGCTTCCGCCCGCAAAACGGCAAGCGCTTCATTCAGCACATGGGCCATATCCGCATGATGGCCGCCGTGCAGCCGTTCATCTCCGGCGCGATTTCGAAAACCATCAACATGCCCGAGGAATCCACGGTGGAAGACATCATGGAAGCCTACATGGAGAGCTGGCGTCTCGGCCTGAAGGCCGTCGCTATCTATCGCGACGGATCCAAGCGCGCGCAGCCGCTCAGTTCCGGCACCGGCAAAGGCGAGAAGAAGGCCGGCGCGATCGCCGCGGCGGCTCCGGCTGTAACCGAGAAGATTGTCTACCGTCCCGTCCGCCACAAACTTCCCGACGAGCGGCAGTCCATCACTCACAAGTTCTCCATCGGCGGTCACGAAGGCTACATCACCGTCGGCCTGTACGAGGACGGCACTCCCGGCGAAGTCTTCATTTCAATGGCCAAGGAAGGTTCCACCATCAGCGGCCTGATGGACAGCTTCGCCACCAGCATCAGCTACGCGCTGCAATACGGCGTTCCGCTGAAGTTCTTCGTAGACAAGTTCAGCCATGTGCGGTTCGAGCCCAGCGGATGGACCGGCAACCCTCAGGTGCCCTACGCGAAATCCATCATGGATTACATCTTCCGCTGGATGGGCGCGAAGTTCCTGGGCCCCGAGTACGCCACCACCGAAGCCGGTAATGCTCCGGTGCTCCGTCCCACCGAGCCTGAACCGCAGCAAGCGCTCCCGTTCACGCCGGTAGTCAGCGACGCCCCGATGTGCTCGGAGTGCGGCGGTCTCATGACGCGCAACGGCAGTTGCTACAAATGCGAAAACTGCGGCGGCACCAGCGGGTGTAGCTAGTAATGTCTACATACGTTCCCATCGAAGGCGCGCTTGGTGCCGTCAAAACCGGCTTCGAGCTCATAAAGAGTGTCCGTGAGCTCTTGAAAAAGGAGAAAGTGGATCCGGTGGAGGTTAACAACCAATTACTCCAAATTCAGGAGTTGCTCCTGGAAACTCGGAACGCTGTTACTGATGCAAGGGCGTATATCGAGAAACTCGACGCGGAATTAGCGAATAAACGCAAAAGCGATGAGGTTGAGAAGCTGATGGTCTACGACCAAACGGTGTATTGGAAACGGACAGGAAATGGCGACGAGATCGAACCTCACCCTTACTGCACCGTATGCTGGGAAAAGGAAAGGCAGCTCTCGCATCTGCGACCTGGTGCGTCGAAAGGAACATGGCGCTGCCAGATCGATGGCACAAGCTACCTGACCAAGGACTACGAAGCTCGAACCGCTCAACCACTGCGCCCACTTAGAATGCGTAGTGATTATCTGTAGAGAGGCTTGGACGAGCAACCTTGGGCTATGCACGGTCTCGTGCATAGGCTCATTATGACAGCGGCCAATTCATGACTAACCCGCGGTCCCAGGCTCCGAAAAGCTGCCGAACTGAAGACCCGAGCAGATGTAGCCAACGCCAAGTTCGGTTTTCACGCTCTTCGGGAAAAATATCGTTTACGGACGCATAAACCAATACCTCTTCCCACCTAGGACCCGCGGCTCGAGTCCGAAACGCCGGTCCGGCGGGTCACCACCGCGCAAGAGGCGGAAGATATCGAAGATCACCGATTTGCTTTCCGCGTAATACGAGTGTCCGACAAAACTCGTGTCAACAGCAGTTGCTTCGATTGAATCGACGGAAGGCACAATGACGATCCGATTTCCGCCTTCTCCTGCCCTGGGGTGGTCGTTGATGATTTCTGAGGTTCTCAAGACGCGATCTGCGGAAGAGGCATATAAAGTTACGCGGTCGGCCGTTGTAGGGAAGACGCGTGCCAACTCCTCGAAAACATCCACGTTAATGTCCGGCGCCGCCAGGATCACCTGCCTAAATCGGATGTTGCCTTTCGACCGTTCGGACTGTGCCAAATCGAAAAGCGCATTCGCTAGTACTCTAGCTCCTAGGCTGTGTGCGATGAGGTGAACTGTGGTTGCCCCCGTGGATTTTCGCACTTCGCTGAGAAACTCCTTAAGCTGGGACACCGCTAGGTCTGCATTCTCGATCGCGCCGTTGTAGGCGCTGCTCAACGCAACTCTCCGCACAATATCAAAGGGAATTGCGAACGTGACCTCTTGAACCCACGACAGCCGATATGACGGCCAAGTAAACGAGATCGTAGCTCCCTCGAACTTCAGATCGTAGGAAAGCTGTGCTGTTCGTTCCAGCGCCTCCTCAAAGCTCGTGTTAAACCCGTGCACGAATACGAGCACCTCCTTACCGTTGGTGCTCTTGAGCTTTCGATTGATGCCGCCGAAAAAGCTATTACGATCCATGACCCGCGTGCTGGTCACAGAAATATCCTTCTGAGAACCGGAAAAGAATCTACGGAAGAACGGCGTCTTCAACTCACCTACTCGTCGGTCGAGCGGAACGCTTACTTCAGATTCGCCGTACGTCCTGCTACCCGATCGGAGAACATCTGAGTAATTGCTGACATTGGCGCCGCTGCCGCTTACCGCGCGATTAGTAACGAAGTAGACCCTGACGGAAGCGGTCCCGGGAGGCCGTAGACCGACCGCTTGCCATAAAGCGGCATGGCGGAGACTCGGTCTTGAGAGCCTCGCCGAGAACGGTATACCCTGCCCCAGACAAGATGAGACCGCAAGGTGAAGTATAGGAAGGACCACTGCGGAGCTGCGAAGTACTCCATAGCTCTGGGAGGTCAGATGCCACAGGCGCATGTAGATGCTTTTATTGCGGATTCGAGTACTAGTCTACAGTAAAAGTGCTCGAACGACAGAAGTATCCCGACGAATTGGAGAGGTTATTCACGAAAGTTGCCACTCACACTGGCGTACTGTCCGCCGCGTTTTTGGGCCAACTCACAGAAAATGCCATCGCGGCTAGAGCAGGAGGCGCGAGCTCTTTGACCGTGCGGAGCCTTTTCGCACTGCAACTGATCCAAAAACCGAACGTCTGGGCAACCAACTCGGCAGTATTATGATCTGGAGACCTGACAGGGGAAGCTGCTACAACCCGCGAAAACTGCACTGGGACGAGAGTTGCTGACGGGGCGCGCATCGCATAGCTTACGGGCTTCGCGAATTATGGCAGGAGCTGCTGCTATCCTCCGGGTCATGGGTGTGGCCGGGGGCCCGATTTTAATTTAGCTTCGGCAAGCGAGGCAATAGCGTCCTGGCCCAGGCGATTGCGGCGGCACCAGCGGGTGTAGCTAGTAAGCACAAGCAAAATCGGTTCACCACCTGAGCCGGGTACTAACGGGCATTAGCGCCAATAAATGCAACGCTACAACTCGCGGCGACCGACCTGGTTAACAGGCCGAGCATCGACGGGAGAAAGTGCGGCCGAATCTTCACGAGATGCTCATCCATGCCGTGTGCGCGCAAGCAGCTCTCTCGCGACGCTGTTGGGAGACAATTGAGGTATGGCGCAGGCGATCAACCGAGATCCCGAGATCATGCACGGGACGCCTGTCTTTCGCGGAACTCGCGTACCAGTCCAGACGCTTTTCGAATACCTACAGGGCGGTGAAAACCTGGAAGACTTCTTGGAAGGATTCCCGACCGTCGCGCGCGAACTTGCGCTCCAAGCCCTCGAGGAAGCCAAGCAGCTCTTACTTTCACGCGCGTAATGGCCCACTTCGAGCTATCCAAAGAGCCTCAACCGTCTGGGCGACCAATTGGGGCGCACGATCCCTGGTACTGATCGCGACAGTCGACGGCCTGCCGGTCAAAGAATCTAACGAGGTACGATGAATTCATGAGTGCCAGAACGCTGCTGACCTTCCAGCAATTCGAGCAGCTCCACGACGATGGGCTGAAGCACGAACTCCTGCAAGGAGAGCTCATCGTTGTGCCGCCGCCCAAGACCCGCCACACGCTGATTCAGGAACAACTGGCCGAGCTACTGCGGCGGTATGTAAGGGAACGGCGCATCGGCAGGGTCCACACCGAAGCCGGATTCAAGCTGTCGGCGGATAGCTGGCTGCAGCCGGACGTCAGCTTTGTAAGAAATGCACAGATCAAGAAATCTGATCCAGACCAGTACTACGAGGGAGCACCCGCGGTTGCGGTGGAGGTCGCTTCGGAGTCCAATACAGCCGCCCAACTCGACCGCAAAATGGAGCAGTACTTCGCGCACGGCGCCGAAGAAGTCTGGGTTGTCTACCCGGAAACGCGAAGAATCCGCATCCACCTTCCGGACGGCACCAGCCGGACGGCCGGGGACGAGCTGAAATCCGATGTCCTTCCCGGGTTGTCCTTGCCGCTGAGTGCGATCTTCGAAGCTTAGCGAGCTCATAGAAAGTGTCCGTGAGCTCCTGGTATTGGAAACGGACAGGAAGCGGCGACGCATCGATAATCGGGGCTGGAGGACAAGTGGTCCGCCGCGCGGCGAAAACCGTTGGTGTCAGGAACTGATTAATCCAAACAGGTGTTGCGCGAAAGCCCCGGGATCTATTCACGACGGCCCACAGATTTGAAGACCCTGACCTTGATTGCTTCTCGCACATACGATTCTGGAAACGTCCCGAACTCATCGAATCTCCCGCAGCATACCTTCGACAGTCTGCTTGAGCCTAGGGACGTCCGACTGAACAATCTTCCAAATTTGATCCATGTCCAAGCCGAGATAGTCATGGACAAGCACGTTGCGAAAAGCTGCAATTTGTCCCCATTCCACTTGCGGCCATCGACTCTTCAACGCAGGCGACAGCCGCTGACAGCTTTCCGAAAGTACCTGGAGGTTTCGGACTACTGCGTCTTGAATTGTTTTTGAACCGCGGAACGATGCCACACCTGCGGCAGTATCCTCTTCAACTCTCCCTATGCTCTCCAGAATGTGACGCAAATAGAACGCGTCGTCCTTCAAATGGGGACAGCCTCGCGCAGTATACTGTCCCGGAGCAACGGATGCAGTCCCCGTTCGGTGACTACCTCGACGCGTCTTCCGAGTAGCTCTTCAAGATCGACGATAAGCCCCCCGGGAAACCAGGCGCTCGTCTCCGGACCCGCGTCTACTAAGAGGTCAAGGTCGCTATCGGGCCTGTCTTCGCCACGTGCTACGGAGCCGAATACGCGCACGTTTCGAGCCCCATGCTTAGCAGCAATTCTTAGGATCTGGTCTCGATTCAGCCGAACGAGTTCGCGCGCATCCAAGACCTGATCCATTTGATTCCATGTTACAGCATGCAAGCAAGGCTATTGATCGACTTATCGCGTCTGAACGCTGCCCGCCAGCTTGATCGCAAGTAAAGCAGTATTCGCGTTCTTTGAAGCTTAGCCCGACAACTATTGCGCCTTGGTCATCGCCAGCCGCTTGGCTATCGTCTCGTAGACCGACGGATTGAATGCCAGCCCGATGTGCGTGCCCGGTACTTCCACGTCAATGGCCGGATTGTCGGTAATACAGTACTGCCAGTCCACCACTCCGTCGCTCTTGGTGTAAATCGCCGTCTGCGCGATCGACTCCGGCAGGTCTTTTTTCAGCGAGTCCATGAAATTACACGTGCAGCGCCCCGTGTAGCAATCCGGCAGCACACCTGGCCCATGTGTGCTCTTGATCCTGTCGCGTACGATTTCGGCTATCTTCAAGACGCGCGAATGCACCACCGTGCCGCGAAATGGCGAGCCCAGAGTAATCACCGATGCGACGTCTTCTGATCTCTGGCGGGCAGCGGACCGCGCGATAATTCCCCCCAAACTGTGTCCGATCAAATGCACCGGCCGCCCGGTCTCCGCGCGCGCCCGGTCGATCGTGTCATTTAATCGCCGCTTAATCAGTAGATTGGGGCATTCAGCATTCAACCCGATGCCCGAGTAGTACGCGCGGTACCCAATCCGTTGCAGCCACGCATACATATCCATCAGGTAAATGTCGGTCCCCATGAACCCAGGAATCATCACCACGCCGGAGGAGTCGCCGCGCGGAACTCCGATGCCGTAATAGGCGGGCGTGGCCCGCAAAAGAAGAACCTCCAGACCAAACAGGGCCTCTTGCCAAATGGGGACGGGGGCTGGTGCTTCGTCGGTGCTGATCAAAGTGCGCCGCGCTGCCATGTTCTCGTCGAGGAGCTCACTTAGTTATAACCTTACCCAGCGTCCTTGTAAAGCTCCGGACAAAATTTCGGACGTCCCACGCACGATATTGTTTCCTTCACTAACTCAGGAGGCGCTGTGCGCGGCGCGCAACGGCTCATTCCCGGTGCCGGCGAACGCCCGCTCCACCACGCGCCTCATAGCCCCCAGGTAGTCGAACTGCGGCTTCGCTCCGGGGTGGTCCAGATTGTAGCCCACTTCCGCCAGATGATCGGCCGGCCAAGGCGGTTCGGCCAATTGGGTCCCCGGCCATTGCGCGGAGGCGACCGATACTAGCCCGTCACTTTGCCGCTCGTCGGCCGTCGTACCCGCCTTCTCGATGATCCAGCCGCCCGCGCGCATCGCGTAACTTAGAGGACCACGGCCGGCGTAGGCCAAGTAAGTCACGCCTGCAACGTCGGGACATTGCTGGTTAAACGTAACCGTGGCTCCCGTAGTAAGGGCGGCCAAGCCATCCACCGCGTAGCCTTGCCGGGCCATTGCATCCTTGACGATCTCGTATACCAGCCGCTGCGGGCCCAGCGGAGTCGGACTCACCAGGAGATCCGCCACCGGGCTGCCGCGATGCGGCGTCGCGATCGTGGATAGCGTCGCGACCCTCGCCGCCAGCCCGCGCAAATTCTTCGACAACAGAAAGCGTGCGTCCAGCCCACCCATGCTGTGCGCCACAATGTCGATGCGCCCGTGTGGAAACGCGGCCTCGATCTGTTGGGCCAGTTGGTGCGCCCTCACCTCGATACTCGCGGCCAGGCTCACATGCGGAAACAGCGCGCCAGGAAAAAACCGCGCAACCTCCCGGAAATACTCCATCTTCTTGAGCCGCTGCGGAATTAAAAACCCGCTGGCAAATACAAGATTCATGTCTAGATCCGTCCGAACCGGCTAATCGCCGGCCGCGGCAAGCACCCGGGCCGGCTCAAATGCAGGGGGCTTAGTTTCTGGTGCGCTCGCCCCCGCCTCACGTGATACGACTTGCCGCCGGACTCTCCTCCTCTTGACACTCGCCGGCGTGACTCCCGCCGCGCGGCACAACGCGCGAAACGCCTCATCCAAGAACTGCCTCAATCGTTCAACATCCGGCGCCGACTCTGCGTCCGCGCTTAAACCGATGAATAACGTCCCGTTGTAACTCTGGATCGCGCAGCCTAAACCCATTTGATTCGCGATCGGAACGTAAGGGTGATACGTCACCATTTTGTGCCCGAGCGCATACAACGGAGCCTGCGGCCCGGGCACGTTCGTACACACCATGTTGAACGGTGGAACCGGCAACAAGCTCGACAACGGACCCACCGCGGCTTGCAACGGTACCGGTGTCATGCCCATCCACGTGGCAATTAGATAGATCAGATCCGCAACGTGCGCGCTCTTCAACGCTTCCGTGCGCGCCCGGATAAGCTCCAACAACTCCACCGGATCGGTCACGTCCAGAGGCACGCTGACCGGCAGCATGGAAACCCGGTTTCCTAAACCGTTCTCCATTCCTTCGCGGCGCACATTCACCGGCACCATGAGCCGCAGCCGCTTGCCTTTTACACCAACGCGATGCAGTAACGCATATCGCCGCACGGCTGCCGTGAGCACCGTCAGCATCACGTCATTCAGCGTTCCTCCGCAACTCTCGCGTATCGATTTCACCTCCGCCATCGCGATTTCTGTCCAAGCTACCTTCCGCGCGCCCGAACACGCCCGATTGAACGGCAGCCGGTCCACGGGTGTCATCAGTTCTGGAACCAGCCGCACCAGTTGATCGAAACCGCGCTGCGCACGATCGCTTACCAGGGCATGAGCCAGGTCGAGCGCGGTGGACTGCGCCGAAAGGAACCGCTCCATCATGTCCGAGATTCCCGTGCTTAACGCATCCGCCAAAGAAGTCAGAGCCCCTGGCAACGGGGCCGGCCGGCCATTTCTGCTCTGCGGCTTGCGAGGCCGTAAGCTCGGATCCAACATGACGTTCATCAACCCCACGCCCGAAACGCCGTCCACCAGGCAGTGATGCACGCGCGAGATCAGCGCGCTGCGTCCGCCCTCCAGCCCGTCCACCACCGTCATGTCCCACAGCGGCCGGTTCCGGTCCATAATGCGGCTGAAGTGGCGGCCGGCGAACGCGCGCAGCTCGGACTCCGTGCCGCGCTTCAGCACTACCTCCCGAACGTGATTGTGAATGTCGAACTCGGGATCGGCCTCCCACGTGGGATGTCCGAAGTGAAAGGGGGGAACCACGATGCGCTGCCGGTAACGCGGAATCAGCGGCAGGCGCGATTCGATGTATTCCATGCATTGCTGGAAAGGAATTTTGCCGTCGAAAATGGATATGCTGCCGATATGCAGCGGCGCCTCTGGCGTTTCCAAATAAAGGAAAACAGCGTCTTCCGACCTGAGGCGGTCCCCGGAATGGGCATTGAGCATACGAAACTCCTTCAGAGGAACTCGTTCGAGAAGCCTCCGCCGCCGCCCTGCGGCGTGCGGTTCTCAAACCGCACGCCGCGCTCTTGGCGGGGAGAAGGTTAGTCTGCCTCGGATGCGTGACTGCGGATCTCAACCGAAGAGATCCGCCCTCGGCTACTGCACCCGTGTCCGGCGGGCGGCCGGACGAGGTTTGGTATGAACC
This sequence comes from Bryobacteraceae bacterium, assembly GCA_035293725.1. GTDB lineage: Bacteria > Acidobacteriota > Terriglobia > Bryobacterales > Bryobacteraceae > Palsa-89. The sequence continues at coordinate 155,228 of DATGMH010000079.1, forward strand.
CCGGCATGAACCACCGGAGTCCGCGGCTTCGTCATCACGTCCAGCAGTGCCTTCTGGGCCGACGCGAAGCTTTGCACGCCCTGGCGTGCTAAGTCAGCCAGCGTGGTGCCCGGAACCGGCGTAAACAACGCCGCCGTTTGCCGCACCGCCTTGAGATTGGCCAGCACCTGCTCGCCGGCCGTGTCCAGCAAGTGCTTCTGGGCCTCGATGAACGCATCCACGCTCTCTCGCGCCAGTTCCGCCAGTTCGGTCGGCTTGGGCGCCCCCTTCACGCCTTCACGCGCCTTGGCGGCTTTTGCGGTCTCCTCGGCCACCAGGTCCAGGAACTTCTTCTGCGTCTCTACGAAGCTTTCCAGACCCTCCCGCGCCAGTTCCGACAGGCCTTTGCCCGAGAAAGCTTTTCCGGTCTTGGCCGCTTCGGCCCAAGCCCCGCTTTGCTTGGACGCCAGTTGCAGGAAGTGTTTTTGCAGATCGATAAATGTATCCACGCTGCGCCGCAGCAAGTCGGTCATCGCCGCTGCCGGCGTCGAAACGCCTACTCTTTCTTTCACGCCGTTCAGCACTATATCGTTCTGCTTCTTGGCGAGTTCCAGAAGTATTTTTTGCGCTGCAATATAATTGGCCATGCCCGCGCCGGCCGCCTCCGTCAGCGCGCTAGTCGCGGCCGGACGGCTGGTCGTAACTCGCTCGCGAATTGCGTTCATGGCCATTGCATTTTGGCGCATCACTAAGTCTAATAAAATGCGTTGAGTAGCGAAAAATGTCTCGGTTCCTTGCTGCATCCATTCCGAGAAGAGCGCCACTGGGGAAGGAGCCGTGCTCGGCGCCTCGAGAACCTCCGTTTTACCATTGCCTTTCATATGAACCTCCGGATGCTGCACTGCAGCATCCAATTAAAATTTAAACCCGCCTCCGTCTTATGTCAAGATGAAAGCTGGCGCACAAAGACATGCGTGATTTGCCGCGGTGCGCCCGAGTTTGCATTGCAATAACAGGACCACCATGCCCGCTGGCGAGATCGTCATCAAAAAATATGAAAACCGCCGCATGTACGATACCTCGCGGCGCCGCTACGTAAATCTCGAAGAACTGGCCGCCATGATCCGAAAGGGTGCCGATGTCCGCGTCCTGGATGCCAAAAGCGGTGAAGACCTGACGCGCGTCACTCTGACCCAAATCATCACGGAAGATGCCAAAGGCCAGCCCGCCGGCCTTCCGCTGGAACTCCTGCGCCAACTCATCGTCGCCTCCGACCGCGCCCGCCAGGATTTCCTGTTGTGGTATCTAAAATCCGCCTTCGACAGCTATCAAAAGGTTCAGGAAGCGGTCCAAAACCAACTCAGCGGCGTCCGCGCTACCGCGTTCGCCCCATTCGAATCTGTCCGCCGTTTCTTCACTCCTCCCACTTCCCCGGACGCAGTCGAACTCGATCAGCTCCGGGCCCGCGTCGCCGAACTAGAGAAGGAATTGAAAAAGAACCCGCGCACCCGCCGCGCGCCCGCTAAGCTATCGAAACGCCGCCCAGCGCGGCCCTAGCGGCCTAACCGTATTTCCAACTTCGGAGGCGCTTGCCGGGCCGCACATCCCCACCCTCATCTCTCGAATCCGGCATGCTCGCTCCCGAAGGCCGCAGCATGCCTCCACCCCGCTCCCTGTGCTCGGCCGGCGCACAGATCAACCAGTGTCCGAGGCGACCGCGTCAAGAAACAGATGTTTCCCGGCGCTCGTTTTCCGCTGCGGCCTGTACTACCTAGCTTGCTTGCAACCCCTAAACCAATGTTTTAATCGCTCTTTATGCCATACGCAGAACTGCAGTACTAAGCACGTTAGCGCAAATTAACTCACCCATCTGCGCCATATTCCGAGTAATTGAACACACCCAACCTGTCCGCTGCTATTTCAAATAAGCGCCTGAGTCTGGCATCCCGGTTGCTCCCTAGGACACCAATTTCCAGGAGCCTCCATTTTCAACGGAGCGCGCCAACTGCTGGCGCCCGCTGTGGCTCTTCGATGAAAGGGGTACACGATGTCTCAAAAAATTCTCCGTGTTCTGTTTTTGGCGCTCGTTGCGCTCGTCCTCGCAATAACACTTAACGCTCAGGTCGACGTCTCGTCGGCAACCTTGAAAGGGACTGTCCTCGATCCGACCGGCGCCGTTGTTCCTGCCGCTACAATTACAATTACCAATCCAGCGCGCGGGTTCGCCAAGACGGTTACCTCCGGGGAAGACGGCAGCTACCAAATGCCGCTGCTCCAGCCCGGCGTTTACCGCGTCGAAGTGGTTCGCGAGGGTTTTGAAAAAGCCGTCGCCAACCAGGTCGAGCTGACCATCGGACAAGCCCTCATCTTCGATGTCCACCTTGTCATCGGCTCAGTCTCCGACGTCATGCAAGTGACCGAGGCCGCGCCGCTCATTGAGGCAGAGAGGACGCAGCAAGCCAATACTCTGGGGGTACAGACCATCGATAATCTTCCCAACCTCAGCCGCAACTTCACCGATTCGGTCTTTACCCTCCCCGGAGTTTCCAATTCCGATGCGCCTCGGCTCCAGAACCCCGGCTACACTGGCTTCCTCACCTCCGGTTTCTCGGTTGGCGGCAGCAACGGGCGCAATAATCTCGTCACCTTCGATGGCGGCGAGAACGACTACGGTTCCGGACAGCTGCGCACGCCCAACGTGAGCGTGGAATCGGTGCAGGAGTTTCAGGTCAACCGCAATGCCTTCGCAGCCGAGTTCGGATTTACCGCCGGTACTGCCGTCAACGTGGTGACCAAGAGCGGCACCAATGAGTGGCACGGCAGCGCTTATGCCTTCTACCGCAATCAGGACTTCGAGGCCAGGAACTTCTTCGATCATACGGCCAGCAAACCGTTCGATCAGCTTTTTACACCTGGCGGCACGCTCGGCGGCCCGATCCAAAAGGACAAGCTGTTCTTCTTCACCTCCTACGAGTACCGCAAAATCGATCTGCCCCAGTTCAAGAGCTATCTGAACACCCCCGATGCTCTCGGCGTCAACGGGAACCCGGCTCAACTTGCGTATGTGAACTCACTGGCCACTTCCGGCGACCCCACGCTTCAGACGATCGCCGGCATCTTCAACAAGGCTTTGGTTCCCATGAATTACCCCGCCGTGGGCAGCCTCCTCACCGCCAATGACGGAGTGTTCCCCGATGTTACGCGCTCGCAGGATTGGGTCACTCGCATGGACTACCAGCCCACGCAGAACGACACCCTCACCTTCCGCTCGTCGCTCATGCACTGGAACTATACGCTGATCGGTTCCAATAACCTCTACGCCGCAAGCTATGCCGGATACGTCCACGAGCAGGATTTCGGAATTCTGGGGAGCTGGAACCACATCTTCGGACCGCAGGCTGTCAATCAGCTTCGTGTCCAAGCGGTGCCCTACAACCACGTCAACGAGCCGTCCTTGGCGCCTGGCACCACCGAACTATCCATCGGCAGCCTGGGTATCTTCAACCGCAGCTACCAATACCCTTACAACGCGCAACAGGAGCGCTACCAGTTTGAAGACTACTTCACCTGGATCAAAGGCAACCACACCATGAAGTTCGGCCTCTCCTACCGGCCTGTCAACTACACCGTGCAAAATGATCTCTGGTTCGGCGGCGAGTTCGATTTTTACGACGGCACGTTGCCGCTCATCACCATCGTTCCCTCAGCCATGCAGCCAGCGCTCGCCGGCTACAACATCGCGCATGGATATGGTGTCAACGGCCCTGCCAACACCTACCTCACCGCGCTGGAGTCGTTCTCTCTCGGCTTGCCCATCACCTACCGGCAAGGGTTCAATAACTCGAAATGGCAGGACTGGGCGCACTACATCGGCGCATTTGCCCAAGATACCTGGAAAATTTCACCGCGCTTTACGTTGAGCTACGGCGCGCGTATGGACTTCGATGCCGAGCCTTCGCCGCTCCAGCACAATATCTATTTCTCGCCTCGCGTCGGTATCGCTTGGGATCCTGTCGGCGACGGAAAGACGGTGGTTCGCGCCGGTAGCGGGATCTTCGTTGCGCCGGTCAACTTCCAGGTCGACTACTTGGTCAACATCCTCAATGACAGCGGTAACTATATCAACCAGGTATTCCGCGCCATCAACTCTCCGGGCGTCAATGCAGCCCAAATCTACGGATATGGGCTACAGCAAGGTAAATTGCCTTTCGGTACATTGACTTCCGGCGACTTGGCCAATCTCGGCATCGCCGTCGGAGCGGGAGCGCCAGGCCGCGTCATCTTCAATCTGGCTCCGAATTACAAGAACACTTATAGCGTTCAAGCCAGCCTCAGCATCGCACATGAGCTGACCCCGAACCTGTCGTTTGAAGTCGGCTATGCCATGTACAAAGGCGTCCACATTCAACTCGACCAGGAAACCAACTACTATGAAACCGGCAAGATTGATCCGGTCTGGGGCCCGCAGTACGCTCCAATTAATCCCTCCATTACGCAGGCGAATAGCTATTCCTCGATTGGCAATTCCATGTATCACGGGCTCACCGGTACCTTGACGAAGCGCTACAGCCGGAACTTCCAAGGCCACGTCAGCTATACCTTCAGCAAAGCAATCGATGACAACACCGACTTCAACTCTCAGTTCGCTTCTTTCTTCCCCACGCGTCTTTACCTGGATCGAGCCATCTCGGCTTACAACGTTACCCATAACTTCGTGGGCAACGCCGTCTACAATACGCCTTTCAAGGCGGGTTCGGGAGAATCCGTATGGTCTCGCATTTTTGCGGACATGACCTTCTCGCCCATCGTCCACGCGCGCACCGGCATTCCCTTTACGATCCGCGTTCCGGGGGCCGCTAACGGCACCCTGGGACACAACCTGTACGCGCGTCCCTGGTATGTATCCCGCAATACGGGAATCGGCCCCGATTTCTACGATTTCGATGCCCGGCTCGTCAAGTCTTTCTTCATAAATCGGGACGCCGGAATGAAGCTGGATTTCGTGGTGGAAGGAAACAATCTGCTGAATCACACCAACTTCAGCTCGGTGAACGACCAGTTCTCGGTCGGCGATCCATTCCTGCTCACCGGTCCGTTTAACGTCCAGGGCAACAAGAATCTTTCGGCCTCTGCGCCGCTCGGCTTTACCTCGGCGTTTCCGGGACGCCAGCTCCAACTGGCGGTGAAATTTGCTTGGTAGAGCTTGACCAGCACCTCTGGTCGATGCGGGGCCGCCGGAAACCGCAGTTAAATTCCCGGCGGCCTTCCTTTTTTCCGCCGGAAGCATTACTGTGAACTCCGAACAAGTAACCACCCAACGCGCTCGCGTTCCGCGCGATCTGAATGACGACTACACGCATATCATGGCCGCCGAGCGGCGCGACTTTGTCCGCGAACACACCGGCGCCGACCTCTCGCACGTTGCCCAATATTCTTTTGATCCCTCGGTTCTTCCCGGCAACATTGAGAACTTCATTGGCGTCGCGCAAGTCCCCATCGGCCTGGCCGGGCCCATCCACATCCTGGGCGAAGAGGCGCAAGGCGATTTCTACGTTCCGCTCGCCACTACCGAAGGCTCGCTCGTCGCAAGTTATAACCGTGGCATGCGCCTTCTCACCGCATGCGGGGGCGTCAGAACTGCCGTGGTCGAAGAAGCTATGCAGCGCGCCCCGGTGTTCATCTTCGAGAACGCGGTCCAGGCACGCGATTTCGGCCACTGGATCGAAGAGAACCTCATCCCTATCCAATCGGCCGCTGAGGCAACTACCCATTCCGGTCATCTCTTATCCATTGGCCAATACCAGGTCGGCCCACTGCGATATTTGCGGTTCAACTACACCACCGGCGACGCCGCTGGTCAAAATATGTCCGGCAAAGCCACTTTCGCTGCCTGCGAGTGGATCAAGAGCGCCTATCCCGCCGACCTGAAGTACATTCTCTCCGGCGGAATCGACACCGATAAGAAACACTCCCACCTGAACATGTTGTTAACGCGTGGCAAACGCGTGGTGGCCGAAGCCGTCATCCGTAAATCACTGCTTCAGGAGATCATGCAGGTCGACACGCGCGATCTATTCCGGGCGCGCCAGATTCAGATGGCCGGCGCCTTTCTGGCCGCCTCTGCCAACAACGGTGCGCATTCGGCTAACGGTCTTACAGCACTGTTCATCGCCACTGGTCAGGATGTTGCCGACATCTCCGAATCGCACGCTGCCATCAGCTACAGCCAGCTTCTCGACAACGGCGACTACTACTGGTCCATCACCCTCACATCGCTGATCGTCGCCACCTATGGCGGCGGCACCGGTCTACCCACGCAGCGGCAATGCCTGGAAATGCTCGGCTGCTATGGAACCGGTAAGGTGAAAAAATTCGCAGAAATCTGCGCCGCCGCCGTACTGGCAGGCGAGATCTCCCTGGCCTCCGCGGTGCTCCACGGCGACTGGGTTTCCGCGCACGAACGCCTGGGCCGCAACCGCCCCTGAGATCCCCGGGCCGCTGGGCCCACGGCATTCTGACTCTGAACTTGGCCCGCTACTCTACGTCAAAATCCGCCCACCGCTGCGCCTGCTTGCCCGCCGTATCCAGCGCCGTAACGATGATCCGATACGTACCCGGCTCCAGCTCCGCCACTGGCACTTGCGAACCGCTCGCGATGGCCGGATGCCCGCCCTTCTCCGGCGTCGGAATCCGGTACATACCGGTGTCCACCTTTTGCTGTCCGTTCTTGGCGTCCAAAATTCGAACCTGGAGCGCGATAGCGAATGGCTTTGGCAGCTCCGCCTGCGCCAGCAGCGGATCGTAGACTTCGAAATAAACCGCGGGTTTATCGGTCTTCTTAAACCGCGGCGACCCCGTAGGAAAGAGCTGAATCCCCTCCGCCACCAGCGGCGTCCGGTCCTCGATTAACAAGGCGTCCAGGTCCGTGCCCATACTCGCTGCCGGCCTATACTTGGTGCTGAACGCAATCCCGCTGATGGCGAACTTTTGTCCATCGTACGGCTCGATCATCAACGGTCTTTCCAATTTTCCAAAACTCTGCCCGCCCGCGCTGAAAACCACTTTGAGACGGTATTGTCCGGGCGCGATGTCGAACTGATTCTCATAGTGGTACGGGTGCTGCTCGAATGCTTCCACTTCCTTCTTGGTCTCGAATTCCAGCTTGACATTGTCGCTGAACCGGGCGCCCACCGCGCCGTCCGGCTTGTAGGCGATACCCAAAATGTTCATCTCGGAACGCAGCTTGCCTTTCTCTTTCTCGAATTTCATCGCCTCCGCCGCGATCTCCATCGCCACGTTCACCCGCGCCTGGTTCGGCCCGGTGTAGAAATATGGCAATTGCATCGACCCTGTAATATCGCCCGCCTGGTCTCCCGCCGCACGGCTCTCCAGTGTCTTTTCAATCGGGCTCTTCGCCAACTGATCGTGTGACCGCGCGTTGCAATAACCTGTGCGCGCGCGAACGGTGACGCCGCCCCGGTCCACTTTCACCCGCAGCGTATGGCAGCTCCCCTCCTCGGATTCCGGCGGTGTGTAGCCGAGCAGATAATATTCGTTCAGCTCGTTTGCAATTTTTTGAAAGCCGGACAGCAGATCGTTCGTATTGATGATCACGAAGCCGCCCGTTCCGTCGGCCAGCATGTGCATGACATCCTGATTCGTGGCCGCGCTGCTTGGAAATTTTGGAATCAGATTGCGTGCCTGATTGTACGGCGCGTTCTGGTTCACTAACGGGCCATTAATGCCCGGTCCGACGTTCCCAACCCGGCCCGGCATGGTTCCGAGCCCCGGCCCGCCTCGGGACGGGCTTCCACCCGGCATCCCACCGCCTACTCCTCCGCGCGGACCGCCGCCGCCGATCGGAGCGCCGCCACCTCCCCGGGCTCCCCCACCCGCTCCTCCGCCGCCGCCCGGCGCGCCACCGCCCGGCGCACCACCGCCAGGCGACCCGCCGCGTTGGAAAAATGCCATCGAGCTTACCGCCAGCGACGCCTCTCTCAAGAATGGCGTTAATCCCAGAGCCATACCCGCCGGACTTCGGAACAGCGCACCGCTTGGGGCGCCCCCCACTAGCCCGCGAACGTCGATCGGATATATCGCTACGTTTGCCCGGTTACATGCGTCGATCGTAGCAGTAACTTCGCTCAACAAGTCCGGATCCTTGAGCGGGAACCCGGACGTAAGTAGGATCAAAGTTTTCCGGCCTGGTATCGCAGCCAGATTTCTCGCCATCGTCCGTAGCGCAAGAATCACGTCGTAAGCCGCGAAGGTCGAGGCCGCTCGATCCAGTCCCGGGACTGCCATGGTGGCCGGCTCGTTTATGTTGACAGCAGGAAGGGACAGGCCCATCGCCGCCGCTTTCAGGCGGGCTGGATCGCTGGTGAAGTTTTGTGCGATTTGAATCGTCCCGCCGTAATTAATAATCGCCATCAGCCGGTTCGCTGCCGCGCTCGCATCGATAAACTGGCCGGCCGCCTTCCGCGCCTGCGCTTGGTCCGCGAAATCCATGGTCGAGTTGTCGAAGAACAGCACGACATATCGCGGCTGCCGGCTCATAGGAGAAGCAGGATCGGCCTCAAACGAAAAATTTTTGATGCTCTGTTCTTTGTTGTCTTCCCAGACGCGGAAATCTTTGGCCGTCAGATCGCGAATATATCCGCCCTTCTTGTCTGTAACCACCGCGTCCACTAATACGAGACGCGTTTCGGCCCGAATTACGCTTCCAGAGTCCGTCGCCGCGGCTGGTTGCCCAGCAGCGGATCCCTCGATTGCCCCTAATATCGCCACCAGAGTGAAAATTCTCCGCATCTCCACGTCCTCCTCCTCACGGAATCTCGACCACCCCATTGCGAGCCGCCATCAATTCCCCTTCCACGTCCCGCAGCACCACGCGAATTGCATAGCTCCCCGGCGTCACATCGAAATTGGTCTTCAAAGTCACTCCGCCCGCGGCCCGGTTTTGCAGCGTCTCATCTTTCAAATGCATCTCCAGAACTTTTTCAACAGCCTTGATCAGATTGCCGTTGCGGTCGAAAACACCCGAAACCACCGTGAGCGTGTCGTTGTTCCGGCCATCCGCTTTCCGGAAAGGCAGACGGCGGACATCGATTTTGGCCAGCACCGCCAGCGTGGCGTTCACATCTGTGGACTTGAAAAACTGCGTCTGCACATCCAGCGGCACGTCCAGCATCTCCTCGCGCGAAAATACCGCTTCCCGGATTTCCTCGTTCGCCTGTTCGGCCGGGTTCGCCTGGTGCCGCGGCGCATAATAACCATGCCGCGCTTGCAGTGTTACGTCCTTGCTGTTTCTGACCGTCACCTTCAGCGCATGATACGAGCCGTCCAGCTTCAGGTTCTGCGGCGAAAACCCGAGAACATACCAAAACTCGGGCGCCGCGGCCACGCGCCGGAAGCCCTGCTCTAGATCGTTGCTGTTGTGCGCCAGCGTGCCCCCGGTTCCGTCCGCGAGTTCGGCCAGTGTTCCTGAACTCTCGATATCGGCTTCGCGGCGGTATTGATCCTTCTGGATCTCGGTAGCCCCGTTTTGAATTCTCCTTGTGATGTCGTCGTCCGCTGCGGATACGTACAACCCGCGTGCATCCAGCGAACTGATCGTGACATTCGCGCGGATGGCCTGGTCCAGCAACTCGGTTTCGTCGCTCCGGTAATCCAGCGGAATGTAGAATCCCGGCGAAACCAAAACGACCGTCCGCTGGCCGGGAGTCTGCGACATTCGACGCACGATGTCGTGCAAGACGCTCAGCGCCAGCTTCGTATCGCCTTCCCCAAAAGCCAACACCCGGCTCGCCGCCGCCCTGGCCAGCGGTTCGGCTTGTTGCAGCGGTGAACTCCCGCCCGGCCCATTCGCCATCGACAGATTGGCGCAAATCACGGCATCCTGCTCGGCGGTATTCAAAGCTTGCGGATCGTTCCGGTTAACGATCAAATCCGCCATGTAATAGGTCATCTCCGGGCATTCCATGCTCGACGGAATCGACCGGCCGCGGGGTTGGATACGGTCCAACGTCTCCCGGATCTTCGCTACATCGTCCGTGAAATCCAGCATCGTCTGGCCCGAGGTGGTATAAATGGCCGCGCGGTCGGTCGGCCGGAGCGACTCGGTCAGATGATGGCCCGCCGCGGTCCGCGCTTGCGCCAGATCCCCGAAGCTCAAATGCGCATCGTCGAACAGGTAGGCGATGAACCTGGTCGGAATCGGCTCGGCACTGCGCGCAGGTGGCGGAGCATCCGGGTCCGCCGGCGCTTGGATCTGGACCGCCGAGGCCGTAACCCTCGCATCGGACCGCTCCACCGAGAATTTAGAAATAACCTGCGGCTTGCCTTTGTCGAATAGATGAAAATCGTCCTGCTTCAGCGTACCGATCGCATGGCCGCTGCGATCGCGGACAACCACTGGCACCATCACCAGGTTCACGCGCGCGCGAAACGTCGCGGGCGCATCGCGCGCCGTCATTTCTGAGCTGTTTGCTGTCGCCTGGGCACCGAGATTTGCCGCAACCGCAAAAAGCAGCGGCGCAAAAATACAAATATAGGTGCAAAAATATGCACCATTCTGCGCGTGGTTTGCCCTCAAACAGGCCCGCATTTACCCGCACCTGGCTGTTCGACTATTTTACTCTTATTAGTCGCAGTTTACCCGGCGCTTGCCGGCGAAGTTTCTGCGCGCCCGAGCGTACGGTAAACCAAGTCGCCCGAGGATAAATCAATTACCGCATGCAGAGCCATGGCGGCCCATAACGATCCAGTTCCCAATACCAGCGCGGCGAGCACGGCCCCTACGATCGCGCTACGGATCACGTGCGGTATTCCAATGTAAGTGTGAGCCAGGCCGAACAGCACCGAGCTGATAAGCGCGGCCGGAATCGCAGAAGTCCACACGGTTAGATACCACATGACAAATCCGCGGAACAGGATCTCTTCGCAAATTCCGGCCGTAATTGCCACCAGCATAAACAGTCGGTACTCTCTCGCGCTGCGCGGCATGAGCGCCTCCGCCTTGCCCAGTTGGCGCCGCACCAGCTCCGCCGCGTCGGGCTGCTTGAGCACTGCGCGCTTCTGCGCCCACGCGAGTAAGGCATAGAGCGCGGCCAATGCCAGTCCGATTCCGCCCCGCATCGGATATCCGATGCCGAGCCGTAGAGTATCGAGCGGGCGCCCAAGCGCGATCCACAGCGCGAGCACACACGCCATGAGTCCCCAGGAAGATAACATCGTGATAGCGTATCCGCGCTCGCGCGCGCCGGGGCGCCTCTCGGCCGTCGCGCGAACAAAGCGCGGGTACATCCACAGCCAGTCCAGCAGCGGTAACCCCGCGCAGATCGCGGCAAAGAGGACGTGGTCGAGCGCGTTCATCCGCGCTCGACCCGCAGCCGGCTTGAGGACTTGCTACTTAATGGAGGGATTGACGTACCCATGCTGCAGGACCTTCTTCGGATCCGGCCGCACGCTGAGATAAGTCACTTCCGACGTGATGTCCGCCCATCCGTGCGGCACGCCCGCCGGGATCACAGAAATATCGCCGACGTTCAGCTTACGGCTAACGATGTCCCCATACGAGCGCCCGCTGCATGACGGTCCATTCAAAATCGTCGTGACTTCGCTGTCGGCTGGTGACCGCGTTCCATTCACGATCTCGCCGCCCGTCACCAATGTGCCCGAACCGGATATGACGATATAGGTTTCCACCGTGTCATCGTGCGCAATCATTCCCGGCGGACTCTGCTGGGCGCCGGCCGGCGCCGAACTCAATCCGCATCGCTCCACATTAGCTTGCTGAGCGCGCCCGCCACCTGCCGCTCCGCGTCCGCGTCCTCCGGCCGGCTGGCCTGTCGGTCCCCGATGAACCACCGCCACTGAGAGCTGATAATCGCCCATGTCGATGACACGCAACGTCTGATCGACCTTGGGTGGAGCGTTTTTCAACACCTCATCGATCTGCGCTTTTGTAATGTCGATCGCCGCTTTGGGTTGCGCGAACCCCATACTTGCAAATGCGAGCAATGCTGCTGCTCCCAATACCGCTTTATACATTGATCCTCTCCTTGCCAAAACCTGGCGTTCCTGTTTTTGCCGATTGGCTCGGCCACTCATTATATCCCCGAGCCGGAGCCGCACGCATTGCGCAGCGCCGCTTGCCCAGTGTCCTCTGCCGCGGTCCGGCCGTGGCGCCAACGCCGTGTCGCCGCAGCGCGCCACGCCGCACGGCTATAATGCCTAATATCCTTTTCTGAGAGGACCACGAGGGAACGAATGTTTTGGATGCGACGCGGCGCCCTGGCGCTCATCGGAATCGGGCTGGTCTGGGCAGCCGGTAGCGAAGAAAAATTTCATACGCGACTTGCGCCCGTCGCTTCGGACGGAACCATGCGCGCCACTGTGGCCGGGGTCGGGACCGCGACCGCTACGTTATCCGGCACCAAGCTTGCCATCAACGGCAATTTCGAAGGCCTGCTCTCCCCGGCCACAACCGCCCAGCTTCACTTGAGCCGTGTCCCCGGCGTTCGCGGCCCGGCAGTTTTCGATCTGACTGTCGCACACGCTACCAGCGGCACGCTTACCGGTTCCGTCGACCTATCGGCCGACCAGATAGAAGCGCTCAAGAAAGGCCGCTTTTATATCCAAATTCAAAGCGAAAAAGCCCCGGAAGGAAATCTGTGGGGCTGGCTGATGCACTAGGAGATATAGAATGCTCCGCTTGAAAACGTTATCCGTACTGATGTTGAGCGCGATTGCGGCTGCCGGTGTTATTCTGCTCGAAGCCCAACAGCGCCCCGCCGGGCCGTTTACTGCCGCGCAAGCTTCCGCGGGCAGAACCGCCTATCAAGACAATTGCTCCGGCTGTCATCTGCCCGACTTGGCCGGCCGCAACGAAGCTCCTCCCCTGGCGGGCGGCAACTTCATGAACACCTGGGGAAGCCGCAGCACGCGCGAACTACTGGCTCTTATTCAAACCACGATGCCTCCCGGCGGACCCGGCTCGCTCGGCGCCGACGTTTACGCCGACATCGCCGCATTTATTCTGCAATCCAATGGTGCCACGCCCGGCAACCAGCCTCTGACGGGCGACACCGCGGTTAGCATTGGTTCCATCGCAACCGGTCAAGCGCCCGCCGGCGGCCGGCAAGGCGGCCGTGGCGGAGCAGCACAAGGTCCTGGTGGCCCGGGCCGCGGACCCGCGCGCCCCACCGCTCTGCGGGGACTCACCGTCAAAGGCGAAGTAAAAAACTATGTTCCCGTGTCCGATGAAATGCTCCTGCACCCCGATCCCGCCGATTGGCTCATGATTCGCCGCAATTATCAGGCCTGGAGCTATAGCCCGCTCGCGCAAGTCAACGCCAAAAACGTTCAAAACCTGCAGCTGGTCTGGTCCTGGGCCATGAACGATGGCGGCGCCGCTGAGACCACCCCGATCATTCACAACGGAACCATTTTTCTGTCCAACACCAGCAACACCGTGCAAGCACTCGACGCACGCACCGGAGATTTGATTTGGGAAAACCATCTCGGCCCGGAATCTACCATTGCCTACGGCGCGACGCGCAGCCTGGCCGTCTATGAAGACAAGGTTTTCGTGCCGACCACGGACGCCAAAATGTATGCCCTCGACGCGCGCACCGGCAACATTGTCTGGCAGACCGCCATCGCCGATAACCGTAAAGGCTACAGCGAAACTGGCGGACCGCTCGTCATTCACGGCAAAGTCATCCAAGGTCTCATGGGCTGCGACCGCTTCAAAGAGGAAGGCTGCTTCATCAGCGCTTATGACGCCAACAGCGGAAAACAGCTCTGGAAATTTTACACCGTCGCGCGCGAAGGCCAGCCCGGCGGCGACACCTGGAACGGTCTACCGAACCTGCTGCGCGGCGGCGGCGACAATTGGATCACCGGCAGCTACGATCCTGAACTGAACCTTACCTATTGGGGCGTGGCCCAGGCCAAGCCCTGGATGCGCGCCAGCCGCAACACCAAATCCGATAAGGCGCTGTACACCAGTTCCACGCTCGCGCTGAATCCCGACGACGGAACACTGAAGTGGTACTTCCAGCATATCCCCGGCGAATCGCTGGACCTCGACGAAGTGTTCGAGCGCGTGCTGGTGGACAATGGCGATCAAAAATGGCTGTTCACGATCGGCAAAGCCGGCATCTTGTGGAAGCTCGACCGGAAAACCGGCAAATATCTCGGGCACAAGGAAACCGTTTTTCAGAATGTGTTCGACAGTATTGATTCGAAAACCGGTGAGCCAACTTATCGCAGCGAAATTCTCGAACAAGAGATCGGTAAATGGGTCCAATCCTGCCCCAGCACGGAAGGCGGCCATAACTGGCAGGCCATGAGCTATCACCAACCCACAGGTCAGCTCATCATTCCGCTGAGCCAGAGCTGCATGGAGATGTCCGGCCGCAAGGTCGAATTCACGGATGGTTCGGGCGGCACAGCGGCAGACCGTCGCTTTTATGAGATGCCCGGCACGGACGGCAATATCGGGAAACTCGCATCTTTCGACGTCAAGACCATGAAGGAGAACTGGTCCTTCCAGCAGCGCGCCCCATTCTTGACTGCGGTGCTGTCCACCGCGGGCGGAGTCGCTTTCGTCGGCGATTTAGATCGGGTGTTCAAAGCCGTGGATGTCAAGACCGGCACGACATTATGGAAGACGCGTCTGGGAACCTCGGTGCAGGGATATCCGGTTTCGTTCAGCGTGGGCGGACGGCAATATATTGCAGTCACCACCGGCCTGGGCGGCGGCAGCCCGCGTCAGGTGCCGGCCACGATCGCGCCGGAAATCCATCACCCGGGCAACGGCAACGCGCTTTACGTATTCGCGCTGCCTGAGAAGTAGCCGCGCCTCACGCGCCTCACGTGTGCTGCAGTTCGGGCTGTTTTTGTGCGAAGCCGCCGGCGCGCAGCTTCTCCAGAATGTCATAGAGCTCTTTGGCATTCACGGGCTTCGCCAGATAGGCGTCCATTCCGCAAGCGAGGCATCGCTCGCGATCGCCCTGCATGGCGTGAGCCGTCATTGCAATGATCGGGATATGCCCACCCGATCTGCGCTCCCTCTTTCGGATCTGCTCGGTGGCCTCGAAGCCGGTCATAAACGGCATCTGCCCATCCATGAGAATCGCATCGAATCTCTCGGTTTCGAGCAGCGCAAGCGCTTCCTGCCCGTTGTTGGCGATCCGAACTTCACAACCGCGGTGCTCTAACAATCGCACGGCCAGTAGTTGGTTAATGGCATTGTCCTCGGCGAGCAAAATCCGCAGTGAGCTGCGCGCCCTTTCGTTGCTGGGTTGCGACAAAACGGGCGGCTGCTGCTGCTCAGTTTCCCCGGCACGCAGAGCGCGCAGCATCGCGGCCCGCAGTTCCGTTGGGCGTACGGGCTTGACTAAGTAGTCCGCGATCCCAAGACTCCGGGACCGGGCGGCATCGCCTCGACGATCGCTTGATGTCAACATGATCACGACCGGTTCGACGCGGCCGGGCAAGCTGCGGATGCGCTCAACCAACGTCAGCCCGTCCATGCCTGGCATATTGAGATCTGTAAGAATCAATTCGAACGAATGGTGCCCTCGCTGTCCTTCCTCCAGCAGAGCCAGAGCTTCTACGGCGCTGGACGCGAGCACCGGTTGCGCTCCCCATCGGCGAAGCATGTTCTCTAAGATCCGGCGATTCGTCGAATTGTCGTCCACCACTAAGACGGAGGCGCCAGTCAGTGCGCCTGTGTCCGCGGGCGCCTGCGCGGGCATCGCTTCGACGCGCTGGATCTGAACCGTAAAAAAGAAACGGCTACCCACCCCGACTTCGCTTTCTACCCAAATTCTTCCGCGCATCAACCGCGCCAATTGGGTAGAGATTGTCAAGCCAAGGCCCGTACCGCCGAAGCGCCTCGCCATCGAGCCGTCCACCTGAGAAAAGGCTTCAAAGATAATTTGCTGCTTGTCCGCTGGTATCCCGATTCCCGTATCTCGAATCTCAAACTTCAACGTGCATTCCTGGCCGCCGTCCCCCTCGACGCTCACTTTCAACTCCACTTCTCCTCGATCGGTGAACTTAACCGCGTTGCCGATCAAATTCACGATGATCTGCCTCAACCGGGTTGGATCTCCGATCACGTGTTCCGGTACATTTGCTCCCATGTCGCAAAGCAGTTCGAGGCCCTTGGCGTGCGCGCGGACCGCCAAAACCTTCATCGTCTCCTGAATTAGGCCGCAGAGATCGAACGGTATAGCGTCGAGGTCGAGTTTGCCTGCTTCAATCTTCGAGAAGTCGAGAATATCGTTGATGACCGTCAGTAGCGACTCGGCGGAGGTCTTGACCAGCCTCATGTACTCGCGCTGCTCCTCGGGGACGCTGGTCTCCAGCGCCAGGTCCGTCATGCCGAGGACGCCGTTCATAGGAGTACGGATTTCGTGGCTCATGTTTGCCAGAAACTCGCTCTTGGCACGGCTGGCCTGCTCGGCGCGATCCTTGGCTTCGGTCAGCTCGACGTTGACTCTGGTCAATTCGGCCGTGCGTTCAGCCACTTTGTGCTCCAAGTCCTCACGATGCCGCTCTAACTTTACGTCACGCCGCTGGATTTCGGCCAGCATTCCATTGAACCCATCGATCAGTTGTCCCAGTTCGTCGTCCGTGTCGCGGAAAGCGCGAATACTGTAGTTCTTTTGTTCCGTGACGATGGCGATAACACGAGCCAAATGCAGGAGCGGATCGAAGATGATGCGATTCAGCTGCGCGGCGAGTAGAAACGCTACCAGGCCGGCTGTGAGCAGCGCCGCCAGGCTGATTGCTCCGTACTGGGCCAGGTGGACATACATGTCCTGAAGATCTGTCTCCAGGTACACGCGCCCGATCGTCTGCCCCGCCAAAATCACAGGATGAATCGTAATTAACCGGCCGCGTGTGAACGCGTTGGCGCGATCGCCCGCCTCGGTAGCCCACACCGGCGCGGCGCCTCGGCGGACGTAGGATGCCAGAACTTTTCCACCGTTTGAAGATACGCGCGCCGCAACGATCGATGACTGCGCATTGAGACCGCGCAAGAGCTCGGTTGCCGATTCGCGGTCGTCGAAACTGAGTGCCGCCGTGGAATTGTCTGCGATCATCTCCGCTTGCGTCCACATTTCGACAGCCAGGCGCGCGCGTTGGCTCGCAAATTCGTAAGCCGCGATGGCCGAATAGGCCAGCAGCAGCGCCGCGCCGACGCTAAGCATCACGATGGCGTGAAGCTTTTTGGTAATCGAGAACCTTCGGAACAATCTCATTCGCGATAACCTCAAGGCTCGCCGTGGACAATTTTTGCCAACATCAGGAGCTTCGAGCTGAATTTAAGCCCCGCCCGCGCGGCAGCATCCAGATTAATTTCGAACCGGACACGGTCATCTACCAGCAAAAAATTGACCACTCCTCCAGCTTCGGCGAATCCTCGCGCATCGCCTACCGTCATGACCCCGCAGTCTTTGAGCTTTTCGAGCGCGGGACGCATGAGTCTTTTCTCTAGGTTTACGAATACGATATGGCACTGGCGCGCGTCCTGCTCGGATTTAAAACGCCTCACGACGAAAGCCCTGCCGTTCACCGTTTTGCCCGCCACGGCGTCATCCAGCACTTGACCGAACGGATCGTCTCCGATGACACCGATGCAAATGGGACCGCCTGCCATCGTTGGGGGCCAGTCCGCGAACTTCGCGAAATTGTACAGGAATAGCGCCTTAACCGCATACTCGTTGGAGGTGGAATTCTGCGCCAAACAGCGTCCAAGCACGACAGACAACAGAATCGTGAGAAGCCGGCACGCCGGCCAAAATGCCCGTGAACCCTGCTGCCCGGGCGTGATAACCGCCCGCGCATTCTGTGGCAACGGAGGTGGGCCGCTGCTGATCAGAAGCTCCATCTCACATTTCCCGTAACACCACGAACCACGTTCATCGTCCGACCAAAGACTTCGTAGAGGAACTCGGTGTGCGCGGGGCTAAGAAGGTCCTGTCCGGCGACAGACAGTTCGACACGGCGCGACAGCCGCCAACCCACTCTGACGTCTGCGCGCCAGTGAGGTCGGATCGCGAACGCTGGAATCGAGCCGGTATAGTACACGGAAGTATCCAATTGCACATTACGCGTTACGTCCCAATTCGAGTGCAATTGCGCCTGGTGCTGAGGATCCGTCGGTCCGGAGATCTCACTAGACATGAGCCTTTGGCCATAGTTAGCGGGGAGGACACGTAACCAGCTGTAGCCCGCACGCAGGGTCCAATTCCGCGCCGGCGATACATCTAGACTCGCCTCCCCGCCATACGTCCTCGCCTTGCCGGCGTTGGAATAAATGTCCGGCATCATCACAAATCCGCGAGGGTCGATATAGATCTTCGAAGGCGCTTCGATAACCAAGTTGTTATAGAAGTTATAAAACCCGGAAAGGTCGGCTGAGAACCGGCGATTCAGGTTGATGCGCTCCCCCGCCTCGTAACCGAGCAACGTTTCAGAATTCAGGTTGGGGGTGCCGGTTGCGACTACCGGGAAAATACGTCCCAAGTCATAGTTCATCAAGGTGTATGTGGAATTTGTTTCTACTAAAGACGGTGTACGTACGGCTCGCGACACCGCCGCCCAGGTGGAATACCTGCGGGAAGGCTGCCACAGAACGCGCAAGGAAGGTTGAATCTCGAAACCGGTGAAGCTGTTATGCTCCATTTGCGTGCCGGCGATCAGGTGCAGTTTTTCTGGAATCAAGGCGTACTCGTCTTGTACGAACCCGCTGAACAACTTTGTGTATGCTCCCGGAAAGTAGATGGGCAAGCCTTCGACCGATACATGCTCCGAACCGCGGAATCCCAAGCCCCAAACTAATTCATGGCGAGGAGAGAAGGCGAGATGGTGTTCCATCTCCACATCGCTCACATTGAGTGTCTTGTCCACGTCGGTCTGGTGTTCCGAGTAATGGTCGTAGTAGGCACGGAACGTGATCCACGAACGCTCCGAAAGGGTGTGCTTCCACTGGCCCACAATGCTTCCGCCGGCATAGAACATCGCTTCGCGCTGCAGCGGTCCGGGGTTGTAGCGGAACGGCGACAGGTAGTTGATGACGTCGTTCTCGTTGCCGCTGAAACCTTGGCCTTCTAGGCTGACAGAGTCGGAATCGGAAACTTCCCACTCCATGCGTAACCCGCCGGTCCGATGAATCCAGTTGCCTTCATTGCTGCCCGGGGGACCCTGCATGGGTTCATGCACACGATAGCCGGCATATGCCCTGAAGTCGGCGCGCGGTCCAAGCGAACCGCTGTAGCTGGCGCTGCCATATCCTGCCATTTCACCTCCCGCGCCAGCGACCACCGTGCCGCCTCGTGTTTCGTGAGCCGGCCGGGTGATGATATTGATCACACCATTGATGGCATTGGCACCCCAGATCGCCGCCACGGGCCCGCGGATCACTTCAATGCGCTCGATCTCTTCCACTGGCATATCCTGGGCGGCCCAATATACACCCGAAAAAGTGTCGTTGTAGACACTGCGCCCATCCACCAAAACCAGCAGCTTAGAATCGAGCGGTGCGCTAAACCCGCGTATCCCGATGGCCCATCGGCTGCCATCCACCCTCGCTACTTCGACGCCCGGCGCCAGCCGCAACAGTTCCGGCACAGAAGTCAAGCCGGAGCGGCGGATCATGTCTCGGGTGATCACGAACGCCGAGGCAGCAGTATCGGCCAGACGCTGCTCTTTCTTCGAAGCCGAAACTATCTGCGTGTCCATGAGCTGTTCCAGACTCGGCTCGGTTTTGTTTTGCGGGTCTTGATTGCCTCCAAAAAGGTCTAGTGCTGCTAAACAGAGCGTCAGCACGAGTCGCGTGCCGATCTTCGTTGACGGCATATCGAGTCTCTTTTGGGCATGCCGGGGGATTTCGCGCGCGTTCACCATTAGACAGGTCTCCGGCTGAACTGGAGCAATCCTGCTTCCGCGAACTTGCGAATTCGAGTCCTCCCCACCGGCAGCTGGTCTGAATCACGAAGCGCAGGAGATCATACCGGCGCAAGTGTAAGACAATGCGCCGATGGAGTACTTTCCCCATGCCTCGCAATTGCGCAGCCTGCTTAGTTCAGATCGGAGACTGTAGAAATGTGCTAAGGACCTAGCTACGGTTGACTACGGTGCAAACCTGAGACGGCGTTCCACTCATTTCCACTTTGGAAAATCTTCGTGAGGAATTTGACGCAGTGCCTTTGTGTCTTCTCAACTAGAACTCGCGAACCCGCGGGCCCATGTTAATGGCTTTCGGACGACATTGAACGACGGCGGCTAGCGCTTAGCGATTAGTTATTACGGCTCCCACACTGCGAACGAGTGGAGTGTTGAGGAATCGAATTACCGCCTCAGAAAGGAATGCGCTCACGGGAGGCGCGATCTACTCGGAGTTATGTCACAAGTTCCCGCGCGTGTGAACGCGGCAGGCTACAGTTTGCGCTACATCGAACCCTGTCTCAGAAAGGCCCGATGTAATTTGGGATCCATCTCGAAGCGTTGATAGGCGATAGAGCGGGCCTCGTTTTGACGCATCATGCGGTCGGCCGCGCGCTCAACTTGCTGTTTTGTAAAAACGAAGCCATGGTCGGAGGGCTCCCAGGGTTGTTCTTTGTGTTTATAGAGTTCCAGCAGGGCAGCGGCGTCTTCCAGGTCGCGGCGCTCGCGGTGGCGACGATCATCCTGCATCTCGCGCAGCTTTTCGACGGTCTTTTGGAACTGGCGCGACAGGCGCGCGCCTTGGACGTTGATGCTGGCGATGAGGCGGTGGGCGTCGATGATGTCAAGCGCCACTTTTTCGTCGCCGGGGGCGGCTTGCTCGTTGGGCGGATTCTCGGCGCGGACCTCTACATAAGTGCCGGCACAACGG
>DATGMH010000080.1:0-2767 GCA_035293725.1 Bryobacteraceae bacterium
TGACCGCCGTTTGAAACTGGCCGTGCAGAAATACGAAAAGACCGCGCCCAAACTCGCCAGTTGGATGGCGGCCAACGTCCCCGAGGGACTGACCGTCTTTGCGCTGCCTCCGCAGCACCGGCGCCGGTTGCGGACATCGAACCTGCTCGAGCGGCTTAACAAAGAAATAAAACGGCGCACCAGAGTGGCGACGCTCTTCCCAAACGAGGCGGCTCTGCTTCGCCTGGTGAGCGCTGTCCTGATGGAAATTAGCGAGGGGTGGGAAACCGAGAAGATCTACTTACGAATGGAAAACAGCGGCTCGATCACCCGGGAAGAATGAATTTACAGAAAAGAACTTGCTTTATCTTAAGTTGGAGCCATTGAATCACGCCGCGACCCCCTGTTCAAGCTGAAAATCACGACGTGCCTGGGTCGGCGTCCGATAGTCCAGTCGCTCCTGAATCCGGTTGTTGTTGTAGCGATCTCGAAACTCGAATGAGGCGGCCTGCAGTTCTTCGAAATCGCGGAAGCGGCGGACCCACAAGACCTGTTCTTTGAGTGTGCGAAAGAATCGCTCGATGCACCCATTGCCCTCGGGTTGCCACACGAAAGCCGGGGGAGGGCTCGATGCCCAGGAACTTGACCTCGCTCTGGAAATCGTCGTTCATGTACACGCTTCCGTGGTCGTGACGCAAGTTCAGGCCATCCGCGGCGGCGGCAGAGAAGCTCCCGAAGTATTCGCGCACGTCCTGGCGGATCGGTTCGACGGCTTCGAACCGGGTGGCCTTTTTCACCGCGTGGATTCCCACGCAATCGCCGGTGCAATGGTCAATGGCAGCGAACGCCGTGATGTTCCCCTCTGCCTCCGTGAAGATGGCGGTTGGCATCCGTTCCCCACATGTGAACCGGCGCCGCGGCCACGATCGTCGCCTCGTGCGGGTTACCAGTATCGGCGCGGGCCGGCGCGAAGGGGAGAGCAACTGGTGTGCACGGAGAAGACGCAGGACGCGGTCCTTGGAAGTGCGCACCCCTTTGAAGCGCAGCCGCGCCCAGATCTTGCGATACCCTTCGACCATGATGGGCTGTGCCAGCAATCCTCGGATCTCGGTCACCAGTTCCTCATCGGACCGCACCTTGGGGCCACGCTTTTCTGGCTCCCGCGGATGCTGTGGCCGCTGGCCAGCGGCGTAGAAACCGGAACGCGCCAGGCTCCACACTGCAGTGACTCGAGTCACACCGTACGCTGGTTACTGGAAGGCGAAACGGTGCGGCTCATGCTTTCGACCTCCACAGCGCCAAAGGGCGGCCATTCTCCAGGCGAGCGATCTTCTCCCGCAACAGCTCGGTTTTCGACGCTGATGCTGGCGACCACGGATTTCAACCGCCGCCGCTCCTCATCTTCGACGTCCGACTCGCGGCTCTTCAAACCGCCTCACCTCCCGCCAGGAAACGATCTCGCCACTCGATCAGGGTAGCTGCAGTGACTCGATATTTCCGCGAAGTGCTTTCCAGGTCGGCCCCTCGCAACAGCTCCAAGACGACGGAGACTCTGCGTTTGGCCGACCACCGGCCGGCGCCATCTCGGGCGGACGATTCCGGGGCATCCTCAGTGGCCCTACGGACTCCCGCGGACGCCCCGGAATCGTGTTTCTTCTCGTTGGGCATGCATTCTCTCGTTCAGAACATTTTCTACAGAAATGTTCCCAATGCACTGTCCACGGAAATTCCGGGCCGGGGGAGGCGCAAGCTCGGTGAATGATTCGCGCACTCAAATCATCCGAGTCGGCGGTAGTTCGCGTGCGCCGAATTCTATTCGCGCGGGTGCAATCAATTCCGGATCCAGTCGCAAAGGAACGTCGCAGGTAAGCGCCAGAAGCATCGCGACGGCCTCATCCGGCTCAACTGCGGCCGTGGGTGTCGCGATTTGGAGGGCGCTCCAGATGTGGCGAGGGACTTGGGCGTGGCTCTCAAATTCCTAACTAAGGATGCATCACGCAGTCGTAAGAGACAGGCGGGCCACGCTCCTCGCTACCTGCCGCAGCATTTCTTGTACTTCCTGCCGCTGCCGCACGGGCACTGCTCGTTGCGCCCGATCTTCGGCCCCTCGCGCTGGTAGGTTTCCGGAAACTCGAGTTCCGGGGCAAACGGATCATAGAGATCCTCCGCGTCTTCGTACGGATTCTCGTGGAGCGCCACCGGCTCATAGGGAGCTCCATCCTCCTGGAATCCGTCCAGCCAGCCCATATCCAGCTCCAGGTCATCGATCAGCCGGTGGCCGTGGCGCGGCAGATCTTCGATTGCGGCGTCGATTCCCTTTCTCAGCGCTTCCTCGATGTCCTCCGGTGATATCTCGAAAGGATCGATCAGATCCTGCTCGATCGCGGCCAGAACCTGCTGTTTGACCTCGATGGGGCAGAGGTCGAGAGCGCTGTGCGCGAGGGAGGCCCAGATATGGCCTTCTTCGCGCGGCAGGGTCTCAAACAGACGGGCCAGATACGCCATCACCTCGCCCCGCGAGCGCTCCCCCGTGGCGACGCCGGTGACGAGCGCGCTGAGCGCCGCGTCGCGGATCCATTCGTCGATGCCTGGGTCTTCCACCAGCGCCTTCAGTCCGGCTTCGTCGCCGCCGGCGACCGAAGCGAGGATGCTGCCAAGGTCTTGTGTAATCACGTCGCCCAGCAGCACGTCCGCGGTATCGTCAGGCAGCCGGCAGATTCGCAGCACCAACGGGTACGCCCGTATATCGCGGAACTTCGCCAGCAGATACAGCGCGAACAGGTAATCG
>DATGMH010000081.1:0-5343 GCA_035293725.1 Bryobacteraceae bacterium
GCCCCGTCATTTCCACAGCTCCCCCTTCACCGCAGGTACCGGGGGCGGCTCTCTCAAAGTGCTCCCATTCGTCGCAGTCAAACAGCTTGTCAGCCAGGTAATTCAGTCGTCGCTCTGCCCACAGATTCTGCTATAGAGCCATCCAAACTAACAACCTGTAAAGCTTATTGTTTTACGCTGCCTTATCGTCAATCCAGGCCTCCAGGGCAGGTTCGATGACATCCTCCCACAGGTTCGGGCGCGCCTTGGCCACGAGCCCGGGCTCGCCGCGGTCAGGTGGGCGCATCATACGGCGCAGTCGCCCCTCGTTGATGGCCACTAGGACCTTCGGGCCAATACCGGAGAGTCGCTTTTGCAGTAGTTCCTCCAAGCGTTCCGGCTGGACCTCGGACGCATCCTTCACAATGGTCCAATCGTTTACGTCCGTGATCTCGGTGAGTTCGCCCGGCAACCCAAGACGCCGGGCGACCTGGGCGCAAAGGGCTGTCTTCCCGTCCCCGGCATCGCCAGTCAGGAAAATGAGATCGCACTGGATGCTGACTTCGGCGAGGTGATCAACGAGGTCGTCCAACCTGGTGCGCACATGGAGTGCCTCATCGTCCGGGAACCAGTTTGCTGTTGCCCGCAAACGGTCGAGAAACACCTTTCGGTTCTCGTGAACAAAGCTCGGGTTGGCACCCTGTTCCTGAGTGCGCAGCGAGTTCAGGTAATCCACCATCGGGTGGTTTGTGGGCAGCGCTTCATTCGTGGACATTGCGAAGACCTGTGCGACGCCAGCATACCAGGATTAGCCGCCGCGCTCGGAAAACGTGATGGTAACAAACACGTTGACACGCCGACAATCGGGACGCCGTCCCGCGCTTGGCGAAATCTGCGGCTGTGATGTGTCCTTTCGGCAAGGCTGCCTGTCGGCGAAACGGCACCGCCATAAGGCAAGTCTGTTTGTCCGTATCGTGATCATCGGGCCGCTCAACGTGAGGAGTGGCAACGGTGGGGGCCAAGAAACTCAAGTGTTGTAGTTGGCGCTATGGATCGTGTCTAGAGCATCATTTGCTCGAAGGTACGGGGCTAGTTCTGCGACTTTTTGACGCGATTGTGGCACAGGATCCGGTCGTGATCCATCTTGACAATCTTGCAGTCGATGTTCTTCTTTCGAGCGCTGAATCGGGAGAACGGGAAGAGTTTACCTATAGGACTGAACTGGACGCTCCTGCCAGGAAAACACTCTCGAGCACTCACTTTAGAAAGTGTCGAGCATCCAAGCGTTAGAGGTAACGGTCCACTCCAGGATCGCGAGCAGGTGACCATCGCGTGAGGGTACGGCCCAACTGATAAGGCTGCCCGGTTGGTCACGCAGCTTGAAGATCTCTCCAGTTCGCTTGAGGAACGAGAGCGTGGCGCCATTGAGAGACGGGCTGGAGACATACCATCCTCTGGCATCAGGAGACCAATCCAGCGACTGAATGACCGGAGAGCCGGCAATCGGGATGTCGCGCGTGTTTTTTTTGCCGAGGTCGATGATGCGTATCACGCTGCCGTCGGTTTTATTCAGGGCCAAAGCGACCATTGTCCCGTCAGGCGAAAGATCCCAGTTATACATCTGTAGGCCGAACGGCGCTGGTTCGCGCGCAAGTACCTCTTGGATTCCGAGCGCCGGATCGAGCCTTGAAAAAACCAATTGACGCAGTTCGCGATCCATTATCGCGCACGCGCGTGCTGGAAGCTGGGCGCAGCGCACGCTAAACGGCGCGTAGCGGGTCAGCACTTCCCTCGAAGCGCCCCCCTGCATAGGTATGAGCATGAGTTTGGCAGGCCCGACACGGCTGGTCAGCCAATCTGTAGGACGCGCCTCATAAAACACATACTGCCCGTCAGGGGTGACGCGGGCGGAGCGGTAGTCGCCGGACCCAAGGACGAGCGGAATCGGCGAGGGATCGCCCAGGGGTTGTTTGAAGATCGCGTAATGGCCGTTTCTCTCGGAATGGTGAATGATGGCATCCGCGTCAGACGTCCATGCCGTTGGAAAGTCATTGCGATTGTCCATCGTGACGCGGCTGATATCCCCAAGGTGAATGTGCTCTCGATCGACAGGGGCGATGTAAGCATCCGCTTGATAGTTTCCCTGAAGGAAAACGAGGCGCCGGCCGTCGGCGCTGATACTCATGTCATACAAGGCTTGCGCTCCCCACCCACCGAGCTGGCGCAATGACAGATGGCGCGTGAGAGAAGAACCCGAACCAACGCGGGCCTCATAAATCGCGGCGGCTGTTCCCGAGCGGGCGATGGAGCAGACGAGACGACCATTACGGGCAATCGAAAACCCCTGGAGCAGCGGCTCCTGCAGCAGGGCCGTCTGACGTTTACTGTCCAGATCCACCGACTGAAGCTCAAGCTGGTAGCGAACGTCCTGCCCGGAAAGCCTGCTGATGATCACGGACCTGCTGTCGGGAGCCCACGCCAATTCGGTAATGCGCTCGGCGGCTCCGGTTTCCAGGATCGGCCGCGGGTTATCGCCCCTGACGCCGACAACCCAAACGGCTGTTTCTGTCGAGGGAACGAACGCGATCTGGTCGCCGGTCCACGAGAAGGCAGCTCTGCCGGCTCCTGCGGCTACCTGACGTGGCGGCTCGTCTGTAAAGATTGAGGTTACGAAGAGAGCAGGAGACTGAATTCCTGGCGGAGTCGCGCATACCGCTAACGTCGTCGAATCAGGGCCCCATGATATGTGAAGGACCCGAAAGCCGCGGAGCGAGAGGACGGGGTGAACTTCCGTCGAATCGATAACCTGAAGATAAGCCCCGGTCTTGTCGGCGAACGCCAGGTACTTTCCATCGGGAGAGAGCGCGACGGCTTGTGGAGTGCGCTCAGGTGATGCGGTCGTGAGCTGTTGCAATTGCAGGCTCTTCGTCGATGGATTGAGCCACCAGGCACCGGCAACGATGAAGAGAAGAAGCAACGCCGTGGACGCAACGACGGCCTTTCTTCTCCAGAATGGCAACACCGCAACAGTCGATCCATTGTCCGTATTTTTAGGAGACGTGGTGGGATCTGCAGGCGGCGGATGAGAAACTGGGGGCAGGCTCGTCGCCTTTTCCGAAAGTGATCGTTCAGGGATGGTGTTTAAAAACTGGACAGGTCCAAGGAACTCGTAACCTCCCTGACGGGTCGCGATATATCGGGGATTGCTGGGGCTGTCACCGAGGGCGCGCCGGATCAGGGCGATGCACCAGGTGATTCGCTGCTGCGGCTCGACGTCAACCGGGCAACCACCATCCCAGAGATGTTCCTCGATCTGCGCACGCGCTACAAATTGATCATGGTGGCGTACGAGCAGCACAAGTAGCCGGCAGGCCTGCCGGCGTAAGCGAAGCCGCACCTGCCCCTTCCTCAGAATGAGACGTTCCGTATCGAGGACAAATGGTCCGAACTGAACCTGTCGCGGTTCAGGTTCTTCCGATGCCATGTTGACAAGTATAGCGTCCGCATGCACACATAAGGACGTAAGCGCCATGTTTATCGCCACTTGCGCGCACACCTAGCGGATCAATTTCCTGCACATTGCACCCCAACAGTTGGTGGTGTATTCTGATTCGGTTCTCCCGGTTTCATCGGTAAAGTTTTTGGGTCCAGCGTGATAGCACACGGCGGCTATCCCAAGGAGGTCGAATGTTACCGTACCGACGAACAGGCGAAAAGAAGGCGCGCCTTCAACGCGGAGCACTCTCGTCCGGCTGCTCCTCAGCATCGCTCCGCTCAACCGTGCTGATCGGCCTTGTGGCGGCAAACGCCTGGGCGGGAAACATCGCGACGGACAGTGCGGCCAGGCTCATACAGGGGACGAACGCCTCGGTCAGGTACCAGCTCTATCAATCGAGCAGCACCGCAACGCCGCAAAAGGTCGATGCCTTCATGGCGCCCGTCCTGGGAGCGATCAAGAACGGAATCACGACCAGCCTCGATCCTTTCACTCTCGGAACCCTCAAGGACCAGGCTCTAAACTACGCGATGACGACCGCGAGTAAAATGACGCCCGAACAGGCTATGAACGCCGGGTTTTCGTTCCTCGGGGATGCTGTGCCGCTGCTTTTCGGCGGCCCCGGCACGACAGCCGCCAAGATCGCGCTCTCGAAAATGGGCCTGGATTTTATCAAGATGAATCTGACGGCCTACATGAACCCCGCGGCATCCGGTCAGGGCGTGTCACGCGGCACCATCGTCTTCGCGGTCCAGCCCCCTAATGTTCAGATCAATATAAACAACTACTACATGACGGCGATGGCGGAAGCCTATGACACCGGAACCACCAATAGTTATTTCGCCCAGAGTTTCGACCAGATCTTCAAGAACGACTTCGGCGCGAGCATCAAAGACAACGCCACGACGATCTTGAACAACAACCTTAACCTGCCTGATTATTTCCGCACCCACGCGAATGCGGACGGTTCTCTCTCAGTGGACATTGCCGGCCTGAAAACGGTTTACGGCGACCAGTCGCAGGCGCTCGGGCAGGCATCAACGCAGACGCTCAACCTCGCGCAGTTTGTCGATCAGGCCCAGCGTCAGTCTCTTCTCAGCAATGCGTCGCTGAACACCATTTTGCAGAGCGTGCCGGCCGATGTGAAGCAACAGGTTCAGGCTCAGTATCTGGCGAACCAGAAGACAATAGCCACCGCGAGTGCGGGCATAGGTCTTGCATCGAACCTCGCCGGCTTTTTCGATCAAAAGACCGCACAGCAAATCAGCGTATTCGGCAATGCGGCCGTGCAGTTCACAACTGCCGTCAACGAATTCACGAATAATGCGGCACTGACGTTCACTGGCGGCATCACGGCCGTCAGTAATGTCGCCGGTGCGGCGCTCGCGGTATATAACCTTCTTCAAGGCGGGCCATCGCAAGACGCCGTGATTCAGCAGCAGCTCACGTTGCTAGGACAGAAAATCGATCAGCTCAGGACCGAGATGAATGCTCGGTTCGACATCGTCGACAGTAAGCTGAACACAATCCTCCAGACCATCAACACGAACTTCAATATCATCATCCCCAACCTGGCGCTGATCATCCAGCAGCTATCCGATTTGCAGGCGGATCTGAACAGGTTTGAGCGGAATTTTTATGATCTGGAGATTTCTGGGTTCGTTTCGAACCTCGATGCGGCCGTGACCGGCTGTATCGCCTTCAGGCAGCTTACGGGGCACAATCTGCTGGCTCTATAGCAGAATCTGTGGGCAGAGCGACGACTGAATTACCTGGCTGACAAGCTGTTTGACTGCGACGAATGGGAGCACTTTGAGAGAGCCGCCCCCGGTACCTGCGGTGAAGGGGGAGCTGTGGAAATGACGGGG
>DATGMH010000082.1:0-4524 GCA_035293725.1 Bryobacteraceae bacterium
GATTGATCGCATGAAGACTCGTCAGGGCGATTCTCTTTTTCTCAAGGTGGATGTCGGCGGCGAGACGGTGCGCGTGTTCGGCCGTCCCGAAGAACTGGCGGAGCGTCTGGAAGCGAGTGGTTACGACATTCCAGCGAATGAGATCGAAGCTGGGATGGAACTCCATCTTCCCTGTCTGGTGAAGGTCGGTCAGGGCCACAACGGATACAAGAACATCGAAGAGTTCTTGCCCGAAGCTGCCGAATGACCGGCTACCGTCATCCACATGTCCGAGTCCAGAGGGGCAACCGCCCCTCTGGCCCGGATTCCTTGCCCGATCCACGCTGGACAACTGCACTACCCGCACTCAGGAGGCAGGCCATAAGCACTCTCGGTCTTATGCAAAGTGACAGTCAGGCATATAATGCGCCGAGGAAGGTCGCTATGCCCAGCCGACCAGAGCGATTCTTTTGGATCCGCGCAGAGGACATAAATTCCCAACTGGCGCACGAAATTGACTCCGCAAACCGCGAGTTTGCTACAGGCCAAAAACTGTGTGCGACGGATGTGCGCATGTGCACTGCGCCGGAGCGGGGCACGAGGCACCTTTGGCTTTTGCGAGCCGCCACCACAGAGCCCCAATTGGCAACGGCATTTCTGAAGGAGCTCAAAGACCATATCGGCCGAGTCCAAACGAAGCTCCACGTCAAGAAGCTCAAGCGAGTTCCGAATCTCCCCACGCCGCTTGTAACCGAGCGACTAACCGAACATTTCTGCACTGACATCGGACTGCATGTTGTGAATGATGAGTTCAACGGAATGCTGGTGACTTACACGTACTTCGAAGGCAGGTATCATAATCCCCCGCATCTTCAGCTGAGCGGGGTTCGCTTTATCTCCGATGAGATCGCGAAGCGATGGCGTGAGCTGGCGTGCGATTGCAGGCAGTCCACCTGTGACGACTGTCACGGAGTTGGGTGCTTTTCCTGTTTTAGTGGTGAGTGTTCAAGTTGCGCTGGCACAGGCTGGGCGAAATTTTCCCAGTGGGCTCTCGGCGGTTACCAGGTCGACTATAGTTCGGGCTTTCCCCTAGCCGTGTGGGATGCTGCGGCTGCAGCTTGAGGATCGTGAGATGTTCTGTAAATTTTGCGGCAGAGAAATCCCGGAGAAGCTGACATCGGCAGGTTTCTGTCCCTTTTGCGGGAAGACGCTGACAGAGCCTGAATCAGGTGTGCTTCAATCATCCACCAATGAGGAGCAACTGGCTCAAGCCGGATTCAACGCAGGCGCGGCGAACGAACAATCCAACCGAACTAAACAAATCCTCGCGATTTTGGGCTCTTTGCTTCTCTTTGTGGGTGTGTTCCTACCCATCGTCAGCATGCCAATCGTGGGCAGCCTAAACTACT
This sequence comes from Bryobacteraceae bacterium, assembly GCA_035293725.1. GTDB lineage: Bacteria > Acidobacteriota > Terriglobia > Bryobacterales > Bryobacteraceae > Palsa-89. The sequence continues at coordinate 1,389 of DATGMH010000082.1, forward strand.
TCCAGAACGGGCGAGGCGACGGGGCCATCGTTCTGATACTTGCAGTAGTCTCAGTCGCTTTAGCGCTCACCCGCCGTTTCCAAGGACTTTGGATCACCGGGCTCAGTTCAGTTGGCCTCTTGCTGTTTGCTCTGGTGAACTTCCTGATCCGTATGTCGCAACTGCGTGCACAAATGCAGACGGAGTTGGCGGACAATCCGTTCAGAGGTCTCGCCGATGTCGCCATAAACTCAGTGCAGTTGCAATGGGGCTGGGCGGTCCTGATGCTTGGTGGAGTCTTGGTGGTCGTTGGGGCGGCCGTGCACGACCGGGTGCCTGCGGTTCCGCGACAATCGCCCACAGGGGGAACCACCGCAAAATGGGTAGGCGCAAGCCTTGTAGTGTTCATTCTTCTTCTTGTCCTGGCGAGCGCCCTAAACACCAACCAGCCGAGCGAAACCAATCCCGCAGTGCAGGCAACCCCTCAGACACCCCCTGAGACTGGTTCGAATCAGAGGCCGCAAGCCCCGAACGCACCCCCAGGTTATCCCTACTTTTCTGACGGAACTCACGTCGTGGGGCAGGATGTTAGTCCTGGCACCTATCGAACCCGCACAGGTTCGCCGGGGTGCTACTACGCTCGGTTAGCTGGATTCAGCGGAGGGCTCAGCGACATCATCGCGAATGAAAATACGGATGCGCCTGCCGTTGTCACCATTTCACCGACTGACAAGGGTTTTGTATCACGTGGATGCGGAATTTGGACTCAAGACCTGTCCCCGATTACGCTCAGCCGCACAGGATTCACAGATGGTATTTACATCGTCGGAACTGACATCGAACCCGGAATTTACCGTAACAGTGGTCAGGAAGGATGTTATTACGAGCGACTAAGCGGGTTCGGCGGAGTCTTAGCGGACACCATCGCCAATGAAAACACGGATTCGCCGGCTGTTGTCGCGATCGCTCCGACGGACAGAGGGTTCAAGTCTGCGAGATGTGGGATCTGGCGCTTGATGTCAAGCGCTCAGTCGTCATCTGAGCAAGAAACTAGCCCATCTGCTGGCGAGCCAATTCCGAATTCGGCGGCTCCGTCGTCCAACTCCTTGTCAAGCACGCAAGGCGACCAATTGCAGAACTCATCTTCTGAATACGCAGCGCAACTGCGATCTGTCGTTATAAACCGGGGCTACGTCCCCATAGGGAATAATACTTGGTTTGTTGCGGCAGATTCCGAGGGTGACAAACTCTTCATCCAGCAAGCGGCCTGTAAGAACTCCTCCGACGGCCATTGTCAAAAACTGTTCATTTCCTTCAATGGGCGGTTTCTTGGGACAGACACATTGCTCCCTTCATGGGGAGTGCATAGCGTGGCGCAAGAGGGCATCGGAAGCTTTAGCGCCATTTATGATGATCTCTCAGATCCCAGCAAAGAGCGGCCTCCAGTCAAAGTGGTGTACACCTGGGACGGGCAGAAGCTCACAGCCTCAGGAGTTCCCCCGACGCGACCGAGCGATCCCACTCCTGGGCATAACAAATAGCCCCAACCCACGGTTTATGGAAATGGGCACGCTAAACGCGGAGGCAGGTCCAGCACCGGGCAAGCGGCGCGCGTACCATTATGTGGGTTTTGAAAGGCGAGCAGAATAACCTCATCACATTCATTGCCGGTTTCAACCCACAATCCCTTTCAACTCACAACGACTGACACCAGGAACATCTGCCCTGTACCGGTGACAGTACATCCCCAAGCTTTCTTCTCCCACCCTCTCGGCTCTTAACCCAAAAACAGGAGCAACAACCATGCGAACGAACACGCAGGAGGCGGTTTTGTCTGCCTACATCGCCTCAATCGGAAAACGCACCCCGCGAGAAGCTGCTCAAGACGCCGCCGAGCTTTGCAGACTCGCGAACTCGCTCAATCGTTTGAACGAGATCGCCTGCAACAGCGGGCTCACCGAACGGCAAGAGCGGCGCAAGCAAAACCTACAAACCCGAATCAAGGCCGCGCTGGAACGCGCGGGCTTGGTCCTCAACCACTTCAACAGCGATCCGCGAGGCTATGCCGTGTATCTCGATCTGCCCGATGGCTCTTACAACAGCTTCGGCGGACGGGAATGCGGCTACGGCATCGGGAGGTGAAACCATGTACGACCGCGTAGTGACCATCACCAACACGCATTGGCCAGCATATCGGAAGCCAGGCGCGATTTTGGTTGACCTACGGATGTTCGATCCGAACGACCGTAGCTCCGAACCGCAACTGGTCTTCCGGCCCGAGAAACTGCGCGAACTGGGAATACCAGACGCGCTCATCGAGGCCGCCACAAAATCTGATCCGCAGGGATTTCTCTTGTTCGACGACCTGCCGAATCCGACCCAAGCGGCAAACGCCGCCGACCAATCCACAACCAATATCTAATTCCAGCCAACTCAAAACAAACACAAATCCACAAAAACAAAAAGCCAAAAACAGGAGGTGCCCGATGCCGAATGACGGAAACTGCTTCACGCATTACGTCATCGCGAACGAGGCCATTCTCGGCAAGGCCTGCATCATCGAGAAATGCAATGCGTGGATTTCGCTTGCATTTATCAAGCTCGGGATCGGCAGGCCGAACGCGGTTGCCGACCGCGCTTTCGTCGAGAACCGCGCCCTCGTTCCCCAAACCGCGAACTAACCCCTCCAACTCCGACCCACAAGCAGCAAAACCCACCAAGTAAATCCTTCCACTCCTGCACGGTGGGCGGCGTGTGCTCAAGCCGCCCACCGTGCAGCCCACCCACCAGAGAAAGGAACAAATGGAACAAAAGGAAATTTCCATTTGTTCCTTCTGTTCCATTCGGAGGCGACAACTGTGATCCCGGAGCCGAACTTCCCCGCGAAACCCGATGAATTCGTCGGACGAAAGCCTCAGCTTGAGGCCTTCCGCCAAGCTCTCAGACAAGGCACCGCAACCGGCCGGACACCCTCGTTTGCTGTCCTGGGCGCATGGGGAATCGGAAAAAGCAGCTTGCTCCTGAAATGCTCCGCTGTCTGTGCGGAGCCTCAATTCAACATGCTGCCAGTCCCCTTCTCGGTCTCCAAAGAACTCGGCGATTACCGGCGCTTCGCGGAGCTCTTGGTGGACGCCTTCGGTGAATGCATCGCGCGAAC
>DATGMH010000083.1:0-263344 GCA_035293725.1 Bryobacteraceae bacterium
CGAATCGACTTTGATATCGTCGACGCCCACCGCATCATCGCCAGTATCAACGTTCAAGGCACGCGCCTGTCGCGCCAGTTCCAAAAGACGGTCGAAAAGCTGCGCGAGATGCAGGATGATCGCCGCTTCCGCGAGCGCCACGACCTGGAAGATGCCGCCGCCCTGCTGCAACTCCATAAGCACAAAGCACAACCCTGGGAGCCTGCCGACGATGGCTTCGTTTTAACAAAAGAGCAAGTCGAGCTCGCGGCCCAGCGCATGATGCGTCAAAACGAGGCCCGCCACATGGGCTATTGCCGCTTCAATGTGGACCCCAGGCTCCAAGCCTCTTACCTCAAACACCATGGCCTGTGATGTATTTCGCCCTACAAAGGCAGCGCGAAACATGCGCCCCTTGCCGACCCGCGGTTCGCGCCTGTCGGAGCCGTTATTGCTGACGAGCGTGATTAATGGCTCGAAGCCGAACCCATACTCGTTGCCGAAACCCAAGCTCCTCTTGACACGGACCCGCCGAGGCGCTTTCGCTGGTTCATACTATTAGGCATGTCCAGCCCATCGCCCACTGCCTCCCCAGCCCGCTTAGCGTCCGCGAAAATCGTCGCGTTCGTTGGCACTACTCAGCCTGAGCGCGCCAAGGCCTTCTATGCCGGAACACTCGGGCTACAGTTGGTATCCGAAGATGGGTTCGCGCTTGTCTTCGACGCCAATGGGACCATGCTGCGTGTGTCCACGGTGCGCGAAATCGCAGCCGCACAATACACCGTCCTCGGATGGGAGGTAACCGATATCGTCGCCAAGGTGAACGAGATGAGCCAGGCCGGAGTTCAGTTCGAACGTTATTCCTTCCCGGGCCAGGACGACATGGGAATCTGGTCGGCGCCGGGCGGTGCGCGCGTTGCCTGGTTCAAAGATCCCGACGGCAATATCCTGAGCCTCAGCCAGCACTCATGACGCGTCTTGCTGGCCGCGTCCGCTGACGGCGTACACTAAATCCTTGCTCCAACTCCAAAACATCCAGAAGCGTTTTGGGGGCGTCGCCGCGCTGCGCGGCGCCAACCTAAGCGTGAACGCGGGCGAGGTCCACCTGCTCATGGGAGAAAACGGGGCGGGGAAGTCCACCTTGATGAAAATTGTCGCCGGAATGCTCCCCCGCGATTCGGGTGAATTTCTCTGGCGTGGCGGCAGCGTGCATTTTCGCAATCCGGGCGAGGCCGCCGCGCAAGGGATCGCGATGGTTCACCAGGAGTCGCTGCTCGCCCCGCATCTCACTGTGGCGGAAAATATCTTTCTGGGACGCGAGCCCGGCCCCGGCTTCGGCCTGGTCCATCGCGGCCGCATGCGGGAACGCGCCGCGCACATTATCGAGGAACACCGGTTTCCCCTCCAGGCGGACTGGCGCGTGGACAAGCTCAGTCCCGCCGGCCGCCAAATGGTCGAGATCTGCCGCGCCATCCAGCAAGGCTCCAGCCTGCTCATCTTCGATGAACCCACCTCATCGCTTTCACCCGTCGAGTCGGAAGAGGTGTTCCGCATCGTGCGCAGTCTGCGCGCGCGCAATATGGGCGTGATTTATATCACGCATCGAATGGACGAAATGCGAGCCGTCGGCGATCGGATCACTATATTGCGCGACGGCGAAGCGGTTCACTCCGGTCCGCTGAGTGACATCTCCACCGATGACCTGATTCATCACATGGTGGGCCGCGAACTCTCGGCCGTCTACACGCGCACGCCCATCCCGCCGGGCGAAGAGTTGCTCGCCGTCGAGCATCTGGCGCGCGAGCCGGTGTTGCATGACATCAGCTTCAGCGTGCGCGCGGGCGAAATTGTCGGGTTGGCGGGATTGATTGGGGCCGGTCGTTCGGAGCTCTGCCGCGCGCTGTTCGGCATTGATCCGGTAGACCGCGGAACGATTCGAGCGGGAGGACAATTGCTCCGCGTCCGGTCGCCCCGCGACGCCATCAGAGTGGGCATGGTCCTAATCCCCGAGGATCGCCAGCGTACAGGGCTCGCAACGGATCTGCCGGTGCGTCACAACCTGACCATTTCCGCGCTGAACGTCGTATCGCGCTTCGGATTCTTGAATCATGCCGCCGATCGCGCCGCTGCCGCCGAGCTAACGGCCCGCCTTCGCATTCGCTCTGAATCCCCGGAACAAAAGGCCGGACGCTTGAGCGGAGGCAACCAACAAAAAGTCGCGATCGCCAAGTGGCTGTTGGCGAGGTCGCGTATCTTCCTTTTCGACGAACCGGCGCGCGGAATCGATGTCGCCGCCAAGTTGGAAGTCTTCCAGACCATCGAAGAGCTGGCACGCGGAGGTGCCGCGATCCTGATGGTCAGTTCGGAAATAGGCGAGCTCATCCAAATGGCCGATCGCATCCTCGTGATGCGCCACGGGCAAATCGCCGCCGAACTGCCCGGAAACACGAGCCCGGAAACCATCATGCGATACGCAGCAGTCAAATCGAGCATGGCAGCGGCCGGGGAACGGGCTGGATGATTCAGCGGCTGCTGCCGTTCTTCACTCTCATCGCGCTCTTTGTCATTCTTTCCGTCGCCTCGCCCAGTTTCCTTACCGGAACCAATCTGTCGAGCGTTGTGCGGCAGACAGCCGTCATCAACATCATGGCCCTCGGCATGACGGTTGTGATCATCGCGGGCGGCATCGACTTGTCGGTGGGCTCCATTCTTGCGCTGGCCGGATTGCTGGGCGCGATGGCAATGGTTCAAGGCAGCATTGTTCTTGGTGTGATCATCGGCCTGGCCATTGGCGCAGCCTGCGGGCTAGCCAACGGAGTCATGACGACGGCGCTGCGCATAAATCCATTTATCGTCACGCTTGGCACCATGGGAATCTATCGCGGCTTGGCGCTCATCGTTTCCAAGGGCCTGCCGGTTCACGAAATCCCGCCTGCGTTTTCGTATTTGGCGGAAGGCAATCTGTTAGGGGTGCCGTTCGTGCTTTGGGTGCTGCTTGTGTGCGCTTTTGCGGTGCATATGATTCTCGAACACACGCGCTTAGGGCGTTATGCCTTTTCCATTGGAAGTAATCCGGCGGCGGCTTTATATTCGGGTGTCCCAGTGGCCTTCCACACCAGCGCCGTGTACGCGCTGGCCGGACTGCTTACCGGACTCGCAGGCATGATCGAAGCCTCGCGCCTGATGACCGGACAGCCGACCAGCGGTCAAGGATACGAACTCACCGCCATCGCAGCCGTCGTAATCGGCGGCGGTAGTCTGCGCGGAGGCGAAGGCAGCGTTCTTGGAACGTTGGTGGGCGCCTTCATCATGGGCCTGTTGGCCAATGGCAGCGACCTGTTAGGAACCAACCCGTACTGGCAGCAAGTGATCATCGGAGCAGTCATTATTCTGGCCGTGGCGTTCGACGAGCTGCGCAAGCGCCGTAAGTAGCTCCCAATCCGTCGGCCAATTCCCGACCGCTTTGAGATATTCCGCCCAAGGTTCCACTATTGTTTCGGGCACGGCACTTTTGTACCTATGGAACCTCCAACATCGCCTATGGATCGCCGGAAATCGCCACGATTTGAGATCGGAGCCGAGGCGATTCTCCATTCGCGTAGGGACAATACGCCGTATTCCGCCGTCACGGTGAATATCAGTGCGGGTGGACTGCTTCTGCGCGCCACGACACCTCATCCTCTTCAGGTCGGAGACGAAGTCGTGTGCGAGATTGCGTCCGTAGACGTTCCGGATCTACCGTTCGTGTCGTGGGGGATGGGCAGCGTGGTTCGTGTGGACTCGAGCAATGCCGCCATCGAACTGAAGTGCGGGATCTTTGACGCGGACTAGCCAGGCCGTTCGCTCTCGGTGTGCCCGGCCTTGTCGCGCAGCGCGAGCTGTGCCGCATTGAAACCGCACATGCCATGCACGCCGCCGCCGGGCGGGTTTGAGGACGAACACAGGTACACGCCCTCCAGCGGCGGGCCATACAGCATGAACGTCGGACGAAAAACGAGCTGGCTCAGCCATTCCAGACCAAACCGAGAGAGTGCAAAACCGGCGACGCCGGCGAAGCGATCACGAACGGGTGCACGGCCGAGCAGATATCGTGGACAAAGCCCAGCAGCGTCAGTTCTGCCGAACGGGCGCCCCCGCCTATGATTGGCTCGGCTTCGAAAACGGTGGTAGAAAGTCCGGCATGCGCCAGCACAATCGCCGCGGTCAGTCCGTTCGGCCCCGCAATGCAGGCCCCTGGATCGCGAATCGGCGATTGGCTCCGCAATGCGGTTCAGGCGACTTGGTTGAGTGCCTTCGCAGCGCGCTCTCCGAAAACATTGGCCGCGTTGATGAGACGCGAGTTCAACTTGCCGCGCGCCTCGGCGCCCGTGTTTGCCCGCCCGTCCGTGCCGCCGCCCCGGGGAAGCAGACGGCTGACGAAGCTGGAGATTGCCGCTGTTATTTCGGGTGCGATTCCATGCAGCCGCGCTGCGACGTCCGCGGGAACCGAGAGGATCTTTTCAGCATCGCCGCGGATTGCGGCCCGGACGATCGACCGGGCCGCGCGTTCGGCGCTGATCGCCGCCAATGGCGTGGCCGCGCTCAGGCTGAACCAGGCGTATTCTTTGGCCTGATCGCCTTTAAATGACGCGTGCAGATGCGAGCCGGTCCGCATCAGCCCCGGAACCACGGTGGTGACTTTGATGCCGCAGCTTTCCAATTCGCTCCGCAAACCTTCCGAGAGAGCTACCGTTGCGAACTTCGCGCAGCAGTAGGGCAGCAGATGCGGCACGCTGATCTTTCCTCCGATGGACGTGATGTTTACGATTCGCGCGTCCCGGTGTTCGCGCAAGATGGGTAACGCCGCTAAGGTCGGGTAAAGCGTGCCCCAGAACATGACATTCATCGCGTTATCAAAGTCCGCGATGGTCATCTGCGAAAGCGGTCCGACTTGGATGATCCCGGCGTTGTTTACCAGAACATCGATAGTTCCGGCGGCGTGAACGGTTTGCTGGATTAGATTCTCCACCTGGCGTTGGTCGGAGACATCGCAAGGAATGCCTTGCGCGACGATGCCGCGGCTGGTGAGATCGTCTTGAGCGCGCGCAAGCTCAGCTTCATCTCGCGAGCAGATCACCACCGTGGCTCCCCGCCCGCCAAACTCTCGCGCAAGCTGAAATCCGAGCCCGCGCGAGCCGCCGGTTATCAGAACCACCTTGCGAGCCAGATCGAATCGTGCACTTCGGCGCAGCGTGCTCCAAGCGAGTACTCCGGCACCTCCGAGCGCAAGCGCGGCCGCTGACGTCGTCTTCCAGTGCGTTGCCATTTTGTCGTTCCTCAGGCGCCGAATCTCTAAGCGTGAGATGCGGTCTGCCCATGCATGTTTCGAAGCGCCGGGCGGCGCGCGCGTAAGCTTCGGTGTGCAGCCGTCAATGACTGATTTTGTCGGCAAGAGCTTGTCACCGTTAGAGCGCGAGGCCGTCACAAGATACAGCGTCTAAGGTTTGCAACGACTTTCGCGACACATGCACTTTGCGATCTTCGGCTTATCGATTACATCATCTTGGGGTAATGGCCACGCCGCACTTTGGCGCGGTCTGTGCCGGGCGCTTAACGAACGAGGGCACACGATCCATTTTTTTGAAAAGGACGTCCCGTATTACGCTCAAGCTCGCGATCCGGTGGAGTTAGATGACGGCGAGGTCGTGCTATACGCGGACTGGCGGTCTGTTGCATCCAAGGCGCGGCGCGTGCTGGCGGATGCAGATGTAGGCATTATTACGTCCTACTATCCCGACGTCGTTCAGGCAGCGGCGCTGTTGTCAGACAGCAGAGCAATGTCGGTCTTCTATGACCTTGACTCGCCGATCACGTTAACGCGTCTGAGAGCGGGTCAGCCGGTTGAATATGTGCTCCCCGACGGGCTCGCTCGGTTCGACTTAGTCCTGAGTTATGCCGGCGGCCGGGCCCTGGAGTTATTGCAAAGCGAGTTAGGCGCGAAACGAGTCAGTGCGCTGTGCGGATGGGCCGATCCTCAACTGCACTTCCCGCAGCCGCCCCGCTCCGAATTTCGCGGCGACTTATCTTACTTAGGCACGTACTCGGCAGACCGCCAAGCGACCCTGGAGGAACTGCTGATCGAGCCGGCCCGGGAGCTTCCGGGCAAAACATTCGTGCTGGGCGGAGCTCAGTATCCGGACTCGTTTCCCTGGTCCAAGAACATTCACTTTGTGCGGCACCTTCCTCCTTGCGATCACGGCGCGTTCTACTGCTCGTCTCCACTGACGCTCAATGTGACGCGCCGCGCGATGGCCGAAGTGGGGCACTGTCCTTCGGGCCGCCTGTTTGAAGCGGCGCTCTGCGGCGTACCCGTCCTGAGTGACTACTGGCCCGGCTTGGAGGAATTCTTCGTTCCCGGTCAGGAAATTCTGGTGGCGCGGACCCGCGAGGACACGATCGAGGCGCTCGAAATGCCCGCGGAAGAGCTGTCTCGCATCGGACGCGCCGCGTATGAGAGGACTTTGGCGGATCATACCGCCAGCGTGCGCGCGCAACAGTTGGAGCAAGCACTGGAAGCTGCCACGTGTTCTGTCGCGCAGAACTGTTGAATCGAGGCCAAAAATGTGGGGCATCATACCAGCCGCGGGTTCGGGGAGCCGTATCAAGCCGCTTGCGTTTTCCAAAGAATTACTGCCGGTTGGCAGCCGTTTGGAGGACGGAATCGAACGGCCGCGGGCCGTTGGCGAATACCTGCTGGAACGTATGCTGATCGCGGGCGCCGATAAGATCTGTTTTGTGGTTTCACCCGGAAAATCGGACATCATGGAGTACTACGGCAGCCGTTCCGGCGGTGCCCGGATGTTCTATGCAGTGCAGCCTTCGCCGGTCGGACTCTGCGACGCGATATTTCAAGCCGTGCCGCTGGTGCATCCGGACGAGAGCGTTTGCATCGGGCTGCCTGACACGATCTGGTTTCCCGAAAACGGGTTTTGCGCGCTGCACGACGAGGGACTTTCGTTCTTGCTGTTTCCCGTGGCGCATCCCGAGTACTTCGATGCCGTGGTGCTGGAGGATTCCGGCCGCGTGCTGGAAATTCAGGTGAAGCAGCAGAATGCAACCTCGCGCTGGATCTGGGGCGCGTTCAAAATGCCGGGCCGGATCTTCCGGGACTTGCACGCATTGTGGCTGAGCCGAGGTGAGCGCGATGAGTATCTGGGGACTTTAGTTAACGAATATATTCGTTTGGGCGGCGATGTCCGGGCAGTCCGGGCCGGCGAAAGTTATGTCGATGTGGGCACGCTGCACGGATACCGCGAGGCGATCCGTCTGCTCGAACGGACGGTGGGTGTAGGGGCTGGGCGAGGCTGACCGCAATGACCAAAGATCAAATCCAGCACGAAGTACAAAAACTCGGACCCTGGTTTCACAATCTGAACATTGGAGGCGTCTTCACGGCGCCCGATCACTTCCTCGGCGATTATCCTCAGTCCAAATGGCAGAAGTTCGCCAGCGTTGTCCCCGCCGACTTATCCGGGAAATCGGTTCTCGATATCGGCTGCAACGCCGGTTTTTATTCGATCGAAATGAAGCGCCGGGGCGCGGAGCGTGTTTTAGGCATCGATCACGACGACAGTTATCTCGCTCAGGCGAGATTCGCCGCGAAGATGTCGGGCGCTGAAATCGAATTCGTCAAGATGTCTGTTTATGACGTTGCTCAACTTGGCGAGCGGTTCGACGTGGTTCTGTTCTTAGGCGTGCTGTATCACTTGCGCTACCCATTATTAGCGCTGGACTTGCTGCACCAGCACGTAGTCGGCGAGATCTTGATCATGCAAAGTATGATCCGGGGCACGCCCGCCGTTGCTTGCCTGGAGCCCGACTATCCTTTTGAGGAAACGCAGATCTTCGAGAAAGAGGGCTTTCCGAAGATGTACTTTATCGAAAACAGCTACTCGCACGACCCCACCAACTGGTGGATTCCCAATAACGCGTGTGTCGAAGCGATGTTGCGAAGCGCCGGGTTTCGAATCGTTGCGCATCCGGAACGCGAGATTTACATTTGCCGCAGAGAAGAGACCGAAAGCCATGGTTGAGGCGGTGATGTTATGGAACGAGCCCAATAATCTTTCGCATTGGGACTTTGAGATCGATCGCAGCTGGCAGATCTACAGCGAGATGGTGAAGGTGTCCTCGCAGGCAGTGGCGGCGGAGAGCCAAAGCGTGAAGAAAGTGCTGGGCGGGATTTCTCCCATCGATCCGGACTTCATTAGCCTCATGAAGGGCAAGGGGGTCCTGAATTTCGTGGACGTGGTGGCCGTGCACGGTTTTCCACTGGATTGGAATCACTGGCAAATTAACGAGTGGCCCTGCAAGCTGGCCGAGATTCAACGCGTCACCGATCTTCCTATATGGATCACCGAGGTTGGCGCGTCAACGTTCGGCGCCGAAGAGGTTCAGGAGTTTGGATTGATTCGCACCGCGGAACTATTGCTGGGCAAAACGGAGCGGATTCACTGGTACAGTTTATTCGACTTGCCGCGCGCCTGGCCCGCGACGACGCGGCATCGTGAGGCAGAAGGCTCGTCTTATTACCGCCATTTCTACATGGGGCTGATCGATGAAAATGGCCGTCGCAAACGAGCGTTTCACCATTTCAACCAATTTACGCCGGAACTGGGGGTGTGCCAGTGGTTCCATTTCGAGGATCCGCGGCTCAATGAGGCCGTCCAAACCTTGCGTGAACTCGGCGTCCGCCATCTTCGCACCGGCCTTAGCTGGTCGGATAGTTTGCGGCCGGGGGCTGACAAATGGTTCGATATGCAAATGAGCGCCCTGGACGGTTTCGATGTGACGCTGACCTACTGCTTCACGCCGGATCGCTGCGGAATTCGTCCAAACCATACCAGCCCGCCGGTGGACGTCCAGCAATTTGCCGAATTTTGCGCGCGCATGACGCGGCGGTACGCGTCGTAACGAGTAAATAGCGCAACGCGACAGTCAGGCGGCCAGTTCGCGATACAGCGCCAGATATTGCGATGTGCACTGGGCGGCGGAGAAATGGCGGAGCGCGTACTCCCGGCACTGTGAAGGCTGAATAGCATCCACGTTTCGGATTGCGTCGGCCATTTGTTCAACGCTGGACACCAGAAATCCGGTTTCGCCGTGCCGGACCAGCTCGGGGAGCGCTCCGTTCGGGTAGGAGATGACCGGGGTCCCAGATGCCATTGCCTCCATCACCACGAGCGAGCTGGTCTCTTCCGCCAGACTCGGAACCAGCAGGCACCTTGCGCCTGCCAGCAAGCGGCGCTTACGTTCGAAAGTCGCTGGACCGATAAACTGTCGTTTACGGTCCAGCAGCGGTACGACCTCTTGGTCGAAATACGAACGGTGCGTCGGATATCCGTAGACCTGGCCGGCGATCCACAGCCGACAACCGGCCCGATGCGCGGCCTCTAGAGCCAGGTGCACGCCTTTTTCGGGACAGATGCGAGCGAGCAGCAACGCATAACACTTTTTGCGCGCGCGAAACCAGAAGTCCTCGACGCGAACCCCATTCGGAATGACTCGTATATCCGCGTGAGCCGCCGAGCAAGCAATGCGCTGCGACTCCGAGACGCAACAATAGACAGTTTTCGGGCGGCGGTGCTGAAACAGTTGCGGTCCATACCAGGCGGGCGGAAGGTGTAGCGTCGCAATCACGGGGATGTCGCTGTCCGGAAGATAAGAGAGGAAGTCAATGCCGTGGAGATGGATCACATCAATCTTGTATCTGCTCAACGCGCACTGGATTGCGTGGCGCGCCGCTGCTGTGGCGGCCTCTTGGATGTTCGATTCGAGAGGACTGCTCCAATGCGGCAGCGGGATCAACTCGCCCGCCGTCGCCGAGCCTTGCATTGCAATAACGATAGACCGGTGGTTCGCGCAAACGAGCGCATGGTCGAGAAGCGATACCACCTGCTCACCTCCGCCGACGCTGTCGCGGCTGACGGGGGCGAGCGGATACGCGACATTGAGCACGGTCAGTGCCATAAGTCTAGAGGCCCAACTTCGCGGCGGCCGCTACCGCCAGCGATCGCCAGCACGCGCCAGTTAACGAAGAAATTCTTCCTTCGTAGTACAAACGGCCGCCATGCGGAGCCGCGCTGAAATCGTAGGCCGGGGCCGGGCGGATTCGCTCGCTTTCCGTGCCAAACGCCTTCAAGACTTCGCTTTGGCTTGCGTAGGCCGCAAACATGCGGCGTTTGAGTTCTTGCTCGGCGGCATTCAATTGACGCGTACAAACCGGGACCGATCCCGGTAAGAACTCACCAGTGATCAATGTCTCTTCAGACGCATGATAAGAACAAAACTCGCATAAGCGCGAGGGCACTCCGGCTAACCGGAGCGCCGCAGCAGCGGCGAACGAAACGGCATCGTGATCTGGGTGACCGCCTTCATAGGGGTGCGCGACGACGATTGCAGGCTTGAAGCGCTGCATAAGGGCGGTAACGCGCTCGACCAGCGGACGTAGGGCGTACGCCACTTCTTGATCGATGAATTTTAGGGCGAGGATGGATGCAGCGGGAACAGATGCCAATGCCAGCGCCGCTCCTGCCTCGTGCCGGCGCGCCTGCGCATAGGCGGCCTGCGAGTAAAATCCCGCCGCGCGCGCATATCTTAGATCTCGAGGCGATCCGTCCGTGACGTGCACCACGACCACGTTTTCGGACCACTCGCGCAGGAAGCTGGCCAACCCGATGGTCTCGTCATCCGGATGGGCGGCAAGAACCATATACGGGCCCGTGTTGTTTCCGGCTAGCAACCGCGTTGCGGAACCGTCACCGCGGGCCATGGTGTGACTCGCAGCCTAACAAATCGCTGCACGCCGCTGCCGGGCAGTTGACGGCGCGCACCTGGATCCAGCTGTCATTCAGCGCGACGACGCTTACGGATGCGGGCGCGATGTCCAGACGGTGGGCCAGGTCAAGCGGAATTCCCAGATAGTGCGCCAATGCGGCTCGAATCACATCGGCATGGCTGACGGCAATAAAGAGCTGGGACGGATGCCGCACTCGAAGCTGCTCCAGAGCCCGGATCACTCGTGCTTGGGCTTCTAACATCAGCTCGCCGCCAGGGGCCGGGGTGAGGCTACGGAGCCGATTGAATGTGTGCCATTCGGGAATATTGTCCAACTGTGCAAGCGATAGGCCGGACCACGAACCGAAGTCAAATTCGTTGAAGGCGGGGCATACCGCGACGCGCAATCCGAGCGCTTCCGAGATGGCGCGCGCGGTTTCCTGCGCACGCTCCAACGGGCTGCTGTATATTGCCTCAACTGAGCAGCGGCGCAATGCATTCGCCAGATCCCGGGCCTGGCGAACACCCGCTTCGTTCAAGTGAACGCCGGGATTTCTGCCGGTCATCACCTGCCCAGCGGTATCGGTGTTTGCGTGCCGGATCAATAAGCAGGTGCTCATTGCTGGACGCGGAGGGCGTCTTAACTACCGTAGTTCATGGCGGGCACGCCGACGGAGGTCACGGTGCCGCGCGAAGCTGTGCGGGCGAGCCTGTTCATCTGCTCGGTCAAGTGAGCTGTAAGCTGCAGCGCCCGAATCCGGAAAGTGTGCGCGCGCAGGATTCTCTGCCGCGCGCGCATGCCGATGGCCTGTCGCTGTTCCTCGCTGGTATCGCGGAGGATTCGCGAAATATCCGAGCGATCGCGGGCCAGCAGAACTTCCGAGCCGATGCAAAGAATTTCGTTAAGACCCTTCCAGTAATCGCTGATGATTGGTACGCCGCACGCGGCCGCTTCGAAGAGCCTTACGCTCGGCGAGTAGCCTGCCCAGATCATCGCAGATCGAGTCAGGTTCAACGTGAATTTTTGCGCGTTGTAAAAACTCGGGTGGTCCGCGGGCGCGAGATGTTCAATTCGTTCCACGTTATGCGGCCAAGATATCGAATCCGGATACAAGGATCCAGCCACCACATATCGGTCTGAAGCACGGGCCCGCGCAGTCTGCAATAGTAGCTCTTCAAGCGAAGCCTGGCGGTCGGCCGAATAAGTTCCAAGGTATCCGATATCCCAAACAGGTTTCTGTGCGTGAGGCGTGTATCGATCCGGATCGACCGAGCAATAGAGCACGCGCGCCGCCGGGGATCCGAATTCGCGCTCGAGCCGCTTAATAACCGGACCGCCGGTGAACGACAGATATAGATCGTAGGCGGGTATCTGGCTGCGGTGGAGGTACTCGCAGCGATTTCCGTTTGACACGGCTGCGAGAGTCACGGGAGTGTCGATGTCGTAGAAGGCTCGCACTCCCCGCGCGGTGCGCAGCACCCACTCGCCTACTGCAATGCCATCCGGGACGTAGGACCCAACGATCACCGCATCGGCCATTCGTATCGTTGCGTCGAACCTGTCTTGGAGTTCAGTGAGCGAATTGTACAATTCAGTCCGGCCGTAGGGTGGGCGCGGGAGGTCCCGATTCTTCTCGTACCACGGCTTGTTACACTCGAGAAAAAGGACGTCGTGACCCATCTCCGCGAGCCCGCGCATCAAGCCGCGGTAGGTGGTGGCGTGACCGTTTCCCCAGGAAGAGGTGACGGAAAGTCCGAGAATGACGATGTTGTACCTGTCGGAAGTCATAGATGGTTACCCCACAGCGGCCAGATGGCTGCCCCTCAGGATGGCGTCCACCTGCTGCGCCCGTTGCGCGTACGTGTGGTCCTTCAGCACGCGCGCCAATGCGGCTGCGCCGATCGACCGAGCCTGAGCAGGGGATAAGCGGGCCAAAATGTCCGCCACCTCCTGTCCAGACTGGGCGACCAGGATCTCCCGGCCGGGTTCAAGAAACATTTCGATTCCTTCCCAGTTGTCGGAAATCAGGCAGGCTCCGGCACCCGCCGCTTCAAAAACTCGCGTGGCGGGGCTGAAGCCATATTTGGCCATGCTGTCGCGCGTAACATTGAGCACGGCGCGCGCGGAACAATTAAAGGCATTGTGCTGAGCAGAGTAAAGGTGACCGATGTACTGCACGTTCGAAGGCACCGGTTTATCCTGCCATCCGCTGCCCGCGAATAGAAATTTCAGAGCGGGCTGGAGGGAGGCGGCCTTCAGGAAAAACTCCTCGACGCGCTGTTCCCGGTCTGGAAGGCGATTGCCCAGAAACGACAGATCGGCGGCATATGCGGGATCGGATGGAACGGGGTGGTGTGTTTGAGGATCGAGCCCGTTGTAAATGGGAACGCAAAGCTTCGCGCCCAAGCGTTGATAGCCGCGCACCACGGGTTCGCCGCCGCCATAAGTGAAGATCACATCGTATTTCGGGATTAGCTCGCGGAAAGGATCGCCGGGCGAGCTGTTGACTCGATCCAATGTTGCCGGCGCGTCCACATCCCAGAATGCGGCGCTTGCGCCCGCACGCCGGATTCGCAGAACCTCGCGTTCCAGCAGTTGATCGTTTACTCCCACGCCGCTGGCCTTTACGATGAGATCGGCGCTTCTCGCCTGCTCTAAAGCGCGGAGCACAGCCGGTCCGGAATTGTCGTATACGCTGACATCGACCCAGGGCAGATCCGCACTAACATCCAAATGTTGCTGCCGCCCATATGCGTCGGGTTCGTAGAAGGTGATCCGGTGGCCGCGAGCGTTCAACTCACGAATTATTCCGCGATAGTAAGTTGCTGCTCCGTTCCAGTAACTCGACAACAGACTGGAGCCGAAAAAGGCAATTTGCATTCCACCCGACGGCAAGGTTTCTATCCTTCCTCGCCGCACCACGCGGCCGTTATGGGCAACTGCGCGGGCGCCTGATCGCGAATCGCGGGACTCCCGAGACGGCGGTAAATCCCGAGCAGCTCGTCGACGCGATGCGCGCAGGTATGGCGGGCGAGAATTGTCTCCATTCCTGACGCAGAGAGCGAACGTGCGATGCTTTCGTCGTTGAGGACCAGCTTGAGGAGACGTGTCATCTCGGCGCCGTCGCGAGCGATCAAAAAATCGCGGCCTTCGCGGAAAAGTCCTTCCGAGTCGTCCCAGGGAGCGGAAATCAGCGGGATTCCGCAGGCCAGCGCTTCGAACACGCGGATGGTGGGGACCCCCGGCAACGCCTCGCGATAAGGCCTGCGCGGAATATGCACAGTAGCCTTAAAGCGGCTGAAGACTTCCGGAACATCGTAATTCGGAACCCAGCCTTTGTAGGCAATACCAGCCGCCTGGAGCCTCTGCCGCGCGTCGTCGGGGTAGCGAACGCCATAGGCGTGTGTACGCAGCTTCAGGTCGCGCACGGGTGCGATGAAAAACTGTTCCAACTCCTGGGTTCGCTCTTCGTCTCCCCAATTTCCTACCCACACCAGATCCTTGCGCGGTTCGGAAGGCGTGAGCTTTCTGAACACGCGAATATCAGCCGCTTCGTGCCAGGTCCATACTCTGGCTCCCCATCCCATGCGGCGATAGCGGTCCGAAACCGAGTCGCCGAAGGCGAGCACGCCGTCGTAGTTTTCGAGAGCAGGGAGTGTCACGTGCGCCGTGTCGGTGACGCAGCGGTGGTGCGTATCGTGAAACAGAACGCGACACGAGTGGCGTTTTCTGTACCCGGCAATGCGCGAGATGAGCGCCGGGGTGTTCCACTCGTGGACCAACACCAGATCGACGGCGTCTAACTCGGCTTCCAGGTCTAGCGTGGGTTCGTTGTAACGGGTGCTGCTCAGGCCGGGGAAAGCGCGGCGGAATCCTTCCAAGAACGAAGTTCCGTGGAAGCGAAGCAGATTCCCATAGCTCCACGAATCCTGCGGTTCGAAGACCCGTGCTTGGTGTCCGCGCGCCATCAGCTCCGAGACCAAGCCGCGTAAGAAATGCGCGTTGCCGTGATTCCAGTCCGAGAGCAGCGATTGATAAAACAGCGCTACACGCATTGAACCAATCTTTCTTCGGCGCCGGGGGCCGCGGCTGCGAATCTCTGCGAGGCAGCATGGTAGGCGCTCAAATAGCCGTTAGCCATTGCGGACGGGGAGAAGTGGAGCGCTCTGGCCGCGGCGGCCGCCGACAATTTCCGCCGCCGGGCAGAATCTTCGATCAATTGCCGGATTGCGGATTCGAACGCGGCGCCATCGCCAGCGGGCGCGAACAGCGCTGCGCCGGACCAGTTCTCTCGGAGGCTGGAAATGTCGCTCAAAACCAGGGCGCAACCGGCGAGCGCGGCCTCCAGAACAGATAGGCCAAACGGTTCGTATCGCGCCGGGGCCGCGTAAATTGCGGCGCGCGAGAACCAAGGCGCTAATTGCACCGCCGGCACATAGCCCAAGTTGACGACGTTCCGAAACTCAGCCCGGGAGCCGTCCGGGTGAACATCATCGCCTGCCAGGTAGAGGGGCCAGGGCAGGCGGCGCGCAAAGCGGTCCAACAACGCGAGGTTTTTCGCTTCATCCCAGAGACGGCCGGTCGCCAGAACCAGGTTTTCTTTCTTGCCCGCTGGGAACAGTTGCGCCGTTCTTGCGTTTGGCACAACCAGGCCGCACTCAAGCGGAGTATAGAGGCGTTCGATTTCGCTCAGCATGGCGCGGCTAGGCGCGACGACGACGTGGGCGCGCCGGAGCCCGTCCGTCACACGATCGCGATAGGGCGCGAACCGGGCGGGAAGCGGATCGGATTTCCGCACCGCCGCCCACCAGGAGAGCAGGCAGGAATGCGCGACCACGACCACAGGCGCTTCCCAGTCCAGAGCCGCGTGCCAATAACCATTCAGGTGAATCAGGTCCGGTTGCAAGCGCTGCGCCAAAGATAAAAGCCAGGCGCTCGAGCGCTCGAAATCGTTGGCGGCGCCTTCCATCCATTCCAGTGGGAACGGTGCTTCGTAAAATTCGGCATTTCGCAGCCGTCGCAAAGCTGCGCGCTGCGCCGCATCGGCGGGCCTGCCGAGGGTGACCAACGACACATGGATGCGAAGCCGGGAAAATGCTTTGCACAGCTCGAGTGCGTAGGTCCAGACGCCGCCGACGGTATCGACGGTCATGAAAACATGCCGCGGTATGCTGCGATCGCTAACAGCGCTCGGCATTCATTTGTTCCAGTTCGTGCAAACTTGCGGGTACTTGCTGCTGAACGTCACTGAAGGTCTGATACTGATTCAGGTAATAAGCATGAGCGCGCTCCCAGGCCTGATCGTCGGGCGTGCCCCAGCGTGCCGTGTATTCGGGCGAGCCGGGGTAAGGAAATAGCGGGACCGGCGCATTCGCCCAGACGCCGTGCCGCTGGAGATCTTCGCGCCAGAGCTCCACCATCTCGGTGTCGTCGTTTTCCATGCGGATCAAATTCGCTTGTACAAAAGGGACGCGTTCCTTGGCGTACTTCAGGCGGCTGGCCAGGTCCTGCGTGGAGGCTTTACACTTTTTGGCCAGCGCCTCGCGTCCGCTCTCGGTGATGGATTCGACACCGGCCTCAATGGAGACGCAACCGGCGCGTCCTAACAGATCGATGGCGGCATGGCTCCAGAGATCGATTCTGGTCTGGATGCCGAACTTGATCCCGCGCTTTACCAGCCCTTCGAGCAAGGGCGTGTTTGGAAGAAATATCTCGTCGATGAAGTAGACGTATTCGGCGCCGGCATCGATTAAGCCATCGATCTCTTCGAGTACGGTGGGAACTGGCCGCCGCCTGTAGTCATCGCGAAAATTGTCTTTCGCGCAAAACGTGCAGTGATACGGGCAACCCCGCGACGCCTCGACTTCCGCGCCCGGGCCCGTGGGTGTGGTATCGAAACGGTGGTGATGATGGCGGTGGTGCCGCAAGTAACCGGCGGACCACTCCAGCGCGTCCAGCTTCTGAATATTGGCGGCGTGCGGCGACCCCTGAACCCAAGGATTGCCGCCGGCCCAGTAACAGACGGAAGATAATTGCGACCAGGGCTTCAATAACTGCGGCAGGATCTCTTCGCACTCGCCCAGAATCACGATGTCAGCGTTCAGTTTGCGCAGAGACGCCTTGGGAGTTGTAGAGCCATGCGGCCCTACTACGACGCGCACACAATCGAGATCATCGAGATCTTTCAAGGTTTGGATGGGCGTGCGCAATTCGGGTGGAGGGCAGCGCCAGAACAAGTAACTGGGAGCGGTGGTTATTACAAGGAAGTGCGGATCGAATGCAATTGCCCGGCTCCGAATCTCGTCGGCGGTCAGGTTCTCCATTTGGGCGTCGAGAATAAGCGCCTCGTTCCCTTCCCACGCCAGTAAGTCCCGGGCGTAGCCGAATTCGAGCGCTAAGTGCGGCTGCGGGCAGCCGAAGTAGATACTCTTCTCGAAATTCCAGTTCGGGTTGAGCAGCAGAAATCGGGCAGGTTTGGAGGCAGCGCTGGCGGAAACGGCCCGCGCCAGAGCTTCCGCGGCAGGGCGCCTCATACCATCAGGCCTCTGACCGCCAGTTCCTGGAAGCATTCCATCACATGGTCGTCGGCGGTTTGATCCTCCAGCCAGGTTGCCAACGCTCCCAGGCCGTCGGCTAAGGTCACTTGGGGTTGATAGCCGAGCAGCGCGCGCGCGAGAGAAATATCGGCGTAGCAATGCCGGATGTCTCCGGCGCGATAGCGGCCGGTGATTTCGGGGCTGATGTCCTTCCCCAGGAAACTCGCCATGCGGACCGCCAGGTCGCGAACGCTCATGGGTTGCCCGGTGCCGACGTTGATGGTTTGTCCGGCGGCTTTCGGGGATTCGAGTGCGAGGCGGCAGGCGCGGGCCACATCGTGCACGCTGACAAAATCGCGCAACTGATGGCCGTCTTCATTGATCAGTGGCGGTTTATTATTGAGAAGCCGCGCGGCGAAAATGGCCAGCACGCCGGTGTACGGATTTGAAAGCGCCTGGTGCGGACCATAGATGTTGAAGAAGCGCAGCGCCACGGTGGGGATATCATAAGCCCGCCCCGCGGCCAGGCACATCCGCTCCTGATAGAACTTCGAGAGCGCATAAACCGAGACCAGCGAGGGGTTCTTCGTCTCCGGCGTCGGAATGGGTTTCAGAACCTCGCCGCGGGAATCGCGGAGTTCCCACTGGCCCAGACGGGTCTGCTCGGGATCGCGCTCGCAATTGGAGCAAACCTGTCCGTGGGTATCCACGTACAGCCCCTCTCCATAAATACTCATGCTGGAGGCGACGATCAACCGCTCGATGCGATCGCGATACTTGAGCACAGACTCCAGCAGGACTGCGGTGCCATAAGTATTAACGCTGGTGTAGTCGGCCATGCGGTACATGCTTTGGCCCACTCCGACCAAGGCGGCCAGATGATAAACAGCATCGACGTTTTTCAGCGCGCGGTCCAGAACTTCGGCATCGCGAACGTCTCCATAGATGAACGCCGCGTCTTCGTGCAAGTAATCCGGTCTCCGGCGCTCGGTCCCGTGCACCTGTGCCGTCAAATTATCCAGGACTCGCACAGAGTGGCCGGCATGAATCAGTTCTCGCGTGACATGAGATCCAACGAATCCTGCTCCACCTGTAACTAAAATCCGCATCTAGTTTATTGCCCCTTCAAAAAATTAACTAACAGCTTTCGACTTCATGCCCGAAGCCTTTGTGCAAGAGACGCTTGGAAAGGTAAGTTCCTTTCTGCTGTAACGGTATGAAGAAATTTCTAAATCGGCCGCAGGCGCGAACGGAGTTGGAGGAATGAAAAACTTAATCTAAACTCATCCGTAACGTTGAGGGGATAAGGACAAGAAAAGGGAGTATCGAGCCGCGTGAGCGAAGTGAGCGAGTTGGAGTCTGATCGTCTTCTGGATTGCGAGTCCAGAGGCGCCGAGGCACTACCTCTGTAGGGCGTATTTCACTGGCGTTACGCGGGCGCCGCTCTATGTTGCACGGGGGGCCTAGCGTTCAGAGCCGTCTACCTGCTTCTGCGGCTCTTCGCTTTGGAAGCGGTCTTCTTTCTGCTAGACGATGCAGCCGCCGACGCAGACTTGGACGATCGTTTGGGTGCAGAGCGTGTGGCAGCGGACGCACGATGCGATGCGGAGCGCGACCGGCTGCCGGTGGTGCTTCGTCCGCGCGCCCCGCCGGCATGAGATCGGGCGCCCTTCGACGCTGAAGCGGAGCGGGTGCGGGTGCTTGAGGAGGCGCGTTGCCGCGATCGTTTTGCCGGTCCATCCGTTGAGCGGTCCACCAGCTTATTGAAATTGCTCTTTTCGCCGGACGCGGTGGTGTCCTGATACAGCAGCGCGAGATTATTTTGGTCGAACTTCTGGAACCACTCATCCCAGGAAATGTGCTCCAGCGAACTTCCGCCGCTGTAGCCGGGGAAGTCCAAACGCAACATTCCGATGTCGCCTCGTGCGCCGGTGCCTCGCACGCACGCCGGTTGTGCGCCGCGGTCTTCGGCCCAACGGCGTATCTCTTCGTGATCGGTTGTGGTCTTGGATGCGGTTTTGGTTGGCATGTGTGTGCTCCCTTGCAGTTGGACTCGCGGGAGACGCCAACATTTCTTTGAAATACCGAGTGAATCGATGGACGTGCCACGGGCTGAAGCGCAGGCTGTTATGCTGTGATTTGTAGTTCCGCCATGTAAGCGTACTCCCGCGCCGGTTCAGAAGCTCGGGGTGATTACCTTCTTCGACGATACCAGTCTCATCGAGCACGATGATGCGGTCAGCCATCTTGCGCAGTGTTGCCAACCGGTGCGCGAGATGATGACGGTCTTATCTTTAAGCAGGGGCCGCAGATTATCAAGCACCTGTTTTTCAGTAGGAGAATCCAGCGCGCTGGTGAACTCGTCCAAGATGAGGACCTTGGTAGTTGGTTTCATGCCGATCAGGGCCTGCGCAAGCGCGATCGTCTGCTGTCGCCCCTTGGACATGGTGAGACCGCGCTGGCCGACAGGCGTGTGGTAGCCGTGTGGCAATTCGAACAACTGCGTCATGGATGCAAGCCCGGTCGGCCGCGATGGTTACTCGCCACTCTATACTCGCGCCCAGTCGTTGTTCCGTGATCTTGCAATGGCCCCAGGCGGACGGCAGCTTACGTAGTCTTCTAGCCCGGCTCAGCCGCATTGATGTTCTGGTAATCGACGACTGGGCCAGGGCTCCGATGTCAGGACCCGAGCGCCGCGACTTTTGGGAGATCTGCGAAGGCCTTTACCAAGTGCGTTCGACGATCCTCACGCCACAACTGCCCGTCTCGCGCCGGCACGAGCAGCGATCCAACACTCGCCGATGGAACGTTGATAGGCTCGTTCATAACGCCCACAGGATCGAGATGAAAAAGCGATTCGATCTGCAATAATCACGGGAGGCAATTAGTCGGCGGCCTCTGCGGGTTGATTTACCATGGTGTACGTATGGCCGGTGTCGGATACGCTGGCAAGAGCCGAATCTTTTCCTATTTCGCAGCTAGCGTTGTTCTGTCGGTGGCAGTAGTGCAGGCCTGCGAATGGAGCTACACCATTTGGAGCATCCGAAGCAAACCGGCCGATCCTCTGTTCCGATTTGTGCGAAACGGGAAGGCGGGATACATCGATGCTTCCGGCAAGGTGATTATTGCCGCGAGTCTCCCAGCAAGTGACAACTCTTTCGGCGAGTTTCACGAAGGTTTACTTGCCGTCAAGGACGATCATGGGTACAGCTACGTGGATCGTTCAGGCAAGGTCATCTTCCACTCTGACGCGTGGCTCGCTTTCGACTTTTCTGAAGGATTTGCTCCTGCCTCGCAATATGCTGGGTTCCCAAATGATAAATTCCCTAAGTGGGGTTTCATTGATCGCACGGGACAGTTCGCTGTTGCCCCACAGTACCAATGGGTTGATCGGTTCTCAGAGGGACTGGCGCGCGTCTCTGTTTCGAGCGAGGTAGGGACCACTGGTTACATCGATAGTCACGGGCAATTTGTCATTCCGCCACGGCTGACCTACGGAGCAAGTTTTCACGAGGGTCGTGCCGCTGTCATAGTCAGCGGGCCCTGCCGGATCACTAACGGGGGTTCCTGCTCGCGCGCCGCATTTCAACCCACGGAACCACGTGCGACGTACGATTGCCGTTACACGTTCATTGACAAACGCGGCGAGCCGATTTCCGATCTTCGCTTTGATGATGCGGAGGACTTCGCCGAAGGATTGGCCCCGATCCGAATTGGCGACCAGTGGGGCTTCGTGGATCTGTCGGGGCAAATCGCGATTCCGCCGAGGTTTCAGTCGGCTGAGCCGTTTTCTGAAGGCTTGGCGGTGGTCGCTGAGGATGGGAAAAAGGGATTTATCGATCACAGGGGTAACTATGTGATTCGTCCTCAATTCGAATCCGCGGATAGTTTCTCCGAAGGGTTTGCCGTAGTATCCAAAAGCCATGGCCCAGGAATCTGGACCTCCAGATTTATTGACAAGACTGGTAAGCCGGCATTCCCCAAAGCATTCCCTACCGCAACCGGATTTACCTATGGACTTGCATCTGTTGCGCTGGATCGCAAAGGAACTTTCGCGTGGATCAATAAGTCGGGCCGGCCTGTATTTACGTACTCCATCGGCCAAACACGCCGATAAGGGCATCGGCGTTTCAGTTTTCCAAGGCGCGGGCATCGTCTTGGCCTCATCGCCACTTCTTGAACATAAAAGCTGTCTTTGATCCTTGCGGGGTCAATTCACGCCTTTGAGCTCGGCGGCATGGCCGAGTTCTTGCTCGGCTTTGACCTGCTCTAGGGGACCCATAAGGGCTGCTCATCAGTTGATCGAGCTGATGATCTGAAAGGCTTCCTCGTGCGCCTATTCACGAACAACTATCCGCTCATAGCGGTCAGGAGCTATAAGTAGGATCAGGGGTACGGCCTGCGGAAGATCACTGTTTTAACCGTTACAAGCTAAGACACTCCAGCCAAGCGAGGGTGCAGTTCGACTCCGGGGACTTCATTCAGGTATACATTCATGTATACATTCATGTATACATTGTGGCGGTGTACGCGTCATAACACTCGGTCAGAGGTTGTACCGGTACAAAGGAATTAAAAAGCATGAAAACTTTTTTTGTTTGTTCATTACTCGGCTTGATCAGCGTGGCTGTCGGACCTGCGCAAACTCTCTTAACTCCGACGACTGCATCGGCTCCCGACGGTATCGCGCCGAACGGGATAGGAGCCACCACTGGCGAACTCCTATTTAGCGAACCGTACTGCACGAGCACGGGTCAGCCGCGAGGCATTTACTCCGTGACAAGTATTTCCGGAACTTCTGCGAGCGTTGTGGAGACCACGCCATTGCCAGAGACGACCAATTGCGCGGAGAACTATTTATATATCTCTCCCGGTCTTGGCGGGTTCACAGCGGGTGACGTGTACGCCGCCGGCTGGAACTCGGCGAATACGGCTGGAGAGATATACAAGAATGGGAGCGCGTTCGTGCCTATTCCAGGGCCCTATTACGGGCATGCGGGCGTCACATTCGACACGATCGGAACGTTCAAGTTCGCCTTGATCGTCACCACTACCTCAGGAGTGTTCGGTTACGATTCGATGGGCAATTCGATCTTTTCTTACCCGCTCAGTAGCCAACTGGCGGGTTCCTACGTGCTCGAGAGTGCGACCGTCGCCCCGCTCAGCAACCCGGCGTGTCCGGGCTGTCTGTATATAACGGCTGAGTCCCTGATTGCCGCGAATGGCGGGGCCAATCCACCTCCGGGGGTGATCTTCGTCGTCCGTCCGAATACTGCGGGCGGCACACAGATTACGACGGTCTGGGCGACAACCCCCTATTTGGAGCCGGAGAACGTGCTGTTTATCAACTCCCAATCCTGCACTTTCGACGGATACTCGTACTTCGTCAGCATTTACGCTATGGATGGCCAGATTCGCCAGGGCAGCAATACGAATTCGGGCGCTATCCTGGCGTTTACGCCCGCTCAATTGACAGCAGCGAGAGGGCAATTTCTCATAGCGTTTGAGGACGGCCACATTACCACGTACGATGGCGCGAGCAGCTTCACAAACTTCTATACCAATACGAACTACCAATTCGAGGGCGCCACTACCGTCGCGTGCCCGGCGGCTACCGGCTGTCCTGCCACACAAGGCTTCTGGAAGAACCATGGGTTCCCATCTAACCTCTTCAACGCCCAAGGCCAAGTGTCCATCGCAGGCGTAAACTATACTGCCGGTCAGCTGCATACGATCCTGGATACTGCTCCCAAAGGCGGAGACGCCGCGCTGATCTTGATGCACCAACTCATTGCGGCTTTGGCGAATATCGCGGCGGGGGCGCAGATCACCGGTGTTACCGAGCTCGGTATGAATGTCAGCACCGCAATCACAGATGCGGAGTCGCTGCTGCAGTTCGGGCTGTCGCAGCCTGGCTTCCCAGGATCGAATCCTGCCGGGGTTACTTTCCCGATCAACTTTAATAGCAGTTCCGGCAATTTCGTGCAGTCTAGCACCACGCTCGGGGGGTACTTCACCACTCTGGCGAACGTTCTAGATGCGTACAACAGCGCCCAAGGGCTGAATTGCCAGGAGGGATCGGGACTAACCAGCGGCTCTAACATTCACCAGAAGTAATAGCCCCGTCTTGGGCAGAAGCCGGGATCACGCGCTAGCGTTGCGCGTGATCCCGATTTATATCGATGTTGCAGATTGTAGGCCGGAGTTTAAGACCTCTTTTCAGGTGTCCCTTTCCGGGGCTTCAGTTCGTCTGATTAAAGGTTGGCGGAGAAGGACGGTGGACGGACACGCTCGAGTGGGAGACCTTTGTAGCACCCGATCGTCTGGAGACGTGAGCTGATGCTGGCCCGTGCAACCGGCAGTTTCAATCAGACAAGTGGCCCGACTGAGCAAGGCGCAGTGAGCAACTCGCCTCCAGCCGTGTAGCCGCCGCCGAAATCGCCCGAACAGCGAACAACTCCCTCGTTGCACTAGGCTTCGGTGATTGGCACACGAGGAGGGTTTGCCCGGATCACCTGATGTAACGTTACGTGGAGTTCTATATAGTGACCCGCTTGATTCTCGGCTGCGCGGAAGGCTGTCAAGGCCGAGCGACAGCGAGTGCATTTTAGCCCGAGAGCCTGAGCGCCGGCATTGGGATCATTCAGTCCGCGCTACAAACTCAGCCAGCGTCCCCTAACCCAAACTGCTGTGCGGCCGCTCCCGAGTGTTTCGTCCCTCTAACTCTCGATTCGTTGCTTGGCTTATCCAATGGTTGAAACCAGTGGGCATTCAACATTCGTCCCGAAGTCTCTGGTTGATGGTTTCCACACGGCCATTTTTGCCTGCCGGGTTGAGTAAGGAATGACGGCTGGTAAACTCCAGACCGTTGTCGCAGCGCAATCGTTGCGGTGCTCCGCTGCTGGATGATCTACTCCAGGGCTCGTTTTACGCGTGCGGATCCGTGTGCCGGCCATTCTGGTTCGGTACCGAGTCCCCTTTATCGCATTCGACCTAGGAGCAGGTAAATCTCATCCGCTGATTTGCCCAGCGCTTTTCTCCTTCGGCGTCATGACCGTTCTGGTTCAGGAGCTACTGCGCCGGACAGATCGGACCGCCACCTAGGGATCGAATACAATCAGTTGAAACGGTCTGTGCGCGTCCCACCACTGGCAGTCCTAGGTGTTCATCATGATGAGTCTGATGTTGACGATTGCATCACGCGCCGCTGACCGTCCCGGAAAATGAGCCCGGTGACATTTATGAAGCGCTGCGATTCTTTTTTCCCGGCGCTGGCGGTTTCTTCAGCGTGCGATTTCACGTCCGCGCCCAAAAGGACGGCATGGATGGCACGGCCGAAATTCTCGCGATGTTATCGTTACAGCATCGACGTCCCGCAGGGTTCACGCCCCGCTGTTCTCAAGCTTGGTGGAGTGAGGAAGGACGCGTGAACAATATCCCGGTTTATTTAAAGCGGTCTGCGCGTTTGCTGAGGGTTCTCCGATGGCCGTACGTCTTGGTGCTGACGCTACTCGTCGTCAGGTTTTGGCTGATGCCGCTCCCATCAAGCCTTTGGCTCGATGCGACTGGAACAGTATTTGTGGCGAAGCACGGCTCGCATGACCCCTCCCTTCTTGGTGCTGCGCCGCAGGCTTGGACGTCGTGGTATTACCCATTCATTCACTGTTGGGGCAATCTTTTCGGCTACTCCGAAGTATCACTGCGAATTCCGTCAGTTGTGGCCATGCTGGTACTATTGGCGATTGTGGCGCGGCTTTCGATTCGGCTGATTCATGCCGATTCGGGATGGTTGGCCGTTTTTGCTTGCTTTGCTTTTCCTGGCATTAGCTATAACGCTGATAATGTCCGGCCGTACGCGTTCGGAATGTGCTTATTCGCAGGGGGTTTGCTGTTCTTGGTCAGATGGCTAGATTCGGTGCGGTGGCTGGATGCGGCTCTGTTCCTCGCCTGCGCCGCCTCAGTCTTGTATGTTCATCTGATGTTCTGGCCGAGTTACCCGGTGCTGGCTCTTTATGCCGTAAGTCGCGTGTGGTTTAGGCAAACACAGGCCGGGTGGCTGCGTGTGCTGACTGTATTTACCGCCTTGGGGCTCGCGCTTGTGCCGCCACTATTGCAAATGTTGAGTCTGCTACCTGAGGCGCACGCCCATGTCACCTGGTCAATGCCAACTCGGCTGGAGTTGCTCCATTCACTGGCGTTAACCCGCATCGTTGCGTGTGCGGCGGGCGCGCTGCTGTTTAGGTATTTAGGAGAGCGGCACCTATCGCGCATCGTCTCGGCACCCGCTGTGGTTCTGGTGGCCGGTTGGTGGGCATGCCAGCCGGTGCTTCTCTATTGCTTCTCGATGCTGACGGGCAACAGTGTATTTGCCCCGCGTTACGTCCAGCTTGGATCGGCCGGCGCGGCTGTAGCATGCGTGGCGGCAGCATCCCTGTTTCTGCCCGCAGACTACTGGAAACTGTTCTCCATAGCGTTCGGGATTGCGACTTTGTTGTACCTAGGGCAGTGGTCGGTGCTCCTCCCTAGTCACGACACAGACTGGCGCGGTGCGGCGGCGGCGGCGAATCGCGCAATAACGACCTCAGATACGCCCGTACTTTGTCCCAGCCCGTTTGTGGAAGCGAGGCCTCCGGTTTGGTACCCCGAGTATTCTTTGAACGGTTTTCTTTATGCTCACATGGGTTATTATCCGATTAAAGGAAAGGTGTACCCCTTTCCTTTCGATTCCTCTGTCACGGCCGAGACATTCGCGGCCAAACTGGCGAGCAGCACACTCCCGACTTCAAACCGGTTTCTAATCTATGGACGCGAGGACGCCGTTCGGTATTGGCGCGGATGGTTTTCCGGCCGTGCAGAATTTGCGGGTTGGCGCCAGCAGCAGTTAGGAGAATTCAATGAGGCAGAAGTAGTTCAGTTCGATAAAAACTGAACGTGGTGCAGACAAGGCGGCGTGCATGCAGTAAGCGGCGTTGATCCCAAATCTTTTGCGTGCGTTTTTGAGTGTTCTGCGTTTTGACGCGCGACAATTGTGAGTGTTCTGCGTATGTCCGATCGGCGGTTTCCGTTATAATAGCGAATCCTTCATGAGTAGTGCAGCGAAGAGCGAGCCGACCAGAACTGAGTTTGCGATCTCAGAGAAGGAGATCCGGTTCGCTTTTGGCGTCTTCTTCTTCTTTCTGGCTGCTTATCTCATCACTTGGGGCGGACATTACACTAGCGGCGACGGAGCTCAGAAGATCGCGTGGGCGAAAGCGATGCTTTCCGGCGCTTCGAGCGGAGTGTCTCCGAGTCCGAACGGCATTTACTCCAAGTACGGTATTGGGCATTCGCTGATTGCCATGCCGGCCTTGGCGATCGCATCCTTCCTGCGAAGCCACACGGGTATACGGTCGGAAGCTGCGCTGTACACGTTGATCTTTGTGTTCAACGGCGCGATCCTGCTGGCGCTCATCGCGTATTACTTATCGCATTTCTACGCGCGCAGACAGGTCTTATGGGTTGTAGGAGTGATCGGGCTGGCAACCACTTGGTGGCCGTACACAAAACTCGACTTCTCCGAGCCGCTGGTAACAACGCTGCTATTCGCCGGTTTCGTTCTGATGAGATTTGGGCGCCCGATGACCGGCATGTTGACCGCAGCGTTTACGATCACCATCCGGCCGGATGCTGGAATTCTCGTCGCGCTTTTAGCGCTGTGGTTTCTGTTGGGGGAACCCGGGCGGCGAAACATCATCAAGATCACCGTTCCCGTTTTACCTTGGATCGCGGTGGTGGCCTGGTCCAACTATACGCGTTATCACTCCATATTTGACCATGGGTATGCGAACGAGGGATTCACAACACCGGTTCTGATCGGACTAGAGGGGATCCTATTCTCGCCTGGAAAAAGTATCTTCGTGTTCTCGCCGCCTTTGGTGCTGGGCTTCTTGGGATGGCGGCGATTTTGGCGCAATCGTGCACTTCGCGCGGACGCCGGGTTATTCCTAGCCATCTTCAGCGCTGAACTGCTGACCTACGCGAAATGGTGGGATTGGTCGTCCGACGATGCGTGGGGCATCCGGTTCATGATTCCCGCTGTCGTTATTATGTGTATCCCCGCCGTGGAGGTAGTAGAACGGCGCGCCCGATTGGCAGCAGGCCTCGCACTTTGCGGTGTGATCATACAGTTAATTCCCGTTCTCGTTGGCGGCTTGGACTACCTGCTCTTAGTACGCAACCACGAGGCAAAGCGGACCGCGCTTTATCTTTCTGGTTTGAACCGAGTGGATTTCGAGGACATCCGGTTTAATCCTCGTTACAGCCAGATAGCCGGGAGTTGGATCTTGCTTCGGCATATGCTCCATATGCCGCCGCGCGCCGGCGCGCCAGATGCTTCCGCCAATAGTGGTACTCCTCTGTACGAAACATTGCCTGCAGCGGTTTGGTCCGAGGCCGCGCAGTGGGATTTCTTCTGGAC
Source organism: Bryobacteraceae bacterium (assembly GCA_035293725.1). Classification (GTDB taxonomy): domain Bacteria; phylum Acidobacteriota; class Terriglobia; order Bryobacterales; family Bryobacteraceae; genus Palsa-89. The sequence goes on from DATGMH010000083.1 coordinate 27,788, forward strand.
GCGGCGAACGCCGCCAGGCCGGCAGCCGTAGCGGTCTGTGCGGGATCGGCCGGGGTGCCGCTCTCGAGAGGAAGTTTCGGCGACCAATACTCGTTGTCCTAAATGAAAAGAGCGATCCCGTTAAACGGGATCGCTCGAAAAGTTCGAGGCTGTTACACGAACGAACTATACTTACTGCTGGCTGGCAAACTTCCGGCGCAGCAGTAACGCGCAGCCGAGCACGCCGAACAATAGCCAGGAGACCTGGGAAGGTTCCGGAACGGGAGCGAACTGGAGGACTGCCGGCGATCCGTTGGTTTCCGAGTAATACAGGTCAAATGAGTCGTTGCCCGTGCAAAAACCGCCGCACGAGCCGGTGCTGGTCTCAGCCGCGGTCGGGGTGGCCGCATCGATCACGAGATGAGTACCGTCAACATAGAGTTGAACGCCGTCGTCGTGCGTAACCGAAAACGTGGTTGACGATGAGAAATTGAAGCCGGTCCCATGGAAATCCCAAATGGAGCCGTTGTCGGAAGAGCTTGCCGAAAGCGTTCCACCGATACCGGAAACAGCACCCGGATCGGAATTAAAAAACGTCTGGAAGGTTTCGGCCGGCGTGTTGTCGACGAAATTGATACTGGTAGTGGTAAACGTGATTACTGGGTTCCCGCCTGTGCACGAGGTATTGAAATTCGACTGTGACCCAACGTCCGCCAGCCCAGAGCCCAGGGTTGAGATACATGCCGTACCTGTAATTGTGCCCGCCCACGATGCCGTAGACAGCGCTAAAAATGCACCAGCCACCAGTGTGGCATGCAAACTAAATCGTTTCATATTTTCTTTTATTCCTCCTAACAAAATTGCTAGCCGCTGACTTACGGCCTCTTACCTTGTGACTTCTCCATCCTAAACTCGTAACCTAACCGGTGCAAGGGCTAGCTAAAATGTTTTGTACTAGTACGGTTTTTTTGAGCGCTGCTCAGAAGTAACTCGTTCAGAATCATGGAGGATGAGAGAGCGCTCCTCGCGCTCATTGCAATTTATTAATGTAAGTGGACTTACAGCGTGTGCATGTACCCGGTTAGCGGGGATGCTGCCGACACGTTCGGATCCACAGACAGGTGAGGCGCGGCCGTTCTATCCGAGTTTGGCCAGCAGTTCCCTGATTTTCGCTTCGTCCTTTTTTTGGGGCTTTTTCTGCAGTGCAATCTGCAGAGCAGACCGTGCTGCTGCGTGGTCGCCCTTGGCGGCCAAGGCGGCACCGAGGTGATACTCGAACAAGGCGTTGTTGGGATCCTTTTTAGCCAGGTTGTGGAATATCCCGAGAGCGGCATCAGGCATATTCTTTTTCAGGTAGATCCAGCCTAGGGTGTCCGAAGCCATGGGGGCGCTATTGAGCTTCTGAACCGCCTGCTGCGACATCTTGAGGGCCTCATCGAGGTTGGTACCGTTTTCGGCCAGATAATAAGCGAAATCGTTCAGCAGCACGGGGTTGTCGGGTTGGCGCGATAAAGCGCTGCGGTAGGACTCGATGGCCGCCGCGGGTTGGCCCTCCTCGGCGTGGATGAACGCCAGCGAAATGTCGGGTGCGGGGTTTTGAGGAGCAAGCTGACGAGCCTTTTCCAGCAAACGGACGGCCTGGTTGAGATCGCCTTTGCGATGATAATAATCAGCGAGCATCAAATGAGCATCGTAGGAGCTTGGGTTTTCTTTTACGGCTTGTTGTAACTGCGAGCCTACGAGATCGTCTCTACCTACCTTGGCGGCCGTCGTTGCGAACAGTAATCGGAGCGCACCGGGTTGGGGGGATGTGCTGATAGCCTCCTCGAGGATGTGCATGGCTTGTTGGGAATCCCCGCGAGCATTCAGTACTTGCACCAGGCCTTCGATGGACCTCGGCATAGCCTGTCGATTTTGGTAGAGTCTGCGGAATACGCCTTCCGCCTCGGCGAGTTTGTTGTCCTGGACATCCAGGAAGGCCAACTCCAGCCGCGCATCCACGTAAGTGGGCTCATCGCGGAGTAAACTGTTCAAATTTGTCCGAGCTTCCGCAACGCGGCCAGCGGCAGCGAGAGCAAGCACGTTGAGTAGACGGGCACGACGATTGCCTGGCTGGCTGGTAAGGACCGGCGAGAGGCGTGTTAAAGCCTCCTGCGGCCGGTGCTGATCGAAAGCTATTTCCGAGAGCACGAGCGACGCCGGAGCGAAGGCCGGATTACGGCGGATGATTTCGTTCAACTGCTTAGCCGCGCTATCAAGGTCGCGCTTTAATAAGAACCCGCGGGCCAATTGGAAATGAGTTAGCGTGTCGTTGGGGGCTTGCTCCAGCGCCTTTTGGAGGTCAGCCACAGACTTGTCCACATCCTCCGGTTTGCCGCTGGTCATGCGCAAAACAGCCTGGAGGCGAAGCGCTTCAGGGTCGTTAGGCTGCTCCTGCACGATGGTCGCGACCAGACGCGAAGCCTCGTCCGGCTTATCTTGGGCCAATAACACGTTGGTCAGCTTTTTTTGGTAGACGAGTTTGTCTTGCGGGTCCTGCTGGGCTCCTTGCTGGAACAATTTAGCCGCTTCGCTCAGATTGCCAGATTGGCTGTAATAGTCGCCGACGCGCAGAAAAGCTTCTTTGAAGTCGGTTGGATGGTCCAGAACCATTCTGACGGTTGCCTGAGCTTGCGCATCGTTGTGCAGCGCTGCGTAATGTTTTGCCAACTGCAACACGAAGTCAGCGTTCTTGGGGTTGTTTGCGATCTGAGTCTTGAGCACGTTTTCAGCCAATGCCAGCTGTCCGGAAGCGAGGAAATGCCCGTACAGCAGGGTGTATATGGGCGCGGCATCTTTGTGTTTTTGAATCGTTTCTTGGCCCAGCTTCACTGCCTGTTCCGGGCGTTGGTTCTCAAAGAGGGCAGTCATTAGAGGAGCAACGACCTGAGGCTGATACGGCCTGACGGAGTTGGCAAGTTCCAGCTCCTGAATTCCATTCGCCGTCCTTCGATCGAGCACAGCGAGGTACCCGCTCAGGCGGTGCGTGTGATAGCCATTTGGGTCTTTCTGCGCGAGGTTAGAAACTGCTTTGGCGGCCTGATCGTACAGTGCCTTAGAGCGCCGGGGATCGGCGCGGTAAAGGTCAATGCAAATGTCCGCGAGGGCGACGTTGGCATCTTGGTTTTGCGGCATGATTTCGACCGCTTGCGCCAGGTCGCGATAGGCCTCCGGTATGTGATTCAACTGCAATTCAGCCAAAGCGAGCTTGTAGTAGGCCTCACCCGACTTAGGATCCTTTCGGATGGCGCTCCGAAAATTCAACGACGCATCGGCGTACTTGCCGGCGTCGTAGGCTTGTTGGCCCCGCTGCATGTAATGTCTGGAAGTTGTGCAACTGGTACCAAAGAAGACCAGCATCAACAAGGGAACGCAGATGACTTTCATAGCAGAGTTTACCTACCATTTTCCAATTATAAGCGGGCTGCAAGAGATCCGGGCCGAATTTCTGGCGTGTAGGCCTAAACGCCGTAGCTTAAAGGGGTTGAATAAGCCGATCAAAACCTCCTACATTCTAGAGTCTTGAACTAAATTCGGATCGCCACAACGGACTAAGGTAACGGTACGCCATTTAGATTCGCTGTAATCTCAACATACACTTATGTTTATGCCTGACGCCGTGGCCCATTCGCACCACAAAGAAATGAAAGCGAAGCACAGCTCCGGCTGGGCGCTGCGCGCGGGCAGCATGGGATGTCTAGCAGCTGCGAACGGGCACCAGCGCTTCGCAGGATCAGATTACACTGGTGACGGTGGGGCAAAAGGGGGATAAAGCGAGATTCCGCGAGCTGTGGCACGAGAAGACGAATCACAGACATGTGCCGGACTGTTTCTGATTTCGGTTGTGCAACTTCCGAATTGCGAAGGCGCAGGTTTTAAATCACGGCCGCTATGCTTCTGATGCGAGCTGACAAGCTGCAATGCCTCCCGGACGGGCCGCGCTGGCGGTTGATTAACTGGACACCTCTCTCCTGGAATGTCCAAGACCTCTAAGGTGCCCATGAAATTTCTTGTTTTATCGTCCGTAATTTTCTGCACGGCGTACGGCCAAAGTATCGCCGTAACCTCGCCGGCGGCCAATCAGGCGGTCAGTGGGACGGCTGTGGTTCTAAGCGTGTCCTATTCGAATATGCCCGGGGTTTATGCTGTCGAGTACGACGTGGATGGAGAATTGGCCGGCGTAAGCCGGTCAGGTGCATACGCGTATGTTTGGAACACGTATTACGCCAGCAACGGGCGGCACACGATCCAGGCGGTAGCGCGGGACGTGGCGAACAATGCCCTAGCGACGAGCCCAAACACTAGCTTTCTGGTGGAGAATAGTCTCCCGCAACAAACTACACCAACCACGGACATCACAACCACCACTGGCCCCGCGCCGAAACTGAGCGATAGGAGCTTCAGCGGAATTTCATGGTGGGGTAACGCGATGAGCCTCAAGACCACGGGCGTAGCGGTTATCACACAAGCGGCGCCGGTTAAGAGCGTGAGCAATGCGGGCGCGTCGCTTACGACGAATACGTTCAGTTCCACCTCCGGGCAGGCGCTCGTGATTTACGCGGCATGGAACCACGCCACGTCGATTTCGGTAAGCAACGTAGGCGGGGCGAACTGGAGCTGCAATACAGTCAACGGCGGCGGTTATCCCAGTCAGTGGTGTGTTGGGATCAACAACACGGCCAATACGAACGATGCCATCACGGTACGGTATAGCCCGCCGGAATCATCGAGCGACCAGGACGTGATCTACTCGTTCGCGGTCACAAACGTGGCGACCTCGGTTCCGATTGACGGCAATGTGCAATCGAGCGGTGGGGTGAGTCCGCTTCAATGCACGCCGATCAACGTCGTGCAGAACGGGGAGGCTGTGTTCTTCGGCGGCACGTGGAATCATGCGCACGATACGCTCGCAGCCGGTCCGGGGTACACGGTTGTAAACGATGCCAACCTCGGGATGTCGGGAGCGGAGTACGGAGTCTTGCCGAGCTCCGGAGGTTGGCTCGGCCAATGGGGTATCAGCACCACCGTGAACGGCCCGAACTCCGGCGTTAGCAAAACCTTCGCTCTATTTGTCGATGGGATGGCCGTGCAGAGCAACACCAGCGCGAACGCGACAAATACGACGGCATTCGATACGTCAGGATTTCAGAACGGCTTCCACCAGGTCTTGCTACGAGTGGACGGCCCGAATTGCGCCGGTTGCATCAACGGTATCTGGAGCGATATGGGCGGGTGGGAGCAGCGGGTAAATTTCAGCAATCCGCGCTTGGCTTCTGAATTACGGCTGGCGGCGCGCGAATCATTCTTATGCGTGGAGAACACGACGACGTGTCATTATCCAACTTCGGTCACGCTTACCGGGAGTGTTGTGAACACAGACGGATCGAGCTCCGCGGCATCGCTCGTTTCATGTACGACATCAAGTACGGCGGTGAGTGGATCGGGATGCACGTTCACGGCAGCAACCGCCGGCATCGCTGCTGTCACGGTAACTGAAGCGGGAGGCAACCAGCGCGCGGGCTATATCATTGTGCTGCCCCAAGACGGGCTGCCGCACTTCTCGACGGGCGGAGCAGTATTGACCACTTTCACGCCTGGGTCGTCGCTGCTGAATGCCAGCCAATTTTTCACGGGGTATCTTACGTGGCCTGATAATCCACAATATCCCGCGTCTGAATTCGCATCGGATTACAAAGCCGCAGGTTTTACGGTTTTCGAGTACACATTGCCGATATCTCCGCCTGGGTCGAGCGTGAGCCAGCCGAGCTTTCAGGCGAGTGTAGATAGCGACGTCGCGAAGATCTGCGGTGCGGCCGCAACTTACGGGTTGAAGGTCCATTTGATCGGCGACTCCTGGGCACGTGGAACGCCTGAGCTTGGCGCAGCGATGCTAGGTGTTGGGGGCGGGTATACCACCCCGGCGTGGCAGTATTACATGCAGCAGTACCTGAGGTGCGCGACGGCGATTTCAATGGTGGATGAAGTGACGTCGTCGTGGGGCTGGAATCCGTTGGAGGGCGTCGATACAGGAGGAGTGTTAATTGGCACAAACGGTTTTACACAATTAAGTGGTGACGGCACAAACAGCACAATCACGTGCTCACTTTGCTCGTTCAACGGTTCTTCGCGTTTCATTATTACCGGGTCGGGTCAGCCTTCGCTCGATTACAATTCCGCGACCAACTCACCGATTTTCAGCAACAACGGCGGGAGGTTCGCATCCAGCTTCAGCGGTACGATCGCGAGTGGAACGACGCAAATCCATCCCTACGTCGATCACACTTTCGATAGCGGCTTAAATACGTGCAACCCAGCCGGTGGAATTGGAGGCGGCTATTCGTTAGGGCCCTGCAATCAATGGATTCATTACGACGCCTTCTATACTCTGCGGGGGTGGCATCTGGCGGCGGGCGGACCGGCGATGACGTGGCCGGCTGTAGCCGGTTCGGTTGGCCGCGCAATTAGCCAGTGGTGCGGAAAGGACCATGCAGGGAATCCAAGCCGAAACCTGGCGGATTATTGCGAGGTGTACTGGAGTCGGAGTAGTTTCGGGTACTTGCCGCAGGGCTTGAACCTGACTGAATTGCAGAACTCCGTTCTCGGGCAGATCCGTAACAACATTTATCCCAACATGAACCTCGCCACCCCGATGATCGTAGAGACGGTGGGAGATATGGTGGATTACGCGCTCGTCGGATATCCCGTGCCGGTTGTTTCGTGTTCGGGCTCGACCATCACGTTTGGCCAAGATCACGGACTGCGCAACAGGCTTCCGGGAAACACACGGCTAAAGATCAGCGGATCGAGCGGCGGGAATTGCGACGGGATCTTCTACGTATGGTCGATTCCCGATTCCACACACGTTATTGTGAATCGGCAGTACCCGAGTTTCACGGCATCGGCAACCACAGGCACGCTGAGATGGCAAGACGGCAGCACCACGCCGGTGAGTTCGCTTAATGGGCTGGGAGCGAGCAGCGGCAGTGGGGCACAGATCTCGCCGAATGGTATCAGCATAAGTAACAAAAGGGGCATGACGTTCGCGGTGTCGGGATCGGGTACTGCGTTAGACGGCGTTCCCTTCAGCTTCGATTACGACACAACAGATTTCAATACTCAGGGCTCCGGCGTCAACTGGAGCCCGATTCGTCAGATGGCAAACTTCACCGCCTCTACGGGCGGAACGGCGAATATCCTGCCGAACAATTCCTATGTGCGCGGCCCACAAAACTGGGCGCCAAACAGCGAAGCCGGGGCGCGTTATATTTTCGCATCCCAAGTGACGCCGTATCTGGAGCGCGCGGCGGGCATACGGCAGTACGGTTCCAGCCTGGGCGGTTTCGTGGCTCCCGATTTTTACGACCGCACCGGAGCCGGCGGCACGAGCAGCATTCCGTTCACAGCGGCAAATTTTAATGGCTCGATTGGCGCACTGGACTTGGGCGGTGTGGCGGGTGGTGTACAAGCGCAGATCAATCCGCACTGGGACTACGCGAATACGTTTCAAGCTTGGACGGCGACGGCAAACGCGAATCTGTTAATGCAGACGCTGGCGAATTCCGGTTTTCTATTCGAGCCCAGCTTAGCGAGTCCGGATTATGGGCCTTTTTTTGAAACCGCGGCAAGAGCATCCAGCTATGGCAACTTGCTGCTGATCCAAAGCTATGCCGACAATACGGAATCCTGCAGTGCTGACCTGTCGCGCTACGTCATAGCGGGACAACCGATCTACAGATATTATGCGACGTGGTCTGGAATTGACGTTTCGGTCCTATCACCCGGCACGGTGTCCGACGCCATGACATGCGATCCGGGTGCGCTCCGCGCCTATGTATTTCCGAGCAGCAGTACATCCCGAATCGAAACCCCGGTGATTTCAGCCACTCTGGGAGACGTGCCAAATGCTGTTGGGATTTATGTGCAGTACTCCTATTCGCCCCTGGTTTTCAATCCGGCCGTTTCTCCCCATAGCGTATTCCGGACAGCGAATTGCGGAGCAGGAAGCTGCACTTTGCCGGTAGATCGCCAGATCGGCCCCGTGTACTACCGGTTGCTTTACGTCGATGCCAGTGGGGGGGGATTGGCAATGTCCGCTGTTGAAGTCCTCTGATTCCGCGGTGGGTAACCTCCGCGAATGCGTGCGGGGGTTGTTCCGTATTTTTTGGGGCGCAGTCATCGCCCAGTCTCCCGTGTGACGCTGGCGTCCCCTTACGGGTGTTATGAAGCGGCACAAAGAAACGGCAGGGTCGGCAGGGAGGGCGACGAGTTTGTACGGGCGAGCTTGTCTAACGTTTCCGGCCGATCACGTACTGGCCGGCACCAAGGAGTCTGGTGCGGAGTAGAGGCCATACCAGGCGCTTTGCGGCTCGTTTCCAGGGCGATTGTGTCGTCTCGATGCCGCAGGGATAAAAGCGTACTACGTCAACGTCATACCCTGCGTCCTTGATGAGCTGCTGCAATTCGGCGGGGCTGTATTCCCTGTAGTGGATCTCTCCACAGGAAATGATCCCGTTCGGGCCGATCTTCGGCGTTCCGATGAACTCGCTGGCGCCCCAGAGCGAATACTTGCCGGTCACCATGCGCATGGCGTTCATCAAAGTGCAGGAATTTGGGGTCGTTACGATAATCGACCCTCGCGCTCGCGTGTGAGACGCGATGGCGTTGAGTAATCCGAGCGGCCAATTCAGAATGTGCTCGATTACTTCGCCGAGAATCACCGTGTCGAATGTATCCGCGAGGTGTGGGAACGGGGCAATGTCGTTGAGGTTTGACGGGAAGCATTCGACTCCCGTGGTTTCAAACAACTGCGCTCGCTCCGGAGGCTCCCAAGCATCTGTAGCCGTAACTTGGTAGCCGCATTTCGCGAGCAAGACTGCAATGTATCCGTTGCCGCAACCGACCTCAAGGACCCTGCCGCCGGGGGGCGTCCGCTTGGCCACGTCGTTGATGATCATACGGACCCGATTCTCGTTAAGCGGCCAGTAGGAATCAAGGAACCAGGCGTTTCCGCGAAAGGCGGCCTTCATTCCGCGTATCGCATCCTCGTGATTGGGAGGGGATAAACCACGCGGCCGCCGCCGTTCATCTATGTCAGGGACTCCCATGGGAGGGATCTTAGCAAGCTTCTCGTATAAGTTACCAGACTACGGGAGTGTTGGTGGTACTAGCTATGAAAACCGGCGGGGGACTAAGGTTTGCTCTGCTGTCGAATGCGATCCAGCCGGCTGCGGCGTTCTTGAAACGCAGCGGCGACTGAAGCCATCTCAGGTCCGGTAAGCAGGGATGGATCGCAGGCCGGTAGACCTTTCTTGCAAGCTTCCACATTTCGCTCGTGGAATGCAGCTTTCGCGACATTGAGGTCTGCCACTTTAAGGGAGAGAGGGTCGCAATTGGCCATGCCGTTCTGGCAAACAGAAAGATTGCGGCGTTCCGCGGCGGCGCGCATTTCCTTGCTCTCGGCGTCGGTCAGCAAGAGCGGATCGCACGTGGAGGAGCCGTCGCGGCAGCGGTCGAGATTTCTGCGGAGGAAAGCGGCATGCACCGACGCTAATTCGTTTGAGGATAAGCGCGTGGGATCACACAGTGACGAACCGCGCAAGCAACGGTCCAGGTTCCGTCGCGCAGCTGCACTTTCGACTAACTCAGTTTGTTCCTTAGAGAGGCGCAGTGGATCGCAAGCCGGAGACCCGTCCATGCACTTTGTGAAGTTGCGTTGCGCCGAGGCCGAAGAGGCCGCACTCAAGTCCTTCGGAGTGAGTTGCATAGGGTCACACCCGGCCATCCCGTTCGCGCATTTGTCGAAATTACGTCGATAGCGCGCGGCCCGGACGCTTGTGGCCTCGGTTGCAGTAAGTCGCGTTGGATCGCACAAGCTGGATCCTTGAAGACAGTAATCTAGGTTGCGTTTCTTGGAAGCAGTGCTAACCTGCACCAATTCTTGAGAGCTTAAGGAAGAGACGTCACAGTCAGACAATCCCTGGACGCAATTGTTGAAATTTGAACGATCTACGGGAGCAGTCTTGGTCGATTTTGGTTGGGCGAGTACCAGCGCCGGCAATAGCCCAAAAGCGAACACAACGCGGGACAGGGTAGCCTGCATTTCATTAGTGTGGCCTATTTTTCTTAGAGATTTCCAGTACTGGTACTGCGGTGAAGAGGACTAGGCCTGAAGTTCATTGACACTTGTCATAACGATCCGCCATACTCCGAAGTGCGCGGCTGATTTTCAGCCAGAGCTTTGGTAGCGCGCACAAAGGGCAGGGTTTGGACGCTGCGTGAATTGGGACCGAACAATTGGGACCGAAAGGGCGGTAGCCTGTGCGGAGTACCGGGTGTATCGGAATGCTGATGGTATGAAAGACGGTCGGACCGGGAGGATGCAGTGGCGGTATTGAAACCCAGGGAACGGTTAGTCTATTTTCGCGTGTCGGAAGATGAGTTCCGGCAATTTGTAAGCGTTTGCGAGCAAGCGGGGGCTCGGAGTGTTTCGGATCTAGCGCGGAGCGCAGTACAGCGCCTCATTACGGATGGTAACCGGCAACGAGAAGACGAAGCGCTGACGAATAAGATGTCACGGCTCGAGAGGCTAATTGCGCAAGTCACGGAGCAATTACAATTGCTGAACAACCAGACACAATGCGAGCCGGTAGATAGTTTTCCGAACACGGCGGCGCAATCCAAGTTGGCGAATTCTCCGGAAACTAACGGGCACGAGGGGTTTTAGTCGATGGAACTACTTCCAAACGGTTCAGGCGAACACAATCGTCTCGTGCCTTATGATCAGAATCCGCTTATTGTGGAAAGCGGGCGGGCTTATCCGAGCGAGGGGGCGGCGGCGGAAGAGCCGAGCGGCCGTTTCAAATTAGGTCAGCTTCTACGCAGGTATTGGCTGCTGCTGTTGGTATTCGTCATCTTGGGCGCTGCCGGAGGGTTTGCCACGGTGGTATTGAGTTCGCCGAGCTACCGCGCGCGCTTGCTGCTGGAGGTGCAACCTGCTTCGGCCGGGTTTGGGAAGGTCGCGGTCCAGGAGAATTCCGACACCAGTGACATTGCGATCCAAACTCAAATCAGCATCCTGAGGAGCGGAACGTTTCTAAAGCGCGGGGCGGACCGGTTGCAGCAAGATGCGGTGCCGCTGGCCCCCACCGGGCGAGATATTTTCTCGCGGTTACGCCAGCGTATCCATCCGACCATTCAGGATCCCTTAGAGAGTACGCGGCAGGGCTTGACGGCGGCCATGTCGACGTTTAACGCACAGGCGGTGAATCGGACGCGGCTGATTGAGTTGAGTTGCGAGTCGTCGAGTCCGGATGTTGCAGCGCAGTTTTTGAATGCGATGGCGGCCGAGTACGTAGACTATTCGACGCGATCGCGCATGCAAACGGCGCAGAAGACTAGCGAGTGGCTGGCAGCTTCCATAGAAGATACCAAGACCAAAATGCAGGAAGCCGAGCAGCACGTACAGGATTTCGTGCAAGCATCGGGAAATATTTTCGCTGGACAAGATGCAACCTTGGATGACACCAAGCTCTCCAGCCTGAAAGGCGATCTAGCGAAAATTCAAGCGGACGCGATTGTCAAGAAGACGCGGTACGAACTGACTTTGAAGTATCCTCCCGAAGCGCTGGGGGAGGTGTTGGACGACGCGGTGCTGCGGAGTTATCAGCAGAAGATCAACGTGCTGAAAGAGCAAAAAGCGGTTTTAGAGGTGAAATATACTCCCAAACATGAAAAGGTGCGCGAAGTGGACGCGCAATTGGCGTCGGTTCAGAAAGACTATCAAAACGAGATAACCAGCGTAGTAACTCGCATCAAGAACGACTATGAAGCGGCAGCGCGCCAGCAGAAACTCCTGACGGACAGTTACAATTCGCAAGCTCAGCGCGTAGGAGCTCAAGCTGCCAAAGCGTCGCAGTACAATGCGCTCCGGCGGGAGGCGGAAACGCTGCATCAGGTTTATCAGTCTTTGCTGATGCAGCAGAGCGAGGCGGGGCTAAGCAGCTCCGTGCCGGTGAACCCGATTCAAATCGTAGAGGCGGCGACTGCGCCGGAGTTTCCTTACAAGCCGAAGCCGATCTTAAACCTGTCATTCGGCTGCCTGTTAGGAGCCGTTTTTGCCGCCGGCATCGTGTTTCTGCGCGAGCGGATGGACAACAGTATTCGCGCGCCAGGAGCATCGCGGCGGTTGTTCAATGTGCCCGAGCTGGGCGTAATACCAAATCTGGCATCGGATGCATCCGGCCGCAAACGATGGCGTGCGGCGGGCGGCGGAGCACCGCTGGCATTATCTGGGAAAGCCGAGGAAAGCGCGGTCGCATTGGCGAGTTGGACAGGCGGACCATCAAGTATCACGGAATCGTTTAGGGGCACCCTTACCTCGATACTCAGAAATCAGAGCGATGGAAAGGCGCAACGCACAATCCTTATAACCAGCCCAGGGCCGTCGGAAGGCAAAACCACAGTAATCCAAAACCTGGGAATCGCACTGGCAGAAACGGGCCGGCGCGTCGTAATAGTAGATGCCGACTTCCGGCGGCCGAATCTGCACCGGAAGTTTAGTTTGCCGAACGAATGGGGGCTGACGGATTTATTGGCCGATGAAGCGGCTTTGAGCGATGCTCGAACGGATCGGCTGGGGACGGAGACGGGCGTTCCCGGCCTTTCGATACTCGCAAATGGGTCAGCCACGGCATTGGGGCAGGCGAGCATATCGCGCGCCCTCTATTCTCCGCGTTTGCGCGAGCTTTTCCAGATCCTTACAAAACAATACGAGATGGTATTGGTGGATGCGCCGCCGATTCTGAATGTGGCGGACGCCCGGATTATTGCTCCCCTGGCGGACGCATTGATCCTGGTGCTACGAAGCGGGGTAACGGATCGAGCCAGTGCCGTAGAGGCCTACCAGCGCATTCAGGATGACGGCTTAACATTGCTCGGCACGGTGTTGACGGACTACGACGTTTCGACCGATCGAAAGCGGCAATACTACTACGATTATGGCGACCCCAGCAGAGCCTAAGATCATAACACCGCGTGCTGTTTTGCCTGACGCACCGCGCGCAGGCGGCCACCAAACCACGTTTCGAGCTATAGCAGCTGCCGCATTGCTGGTGATCGGTTTCTGGCCGATTCTTGTGAGTATGTACGGGAGCTGGTTTGATGAGCGGGCGTACATGGAGCATGGGATTCTTGTCATCCCGGCCGCTGCGTACATGGTGTGGACGAAAAAAGAGCGACTGAAGACCGTGCTTTTGCAGCCTTCGCTTTGGGGGCTGGTTCTGATCGTTTGCGGCGCATTACTGGCATCGCTCGGCGTGCTCGCGCACTGGGTTTGGGTAAGCCGGATGGCGTTCCTGGTGTCGCTGGTTGGATGTATCGCGCTCATTTACGGATGGCGGATGATCCAGCAGCTGGTTTATCCTCTTTGCACGTTGGTTTTAATGATTGCGCCACCCACGTTCCTGTTGGCCCGTCTCACCCTATCGCTCCAATTGCTGGCCAGCCGGCTAGGGGAGTGGTCTTTGGAAGCGCTTGGCATTTCTGTGTTCAGGGACGGGAATGTGCTTGAGCTGGTAGGGATCAAACTTTCCGTCGAGGAAGCTTGCAGCGGTATCCGATCGTTAATGGCGATTCTGTTCATGGCAGTCCTGTACAACTACTTTTTCGTACAAGGCAAAACAATGAAGTCTCTGATTCTAGCGTTGTGCATCCCGATTGCCATTTTGGGTAACGCGGCGCGGATTGTTGCGACCGGCGTTGCGGGCCAATACAATCCATCTCTGACTCAAGGTACGGCGCACGAAACGCTTGGGTACATCAGCGTCGCAGTGGCGGCGATAGGCTGTATGGCCGTGCACATCGTGATGCTTTCAATTCAAAAAGTTTGGCGGTCCCGGCATGCGTAACGCGTCCAAAATCATCCGCGGGGTTTCTCTGGGCTGGCTGGTTTGCGTAGGAGTGGTTTTAGTTGCGCAGGCAGCGATTTTGCGCCAGCTTTCCGTGCGCGAAGTAAATATCCGCGTGCCTGAGTTGAGCGGAATTTCCCGTGAAGTCGGTTCATGGAAAGCTGTGAATGAACAGACACTAGAGCCGGCTGTCCTGGATTTTCTACAACCGGACGGTTATATTCTGCGGGATTACGCCAATCCATCCGCCGGCGCCTCGATGAACCTGTTTGTAGCGTTCTTCAAGTCGCTGCAAAATACGGCCGGCCCGCACTCTCCACACGACTGCCTACCGGGAAGCGGCTGGCAAATCCTGACCTCCTCAGTGCCGGCGTTTCCCGTCCAGGGATGGGAGTATCCAGCCGTTCAGGTGAACCAATACACAATGCAGAAGGGCAACGATCGGATACTGGTTGTGTACTGGTATCAGAACGACCGGCGGACCTGGGCTGAAGAATTCAAAGCGAAGCTGACGCTCTTGCCGGATTTAATTCGCTACCGTCGGTCGGACGTAAGCCTGGTCCGTCTAGTCACCTCTTACACCGAAGGCAATCTGCAACCGGCGCTGTCCAGCGCTCGAGATTTCACAAAGCTGCTCTTCCCCTCGCTGGTTACGACATTTCAGGAAACGAACAAGTAGCCGCTGAGCGCGATCGGACCATGCGAGTGGTTTTTCTCAATCCGTGTGGTCAGATGGGCGGCGCCGAGACGAGCTTGCTTGCGGTCCTGGAGAGCCTGCGCGAGGTCGAGCCGCAGTGGGACCTACATTTGGTTTTAGGAGAGGATGGGCCGATTGCGGCGGAGGCGCGCCAGCGCGGCGTGCAAGTTGTCGTGGAGCCGCTTCCACCGGCGCTCGCGCGCTTGGGCGACGCGGGCAGGAACCCTTTGCTGGTGGGCGCCCGTTTAGTGCGGTCGTTGGCAGCGACAGTGCGTTACCGGAGAACTCTGGCCCGCAGGCTCGCTCGGCTCCATCCCGATATCGTCCACACCAACGGATTCAAGATGCACGTACTGGGTGCATGGGCCTGTCCGTCTTCGGCATCCTTGATCTGGCACATTCACGACTACGTCAGCACACGCCGGGTAATGAGCCGGCTGTTAAGGATGGTTCAGGGACGATGTTCGCTAGCGATTATCAATTCACGAAGCGTGGCAAATGACGTCACGACCGTAATGCCGAAGCTGAAACTGGCGCCTGTGTACAACGCCGTCGATCTGGAGCGGTTCTCACCCGAAGGAGCGCAACTCGATTTGGACGCGCTTTCTGGCCTGCCGCAGGTTTCCGGAGACGTGGTTCGGGTGGGGCTGATCGGCACGTTTGCACGATGGAAAGGGCACCGCGTGTTCCTCCAGGCGCTGGCGCAATTGCCTGGACAGCTGAATGTCCGAGGGTACATTATCGGCGGACCGATTTATCAAACTGATGGCAGCCAGTGGACATTAGAAGAATTGAAGCGCGAGGCCAGCCAGCTGGGGCTGGACGGCCGCGTTGGTTTTACAGGCTTCGTAAGAGACGCTGCCTCCGCCATCCGTAGACTCGACGTTGTGATTCACGCCAGCACCGAGCCGGAGCCCTTTGGAATGGTGATTATCGAAGGGATGGCGTGCGGACGAGCAGTCATCGCAAGCCAGGCGGGTGGGGCGGCTGAGCTTGTCAGCGACGGCGAAAATGCGGCGGCGCATAAACCCGGCGATGCAAGAGCTCTGGCCGAGCAAATTGAACGCCTGGTACGCGATGCGGAGTATAGGATACGACTAGGCCGGGCGGGTCGGTTGACGGCGGAACGGCTGTACGGAAAACAACGGCTGGGACAAGAATTGACCGGACTTTACCGGCGGGTTGCCGGCGCGGGATTCGACGGCGACATGAGCATGCGAATGCAGCCTTCGCGTCAGTCGGCGGGCCAGTGACTATGGGGTCGGGTATCAGGAATATGTCGGGCGCGCTTAGTGAACCGTTGATCAGGGAACCGCAACGCGCCGGCGAGCACTGTCGTGTGCTGCACATCAACAGCGGCAACTTGTACGGAGGCGTTGAAAGCATCCTGACGACGCTGGCACGGCTCCGCGATCTGTGCCCCGACATGGACCCGCATTATGCCATCTGCCACGAGGGACGGCTCAGCGAGGAGCTCAGGCAGGCTGGTGTTCCGGTCTACAACCTGGGAAAGGTGCGGATCAGCCGTCCATGGACAGTGTGGCGGGCGCGGCGCCGCCTGCACGAAGTGCTCGATCGCGAGGGGTTTGAGCTAGTGATCTGCCATATGCCGTGGTCGCTTGCGGTGTTCGGACCGACGGTAAACGCGGCCGGCAAGAGGCTCGCATTCTGGGCGCATGCTTACCACCAGGGTACCGGGTGGTTGGAGCGGCTGGCGCGACGCGCCCGGCCGGATGTGGCGATCGCGAACAGCCGATATACGGAAGGCGGGCTAGAGAACCTTTTTCCCGGGACACCCCGCGCAGTGATTTATCCCCCGGTTGCGATGACGACCCACGGCCACCATGAATCCCGCGCGTCGCTGCGAGCGCAATTGGGGATTGGACAGAACACGGTCGTGGTCATACAGGTAAGTCGAATGGAGTCTTGGAAAGGGCACCGCCTGTTATTGGAGGCACTGAGCCGGCTCGGCAAGGCACGCGACTGGGCCTGCTGGATGGTCGGAGGGCCGCAGAAGCCCGACGAGCAGCTATACTTCGAAGGCTTACAAAAGGTGTGCGAAGAACTCGGGCTGACAGAGCGTGTTCGCTTTCTAGGGCAGCGTGCAGACGTGGATGCTTTGTTATCGGCTGCCGACATATTTTGTCAGCCGAACCTGCAGCCGGAGCCTTTTGGGATCGTCTTTATTGAAGCGCTTTGGAGCGGTAAGCCAGTCGTTGCTACTGCCATTGGCGGAGCATTGGAGATCGTCGATGATTTCTGTGGCATTCTGAGCCAGCCGGGGGATTCCGAAGCTTTGGCACACATACTAGGGCAACTGATCGACTCACCGGAACTGCGGACAAAACTGGGCCGAGCGGGCGCGGCGCGGGCCGAACAAATTTCCGGTCCGGCGAAACAGATGAAGCTCCTCGAAGAGCTAATACAGCCCGTGAGGTGCAATTGATGACCGTTTCGCCAACCGTCGAGGCCCGTGCGCGGCGCAGCCGTGGCACGAGCGACCAGGCAATCCTGAACATGGTCGTGCGCGCGCTGGACGCGCGTGGCATCAAGGGCGGCTGTATGGTGGATGTCGGATGCGGTCAGGGGGATCTGTTCAGCGTTGCGGGCTCGCGATTCGCCCGCTATATCGGCATTGATGCCGCCCGATATGACCACTTTCCGGAGCAGGCCGAGTTTCGCCAAATCGATCTGGACAGCGGAGCGATTCCGCTACCCGATGGAACGGCTGACGTGGTTACAGCCGTCGAGGTTATCGAACATTTGGAAAACCCCCGCGAGTTCATGCGGAAGCTTGTCGCCTTAACGAAGCCAGGCGGCTGGGTAATCGCCACCACACCAAACCAGCTGAGCTTCCTCAGTCTATTGACATTGATATTCAAACATCAGCACCAGGCATTTCAGGACGTGCACTATCCAGCGCACTTGACGGCTCTGCTGGAAATCGACCTCCGGCGGATTGCCAGCGAGTGTGGCTTATCTAGTGTCGAGGTCGAATACAGCGAATCGGGCCGGATACCGCTCACCGGAAAGCATTATCCGCCATTCGTTTCGCGCGCCTTTCCACGGCGGTTTTCAGAGAACGTGCTCATGATTGGCTGCAAAAATGGGAATCGTCAATAGCGGAGCCTGGAAGCAATGTTAGGATTGGCAATTTGTTCGGTGGCGCTTGGTTCGTGCTATTGGGCAGGCCGGCGCTCGCTAGGGCAAGGCCTGACTGCACTCCTTTTTTTCGGCTACGTATACGGCATTCTGCGCGCGAACTTACTGGACATCGGTTCTTATTTCGTCTTCGACGCGGGAATGATCGGGTTGTATCTGGCGTGTCTGTGGCGGGGGCCCAAAGATAACTTTGCTAAAAAGCGTTCGCGCGTGGTGTTTGGGTGGGTATTCCTACTTGTGGTGTGGCCGGCACTGCTGATTGCGCTTCCCTTCCAGCCTCTATTGGTTTCACTGGTGGGTTTTCGGGGGAACGTATTTTTTGTGCCGCTGGTGCTGTTGGGCAGCCGGTTGAAGAGACGCGACGTAATGGAGCTGTCGATTGGGCTTGCGGTTTTAGATCTGATCGCGCTGGGGTTTGCAACCGCCGAGTATTTCCAGGGAGTGCCGCGTTATTTTCCGATGAGCCCGGTGACGCGGATCATTTACGCCAGTTCGGACGCAGGCGGCGGCTTCTTTCGCATTCCAGCCTCTTTTACCAGCGCGCACGCCTTTGGCGGCACGATGGTTTACAGCATACCGTTCTTGGTTGGATTGTGGACGAATGCCGAGAAGCAGTGGCAGCGCCTGCTCGGCTTCGCGGCTCTGCCCGCCGCGATGCTTGGCATATTGATGTCGGCAACGCGGTTAAACTTTATTTTCGGCTGTGCCATGATCGCATTTTTCGTGTTCACGGCCAATGTCAAAACCAAGTACAAGTTCTTTTTCTCGTTGCTGGTTGTGGCGATGGGGCTGACGGCTGTTACCAATGTTCGGTTTCAGCGCTTCAAGAGCTTAGGTGACGCCAGTGGCGTTACGGATCGGATCGCGGGTAGCGTGAATCGCGGATTTTTCGAGATCCTGTCGGAGTATCCGATGGGAAACGGCCTGGGCGGTGGCGGAACGAGCATACCGTATTTTCTGGAAAGCCAGCTTAGAAATCCGATCGGCATGGAAAACGAATATGCGCGAATTCTGAGCGAACAGGGCGTGATTGGGTTACTGTTGTGGCTTGGGTTTCTTGGTTGGTTCCTGTTGCAAATCAGGACAGCGTTTTCAAAGAGCGAATGGGCGACCACGCGGAGATTGACATGGAGTATCGCCGCGGTTAACTTCGGCACGGCTTGGATTGGCACCGGCCTGCTTACGTCCATACCCGGAACTGTGATGTTAATGATTGGCGCCGGCTGGACGGCCGTTCCTGAGGAGCAAAGATCGGCGCTGCCCGCGGTTCGTCGGGTTTCGGTCACTCCGGCACCGGCGTTTCGAAGTCTGGGCTGGTCCAAACAGGGATGACGCTATTCGCGTAGGTTAGTGAAACGAAACATCATGTATCGTGGCTGAGTCTCAGGCTGCGTTGTTTCGCAGTGAACGATGCCGGACATGATACGCTTTAACTCGTATCGAACCGTCGCTGCCGAAATCATGGATCTATGCGAGAATTGGCCGTCTATTTTTTGGCATAAGGCTTTTCCTGGCTTCGCAGTCAACGAATTGCATCTGCGTAACGGGACCCGGTTCGCTACTATCAATGGAACAATTGCCAAAGCAGATTTGGCGATGTTGGCGGAGGTTTGGAAAGGTAGATGCTATACTCCGCGTTCCCTGGAGATCTTCCCGAACGCTACGGTTGTCGATATCGGCGCGAACAAAGGCTTCTTTTCGATACTGGCCGCGCAAGCGGCTGTAGAAGGGAAAGTATTCAGCTTTGAACCATTGCCTGAGCTTGCAAGTGCTCTCTACAAGAACATCCAACTGAACGGGCTGCAGAACGTCAAAGTCTTTCAATGCGCAGTTTCAAACCATGACCAGCCGACGATGTTCTACGTTTCTCGCTCGCACGACGGTTGCCATAGTCTGTATCGGCGCGCTGAGACGGATTCAGTCATTCAAGTTTATTCAACAACGCTAGACAAGGTTTGTCGAGATGAGAATATTGCTGGTATCGATTTTTTAAAGCTTGATTGCGAAGGCGCGGAATATGACATTCTTTTCAACCTGAACCCGGACGTGCTGTGCTCGATTCGCCGCATTGCCATGGAATGTCACGACAACATTACCAAGTTCTCTCATCGCGACATGCTCGAGTTTCTAAAGACGCACGAATTTTCGGTGGAGCACAAATGGCCATATATTTACGCATTAGGCCCCGCCCGCTGCGGTCGCTTCTAGCTTAGCGCGGGGCAGTTCGGTCAATGGCATATGGTCTGGCTGTTAACGGAAGGTTGCCGGATGCAGAATCCGGCAGCGGTATCAAACCCTAAGACGACGTCGCGTTCCTGCCCGCTATGATTGGAAAAGCTTTGGCATCAGTGTGCCGCACATGCACCACGCCGTCGATGCGCTGCGGCATCGGCGTTGCGATCAGCGTAGTCCTAGCATTCATTTTATATGTTTTCTAGCCTCGGTGAATTAAATTAATGAGCCGATCCCGGCGGTTCTTTGGCGGGCTCGCGTTGAGCTATGTCTATCAAGGACTGCTCATGGTCACGGGCTTGTGGTTGACCCCGTTCTTGCTCAGCCATATTGGACAGCACGATTACGGTTTATGGATCGTCGGCAGCCAGCTGCTGCTGTATCTGACGTTGACGGATTTCGGCGTGGTCGCGCTCTTACCGCTGGAGGTAGCTTATGCGACGGGGCGCGAGGGCGGTGCGGTTCGAGATCGGGAACTTCCGGTCGTCGTGGGACAGACGACCAGGCTGGTGCTGTACCAACTTCCAGTGGTGATTTTGGTCGCGCTGGGATTATGGATCACGATACCCGCGCAGTGGCAGAGCCTGCGAGGCCCGTTAGCGCTGATGCTTTTTGGATTCGTGCTGTCGTTTCCTTTACGCATCCTGCCGACGCTGGTGGAAGGATTGCAGGACTTGGCGTTTGCCAACGCGATGCGCATTTTCAACTGGGCGTTGAACACCGGGACGATCGTTCTTCTCATCTTCGCGGGCTGGAATCTGTACGCCCTCGCGGCCGGATGGCTGGCATGCCAGTTGTTGACGGCTCCTGTTTTTTTGTACCGCCTGAAGACGCGTTTCCCAGAGGCGCTGCCGAGCCGCCTTCCTCCTTTAGTGTGGAATCACGCCAAAGTTCAGCTCGAAAAGGGGTTCTGGAATACGATTGCGCAGGTCGCTAGTCTGCTGATCGGGACTACCGATGTGATGGTAATCGGCAGGCTACTGGGTCCCGCAGCCGTCGTGCCGTATAACTGTACCGGGAAACTAAGCACCGTGGTGGGCAATCAAGTGATCATCTTGATGCACACGGCTGGTCCTGGCTTATGCGAGTTGAAGGCGGGCGGGGACCGGCAGAAGATATTTCAGGTGCTGTCGGCGCTGACGCAGGGCATGATGCACCTGAGCGGGCTCATCTTCTGTATCGTACTGCTGCTGAACAAATGGTTCGTGAATTGGTGGGTAACCGCGCATCAATACGGCGGGTTATTTTTGACGTTTGCGATTCTCGTAAACCTGGTGGTGAGGCACTGGACCGGAATCGGAGCCAACACAGTGTTCTTTTTTGGACATCAGCGCAGAATTTCGCTGACCAACATTACGGATGGCGTGGTTACCGCGCTCGCCACGCTGCTGTTCGTGAAGTTGTGGGGCCCGGTTGGTGCGGTGTTCGCTTCCGTGGCGAGCGCGCTACTGGTGAGTATTCCGCTGAATCTCACGATCATCAGCCGCGATGTCGGCGTGAGCGTGTGGCGATTGGTTCAGGGAATGCTTGGCAGCTGGTTCTGGCGCTTCGTTTTGCTCGCGGGAATCACGGGTTGGGTGGCCACGAGATGGTCGCCTCAAAATCTTGTGGAAGCGATTGTGGCACTAAGCAGCGTCACCTGCGCTTACGGCCTGCTGATGTTACCCAATATCTTCCGGGCGCCGCTTGCCAACTACACGCGCCCGTTACTGGAGGCCTTCCGGGTGCGATGGTTGGCATTGCAGGAGCGCGTTTCATAAACCTTTCGGCGGAGCCACCTCTAACGGTCTGTCGACTATAGCAGGGCCACACGTGAATCAGCGATCTAAGAAAATACTCCGTTCTGTTCTTCCAGGCGATGCCTACGCAGCCGTCCGCCGCCAATGGCACAAGTTGTTGTCTTGGAAAAATGACGACATTCACACGGCATACCAGCGGAGCCGGCTTTGGCCGCGGATCTTGGCAACTCCTCCGCTTTATACGGATCCACCCGGCCAGGATATTGACATCAGCGTCCATCTGATGTGCCACCAGCCGGATTATGTTGCAGCGATCTGGGCGCTAAAGAGCTTTTACTACCAGGCACAAGTGACTTTCCCGTTGGTAATCCATGTGCAGGGGCTAACCACGCCGGAGTTGCGAGAGAATCTCCGGAAACACTTCCCGACGGCTCGGGTGATCCTGCAGGATGAGGCTGATGAAATCGTTAACGGATTTCTCACAAGTAACAACCTGAAGAATCTGCATCGGCTGAGGAGCCACGTTCCGATGGTGCAGAAGCTGACCGACAACATGATCATGGCCGGATCGCGGCGCGTGTTGAACATGGACTCAGACATTCTGTTCTTCAATGAGCCTACGGAGTTGACCCGAGATGCAACGGCTGTAGCGCTGTTCCAACGCGATTTTCAGGACAGTTACGTGATCACAAAGGAAAGCGCAAAGATGGACCTGGGAATAGAACTGAAGCCTCAGTTGTGTGCCGGGCTGGCCTTGATCGCACCCTCGCTGATAGACTGGGCGCGGTGCGAATCGCGCTTTGCGCACCCTGCGTTCACCCGATTAGATGGTCAGGCCGAGCAGACACTTTATGCACTGGAAGCTAGCCGCAGTGGGCGAGTGTCGTATCTGCCCGACTCTTATGCGATCTCTGCGGGTGGGCCGATGGACTGTAGTTTGCTGAAGGCGCGCCACTATGCTGGTGGCAGCCGCCCGCTCTTTACCCGCGAAGGAATTCCGTATCTGATCCGCACGGGTTTTTTGGAAGCGCTCGAGAGCGGATTTGGGGCCCGCGCTTCGTCTGTGCCGCAGGGCGTGCATTAGCATTCGGCCAGAGCTGTGGTTCGCGGCGTAGGTATTGAACTGAGACAGGATGGCGGACACCGCGAGATCCACGAGTGAGATCAACAGCGTGACGGTGCGCACACAAGAGCAAAGGCCGCAGTCAAGCGTGGCTGTAATACACGCAACACCGGCCGGAATGGGCGGGCTGGGGACGTTCGCCGCAACGGCTATTGCGGGTGTATCGCTCGACGACGCGCGGGTGTTTGCGTTGGGTGCTGGAGTTGCCCGCACCTGGTCTCTTCCGGGGCCGGTTCCGAATGTCACTTGGATGCAAGTGCCTGATCAGGCAGTACAGGATTGGGTGGTCCGGTATTCCTGGCTGCGTTGGCGGTCCGGTCGAGTCACATTCATGCGCGACCGGCATCTGGCGCGCTGGGCAGCAGGACAAATGCAGCGAATCCAGCCGCAACTGTGCTACGCGTTCACCCAGATCGCACTAGAGGTTTTACGCTGGTGCCGGCAAGCGGGAGTGCCAGCAGTGCTCGACAACCCAAACGGGCACATCCGGAACTTCCAGCGAGTCTATGAGCAGGAATCGGCCCGCTGGTGTGGCAAGCGGTTTCATGGGCACCCGATCGGCGAGATGGTGGAGCGAGTGGAAGAAGAGTATCGTCTGGCGGAGCGCATCCGAGTACATTCCGAGTGGGCGAAAGAATCTATGGTCCGATTTGGCGTAGCGGAGGACAAGATTCAAGTCGTCGGTGAAACGCTGAACCTGGAGCGGTTCTCGCCGCCCGCGAGACGCGCGGCAGGCAGCGGGCCATTGCGCGTATGTTATGTGGGAAGTCTGGACCTGCGCAAAGGATTCGTTTACCTGCTAAGGGCCATACGCGCCCTGGGTCCTCAGCACATCCAGCTTCGAATTGTTGGGGCGACCGGAGACCGGGATTGTGCGCGTCTGTTCGAGCGGGAGCGTGCGGGGCTGCAGGTGGTTGCCGCGCCGGGCGACCCCATTCCCGCCTATCATGACTCGGAGCTGTTCGTGATGCCGTCCCTTGAAGACGGGCTCGGTCTGGTTGCGTTAGAGGCGCAGGGTTGCAATCTGCCAGTGATCGTTACCGAGGCGGCGGGCGCCAAGGAGGCTGTCATTCCCGGCGAAACCGGATGGGTTATACCTGCTGCCGACACGGAGGCGCTGACCGGCGCGCTCGATCAAGCCATGACGCGACGAAGCGAGTTGTGGGAAATGGGGCGCCGGGCGCGGCTGAATGTTGAAAAGTATGCGGACGTCAGTCGCCTGCGAGCGCTATCGGATTGGGTTTGGAGCCGCCAGGTTGCGGCGATCTCTTAAGATTCTCGACAGGATCTGTACCGAAAGATTGCAGAGCCGGCGCAAGCGATAGGATCAATCACGGTGAGCCGCCAGATTTGGCACATCATCAGCCCTGAATATCCGCCACAACTGGGCGGTGTGGGCGATTATGTCTACTTGCTAGCCCATGAGTTGTCCTACCGCGGTGATGAGGTGCACGTCTGGTGCGCAGGGCCTGACTCCGCTGAACCTGTTCCTGGCCGCGTGGAGGTCCACCGGATTTTGGGGCGGCTGAGCCCGGCCGATCTCGCTCGACTAGGGCGGGAGTTGGACCGCTTTCCGAATCCTCGTCATATCGTGCTCCAATGGGTTCCGCACGCCTATGGCTGGCGATCGATGAATGTGCCGTTTTGTTTTTGGATGTGGCTTCGCGCGCGCGTGGCGGGTGACGACCTCGGGATCATGGTTCACGAGCCGTTCCTGGCCTTTTGGGAAGGGAGCTGGCGGCAGAACCTCGCCGCACTGGTACACCGGGTGATGACGATCGTGCTCCTGAATGCGGCGCAACGTGCCTGGGTGTCCACGCCGCGGTGGGAAAAAGCCTGGAAGCCTTATGCGCTGCGCAGATACGTTCCGTTCGCGTGGCTGCCATTACCGAGCAATGTTCCGGTAATTGGTGACGCAGCTGCGGCGCTGGAACTTCGGGCCCGCTATGCACCGCGCGGCGAGGGCATCGTTGGGCATTTTGGGACGTTCGGGTATCCGATTACCCCGATGCTGGAAGAAATCGTGCCGCGTGTACTTTCGGCTCGGCCGGACGCAGTCGTCCTATTTATCGGGCCCAAAGGGCCGGAATTCCGGGAGCGGATCGTGCGCAATGCTCCTCAGTTTCAGGGGCGGATTCATGCCACGGGCGCCCTTCCGGCAACCCAAGGCCGGCTATCGGCGCATCTGGCCGTCTGCGACGTGATGATTCAGCCTTACCCAGATGGCGCCAGCAGCCGGCGCACTAGTCTTTTGGCGCCGTTGGCGCATGGCCGGCCGATCGTGACCACGTCGGGCGCGTCTACCGAGCCGCTGTGGGGCGAATCGGAAGCGGTGGTGGCAGTGCCGGCGGGAGACTTGGAACGATTTGCCGCAGAGACGTGCCGGCTCCTGGGGGATGAGACGGCGCGGCAGCGGGCAAGCCAAGCCGGCAAGGCGCTGTACGCGCGCTATTTCGCCATCGAAAGAATTGCTGAAACCATGCGCGCGACCTGGCTCGACTCCGAAAAGCCGAGTGCCGCTCAGGCGGTTGTGTAATGCGCATTCTCATAGCAACGGCACATCGGAACTTGGTCGGCGGCGTCGAAAAGTACCTTCAGGCGATTTGTCCGCGATTACAAGAACGTGGGCATATATTAGGGCTCTTACATGAGTACGAAGTGACGCCGGGACGAGAGACAATTGATCCCGCCCAAGGATTTGCGCGCATCTGGCTGCCGGCCAAGGCAGACACGAAAAGCATCTTACGCGCAATTGCTGAATGGCGTCCGGACATCATCTACTATCACGGTTTCGACCGTACGGAGTCGCTGGCGCTCGAAGATGCACTGCTGAGCGCGTATCCTGTCGCGCTGTATGTACACAATTACGACCGCACGTGCGGTACCGGTCAGAAATGCTACATGTCTCCGCAGCCAAAGATCTGCGATCGCCAGATTGGGCCGATGTGCCTATTGCTGCATTACCCGAGGAGATGTGGGGGACTGCATCCCGGCGTCATGTGGAGAAGATACCGCCGGCACGTGGCGCTGAATGCGCGGCTGCCGCAGTTCAAAGCGGTACTGGTGGGGAGCGCTCATATGCATCGAGAATTGGAAAACAGCGGCGAGCGTTCGGGGCAGGTGCACTTGTTGCCCCTGCCGGCCGCCGACGAGCCCATGCAATCGCCGCCTGATTCAAGAAGCACGACTGGCCAGATTTTGTACGTCGGGCGGCTGACGCGGTTGAAGGGAGTTGACTACGTAATCCGGGCGATTCCGGCGGCAGCGAAAGAGCTTGGGCGCAAGTTGAGTGTGGTTGTGGCGGGAGATGGACCGGAGCGTCAGACACTTGGAGTTTTGGCCGATAGACTTGGCGTAGCTGTCGATTTCAAAGGTTGGGTGGAAACCGGCACGAAGTTGGATTTGATGCGCCAGGCAGAGTTGTTGGCCGTTCCGAGCTTGTGGCCGGAACCGTTCGGTTTGGTGGGGCTCGAAGCTGGTGGTGTAGGATTGCCGGCCGTAGGCTTTGCGACAGGAGGCATACCAGACTGGCTCATTCCGCGCGAGACGGGAGAATTAGCCCCGAGCCCCCCAACCGTCCAGGGATTAACGGAAGCCATTGTGCGAGCGTTGGCGTCAGCGGAGCATTACCGCCGGCTTTGTACCGGCGCGTGGAATTTGACAAGGAAGTTTAGCGTCAACAGGCATGTCGATCAATTAGAGACGTTGCTTGGGTCATTGTGCTTGCGGCAGTCTGACATCCAATCCGGCCCAGTTGTTGCAGGCGAAGCCATTTGCGACGGGGACGCTGTTTCGAGATGAAGACGTTAGCGCAGCAGAACGCCGGTGTTCGTGATCAGGGCACATCTGAACCGGCAGATATCGCTCGTGTCGCGGTGATCTGCGATTTTCTAGAAGAGAAATGGCCGAGCATGGATCTGAACGGAGACCTGCTCCACCAATTTTTGATCCGGGAACACGCGGAGGAAATTCAAGCGGTTCAGGTGCGGCCTGCTTTTCAGTGCCGGATGATGCGAGCCCCCTTCATGCCGAAATCACTTGCATGGAATGCGGACCGGCTGGCGAACCGGTTTATCGATTATCCGCGGTGGCTGAGCGCGCACATTCGGGACTTCAAACTGTTTCATCTGGTAGATCACAGCTATTCCCAACTGGTCCACACGCTCCCTGCCGAGCGCACCATCGTGACCTGCCATGATCTCGACACTTTCCGGTGCTTGCTGGAACCGGAGAAAGAAAAACGTTCAGGCTGGTTTCGTGCTATGGCCGGCAGGATACTGGCCGGCTTCCGGCGCGCAGCACACGTGATCACCAACAGCGAGGCGACTCGTGATCAACTGCTCCGCTACGGTCTTTTTCCGGAGGAACGAATCACGGTGATTCACAGTGGCGTTCATCCGGTGTTTACATCTTTGCCCGACCCAGCCGCCGATATCGAAGCGGACCGGCTGATCGGGGAAGTGCCGAGCGGCGGCATCTTGCTGCTGAGCGTCGGGAGCACTATTCCGCGAAAGCGAATGGATGTGCTGCTACACGTTTTTGCGCAGGTGAGAGAGGAATTCCCGGCGTCTCGCTTGCTGCGCGTTGGGGGGCCGTTCACGAACGAGCAATCGCAGTTGGCACGCGAGCTGGACGTTGAGCGATATATCTCGGTTCTGCCATTCCTGACGCGGGAGGTTTTGGCGGCGGTTTACCGAAAAGCGAACCTGCTGTTGCAGCCGTCGGAAGCTGAAGGGTTCGGCATGCCGCTGGCCGAAGCGATGGCTTGTGGCTGTCCGGTAATCGCGAGTGATTTGCCGGCTTTGCGTGAGGTTGGTGGGGCGGCCTGCGTCTATTGCCCGGTGGGCGACGTGAAAGCCTGGACGGGGGCGGTCGGTCGAGAACTGCGAGAACGGTCGAGTGCTTATTCGCGGCGCGAACAAGCATTGGCGCGAGCATCGCGGTACACCTGGTCCGAGAACGCGCGCCGCACCGTCTCGGTGTATCAGCAGGTGCTCCGGGGGGCTTCGTAAGGAATGATTGTTCGTGCTCGCGCACCGCTACGTTTGGGATTCGGGGGTGGCGGATCCGATTTGTCGCCGTACTGCGATCAGTATGGCGGATACGTGCTGAATTCGACAATCAATTTATTCGTGTATGCGGTCCTGGAGCTGCACGATGACGGCCCGGTCCGGTTCATTGCCGCAGACCGCCAGGAGTGCATTGAACTCGAGCCTGATTGCGAGATGCCGCTAGAAGGAGCGCTAGCGCTGCACAAAGCGGTTTACTGCCGGATCATGCGCGAGTTCAATGGCGGTAAAGCTGAACCGGTAACTCTAACGACGTATTCGGACGTAGCGGCGGGATCGGGTTTGGGATCGTCATCAACGTTGGTGGTCGCGATGGTGGAGGCTTTCAAGGAACTCTTCACGTTGCCGCTCGGCGAGTACGATGTGGCCCAATTGGCTTATAACATCGAGCGCGTCGAGGCAGGAATGATCGGCGGCAGGCAGGATCAGTACGCGGCTACATTCGGCGGCTTTAATTTCATGGAATTCAACGCTGACGAACGGATCATTGTCAATCCATTGCGAATCAACCGCAATACAGTTCACGAACTGGAGGCTTCGCTCGTGGTCTGCAATACGGGAATGCCGCGCGATTCAGATTCCATTATTCGAGCGCAAGCATCGAACGTGACGCACGGCGGCCGTTCCTTAGAAGCAACGCACAAACTGAAGCAGGAAGCCGTGTTGATGAAAGAGGCGCTGCTCAAGGGCAATATCCGGCAGTTTGGGCACGTGTTGGAGCAGGGCTGGATTAGCAAAAAGAACACGGCCAGCGGTGTTTCAAACGAGCGGCTGGATCGGATATACGATGCCGCCGTCGAAGGAGGCGCGTACTCGGGAAAGGTGTCCGGCGCAGGTGGTGGTGGATTTATGATGTTTCTCGTCGATCCCCCGCGCCGTCCGGATGTTTTTCGCGCGCTACGGTGCCAAAAAGTGGAGCCGATGACAGTTCAGTTCATCGAGCAAGGCGCCATCGCCTGGAGATTACGGTGAAGGAATACATCCGGCAAGAGATTTCCAAAACACAGGCGACACTTGAGCTGCTCGCCGCGGACAACAATATTGCGGCGCAGGTAGAAAAGATCGCGAGCCTCTCATGCGAGGCGCTGCGAGCGGGCAAAAAGGTTTTGTTCGCGGGAAATGGAGGAAGCGCAGCGGACGCGCAGCATCTGGCCGGCGAGCTAGTAAGCCGTTTCAAATTCGATCGGCCAGGACTGGCTGCTCTTGCGCTGACTACCGATACCTCGGTCCTTACTGCCATCGGTAACGATTACGGCTACGACAAAGTATTTGCCAGGCAGGTAAACGCGGTGGGTGTCGCGGGCGACATTCTGTTTGCCATTTCGACCTCGGGACGTTCTCCCAATGTGATGAATGGACTCCGGGAAGCCAGGCGCAAAGGTTTGATCACCGTGGGTATGACCGGCAAAACAGGCGGCGAGATGGCGCCGCTCTGTGATTATTGCCTACAGGTGCCATCCGCAGAAACGCCAAAGATTCAGGAAGGGCACATCGTACTGGGCCACATCATCTGCGGTCTAATCGAACGGGAGATGTTCGGTGGTGACTGAGGCGATCATTCTCGCCGGTGGACTTGGGACGCGGCTCCGGGAAGCGGTCCCGGAGTTGCCCAAGGCCATGGCTCCCGTGGCGGGGCGTCCCTTTCTTGCATACCTGATGGACTTTCTCCAACAAAATGGAATCCGCCGCGTCGTTCTTGCCGTCGGATATCGCTACCAGCCAATCCGGCAGTTCTTCGGTTCACATTACGGCGGGCTGGATGTAACTTATTCCATCGAAGATGAGCCGCTTGGGACCGGAGGAGCCCTGCAGCGAGCGCTTGCTCTGGTCGAGGGCGAATTTGCGTTCGCGCTCAATGGAGACACCTTTCTGCGGGTCGACTACAAGACATTTGGGGCGATGGCGGAGCGTCGTCCCCGGCTGCAACTAGGAGTCGCGCTGTGCCGGGTTGCTGATGCCAGCCGATACGGCAGCGTTATGGTGAACCAGGACCGAATCGAAGGTTTCAAAGCACGCGGATTCTCCGGTCCGGGGCTGATTAATGCCGGATCGTATCTGGTGAACCGGCAAATTCTGAAAACTTACCGGATGCCCGTTAAGTTTTCCTGGGAGGCGGATTTGCTTCAGGCCCGGGTAGCTGAACTGCAGCCAGTTGCGTTCGAATGCGATGGGCCTTTCATCGACATAGGAATTCCGGAAGCGCTGGCGGAAGCTCAGCGGCTGATTCCGGAATTGGTGAAAGCGGCGGCATGATGAGCCTTCGGCAGATGGAGGCATTCGCCGATCCACGTTTAGGCGAGGATTTGCTGTGGCGCGACATCCGAGTAGAGCGGTTTTCCTCTCCCACTCCGGCGCTCTTCTTGGATCGCGACGGAGTGATTATCGAAGAAAAGAACTATATTTCCGACCCGAATCAAGTTGACTTATTGCCAGGGGTAGCGGATCTAATACGGGCGGCCCGGTTGGCTGGGATGGCAGTGATCGAGATTACGAATCAGGCCGGAATTGGCCGGGGCAAGTTCGGGTGGCATGCATTCGTTCAGGTGGAGAACCGGGTGCGCGAGGTGCTCGGCGAGCAGCATGCGCAGTTAGATGCGGTGTTCGCATGCGCTTTTCACGAGCAAGGGAACGGACCCTACAAATGCGCTAACCACGCTTGGCGCAAACCGAACCCCGGCATGCTGTTGGAAGCTGCCCGATTGTTGAACCTGGATCTTGCGCAATCCATGCTGGTTGGTGACAAGGCCGCAGATCAAGGAGCCGCTCGGGCCGCGGGATTACCGATCGGTATTCATGTTCTGACTGGCTACGGCAAAGCCGAAAAGCAGTTTGCCTGCGCGCTCAGCTCACCGGTTTTCACCGTCCACGTAGTAGAGAACGCCTCGAATGCCGGAGCGCTGTTTCCGTTCAACAGAGTTCCTGTTTTGTCCCGAGGCGACCGACGTTAGAGACCGGCCATGTCATCGAATCGAACAGCATTTTGCCTGGCAGAAGATCGCACCGATCATGAAACGGGTCTTCGTCTGGCGATACTGAGCTTAGTCCAGCATTGTCCGGGCGCGCCGGTCTATGTTTACAAGCCTCCGGCCGAGTCGCGATTTGCCGAATGGGTAAAACAGTTTCCGCAAGTGACCTGGTTTCCTCACCGGCCGGCGGGTTCCCACGCTTGGAACTGCAAACCGCAGGCATTAAAACCTCTGCTGGATCGAGGACATCGTGACGCGGTCTGGTTGGATGCCGATCTGGTGGTGACTCGGGATTGCTGCCCGCATTTCGAGCGGCTGGATGAATCGGTAATCGGTGTGGCGCAAGAGCCGGCCAGTCTTGATTACCAGGGCACAGCGGTCCGGACTCGGGCGTGGAAGCTGCCCGTAGGACGGTCATTGGAATTCACGCTCAATTCCTCGGTGGTTCGTGTTACCGGGCGGCATCGGGCACTGTTGACGCGCTGGGCAGAGCTGGTCAACGACCCACAGTACATAGCGTGTCAGAAGCTTACGCTGGAGGAGCGGCCTATCCACATGGCCGGAGATCAAGACGTTC
Organism: Bryobacteraceae bacterium; assembly: GCA_035293725.1. Classification (GTDB taxonomy): domain Bacteria; phylum Acidobacteriota; class Terriglobia; order Bryobacterales; family Bryobacteraceae; genus Palsa-89. The sequence continues at coordinate 59,275 of DATGMH010000083.1, forward strand.
TGAACGCGCTGCTGGGCTCCAGCGAATTTGCAGACATCCCGCTGCACGTCTTCCGCAGTGCAATCGATATCATTCATGCGGGCGGCGCGCTAGGCTATTCGGCTGGGGAGCGAATCCGCGGTCTGTTCCGTCCGAAACCGACATTCTTCCACGCGACAGCGGGCAAGCCGTGGTTATGGCTGGGCGGGGAGTCGTATTGGTCACAGCGGAATTTCTTTAGCTGGCACCGGCGGCTGCTTCAGGAAACTTCGCCATACCTTTTCGAAGTCCGCCGTTATCGCGACCAGCTTGGCGAGGATGCAGCTTGGATGGACTGGCGGACGGGAACCGGCACCGTTCTGCGGTGTCTGGGTTTGGGACATTTTGCGCTCCGGGGTCTGCCCATCGCGCTCGCCGCTGCGGTGATGGATGCGATCCAAGAACGGTCCCGGCCTGCTGGAACCACTAAAGTTTCGGAGGAGGCTGTTCCTGTCTTCGGCCGTCGCCAATAATTCCCGGGGCGAGCAAGCCGTAGCTCGAGCTTTCCCTCCGGACGAACGGGTGGCCGCGCCGCGCATGAGAATTGCATTCGTTGTGCACGATTATCATCGCGCCGGCGGCCATAGCCGCTATGTAGCCGAACTGGCGACCCGGTACGCGAAAACTCACGAGGTGCATGTTTTTGCTAACCACATCGAAGACGAAGACAATGCAGATATTCACTTCCACCACGTTCCGGCCTGGCGTGCGAACGCGTTCACCACAGTACTCAGCTTTATTCTGCCTGCTACTTTTCAGATCGGCGCCGGTTTCGATGTCATCCACAGCCAGGGTTTCTGCGGGTTTCGGGGCAACGTTTTCACCGCGCACATTTGCAACCGGGCGTGGCACCTCGCGCTCCAAAAGCTGGAAGGGGGTGCTACCTTCCGCGAGTCCGTGTTTAACGCCATGGGGACGATGTTCGAATACGGGCTGTATCGATTTGCACGAAGCGGAGTGATTGCCATCTCGCGGCGGGTGGCCGACGATCTGGTGCGGTTTTACGGCTGTTCTGCACCCATCGAAGTGATTCACCACGGAGTTGACACCGAGGTGTTTTCGCCGGCGAACCGGACGCGCTGGCGCGACGCTATTCGCCAGGAGTTCGGAATTGGGGACGCGGAGATGGTCTTCCTGTATGTCGGCGACCTGCGAAAGGGCGCCAGGCGGTGCATGGAGGCGCTGGCGAAAGTCGGGCGCGGGCACTTGTTGTTCGTGTCGCGGTCCCACACCGAACGCTACGAAAAGTTTGCGCAGGATGCCGGTATCGCCGGCCGCGTGTCGTTCGCCGGCGCAACAAGTCACGTCGAGAGATTCTATGCAGCGGCGGATGCTTTTCTGCACCCGACGCCGTACGACGCGTTCGGGATGGTGGTTTCGGAAGCGATGGCATCCGGTCTGCCGGTTGTGGTCAGCCGCGAGGCGGGAGCCGCTGAGTTAGTCGATGACGGTCGAAACGGTTTGATTTTGCAGAATCTTAGTAGCGCTGCGGAACTCGCCGCCCATATGGACCGCCTGGAGCGAGATCGCGCTGGGGCTGGTCAATTGGGATGCGCTGCCCGCAAGAGCATCGAGGCTATGTCTTGGGACGTTGTCGCGGAAGAAACGATGCGCGTTTACCAGAAAGTGGCAAGGAGCGCACGCTAGAAGGATGGGAGTGCCGCGCGTCGCATTTCTCGTGAATGGACCGCCGGGAAGTGCCATGGCGATTCGCGCCGCTTCTTTCCAGGAACGCCTGGCAAACCACTTCCGGATTGCAGTGGCGTATCGTTCGGCCGGCAAAATCGGCTCGATCATGCGATTCCTGGGGATGCTTATCCGCACCCGTCCTGCTGCTTGTTATGTTTTCGACATGGCATTTTCGGGTGTTGTCGCCGCTGGACTGTATCGCTGCCTGTCTCGTTGCGGCATCATTATCGATACAGGCGACGCCATCTACGAGCTGAGCAAGAGCACCGGAAACCGAGGACGAGTGGGCCTGTGGCTGACGAAGTTGTTGGAGCGGTTTTCGCTCGCCGTATGCGACCGGCTGGTGGTTCGGAGCCATCCGCACGCGGAACTCCTAAGGAACACGGGAATTCAGGTTCGAGTGGTCCCGGACGGCGTCGACACACGGCAGTTCTCGCCCCGCACAGATACCGAGCTCCAGCACGAATATCAACTCGACGGTTTCACGGTAGTGGGACTTCTGGGCAGTTTAATCTGGAGCCCGCGCTGGAATATGTGCTATGGTTCGGAGCTAATCGATGTCATAGATTTGCTCCGGGATCTGCCGGTAAAAGGAATGATCGTCGGCGACGGGTCTGGTTTGCCGCGCCTGAAGAAGGAATGTGCCGAGCGAGGTCTGGAGGACAGGATTGTTTTCGTGGGACGAATTCCGTATCCGAAGCTTCCCGCCTATATTAGTCGCATGGATATCGCGATCTCCACACAGACCAACGACGTGCCTGGGCAGGTGCGCACCACAGGCAAGTTACCGCTTTATCTCGCTTGCGGCCGGTTCGTGCTGGCAACCGAGGTCGGCGAGGCCGCCCGGGTGCTTCCGAAAGAGATGTTGGTGCGGTACGACGGTACGAAGGACCCGGACTATCCAGCGCGATTGGCTTCTAGAGTCCGAGAACTGCTGGGTAGACCGGGGTCGCTGGACCGCCAAACTGCGGCGGTAGCGATCGCAAAAGCGAACTTTGATTACGACCTGCTGGCGAGCAGAGTCCTGGATGTTTTCCGTGAAGTGATCCCCGGCCGGTTTGGGACTGACGAGGCTCTTTTGCCGGCCGAGGGGATACGGAGCACTCCTCGCCACTAACGTTTCGAGAGAGTATTGACGAAATAACTCATTAGAAAAGGATTGAGATGAAAACGATCATAACCGGAGGTGCGGGGTTTATCGGATCAAACGCCGCAAGCAGGTACTTACGGCGCGGCGATCACGTGATTGTGATCGACAATTTATGCCGAGATGGTGTGAGAAAGAATTTGGAGTGGCTTCAAGGCCAAGGCCATCTCGAATTTCATGAGCTCGACATACGGAACTTTGACGAGCTGTCGCGGGTTTTTCGCGAGCACCGGGATGCGAGTAAGGTCTTGCACCTGGCAGCGCAAGTAGCCGTTACTACTTCTGTGGTCGATCCGCGCGAGGATTTCGAAATCAACGCTCTGGGTGCCTTTAATGTGTTGGAGGCAGTGCGAGCCGCGGGTATGAACTCGCCGATTCTTTATTCTTCTACCAACAAGGTGTATGGGGAGATGACCGAGGTTGGCACCGAAGAGAGAGATGGACGCTACGCTTACAAGGCTCTGCCATTTGGAGTACCGGAAAACCGCGTGCTCGATTTTCACTCCCCCTATGGCTGCTCGAAGGGAGCCGCAGACCAGTATTTCATCGATTACCATCGGATTTACGGACTGCGGACCATCGTATTTCGCCAATCCTGCATTTATGGCTATCGCCAGTTCGGCGCCGAAGATCAAGGCTGGGTTGCATGGTTCATGATCGCCAGCCAGTTGGGTCGGCCGATCACAATTTACGGCGATGGCAAGCAAGTGCGCGATATCTTGTTCATCGACGACCTTTTGAATGGTTACGATGCAGCCTTTGCGGCCGGTGATGGGGCCATAGGCAAGGCGTACAACATCGGTGGCGGCGTATCTAACGTACTTTCGCTTCTTGAGCTCGTGGCCTATATCGAAAAGCGGCAGAGCCGAAAACTGCCGCACGGCTATTCCGATTGGCGGCCGGGAGATCAAAAGGTGTTCGTGAGCGACATTCGCAGGGCGCAGAGCGAGCTCGGTTGGTCGCCCCAGATCAGCTGCGAACGCGGCCTGGGATTGCTCTATGACTGGATTTCCGAAAACAAGAGCATGTTCGTGGAGGCATCGATGGTGGCGTAATGAATAGTCTCGCGCCACAACAGGTCAAACCGGCACCGCCGGCCGAGCGTACGCCGGTTGGCGTATCCGCCATGAAGGTACTTCAAGTCGGAAAATACTATCCGCCGCACATGGGCGGGATCGAGACACATTTGCAAGCGCTTTGCGGAGAGCTCCACAAGAGCGTCGATCTCCGGGTGCTGGTTTCAAGCGACGACACCGAAGGCGTGGAGCAGGTGCTGGATGGCGTCCGGGTTTCGCGCATACCAACGCGGCTGACAGTTGCCTCAACTCCGCTTTGTCCTGCGATGGTAACCGCGATCCGCCGTTCGGCCGCCGATATCATCCATCTGCATTTACCGAATCCCGGAGCGGTTCTGGCCTACTTGGCCAGCGGGCATCGTGGACGTCTTGTGATTACCTATCACAGCGATACGGTACGACAGAAGGTTCTTGGAGCGCTTTTCGAGCCCTGTCTGCACATGGCGCTCCGGCGCAGTGCCGCGATCATCGCTACTTCCCCCGATTACCGGCGCACTTCGCCCGTTTTGGCGCGGTACCTCGATCGTTGTTCTGTGATTCCTTACGGGATTGCTCTGGAGCAATTCGAACGGGCGGACGCGGCCGCAATTTCAGAGGTCCGGCAGCGCTATGGCGATCGTCTGATCCTGAGCGTCGGACGTTTGGTCTACTACAAAGGCTTTGAATACCTCATCCGGGCCATGCAACAAGTCCGTGGGAAGCTCATCATAATTGGTGATGGCCCGCTGCGGGGGAAACTCGAGGAATTGGCCGCTACGCTGGGGATATCCGAGAGAGTAGTCTTCGCCGGTGAAATTCAAAACCAGAATGTGACCCCCTACTACCATGCTGCCGATGTTTTTGCCCTGGCATCAATAGCCCGCAGCGAGGCGTTCGGTATCGTTCAGATCGAAGCCATGGCCGCTGGGTTGCCGGTTGTTAACACGAGGCTGGATTCGGGAGTGCCATTTGTCTCCCTGCACGACCAAACCGGAATCACCGTGCCACCGGGTGACCCTGACGCTTTGGCGCGCGCGCTGAATAAGCTGCTGGATAACGCCGACTTGCGCAAATCACTTGGCAGCGCATCGATTTTGCGCGCACGCCAGGAATTCAGCTTGGAAGGGATGACATCGCGAGTTCTGCGACTGTACGAAGATATTCTCCGAGGCAGAACTAGCGGCCATGCGTAGCTATAAAGGCTGCCAGCCCTCTTGACTTATCCCTTCTTCGTCAGGCTTGAATTTCTTTCCCTTCCGGTCATTAACTCGAGCTCTATGACTCAGACGTCTGAAACCGCTCTTGCCATGGTCCCGGCGGAAACCAGCAAAGTAGGCATGCCATGGCTCCGGCGGAGTTTGGGCTCTCCAGTTCCATCGGGACTGATAATCTTTGCCGTAGCATATGTGATTCGCGCGGCTTTCATTTTGCATAGTTCACTGGATCTCGCGCTCGGCGAGCCTCGCAATGTAGCTATTGCCTTGGTCGAGCACAGGGGTTTCGCCGACCCCTTCAGGTGCCCGACTGGTCCGACCGCGCATTGCAGCCCTTTTTTGCCGGTGCTCATTGCAGCGATTTACTCCGTGTTCGGGACGGGATATGCTGGCGAGCTTGCGCGATGCTTGCTCTGCCTCATGGTTCTTTGCTTGTGCTACGCATTGTTACCCTGGTTCGCGGTCCGTCTCGAGCTTCCGTCTTCGGTGGGAGCCGCAGCCGGTCTGATCTGCGCTTTGTTCCCGTTCAAGAGAACCAGTGAAACAACAAGTTTCTCCGACGAGCCGTTTGTCGCACTAATATTGCTGCCGCTGACGGTATTCAGTGTTCGGCTGCTCAAGCGAAAATCTGTGTCCTGGGGGGAGGCGTTCTTGTATGGCCTCGCGTGGGGAACTGCTCTCTATCTGGGCGTCAGCCTTCTTCCGATTTGGCTGGGAACAATTGTGCTGCGAGTCGTAACTAGCAGGAGCAGCGTGGCCGCTAAGCTTGCACTCAGTTTGGCTGCGGCCGGCGTAACAGCAAGTCCATGGGTGCTGAGGAACTATCAGGATCTCCATGCGATTACTTTAATGCGCAGTAACTTCGGCCTGGAATTATCGCTTGCCAACAGCGATGGAGCGCGGCCCAGTCTGAAACAGAACCTCTCAACCGGCCACCAACCCGACAATCATCCGTTGACCAGCGCCGGGGAGTGCGCCGCGGTACAACAAATGGGCGAGGCTGGATATAATCGCCGCAAGCTCGACAACGCGATTCAGTGGATCAAGGGACATCCGCTTGGTTTTTCGGAACTAACGGCATGGAGGGTGTTTTATTTCTGGGCGGGCGATCCACGGGATTATTGGACGGCTGTTCCAAATGAATTATTGAGCATCGCGGGCTGGGTGGGCTGCGTTCTCCTCATACGCCGCCGCTTTTACGCCGGCGCTGTCGTCGCATGTGCTTTCGCACTGTATCCGCTGGTGTACTACGTGACGCAAAGCACCCCCCGCTACTCCTTACCCATTCACCCACTTATCGCGTTGTGCGCTGCGTATAGCATGTACGCCTATCGGAACGCGAATTGGATTTCACAGGAGACCAAATGATTCCCCACGCGAAATTAGTTCAAACACCTCAAGATGACGAGTCCAAGAATTTTGATCGCCCAGGGGTCCAGGGCATCGCAGAAAAGCCACTGCCGGATGCCAGGAGCGCTTATATGCGCGAGCGCTGCCGTTACTGGGACGATTTCGCAAGCAATTTTGGCCGCTGGGAAACCGCGCGGAGCTATTATCAGCAGCGGCTCGCGGAGCTCTATTCGTTCGTCATACCTCCTGGTATGCGTGTTTTGGAACTCGGCTCAGGTGGTGGCGACCTGTTAGCCAGGCTGCGGCCATCGCGAGGAGTCGGAGTGGATCTTTCCGCCGGCATGAACCACTTGGCGCGCGAGCGGCATCCGGAGTTGGAGTTTATCAAGGCCGACGCGCACTTTATAGATTTGAACGAAAAATTTGACTTCATCGTCTGCTCAGACTTGGTGAACGATTTGTGGGACGTGCAACAGGTTTTCGAGGCGGCGGCGCGGCACGCGCATCCCACGACGCGATTGCTCCTGAACGCGCATAGCCGGCTTTGGGAAATCCCGCGCCATGTAGCGCGAACGCTGGGAATGGTCCCTCCCCAGCTGCAGCAAAACTGGCTGACTGTCGAAGACATTCGTCATCTGCTCACGCTGACGAATTTCGAAGTAATCCGGACGTCTTCAGAAATCATGTGGCCGATTCGGACGCCTGGACTGGACACACTCTGCAATCGTTATTTGGTCAAGCTTTTGCCCTTCCGGTGGTTCGGTATTACCAATTTCATCGTGGCGCGTCCGGCTCCGTCGCAGGAGCGAGAACGGGAGCCGATCGTCAGCGTAGTTGTGCCGGCGCGTAACGAGGAGGGGAACATCGCGAACATCTTCGATCGAGTTCCGGAAATGGGGGCGGGGACCGAATTGATCTTCGTTGAGGGAAACTCCAAGGACGGCACCTATCAAGCCATTGAGCGGGAAATCGCGCTGCGTCCGGAGCGTGGCGCCAAGTTGTTCAAGCAGCCCGGCAAAGGCAAAGGGGACGCGGTTCGATTGGGATTTGCACAAAGCACCGGCGATCTATTGATGATTCTGGACGCCGATTTGACCGTACCGCCGGAAGATCTGCCGCGCTTCTACGAGGCTTGGCGGAGCGGAAAGGGCGATTTCATTAACGGCGTCCGGCTGGTCTATCCAATGGAGGAACGGGCCATGCAATTCTTCAATCTGATCGCGAATAAATTCTTCGGGCTCGCCTTCAGTTGGCTGTTCGGGCAGACCATTAAGGATACCCTGTGCGGCACCAAGGTGCTAAGCAAAGAGGCCTATCAAATGATCGCCTCGAACCGGTCGTACTTCGGGGATTTTGACCCGTTCGGTGATTTCGACCTGCTCTTCGGGGCAGCGAAGTACAACTTAAAGATCGTCGACCTTCCGATCCGTTACCGGGAGCGCGTCTACGGTGAGACAAATATTCAACGTTGGCGGCACGGCGTTCTGCTTCTCCGAATGGTAGTTGTAGCTTTAGGGCGGTTGAAGTTCGCATAAACATGAAAAAAGCATTAATTACCGGAATTACGGGCCAAGACGGTTCGTTTTTGGCTGAGCTCCTGATTTCCAAAGGCTACGAAGTTCACGGCATTATGCGGCGGGCTTCGACGTTCAACACGGACCGGCTGGATCCTCTTTATGTTGACCCGCATGAACCGGGAGCCGTGCTGAAACTGCACTATGGGGATCTGAGCGATAGCGCCTCGCTTCGTCACATTATCGAGAAGGTTCAGCCGCAGGAAATCTATAATCTGGGGGCCCAATCGCACGTTCGAGTAAGCTTCGAGCAGGTCGAATACACCGCCGACGTAGTGGCAACCGGCACGCTGCGGTTGCTCGAGGCGGTGCGCGACTACTGTAGGAACACGAATCGAGAGATCCGGTTCTATCAAGCGGGTTCTTCGGAAATGTACGGCGCGGCTCGTGCGCCGCAGTGCGAGGACACGCCTTTTTATCCACGAAGCCCATACGCAGTCAGCAAGGTAGCTGCTCATTGGTATGCCGTAAATTACCGGGAAGCATACGGACTTTTCATTTGTAACGGAATTCTTTTCAATCACGAGTCGGAGCGTCGGGGCGAGACGTTTGTAACGCGCAAGATCACACGAGCTCTGGGACGGATTCGGTGTGGCCTGCAGGACAAGCTATATCTCGGCAATCTCGATGCCCGGCGGGATTGGGGCTATGCGCGGGATTACGTGGAAGCCATGTGGCTAATGTTGCAACAGCCGGAACCTGGAGACTTCGTGGTAGCGACCGGCGAGTCGCACAGCGTTCGCGAGTTCTTGAACTTGGCTTCCGAATATGCCGGTGTCGATCCGGAAAAGCATGTAGAAACTGATCCACGCTACTTCAGGCCTTCCGAGGTCGATTTCCTCTGCGGCAACGCTGCCCGGGCGCGCTCGATCCTCGGTTGGGCCTCTAAAGTGAGTTTTCCAGAACTGGTCCGTACCATGGTCGAACACGACGTCGAATTGGCGCGGCAGGAGCAAACGCTAGTCCGTGCGGGGCACAAAGTAGCAATGCGAGGAAGCCTGCAGATTTAGCTCAACAATGCAAAAGGGCGATAGAATTTTCATCGCGGGCCACCGCGGATTGGTCGGCTCGGCACTTTACCGCCGCCTGGTCCGGCTTGGTTTCGAAAACCTTGTCGTTCGGGAGCGCAAGGATCTGGATCTTCGCGTCCAATTTGACGTGGATCGGTTCTTCGCATCCGAGCGTCCGGAATACGTCTTCTTGGCGGCCGCCAAAGTGGGCGGCATCCTGGCCAATAACTCTTATCCGGCTGATTTCATACGCGACAACCTGCTCATCGAATGCAACGTAATTGACGCGGCCTACCGCTATGGCGCCAAGAAACTCCAATTTTTGGGTTCCTCTTGCATTTATCCCCGGCTGGCGCCACAGCCGATTCGAGAACAGGATCTCTTAACGGGTGAACTCGAACCAACCAACGAATGGTACGCGATAGCCAAAATCGCCGGGCTCAAGATGGCTCAAGCCTACCGCAAGCAGTATGGTTTTTCAGCCATTTCGCTAATGCCGACGAACTTATACGGTCCGGGCGACAACTTCGACCTGGAAACCTCGCATGTGTTGCCCGCGCTGCTAAGGAAATTCCACGCAGCGACGTTGTCGGGAGCCGCTCAGGTCTCGATTTGGGGTTCGGGTTCGCCTCGCCGCGAGTTTCTTCACGTGGATGATTTAGCGGATGCGGCCGTCTTCCTGATGGAGCAGTACGATAGCCCTGAAATTATCAATGTGGGTACAGGGGAGGACCTGGAAATCCGCGAATTGGCTCATGTCATCGCCCAAGTGACGGGCTTTAAGGGCAAGATTGTGTTTGACCTTACGAAACCGGATGGCACGCCACGTAAGCTCCTGGACAGCAGTCGATTGTGCGCGCTCGGGTGGAAATCGCGCATCAACCTGGAAGAGGGCGTCCGTCAAACGTACGACTGGTACCTTGAGCATGCCGCCGGTTCGGCGCAATCCGTCGCTGGCGGCTAGGACGGCTGCGCGCGTGCGCTTTTCCTGCTTGAATGTCTGCGGGCGGAGCTATAGGCGTGTCCATCTACGGGCCGGCGTCTCGCTGGGATGCGGATTTGCTGTGGTGATCAACGTTGAGGAGGAGCTAGCGAATGCAGGCCTTGCGCGAACCTTTTGAACCGAGCCGGGACGAGCGAGCTTGGAAGAAAATTGTTAAATCAATGTTCCGAACTCCACGCGCCGCCGGTGCTTGCATTTTCCTGTTAGCATTTTTCATTCGCATCCCATTTACATTACATACGCCTCTGGATTTGGCCATTGCTGAACCGAAGAATATCGGGATTTCATTGCTCGAGCATAAAACCTTTGCGAATCCGTTTAGATGTCCGACAGGACCAACTGCTCACGAAAATCCATTTCTGCCCGTGGTGATCGCGGGTATCTACTCGGTTTTCGGGAAAGGCGATGCTGGAGAACTCGCTCGATGTATTCTTACGGAGATTGTTCTTTGCCTTAGTTACGCACTGCTTCCTTGGATTGCTGTACGGATGAATCTTCCCCTCGCGTCTGGGGTCGCTGCAGGGTTAATATGCGCTCTTTTTCCTTTCAAGAGAACGAGCGAAACGGTAAGCTTTACGGATGAGCCTTTCGTCGCCGTGGCGCTACTACTACTCGCGATTTACTGTTATTGGCTGCTAAGGAAAAAGACGTTTTCCTGGAGCGACGCGCTCTGGTACGGTCTGGCTTGGGGAGGGGCATTTTACCTCACCGCGAGTCTTCTACCCGTCTTTATCGCGACATTAATTCTGATTTGGGCTGCGGCCAGCGGCGCAGCCCGTTTTCAGACTCGCAAGCTGGCAATAAGCCTGGCCGGCGCCATCCTGGTTGCAGTCCCTTGGAGCGTGCGTAACTACGTCGAGATGCATTCCGTGGGTTTCATGCGCAGCGATTTTGGTCTAGAACTCTCTGCATCGAACAACGATGGTGTCAGTCCCAGTGTTAAGCAGAACCAGCGGAACGAGCATGAAGGCACGAAGTACCCGCTGACCAGCGCGACCGAATGCTACAACCTACAGCAGTTAGGAGAAGGCGAGTACAACCACCGCAAATTGCAAACAGCCTTGGCCTGGATACGAACTCATCCGTTGACATTCACGGGCTTAGTCGCCACCAGAGTGTTTTATTTTTGGGGCGGTGATCCGCTGGACTACACGACCGCCATTCCGAATGGGCTGTTGAGTATCGCCGGTCTCGCCGGGTGCATCCTCCTTCTCCGCGCGAGATTATATGCCGGCGCCATCATGGCTTGTGCGTTCCTATTCTTCCCCGTGGTTTACTACCTCGTCCAAACCACTCCGCGCTACACCCTACCAATTCATCCGCTGGTCGCATTGTGTGCCGGGTATGCTTTATACAGTTGTTGGGCGACACGGGCTCACAACACGCCTCCGGAACCCGTACCAGAGAAAGTCCCGGCCTGAATCGCGGCAAAGTTACAACACCATATTAGTTTGGGTGCTTTGAAAGAAATGGCGGGAGACTATGTCTCCCGCCATTTTGTTTTTTGTGCAGTTATGCTGCGAGCCGTCAGTTTCCGGTCTTCAGCCCTGCGCCCTCCGTGCAATTCAAGCCGACAGCGCTGTTGTAGTTGTCGAGCGCCGTAAGCGAGTTTAACAGCAACGTCTGAACGGTGGACGGGAGCGTAAGGCTCGTTCCGTTGGTGAACGTAACTCCCGTAAGAGCTGTGTTTATCGCGATAATCGTGGAATCGATGGTGGAGGGTTGAGCTCCAGCAATGAGATTGAGCGCTGCTGCGATGAACTGGCTTAGCGCGTTTCCGACGGCTCCGGGGTGCAGTGGGCCGCTAGGCAGAATCGCCAATAGCTCGCTTTGCGTATAGGTCACTCCCCCGATGGTCAGCGTCTTCTTCGTTGCGTTATAGGTGATACCATCCACCGATGCACTAACCGTTGGCCAATGCTTAGCTAAGTGCCAAAACCCCTGGGTAGCGGGACATCCGCCCGCGGCAGGTTGGCACTGAACGATGGCTGTGTCCTCGAGTTGGTAGCCGGTTGTGCGCGATGGCGTCATGTAGAAGACGCTCTGAGTGTTCAATCCCGCGTCAACATAGATGGCGCCCGGAAGGTTCGTAAACTCTTCGTTTTGAAGCAAGTAATGGCCAACGAAGGGGGAAAGTTGCGCGGGTGTCCATGCCAGGATGGCTCCGCTGCTAGACGCCGGGTTGTTGAACTGGCTACCGGTGGCGTACCCGGCGGCGAAATAACTGAATCCGCCCACGCTGCAGTTCAGCGTGTCAGCCGTAATGAAGTGAATCGACTCGGGCTCCGGAATGCCGGTTGTCGTGGCGAAAAGGGCAGCCGCGCTGCCGCTCGGTGCTTTAGGAGCAACGGTTAGAATCTTCCCGTCGCCCGAGGGCGTGGAGATGTTGATATTACCGGCCGGCATCGCGGTAACAAACAGGCATCCAGGGCATGCTGCATAGGTGAGGGGTGCCACGGTCGATGCCTGTAAAACAAATCCTGTAGGACCCGTATAGGTCGCAAGCAATGTCGCGGTTGAATCGTATAAGGAAATGATCGTGTCGCTGGTTAGAATTAAGGCACCGTGAAAGGTTCCTACTGTATCGAACCCGAGACCGCTTTGGTGGCTCGACAACGATGCTGGGATGCCATCTATAAAAGGCGTTGAGGAACCGTTTTTGTAAACCGCGTCCTTTGAATTATTCGTAGAAGATACACCTGCCGCGAATTTATCCCCTGCCGTGAACCCAGCAGCACTTCCGGCCGGTGCGATTGCGATACCATTCTCGGCCGTAATTCCGCCCACCGTCGGGATTGACCCAACCGATGTTACCGCGCCGCCCGGAACTGTTATGCTGTAAATGCCGCGGGGCTGAAGGCCGTCCGCGTACGGCTGTGTGAAAAACACGCCCGTGCCATCCGCCGCGATGCCGTTTGGCGCTATGCCGTTAGCAAGAGTATAGGGCGTCGAAGTCGGCGAGATAATTGTCGGATCTGCCGCGAAAGCAAGCGCAGACGCTAAGCCCGCACAGAAAAAGATCTTTGTGACTGCGAATTTCAAGGTCAAATTCATTTACTCCTCTATTGTCGTTTGGAAGCGTACGGTCCTAGTTTGTACTTCTAACGAGTTAGTGTAAAGGGCTGAAGGTAGAGAGGAATGCAGAAAAAGTACTAGAACTGCGCGTACGCGGCCTTCTGAGCCGATCTCCCAGTACAGGTAAGTCGACCTTCAGGGAATCCGCGATAGCCATGTAGCAACTTACTTTAGAAGGTTCTTTTCGTGCTTTAGAAGGTTCTTTTCGTGGCGGAGGTTTGAAACAGCTCCTCGAGTTGGTCTCCCCCCTGCCGTACGGTGGAGGCGGCTCGTATTCAGTCGCTCCGCTTCTGGATGAAGGCGGCCTGTTTCAGACGGACGGCCATGCCAATTGCATCGTGGGCGCTCGAACGCCTTTTAGAAGTGCAGCATCTCGTCCGGATCTTTTCCTGGCGGTAGAAATCGCCAAAGCTCGCGGGCCGAAGAGGTTGGGGGTATGCTCGTACTCGACCGTATTGCCATGTCGCGCTTCTGGGCCCGCAAAGGAGTATTGCCTATCGGAACCGCGTCAGTGCCGCCAGACTTGTGTCGGTACGGAACCGGCAAACGTGCGCAGTGCACACCTATGGATCCGTTAACACGCTGCAATCTGGCCAGGGCGCGTCCTCCTCTGCCAAACGCAAGCCCGTTTTTGCTAGCCTGTGTAAGCGCCTCCAGCGCCTGCGTCCCTCTGCTTCGAATTAATTACCAAAAGCGCCCAGCTAAATGTTCGCCAGCAAGGCTGGGATTCGTTCGCACAATTGCCCGAACGGCCGCGGCGCGAGACTCGTTCTGCCACGGCCAGCCATCCGGGCTAATTGCAACTAAACCATCCATATGGTGGGGGCGAGTTAACGCATGTCTTCTTGATGTCCCCGAGCCAGTCCGCTGACGGCCATTTCGCGGCGAGCCAGTTTGCCCACTGCGTAACATTGCTAACGCCGTACCTATTCAGAATCGGCAACTGGTAATACCAGGAGCCGGACGTTGATGTGAACGGATTGCTGTCGAATGCGGGGCAGGGGCCGTTGCAATATTGTGCGGCCGTTTCTGAGCCGAGTATGCCCCAGAGCTCCTGTGATTCATTATTCAGCACCTGCGTCAATTGAGCTGGGCTGATATCGGAAACCACCGTCGGTGACATCCAATTCATCCATATTTGGCCGGGCTGTTGTGCTTGGTTGATGGCCCACCATTCCGAGAGGAGGCCGGCCGTGCCGGTGCGTGGTACGTTCTTGTCTTGATCCCAGGCCAAGTTGTTTGACACATAGGCAAGGGCGTAGCCCCAGTCAATCGGGTTAGTGCCAGCACCATAGCCATTGCTATCGTTCAGGATCAATTGCAAGTGGTACCAAATGAAGGACTCGTAATCGAAGGCAATCCTCGAACCGTTGCCGATTCCGGGGCCGACTGGGATTTTGTCCATAAAGGGTGAGACATAGAATGGGATCGAGGTAACCCACGCGCGCGGTTCGGTGGGCGCTGACGTTGTCTTCGGCAGACCCGTTCCAGCGAAGCCAACGCTGGGCATTCCTTCCAGGCCGAACTCTTGGTTAATTTCCCAGAGCTTGGTAACCATCCATAGCGAGACCGAGTGGACCTGCATCACATAAGTGGGGCTACTCCAGTTTGGCGTTTGCTCCATGAACCGCTGGACGCATCCCACATCTGAACCCAAACGGCCCCACAACATCAAAGCCGCGTTAGAGTACGCCTGAGCTGATGCGGGCGCGGTGCCGAGTGTCGTGCGAATTGCCTGGTAGTCGCCCGAGAGATTTTCTAGGGTGCCAAAAGGCCCGAAGCTGTTGTTGCACGGCGTGTTGAAAGCTCCGCTGTCTTGCGGCGCAACTTGTGGTAGCCACCGATTCCAATCTGGTAATTGCAGGAAGATCGGGGTTTCTCGAGCGTTCAGCGTTGGCGGATTGCTTCCCGTGGGGTATACATATGCGATTTCTTGTGCGTCATTGGCGAGCACTGCATCCAGACCCGCGCCTGCGGCCCAATTGGTGACAGGCTGGGAATCCAGACCAGGCCCAGGTTGATAAGGCGGGTTCCAGGGGCGTGCGTTTGCAGGGGCAGGAGCATTCAAGGATCGGATATAGCTGGCGATCTGATCGCCTTGCTGCGCTGTCAAACCATGGAACATCGAACGCACACGGATCGAATAGTTCGAGTAGTTGAAGTACTTCAGGTCACGGCCGTCCTGCGCATGGCAATCGCTGCAGTGCGCCTGAATGGGACCGCCCGCGGAAGTTAGAGGAGCGGTTCTCCACAAATTTTGGCCTGCCTGAATATCACTCGCTGTATTGAGCGGCGGCTGCCAAGTCGTAGGATCGTTCCAGGTGAAGCTGCTCTGCGGCAGAAGCTGACTGCCATTCGAGAGAATATTAAAATTCAGAATCCGGAACCCGCTGGTGACGCCGTCGGTTCCATTGAAGCGGAAGACGAGCGTGTTGCTTCCCGCGACGATTGACCCAGCCGGAAGATTTAGGGTTACTTTAATCGTGGAAAACCCACCGCCAATACCACCCCACATCCCGGCGTTGTCTTGGAACGTCACCGTGGAGGTATTGATCGGAATCCACGAACCACCATTGACCTGTACGCTGGCTTCGGTCTCGTATTTGAGGCCATGGATTTGCAACCAGAGTTGCAATTGCCCGCCTACATTTGAACCGGCAGGCACATTCACGGTGACTGGCACCGTGCTCCCGGCCGAGCCCATGACTTCCAGTGGTAGCTGGACCGTCGAATTTAGGGACTGAGGTGTCACACCAGGCGCCAACGTAACGTTCGCTGACGCGCTGACTGCGGAGCTAGTCGCTATGATGCTGACGTTCTGCGTTGTCGTGATGGACGCTGGCGCAGTGTACAGACCCGCCTGGGTGATACTTCCGACGTTGGGGCTTATGGACCACTGTACGCTGACAGGTCCGGTGCCACCGATCGAGGAAGATGCCGTCGCGGAGAACTGTTGCGTCTGCGATGGGCCGAGCGAGATCTGAGCGGGACTGATAGTGATCGAAGTAGTACTGCTCGCCGCCAATGAAATGATCGCCTGCGCGGATTTGGTAGGATCCGCGAGGCTGGCCGCCGTCAGGGTGACATTCTGCGCGGAAGTAATAGTAGCAGGCGCCACGTACAAGCCATTCGTAACGGACCCAACTGGTGGGTTGATTGACCACGTCACGCCCGTATTTGAAGCACCGGTAACACTAGCGGTGAATTGCGCCGACTTACCGGCGGAAAGGGATATCGTGGATGGAGCCAATGATACTGCGGCTGGAATCAGCGTGACAATAGCGCTGGCCGACTTGGTTGGATCTGCAACGCTGGTTGCCGTGACCGTAACGGCTTGCTGTGAAGTGATCAAAGCAGGAGCCGTATAGGTCCCATTCGAAATCGAACCCACGCTGGGCGATAGCGACCAAGTCACACCAGTATTGCTTGTCCCCGCGACATTTGCGCCGAATACGGCAACTCCTCCCGCAGTAACTGAAGCTGAAGACGGAAGCACCGATAGCGACACGCTGGGCGCGGGCGGCTGGAGCGTGATCGACGCACTGGCCGTGAGGACAGGATTGCTTACGCTGGTCGCTAGTACTGTAACTGCGGTTTGAGTGGTAACCGTAGACGGCGCGGTGTAGACGCCGTTCACCACTGACCCGACATTCGGGACCAGCGACCAGGAGACGGCCCCGGCAGATCCTCCCGTCGCGCTCACGCTAAATTGCGCCGCTTGGCCTTGCTTAAGCGAGATCGACGAAGGCGCCAACTGGATGGCTGTAGGAGCAGACTGGGGCGGCTGTCCGCTCGGCGTGGGCTGCGGTGGTTGTCCGCTGGGCGTGGATCCGCCGCTGGTGCCGACCAAATAGATGCACACGCTGACGTTCTTGCTGGGATCGTTCAAGCTCGTGGCTGTGAGCATTACTGTTTGTGAGGTGCTGATCGTTGTTGGGGCACTGTAATATCCGTTGCGGATAATCCCCACCGGCGGCGAAAGTGACCAGCTCACACCCGAATTGTCGCTGGTCACAGCGCTGAACCACATAGCTTGGCCGGCCGAGAGTGTTCCCGAGGAAGGTGAAACGGAGATGGTAGTTGCATTCACCGTAGCGGCACCCCCGACCATAATCGTGGCGCTCGCCGTCACGGTGGAGTCGCCATTGTAGGTCGCAGTCAACTTTACTAGTTGAACTCCGGCGACTGCAATTGGCGCTTGGTAATACCCGTTGTTAACTGTCCCTACCGCCGGCGAAAGCGACCACGATACTGAGGTATTGCTCGCTAAACCATTTATGAACGCGGTGAATGCCTTAGACTGGCCAGGTGACAGTAATGTGTAATTCGGGCTCAGGGATATTGACGCCGACGAAACGACCGGGACTGCAGATGGCAGCAGCGATATCACGGCCGCGCCCGTTTGGCTGGAGTTGCTGGTATTGATCGCGGTTAACACGACAGTTTGGGGCGAGATAATGTTGCTCGGAGCCACGTAGTATCCGTTAGTAATACTGCCCAGGGCTGGCGAGATTGACCAGCTAAAGCCCGCGGCACTGCCGGCCACATCTGCGCTGAACCACAGCCCCTGACCCGCGGATAAGGTTGCCGATGCGGGAGTAACGGTCAGGGATGCAGCATGTGCGTCGACCAAAGTGGCTGTAAACACGCAGGTTAAAAGAGCTAGTACTCTTGAAGTAGCAGGCATACCTTTTCGTCCGTACGAATAAAGTAGTACCTGTTGCCGTTGATGACCATCATTCGTTCCCCTTAGTTGATCCCGGTCAAAGCACGTACCCTTAGTCCGGTTTACTCTGGACGCGGAACTCACGGCGAATATTCGACAAGCTCCTTGAGGGTGGTGCAGCCCGAGCAAGCAGATGTGTGAGCGTTTTAACTGTTCCACAAAGGTTCTACTTGAATCGCTCTTGACGCGATCCGTTCCTGATAGGCCAGCCTTTTGCGTCCAGATCCGTGCCCATTTGTCGAGAACTTGAACACGGCAACTCTTTGTTCTGGCTAAGCGCATTGACCAACGCTCAGGTATCTGTTTCACGACGTGCTAAGTCAGTCAGCAGCTTACGACTTACTGCCGGTGTGTATTTACAAATAACACGACTTACTTACGTTGAACTGCAGCTGTCCCTCACCGGCGACTCAACTGCATCGCACTCCGCGGTATTTAGCATTATTTGGCAGCATGTTGACAGGAAGGTTTGCGACGCCCGTCAGCTTGCGAGGAAAAGGCTAGCCCTACGAAGGCTGCTCGCAACCAGAGATAGAGTGGCGAAGGATGCCGATTAAATCAAATGTGGTGCAAAGAAACGAAGTAGTCGAGCAAGGTGCTTGGCGGTATTTGAGGAGAGAGTGGGAGAATTACAGAGGCAAGCCCAAGAAGGTGGATATTTGGGATGAACGCGCTACGATCGACATCGGCCTCGCGGTTCGGCTAAACGCAGCTGCCCCCGAATCCAAGCAGCCGCGAAAGACGATGGTCCGCCTCGATTAATAATTGCCACCTCGCCCTGTCGTGCGCAGAGAGCGCCAGGCGCTGGGTGAGACGAGCGAATTGATAAGTCGCATAGCGGCGCGTTGCGCACTGTGGGGAAACGTGAAGCAGCGCGTCCTTGCGACGGTGTCCCACCGGACGGAATTACCGCCAGTGGCCGCGATTGTATCGCCAGTGCTCGCCATGCCGCTCCCAGCGATCTGGAACCCACGCCGTTCGCCCGCGGGGCGGACGACCCCAGCGGCCATTCACCCATATCCAATTCGAGCCGCGCAGATCCCAGAAGCCGTCTATCCATACGTAACCAGGGCCCGGGGCGTATCCGATCGCACCAACCACGCGCGGCGGTGGAGGCGCAGGCACTCTATAAGCTGTGTAATAACCTCCACCGCAGGCAACCGATAGAGTCGATGCCGCAAGAACACCGCCGAATATCAAACCTTTGAGATCCACTGCAACCCCTCCATTCATTTGGATTGGTGCAGACGGACACGCGGTTTCGCGGAATGAATAAGCCGTAACGTTAAGGACTCTAAAGCAGCCGCTCGGGCTGCGACACTGTGCTTAGGGCTGCGCGACAGCCAGCTGAACCGGCGGGCTGCACGTCACTTGATCCGCGCTCGCACCTCCGCACACTGAGACGGCGACGGAATTGCCCGCCAGATCCGGGGGCACAATCAGATCGACCTGTTGCACACCCATCAGGCCCGGCGCGGCACCGGCGTAGTAGGGCTGCGTCACCATCTGATCGCCGATCTTAGCCGTGATCACGCCCGTGCCGGAAAGCCCCGTGGCGAAGATCTGAATGATGCTGCCTGGCGCGGCCGCATGCTTCGCATCGTTAACTGAGTAATCCTGATTGAGAATACCGTTGGCGAAAATGCCGGGAGCGAACGGCGAGAGAGCTACCTGCTGGGAGGCGCTTGTCATCCCGTTCACCTGCACGCTCACCTGCGCCGATTTCTTGGATGCAAGCGCATCGGGAACCAGCAGGTTGATTTGCGCATCGTTGCTGAACAGGATCGTGGCCAGCGCGCCGTCAAACGTCACGCTGAGATTCGATCCCGAGAAGCGTGAACCCATGATAGTGGCGAGTGACCCAGGCGCGAGCGGTCCACTGGTGAGCGTAGCCGCGTTCAGCGCGCTGGTGACGGTGGGCGACGGCGTTGCTGCCGCGGTTATATTCAGCGTCACCGGGATTTGCCGCGAGCCGGCAATCGGCCCGGCGTCGATGGTGAGCGTCGCTTGATAGGTGCCGGGCGAAAGACTTCCCGGCTTGACGATCAATTGGATTCCGCTGTTGTTGATCCCGCTGTTCTGCACCAGGGTCACCCAACCGGACCCGCTTTGGTACGTGATACCCGCGTTCCAACGCAAAACGCCGGAAGAAGCGTTCTGAATGATGACGAATGCGGCCTGCGGATTCGAACCCGCCTGCGCCGTCACGTTCACCGAGGACTCCAGGACCCGCAACATGGGGAAATAACTGGCGCCGCAATCGCCAACCAGGCTGCAATCTGCAGGCGGTGTGGAAGCAGCAAAGCGTGGGATCGGCGCGTTCGAGCTGGCGGTTCCCACCGAAGACGTCGGTGCGAACGTCACGTTTTCAGACGTATCGACGCTGGCGCCACTGAAGGGAGCCAGTGCGAGGAAAGTTGGAAATTGCGCGCTCTCGGCAATGAACGGATCGGCATCCACCACTTCATACACGGCAAAGCCGGCGCCGCCAGTGAGCGGAATCTCACTCACGGCATCGAAGCTCACGGTCCCGGAGCCGGGCGCGCCAGGCATGTACAGAGGCATACCGCCCGCGCCGGTCGGATCGGCGTATTGCACCAATGAGAGCAGTAATGAACCATTGCTGTTATTCGATGCGGGCGCAAACTTGCCCCCGCTCGGCGGAGGGCCGAAATCGCCGCCAGCCGTCGGTTGAACAGCATCAGAGCCCGCCACCACGGAGGGAACGAACAGCCGAGCGCCGGCCGGGAAGCCACTGTATGTCACGATGAACCGTGTCCCCGTATCGGCATTTAGGCCCTGGACACCGCTGCGCGGCTGAAACGAATCGGCGAATCCTTCTGTGATGCGCGTCGAATTGTACACGGAACCGGCAGTGATGAAGCTGGCGAAGCTGAAGGGATTCGCCGCCAACGGAGATCCGGCCTGGCTACACAGAATCTTAGACGAGAACCCAACGTACAGGCCTGTTTGCGGTGTCGCAACCGTCAGTTGGTTTCCCGTGAACCCCACCGGAGCCGCGGAGGAGAAGGACAGGAAAACGCCAATGTGCCCGCCCGATACCTCACTCATTTGATTGGCATTTGCGCGAACATTCGCGATCCGCAGGACAACGCTGCCGGTCGAAGAGAGCGTAAATGACGCACCGTTATAGACCAGCGTCGCGGGCCCGCTGAGAATGCCGGGCGTGGTGACGGCCTGGGGGCCGGAGCCGTTATCGGCGGTGAAGACCACATCCGTCACCCGATTCGTGCCGGGGGCCACGCGATTCGTGATATTCACCGAAAGAAATAGCGTCAGGTTTCCCGTGACTTGAAGATTCGGCGTTCCGCCTGAGCAGGTGAGGACGATATCGCCCGTCCGTTCGGTCAATCCTTCTTGCCGCACCAGCGGCGGCTGTGCGGCGGCCGTGCAGTTCAGGTTCTGAGCAAAAGCGCTGCCAATGAACAAAAATGCGAAGAGGGGATACAACAGGTAGGACATATACAACCCAAGTCGGAAGTCTAACACTAATGTTAGCTTTTGTACAGTCGATCGTTACTCCGGCTTATGCGCCGAACCGACAGCCCGCGCCAACTTGGCGGCCGAAATAGCCTGCCCAACGTGCCGCTGCGTGTGTTCGGCGATGTGTGTGAGCAGCCCGATTACGGTGCTTGGCAGGCGTTTGCGGCCGACCTCGCGCGTCTCAGCCAGCGTTGCCGGATCGAGCGCGCGCACCAGTTGCTCGGCCTGCCGGAGTGCTGAATCCAATTCGGCGAGCAACTGCTCTCGCGATGCCCCGGGCTGCTTCTCGGCCTTCATTGCCTCGAGCTGCGCCTCCGAAAGCTGTCGGCCCTGCAAGTACGTCATCAAACGCTCGGTGCTTCCGCCGATATGCCGGATATGAAAGCCGACGGACCCGAACCCGAAAGGGGTGGCCCAAATCTGTCCGGTTGTAAGGCCTTCGGTGTGTTTTGCAAGATCCTCGCGCGCCTGCTGGAAAGCGAACAATATAGGCACGATAAGTGGGCTTAAGCCACTAGGAGACCCGCGAAGCCAGGGTTCCAGGAGCACGTCCATAACCCCATCGTATCGCTGTCAGCGCCGAGCAACCGATCGCCGCCGGTAAAATTGGCAGCGCGGCCAAATACAGTGAAAACGTCGAATTTGACATCGATAAGTGACTGATGGGGCATACCGACACGTCTCTCCGGATATCGACGGCGCTGAAAAGGCTCCCACCGTTTCCTTTGGTCGCCAGCAAGGTGGCCGAGCTTCTGACCAGCGAACCTACTTCGTTTCAGGCAGTTGCCGACATTTTAGAAACGGACGCCGCGCTCTCCGCGGAAGTTCTGCGCCTCGCCAATTGTCCGCTCACGGGCGTCCGGTACAGTGTGGGCAGCATCGTTCAGGCGCTCGGACTGCTGGGAAGCCGGCGAGTCGCCACCTTGATTATGACGCTGGGCTTGTCCAAGCTCATCCGGCGCGCCGGCAAGAGCGAAGCCATGCGGCGGCTCTGGAGACACAACCTGGCCTGCGCTCTAGCCGCGCGGCACCTGGCCGAAGCCCGTCAGAGGGATTCCAGTCAGGCCTACTATGCGGGCCTCTTCCATGATGTCGGTCGCTTGGCATTGCTGGTACAAGATCCGGTCGCCTACGACCAGGCCCTTGCCACCGGGGCGAATATCGATAAGATGGAGCGCGCTAAATTCGGCGTGGACCGCTGCGAAGCAGGCACCTGGGTTATCGAAAAATGGCGACTGCCTCACGAGTTTATCGAGGTCGGGCTACAGCATAGCGATCCGCCGCCCGATAGCACTGAACTCACGGTTCTGGTGCACCAAGCCTGTCAAATCGCCAATCAACTCGGCTATTCGTTGCTGCCGGTGACCGGAACGGCCGAACTGGGGCCGGCGGATGAGCTGGGCTACTCGATTGCTATCGCGCTGAATTCGCTCGAATCCGAATTTGGGATGTAGGCGAGGACTCCGTGCGTGCTGGCCCGCTTCCTCTCCTTACGCGGCTTTGCCTACTGCCGCGAGTTCCTTGACGATGCTCGCCAAAAACGCCTTCGCGTCGCCGAACAGCATGATGGTGTTCGGCCTGTAGTACAGATCGTTATCGATGCCCGCAAACCCGGGGTTCATACTGCGTTTGATCACCATCACCGTGCGCGCCTTATAGGCCTGAATGATGGGCATGCCGGCGATTGGGCTCTTCGGATCCGACTCCGCCGCCGGATTCACCACGTCATTGGCGCCAATGATCAACGCGACATCCGCGTTCGGCATTTCGGGGTTAATATCGTCCATCTCGCGCAGCTTGTCATAGGGCACGTCAGCCTCGGCCAGCAGCACGTTCATATGGCCGGGCATGCGGCCCGCCACCGGATGAATGGCGAACTCCACGTTGACGCCGCGCTTGTTGAGGAGTTCGAACATCTCCCGCAGTTTGTGCTGAGCCTGAGAGACTGCCAGGCCGTATCCGGGAATCACTACGACAGTCCTGGCGGCATCCAGGATCTGCGCTGCCTCGTCAGCGCTGGCGGACCGGTAAGGCCGTGCCTCGGACGCCGCCGCCGTCGTCTGCAATTGTCCGAACGCCCCGAACAGCACGTTGCCGAACGAACGGTTCATCGCGCGGCACATGATGATGGCTAGGATGAAACCCGACGATCCGTCGAGCGCGCCCGCGACGATCAGCATCTTGTTATTCAGCACGAATCCCATCGCACTGGACGACAAGCCGGCGTAGGAATTCAGTAGAGCGATTACCGTCGGCATATCGGCCCCGCCGATGGGAATAATCAATAGCACGCCGAATATCAGCGACAGCACCACGAAAATCGGAAACAGCGCGAGACGCTCGGGCGAAACAATCAGCGCCAGGCCGATTCCCGCCGCTGCCGCAAAAATCCCCAAGTTGACGAAGTTCTGCCCCTTATAGGTGATAGGCCGCTGCGGCAGCACCTCCTGCAATTTGCCGAACGCCATCATACTGGCGGTAAACGTCAGGAATCCCAGCAGGGTCTCGATGATCAGGGCGGTCATTTCGACGCTGGTGTGCGGCGGCCCCTGCCGGATGCCTTTGTAGTATTCGGCAGTTCCGATCAATGCCGACGCCAGCGCTCCGCAAGCGTGCGAAAATGCCGTTCGCTGAGGAACGGCTGTCATGGGCATGATATACGCGATCGGGATTCCAGCCGCGGTGCCTAGCACAAACGCGACGAGGATCCACTGATAACTAACTACTTCAAAGCGAAGCAGGGTGCTCGCTACCGCCAGCACCATGCCGATTTCGCCGACGATCACGCCGCGCCGCGCGGTGGCGGGCGAATTCATCCACTTAATGGCCAGGATGAATCCCATGGCCGCCAGCATGTATATGATCGGAAGGATCGTATTGTCGAGGTTCATTTCTTTTCCTCCCGTCGCTTGAACATCTTGAGCATGCGGTCGGTAATGAGATAACCGCTAACCGCGTTGAGGACGGCCAGGAAAACGGCCAAAGTGCCTAGGATTTTGGACAGCATGCTGGCGTCTTTGGCGCCGGTAATCAGAATGGCGCCCACCACCGCGATGGCTGAAATCGCGTTCGTGAGCGACATCAGCGGCGTGTGCAGCAAAGGCGAAACGCCGCGAATCAGCTGGAACCCCAAGAAGGCCGCCAGCATGAACACCCACACATCAAATTCGTATCCACCCATTTGTCTACCTGCTTTCGGCGGCCTGTACTGGAGCCAGGCCTAGTTTCTCGCTCACCCGCGCATGCACTACTTCACCCGCCTTAGTGACCAGCGTCTCGAGAATGATTTCGTCCTCCGGATTAATCTTCAACTCGCCCTTGACAATCATCAGCTTGAGGAACGAAATCAGGTTCGCAGCGTACATCTGGCTGGCGTGATACGGCACGGTTGAGGGAACGTTCATCGGCCCCAGAATGCTGATGCCGTTATGAACTACGGTCTGTCCGGGGTGCGTCAACTCGCAATTGCCACCGCGCTCGGCGGCGATATCGACGATTACCGATCCGGGTTGCAGCGCGTTGGCCATTTCAGCTGTTACCAGAATAGGGGCCTTTTGCCCAGGGACCGCCGCAGTCGTAATCACCACGTCCTGCTCGCGCAGAACTTCGGTCAGTAGCTCGCGCTGGCGCCGGTAAAACTCTTCGCCCATAGCCTTGGCGTAGCCGCCTTTGTCTTCCGACGCCGCCGCTTCGATGTTCAGCACTACGAACTTTGCGCCCAGGCTCTCGATCTGCTCTTTAACGGCCGAGCGGATATCGTAGGCGGAGACTACCGCGCCCAACCGCCGCGCCGTCGCGATGGCTTGCAGCCCAGCAACGCCCGCGCCCAGGACGAATACCCTTGCGGCGGTGACGGTGCCGGCCGCCGTCATAAGCATCGGGAACAGCTTGGGGAGCGTGGTCGCGGCTAGTAGGACGGCGCGATAGCCGGCAATGGTCGCCATGGACGAAAGCGCATCCATACTCTGCGCGCGCGTGATTCGCGGCATCAGCTCCATGGCGAAGTAGGAAGCTCCCGTGTGCGCCAGATCCGGGATCTCCCGCGCAGCGGTCAGCGGTTCGCCGAAACCGATGAGTAGTTGTCCCGGCCGCAGCAGACTCAGATCGGAGCGCCCCGCATCCGGATTCGCACCCAGAGTCCGCACCTGGACAACAATGTCGGATTGGCTAAACACTTCGGCGCGGCTTCCGATGCGCGCGCCGCGCGCGACGTACTGTTCGTCGGGGAAGCCCGCCTCGACGCCAGCGGACTGCTCCACGATTACGCTCGCGCCAATCTTGCCCAAAGCATCGCAAGCTCGCGGAATCAGCGCCACGCGCCGCTCGCCCGGGAAGGTCTCCCGTGGCACTCCTATCGTTACAGCCAAAGCGTCACCTCCCTTTGGAAGGTTGTTTAGAAGCTCAATTCCGCATCAATTCAGCGCATGAAACGCAAGCCCGTGACCGGCATCGAGCTGCGGCCAGCTTCCAACAGCCCTGTAGAGATCATACTCTCATCGCAACAAAGTGTGGTGGATCGACGTGGGCAAATATCTCGACTGCGAGACCGGGGATACGTCATTCTTCGCTGACATTCGCGCTGTCGCGCCGGGTGGCACCACGGCGGCTCCGCCAGGGCCACGCTGAGCCCTGGGTGGCCCACCCGCGCCCACACGACACGGCGGCCGAGCGACTGCGCAACCGTGTGGGCTCACGCCCCGCGTTCTGCTGCCAGTGCGCGCCTTTTACCCGCCGCACTCGCGGTGCCCCACCATGCCGGGCACCATTGACGCGCCGCAGCGCCAGAGTTACGATTGAGAGCGATTGTTGGGGTCCAGCTTGCTATCAAAGACGAAGCCGTTTTTGCCCTCCCTGGTTGCAGTTGCCGCACTCGCGGCCTGCTCTCCCCTGACTGGTCAACTCGTCCAGCTCCGCCATTGGACTGGTCAGGGCGTCGCACCCGTTTACGAGGGCTACGACACCAACCCGGACGGCTCGTTCAATATGTGGTTCGGATACATGAACCGCAACTACGAAGAGGAACCGGATATTCCCATCGGCTCCGAAAATAGTTTTCAGCCCGGTCCGGCCGACCGCGGTCAGCCGACTCACTTCGCCGTCCGTCGCCACAAAGACATTTTCAGCGTCACTGTGCCGAAAGATTTCGGGCAGCAGAAACTGGTCTGGACCTTGACGGTTCACGGGCAGACCGCGCAGGTCGCGGCCACCCTGAACTCAGTCTGGATCATCGACCGCAAATACACCACGCGCGGCGCCAACATCGAAAATCCCTATTCGAACACGCCACCCGTGGTCGCAGTTCAGCCGGTGGACAAGACTATCGCTTTAGCCGAGCCGCTTTCGCTCGACGTCTCCGCAACCGACGACGGCCGCCCGGCGCGCAACGGCAAGCCCATCGGAATGACGATGGACTGGGTAAAGTATCGCGGTCCCGGGAATGTAAGCTTCGATCCGGCCAAGGCCAAGCTCGACGCCGGCAAAGGAATCACGACCGCGAAGTTTAGCGCGCCGGGCGATTACGTGCTCCAGTTAGTGGTGGACGACGGCTCGGGCGAAGTGGCCGGCAATTTCGGATATCACTGCTGTTGGACGAACGTGCAAGTAAAGGTCACGGTCAAAGGAGCGGACCATGTTAGCTCGCAGCGCTAGTTTACTCGGGATCGCGTCGATCCTGGTGTTCGTGGTGCAAGCAGCCGAGGTCGCAGGTAAGAGCGATCCCAATCGGCCGGTGACCTTCACCAAAGACATCGCACCCATCTTTCAGAAGAGTTGCCAATCGTGCCACCACCCCGGCACGTCCGCGCCGATGTCGCTCGTCACGTACGATGAGACGCGGCCGTGGGCCCGCTCGATTAAAGAGCGCGTCGCGCGCCGTGAGATGCCGCCGTGGCATCTCGACAAAACGGTCGGAATCCGGAAATACAAGAACGACATTTCGCTCAGCGACGAGGAAATCGCGAGTGTCGTGAAGTGGGTCGATGCCGGCGCGCCGCAGGGCAATCCCGCCGATATGCCTAAGCCGCTCGATTTCTCCAAAGAGAACACCTGGTTCATCGGAACGCCGGATTTGCTGGTGACCACCGACGATTTCAAAATGTACGCCAAAGGGTCGGACTGGTGGATCGATCAGTACGCCGAAGTGACCATCCCGGAAGATCGCTGGATCAAAGCCATGGAGATCAAACCCAGCAATCGGCGGATCGTCCATCACGCCGTCGTTTACGCGATCGAGCCGGATGCGCCCGCGGGCACTCCTGAATCCGGCATTCAGCTGACTGAATACGCGGTCGGCAAGTACGGCGACACGTTCGCCGAGAATAGCGGCCGGCTGCTCAAGAAGGGCACGCGGCTACGTTTCGACATGCATTACAACGCTGCCGGTACCGAGCAGAGCAACCACACCACCATCGCGTTCAAGTTCTACCCCAAGGACTTCGTTCCCAAATACCAGGTCCGTTCGTATGCGGTCCGCAACATTCCCAATGACGAGCTGGAGATTCCGCCTAACACAGTGGTTCGCACCGACGGCTATTTCCGCCTGACCAAGAACGCCCGCATCGACTCTTTCCAGCCGCATATGCACATGCGCGGCAAAGCGATGACGCTGGAGGCGATCAATCTGGATAACACCACGACGATCCTCAGTTCCGCGGATCATTTCGATTTCAACTGGCATATCAATTACGTCTATGACGACGATGCCGCGCCGCTATTGCCCGCCGGAACCGTGCTGCACATGATCGGCATCCACGACAATACTTCGGCCAACCGCCGCAATCCCGATCCCAACATGTGGGCCGGATTCGGCGAGCGCAGCGTAGACGACATGGTGCAAGTCTGGAT
This sequence comes from Bryobacteraceae bacterium, assembly GCA_035293725.1. Taxonomy (GTDB): domain Bacteria; phylum Acidobacteriota; class Terriglobia; order Bryobacterales; family Bryobacteraceae; genus Palsa-89. The sequence goes on from DATGMH010000083.1 coordinate 87,483, forward strand.
GGACATCGTCTATCTGGACGACGCCGAGTTCAAACGTTTGGTCGAGGAGCGCAAGGCCAAGCAGCACGCAGCGCCATCGGCTCAGACCGGCGGCACCGGCCAATAGAAACTCTATTCGCTACTGAAAGCGAGCAGCACGTTGCCGGGCATCCCGCCATTACGCGGATATCCGGAATTGATAAAGACCATCCCGTTCACCACCACGGCGCCCGGGCCTTCAATCGAGCCGCCGCTGGCCTTGACGCGATTCACGGTTGTGAACTCGCGCGCCGTGTCGAAATCCCACAGAACCTTTCCGTCTTCCGCCGAATGCGCGCGGATGTGCCCGTCCAGGGACGTCGCAAACACGACGCCGGGAATTCCGGTTACCGCGCCAGGCTGAGCCGGGCTGCAGCCCACCGGCGCTTCATCTGCGCAAGGCGTCGGAGTGACGTGCCAGACCTGAGAACCATCTGCGATGCGCAATGCGGTGAGTCCGCCGCCTTTTTTTGGGTCGGGAACGGCGCGGCGCGCGTCCAGCGGATCTTTCGAGCGGCTGCGGTGCGAATCGGAAACCGACGCATACACAAGCTGGCCGTCCGTCGACATGCCCCACTGCACGCCTCCGTTCAGGCCACCTTCGCCAACGCGCGTTTGCCAGACGATCTCGCCTTTTTTAGCAGGATCGAGCGCGAACACGATTCCTGATTTCTGCCCAGCCAGCAGCAGTTCGCGGCCGCCTGGCGCGCTGACTAGTATTGCGGACGACCCGAAATCGAAATCGGGGCCGGTTTGTTCACCGCAACTGCCCGGATCGCGGCCGCACGCGCCATTGAAGACATCGCGCTCGGTGATCTGCTTCGCCCAAGCGATCTTTCCACTCTCCAAATCGAGCGCGAGAACAGAGTCGCTGTACTCGGTCGCGGGCAGGGAATAGTTGTCCCCGGTTGTCACATAAAGAAGTCCGCGTTTGGCATCCAAGGTCGGCGCGGACCACACCCCCACGCCGGACGGACCGAAGCGCGAAATGCCGCGGGCGTTCTTTCCCGTCTCCTTCGGCTCCGGCGTCGTATAGGTCTTCCAGAGTTGCTGGCCATCGCGAATCCGCAGCGCCACCACGCTGCCGCGGAACGTGCAACACGGATAATCCGGATCGCCGGCTCGAGTTTCTTCCCACGATGCAACGGGCACATACACCGTGCCATCGTGGACAACGGGTCCGCCCGTGAGCCGCGTCGACTCATGCGTTTCGATGTGCTGCTTCCAAATCAGCTTGCCGCTTTCGGCCTGTAACGCGTAAAACCAGCCGCTCATGTCGCCGAACAATAGCGCATGCTGTCCGTCGAGCGGCGCGGACACAATCGCTGACCGCACGGGTCCGTTGGCCTGAAACACCCACTCCAGGCATCCGCTCTCGGCGCGCAGCGCATGAACCAACCCGGAAGCGCTGCCGACGAACATCTGCCCATCGATCACCGTCGGCGCGGCGAATGCCGTAGCATCGCCATCGAACCCGAACGCCCATTTCAGCTTCAGCCCGCGAACCTGATCGATGTTCAGCTTGGCGGCCGCGGCGGTCTGGAACCGCGCATTGTTCGACCCGGGACTCCATCCGTTCCACGCGAATTTGGGCGCAGGCGCGATCTTGACCGTGCGGTCGGCGCAAAACGCGGAAGCGGGCGGGCCGGCCACGGGGGCATCGGTTCCCAAATAAGCCGCGACCGCGGCTCTGTCCTCCCGGCTCATCGTAAACGCGATCGCCATCATCGCCCCGGAGTTGAGCGCGCGCAGGATTCGCTCAGACGGCATGCGCTGAAGCGCTTCGCGGGGCGGAATGCGCGGGCTGGTCTGCTCATGACAACCCGAGCAGCGCTTCTCGTACACGGCCTTGCCGGGCGGATCGGCAGCGAACATTCCGCAAGTAAACAAAGCCAGCGCGGCGCTTAAAGCACGAAACATAAGGCGAGTATATACCCGCACCCGCCTCGGCCGAAGCAGGTGATCGGCAATTCGCCAGCAGGCGATCCGGCCGGCAGTGCATCCGGCACCCCATGGCCGTCCTTTTCCACGTGGGCTAAAGTAGGCGCCGGACACAGGCGTGGATGCGTGACGCGCGAGCGTTCATGGGCCGTTTAGAAATTCCATACTAAGAGAGGTTTGTTCTCTCTCATTTTGCACGCAGCGCCTCACGAGGAAGACTACGTCATTGCCGAGCTGGCCGACTTCGGCGTCCTGGGAATAACTGAGGAAGTAGGCGCGCTACGGGCGTTTTTCGATGACATTGCGGATCGCCGGGTACTGCTGCAGCGGTTCGGGCAATACCGGCCGCGAATCGAACCGGCGGAAGATACCGATTGGGCGCAGGTCTCGCGCGATGCCTGGCCTCCTATTATGGTGGGCCAGCGATTCTACTTAGTTCCGCCCTGGGCGCAGGATGCCACGCCGCCCGGGCGCCTACGGCTGGAAATCGAGCCGGGCATGGCCTGCGGCACCGGCCGCCATCCTGCAACTCAATTGTGTCTCGAAGCACTCGAAAAATATGTCAGGCCCGGCTGTCCGGTTTTGGATGTCGGAACGGGCTCCGGCATTCTCGCGCAAGCCGCGCTGCTCCTGGGCGCGGGCCGCGTTGTTGGTTGCGATGTCGATACCGATGCGATTGCCGTAGCGCGAGCGCGCGTCGATGTGCCGCTGTTCGTCGGTTCGGCGGATGCCGTCCAGTCGTGTTCGCAGGACCTCATCGTGGCGAACATAGATTCGGCAACCGTCGAGCTCCTCGGGCCCGAGTTCGCGCGCGTCCGCAGGCCCGCTTCCACGCTGATCCTCTCCGGTTTTCCCCAAGCGGATCTCCCGAAAGGCTTCAGCGCCAAACAAATGTACCAACGCGAAGAATGGGTCTGCCTCATTTGTTGAGTGGCCCTAAAACGAAAACCCACGGATTCCGAGAATCCGTGGGTTGTGTACCTGCTTGCGGGGGATCTATTGATCGGAAGGACGGCGCTTCAGCGTCGGCCGCTCGTCTTCGTCCGACTTCGGTGTCTTACCGTTTTCGTCGGCGTCCACCGGTCCGGTGGTCGATCCCGGCGCGCGGCGGAGTTGCGGCTTATTGGCATCACGCGGGTCGACGAGCTTCTTCTTGTTATGCATCGCGTACAGGCGCGCTTTGACGTCGTTGAATTCAGAGGTGGTTACGACGTACTCCGGTTTTTCCTTGAGCAATTTTTGAATGTTGACCTGCGCGGCCTTGATGCGATCGTCCGTCGGCGGATGAGTCGAGAATACCTTGGCAAGCGTTCCGGGCTTTTGTTTCTCGAGCGTCTCCACTTTTTCAAAGAAATCGACGAAGGCTTCCGGATCGTAGCCGGTCTTATACATGTATTCGAGGCCGAGCATATCGGCTTCCGACTCCATGCCGCGCGAGAACTTCAGGAAACCGATGGGGACCAGGACGCTAGCGGCTTCGTAAGCGCCATACATCGCCCAGCTGCCGCCCATAAAGATCAGAGGGATCGTAGCCAGATTTGCGATTTCGCCGCGGGTTGCCTGGCGCGTGCCGTGCCGCGCGGCAACGTGCGCGATCTCGTGCGCCATAACGCCCGCCAGTTCGGCTTCATTGTCAGCCTTCAGGATGAGGCCCGAGTTCACGAAGAAGAATCCGCCCGGCAACGCGAACGCATTCACCTCGTCGCTATCGACCACCTTAATCGTGAAGGGTACTTTAGCGTCAGAATTGCGAACCAGGTTTTGTCCGACACGGTTCACATATTCTGTGATAACCGGATCGTTAACCATCTTAGCTTGGCGCTCCACTTCCGTGGCCAACTGCTTACCAAGAGCAATCTCTTTCTCGAGCGAGTAGAAATTTACGTGCCCGCTCACGTTACGGTTGCCAATCTGATCTGGATCCTTTTCCTTCGAGTCGCCAGCAAACATCTGGGGCGACGTGAGGGTGAAAGCAACCAGGAGACTGAGACTAGCTGACCACAGGCGCTTCATGTGGGAACTCCTAGTATCAAGTATAAACCTTCATTTTGTATACGTATAGTAGAGCTAATGGGTTTCCAGCAAAGTCCGCGCACGGCCGACGCCGTTCAGCCGCTTTGGAAACAGTACCGCGGCGAGTTTCCGGTAACAGAACGGCTGGTTTACCTAAACCACGCCGCAGTAGCGCCTCTGCCCCGCTGTTCGGCAGCGGCAATGCAAGCTTTAGCCGCCGACTCGCTGAATTTCGGGTCGCTGCACTACGACGAATGGCTGGATACGTACGAAGCGCTGCGCAAGGCGGCGGCGCGGCTGATCGGCGCCGATCGCGGCGAGATCGCCATCGTCAAGAACACGTCGGAAGGAATCGCTACCGTCGCCCTGGGACTGGATTGGCGGCCCGGCGACACTATTGTCGCTTTTTCCGAGGAATTTCCTGCGAATGTGTACCCTTGGAAACGGCTTGAGGCCCACCGTTGTTACGTAAAATGGCTGTCCATTCACGATTCGCTCGAGGTGATCGAGGAAGCCTGCCACGGCGCCAAGCTCCTGGCCATCAGCTTCGTCCAATATCTCAGCGGCTTCAGGGCCGATCTCAACACCATCGGCCGCATTTGTAAACAACATGGAGTCTTCTTTTTGGTGGACGCCATTCAGGGGCTAGGAGCCTTTCCGCTGGACGTCCGCGCCGCCGGAATCGACGCTTTAGCCGCCGACGGGCATAAGTGGATGCTCGGCCCTGAAGGTTGCGGCATTTTGTTCGTCCGCCGGGATCGCCAGGACTCCGTTGTTCCAGCGGAGTTCGGCTGGACCAACGTGGCTGGTTACAACGACTACGCGTCGCGCGACATGACTCTTCGCTCCGATGCCGGACGCTATGAGTGTGGAACCCTGAATACTATCGGCTGCTTCGGCCTGCGCGCCTCGCTTGAGTTTCTGCTTTCCGTGGGAGTCGATAATATAGGACCCGCAGTCCAGGCGTTGGCGGATCAGCTTGCCGAAGGCGCGCAGCGCAAAGGCTACAGCGTTCTGGGCGCGCGGACGCCGGACACGGCCTCGGGTATCGTAACCATTCAGAAGATCGGTGTCGACAGCCGTTTAGTGGTTCGCGAGCTGAAGAGCAAAGGAATCATCGCGGCGCCGCGGCAGGGTTGGGTGCGCCTGTCGCCGCATTTCTACATCAGCCCGGAAGAAATCGAGCGGGTAGTGCACGCGTTGCCTTAAGCGCAACGATCGCTGCGTCAATCCGCTAACCAAGCAGCACGGCTTCGGCCATCTTCTTGAGACCTTTGGATGCCAGGCGTAGTGCGAAGTTCTCCGCTTTCTCGCCCGCATCGCGCCCGCCCTTCGGCGGTGCCGCCGTTTCCTCGGGGTTTGCTAGATATACCGCTGCGCCCAACGGTACGCGCGCGATGGGCTGGTGGTAACGCCGCACGACGAACTGGCCGTAAGCGGCACCCGCGGCGGCGCCAATGCAATAAGGGGTTATCGTTTCACCGGACGCGCTCTTTCGAGCTAAACGGTAGAAACGATCCATGGCCCACCACGCCACTAGCCCGCCTGCGGCGCCCGTAATCAGTGCTTTCCAGGAATTCTCTGACATCTCGGCGACCTCTTGTAACCAGCTCGTCTGCGGGGAGCATTCACGAACCCGCGCTCGGCGGACCTGGAGTGACTCCCTCTTATAGACGCGGCACCTGAGCTCTCGTTTTCATTAACCGGGAAATGTTTACGGCGGTTCAGGCGGAGTCGCGGGAGCCGCGCGGCCCAACGGCAAGCGACGCTACTTGCGCAGGTAGTTCCAATAAATCCGCATCACGTCGGCGAAAGCGGCGAAGAAATCCGTGCCTTTCACCTTGGACCCGGCGACGTCCTCCCACTGCTCGAGCGGGTATTCATAGATGCGTCCGGCGGCGACCTCTACCGAACCGGTCTGGCGGATGTAGCGCGCCAAAATCTCCACATCGAACACCCAACGCGTTAGGAACGGGGCTGCGAAAATCTGGCGAGTTCCCGGCCGGACGCGGAAAAGCTTGGCGCCGCATTGTGTGTCGTAGATAGGAAGGCGCAGAAGCGTGGAAACCACCGTGGCAAAAATGCGGCCCAGATAGTGCCGCGCAGGCCGGCGCTCAACTTTGCGCCCCAGCAGCTTGACGCGTGAGCCGAATACCATGTCGAGCTCTGGAGTGTCCGCCAGCACAGCCAGGAAGCGCGGGATCGCGTCCAGCGGCGTCGCCAGGTCGGCGTCCCAATAACCGGTATATTCGGCATCGTGATCCAGCGCGAAATTGATACCCTGGCGCACGGCCTCGGCTTTGCCTTGATTGATCTTCAAGCGCAGCACGCTGACTCGATCCTCGCGGCCCAGGCGCAGAGTCTCCAGCAATTGGGCAGTCTGATCGCGGCTTCCGTCGTCGACGAAAACGAACCCGATGCCGGACTGTTCTATGAATTCCCGGAAAGAGTCGACACGCAACCGCTGCGCCTCGTTATAACAAGGCACAACAATTATCACGGCGGGCAAGCTCAGATCATAGCAAACGCGGCGGTATTTCCCGCATCGCGTTTCCCCGCATCGCGTGCTTCGATCCGCCCTGTGCGAGAGCGAGCACTAACGGCTCCCAGCGGCTTGCCTTTGACATCATTGCGGCAGTGTGGATGGTGCTTGTTACAGTGTTGATGTGGACGGGGTGTTAGTGGTGGACAAGCCGGAAGGCATTACTTCGCACGATGTGGTGGACCGCGTGCGCAAACTCGCCAAGACGCGCCGGGTCGGGCATTTGGGGACGCTCGATCCCATCGCTACGGGCGTGCTCCCGCTGGTGATTGGCCGGGCGACGCGCTTGGCCCAGTTCTTTTCCACCAATGAGAAGTCGTATGAAGGATGCGTCCGGTTCGGATGGGCAACCGACACCTACGACCGGGCGGGCGCGGTAGTGAGCCCGAAGATTGAGCCGCGGTTCACTGAACAGGAACTCGACAGCGCGCTGTGCGAGTTTCGCGGCAACATCCTCCAGAGTCCCCCGCCGTTCTCAGCGAAGAAGATCTCCGGGACGCCGGCATACCGGCTGGCCCGCAAACAAATCGCCGTAGATTTACCGCCGGTCGAGGTCCAGGTGCATGAGCTGGAGCTGATCGAGTTCTATAGGACACACGCGCGCGTGCGAGTGCGTTGTTCGGCGGGAACCTACGTACGAAGCATCGCGCACGATCTGGGACAGCGGCTGGGATGCGGAGCGTTTCTCGAGCATCTACGGCGCACCGGTTCCGGCGAATTCACCGACAGAGACGCGCACACGTTGCTGGAGCTTGAGACCTTGGCTCGCGAAGGTCGCTTGGGGGAAGCGTTGATTCCGGCCCGACAGCTTTTGCCGCATTTCCCCAACACGATCGTGGATGCGTCCACAGCCGGCCAAATCCGCCAGGGCAAAGATTTTCGCCTCTCCCCTTTTCTGGCGCCCGCGCGTTCGAAATACGTAAAAGCGATCGGCCCCGAAGGCGATCTGATCGCGATCGGCGAGGCGAAGCTGCCGCACGTGTATCACCCGATTCTGGTTTTTTAAAGCGATTCTGCGCCCGGAGTTAGCGCCCAATCGGCTGAATGAAGCAAGTTTAATTCCGACGTTAGCAACCGTTTCAGTTGGTTGGTTTATCATTCAAGTGTGCTCCGTTCCTGCGCCCTACTTGTGTGCGTACTGGGCCTGTCCATGGCGCAGGAAGAGAATAGCGGCGCCAAACCGGAGCATTCCCAAAGCGAACCCAAGTACAGCGACACCTTTGCGGGACCCATTATAGAAATGTTTTATAACGGGGACAGCCCGAAAAGGACGCACCCTGACGACATGGTGACCCGCATCACGGTGTCGCGCAGCATCCTAGGGAAGCCGCCCGAGAAGCGCACGTTCCTGATCAAGCCCGATACGCGGATCGAAGGCAATTTACGGATGAGAGCCCGAGTGACGGTCGGCTATGTTGTAACCGATGACGCGAATGTGGCCCGGCTGATTGTGGTTCGCTCGTCGCAGCGGCCGGCCGAAAAGAAGTAGCTATTTTTTCTTTTTCCGTTTTGCAGCCCAGCCTTCTTTCACCACTTGGCGCGCGCGGCCCAGTGCCAAAGCGTCGGGCGGGACTGGATCCGTAATCACGGAGCCTGCGCCGATATAACTGCCATCGGCGATTTCGATAGGAGCGACCAGCGTCGAGTTACTCCCGACGAATGCATCGCGTCCGATGTGCGTGCGGTGCTTGCTCACGCCGTCGTAGTTGCAGGTGATCGTACCGGCCCCGATGTTGGTGCGCTCGCCCACCTGGGCATCGCCCAGGTAGGCTAGGTGGTTTGCCTTGGCACCGGCGGCGAACTGCGTGTTTTTGAGCTCGACGAAATTCCCGATGCGCGCGTGTGCGCCGACGTGGCTGCCGCCGCGCAGCCGCGCGAAAGGCCCCACGTGCGCGCCCGTTTCGATGCGCGAGTCAGCAATGGAGGTGAACGGCGCGACTTCGACGCCGGAAGCGAGCGTCGAATCGCGCAAGACCGAGCAGGCCCCGATGCGGCAAGCCTCGCCGATCTCGGTTTGGCCCAGAATCTGCGCGAAGGGTTCAACGATCGTATCCGCGCCGATCTTCACCGGTGCGTCGATGGTCACGGTTTCCGGCTTCTCGATCGTGACGCCGTTCAACATCAGCTCCTGCACTTTGCGCTCGCGGAAGATTTTGTCGACAGCGGCGAGTTCGGCGCGAGTGTTGATTCCTAGTAGTTCCTGATAACAGGGAACGTTCATCGCTTCCACCCGCTGGCCTGCGCCGTTTAGTATACCGACAAGGTCGGTCAAATAGTATTCGTGCGCCGGATTGGCGGTGCCGATCTCGCGAATATGCTTCCACAGCAGCTCGGCGCGGAAGCAGTAGATACCCGAGTTAATGAACCGGATCTGAAGCTGCTCGGGCGTGGCAGCTTTGTGCTCGACGATTTCTTGGATGCTGCCGTTGTCCCCGAACACGATCCGGCCGTAGCCGGACGGATCGTCCAGTTCGGTAGTGATCACGGTGGCCGCAGCGGAGCTGTACGCCTGCTGGTCGACGAGCCGCCGCAGTGTTTCCGGAGAGAGCAGCGGACAATCGCCGTACAGCACTACGACGAAGCCGCTCTGGTCCGCGAGCGCGTCGCGGCACATCATGACGGCATGCCCGGTGCCCTTCTGTTCGGACTGCATCGCGAAGTGGACGCCTAGCGGCGAAAGTAGGGCCCGGACCTGATCGGCCTCGTGCCCCACAACCACAGTGATGTGCTCGGGCTCGGTGAGCGACAACGCGGTGTGGACCACGTGTTCGATCAGCGAGAGGCCGCCCGCACGATGCAGCACTTTTGCGCGTTTGGACTTCATGCGCGTCCCCAGGCCGGCGGCCAGGATCAGCACTTTTGTAGGAGTTTTCATGCCGTTGACGTGTTTTCCGCCAGGACCCGAATCTTGCTGCGCGCGGCCCGCCCGCGGCGGGCGAGATCGAGCGCAATTTCGGCGGTAGCGCGCGGGTCGTGGCGGACGATATCGCCGCTGCCCAGCAGATCGGCCGCGACTACCTCCAATCCCATTTGGGCCAGGCGGTCCACGTCGTTCATGACCGACTGAGACTCTTGCGCGGCATACTTGCGGCGCTGTTTCGGTGTAATGTTCCGCGTATTCACGGCTATCACATCGATGAGCGGACGCCGGCCTGCATGGTTCAGAAGCGCTTTGACGTGGTCGGAGGCGCGATAGCCGGTCGTCTCTCCCGGCTGCCACATGAGATTCACAAAATACGCCTTCAGCGCGCGGCTTCGGCGGATTGCATCCGGAATGCCTTGAACCAGCAGGTTGGGAATGAGGCTCGTGAACAGTGAGCCGGGGCCGAGCGTGATGAGGTCGGCCTGCTCGATCGCTTCTAGGGTCTCAGGCAGCGGTTTGCAGACTCGCGGCGAGAGCCGGATGCGGCGGATGGGCAAGCGGCTTTTGCTGATCCGGGTTTCGCCCGTCACAAGGCGGCCATTCTCGAGTTCCGCTTCCAGCATCACGTTAGCCGCCGTGGATGGGTAAATACGGCCCACGCTGGCGAGAATCTCAGAAGAGACTTTGACCGCCTGGGAAAAATCGCCCGTCAGGTTCGTCAACGCGGTGAGGAACAGATTCCCGAAGCTATGGCCTTTCAGGCCATGCCCGCCTGAAAACCGGTACTGAAAAAGCTGGGCCAGCAGGTCTTCGTCTTCCGAGAGCGCGACCATGCAGTTGCGGATGTCGCCCGGGGGCAAGACATTCAATTCGCGGCGGAGGCGGCCGGAACTTCCGCCGTCATCGGTCACTGTGACCACAGCCGTGATGTCCACCTCGCGGGGATCTCGAGCATAGCGCTTAAGACCCTGTAACACGGTGGAAAGACCGGTGCCTCCTCCTATGGCGACGATACGAAGGGGCTCCATGACTTATAGCATCGCAGGTTCAGGTTCCAGATTGGCTGGGCCAAACTGCTCATTTTGGATAGGCCGAACGTGATGTGAATCTGGTACTACATGGCGCGGGGAGTTCTCAATGAATGAAGGACGATTGGACTAGGCGGCGGGCTGGTCGTCTTCCTCGTACACCGGCACAGATTCCAGGTCTTCGGCTTCGAACACCTGGTCGCAATCCAAGCAGCGCACGTAGTCGACCCCATCGCGTCTCGCCATGATTTCGGTCCGAGAGTGTTGGCAGGGTTGCATAGGTGGAGATATTATTCCCCTATTCTAAGCATGCCGGTGCGCTTGTCAAGCCCCCGAAGGTTCTGAGGTCTTAGAGGCACCTTAGGCGAGAAGTTCGCCCTATGCGTTCTCAACTCAGGCGCGGTGTGGGCGCGCCCGCACAAGGCGCATGGGATCGAAGGAGTCAAGTCCGGGCAGGAGACGACCGTCCGGGATCGGGTCACCGGGCGTGCTGCGCAGCGGCACGACCCCGCCCCAGATCGGGAGGGCGTAATCTTCTTCATCGTCGACCGGAGGCCCCGTGCGGATTTTGGCGGAAACTTCATCCAGATCGAGCGCCAGGACGCTGGTGGCTTTCAATTCTTGATCGGTCGGCTGGCGCACCTCTTCCCAGCGCCCTGGCACGATGTGATTGGTCACGGCGCGGAGCGCTTCGAGCTTTTCGGCGCGATCGGTAACCAGGCGGGCTTTGCCGAGCACCATGACGGAACGGTAGTTCATAGAGTGATGGAACGCCGAGCGCGCCAGCACGAAGCCGTCCACCAAGGTTACGGTGAAGCAGAGATCGACGCCTTTGTCGAGCGCGCGGAGCATGCGGCTGGCCGCCGAGCCGTGAATGAAGAGGCGTTCGCCGACACGGCCGTAGCCGGTGGGAATCACAAAGGGCTGCCCCTCGACGGCGAACCCGATGTGGCAGACGAAGCCTTCGTCGAGAATCGAATGGACCTGCGCCTTGTCGTAAACCGCGCGCTTCGGCAGCCGGTGCACTTGCGTTCGCTCAGTCGGTGTGTAGATCTCCACGCTTCTACTGTACGGGCGAAAGTGGTTGCCCGACAGGGCCACTTCTGCTATGTTGAGGCAGTCCACTTATGCGGCCCGCGATTGTGGTGAATCCGGAGAGCGCGACCCCGCTGCACCGCCAGGTGTACGAAGAGTGGCGGAACGGGATTCTGACCGGACGTTTTCATCGCGGGGACCGTGTGCCGTCGTCACGGGAACTGGCCGGGATGTTGGGGATTTCCAGGAGCACGGTCACGGAGGCTTACGAGCAGTTGGCGGCCGAGGGATATCTGGACTCGGCGCACGGCTCGGGGACGTTCGTTTGCCGGCAAATTCCGGATGAATTTTTGCAGGCCCGGCGCCCGCCCGGCAACGGGGCGTTGGGGCGCGCCGCGCCGCGGTTGTCCCGATGTGGGGCGCGGCTGACGGAAGATCTGCGCTACGGAACAGCCGCCGCGGGAGTAATTCCACTCTCGAGCGGGCGGCCGGATTTGCGCGAGTTTCCGTTTGCAATCTGGCGTAAGCTTCTGGCGCGGCGGATTCGAATGGGAACGCAGGAGCTGTTCGACTACGCCGAGCAATCGGCCGGATATGAGCCGCTCCGGCGAGAAGTGGCGGCGGCGCTGTCGCGCTCGCGGGCGGTGCGGTGCGATTGGCAACAAGTGGTCATTGTGAATGGGTCGCAACAGGGGCTGGACTTGTGTGTTCGGCTGCTGCTGGATGCGGGCGATGTAGTGGCGGTGGAGAACCCAGGCTATCCGGGCGCGCGACGGGTCTTCAGCGGCTACGGGGCGAAGCTGCGGCCGGCCCGCGTGGACGCGCAGGGAATCCGCGTGGACGATCTGGGGCGGAAAGCACGATTGGTTTACGTTACGCCCTCGCATCAGTTTCCGACGGGCGTTTCGATGTCGCTGGCGCGCCGTTTGGAGCTGATCGAGTGGGCGCGGCGGTGCGGGGCGATCCTGATCGAAGACGATTATTCCAGTGAGTATCGCTACAGCGGCGCGCCATTGCCGGCCTTGCAAGGCCTGGCGAGCGATGTCCCGGTGATCTATCTCGGCACATTTTCAAAGACTATGTTCCCGGGACTGAGGATCGGGTACGTTGTGCTGCCGCCCGATCTTGTGGGGCCGTTCACGCGCGCCAAGTGGCTGGTGGACCGCCAGACGCCAGTGCTGGAACAGGCTGCGTTGGCGGATTTTATCGGCGAAGGGCACTTGGAGCGGCACGTGCGCCGAATGCGCCGGCTGTACGGGCGCCGCCGCGAAGTGCTGGTGGAATCGATCGAGCTTCATTTTGGAAATCGCGCCGTAGTGGTGGGCGATGCCGCCGGCATGCATCTGATGGTGCGCTTTCAAGAAAGCGCGGTTTTAAAACGAGCGGCGCGCAACCGCGTGGAAATCGGGAACGCGCGCGTCTGGTACATGAACGAAGCTTCGGACAACGAACTCGTAATTGGGTTCTCGGATCTAGGCGAGCGAACCATTCGGGAGGTAGGCCGGAGATTGGCCGGCTAACGGATTCATGCTGCGGAAATCGTAGCGGCGCATGCAGGACGGCGCGTCCCCTGGGAAAACTTTGTGCGACGGCTGTAATCGGTGACGGCGGGCACGACAATATCCCGGGCACTCGGCGCAATTACGATTGGGCGACGCTTCTGGCGCGGACTTGCTCGGATGTCAGACCGTAAAGTGGCGGCGTCGCAACCTCCAGCAGCGACAAATATATGTAGATCTGCCCCCGGTGATGGATCTCGTGCTCGATCATCGAGCGCAGCCATTTCCAGGTCGTGATTTGTGCGCCGTCGGGCGTGGTGCACTTGCGGTTGAAATCAGCGGTTGTGAAGCGCGACAAAACCGCGACGTTTTCCTCGTGCAGACGATTGGTGAACTGGACCACTTCTTCGTAGGTGGCAGCGAGTTCTTTACCGCAACCGGCGTAGGAGCTGGGCTTGCCTTGGGCGGTCTCAACGAAGATGTATCGATTCGCGGCGGCGATGTGTCTGACCAGGTCGCCCAGGCTGAACTTGTCTTCTCGAAACTGCCAGTTGATCTTGTCCGGCGGAATCGAGCGGATAACATTCATCGTGCGCTCGTGGACTTTGTTGAAGTATTTCAGGAACTCGTCTGGGTCGCGGATTTCCATGGTTCACTCCGATCGGCGCGTTCACACGGGTATGAACGCAGCACGCACGGCTGCGCGTGGCACCCTAGGCCGTCTTTTCTTCCTGCGGGAGCGGTTTTTTATATTTGCACTCGCCGTTGGGGCACTGGGCGACGGGGCCGGCCTTAAGCCATTTCTCGATTAAGTAGCTGGAGCCGCATTCGGGACATTTTTCGGGAATGGGTTTGCCCCATGCGACGAAGTCGCAATCGGGGTAGCGGCTGCAACCATAGAATGTCTTACCGCGCTTGGATCGGCGCTCCACCACTTCGCCTTGCGAGCAGTTGGGGCAGGGAACACCGATAGTCTTCTGCTTGACGAACTTGCAATTCGGGTAATTGCTGCACGCCGTGAACTCGCCGAAGCGGCCCTGCTTGAGCACCAGGTTATTGCCGCACTGCGGGCATTTTTCTTCGAGCGGCACATCCGATTTTTTCTGCTGGCCGCCGATCTGTTTCGTGGTTTTGCAATCGGGATAGCCGGAGCAGGCGTAGAACTGGCCGAAGCGGCCCTTCTTGAGGACCATCGGGCGGCCGCAATTCTCACAATATTCCTCAGCGTCCTGCTCGGTGAGGCCCTCCACGCTGCCAGGCTCAGGCGGAAGCTCGCGAGTGTTGGAACACTCCGGATAACCGGAGCAAGCGATAAATTTTCCGAAGCGGCCCCACTTGATGACCATGGGTTTGCCGCACTTCTCGCAATTTTCGCCGGTCGGCTCCTCCATGCGCTTGATGTCGGTCATGTGGCGCTCGGCGTGTTCGAGGTCCTTCTCAAAGCGCCCGTAGAAATCGGACATGGCGGCGCGCCAGTCCAGCTTTCCTTCCTCGATATCGTCCAGTTCCTCTTCCATCCGCGCGGTATACCTGACGTCGAAGAGGTCCTGGAAACTTTCAAGGAGCAGATCGGTGACCACCATGCCGAGTTCGGTCGGGACGAACTTGCCGCCGTCTTTCTTGACGTACTCACGCTCCTGGATGGTGGAGAGGATGGAGGCGTACGTGGAGGGCCGTCCGACGCCGTCGGCTTCCAATTCTTTGACCAGGGTGGCTTCGTTGTAGCGCGGCGGCGGTTCGGTGAAGTGCTGCTCGGGCAGGATGGCCTTGAACTTCAACTCCTCGCCTTGCTCGACCAGCGGCAGCCGGTGCTTCAACTCCTCATCGTCCTCGTCTCTCTGGTCTTTGCCTTCTTCGTAGACCTCGAGGAAGCCTTTGAACTTGGGCACGCTGCCGGTGGCGCGGAACATATAGGTAGCGCCGTCTTTGCCTTTAGCGGCAACGTCGATAGTAGTCTGATCGAACACAGCGGGCGTCATCTGGGAGGCGACAAAGCGCATCCAGATCAGGCGATAAAGTTTCAGCTCGTCTTCCTGAAGGAAAGGCGCGGCGTCCTCGGGCGTGCGGCGTGGGGATGAAGGGCGGATGGCTTCGTGGGCGTCCTGGGCTCCTTTCTTGCTCTTATAGGCGTTGGGAGCCTCGGGGCAGAAAGGCGCGCCATAGCGGTCGCGGATCAGCCCACGAACCTCGTCCAGCGCTTCATTGGAGACGCGCGTCGAGTCGGTTCGCATGTAAGTAATTAGGCCAACCGAGCCTTCCGAGCCCAACTCCACGCCTTCGTACAGGCGCTGCGCGATCATCATGGTGCGCTTCACGCTGAAGCGGAGTTTGCGCGAGGCCTCCTGCTGGAGGGTGGAGGTGATGAACGGCGGAACCGGATTGCGCTTTTTCTCGCGCGTGGTGACAGAGTGAACCAGGTACTTAGCGGTATCGAGCTGGTCGACGATGGACTTCGCGGCCAGCTCATCGCCGATATCGATGACCTGATCATCTTTCTTCGTAAACCGCGCCGTCAGGACCGGCGGCTTCTTGGCGTTGAGCTGGACATCGACGGTCCAGTATTCGCGTTTCTGGAAGGCGCGGATTTCGCGTTCGCGCTCGACGATCAAGCGCAGCGCGACGGTCTGGACACGCCCGGCGGATAGGCCACGGCGGACTTTGTCCCAGAGCAGCGGCGAGATCTTATAGCCAACCAAGCGGTCGAGAATACGACGGGCCTGTTGGGCGTCCACCAGGTTGAGGTTCACCGACAAGGGTTTTTCGAACGCCTTCCGGATGGCCCCCGCGGTAATCTCGTTGAACATCACGCGGTAGATCTTGGGACCTTCGGGTGCTTTCTTGCGGCGCTTCGAGGTGCCGCCGTCGCCGACCGGTTGACCATCGAGTTCCTCTTGCAGGTGATAGCAGATTGCTTCGCCTTCGCGGTCCGGGTCGGCGGCCAGGTACACAGATTCAACGCCCTTGGCGGCCTGTTTCAGCTCTGCAATGAGCTTCTTCTTGCCTTCGATGACCTCGTACCGGGGCTCGAACCCCTTCTCGATGTCGACAGCGAGGTCCTTCTTCGGAAGGTCTTTGACGTGGCCTAGCGAGGCTTTGACAACGAATTGCTTGCCGAGATATTTTCCGATCGTTTTCGCCTTGGCAGGCGACTCGACGATCACGAGTGACTTAGCCATGAGTTATTGGTCCGTACGAATGATTACAGTTTAGTGATTGAAGCTATCGGTTTAGAATCTACCACACTTTAACAAAGTTCTTCCCGGGGAGCTGCTTGATGAGGCCGAGGAGCTCAAGATCGAACAGTGCGGCAATTATCTCTGATGAAGTGAGGGTATCAAAAGTTTCCTGTAGCTGGTCGAGCTGGGTGGGGATATCCGGCTTAAGGTGGGCCAGGAGGGTCTTGTGAGCCGGGCCGACGGAGCCGTCGAGCGGGAGCTGTTTGTCTTCTGTTTCCAGCGACATAGAGGCTGATCTCGCCTGCGCCTTGGCCACCAGAGCGCGGCGGGTGTCGGCCGGGAGTTCGACGATAACGTCATTCCACTCCTGGACCAGCTTGGCGCCCTGTTTAATGAGCAGATTGGGTCCCCAGCTCATTTTTGAGGTGATGTTGCCGGGAACGGCGAAAACTTCACGCTGCTGGTCCAGTGCCATTTTCGCCGTAATGGAGGAGCCGCTGTACTGGGCGCCTTCGACCACCAGGACGCCGACGCTCATGCCGCTGATGATGCGGTTGCGTGTGGGGAAGTTCTGCGGGTAGGCAGGGCCGCCCATGGGGAACTCGGAAACTAGCAGGCCCTTTTGGACTATTTCGGAGGCGAGCTTGCGATTTTCGGCAGGGTAGACCAGGTCGACGCCACAGCCGAAGACCGCGATGGTGTCGCCGCCGGCATCGAGCGCGGCGCGGTGGGCGGCGGTATCGATTCCACGCGCCATGCCGCTGGTTATGGTGAGCCCGGCATGAGCCAAGTCGGCCGAGAGGCGTTCGCAGGCGGCAGCTCCGTAGGCGGTGGCACGGCGGGTGCCGACGATCCCCAACATGATCGATTCGAGTAGCTCGAGCCGGCCGCGGGTGAACAGCAGGATAGGAGGGTCATAGATTTCCTTCAGGCGCGCGGGGTAGCGCGGATCGGATATAGAGATGAGCGTGGCGCCGGATTCGAGCATCTTCTGCTGCTGGTCGACCGCATCGTCGAAGGTGCAGCCGCTGGCGATGGAGCGGGCGAGGGTGCCGGGAAGACCGGCGGATTCGAGCTCGTCGGGAGAGGCGCGGAAAATGCCCTGGGCCGTCCGGAACTGCTGCAGGAGTTGGCCAGCTTTGCGGCAGCCTAAGCCGGGGACCAGTCGGAGGGCGAGCCAGTGAAGCTCATCTTCCTTCGTGACGGTAGCGGTCAATGGAAATGGTGGCGGCAAGCCAGGGTTGTTCTCGGTTTTGGAAGTGCCAAGCTCGGTCAGCGGATGAGCCAGTGGCCGAGATAAGAGTGTGAGCAATTATGAGGCGGCTCGTGCGCAGAGAAGAGCCGGGGCTCGCGAGATCCTCAGGTGAATGGAGCGGGACTAACTGCGACGCTGAACTGTTCAGTTTAGCGGCCCGAGCGCTGGGAGGGCACAATCTCAGCAACATCATTATTCCCGCCGCGACTCGCGCTGGCCGCGCGGGCTTGTTTTCGTGGCGTCTGCCACCGCGGCACAGACCACATGTGCTCGAAGTCCCGTAACGTTGCCACTCGGTTCCGTTGATCTGTACTCGACCATCGCAGCGGTTCGCGGCATAATGGTACTTAACTCCCGCATGATTCCAGATACGATTGCAGAAGGTCTCACATTCGACGACGTCCTACTCCAGCCGGCGCGCAGCAGCGTTCTTCCCGCCCACACGGATACGCGCACCTGCTTGACGCGGAACATTGGGATGAACATCCCGATCGTGAGCTCGGCGATGGACACGGTCACCGAGTCGCACCTCGCCATCGCGCTGGCCCAGCAAGGCGGGATCGGGATCGTACACCGGAACATGTCGATCGAGCGGCAGGCCGAGGAAGTGGACCGGGTAAAGCGCAGCGAGAGCGGCATGATTGTGGATCCGGTCACGATTGGGCCGGAAAAAAAGATTTCTGAGGCGCTGGACCTGATGAAGCGCTATCGCATCTCGGGCGTTCCGGTGACGCGGAACGGCAAACTAGTGGGAATTCTGACCAATCGCGATCTACGCTTTGAGACGCGGTACGACCTGCCGATTGCGCAGGTCATGACCAAGGAAAACCTGATCACGGTTCCCGTGGGCACGACGCTGGACGAAGCGGAGAAAATCCTGCATCAGCATCGCGTAGAGAAGCTGCTGGTAGTGGACGATCAGTACATGCTGAAGGGGCTGATCACCGTTAAAGATATCCAGAAGAAGCTGAAGTATCCGCTGGCAGCGAAGGACAAACAGGGGCGGCTGCGCGTGGGCGCAGCGGTCGGAACCGGCAGCGATTTTCTGGAAAGGGCCGAGGAACTGGTCTCGAAGAAAGTGGATGTGGTGGTGGTGGATTCCGCGCACGGGCACAGCGACGGCGTTATGAAGGCGGTTCGAACGATCAAGCAGAAATTCCCAGAGTTGGATCTGATCGCGGGAAATGTCGCGACGTATGAAGGCGCGCGCGATTTGATCGATTTGGGCGCGGACGGAATTAAGGTCGGGATCGGGCCAGGCTCGATCTGCACCACGCGCGTGGTCAGCGGCGCGGGTGTTCCACAGATCACGGCCATCTCGGAATGCGCGCGGGCTACGCGCGGATCGAGTGTACCGTTGATTTCCGACGGCGGCATCAAGTTTTCCGGCGACGTTACCAAGGCGATCGCGGCCGGCGCGGATTCGGTCATGATCGGCAGTCTCTTCGCCGGAACTGAAGAGAGTCCCGGCGAAACAATCTTGTACCAAGGCCGGACGTTTAAGAGCTATCGCGGCATGGGGTCGATGGGCGCGATGACGCAGGGCTCGGATCGCTATCCGCAGGACTCGAGCGGAAAGCTGGTCCCGGAGGGAATCGAGGGCCGCGTTCCATACAAGGGGCCTTTGGCGGAAATGGTGTATCAACTCGTGGGCGGACTGCGCGCCGGAATGGGTTATTGCGGTTGTCCGAATATTCGCGAACTGCAGGAGCGCGCTAGTTTCCTGCGGGTGACCAGCGCGGGCTTGCGCGAAGGGCACGTACACGACGTGATCATCACCAAAGAAGCGCCCAACTACCGGCTGGAATAACGCATCGCGCGTCGCGCCGTCACCTAAAATCGCGCTCAGGCGTTTGAGGCAACGCTCTCGCGGCTCGCACGGGGGCGCAAATTCGTGATCACTTCAGCCACGCGCGCCACTTGCTCGCGTGTCATGTGCGGATGCAAAGGAAGGCTTAGTACGGTACGCGCGGCTGCTTCGGCTGCCGGAAAATCTCCCGGGCCGTAGCGCGGATCGGCGTACGCGGGCATGAGGTGAATCGGGTGCCGGTAGTGGACCGCGGTGCCGATGCCTTGTTCTTGCAAGCTCTGCTGGAGCGCATCGCGATCGGTGGCGCGAATTGTATATAAGCAATAGGCGTGCCTGAGGCCGGGAATTGCGTCCGGGCGGGTTACAGACGCGCCTTGGAGGAGCCGGTCGTATTCGGCTGCGAGTTCGCAACGCACCGCGGTCCAGCCTTCCAGATGCGGGAGCTTGGCGCGCAGGATCGCGGCCTGGATTGCCGGCATGCGGTAGTTATAGCCCTTCAACACCGGGTAATAACGGTGTTCCTCGCCCCAGTTGCGAAGCAGCGAGAGCTTGCGGGCATATTCGGAATTGCTGGTGGTAACGATTCCGCCCTCGCCCGCGGCGCCGAGGTTCTTGGTGGGATAGAAGCTGAAGCATCCGAAGTCGCCGAGGCTACCCGCGCGGCGGCCGTTGAACTCGGCCCCGTGCGCTTGGGCGGCGTCTTCGATCACGATCAGGTTGTGCCGGCGCGCGATATCGGCAATCGCATCCATGTCCGAGGGTTGGCCGTAGAGATGGACGGGGAGGATGGCGCGCGTTTTTTCGGTGATTGCGGCTTCGATCTTGTTGACGTCGATGTTGAATGTGACCGGGTCGATGTCGACGTACACTGCAGTCGCGCCGGCATACTCTATGGCGGCGACCGTGGCGAAGAACGTGAAAGGAACCGTGATGACCTCATCGCCGCGGCCGATGCCTGCCGCCAGCAACGCCAAGTGAAGAGCGCTCGTGCCTGAATTGACGGCGATGGCGTACTCGACGCCGCAGTAGGCAGCGAACTCCTCTTCAAACGCGGCGGTTTCCGGGCCGAGGACGAACTGGCTACTGGTCATGACGCGGGCAATAGCGGCGTCGATTTCGGATTTCAGCTCGTGGTACTGCGCGGATAAATCAAGAAATGGAATCGCAAGAGAGGGCATCGAAATAAGAGCTAAGAGACTCCCGGGATTTGGTAAATACTTTGATAGAACGTCATGGCCGGATCGTTGGCTCGGAGCTCATCGACCATTTTGCGCCAGTCGACTGGAGTGAGATTTCCGCGGACACGCTCCAGAACCTTGACATTCCGTAGCGTGGAAGTGGCTGAGTAGCCCGTTTTCGCGAGAAACGCGACCAGCGTTTGTTGCGGATCCGTTTCGACCGACTTAGGCAGATTCAACAGAGCAGTGAAGGGCGCGCCAAGAAACTGGGGATTGGCGTCAGCCTCGGGGCAAACCATCAGGATCAACTCGTGGTCGCCATTGGCCGCCTGCGCGAATCGAAACATCTTGCCATCTTTAAGGCCGAAACCACCGACGGTCGCCGGCGTCTTGGCCTGAAAGAACAAATCGTTCAGATCGGGATTCCGCTCGCCGAAGAAGAAGCCCCGCAAATGCAAGATCCCGTCCAGGTACCACGACAAAATGGCCTCCCGCTGCTTGTTGTTCGTCGCGTCGCTCATATGCGGGTCTTCAACCTCGGCATCGAAATGCGCGAAATAGGCTCGGAGTTCGTCGTGGGAAAACGTCTCGGCCGGGCTGGTCTGCAGGTCGAAGGCAGGGTTGTGCCAGTATCGGCCGCCGCTGGCGAACCACGGCCCGATTCTGGTTGCTACGGTGGCGTCTGGTCCAACGATCGCCCGTCCGGCGGCGCGCGCGATCTCTGCCTCGTGCACTTGCGGCTGTAACGAAATCGCCAAGTTGCCTCTCCAGGTGTGAAGATTCCAAAGGCTGACTGCGATAGCCAGTCCGAAAGCACCCCAGGCGGCTAGGCGGAGCGAGGGCGCGGCCGACGGGTTGCAAAAGCGAATTTCGTCAACCGAGCCTCCGCGGGAGGTGAAACATGCGGCGAGAATGAGGAGCACGGAGACCGCCGCGGGCATTGCGCGCACCGCGATTTTTTCAAAATCGGACCTGAGAGCAGTGCTGCCGCGGACCGGAGCCGACAAGTGCTTGGCCAGCCCGTCAAGGAGCGGCTTAGGACCTGTGCTCGCCGCGGGTGAAGGATTCACGTTAGGCATCATTTTCCGGAAGCGCTCTCAAATTCGCTCACTACCTCCCAAGAATAGCAGGCGTCCTCTGAAGTACTTAGCGCGCCAGCCACGCGGCGCCTTCACTTGACCCACCGGAAGGAGAAACACCCGGCTTCTCAGCGCGACTCTGGAGCCTTAATAGCATGAGGGCGCTTAAGGACACATCGCCGTGTTCGAGATATCGGCACCCTACCACCTGTTTGGTTTTCGACAAGCCCGCTCAGCCGTGAAGACCAGTGCCACGGCCCAGCAAGCCGGAGCTCAAAACAGCAGCTGCTCGAAGCTTTCCGACACGGCCTCCCACGAATAGCGGGATGCGACCAGTTCGCGGGCGGCGGCAGCGATGCGGCGGCGCGCGTCGCGGTCGCGGAGCAACTTCAGACACCGGTCCGCGAAATCTTCCGGGGTATCCGCAATACAGATGTTTTCGCCATCGCGCAAATTGAGACCCTCGGCGCCCACGGTGGTAGAAACTACGGAAAGGGCAGCGGCCATGGCTTCGAAAATCTTCAGGCGTGTTCCGCCCCCGATCCGTAGAGGCACGATAGCGACCGAAGATTCCCACAAATACGGCCGGATATCGGGGACGGTGCCGGTGACGCGAATGGCAGGATCTTTCGCTGCCAGGCTTCGCACCGAGCGACCCGGCCGACGCCCGGCCAAGGTGAGTGTGCAACCAGGAAGGCGCTTGCGGATGCGCGGCAGCACTTCGCTTACGAACCAGTGGACGCCGTCGGCGTTGGGCATCCAGTCCATGGACCCGGCGAACAGCAGGCTGGGACCGCCGTCGAAATCGGGCGGCCGGCTAAAGAAATCTACATCTACGCCCGTCGGGACAGGGCGAACATCGCCGGCTCCATACTCACGCCGCATCATTTCGGCATCCTGATCCGAGACCGCAACAATACGCCGAACGGCACGGCAGACCTCCCGCTCATAACGCCACATCTTGCGGTGCTGGCCGCGGATATAGAACCGGAGCGGCGCAGGCGCCGTGTGCTGCGCGCGACGCTTCCAGATTTGCGCTTCGACGTTATGTTGGAACAGAACGACGCGGCTGAGATCGGGGATGTTCTGCGCCGGAAACAGGAAATCGCAGACGACAGCATCAAAGCTGGCGCTGCCACTCAGTTCCGCGATTCGCCGTTGCATGGCCTGGGATCGATAACGTGCTACGGACAGGGGCAAGTTCGAGAACGCGTTTCGAGCGGCTTCAGCCCAAAACGCAGGAGAAGCGTGCGGCGCGATCCGGCGCGGGATTGGATACGCTCGCGTGCAGTATTCCGGGCTGCGCACGACTCCTTCGCTTTGTTCAGCGACGTCAAACGCTACATAGTGGATTTCGTGGCGCCGGTGGAGGCGCTTTAGCATTTCAAGCGTGCGGATTTGCCCGCCACGCGTAGTGGGATGTAGAAAATCCGACTTGACCCAGAGAATCTTCATACTGCTACAGGCAGTGCGTCCCGGCCACCCATGACGGCTGCGCGGCGCCCAGTCAGGAATAGATCGCCCCAGATTTGCAGATTGACCAATCGCCAAATGCGGTCCGTGGCGTCCTCCAGGCCCGATTGATGGCGAGCGATCAGGCCATCGATGTGACGCACGTCCAGGTAGGCGGCGAGCAGGCCCTCGCGCGCACGAAGCATTTTGTAGAGCGGCTCAGCTTCCGGCCCGCGCAGCCAGTGACGAAGCGGGGTTGGAAATCCCATCTTCTTCCGATACACAATCTTTCGCGGCAGCAGGTCCGCGGCGGCTTTTTTCAGCACATATTTTTGAGTGCCGCCGCGGATTTTGAGGCGGTCGGGAATGCCCGCCGCGAATTCGACCAGGGTATGGTCGAGAAAAGGCACGCGGCTTTCAATGGAAGCCGCCATGCTCATTCGATCCTGTTTCATCAGCAACGCCACGAGATACGTTTTCTGGTCGGCATAGAGCAGGTGCGAGAGCGAAGAGGAAGCCGGGCGCGGGTTGCAGTACCGCAGAAAGGCCGCATAGGCGTCTGCCGCCCCTCCCGCGAGCAGTTGTCCGCATTCCTCTTGGGAGAATGTGGCGTAGAAATTGTCCAGCAGCAGGGACTCAAGCGTGGCATCGCGGGTGAGGAACGTGTGCTTGAGCTTGCGGCGCAGCGAGCAGCCCAGTAGCGGGGATGCTGCGCAAAGCGAGCCGATCCGGCGGCGGAGCGGCGCCGGAATTCTTTGATACGCCGCTGCTGCGCGCTCGTTGAATAGATGCCAGCGATAGCGCTCGTAGCCGGCGAACAGCTCGTCGCTGCCCTCGCCGCTGAGGACCACTTTCACGTGCTGGGAGGCTAACTTCGACACGAAGTACAGCGAGACACTGGAGGGCCAAGCCAGTGGCTCGTCCTCGTGCCAGATCAGGCGCGGAAGAGCGTTGAAAAACTCATCCCGGCCGATCACGATTTCGCGGTGTTCAGTTCCGAGGCTGCGCGCGACATGAGACGCATATTGCAGTTCGCTAAACGGCGCTTCACGATAGCCGACGGAGAACGTTTTCGCCGGCTGGTCCGAGGCCTGCGTGGCCAGCGCTGCGATCACGCTCGAGTCCAGTCCGCCGCTCAAGAAAATCCCGAGCGGAACATCGCTCATCATCCGCATACGGACCGACTCGTCCAACCGCCTGCGGGTTTCCGCGGTGCAGCCCACCTCATTTGACGAATCTCCAGCTACGGGAACGTCCCAATACTTTCCGATCCGCGGGCCCGGCTGCGCCCGCTTCAGATCCAGAGTCAGGTGATGTCCGGGCATCAGCGCGCGAATGCCGCGGAACAACGTACGGTCAGCGTTGGTGTAGCCGAACGCCAGAACTTCGGGAAGCATCGCTTCGTCCAGGTCCGGCGAGATCGCCGCATGTTCCAAGAGCGCTTTGATTTCGGAGGCAAACGCAAATAACTGGCCGTCCCAGTAGTAGTAGAGCGGCTTGACGCCCAGGCGGTCGCGGGCGCAAAATAGCACGCGCTCGGTTCTGTCCCAGATTGCGAATGCGAACATGCCCCGAAAGAGCGCGAGACACTCGGGGCCGTATTGCTCGTAGGCGTGGAGAATGGATTCGGTATCGGAGCGCGTGCGATATCGATGGCCGTTGCGTTCCAGCGAGCGGCGCAACTCCGCGTGATTGTAGGTCTCTCCGTTGTAGATGATCCACAAAGCGCCGGATTCGTTCGAGATCGGCTGGCGGCCCGCGGCCAAATCGACGATACTCAAGCGCCGATGGCCCAAATGGGCGAAATCATCGTGGTAAAAGCCAAAATCGTCAGGACCGCGATGCCGCAGAACTTCAGTCATCCGGGCGAGGTTTGTGACCGCGCCGCTCAATGGCACCGTGCTCACGAAACCGGCGATCCCACACATCCACTAGACAGTAGGATTTGGCGCCCAGGCTTCTCAGCGCGTTTGTAGGGATGCGGGGCTAGTGGCCTTCGGCTTCCAAGAAGCGTTCGACTTCTATGGCGGCCATGCATCCGGCGCCCGCGGCGGTGATGGCCTGACGATAAGTGCGGTCCTGCACATCGCCGGCGTGAAAGACTCCCTTCACGTTGGTGCGCGCCCCGCCTTTCGAGACGATATAGCCATCGGGATCCAGATCGATCTGGCCTTCAAAAGGCTTCGTATTGGGGATGTGCCCGATCGCGACGAAAAAGCCGTCTACATCCCTGACCCAGCTTTCGCCGGTTTGAAGGTTGCGCAGCTTGACCCCCGTGACCAGATGCTGGTCGGCATCGTAAACATCCTCGACGACGGTATTGGTGATGAATTCGATCTTAGGATTGTTGCGCGCGCGCTCCAGCATGATCTTGGACGCACGGAAGTTTTCGCCCCGGTGCACCAGCGCCACCTGCTCGCCGAAGCGGGTCAGGAAATTCGCCTCTTCCATGGCGGAGTCGCCGCCGCCGATCACCATGATCTTCTTGCCGCGATAAAAGAAGCCGTCGCACGTGGCGCAAGAGCTGACCCCATGTCCGATAAGTCTTTGCTCATTAGGCAGGTTGAGCCAGCGCGCGGAAGCGCCCGAAGCGATGATGACGGTTCGGGCCTCGTGCCATTCGTTGTCCACGTTCAGCCGGAAGGGCCGGCGTGAAAGATCGGCTTCGATCACCGTGCCGTGCAGGTATTCGGCCCCAAAGTGCTCGGCCTGGACTTTGATGTTTTCCACCAGAACCGGCCCTTCGATACCTTCGGGGAAACCTGGAAAATTTTCGACCAGGGTGGTGAGCGACAGTTGGCCACCAGGCTCGTGGCCGGCAATAACGAGCGGCTTCAAATTGGCGCGCGCCGTGTATAGCGCCGCCGTATTTCCGGCGCAGCCGGAGCCAACGATGATCACATTTTGCATGGAAATTTCCATGCTACCAGACCGTTCCCTCTTGCATTAAACAAACAGGCCAAAAGGCCGCTAGAGGCGCGCCATTACTTTGAGTACACCGGACCCAACTACTTCATTGGTAATCAGCGCGCACACGTAGGCCAGGAAGGTCATGTAGGCGAACTGAACGGCCGGCCATTTCCAGCCTCCGGTTTCGCGCCGCACTACGGCCACGGTGGACATGCACTGCATGGCGAACGCGAAGAAGATCAGCAGCGCTACCGCGCCGCCCGGGGAAAGTTCGTGCTGCAAGGCGTGCCGCAGCCCGGCTGAGTCCTCGCTGCCTTCCACGGCGTAGATTGTTCCAAGCGTGCCGACAATCACCTCGCGCGCGGCGATGGAGCTGATCAGGCCAATGCCTATTTTCCAGTTAAACCCGAGCGGTTTGATTACGGGCTCGGCGGCGTGGCCGATCATGCCGGCGAAGCTTTCGCCGATGTCCGGCGCTTTGCCGTTGTGCAGCGGCAGATGCAGCAGAACCCATAGCACCACCGCGACCACCAGAATCACGGTTCCGGCGCGGTGCAGGAAGATTTTGGAGCGGTCATATAGGCGAATGCCGAGCGAACGAAGGGTTGGCATCCGGTAAGGAGGCATCTCCAACACGAACGGCGTCCGTTCGCTCTTTAGGACCGAAGATTTTAAGACCTTGGCGGTAATGATCGCGGCCGCGAATCCCAGAATATACAGTGCGAGCAGCGCGCCGGCTTGCGTGCCGAGCAGCGGCCCCAGAAGACGATGCTCGGGAATAAAGGCAGCGATGATCAGCGTGTAAACCGGCAGCCGCGCCGAGCAGGTCATCAAAGGTGCGATGAGAATGGTGGCCAGACGGTCGCGCTTGCTTTCGATGGTGCGCGTAGCCATGATGGCTGGAACCGCGCACGCGTAGGCGGACAACAGCGGGATGAACGATTTTCCCTGAAGCCCGAACTTAGCCATAGTTCGATCGGCGATCAGAGCCGCGCGGGCCAAATAGCCGGAATCTTCGAGAATGCCGATGAACAGGAACAGCAACAGAATCTGCGGCAGAAATACGATGACCGAGCCCACGCCGTGCCATACGCCGTCTACCAGCAAGGACCGAAAGACGGACGGCGGCATCACGTTCTGAATCCACTGGCCGGAGATTTCCACCAGGGATTGAAGGCCGTCCATGATCGGTTTAGCCAAGCTGAAGATGGTTTGAAATACGCCCGCGACGACAGCCGCGAAAATCACCAGCCCCGCCACGGGGTGTAAGAAGAGTCCATCCAGCCGGCGCGTCCAGAGCGGAGGAGCGGGTGCCTGATAAGCTGCGCCGCTACCCACCTGTTGTGCCCATTGGCGGCAGCGCGGAATATCTTGCAGGACGGGAAGCTCGACCTTGGGGACGGTCAGGGAAGTAGTTCCAGCCGCGGTCCCTTCCATGAACTGAAAAACTTTTTCGACTCCGTCGCCCTTGGCCGCGCTGATCAGGGCCACAGGAGCACCTAACTCGCCCGCAAGTTCCGCGGTATCAACTTTGCCGCCGCGGCTGGCCAGGTCGTCGGCCATATTTAAAATGACCAGCGTCGGCAGCTTCAAGGCTAGGATGGGCGCAGCCAGCACGAGGTGGCGGGCGAGGTTGGTGCAATCCAGAATCAGCAGCACGGCGTCCGGCTTGGGGATTCCGGCCATCTCGCCGGCCAGCACATCGCGGGTGACCTGCTCATCTTCCGAGCGGGGATTCAAGCTGTATACGCCCGGCAGGTCGACAAGCATGATTTCGCGATCGCCTTTGGTTTTGGCGCGACCGACGCGCTGCTCAACCGTCACGCCCGGGAAGTTGGCGACTTTTTGACGAAGTCCGGTGAGGCGATTGAAGAGAGTGGATTTGCCCGAGTTGGGTGGGCCGATGATCGCAACCACGTGCGGCCGCGTACCGGCGCGCGCGGGGCGTGCCGCGGAAGCAACACTGCATCCAGCACAACCGTGGCAATCGCTCATGATTTTCGAGTTCGGCCGGCGTCTCTCGCGGCCGACCGAAGGATCAAACGCGCGGCCGTTTCACGCCGCAACGCGACCTCGGAACCATCCACGCGGTATACGCGCGGCTCGCCGCCCGGTGCGCTCCGGGCCGGCACAATGACTTGGCCCGGCAGGAATCCGAGTTCCATCAAACGGCGGGCGACATCTTCGGGAAGATCCAAGCGATCGAGGATTCCCGATACTCCTTGGGGGAGCTGGGCAAGCGTTTTGGGTGAGAAAGCGGCATTTCGCGCAGCAGATAGGTCCTTGTTGACACTCAGTTGCATCATGCGGTCACTCTTTGCCGGTCTCATAAGCACGTCGAGGTCCTGGGCTACTTGTTGTGAAGCGCTTTCTAGAACAGTATAGCGGACCTTTTCGGTCGTAGTTACGATCAGGCCAATAAAAATTTTGTTGTCATAAGACTTGACATAAAAGAACTCATATTTTATTATGTACTTGCGATCAGATTTACAGGAGGATTTGACAAAACTTTATGCCACTGCTCAAGTACAACCCTTTCGCCGATACCGAAGATTTCCCGACCGGGCTGCGCGTCTTTCAAGACACAGTCAACCGGCTGCTTAGCCAACCGACCTCCCGGCCGTGGGCGCCCGCCGTCGATATCTTAGAGACAGAGAATGACTTAGTTCTTAAGGCCGACATTCCTGGC
The DNA here is from genome assembly GCA_035293725.1 of Bryobacteraceae bacterium. Classification (GTDB taxonomy): domain Bacteria; phylum Acidobacteriota; class Terriglobia; order Bryobacterales; family Bryobacteraceae; genus Palsa-89. The sequence continues at coordinate 115,971 of DATGMH010000083.1, forward strand.
ATGGACCTGAGGGACATCGACATTCAGCTCGAAAATGGAACTCTGACGTTGAAGGGCGAACGGAAGTTCGAAACTGACGAGAAGAACAAGGGTTTTCACAGACTGGAACGCAGCTACGGGTCGTTCGTGCGCTACTTCACGGTTCCCGATACGGTGGACGCTGAGAATGTCCACGCCGATTACCACAATGGCGTCCTGACGATCATGCTGCCGAAGAAAGAGATCGCCAAGCCGAGAGCGATCAAAGTGCAAGTCAATAACAACTAGATTCGAGGCGGGGTCGATCTTCGCCGAAAACAAATGAGCTGTCCGCCGTTCGTTTCGGCGGACAGCTCTTAATTTTTGTCGTGCGCGATTATTTTGTCGGCGCGATCGGCGTGCCGATAATGTCTCCGGAGACCACCAACTCAACGCGGCGGTTCTTCTGCCGGCCTTCCGAGGTATCGTTGGAAGCCACCGGATTCTGCTTGCCGAAACCGATGGCGGAAACATTGTCTTGTGCAAGCCCTTGCCCGGTTAAATACGCTCGCACCGCATCGGCGCGCTGCTGCGATAGCTTCATATTGTAATCGTCGCTGCCAATACTATCGGTGTAGCCATCCACTTCCAGCTTCAGGCCTGGATGCGAAAGTATAATGCCCGAGATCTTGGCGAGCTTCTCGCGCGCTTCCTGGCGCAATGTGTATTTGTTGAAGTCGAACAGCACGTCGGACATGTTGACGATTAATCCGCGGGCGGTGTCCCGAGTCTCCAGGATGAGATTGAACTGTTGGAGCAATTGCATGCGCAACTGCTGCTGGGCTTGTTCGGCCTGTTGCCGCAGACGGTCTGCTTCCTGCGCTTTCAATTCGGCCTGCTGCTGCAGCAAGCGAGCCTGCTCGGCTTGACGCTGCTGCTCATCCGCGGCTGCTTTGGCCTGCTGGGCGCGTAAACGTGCCGCTTCTTCGTTGGCGCGAGCCGCCTCTGCCGCCGCTTTCTCTTCAGCCGCGCGGCGAGCCTCGGCTTCGGCCTGCCGGGCTTCTTCGGCCGCCTGAGCGTCGGCCAGCGCTTTCTGACGAGCCGACTCTTGGGCTTGCGCGCGCGCCGCCGCTTCGCGGTCAGCCGCTTCCTTCTTCTCCCGCGCAATTTGCTCGTCGCCCTGCCGTTTCAATGCCAAGAGCCGCGCAGTCTCGGAGGCTTGCACCGATTCGCGCGCGGTCATGATCACGGGTTTGGAGCCTACCTCTTTGCGGGCGTGGTAGGCCTCGGCCTGGCGCAGCAGCTCCGCCGCATTATCGTAAGTATCCTTGGCGTACGTATCGGCATTAGCGAATTTCGCGATCTGCAGCGCGTTCTGTGCCTCCAGCAACTGCAGTGGAGTGCGCTTGTCTACCGGCACGGCGTGGAATCTCCCAGGCATGGCCGTCATCGTGTACGTGCCGCGCTTGAGCAGATCGTATTTGACGCTCATCTGCTCCACTTTGCCGAGAGTGTCCGGCCGGATGATGTTCTCCATTACCACCACGTCGCTGGGCTGCGTGACGCCGAAATACGGTTCCGCAGTGACGATCAGCGCGAAGGCTTGCAAATCCGTCGTAACGTCCAGGTGCGAATTGCCGTCATCGAGCACCACCTCGCCTAAGTTTTTCGCCCGGCCCTCGGGTGTGATCGCCCAAAGTACATAGGTCATGTATTCGGGCCCGTACTGCGATGCCGGCAGGAGCTTGTGCATCTCGGTTTTGACCTCGATGTAACCTGGCCGGCTGTTGACGTCGGCATGGCCGGTGGCATCGGGGGCCAGCGGCGTGCCTCGCAGATCTACTTTCGTCCAGCCATCGCGATGGCGATAGCTAACGGCATTGGTGGTACGCTCGACCACCGTCACACGAAAGATGGGTTGGGACGGGTCGCCCGCCGCCGGCCCATTCTGTGGCGCCGGAGCCTGAGCGCAGATTGACCCCGTCAGCAGCAGCATCAGCGTTAGTTTGTACACGTCACTCCCCCTTGGCGCTGGCAAAGGTGCAACCGATCTGCCAATCTGCAAGTGCTTTGTTTCCTGAAGCGCAACCGTCCGACCACCAGCTTCGACCTGGAATTCTTTCCAGGTTTCGCGGTTATCGATGGCACTCTTGCATCAGCAACACGAGAGCAGTTGAGCTGCGCTCGAGCTCGACGGCTCAGCGTGAGACGGCCAGCAATGGCTGATTGCTGGATATGCCGCCGATGGCAACCTCAACCGGATAGTCACCCGGCGGAAGAGTCGGCAACACGAAGTTGAGTTGCATCAAGCCCACGAAACCGGGCGCCATGCCCGCGAACTGCACGGTGGCGGGCGATCCCCCTACCTTCATAGTGGTCGGAAGCGATTCGTGCGACAACGGCGAGGCGGGCGCCAGTTCGCCCGTCAGGATCGGGTTGTCGAGTGGGCCAGAGCCAATCAAGTAAGCGGTGACAAAGCTGCCCGGCTTGGCTCCGTTTCCTGCGCCGTTCACGGTTCCATCCGAATTGACCGCGATGGCCCGGTTCGCGCCGTAGGTCAGCACCAGCGGCGCGGCTCGCTGGACCGAGAGCGGAGCCGCCGCGCCCGACACGCCCCCGGATATGACGGCGACCTGCGCCATTCCCAGACGCGTCTCGTAAGGCAGTTGAAACACGATCTGCTGCGGCCCGGCGTAGATCAGCGGCGCCGGGGTACCGTTCACCAGTACTTGAACATCGCCGAGCGTCTCGGGCAGGGAAGACCCGCCCATCGCAGAGGCAGCGGCTCCGGCCAGGTTACTGCCGTATATATCCACCAGCGATCCCGGCGACGCGACTCCCGAAGTTCCGGCATGTATGATCACGCCGCCCGCGCTGATCTGTGGGATCAGCAGCTCGCGATGCGCCTGATTGACAGCGTCCGGGAAACTGATTGCGTCCGGCGGGAGAACTTCGATGTATTCGGCGCGAAGCGGATTGCTCTTGCCCAGTGGAAAGATTCCCAACTCGAGCAGTGCGAGGTAGCTGGAGGAAGTGCAAGGTCCTGGTTTGGCGGAGCCGCCCGAGCAGGCGGCTCGCTGCAAATTGTCATAGTCATTGGTTTGGAAACCGATGGCCGTGCCCCAGGCCTGAGCGGCATAGACGACGTACGGCTGAGCAGGCTGGCTCAAATCCAGATTCTGATAAGAAACCGACAGCCGGTTGGCAAATCTTTGGCTTGCCAGCGCGAGCAGGGGCGCGTTTTGATCCGGCGTAGCCGATTTATTCAAACACGGTGTGGGTTTGTAGTTCGGGTCCTGCGGATCGGCGGGCCAGGGCGGCTGATACGCGCAGCCTTGGTCATCGATGGCGGGGAACGGATATTCCAGGTTCGAATCGCCGGACGCCGTGGGAATGATCTCGACCCCGAACAGCTTGTCAGGGAAATTCGTCAAAAACGTCGTCGTGAGCTGATCCCAGGCGCTTAGCAGCGTTGCGCTGCGAAAAGGCGGGTCGGCGGCGAGCCAGGTGGCAACCGAGTTGGTGGTGCAGGGAGAACTCAACATCTCGGCCGGCAGGCGCAGTTCGGAAGTGGTTCGATTGATCCCCGTGAGCCGGACGGAGGTTAGGGCCTGGTACTCGCCGGCGGATTTCAAGTGCGCGGCGACGGCGCCTAGCAACGCGGCCCACTCGCTTTGGAATACCGGGTCCCACGGCGCGGCGATCGTCTCCGGATTGCAAGTGGATTGGCCGACGCCTTCGCGCGGCGACACCAGGAACGAGAGCGGCGTCGCGCCCGCGTAGGGCTTAGAATATCCGGCGCCGCACGCAGGCGCCTGAAAGAGCCAGCAAGGCGTATCCTGTCCGGCGCGAATCGCCAGCGCGACTTTCTTGTTGCTCTGCACGGCCGTGCTCATCCACTGGTCCAATTCCGTCCAGCTAAACGAACCCCGGCTGGGCTCCAGTGATGCCCATCCGAGCAACAACGTGAGTCCGTCAACGCCCGCTACGCTGAGCGCTTGCGTAACCAGCGACGCATCTTGAGCCAGGTGTTCGGTGTAAACGTAGATGCCCCGCGGGTCGGCCGGTGGATTTTGCGCTAAACAGGGGCTACAAAACGTCAACAGAAAAATCCACCGCGGAGTTCGCATTCGCATCCCAGCTTCGGCCTTTCTGAGGCTACAATCTACCACGGCTCAAGCTGGCCAGCGCAGTCGCACGTTACAATAGCGCTTTCATGCCAGCGAAGTCGGCCGGCAACAAACGCGCCCCCGCTGGCGCTCGGTACGCATTCTGGTCTCTATCTGTGCGCGGGCTTTCTTTGCTCGCGTTACTCGTAGGCGCAGCAGCGGCGCAGAACGTAGTCACCACGATCGCCGGAAGCGATCCCACCTTCACTGGTGCCGGGCAACTCGCCACCAATGTACCCATCGGCTATGTGAACGGCGTCGCGACCGATACGGCTGGCAACGTATATTTCACCGATCCGCTGGAGCACCTGATACTGAAGGTCTCCGCGGCCGACGGTACGCTTTCCGTGGTGGCTGGGAACGGGATCGCTGGGTATTCAGGCGACGGCGGGCCGGCCACTTCAGCGGCCATTGCGGCCACGGACAGTGCCATACAGTATGCGGGCGTGGGCGCGCCTACTGCATTGGGCGGAATCGTCGTGGACAAGCAGGGCACAATCTATTTCGGAGACGGCCATTACCTCCGCGCGGTGACGCCGGACGGGACCATCTCCACTATTGCCGGCGGCGGGACCAATAGCCCCGGTGATGGAATGCCGGCCACGCAGGCTGCACTCGGATTCATAACGGGGCTGGCGCTGGACGCCAGCGGAAATCTTTATTTCAGCGAAGCCAACCGCGTGCGCGTCTTGCCGCCTTCTACCGGCGTTCTGCGCACCTATGCAGGCTCGGGCGTCAACGGTTATTCCGGCGATTCCGGCCCGGCGACGTCCGCGAAGCTGTCGCAGCCGAACGGTCTGGCTGTTGACGCTCAGGGAAATCTCTACATCGCCGATGGCGATGTGTTCAACTTCCCCGCACGAATCCGCAAAATCACACCGCAAGGAATTATTTCCACGATTGCGGGCGGAGGATCGGCACCGCCCGCCAATGGCGCGCCGCCGCTAAGCATCAATCTTGGTTTTGCAACCGGCGTAGCCGTGGATCCGGCCGGAGCGGTCTACGTCTTTTCGCCCGGGAACGGATATTTGTTGAAATTCTCCGGCAGCAGCACCACATTGGTCACCAGCCCGGTGCCTAATATCTTCAGTACGAGCATCCCCGCGAGTACCGCGTACATTGTGGGACAGCGGTTCTCAGATAATAGCGGCGTCGCGTTCGATTCAGCCGGCAATTTGTATGTCGCCGACAGCCGTGATGGACACCTCTGCAAGATCGACGGTAAGGGTTTCCTGACGACCATTGCCGGTAACGGCAGGTACGGTTTTGGAGGTGATGGCGGCCCGGCGGTGGACGCGTATATTCAAGGACCGGCGGCGATGACTCAGGCGCCCGATGGAACGATTTACCTTTTGGATACGCTCAACGCCAGCGTGCGGGCAATTTCGCCGGCGGGGATTATCAGTTCCATTTTGAACCCTACCAACTACCCTCCGTTGGGTAACGTGGAGTCTCTGAACGGGATCGCTTCGGACGCAGCTGGGAACGTGTACGTACTGCTTCTGCACCGGCTTCTTCAGATCAGTCCCAGCGGCAATCAGAGTTTCATCATTTTTGGCGGAAACAACAGCACTGATGGTGCGCCCGCATTTTCGGCCAATATCCAGATAGGAGGTGGGTTGGCGCGCGACGCGTCCGGAAATCTCTACGTTTCGGACGCGCTGGCCAACATGATCTACAAGATCACTCCGGACAAGACTATCCATGCTGTGGCCGGAAACGGGAAGCAGGCGGTCTCGCCGGACGGCGTGCTGGCGCTGAACTCGCCAGTTTCAATACCGACTACTGTGCTTCCCGACGGTTCCGGCGGACTGTATTTTGAGGAGCAACCCGCCGGAGCCAATAGCAATGTCATCCGATACGTCACGGCGGACGGGCATTTGAAAACGATCGCAGGAAGCGGGACGGCGGGATTCTCCGGCGATAGGGGTCCGGCCACGCAGGCGAGCATGACAGCGGTCAAGCGCACCGGCCTCGCTTTGGACCAATCGGGCAACCTCTATATTGCTGACAGCCTGAACGGCCGAGTGCGGTTCGTGAACAGCAGTGAAATCATCGATACTTTTGCCGGAACTGGCGGTATCGCGTCTTCGGGGGACGGCAGCCTCGCCCGGCAGGCCAACTTCATGATGCCGCGCGGGCTGCTGTTCGACTCTAAAGGGGATCTACTGATCTCGGATGCGGCGGCGAACCGGATTCGGGAGGTGCTCGCCGCTCCACCTCCGATCTCCGTCGCGCCGGCCACTTTGAGCTTTACCGCGCGCGCCAGCGGCGCGATTACTTCTCCTCAACAGATCACTGTGTCCAGCCCGGTTGAAGGGTTAGGCTTCTCGGCCACCGTTAGCCCTGGGTCCGATTGGCTGATGCTGAGCGCATCCAGCGGAGTCACGCCACAATTGCTGCAGATCCGGGTGGATCCTGCGAATCTTATGCGGGGTCCCTACCAGGGGACTATTAACATCGGGTCGGCCAATGCCGTGCCAGTAAATACCACCGTAACCGTTGCGGTCCAGGTAGTGCCGGGCGCGAATCCAAACCTGGCGGCGGACAGCACGACACTATCGTTCACCTTCCCGAGAAATCCGACGAGCCCGCTGACACAGCAGTTGCGCGTAATGAATACGGGAACGGGCGCGCTGGCTTTTTCGGCCAGCACCACGACCGCCAGCGGCGGCTCGTGGCTGAGCGTATCTCCGGATTCCGGCACAGCCGCTCCAAGGTCGCCGGCAACCCTGTCGGTCACCGCCGATCCTGGCAAATTGCCGGCCGGCACCTATACTGGCGCCATCAGCGTTTCCAGCGCGGTCACCAACCAGACCCTCAGTGTTCCGGTAACGATGACCATCAGCACGCTCGATCAGGCGATCCAGCTATCGCATGCCGCACTCTCGTTTATCTCCGTCGCCTCAGGCGGCGTGGTGCCGCCCGGCAGTTTCGGGGTGACGAACATCGGGCGCGGTAGCATGGCGTTCAATGTTTCAACCAAAACGTTATCCGGGGGCCAGCAGTGGCTTTCCGCGATGCCTTCGTCCGGCGCTGCCGACGCGAATGGTGCGACGCCGGTAGTGACGGTGAATGTCGACCAAACGGGGCTAGCTCCGGGATTTTACTTCGGCTTAGTGCGAGTGGATTCGCCCACTGCAGCCAATTCCCCCCAGGTTGCAACTGTCGCATTGCGCGTGCTGCCTGCCGGCCAAAACCCTGGACCAGTGGTTCAGCCTACGGAACTCGTGTTCCATGCAGTACAAGGCGCACCTTCGCCTGGCTCTGCGAATCTGTTTATTTACGACCTGGCGGCGGCGCCGCAGAGCTACGTTTCTAGCGTGATCGGCAGCGATCCGCACAATCAGTTCAACCTTGGCCCACGTACGTCCACGGTCTTCCCTTCACAGCCTACGCGCGTGGTGGTACAGCCGGTAACCAGCGGGTTATCGGCGGGCGTGTACAACGCGGAACTGACGCTGCAGTTCTCCGACGGCAACATTCGCCGGGTAGGGATCAGGACGATCGTCACCGCGCCTCCGGCCGGCGCTTCCGCAATCGGGCTCGGCGCCCACGGCAATGCGGGATGCACGCCGACGCAATTGGTTCCGATCATCACGACTTTGGGACAGTCGTTTGGACTTCCGGCGGCATGGCCTATCGCGATCGAGTCCGAGGTCCGCGACGATTGCGGTAACGCGCTCAACAGCGGCAGCGTGACAATATCGTTCTCCAATGGAGATCCGCCGCTCAGCTTGCAGCCCCAACAAGCGGGGATGTGGCACAGCACTTGGCAAGCCGGCAGCAGTCCCGGGCCGGTGACGCTGACGCTCACGGCTACTAATGCAGCACAGAATCTGACCGGAACCCGCGAGGTGTCGGGCGGGCTGGGCGATCCCTCGCCGGCTCCGCTATTGTCAGCCGCGGTAAGCGGCGCCAGCTTTGCCGCCAATGCGCCGCTGGCGCCCGGTTCCATCATTTCGCTGTTCGGACAAAACCTGGCCAACGGTACTCAGCCGGCTTCGGAGCTGCCCCTGACCACAACCCTGGCGGGCGCAACCGCGATCATGGCCGGCACCGAGTTGCCGTTGCTCTATTCGGCGGGCGGCCAAGTGAACGCCGTGGTCCCAGCCGCCACCAACATCAACACCAGCCAGCAGATTCTCGTTCAGCGCGACAACACTTACTCGATCCCTATTTCGGTCAACGTGGCCGCGAGTGAACCAGCCGTCTTTCCTTACCCCGCTCCCGGCGACCCGCCGGCACAAGGCGCAATCGTGAACGCAGTCACCTATGCGGTGGCGCATCCGAGCACCCCCGTTAGCGCGGGCGAGGCTCTCGCGATTTTCTGTACTGGGTTGGGCGCCGTCTCTCCGGCGGTTGCTGACGGTGCGGGAGCGCCCTCGTCGCCTCTGGCGAACACGGTGGCCGCGCCCAGCGTGACGATCGGCGGCAAGCCCGCCAACGTCTTTTTCTCCGGCCTGTCTCCCGGATTTGTCGGTCTTTACCAGATCGACGCCATCGTGCCCGCCGGTGTCGCGCCGGGCAGTCAAGTGCCGGTAATCCTAACTGTCGCGGGCCAGACTAGCCCGCCGGTTACGATCGCGGTCAAATAGCTGTACCCGGCGGGCGAGCGCGATAATCAAATTATCAGAACGTTACCACTATGAACGGATTGAAGACCGCGCTTTTGCTGGGGATCATGAGCGGGTTGTTGCTGTTCGGCGGCGAGATGATCGGCGGCCGCAACGGGCTTTACACCGCGCTCGGGATTGCTGTCGCCATGAATTTCTTCGGCTACTATTTTTCCGACAAGATGGCGCTTTCGATGTACTCGGCACAGCCGGTAACGCCCACCGAAAATCCGGAGGTCTACCAGCGTGTTTTTCCGCTGGTCCAAAGCCTCACGCAGCGCATGGGGCTCCCGATGCCCAAACTGTGGCTGATCCCCGATGAATCTCCTAATGCGTTCGCTACTGGCCGCAATCCCGAGCATGCTTCCGTAGCGTTCACGGCCGGAGTACTGCGTTTGATGAACGATTCGGAACTCGAGGGTGTGGTGGCGCACGAGTTAGGCCATGTCAAAAATCGCGACATTCTCACCAGTTCGGTGGCGGCAACTATTGCGGCGGCCATTACCTTCCTGGCGCGGATGGCACTCTGGTTTGGCGGCGCGCGCGACGATGAAGAGGATCGCGGCAGCGCATGGGCGGGGCTGTTCATGCTGATCCTGGCGCCGATCGCCGCCATGCTGATTCAAATGGCGATCTCGCGCACGCGTGAATACGCGGCCGACCAGACTTCCGCGGATGTGACACACAACCCGGACGAGCTGATCGCGGCGCTGTCGAAATTGGAAAGCTGGTCCAAGCGCATCCCGATGGCTGACGTAAATCCCGCCACTGCGCACTTGTTCATCATTAAGCCCTTCAGCGGCGGAGATAGCTTGATGCGGCTGTTCTCGACGCATCCTTCCACGGGGGACCGCATTGCTCGTCTCGAAAAAATGCGGATGTCAGTACACTGAGATTTGCACGCCGTCCGAGTGAATCGAAAAGCGGCTAACCGCGTTGCGTCCGGGCACCCGTGGATTTTTGCAAGCGATGTATTGGATCGCGCAGAAGCGGCAGCCGGGGAAGCGGTGTTGGTTGTCGATCCGAAGGGCGCCGCGCTGGGCGTTGCGCACTATAGCGATAGCTCGCAAATCTGCCTGCGAATGCTGGCCCAGCATGTGCAACCCGTTGAGCGGGCTTTTTATCTCGCGCGGATCGCCGCGGCCGAAGCTCACCGTAAGCGCGTGGTGATCGACTCGAACGCCTACCGCCTGGTGCACGCCGAAGCTGATCTTCTGCCGGGTCTAGTGATCGACCGCTACGGCGACTACTTCACGCTCCAAACCCTCGATCAAGGCATGGATCGGGTCAAAGGCGATATCGTGAGCTGCCTGGAAGAGCTGTTCACGCCTGCCGGCATCGTCGAGCGAAATGACGCCGCCGTGCGAAAACGCGAATCGCTGGCGCTCGTTTCAGGCGTCCTGCGCGGCACGGTTCCCGATAACGTAACGGTGCAGATGAATGGGCTCGCATTCCTCGCCGACCTGGTGCACGGCCAGAAGACCGGCATTTTTCTGGATCAGCGTGAAAATTATTTAGCAGCAGCCCAGTTCGCGCGCGGCCGCGCTCTGGACTGCTTTACCTCCACCGGCGGATTCGCCATGCACATGGCGGCCAGCTGCGATTCCGTGGAAGCCGTAGACAGCTCGGAGGCGAGTCTTGCGTCCGCCCGGCGCAATTGCGAAGCCAATGGAATTGCCAACGTCGAGTTCCGGGAAGCGGATGTGTTCGAGCTGCTGGCGGCGCACGCTTCCGCCCGGCGCCGTTTCGACGTGGTGGTGCTCGATCCCCCCGCATTCGCCAAGTCACGGAGCAATTTGGAGGCTGCGGTTCGAGGCTACAAGGAAATCAATCGCCGCGCGCTGGAACTGCTAGGGAGCGGCGGAGTATTAATTACATGCTCATGCTCGCATCATCTGAGCGAGGCGATGCTGCTGGAAACCATCGCGGCTGCATCACTCGATACGCATCGGCCGCTGCGGGTGCTGGAACGCCGAACCCAGGCGCAGGATCACCCGATCCTGCTTACCGTACCAGAGACGATGTACTTGAAATGCGTGATTCTCGAAGTGCTATAGAGAGAGCGGCCGCCCGATCCCAGAAAATTACCCTAAGTAGGTAAAAACTTTTTCCGAGCTGATTCTGCGCGCCGATAAGCGCAGCAGATGACCCCCGGACATCTACGTTGGTCTACTGCTTCCTCATTTTTTGCTCTTCTGATCGGCTCCGCGACAGCGCAGACGGCGCCCAAAGACTTCCGCGCGATCCGCCCGATCGAGCGCATCCGCGGCGTAATCGATGACTCCCGCAGTATTACGCGTCCCGGCAATCGCCATCCGCTGGCGCGAGCGGAGTTCGATCGCGGCATGGCGCCTGCGGATACGCGCATGGACCGCATGGTCATGGTGCTGCAGCCCGATCGCAGCCAGCAGGAGGCGGTGGAAGAGCTGCTGGCGGCGCAGCAAGACCCGCGGTCGGCCGAATACCAGCGCTGGCTGACACCGGAAGATTTTGGCCAGCGGTTCGGCGTGGCGGAGAACGATCTGCGCCTGATCATGGACTGGCTCAACGCGCGCGGCTTCCAGGTCGAAGCGCCGCCGCCGTCGCGACTACAGCTGGTTTTCAGCGGTACGGTGGCCCAAGTACAGAGCGCATTTGGCACGGAAGTTCACATCTATCGCGTAGGCGGGCAAAGCCATTACGCCAACGCGGCGGAGCCGCGCATCCCGGAGGCTCTGGCGGAGGTGGTGGTAGGCGTGCTGTCGATGCACGATTTTCATTCGCAGCCCATGCATTTGACTTCCGGGTTGGCGGCATCGCCCCAGTTCACCTCCAATACCACCCACTACTTGGCCGCGGCCGATTTCGCCGCAATTTATGATGTTTCAGCCCTGTATACGCAAGCGATCGATGGGACTGGGCAAAGCGTAGCGGTGGCGGGCCGAAGCAATATCAACCTGGCCGATGTTCAGAGTTTTCGCAGCCGCTTTGGGTTGCCCCCGAACAATCCGAACGTGATTCTGAACGGCTCGGATCCAGGCGTCATTGCAGGCGGCGAGCAGGGCGAAGCTACCCTGGATGTGGAATGGGCGGGAGCGACGGCCCCCCAGGCGACGGTTCAATTCGTTCTATCGGCATCCACTTCCGCGAGCGATGGCGTGGCGCTTTCCTCGCAATATATCGTGAACCATAATCTGGCGCCGGTGCTGACGTTGAGCTTCGGAAGTTGCGAGGCTGCGATCGGGACTGCCGGTAACCAGTTCTGGAATTCGGTTTGGCAGCAAGCTGCCGCGCAAGGTATCATCGTCCTGGTCTCTTCGGGCGACAGTGGGGCGGCCGGCTGCGACGATCCGTCATCGAGTAGCGCCTCGGGCGGAGCCGGAGTAAACGCGCTCTGCTCTTCTCCCTTCAGCACCTGCGTGGGTGGAACCCAGTTGTCCGACACCGCGAACCCGAACGCCTATTTGGAGCGCGAACTCGAATCCCACCACCTCCGCCTCCGCGCTGGGCTACATCCCCGAAACGGCGTGGAACCAGAGCGCGGCTATTTCCGGAGGATGGCAACTTTGGGCGGGCGGCGGCGGGAAGAGCCAGGTGTACACGAAACCTTCCTGGCAATCAGGGCCGGGCGTTCCGGCCGACGGCCGCCGGGACGTTCCAGACGTAGCGCTTACGGCATCGACACATGACGGCTATCTAGTCGTGATGAACAGCCAGTTCTACGTATACGGCGGGACGTCGGCGCCTACGCCGGCGCTCGCGGGCGTGATGTCGATGGTCGTCCAGCGAGCTGCCTCGCGCCTGGGAAATGCGAATCCCACCTTTTACACGCTGGCCACCAAACAGTCCGGCGGTGGTGCGGCGATCTTCCATGACGTAACCAGCGGAAACAACTCAGTGCCGGGCCAAACCGGCTTCACTGCAGGCGCCGGTTACGACTTGCAGGGCTGGGTTCTCTGGATGTAACGCAGCTGGTGAATCATTGGGCCGATGCGAAGACCCCTACGCCTTCGTTTACGCTGGCCGCCAGCCCGACATCGGTTTCCTTCACTTCAGGCGGTGGCGCCGCGCTGACGCTGAACGTTTCCGTTAGCGGCGGTTTCAATTCCGCGGTCGCACTTTCGGTTTCGGGCCTGCCTGCCGGCATTACCGCACAATTCACGCCGACATCACTAAGCGCGCCGGGTTCAGGAGCCGTCAACGTAAAGATCAGTTCGGCGGCAACCGCCGTTCCCGGCACATACAATCTGTCGATCTCGGCGACGGGCGCCGGATTGTCGCAGGCCGTGGCGTTGAGCGTGACCGTCCAGCCGAACTGCACGTTCAGCGTGGCTCCTCTGACCGTCAGTGCGCCGGCCGCCGGAGGCAGTTTCTCTTCCAGTGTCACGACGCAGGCCGGGTGTTCCTGGACCGCATCCACCGCGGCCAGCTGGACTACGTTCACTGGTGGTAGCTCGGGGACGGGCAGCGCTAAAGTGACCTATTCTGTCGCGGCGAACCCCACAACATCCGTGCGCACCGCCTCGATCACCATCGCCGGCGCAAAGGTGACCGTCACACAAGCGGCGGCGACTGCCGTGTACTCATTTAATCCGTCGTCGGTGAACGTTCCCGCCTCCGGTGGGAAGGGAAACGTGGCGATCTCCGCCAGTCCTTCCGGTGCTGCCTGGAGCGTTTCGAGTAGCGCGGCGTGGATTACGATTTCCGGCCCCTCGTCCGGCACGGGATCGGCTACAGTGGGCTATTCGGTCGCGCCGAATTCGGGCGCTGCCCGAACCGGTACCCTCAGCCTCGGAGCAACCGCACTTACCGTGTTGCAATCTGGTGCTGCGTGCAGCTATCAGATCGCCCTGGGCCCAATCGCCCGAATACAGCAGGGCTTCAGCGGGTCCGTTTCAATTACCACGGGGCCAGCGTGTCAGTGGACCGCCTCCAGCAGCGTTCCGTGGGTCAGCATCACCTCGGGGGCGAGCGGCTCGGGAAATGGAACTGTAAAATATCTTGCTGCCGCCAATTCAGGATCTGCGCAGCGCACCGGGGCGCTGATCGTTGCCGGTTATACGATCACATTTAGCGAAGCGGCCCCTTCGTCACGTTCGGCTCTCGGAGTCGCGCTTTGGAGACCGCATCGGCGATGAATCGCGACTAAACCAGCCACGGTTATGCGGCCAAACCGGCGGACGGATTTTCCGGCACCCGCCGTTTCGGCGGAATCGCCGTCAGGGCGGATCTTCCCTGGCGGCTCAAGCAAACCTCGCAATCCAATCCACTGCCATCCGGCCCCAAGCTGCGCATTAAGCTCGCCAGTTTCGACCGAATCGCGATCAACGCAGCTTCCTTATACGCGCTGTCCGGCCATTCCTCCACCGCGTGTAACCGATCGTGTTCCGTTCTCAGCCATTGCGAGTTCATCTCAAAGGCCCCTTCTGCCTTGAATCGATGCACGCGAGTAGCCATTCTAAAGAGTTAGTAGGCGGTAGACGAACTTCCTTTTTTACTTTGTTTTAGGACTTCCGGATTGAACTAACGCGGCGCGAAGAGCACGCATCCGCTTCCTGCGGTTAATCTTCTGTTTCCGCTGACGTCCAAAACGGGACTTATCGCCATTGTGGGCTGACATATTGTCTCTCAAAATAGCATATTGGTGTCAGTTCGTGAATTGTCGACAGTCTCCTCTAATGCTCACAACGGTGGCCGCGCGGCCGAGGAGACGCTGGCTCTGGAGCTGTTCCCTACCTTGGCGGAAATCCGGTACGCAATCGCAAATCTGAAAGGCTGGAGGAACGAAACCCGCTGGACCCCGCTGAGCCTGTTGCTGACCGCCCGGGGCTAAGCCAGGACAAGGCTCTTCTTGCAGAGTTCCAAAACATCGGCGGCGAGTTGCAGCACTTCAGAAAACTCCCGGGGCTTCTCACGGAACAGCGCGCCCCACATCTGAATCTCGACCTCTTCGCGCGGGCGTACGTTTCCCGACGACAGCATCACCACCTGGACGTGCCGCAAAGCGGGCGCGCGGCGCACAGCCGCCAGTACCTCGATTCCGCCGTATTTCGGGAGATGAACATTCAGCAGCAGCACGCAGGGAATAGGCTCGCGAACGCGCACATGCTGATCAGCGATGAAGCGCAGCGCGGCATCGCCGTCCGATAAGGCCGCCAGTTCGAAAGGTTCGCCCTGCTGGTTCAGCGCGATGCGCAAAAGCTCCACGTCGCCTGGATTATCTTCCACCATCACCACGTACGGCTTGTCATGTCGGATTTGTTCCTTCATCGCAAATGATCCTCATTCCGACCAGCCGGCCCGAGCTCGCAGTGCCGCAGCGCGCAGCCCACAGCTCCCGGATAATCGCACCAAGCTGCAAAAATGCATCCAGTGTTGAAGGTTTCAAGAAGTAGTAGTCCGCCCCATCGCGCACGGCAGTGCGGCGGTCATGATTCCAGTTCGAAGATGTCAGAATGAGGACCAGCGCCCGCGACATATCTCCCTTACACGCTCGAATTCGCCCCAGCAGCTCCAAACCCGGCCGGACCGGTAAATTCAGGTCCAACAGGAAAAGGTCGAACCGAGGGTCCAACGCCCCGTCCGCCGCTTCGATGAGTTGCCACGCGGACTGGCCGTCCTTTGCGACCGTTAGCTCGTGTTCTAGGGAATGTCTTTTGAGCGCTTCTCTTACCAGGAATACATCACCTGGATTGTCCTCTGCTAGCAATATCCGCAAAGCCCGACTCATGGTGACTCCACGCTTTCAGGGACAGCACGAACGTTGCTCCGGATCCGGGTTTTCCTTCGGCGCGTATCGAACCGCCGTGGCGCTCCACGATTCTTCTGCAGATTGCGAGACCCAGGCCGGTGCCCGGCACATCTCTTCCATGCAGCCGTTTAAAGAGGCCGAAAATTCGTTCCGCGAATTGCGGCTCTAATCCTATGCCGTTGTCGGCGAAATAAATGGTCCAAACGTCATTGCGCCGCTCCGGCCAAACTCCAATGCGCAGCGCCCGGTCCGGATCGGCGTACTTCAACGCATTCGAAATCAAGTTCTGAAATACAATTCCCATCTGAACTTCATCGGCGAGAACTACCGGCAGTTCGCTAGCCTCCACCTCAGCACCGGCCGCGTCCAGACGGTCACGGAAAACCGCAACCGCCTGATCCAGCGCCCGGCTCAGCGGCACCGGTCCAGCTTCGCAATTTGGCTCTTCATGGATGGTTTGCGAATACTGAAGCACGTCCGCGATTAGTTGCTCCATGCGCGCCACGCTGGACAGGATATGTCCGGCAAATTCGCGCGCGCGCTCGGAAACTGCTTCGCCGCACTCCTGAATTAACAGCTCGCTGTAGATGTTGATCATCCTTAGCGGCTCGCGAAAATCGTGGCTCGCCACATAGGCAAACTCTTCCAACTCGCGATTGGCACGCCGCAAGCTCTCGTTCGCACGCTCCAGCGCCCAAGCGTGCTCGGTTTCATGGTTGGCTGGATTCGCTCGCGACGCCGAACCAATACCGTCCCCGGCCCGAACCGCCACCCTCAAACCGGAGTGGTTCCAGTCGTCGCTCCTCTGGTTCTGCCGGTCTCGGGGGAGCTTAACTACTGTCCCGTTGTCTCTGGTCCAAGGCGTCGACATGCCAACTCAAAAGCAAACCGGTTTCCACGGGATGAGCGGCGGGTGAAGACGCGTAAGTTCCTGATCTGAAGGGCAGGCAGACTGCGTCTAAGTACAAATACCAGGGACGGAAAACGGAAGAATTAGACTACGGGCCACACTGCAGCGTGAAAAAAATCCATGGCAGCCGCACACAGACGTAATTCGCATTACAAACTGCTTGGGCGAGATGAGAAGGCCGGCACATGTTTGCTTCGCGGCGGGCGTGCTCGACATGGATTAAGCCTTCGTAGAACGCGCTAAAAACCGTTCGCCGCGGTTCCGAATATCCATCACATGACGTACAGTGTCTTCATGGCGCGCCGCCGCTTCTTCGTAGAATCTGTGCAGAACGGACAGGCTCGCATAACCGGTCATAATGCGCATCACCTCATCCACGTGCTTCGTGCCGAGCCAGGGCAGAAGTTCGAAATTTGCGACAACCACGATGTTTATCTTGCCGAGATCGAATCGGCCCGCAAAGATCTCGTAGCGTTTACCGTGCTGGATCGAATCGAGGCGCCGGAGCCTTCGGTTCACACGATTCTGCTCGCCTCGCTCATCAAGTTCGATCGCTTTGAATGGCTCGTGGAAAAAGCCACGGAGTTCGGCGTCAGCCAAATCGTTCCCGTAATTGCGGAGCGCACCGAAAAAGGCCTGGAAAGAGCTGCGGACAAGCGGTTAGAACGCTGGAAGCGGATCGGGCGGGAGGCTAGCGAGCAATCCCGCCGCGCTCGCCTGCCGGACATTCAGCTCGCGATCCCCCTTCTCTCGGCGCTGAAGTCCAGCGCGAACCATCGATTTATGCTCGACGAGGAACCGGGACCTCCCATATTGGCCGTTGTCCCAGCGCAGCGCAGCCCGCAGGACTGCGTAGCGATATTGCTTGGTCCGGAGGGCGGCTGGACCGGCCGCGAGCGCGCCGCAATTGCGGAATGCGGCTGGAAAGCCGTCTCGCTCGGACCCCAGATCCTGCGCGCGGAGACGGCCGCGATCGCCGCCCTGGCCATCATCAACGCCGCTTGGCTGTCGTGAACGCGACATGAGCCAGCCGAACGCCGCAGCCGCGCGTTCTTGTGAGACACGGACGCCGTGGGCGCGCCGGTCCTCCTAGACTCGTGAAATTTTCGATGAACAATAGGACGCCAGACGTAATATCGAATGTGGACCTCGTGAATGAACGCCACAGCCGGGGTGTCCGCGGAC
This sequence comes from Bryobacteraceae bacterium, assembly GCA_035293725.1. Lineage (GTDB taxonomy): Bacteria > Acidobacteriota > Terriglobia > Bryobacterales > Bryobacteraceae > Palsa-89. The sequence continues at coordinate 133,539 of DATGMH010000083.1, forward strand.
GGATCGTCTGCCGAGCGCCCTGGACTGCCATTTTTGCTCTTGGCCTTTTTGCCTGCGCGCCGGTTTGGGCCCAACTTGAGACGGGCGAAATTCGCCTTTCCGTCACCGACCCAAGCGGGTTACCTTTGCCGTCATCCAGCGGGGCAGTCAGCAGCGAAGCTTCCAATACGCAACGGACATTCACGACCGATGACCAAGGACGCTTCACTTTCGCGCACCTGCCGTTCGGCGTTTACCGTGTGACGGTCGAGCATAGCGGATTTGAGAAGCACTCGGAACTAGTCGACGTCCGGTCGGCCATTCCACACGAACTGAAGGTCCAGATGGCGCTCCAGCCCACTGTGGCGGAAGTAAACGTTTCCGATAAAGCCACGCTGTTGGACGCCCATCGAGCCGGGGTCGTTTACTCGGTGGGGTCGCGTCTCATCCAGGAGGAACAAGCCGCGCAGCCAGGCAGGAGCATTCTTGATCTGGTGAATATGCAGCCGGGCTGGATCTTTGAGGCCAACGGTGTCTTGCATCCACGGGGTGCGGAATACCAGACGCTCTTTGTCGTGGATGGTGTGCCAATGGATGAAAACCGTTCGCCCGGTTTCGCGCCGGAGTTCGACCGAAATGATGTTCAATCCATAAGCGTTCTGACCGGAACTTATCCGGCCGAGTATGGAAGAAAGCTCGGTGGCGTTGTGGAGGTGACCACGGACAAAGACATACGCCAAGGCTTTCATGGCGCCGCTGAGGCCAGTGGCGGCAGTTTCGACACGGGAGGCGGCTTTTTCAGCGGCTCATACGGACGCAACCGGAGTCAACTCAGCATCAGCGCGTTCGGCGACCGCACGGACCGCTACCTGGACCCTCCGGTCCTCGGCAATTTCACCAACAGCGCTACCCTTGACGGCTTCACCGCGGTCTACGATCAGGATCTTTCTCGAGCGGACCGCATTCACCTCTCCGTGCACCGCAGACAGACGCGCTTCGAAATTCCGAATGAGAATCTGCAGCAAGCTGGCGGGCAACGTCAGAACCGAAACTCGATCGAGGACTTCGGGCAAGTGGGGTGGGATCACCTGCTCTCGGCCAACCTGCTGTTCGCGATGCGCGCTTCCGTCGAGGATCTTTCGGCAAACCTCTGGTCCAACCGCCTGTCCACGCCTATTATTGCCGCCCAGCAACGCGGATTCCGGCGGAGCTACGCAATGGCGACGATGTCGGCCGCCAAAAAGCACCACGACCTCAAGTTCGGCGCCGATGCGGACTATGCGCCGGTGACGGAGGCTTTGCAATACCAAATCACCGACCCAACTTACTTCGACGCCGGAACGCCGCTCATCTTCAATTTTTACGATCGCCGGCTCGATCGCGAGCAAAGCCTGTTCGCGCAGGACACGATGCGCTACGGAAATTTCACGCTGAGCGCAGGCCTGCGGTACGACCATTATTCGCTGGTTGTGAACGCGAATGCCTGGAGCCCCCGGACCGGTGTCGCATGGTATTGCGCGAAGGCCGATCTCCTGTTGCGGTTTTCTTACGACCGTGTTTTCATCACCCCGGCGCGGGAGAATTTACTCTTATCCAGCTCGCCGCAGGTGGATGTCGTTGATACCACCGTGCTGCGAATTCCGGTCCAACCCTCGCGAGGCAATTTTTATGAAACGGGTTTCAACGAAGGGATTTTCGGCAAGATGCGTTTGGACGCTTCGTTCTATCGGCGCACTTTCGACAACTACGCCGACGACGACGTCTTCTTGAACACTGGCATCGGCTTTCCTATATCGTTTCGCAGCGCCGGCATCGAAGGAGTCGACGTGAAGCTGGATCTTCCTCAATGGGTAGGTTTTTCCGGCTTCTTGAGCTATTCAAACCTGATCGGTACTGCGCAATTGCCTGCGGTCGGCGGACTATTTCTGGGGGATCTCGGCCAGATCAGCGCGACCGGTAGATTCCCAATCACCCAGGATCAGCGCAACACCGCTCGCGCACGCCTGCGATATCAGGTTCATCCTCGGCTGTGGATCGCGTCCATTGCGCAATACGGCAGCGGACTGCCCTCAGAGGCGGATAACGCCGACATCCCGTCTTTGATTCAGCAGTACGGGCAGCAGATTATCGAGAAAGTTAACTTCAGTGCAGGACGAGTGCGGCCGAACTTTTCCTTGGATGCAAGTCTCGGCTTAGAGATCTGGAAGCGGGAACCCCGCAAGATCGCGTTTCAAATCTCCGGCCACAATCTTACGGACCGGCTGAACGTGATCAATTTTGCCGGCCTTTTCTCAGGAACGGCGATTGCGCCGCCGCGCAGTGTCGACGCCCGGCTCAGATTTGAATTCTGAAGCGGGCGTTTTATGACTGACTGGGGTCTTAGCACAAGATCGCTACTCGAATCCGACATGCTCGTACTCCCGCAGGATAGCTTTGGTCGTCCACCAGCTAAATCGTTGAAATAATGACACGTTGACTGCAATTGCCGAATGCGTCATAATGAACTAGGACCAAAAGAGTCCTGTATTGAATGCTTAAGCTCACCAAGAAGGCGGACTACGGGCTGATCGCGCTTAAACACTTGGCCGTCCACGGGCCGGAAAGTTCAAGTGCTAAGGCTATCGCCGATACCTATGGAATTCCCGTAGCGCTGCTTTCGAAGATTCTGCAAAAGCTTGCGAAGCAGGGATTTCTCACCTCCGAGCACGGCACCAACGGCGGCTACAAGCTCGCACGAGATGCGCACGAGATCACCGCGCTCGAAGTGATTCGGGCCATCGACGGTCCTATTTTTCTGACCGCCTGCTTCACCGAACATGGCTACTGCTGTCATACCGACAAGTGCATCGTACGCGATCCGCTGCAGAAGGTGCACGAAGGAATCCTGCGGCTCTTGGCCAGCATCACGATTGGAGCTATGTCGACGGATTCCGTCGCCGTGGCCGACGCCGCAAAACCGGAGCGGCTGTACGATTTGGCTGTGATACCACCTGTAGTATGAGGAACTGACGAGATGAAACTGCCGATTTACATGGACAACCACGCCACCACGCCGGTGGATCCGCGAGTGTTTGAGGCAATGCGGCCGTACTTTACCGAAATTTTCGGCAATGCCGCCAGCCGCAATCACAGTTTCGGCTGGCAGGCCGAGGAGGCGGTGGAGAAGTCGCGCAAACAGATCGCCGATCTGATCGGCGCGACGTCCAAGGAGATCGTGTTCACTAGCGGCGCTACCGAATCGAACAACCTGGCTATCAAGGGCGTGGCCGAGATGTACGCCGAAAAGGGCAATCACATCATTACGGCCGCCACCGAGCACAAAGCTGTGCTCGATACGTGCAAGCGCCTGGAAAAGGACGGCATCCGCGTCACCTATCTTGCGGTCCAGACCAACGGCCTGGTGGATCTGGATCAGCTTCGCGATGCGATCACGGACAAAACCATCCTGATCAGCATCATGTATGCCAATAATGAAATCGGTGTGCTGCAGCCGATCGCCGAAATCGGGAAAATTGCAAAATCCAAAGGCGTGCTGCTCCACACCGACGCGACCCAGGCGGTCGGCAAGGTTCCGCTGAACGTGATCAAGGACAATATCGACCTGGCTTCGCTGAGCGGGCATAAGATGTACGGTCCCAAGGGCGTGGGCGCGTTGTACGTGCGGCGCAAAGGACCACGCGTTCAAATCACCGCGCAGATGGACGGCGGCGGCCACGAGCGCGGCATGCGCTCCGGGACGCTCAATGTCCCCGGGATCGTTGGGCTGGGCGAGGCGTGCGCCATCTGCCAGGCCGAAATGCCCGAAGAATCCAAACGCCTGGCCTACCTGCGCGACAAGCTGCGCGGCAAGCTGGAAAAGGAACTGGACGAAGTCTACATCAACGGCACCATGGAGCATCGGCTGCCGAATAACTTGAACATCAGCTTCGCCTACGTCGAAGGCGAATCGCTGCTGATGGGTATCAACGACATCGCGGTTTCGAGCGGATCGGCTTGCACTTCGGCGACGCTCGAGCCTAGCTACGTTTTGAAAGCTTTGGGCGCCGGGGACGACCTGGCGCATTCTTCCATCCGGTTCGGGCTGGGCCGGTTCAATACGGAAGAGGAAGTGGATTACGTCGCGGCCAAGGTCATCGACGTCGTCCAGAAGCTGCGCGAACTATCGCCGCTGTACGAGATGGCGAAAGAAGGTATCGATCTCGCAAAGGTCCAGTGGACCGCACACTAGGGAGGCAACAGAATGGCTTATTCGAATAAGGTTCTAGACCATTACAACAACCCGCGCAACGTCGGCTCGTTGGACAAGAACGATCCCAACGTCGGCACCGGCATGGTGGGTGCGCCGGAATGCGGCGACGTCATGAAGCTGCAGGTCAAGGTCAATCCAGAGACCGGCGTCATAGAGGACGCGAAGTTCAAAACTTTCGGCTGCGGAAGCGCGATCGCCAGCTCGTCGCTGGCCACCGAATGGCTCCACGGCAAGACCGTGGACGAAGCGCTTCAGATCAAGAACACCGACATCGTTAACGAGTTGAGCCTGCCGCCGGTCAAGATCCATTGCTCGGTTCTGGCCGAGGATGCGATCAAAGCCGCCATTAACGACTACAAGAAAAAGGCAGCGACCAAATCGGAAGCCGTCGGATCTATTAAGTAGAAGCTCACAGGCATGATCACCGTCACGCCCAAAGCAGCCGCTAAAATCCGCGAACAGTTCGCCAAACACGGCGTTCAGGGCGGACTGCGTCTGGGCGTGCTCGGCGGCGGCTGTTCCGGTCTCAGCTATTTGTTTAAATTCGACGTGAAACCGCGCCCCAACGATCAGGTTTTCGAATTCGAAGATATCAAGGTCTTCGTCGACCCCAAGAGCATGATCTACCTGGACGGCATGACGCTGGACTGGAAAGATTCCCTCATCCATTCCGGCTTCGAATTCGATAATCCGCACGCCAAGAAGAGTTGCGGTTGCGGCACGTCGTTTTCGGCGTGAACGATTATTTCGAGCTCTTCGGCATTCCGCGCAGCCTGAATCTCTCTCTGGACGATCTGCAGCGGCGTTTCTATGAGCTCAGCCGGCAGCTGCATCCCGATCGATTCATGCGCAAGCCCGAGGCCGAACGCGAGCGTGCGCTTGAAATGTCCTCGGCCTTGAATGACGGCAATAGGACGTTGAAGGACCCAATTAAGCGCGCACAGTACCTGCTGAAGCTCGAAGGTTTCGAGATCGGTGAACAACGCTCAAACGATGTCCCGCCGGAGCTGCTCGAGGAGGTGTTCGAGCTGAATATGGCACTGGAGGAGATCCGCGGCGGAGACGAATCGGCGCGGCCTCAGTTGGAACAAGCGGAAGCCAACTTTACGAGGATGATGAGCGAAGTCGACCAGCGGCTACAGCAGCTGTTCGAAAAATACGATCGAGCCCCCCAGCGCGAAACGCTCTCGGAAATTCGCGGGCTACTCAACCGGCGCAAGTACATACAGAATCTCCTGAACGAAGTCCACACGGAACTCGCGCCTAAGGCTTAACGATATGGAAATCGACTTCGGTACTCCCGGACACATTATTGGCATCGATCTCGGAACCACCAACAGCTTGGCTGCATTCATGGATCTTACGGGTCCACGCATCATCCCGGATCCTGATGGCAACAAGATCGTGCCCAGTGTGGTTTCGGTGCAACCTCACGGCGAAGTCGTGGTCGGAAATCCCGCCCGCGATCTACTGCTGACCCAGCCCGAAAGAACCGTTTACTCGGTGAAGCGTCTGATGGGCCGCGGCTTGGCTGACGTCGGAGAAGAACTAAAACTATTCCCGTTCCGGATTGCACCCGGCAGCGAATCGGTGATCCAGCTCCAGCTTGGTGAAAAGACCTTTACCCCGCCTGAAATCTCGGCGTTCGTGCTGCGTCAGCTCAAGCAGAACGCCGAAGCCTACTTCGGTGCGCCCGTCCCAAAGGCGGTAATTACCGTGCCGGCATACTTCAACGACGCGCAGCGCCAGGCGACCAAGGACGCCGGCCGTATCGCTGGACTCGAAGTTCTCCGCCTGGTAAACGAACCCACCGCCGCTTCCCTTGCCTACGGCCTCGACAAGCGCAAGAACGGAATTGTTGCCGTGTACGACTTCGGCGGCGGCACCTTCGATATTTCCATCCTGAAGCTGCAAGACGGGATTTTCGAAGTTCTGGCCACGAACGGCGACACGCACCTGGGCGGCGATGACATCGATAACCTGCTCCTCAGAATCGCGCTCGAAGATGTCGCCAGCGAATGGGGCACGGACGTTGCGGCCGATAACGAAGGCGTGCAAAGACTTCGGCGCGCCGTGATTCAAGCCAAGGAGCGGCTCTCGTTCGTTCCGGTTACCAACATCGAGCTCGAATACCGCGGGAAGAAATATCAGCGCGAGATCAACCGTGACCTGTTCGACAAGCTGATCACGCCCATCGTGGAGCGCACTCTGGTCCCCTGCCGCGAATGCATCAAGGACGCCGGGGTAAAGATCGATCAGATCGACGAAGTCGTCATGGTCGGTGGCTCGACGCGTATCCCGCTGGTCCTGAGCGCCGTCGAAACCCTGTTCCGCACCAAACCTCACACCGAGCTCAACCCCGACGAGGTGGTAGCGTTGGGCGCCGCCGTGCAGGCGGCCATCCTCTCGGGTGAGGTCGAGGACAAGCTGCTGCTGGACGTAACACCGCTCTCGCTCGGGATCGAGACCATGGGCGGCGTCGTCTCTAAGCTGATCTTGCGGAATTCGACCATTCCTGCCAGCGCCACAGAAGTCTTTACCACCGGTGTTGAGGGCCAGCGCAACGTGCTGATTCATGTCGTACAGGGCGAACGCGAGCTGGTGAAGGACTGCCGCAGCCTGGCGCGCTTCGATCTCAAAGACATCGATCCCATGCCGGCCGGCATGGCGCGCATCGAAGTGCGGTTCCTCATCGACGCTAACGGGATCCTGAATGTCACCGCGCGCGACCAGCGCACCGGAAAAGAGCACAGCGTGGACGTGAAGCCTTCCTACGGTCTTACCGACGACCAGGTAGAGCGGATGATCCGCGAGTCGATCGAAAAGGCCGAGCAGGATTTCGCCGATCGCCAGGTGCGCGAAGCGCGGGTCGAAGCCGACACCATCTTAACCGCGGTGGAAAAAGCGAAGCGCCACGACGCTTATTTCGAGCTGACCGATGAAGAACGCACCTTCATAGATAAGGGCGTCAACGAACTGCTCCTGGTGTACCACTCCGACAAGCTGGACCTGATCCGGGAGAAGATCGAACAGCTCAACCAGGCTACGCAGAAGCTCGCTGAGAACATGATGAATACCGCGGTCCGCGGAGCGTTGAAAGGAAGCAAAATCTGATGGCCAAGTTTACCTGGAACCAGCTCGATGACATCGCGTTCGCGCTTTACGAGAAGTTCCCGGACATCGACCCCACCAATATCCGCTATACCGACCTGCACAAATGGATCACGGAGCTGGACGGCTTCGACGACGACCCCAAGGCGTCGAACGAATCAAAGCTGGAAGCGATCCAAATGGCGTGGCTCGAAGAGTATCACGCGGATCACTAAAACGTCAGCCTCAGCCGAACCAAGATCCAGTAATAAGCGTGCTGGTGGCGCTCCCGCGCGAAAGCGCGCTCAGAAGGCGCCGTACTCGACGGTCCCTCGCCGGACCCAGCCGCCGTATCCGTTCGAACTTGAGAGGAGAACGATCGAATCGCGGCTGAGCCCTTTACGGGGATCTGCAAGCTCGGTCAGCGCTGTAGCTGAATCTGGCGCGCTATATCGCCGCGCGCTTCTGGAATGAATCGTACGTCCACCGATTCATTCTGAGCCAGTTGCGAGAGCCCAACGGATTTGTGGCCCCGGACGATATGTGTCGAGCGCTGAACGCGGAAATCAAACGGTACGCCACTGGAGTCCCGAACCACTACCAGGTCCTGCTGAGGATCCACCATGCTGATAGTTCCCTTCAACTCCTGCGGCGCCCATCGCGTTACTGCGTGTTCGACCGGATGTTTTACGCCCGGCTTGCTTTCGGCGGGCTTGGTTACATTGGCCGCCCAGGCCAAGGAAGCACTCGCCATCGTGGAGAGTCCGATCACTAACCACATCCTCCGCATCGATGTATTGACCTCCACATTCAGATTACGGCGGCCCGGTTAACGACGCTATCCAGTCGATCCACTAGTCTGTTGAAACGCGGTCACCCGAGGCCGACTATACTAGTTACATCCCCTCGGAAGATCCCTGAGAACACGGCATGTTGAGAGATCCTTCTAAAAAGTACCAGCCGTTTCAAACCGTCCCGCTGCCTGACCGTCGCTGGCCATCGCGAATCATCGACAAAGTGCCCGTCTGGTGCAGCGTCGACCTTCGTGACGGTAACCAGGCCCTTATCGAGCCGATGGATTCGGCCCGCAAAAGGCGTATGTTCCAACAGCTGCTCGAGATCGGCTTTAAAGAAATTGAGATCGGTTTTCCCTCCGCCTCGCAGACCGACTTCGATTTCTGCCGGGAACTGATCGAGTGCAACCTCATCCCCCCTGAGGTTACCGTTCAGGTGCTGGTCCAGTCCCGCGATCCCCTGATCGAACGCACTTTTGAAGCTTTGAAAGGGATCCCGCGAGCCATCGTGCATCTCTACAACTCCACCTCGACCTTGCAGCGCCGCGTTGTCTTCGGCCTGGATCGCGCAGGGGTTAAGGACATTGCCGTTACAGGCGCGCGCACCGTGCTCCAGTGCGCCGAAAACTATCCGGAAACTAAGTGGATCTTCCAATATTCGCCGGAAAGCTTCACCGGTACCGAGCTGGACTACGCGGTCGAAGTCTGCGAGTCGGTCATGGACATCTGGCGCGCCACGCCGCAACATAAAGTCATCATTAATTTGCCTGCCACGGTAGAGATGTCCACAGCCAACATCTACGCCGACCAGATCCAGTGGTTCGGCCGCCACACGTCCAAGCGCGATTGCATGATGCTGAGCGTTCACCCGCATAATGACCGCGGCACCGCCGTTGCTGCCACCGAACTCGCTCTAATGGCGGGCGCCGAGCGCGTCGAAGGTACGCTCTTCGGCAACGGCGAGCGCACCGGCAATGTGGACATCGTCACGCTGGCGATGAATCTGTACTCCCAAGGCCTGCATCCGGGTCTGGATTTCTCGCGCATTAATGACGTGATCGAATGCGCCGAGTTTTGCACTCAGCTTCCGGTTCATCCGCGCCACCCCTATGCGGGCGACCTTGTGTTTACCGCATTCTCCGGTTCGCATCAGGACGCGATCAAGAAAGGTTTCGCCGCCCAACAGCCAGGCGAGATTTGGGCTATTCCCTATCTACCTATCGATCCCAAAGATCTGGGCCGCAGCTACGAGCCGATCATCCGCGTTAATAGCCAGTCCGGCAAAGGCGGCGTTTCGTTCCTGCTCGAACGCGATTACGGAATTAAATTGCCGCGCAAACTGCAAATTGAATTCAGCCGCATCATCCAGCAGATCACCGATAGCACGGGCCGCGAAATTACCTCAGCCGAAATCTGGCGAACATTCAAAAGCGAATACGTCGACCAGCAATCGCCGCTCTCTATTCGCGAGCATTCCGAACACTCCGCCGGCGAGAGCGGGGAACTGAGCGCGACCGTGAGCGACGGCTCCACGGAATACACCATTCAGGGCGAAGGCAACGGCCCAATCGATGCGTTCGTGAACGCGCTCAATAAGCAATTCGATCTCGGCGTCCGCATCTTGGACTACGACGAGCACGCCGTCGGCAGCGGCGCCGACGCAGCGGCAGTCTGTTTCGTCGAGCTCCGCGCCGGTGAAACCGACCCGGTAATGGGTGTCGGCATGCACCGCAACATCCTGACCGCCTCGCTCCAGGCTATTACCAGCGCCTTAAATCGCGCCAACGTAACGCCCGCGCTGCTGCGCGCGACCCCTGCGGCCATGCCCGCGCGTCGTTCGTAGCTCCGGTCATTCGGCCGGGTCTACGACGCTTGCGCCGAAAGCCAGCGCCGCATCTCCGCCCGCGGAGTAACGCCGGCATGCTGCAAGACGACTCGTCCATTCCGCAGCACGATGAAATTAGGAATGCCTTGCACCTGGAACTGCGCCGCTAGTTCCGGGTACGCCTCTGTATCCACCTTCAACACGACCGCTCGTCCTGCCATTTCTCGCGCAACTGCCGCCACTTCTGGCGCAGCCATTCGGCAGGGTCCACACCAGGACGCCCAAAAATCGACCAGAATCGGAACCTGGGCCGTGCCGACGATTTCTTGAAAGGTCTCGGGATCGGCCTCGATCGGCGCATCGGCAGGAGGTAGAGTAGCCTTGCAGGAACCGCAGCGTCCTGTGTCGGCGACGTGTTTAGGCGGGATACGGTTCGCCGTGCCGCAATGAGCGCAGGTTCGAATCACCGGCATATGAGTCGCCCGCTGCCATTCCGATCCGGCAGCGAATCGCGTCCATCCTTTAGATCCCGGTTTGTTCCCGCGGTTTCAGGTATGCGAGATTGCTCTCTCAAATCCCCGCATACCAGGCGTACCCGCCCTCGGGCGCGGCCGACCCTAGCCCTTTCCCGAACCGCTTCAGATCGTCGGTCACGGTCAGCCCCGTGATGTACTTGACGCTCTTGTATCCAAGCTGGCGAGGAACCCGCAGCCGCAGCGGTCCTCCGAATCCCACCGGAAGTTCCGCGCCGTTCATGCCGTACGTCACGAATGTTTGCGGTTGCAGCGCGTCCGCCATGTCGATGCTCTCCCACACGTCCGGTTGAATGGAGCGGTACACGACATAGCGGGCTTGCGGCAGCATGCCGACTGCGTCCAGCACATGAGCCAGGGGCGTTCCAATCCATTCGGCGACGTAGGACCAGCCCTCTTCGCACTGCACCATCGTGACTTGGCTCGCCCTGGGGAAAGTTTTCAACTGGGCCAGTGAGAACGATCCTGGACGCGCCACCATGCCATCCACAACCAGCCGCCACTCCACGAAACCGCCGTTCTGTAGCCGCTTGAATTCCTGGTTCAGCGGGCCTGCCTCATTCGCGAATGGTTTAGCCGAAATCGCGCTACGCGGGAACTCTCGCGCCATCGAGTGCCGATTCAGAATGCGCTGCGCGGCGTAGGTCAAGGTTTCACCCGGCCCATAAATACCGCCGCCATCAGGCGGAATGAGGCCATAGCGCCGCGCGAGACGGGCGGCGGCTGCCAAACCGGCGGCTCCTGCCGTGGCCGTTAGTCCCGCTGTGATCAGCTTCCGCCGTGCAATGCCGCTCATGATTCCTCCATGCTTCGGTCGATTCGCCCGGTAATCATCGCCCGCATTCGCGTTCTGAATCCCGCCAGGCAAATCATCGCCACATGCACCAAAAGGAACAGCACCAGCGAGACGGTGATGAAGAAGTGAATCGTCCGCGCCGACTGCTGACCCCCTAGCCAACCGACTGCCCACGGGAAAGCCGAGACGAATCCTGGCGCCATCGCCAGGCCCGTCCAGACAATCAGCGGGAATAGAATCGAAATCACGATCAGGTACGTCAACCGCTGAAGCACGTTATAGGACGACGCTTCCGCTGCACTCGGCCGCTCGAGTCGCAGATGATTGGCTGCCACGCTCAAAAGCGCACGCCACGAAAGATCCGCCCGCGCAGGCAACAAGCTCTTCCGCAGGTGCCCGGCGCCGAATAAGTACATCGCGTAGACCATGCCGATGATTATCAGCGCCCACGCCGTTTGAAAATGCAGATACCGGCTCCAGCCGTTCTGATCCGGGAGCACGTAACCATAGCCGCTCGGGACCGTGTCACGCGACGAGGGAATCGGGAACGACAGGATCGGAGCTGTTAGCACGTTCCCGGTTTCCCCCCAATACAATCTAGGATGAGAGATCAAAATCTCAATGCCCGTCACAAGCAGCGCGAGAAAACACAGCACTGTGAACCAATGCGTAACCCGGACCACAGCCGAGTGCCGTGGCGCTGCGGTGGTCCTTCTGAGCTCCGATGTTCGCCGTGCAACCCCGGCGGAAGAGGACATTCCCCAAAATATAACAGTTCCACCGGATTAACGAAACGGGAGGCGCCGTGGTCGGCGTTGCGTCCGGTGCGACCGATCGAGTGCTATCATCGCTTTCGAAAGACACGCCATGCTGCCCGACAAGTCCTCTCGCCGGCAAATTCTAAAGGTCCCCGCTACGGCAGTTCTCGGCATGTCGATTCTGCTCGCCGAATCCCCCGCCGAAAAAGGCCGCCTTTCGGTCCGGCTTTCCAAAGCCACGGAGCCGCTCCCCGCCGGATTGCATTCGCTCGGGCTGCGTTCTGCGCGCGATGCTTTGCTCTATATTCCTGAATCGGCCGCGAACTTTAAACAGGCCCCGTTGATCGTGTCATTGCACGGCGCCGGCCGCAACTCAGAACGCGGAATCGAACTGCTCCGCTCGCTCTCTGACCAGCATGGCTTCCTGGTGCTGGCACCGGCATCGATCGCGCCTACGTGGGACGTCATCCACGCCAGCTACGGACCCGATATCGCGTTCCTTGACCAATGCCTCTCGCGCACGTTTGAGCTGCGCGACATCGATCGCAAGCGCATTGGCCTCGCCGGTTTCTCCGATGGGGCGTCCTATTCGCTGTCGGTAGGCCTGACGAACGGTGATTTCTTCCGGGCGGTGCTGGGTTTTTCACCAGGATTCGTAGTTCCCGGCGAATTCTTCGGCCGGCCGCCCATCTTCATCTCCCACGGCACCATCGACCCGATTCTCCCCATCGACGAATGCAGCCGCCTCATCGTCCCGGCGCTTAAACGTTCCGGCTACCGCGTGACTTACCGCGAATTCGAAGGTAAGCACACGTTGCCTCCGGAAGTCGCCGCTGAGGCAATGCGCTGGTTCTTACAATTCAGCTAGCTGCGCTCGCGCGGAATTGCTGAACGCCATCCGGGTCAAATCGGAAACTCGATTCCCTGCGCGAGCGGCAGTTCATCGGACCAGTTGATTGTCACCGTCTGGCGCCGCATGTATGATTTCCAGGCGTCGCTCCCGGATTCGCGGCCACCGCCGGTATCTTTTTCGCCGCCGAACGCACCGCCGATTTCGGCCCCGCTGGTTCCGATGTTAACGTTGGCGATTCCGCAATCGCTGCCTAGCGGGCTCAAAAACGTCTCGGCCGAAATGACATTGGTCGTGAAAATGGCGGACGAAAGGCCTTGCGGCACGTCGTTGTGCCAATCCAGCGCCTGCTCCAGCGTGTCGAACTCGATCAGATACAAAATCGGCGCGAAGACCTCCTCGCGCAGGATCGGCATTTCAGCGCCCGCTTTGACCAGCGCGGGCCGCACATAGCAGCCGCCCAGATCGTCACCGCCGTAAACTATCTCGCCGCCTTGCTCCCGAACGCGTTTCAGTGCGGACTGCATCGCATCCACCGCCGCGCGGTCGATCAGCGGACCCATTAGCGTCGTCTCATCCATGGGGTTTCCGATGCGGATCTGTGCATAAACATGCTTGAGCCGGGCGATAACTTCTGCCGAGATACCGCGCTGCAGGAATAAGCGCCGGATACTGGTGCAGCGCTGGCCCGCCGTGCCGGCTGCTCCAAAGAGAACAGCACGGGTCACCATATCGGGATTGGCGTCATTCATCACGATGACGGCGTTGTTGCCACCCAACTCGAGCAGGCTTCGGCCCAGACGCCGGGCCACTGTCTCGCCTACAATGCGTCCCATCCGGCAGGATCCGGTCGCGCTGATCAGCGGCACGCGCGGGTCCTCGATCAAGCGTTTGCCCACCACCGAGTCCTCTCCGACGATCAGGCTGAACACGCCGCGCCAACCGTGGCGCTCGAGGACGCGGTCGCAGATCTTCTGGACCGCAATCGCCGTCAGAGGCGTCTTAAGCGAGGGCTTCCACACAACACAATCGCCGCATACCGCCGCAATGAAGGCGTTCCAGGACCAGACCGCCACCGGGAAATTAAACGCCGAGATCACGCCAACCAATCCCAGTGGATGCCACTGTTCCAGCATCCTATGCCGCGGGCGCTCGCTAGGCATCGTAAGACCGTAGAGCTGGCGCGACAGACCTGTGGCGAAATCGGCAATGTCGATCATCTCCTGGACTTCGCCTCGGCCTTCCGCCAGGATCTTGCCCATTTCGAGCGTGACCAGCGCGCCCAGATCGTCTTTGGCGCGCCGCAGCTCATCACCCATTTCACGGACGATCTCGCCGCGCTTGGGGGCCGGGAACATGCGCCAGCGCTCGAAGACTTCGCGCGCTTGAACAATGATGGCGTCGTATTCGCCTTCCGCCGCCAATCGTACGCGCGCCAGCTCCGTGCCGTCCGCCGGATTTACAGAGGCGATGGCAGAGGCGCCCTGGCAAGCCATCCAAGCGCGCCCGCACGCCCCCGCGTTTTCCGGCTCTATGCCGAGCCGCTCCAAAACGGTATGACCGGTTATTGTGCCAGCCATCGAAAACCCTCCGGTCCGGTTGCAAACCGGCGCCCAGCTTTGCTCACCACAGCTTTAATTCGCGCCGTCACTTCGGATTGAAATCCGGCATCCAGCCACGCCGAATACTCGCGCCGCTCGCTAATGGCAACCGCTGCCTCACGCGTCGTCGCTCCGTGCGGCTTCACAGCGCGCACGTGCAGAGGATCGCCGATAATGTCTTCACGGCTCGCTTCCAGAGCGAGCGCGGCGAGTCGCTCCGGATCGCACGGTAAGATCGGAGCCACCGTCGCGAACGCTGGGATGCCCGCGGCCTCGAGCGACCGAATCGTTTGCAGCCGCTCTCCGATCGGCGCGCAATGCGGCTCGTACAGCTTGCGTATGTCTTCGCGATTCGTAGTGATTGAGAAACTTATCCGCAGCGTCGTCCGTTGAGACAGCAGCGCCAGCCGATCCAGGTCCCGCAGAATTAGCGGTCCGCGCGTCTGGATAACGAACACGCGCGGCGGATTTTCGATTAGCGCATCGAGAAGCCGCGGCATCAGAAGTTGCGTTGTTTCGGCCGGCTGATAGGGATCTACAAGCGGAGAACAATAGATACGCTGCGCCTTCGTCAGGTGCTTGCGAAGCAGATCCGGCGCGTTAGACTTGAACGTGGTGAACTCGCCCCATCGCTGCCAGTCGCGCGGTTTCAGACCGCCATAAATCCGCATCGTCGGGACGTAGCAATAGCTGCATCCGAAAGTACAATTTCTCGCCGGACTAAGAGAGTGGGTAAAACCGGCCTGCGCGAGGTAGCCGGTGGTCGGAGAGAGAATACTAGCCGACTCGCATTCGAATACCTGAAACGGCATCGATGCTTTTATTGTCGCATCCGGCCACCAGCTATTTACCGCCGGTTGCTAGTAGCGATGCCAGTAACCCCTGCCATCGTAGTAACCGCCATAACGTCTCGCATAGACGCCGCGATCGTTATGATGCCGATGGAAGAAGACTACCCGGCGATGGTGTTCGCGCCAGTCTCGATCATGATCCCGCGCCGACAGCAGGCCCGGAGTTACGCCGCCGATGAAATTTCGGCAGCAAGTTTACGGCGCAGCAGATCGAGCGCCGTGTTGGTCGAAAAGATGCGGATACGCTCGCGATCGCCGGGAAGTTGCACCCGGCGCGCCTCAACACCCTCGGGCGAAGCGAGTCCTACGAACACCAGGCCGACCTGAGCCCCTTCGGGTCCGGCGTATCCTGTCAGCGACAATGCGTAATCGGAGCCCGTTCTGGCTTTGGCGCCGGCGGCCATGGCCTTTGCCACCGGTTCGCTGACGGCGCTATGGTCTGCAATCAGCTCATCCGCAACGCCGAGCAGCCGCGTCTTCATTTCGTTCGAGTAAGTCTGAAAACCGCCCAGGAAGAAATCCGACGCCGACGGCACGGCGGTGATGCGTCCGCCCAGCAGGCCTCCGGTGATGCTTTCGGCGACGCTGAGCTTTGCATGGCGGGCGCGCAGCAGGTCGCCGACAACTTTTTCGAGCGAATCGCCGTTGCGCGAGTAAACGCGGTCTCCCAGCAGAGCATCGATGCGGCCGAATGCCTCCTCTACAACCTCTTCAGCATCCTCAGCGCGCGCCGAACGGGCGCGCAAATGTACGTGGATTTCACCGGAAACCGCGAGAATCGTGGTGGCGAGCGTCGGGTACTGCTTATATACGGGCGAAATCAATTGATCCAGGTCGGATTCCGGAATGCCGACACAGCGCAGTTGGCGCAGGCGAATCACCTGAGGGGGAAGCCGCTTCTCGAGCCGCGGCAAGCACTCGCGTTCGAACATGGGCTTCAGCTCGCTTGGCGGTCCGGGCAGCAGCATGAGCGCAACCCCGTCCTGCTCGATCCACTGGCCCGGTGCGGTGCCGCGATCGTTCGCGAGCGGCTCGGCGCCACTCACCAGGTAAGCCTGGCGTTTATTAATTTCGGCCATTTTGCGGCCGAACCGGCGGAAGCGCTCTTCCAGCTGATCGCAAAGGATCCTACTGAACTCAAGCGAGCGGCCCAGCGCATCGGCAACGGCATCGCGCGTAAGGTCGTCTTCGGTGGGGCCGAGCCCGCCCGTCAGCACAACGATCTGCGACCTCGCCATCGCGCCGCGTATCGTGTCCACCAGGCGCTCGCGGTCGTCCCCAACCACGGTCTTGCGCACAACTTCAACGCCCAGCGCGTTGAGCTGATCTGTCAAATAAAGCGAGTTGGTATCCAGCCGCTGCGGGGTAAGAAGTTCCGAGCCTACCGCAATGATCTCGGCATCCGGCATCAGGGTAGAGGCCGGCCGGCGATTCCCACGTCTACTCGGAACAGCGCATTGTTGGTGGTTACGAGCAGCGCGCGTGAAGGAGTGAAGGCGAGACCGACAATGCCCGGTCCGGAGAGGAACAGCGCAGGTTTGGCGTTTTCATCGAACCGTACCACTCCGCGCCTGCCACCCAGAGAAGCCGCAATATACAAGCGGCCGTCGGCGTCGAACGCTACACCTTGGGGCCGGCCGAGCCCGCGGTAGTAGGTCTCCACTTCGCCATGCGAAGAAATCCGATATACCGAATCGAAGCTGGACGTCGTAGGTCCGGATATATACAAATAGCCGTCGTTGCCGAACGCCATGTGATACGCCGCGATAGATGGCTCCAGGGTCGCAAAAACGTAAATCTGGCGCGAGCGGCTGATTTTAAAAACGGTGCCGCTGCGGTCGCCTACATACAGGTTTTCATCCGGGTCGAACGCCAAGCCGGTGGCGATGCCCATTCCTTCCACATAAACGGACGCGTTGCCGCCCGGCGTCACCTGGTATACGATGCCATCGTGCCTGCTGGATATGTATAGTGTGCCCGCTTTGTCGAACGCCAGACCGGTAGCGTTCATGACATCCGTGACGAACGGCTTCGCGCTATAGTTCAAATCGATCTTGTAGACGGAGACAGGTGTCTTCTGTCCGCGCGATCCGCTGAAAGTCACATAGATGTTGCCGAAGCGATCCACTGCCGGATTCCCGACCGGATACAAATTCTCTGCGATCTGGACGCCGATGCCGCAATTCCAGACGCGGCTGGACTGCTTGCCTGCTTCAATGATCAGTTCGCCGGCGGCCGCGCCCTCGGGCACGCGCACGATCACATACGAATCCGAGCCGATGACAATCGGGGCCTCGACATCGCCGATACGGACGTGCGGCCGGTCGGCGCGCGCCAGACCTGCCCCGCGAATCTGCAGTTCACCCCCGGGAATGGCGGCTTCGGGAGTTACGTTTGTGATTTGCGGGCGTCCGTTAGTGTCTTTCTTGGATGCCATATTAGATGAGATGCAAACGGCCTAATACGAATATACCAAGCGCGCCGTAAAGCCCCGACATCACGTCGTCGGCAACGATACCCCAGCCGCGCGGCAATTGTTCGCATTGGCGCGCGGGCGGAGGCTTGAGGACGTCGAGAATGCGGAACAGCGCGAATGCAAGCAGCCAGGTTTTCCAATTGTACGCGGGAACTGCAGCGAGCGTGATCCATTGACCGATCACTTCGTCCACAACAACCAGTCCCGGATCTTCGGTGCCTTCGCGTTTCTCGACGACACTGGCCGCCCAGATCCCCGGAAACAGAAGAGCTGCGGCCATCAACCAAAAGGTCAGACTGCCCGCCCCCAACGTGCGGTTCAGGATGATTGCAATGACAAGGCCGGCTAGCGATCCGGCTGTGCCGGGCGCCACCGGAGACAGTCCCGCGCCGAACCAGGTAGCGAGCAGCCAGGCGAAGTCCGAGCGCCGCTCGCGGGGCGCTTTAGCGTTCATCCGCTGGCCCGCCGCCTTCTTCTTCTTCGGAATCGGTGGGCTGGATGGGCGTGGAGATCACGTACTTCTCACTGGCCCAATTGCCGAGATCGATAATCTTGCAGCGCTCACTGCAAAACGGAAAGAACGGCGTGCCTGGCGTTACGTCTTTTTTGCAGATCGGGCACTTCATCGCGTCGCGGCGAGAATAGGAAACAGTTCGGCGCGCAGCGGAGCAGGGGACTCTGCCGCTGGGCCGAGCCGCCCGACCAGATCGTAATCCTGCGCCTCAGTGATTGTCATACGGCGAATCTGGCCTGCCTGCGGTTCCGCGCCTTCGAAATCGTTTACGTAGCATACGCCGTCAATTTCGGGTGCTTGTGTTGACAGACGCGCCTGCCATAGCAGATCGGTTTCAGGCGATGGTCCTTCGACCAGCACATCGACTTCCCGGCCGATCAGTGCGCGATTCCGGGCGCGGGAGATGCGGCGCTGAATAGCCATCAGCTTGCGCTTGCGGTTGTAGATCGTGCGCGCGTCCACCTTCTGGTCTAAATGAAAGCTTTGGCTGGTATCTTCATCGGAGTAGGAGAACACACCCAGCCGGTCGAATTGCGCGGTCTTGACGAAATCGCACAACAGGTTGAAGTCCGCTTCCGATTCGCCGGGAAATCCGACGATCATGCTGGTCCGGATCGCCACACCGGGAATCGTCGCGCGGATGCGTTCCAGCAGCTTTAGGAAGAAGTCGCCATGCGAACCGCGTTTCATCCGCTTAAGTACCGAAGCGCTGGCGTGCTGCAGTGGCATGTCGATGTACTTGACCAGCGCGGAATGTTCCGCGATCGTGTCCAGCAGTTTTTGCGTGATCCGGTTGGGATAACAGTACAGGAACCGGATCCATTTTTCGAACGGCGTTTCGATTTGCGCCAGCCGCGCCATGAGCTGTGCCAGGCCGTCCTTGATGCCCAGGTCCTCGCCATAAGAAGTCGTGTCCTGGCCGATAAGGTTGATCTCGCGCACGCCTTGCCCGAACAGGCGCGTCGCTTCGGCAACCACAGATTCGAAGCGGCGGCTGCGGAACTTGCCGCGATACTGCGGGATTACGCAGAACGAGCAAGGGTGGTCGCAACCTTCGGCGATTTTGATGTAAGCGAAATGGCGCGCAGTGGACAGAACGCGCGGTGTCAGGTCGTGGTAGAGATAGGCATCCAACGGGTTCGCGTCCGGATCGCGGCCTTCACATAACGCGGCGATCGCATCCAACTCGTTGGTGCCCACGACGCCGTCGACTTCGGGAATGTTCTTGCGGATGTCATCGTGATAGCGCTCCACCAGGCAGCCGGCGACAATCAGACGCTGCGCGCGGCCGGTTTTTTTGTATTCGGCCATTTCCAGAATCGTGTCGACGGATTCTTTTTTGGCCGGGTCGATAAAGCTGCAAGTGTTGACCACTAAAACGTCGGCTTCAGTGGGGTTGGGCGTGAGTTGGTGGCCGCGATCCACTAGGTGGCCCATCATAACCTCGGTATCGACGAGGTTTTTTGGGCAGCCGAGACTTACAAAGCCAATTTTCAAGGTGGTTAGTCCGCGAGGAGAACTACACCTCAAGAATAGCAAAGACGGCTCACGCCACGAGCTTCGAGCAGCAATATTGCTCGAGAAGGAGCACCGCCGGCGCCGCTCCGTTCGAAACCTAAGGACGACGTCGATAGCCTAAGGCTGCGCTTTTAAATTCTTTTCGAACAGGCTGAAAATACGTTTGTACTCATCGGCCCAGCTGGAGGGTTGGACGAAGCCGTGATTTTCGACCGGATAGACGGCCAGCTCCCAATTGGTTTTATGGAGCTCGATCAAGCGTTGGACCAGTTCCACCGTGTCCTGGAAATGGACGTTCGTGTCAACCATGCCGTGGCAGATAAGGAGCGCGCCTTTAAGCCCCTGGGCGAAGTAGATGGGTGATGACTGCTTGTAAGCTTCAGCGTCGCGCTGGGGAACGTTGAGGATGTTTGAGGTATAGCCGTTGTTGTAGTTGGCCCAATCGGTCACGGGGCGCAGTGCAGCGCCCGCGGCAAACACGTCGGGCTGGGTGAACATGGCCATGAGTGTAATAAAGCCGCCATAGCTTCCGCCGTAGATGCCGATGCGTTTGGCATCGACGCCCTCGTGCGAAACGAGCCAGCGCGCCGCGTCAACCTGGTCGTCGAGATCCTTGCCTCCCATGTGCCGATAGATCGCGGTGCGCCAATCACGACCGTATCCGGCCGATCCGCGATAGTCGAGATCGATCACGAAGTAGCCGTGTTCGCGGAGGAAGTGATGAAAGAGAAACTCGTGCGCGTAGCTGGAGGTCCAGGCGCGGTGCACGTTTTGCAGGTAGCCGGCGCCGTGAACGAAGATGACCGCGGGGCCGCCGCGCTGGAAATTGGCTGGCTTAAAGATGCGCGCGCGAACCAGTGCGCCATCCCGCGCGGGGATCTGCACGATGGGCGTGTCGAGCCACGGGTATTCCCAGAAATCGGGCGCGGGCGAAGAAGTGAGTTTTTTCGCCGGCGCGCCGGCCCGCGATTCCTGAACGTACAGCTCGGGAGGCTTGTTGGTGTAGGAATAGAGGTCCGCGAACCAGCGATCGTCTGGAGAAGGCACGCAGGAGTGGCCCCCGGGCAGGGAAGTGAGTCGAGTTCGCGGACCGCCGCCGGCGCTCATTTCGTACACGTTGTGCTCGCCCGGATCGGCCTCGCTGGTAACGAGGAAGAAGCGGTTCTTATCCCGCGAGAGGATCGCGTCGGTGACTTCCCAGTTGCCGGAAGTGAGCGCGCGCGGGTCGCCGCCGTCGTAAGAGACGGTGTAAAGGTGCGAGTAGCCGGTGCGTTCGGACTGGAAATAGATGTTGCGGTCGTCCTTCATCCAGCCGAGGGTTTGGGCGCCTGGGCCGTCGAGCCAATCGTCATCGTGGTCGTGCGCCAGTACGCGGGTGTTCCCGGTGTTTTCATCGAGCGCGAGAATCCAGCGGTCCTTGTTATCGGCTGCGCGCGCCAGGAGCACGGCTTTAGAGCCGTCGCCGGACCAGACCGGCCGGGACAGTTCGACCATGCGTTCTTCGGCAGCCGGTTTGCTGTTTGATTTCGGCTCGTTAGGATCGGGCGCAGTTTTTTGCCCGTCGTCCACCCATTTCACCTCTCCGGTTTCGACACTGAGGATGGCCTCGCGGACATGCGGCTGATTGTCGCCCACCTTGGTACGGCCCGGGATGTCCTCAACATATCCGGATTCCGTGACGTAGTTCGGCACGGTCATGTTTTTCGCACCGGCGCCGGCCTCGCGCACTCCGGCGATCACGTATTTTTCATCGGGTGTGAGCTGTAGCCAGGCAATGGTCTGGCTCGCGGCGAGGTTGAGCGGTTTCCTTGGGTTTTCGCGCTTGCGGCGGGCCTCGTCGGCCTCGCGTTTCGCGGCGCGTTCGCGAACCGATTCGAGGACGTCCTTTTCTTCTTTTTTGAGGAACTCCTGGCTGGCAGTACCCTTCTGTTCTTCGGAGGTGGACTGCGCGCCGGTTGGCCCGCCGCGGCCTCCGCGCCCGCCCGCGGCGGCCGGTGCCGATCCAGGCGTGCGAATGTCAGTGAGCTGATCCAGCGCGCCGGAGTCCAGCGAGAGCACGTACAAATTATTCCCACGGGTGAAAGCGACGCGGCGGCCGTCGTGTGTGAAACGAGGATCGGACTCCGCATCGTTGGTTTTCGTAAGCCGGCGGGTTTGGCCCGTGCTGGCGTCATAGAGGAAAATGTCGCCGCTGCGCGTGTACACGGTCTGCTTATAGTCGAGCGTGGAGTTGCCGCTGGCGGGTGGCGCGAGATTCGCTTCATCTTCCGAGAGCTTGCGCGGCGGCGATCCAGCGCGGTCGACCAGATACGTGTCGGGATCCGCTTCGACCGGGTCGGTGGCTTGCTTCCATTGGAAGTAGAGTCGCTGCCCGTCCCCGGACCAGCGAACCTGCGAAGGTTCGTAGCCATAGAGCCCGGGGCCGCGCATGATGTTGTCGATCGTGAGGGCAAAGTTGCCGGCCGGGGTGGCGGAGAGGGCGAAGATCAGGGCTAGGAGCGGGAGACGCGAATCGAGCATTTGAACTTCATCCTAGCGCGGGAGACGCGGGATTGCGGGGCGAGCGCTATGACGCGGCGAACTGAAGCCGATTCAGGTACGGGCTGGGTAAGCGCCGAGCGCGGCCAACCCGCCGTCCATTTCGATAGTCTGGCCGGTAATAGGGACGGTTTCGGAGGCCAGGTAGAGCGTGAGTTTGCCAATCTCCTCCGGTGTCGGCAGTTTCTTAAGGGGTGTAATCGACTCACCCTGATCGAAAGCAGACTGCGGCCAGTTCGCGAAACGGGTACGCACGAACCCGGGCGCGATGGCGTTGACGCGGACATCGGGCGCGAGGATGCGCGCGAAAGACTTGGTCATTGTGAGCAAGCCGCCCTTGGATGCTGCATATGCGATTGAACTGCCTTGGCCGGTGAGCGCTGCCACGGAAGCGATATTCACGATACACGAGCCTGGTTGCTTTTTGAGATACGGTACGGCGGCCCGCATGCAGTAGAATGCGCCGCGGAGGTTGGTGTTCAGCGTACGGTCCCAAATCTCGTCCGTGAGATCGTCTAGTTTTTCATGCGGGATGCGCGTGCTCCAGCCGGCGTTGTTGACCAGGATGTCGAGCCGGCCAAAGGCCTGAGCGGCCCGCTGCATTAAGGAGCGCGCTTCGGAATCCTGCGAAACGTCGGAAGCGATCGCCAGCGCAGCTCCACCTTGCGCGCAGATCGCTGCGACGGTCTGTTCGGCATCGTCCCGGGAGCGGCTGTAATTGACAATCACCTTGGCGCCGGCATGCGCCAGTACCTCCGAAATACCGCGCCCGATGCCGGTGCCTCCGCCGGTGACCACGGCTACACGATCCTCTAAGTTCATGTACCAGATAGTAGCTCAGAGGACGACGCGGAAAGGGAGCAGTTATTTCTTTACAAACGTAAGCGTAGCTAGACCCTGCTGGCCGTGGGTGGAGCTTTCCTGGATATCCCAAGTCATGTGCTTGCCGTCGTCAGAGAGACGCTGGGTCCAGTGGCCCTTCACCTGATCGTCCTTGACCTGGGCCGTCCAGTCGGTCTGAATCTGATCGCCATCTACAGTCGATTTCGCCGCCATGGTGAAGGGGCCGATCGTGTTCTGGGCTTCCTGGCCATCGGTCGAGAGTTTGACCCTATCAGCCATCACGCCGAGGTAAACCAGAGGAACAATGCCGTTGGTCGGTTCCTGAAAGACAGATTCGATCGTAACTTCGGACCCGTCCTGCTTGATTCGCGTCTCCAGCTTTTTGGGGGCGTTCGGCGGCTGGGTTGAATGGGTATCCAGTACCCACCTACCGCTGAAATCTTTAGACTGTGCTTGCGCAAAATGCGCCGAAGTTAATAGAACAAAGGCAGTTACAACTGATGTCGTCTTCACTTACAAACTCCCCTCATGCATTAGATGACATGTTCGGCCCTGTGATTTCAAATTACATGCAATTTGGGTAGCCGCGACGCGCTCAAGCGGCCGGGATACCGCACGCTTACTGCGCATTTCTGGCCTGCCGCCACTGGGACCCGGATCGGCCAATGCCGGCGAGGGCAAAACATTTCGGTGTAGAAATGATCTATAGTGGTCTTCGTGGCTACTGCTGTGTTTTTCGTCTTTGGGCTGCTGCTGGGCGGTTTGGTTGTCGGTTTATGGATGCGTGCGCGAATCGCCCGGCTGGAAGCGGCCAAACAATTCAGCGAGCAAGCCGGAATGCAGCTGGGAGAAACATTTCGGGCTCTGGCCGATGCCGCGCTACGCTCCAATCAGAGCGCGTTTCTGGATGCGTCGCGCGCGACGCTTGAGACCACCCGGGCGCAGATCTCGGGCGAACTGGCCCAGAAGCAGACCGCGATCGAAGGCGTGGTGCGGCCCCTCAGCGAATCGCTGGACAAGCTGTCAACCCACATCCGAGAGCTGGAGCGGGCAAGAGAGAATGCGTTCGGCAGTCTTGGGGAGCAACTGCAAGCGCTGGCGCGCGAGACAACTGCGCTCTCCACCGCATTGCGTTCCCCACAGGCGCGAGGCCGTTGGGGCGAGATTACGCTGCGGCGGGTCGCGGAACTAGCAGGCATGGTGAAGAACTGCGATTTCCTGGAGCAGGAGACCTTTGAGTCAGGAACCGCGCGAATCCGGCCGGACATGATAGTCCGGCTTCCGGGCGAAAGGACGCTCGTGGTGGATGCGAAGGTGCCACTGACTGGCTACTTGGATGCCGCCGCCGCCAAAGATGAGGCTACCCGCCGCGCTGCATTGCAGCGGCACGGCCAGCAAGTGGCTGAGCATGTGCGCCAGCTGTCGGGAAAGCAATATTGGGCGCAGTTCCAGCCGGCGCCGGAGTTGGTGGTGTTGTTTCTGCCCGGTGACCACTTCTTCAGCGCAGCCCTGGAGGGTAACCCGCAGCTCATCGAAGATGCGCTCGCGCAGAAAGTCGTGATTGCAACTCCGGTGACGCTGATTGCCGTCCTGCGGGGGATCGCCTATGGCTGGACGCAGGAGCAGTTGGCGGAGAATGCCGAAGAGATCCGCCGAGTCGCAGCGGAACTGTATCAACGCGTGCAGTTGGTTCAGGGCCACTATGCCGACACGGGGCGGCTGCTGGAACGGACGGTGGAAGCCTACAACCGGTCGGTAGGATCGTGGGATACACGGCTGCTGCCCGCCTTGCGGAAAATGCGGGAGTTGGGTGTCGCGTCGGGCGAGGAGCCGGAAGCCCCGGAGCAGATCGACCTGCTGGCGCGGCGTCCGCGAGCGGTGGGTGGCAGCTTCTAATGCCGCCTCTTACGACATATCGATGATGTCGAACGTAAACCGCTCGGGCGGCAGATACGAGAACGGTTCCGGAGTCAAGTGCGCCCAGGTTTGATATGCAGTCGTGGCAACGCTGGAGTTGAGATAGAAAAGAAACTGGTTAGAGAAGCAGGAAATCGGTGGCGGCTGCCGGAATGTCAAGCGCAGGCCGACGGCGCTTTCGAAATGCACTTCGCGGCCTGATTCGGCTTTATCTTCGAGCAGGGAAACGAAGCTGGCGCGTCCCGCGTGCGGCCAAACGTCGGGCCGCAGCAGGTTGCGCAATTCGATGCGCGTCCCGAAGGTGATCTCGCATTGACGGATCCATTCAAGAATACTGTCGCCCCACTGCCATTCCGTGACGAAGCGCAGGTATTGATCGGCGAGATTGATAGCCAAATCCATTTTGCGGCGCTCCAGCTCGGGCTCCCAGGCGGGACTCTCGGTCGCAGGCAAGGGCAGGATGCCTTCAGCGTCAATCAGGTCGTTTGCCATCCCGACCACGCGCTGGAGCCGTTTCACTTTGGGAGTCGTGTTGACCAGGAGCGGGGGCAGCTCGTGAGTTTTGTCCCCTGGAACTTCGACGAACTTTCGATCTCCGACTATCTCCATATCGACGACCTCGAATATCTTATCGACAACAAGGTCCGAACGTTCACTAATTGAAAGACGCGACAGCAGATCGCGCCGTTTCAACACGCGACGCCCTAACGGCTTGGTTACAAACAATTTTGCAGGATTTGTCGGTCAATGTAAAGAGAATAGTACTGCGACGTGACCCCGCTTTCGGCTGTGCGCTACAATTCGGCTTCGCAACATTTGCCGCAATGCGCGCACCCATGAGTACATGACTTATTGCGACGTTAGTCTGCCGGTACCGCTCGATCAAAGCTTTACTTACCGGCTCCCGCAGACGTTGCAGCACCGCGTCGCCGCAGGCTGCCGCGTGCTGGTTCCGTTTGGTACTAGGAAACTCACAGGCGTCGTTCTGAAGCTGCACGACCAGCCGCCGGATGGCCCAATCAAAGAACTTCTGCGGCTGGTGGACGAAGAGCCGGTGCTGGATGCCGAGCTGCTGAGGCTGGGCGGCTGGATCGCGCAATATTACTGCGCTCCATTGGGCGAGGTGCTGCGCGGGATGATTCCGCTGGCGGGCGAGGTACGCAAGAGCAAGCTGTACTCGCTGACTGACGCCGGGCGCGATGCGGCGCGGCAGCTCTTGTTGGGCGCCTCCGGAGACGATCCCACGCTTGAGCTGTTGAGATTGCTTGAGGCGCGCCCTTTGTCGGCGCAGTACCTGCGCAAGAAGCTGCCGGACGCGCCGCGGCTAATTCGCGCGTTGGAGAAGAAACGGTTCGTCGCCGTAGAGGATCTGGAAGCCGAGCGCGATCCGCTGCGAGCGTCGGCGGCGAGACTGCGGGCCTCATGGCTTAGCGCGGCCACGAGCAATGTGAAGTTGACCAAACGGGAGCGGGAACTGCATGCGTTTCTGGAGCTGCACCCTGGCACGCACAATCTGGCCCAATTGGAGACGTCCGTCACCGGGGCGAGCCAAGCGGCGCGTTCTTTGGCCAGGCGAAATCTGATCAGACTGGAGACTGAAGCGCCACCTGGCGTTATTGTTTCGACAGCGTCCGTCAAGACCCTCAATCCACATCAGCTCGCGGCCTATCAGCAAATCGAGGCTGCACTCAGGGCGGAGAAGTTTCAGACCTTTCTGCTGGAGGGCGTCACCGGGTCGGGAAAAACCGAGGTGTATCTGAAGGCCATTGACGCGTGCCTGGCGCTTGGCCGGAGCGCCCTGCTGCTGGTTCCCGAGATCGCGCTGACGCCGGCCGTGGCGGGACAATTCTTGAACCGTTTTGGCAATCAGGTGGCGATCCTGCATTCCGCATTTCACGATGCGGAGCGGGCGGAGCAGTGGCGGCGGATTCGGGACGGTTCGGCCCGGGTGGTGGTGGGGACGCGGTCGGGTGTCTTCGCGCCGGTACGGAATCTCGGGCTGGTGGTGATCGATGAAGAACACGACCAGAGTTACAAACAGCAAGAGACGCCGCGCTACAACGGGCGCGACGTTGCGATTGTGCGCGCTCAGGGATCGGGTGCAGTCGTGGTGTTGGGTTCGGCGACGCCGAGCCTCGAAAGCCGGTATAACGCCGAGCGCGGGAAATATGTGCGCATCGAACTGCCGGAGCGCATCGAGCGCCGCCCTCTTCCGGATGTCGAGCTAGTCGATATGCGGCAGGAGTTTCTGGAGACCCGCAAGCTGGCGGTGTTTTCGCGGCGGCTGGTGGAAACCGTCACCGAACGCCTGGAGCACGGCGAGCAAACGATGCTGTTGCTCAACCGCCGCGGCTTCTCGAGCTTCGTGGCCTGCCGCTCCTGCGGAGAGCGAGTGCAGTGCGTCAATTGCGCGGTTACCTTGACTTACCACCGGCGCGACCGGCGGATGCTTTGCCACTACTGTAGTTACGCGCAGAAAGTGCCGTCGGTATGTCCCAAATGCGGGAGCGAGTATCTGCACTTTATCGGCACCGGATCGGAGAAGGTGGAAGATGAGCTGCACCGCGATTTCCCAATCGCACGGATTGCGCGCATGGATCGCGACACAGTCAGCGGAAAGCGGCACTTCGAAACGATTCTGCATGGGTTCCGCGACGGTGAGTACGACATTCTCGTGGGAACGCAGATGATCGCGAAGGGACACGATATTCCGAACGTGACGCTGGTGGGCATCGTTTCAGCGGACATCGGCCTGGGCCTGCCGGATTTTCGCGCGGCCGAGCGCACGTTTCAGCTTTTGACGCAGGCCGCCGGACGGGCCGGACGCGGCGATCTGCCGGGCATCGTGCTGATCCAGACAGTAAATCCCGAGCATTACGCCATCCGGTTCGCGTCCGAGCAGAATTACGCGGGCTTTTATGCGAAGGAGATCCAGTTTCGCAAGCTGATGCGGTATCCGCCGTTCAGTGCGCTGGCGAACGTCCTGGTGCGCAGCCCAAAGCAAGATGAGGCGCTGGCGATGAGCGCGGACTTGGGACGCCTGTTAGATCCGCCGCCGGAAGGCGTGAAGGTGCTAGGCCCGGCCGAGGCGCCGGTTCCGAAGCTCAAGAGCGAGTTCCGCTATCAGCTGTTGCTGAAGGCCGCAAGTCGCAGACAGTTGAATGAAGTGCTGCGGGATGTGCAGAACTTTGCGCGGGAGAAGAAGTGGCCGGCGACTGCGCTGGTGATTGATGTGGATCCGCTAACGCTCATGTGACCTCGGATCGCGGTGCCGGTCAGTGGACCAGCCATGGGTTGCGCCGCCATGCCAGCACGCGCCACGAGCTGCTCACATAGCCAGAAGCGCGGCCATTAAATCGATGCCGTCCCAGAGGTTCTGGATACGCAGGTTCTCGTTAAAGCTGTGCTGATTATTGTCGTGGTTCACGATGGGCGTGGAGATGGTGGGTACCTTGAGGATGTCCTCAATTACCACCAGGGGCGTGCTGCCTCCTGCCGTGGGCAGCTTGATCACGGGTCCCACCGCACCTTCGGCCGCGGCGACAACAGCACGGGAGATCGGCAGGTCCATAGACGTACGGGACGCATTGTAGCCGGAGGCGCTGACCACCACCTTGGTAACGCGAGAATGAGCCATGCGCGTTTGGGCGTCTGGATCGTGATCCACGACGAAATAGCCTTGCTTGCGGATATGATCGATGACGCGCTGGGCGGCCACCAGGTGATCGATGCCTTTGACCAGGCGGATGTCAATGGTGGCCATTGCGGTGGACGGAATCACGTTGCTGGCCTGCGCGCCGATGCGCGAGCTGGCCATGCCGCGGATGTTGAGCGAAGGTTCATTGAGCAGCTCGAGAAGGCTTTTGCCGCCGCCGTCGGTGCGGCCGAGCCAGAACTCGCGCTTGAGCTCCGCGTCGACGTTGGGCGCTTCGGCGATGGCGCGTTTCTCGGTCGCGCTTAACGGTTCAATGCCGTCGTAGAAATGATCGATAAAGACGCGGCCGTCGTAGTCTTTCATCGAGGCGAGCAGCCGCGCCAGCATCTGTGCCGGATTGGGCGCCCAATTTCCGTAGTGGCCGCTGTGCAATTCGTGTGCTGGGCCGTACACCGTGATGTCGAGCGTCTGGACTCCGCGCGCGCCGAACACTATTTGAGGGCGCCGGCTCTGGTTTACGGGACCGTCACAGATCAGCCAGACATCGCCGGTTAAGAGGTCTTTGTTAGCCGCGATGATTTGCCCGAGATGCGGCGATCCCGCCTCTTCTTCGCCTTCGAAAATGAAACGGATGTTGCTTTGAAGCGGAATCTTGCCCGCATGCAAAGCATCGAGTGCGGAAAGCATTGCGATAATCGGGGCCTTATCATCTGACGAGGAGCGGGCGTAAATGCGAGATTCCCCCTCGAAGCGGTTCTGCGGCAGCGGGATAACTTTGCCGTCGCGTTCCAGCGGCTTGTCGCGCAGCACGGGTTGCCAGGGCGGCGTGGCCCACTCCTTCGGATCCAGTGGTTGGCCGTCGTAGTGGGCGTAGAACACGATGGTTCGTCGCGCGCCGGGCGTGCGGATTTCGCCAAAGACAGCGGGTGGGGCACCGGGTACTTCGAGCAGCTTGGGCTGGATCCCGCGCTTTCCTAGCATGCCCGCGATGGCCTCGGCGTTCCGGCGGATGTTGGTTGTATCGGAAGCCAGATTGGGAATGGCAAGAAGATCCAAGAACTCGGCGATAATAGCGTGCTCGTGCGCCTGGCGGTAAGAGTGAGCGGCCTGGGCCGGCGGCGAATTGGGGGCCGCGGCGAAGGCCGCGATCGATAGACAAAAAGCCACAGAGCGATACATAAGCGACGTTCAATCATTGTTGCAGATTCTCCGACGACTCCTCGCGTGAACGACCGGGGCAGATTTAACGAGCTTTGTCGTGGATAGCCGCGCGACTAAGGTGCGGCTAAAGAAATGCCCTCGGCTCGCCGATGTAAGTGAGTGACGCAGAGACCGCTTGGGACCTCGCATGGCCGTTGATACCAAAGGAGAACGCACCCGAGCGCGTTCGGCGGCCAAGCCACAGATCGCCCCTAAGTCGCTGGTTGCGAAGAGCGTCACCACAATCGCGGACAGGCGCCGTGAACCGCGGTACCCGTGCAACGACGATGTGCAAGTGACGGTTCTGTCTGGCAATGGTAGGCGTGTTCCTGCCAAACTAGTCGAGATTTCGCGGTCGGGCCTGCGGATCGAGTTGGATATTCCTCTCGACAAAAATGCTCAAATCGAGATCCGCATGTCGAATGAGGTCGCCATCTTCGGTAGAGTTCGTCATTGCCGCGCAGTAGGCGAGAGGCATCAGGCGGGTGTCCTGATCGAAGAGGCTTTTTATGCTTCCCATTCGAGAGAACACGTTTCGGCGGCCCAATTGACGGAATATGTCACCGGTGAAGGTCTAACCATCCCGCAGGCAATCAGGGTAAGAGAGCATTTGGCGAAATGCAACGCGTGCAGGCTTCGAATTGTGGAGAGTTACTCCCAAGCGCAGCCGCCGCGAGAGACAGGCCTGTAGCAAGCAGATCTCTGCCCGCATTCCGGGCCGCCACTGAGACGCGGGCAAGATGGCGAACATCTAGACAGTTCGAAGGAGCCGCGCTGTTTTGACGATCGCGCCGATCGCGCCTCCCAATCGAGCTGCCGCCCCTTGGAGGGACCATGGCGTGCGCACACTTTCCCCATCCGTAACATGCTCCGGCCGAACGCCGACGCCGACGACGTATCCCATGACCCATTTCCGCCCCGGCAACGCATCGACGAGCTTCAATTGCCAAGGCGCGTGGATGGGTCCGGTGGTTTTGAACACGGCATCGAAGGCCTTGTGCGCATTCACCTGGAGGAACTGCGTCACGCGCGTTGGAAATTCCCGCCGCTGCTGCACTCGCTGAATTATCGATTCGGGAACGCGCCCGGTACGAAGCGGACCCGCCAGCACATTTGCTGCTGCCACCGCATCCTGGATTGCCAGATTGATTCCCACACCGCCGGCGGGCGACATCGCGTGCGCGGCATCGCCGATGCAGAGCAGTCCGGGAAGATACCATCGGCGCAGGCGGTTGATCTGCACCGTTAAGAGTTTAATCTGATCCCAGTCTTGGATGTCGTCCACCCGATCGCGCAGGTACGGCGCGATTTGCGCAATGTTCCGGCGAAATTCATCCAGCCCCTCCGCCTTGATTTGCTCAAACGTGCCTTTGCGGATGATCAGTCCGGCCTGAAAGTAATCGCCCCGGTTGATCAGAATCAGTGCCTTGCCGTAGTTGATGTTGCCCAATACCTGTTCTGGGTCGTGGCTCTGGCGCGAGATGCGAAACCACAGCACATCGATGGGCACTCCGAATTCTTGCACCGAGAGTTGCCCTGCCTGCCGGATGGTGGAATGCCGCCCGTCGCAGGCCACCACCAGATCCGCTTCGATCTCCATGGGGCCATCAGGGGATCGGGCTTCTACACCCGCGATTCGCTCGCCGTCGCGAATCAGCCCGGCGCCCTCGTGCCGCATCCGAAGGTCGAAACCGGCGAAGCGTTTAGCGCGCTCAGACAGGAAGCTCAGAAAATCCCACTGCGGCATTAATGCTACGAATTTGCAATGCGTGGGCACGAGGCGGAAATCGGCTGCGATAAAATCGAAATCCCCGATGCGGGCGCTTACCGATGTCACACGCTGGTGCGGGAGCTTAAGCAGGCCGCCTAGCAATCCCAGTTGGTGCATTACCTCGAGGGTAGACGGGTGGATGGTATCGCCACGGAAATCCCGGAAAAAGTCTGCATGCTTTTCGAGGACCGTCACTTTGACACCTGCACGTGCCAGTAGATAGCCGAGCATGATGCCAGCCGGTCCGCCGCCGACAATGCAACAGCCGGTTCTCAACGATTTCATCGGGACCTCCTCCGATGAGACTCGGCAGTACGCCGAGCTGACTGCAAGCTCATATCGCGACCACTCGCGAATTCATCACGTTCGGGCGGAGGCGGTTGTAACGGAGCCGGCTTCGGCTACCACTTCCGCCAGCGCCTGAGCCGCCGTCTGGCACTGCTCGCGCGTGACGTCGAAATGAGTGACAGCGCGCATCTGCCGGGTATTGGCTGAACCCATCAGCACGCCCCGGGCTTTGAGCCGCCCAATCAGGTCGGCGATCGCTACGCCAGTGCCCTTGAAATCGAAAATCACGATGTTGGTTTGAACGCGTTTGGGATCGACCTGGATTCCCGGGATCTTGGCGATCTCTCCAGCCAGGAAGCGCGCATTGAGGTGATCTTCCCCGAGCCGGTTCGGCATTTCTTCGAGCGCGATCAAACCGGCGGCTGCCAGCACGCCGGTCTGCCGCATCCCCCCTCCGAGGCGTTTACGATAGAGCCGCCCGCGATGAATGGCTTCTTCGGTCCCCACCAGCAGCGATCCGGCGGGCGCGCCGAGCCCTTTCGACAGGCAGAACATCACCGTGTCGGCGTTCGCGGCTAGTTCGCGAACCGGCTTATTGAGGTAACACGCCGCGTTGAAAATTCGCGCGCCGTCCATGTGTACCGGCACCTTGAGTTCGCGCGCGCGGCCGCCGATTTCCTGGAGAATCTCGAGCGGATAAACCGTGCCACCCGCCATGTTATGCGTGTTCTCGATTTCGATCAGGCCGGTGGGCGCGCTATGCGGTCCGCCAGGGCGGAACGCTTCTTTGATGTCGTCCCAGCGCAGGATTCCGTCATCGGTGCGAACCGAGCGGACCAAGCAGCCTGAGAACCAGGCCGTCATGGACAGCTCCCAGTCCAGAATATGGGCGCGCGATTCGCAAACGACTTCCTGGCCGTGTTGCGTGTGGATCTTGATGGCCACCGTGTTGCCCATCGTTCCGGTGGGCACGAATAGGCCGGCTTCTTTGCCCATGAGCTCGGCGGCGCGGCGCTCCAGACGATTAACGGTTGGGTCCTCGCCATAAACGTCATCGCCGACTTCAGCGTCGGCCATGGCCCGGCGCATGGCAGGGGTGGGACGGGTGACGGTGTCGCTGCGTAGATCGATCATGAGGCAATGAACTCCGTGAAGACTTCGTTCGAGAGAAGCACGCCGCGATCGGTCAAACGCAGGCGTTCGCCGTCGCGGGCGAGCAGACCATCCTCCAGGAAGCGCCGGATGGGCGCATCGAAACGGTTCCATTGGTCTGCGCTGGGCCGGATGCCATCCATGAGGCGCAAGCCGACGAAGAACTGTTCTTCTTCCAGATCGGCGCGCGTCGATTCCAGCTTCGGGGATACGCCTTGGCCGATGCGGTTGACGTATTCCCGCGCAGTTTCAACGTTCTGGTCGCGCGCTCCGTTAGTATAAGAATGCGCATCCGCGCCGAATCCAAGGTAGGGATCGAGCCGCCAATACTTCAAGTTGTGCGCCGATTCGAAGCCGGCGCGCGCGAAGTTCGATATTTCGTAGCGGCGGATCCCCATGCGCGCCAGTTCCGAGACGGCGGTCTCATAGAACGCTGCGATGGCATCGTCGCTGGGCACTTCGGGCGCGCCGTAACGCTTGCCGTTGAGGAGCACCTCGCTACCGAGGCGGCTGTCCCGATCGATTTCAAGCATGTAAACCGAGACGTGCGGCGGGGCAAGTCTTTCGACCCAGCAAAGCGATTCGCGCCAGGAACTTTGGGTCTGGCCCGGGAGGCCGGCAATCAAATCAATGTTGATGTTGCCGAGCCCAGCCTGGCGCAGCATGGCGATTTCGCGCTCGACCACTTCGGCGGTGTGCTTGCGGCCGGTGCGTGCAAGCTCGGGTTGCACAAACGACTGGACGCCCAGGCTCACGCGATTGATCCCCGCTCGCACCCAGGCGGCTGCCTGTCCGGCGCTGATATCTCCGGGGCTGGCTTCGATCGTGGCTTCGAGCCATCGGCGTCCGGGAATTTCATCCAGGATTCGTTCGAGATCGCTTGCAGCCATCCGGCTCGGTGTTCCACCGCCGAGATAGACCGTATCCGGCCGCCACGGCCAATCTTGCAACGCGATTTCTTTGTGCAGCGCGTCCAGGTACTCGGATTCCAGTTGGCGCGGCAGCACGCCGGAAGCGAAGTTACAGTAGGTGCATTTTTGCGCGCAGAAAGGATACGAGATGTAGACGCCGGACATTTAAAGCGATACTTCTTCGCCCAACTGCTGCGTGATGGCGTCTTGGATGAGCTCGGTGAGGCTCTGGCTCGTGCCGGGGAGCACGAAGTCGTTCGCAACGTCATCCCAGTCCAGCTTGTAGCTTTTGGAATGCGCCGAAACCCAGATCTGGCGGACGGGCGTGTTGGGGCTGATGACGAACTTGGCGGGCGGATCTTCGAACTCGATAGCCAGGGCGCCCGCGTTGAAATCCGCCTCGAACCGGGCATCCTCGGAAGCGGCTGAGAGACGTTTGTACAGCGACTGCAATGCCTGGTCGGCTCGCTTTTTGAACTCTTGTTCGTCCATTAGAAAGCTCTCCGCCTCGTTAAGAAGCTCTCAGCAAGAGGAGCGAATCTTGATTTTAGCTGAAAACCAGGTCTCGCAGCCCGTAGTTTCCGTAAAAGAATCCGCGACTTCAGGCCGGGCTGGCTCATCTGGTACTCTTGGACGTTGACGCGCTATGGACCCTGGATGCGCTATGGAGCCCGCCTGCATCAAACACACCGAGATCCCCCACACCTCCAAGCTGTTCTCCGATTTTCAATATCATTTCGATCGAGTAGCGCGGTTCTACAAGCATGCGCCGGCCGATCCGTCGGCTTATACAGACGCTGCCCGCGATATTGAGTATCCCAGGGAGCGGCGCCAGGCCTTAGTCGCGGCACTGCAGGCGCGGAACGGCGACAGCGCGTCGCTGCGTCAGTTAGCCAAGCCTGGCACGGTTGCAGTGGTTACGGGTCAGCAGGTGGGATTATTTTCGGGCCCGGCGTACACCATCTATAAGGCCCTCACCGCCGCGCGACTGGCGGCGCAACTGACCGAACGGGGCATTCCTGCGGTTCCGGTGTTCTGGCTGGCCACCGAGGATCATGACTTTGCCGAGGTGAACCACGCATTCGTCTTTGGAGCCGATCACCAGCCGGTGACCCTGAGAGTAAACGGCGTGGACGCGCCCGAGCATCCTGTCGGCGCCATTCCTATTTCCGATCCTCCGATTGACCAGTTCCGGAAGGCCTTGGCGGGGTTGCCCTACGCTTCTGAGGTCACGCAGATGATCCAACAGACCTACCGGCCGGGCGCGACATTCGGCGGGGCATTTCAAGCGCTCCTGCAGCGTTTACTCGCGAAGTTCGGCCTGTTGTTCGTAGATCCTCTGGATGAACCGATCCGGCGCATGGCGGCGCCCGTGCTGCGCAAGGCGCTGGGCGATGGCGACAAACTGAAGCAACAACTGCTGGACCGGAATCGTGACCTGGAAGCCAGCGGTTATCACGCGCAGGTTCATATAGAGCAGAAGACTTCGCTCGCGTTTTTGTTGGAAGGCGATCGCCGGGTCACGCTCCGGCGCCAGAACGGCGATTATGTTTCAAAAGACCGCCGCTATTCGGTTTCGCAACTAATCGATCTCGCCGAGCATCTTTCGCCCAACGCGTTGTTGAGGCCGGTGGTGCAGGACTATGTGCTGCCGACTATCGCGTACGTCGGCGGGCCGGCTGAGCTGGCCTACATGGCGCAGTCTCAGGTACTCTATGACGACCTCCTGGGCCGGATGCCGGTGATGTTGGCGCGCAGCTCGTTCACGCTGCTCGACGCGCGCACTGCCAAGCTGATGCATCGCTACGGGCTGCCCATTACCAGTTTCTTCCATGGCGATACCGATATCCGCGAACACATCGCGTGCCAGCTGGTTCCTCCCTCCCTGTCGCGTGAGTTCGAACAGACTCGGAGCACCGTGGCGGATTCGCTGGACAGATTGCGCGCCGACCTGGTGTCGTTCGACGCAACGCTCGCCAAAGCAGCCGATAAAACCAGGGCCAAGATGCTGTACCAGCTTTCTAAGATCGAACGCAAGACGGCCCGAGAGACGCTGCGGCGTGACGGCCGCGCCACAGAAGAAGCGAGCTACATGTGTGGCTTGATCTTCCCGGAGAAGCATCTTCAGGAACGCTTTTATTCCATTTTGCCTTTCATTGCCAGGCATGGCTTGGAACTGATGGACACTCTGTACGAGCACGTGAATCTGGATTGTCCGGATCACCGCGTCTTGATCGTCTGAGCCGGATCTTCATGAGAATCAATAAAGTTAAACAGGCGCTAGCGGCTGGAAAAGTGCAATTGGGGACCGGTTTCGGCCAGTTGCGTTCGCAAGACGTAGTGCGGATACTGCACGATGCTGGATTCCATTGGGCGTTTGTCGACACCGAGCACGGCGGGTTCGATCTGGAGACCGTCCAGGACTTGTGCCGTATTTCGGCATTCGTCGACTTCTGTCCCATCGTGCGTGTGGGTGAGTTGCAATACTCACTGGTGGCGCGGGCGCTGGATGCGGGCGCGCAAGGCATCATGTTTCCGCGCGTTGAGTCGCCCGAGCTCCTCGAAAAAGCGATTAGCTGGACGAAATTTCCGCCGCTGGGCGTGCGAGGATTCGGCCTGACGCGGCTGCAGGTGGATCACGAGAAACTGACGATCCCGCAGATCATCGAGCATCTCAACGCGAACACGTTGGTGGTGCTGCAGATCGAGACGCGCCGGGCACTCGAGGCGCGAAACGAGTTGCTGGCCGTCCCCGGGATTGACGTGGTCATGGTAGGGCCCGCCGATCTTTCGGTTGCACTCTGTGTCGGCGGCGAGTTCCAGCACCCGGTGATGGTGGACGCTATGGAGAAGATCCGCGATAGCTGTGTCGCGCGCGGAATTACGCCTGGAACGCAGACGCGATCGATTCCTCAGGCGAAGTTCTGGCGCGAGCGCGGGATGCGTTTTCTCGGATGCAGCAACGAAACCGGGATGCTGTACGAAGGCGCGTGCGAAATTGTTCGCGAGTTGAGCCAGCCGGCCGGGAGTCAGGTCGCGGGCGCGTAACGCGCCGTCCGAAGCATTCCGGCTAACCAGTCACGGCGCGGATAAGTCGACGCCAGCAGCGCACGCGTTTCCTGCTCGACGTCGTACGGCACGCGGCGAATCTCGCACCGCCCATCGGTGATCAGCAAATAGGAAGCCCTGGCATCGCCGTCGTAGGAAAGCCCGACGCTTCCGGTGTTCGCAACGATCCGGTTTTCGACACACCGAATGTAAGGGCGATGAATGTGTCCGTATACTACGATTCGACCGTTCAGAACTTGGTACGCGGCACTCACTTCCTGGCCGGGAGCATCGGGCAGTGGAGCGCGCCACAAATTGCCAGGGCTCGCGTGGAGCATCGTTAACTCGCTGTCGTCCATCGTCGGCGGCAGAGTTTGAAGCCAGGCGATCCGATCCGGCCCGAGCAGATCCCGCGTTGCCGGAGCAAGGTCCTGAAAGAGTGCTTCGTACAGGGGCCTCAACTTCGGCGCGGCGGCGGCCAGATTCGCAAACAGCTCCGGCCGCCACAGCATCTCATCCGTGTTTCCCAAAACACCCTTCCAGCCGATATCCCGGATCCGGTCCACAACCTCAGCAGGACGGCATCCATGAGTTACTAAGTCGCCGAGATGGTAGATGGCATCGGGACTCTGATCCAGCAGGTCAGCGATCACTACCTCTAATGCCGTCAGGTTCCCGTGGATATCGGAGACAATGGCAATGCGCACGCGAGTCACCGCGCGAGCTTACAATCAGCCGAACCTACATCGGAAGAGTGCTGACAGATTCGACGTTAAGCTTGTCGCCATCCATCGTGCCGTTGATCTTCACCTTGTGGCCGATGACCGGCATGATTTTATTCATCGAAGCGGCGTCAATCTTGACGATCTTATTGTCCTCGGTGACGAACACGACGGTTTCGCCGCCCTTGACACAGCTTTTCACGCAGCTTTCGAACGCGGCAGGCTTGATCCATTCGGCGGCGGTTTTGGCCTTGGCGCCGCTCACGGCGCATTTTTCGTCAGAGAGGTAACCGGTGAACTCCGCCGCGAACGCGGACATGGACGCGAGGGCAGACAGAATGAGAACGGCACAGAGTTTTTTCACGTGAACAATTCCTCCCCGCCAAGGCTAGCATGCGCCCAAGCAGCGGCGCTTGGATAGGATTAACGCGTGCGCTTGCGAGGGCGCGGCTGGTATACTCGAAACGACTTACCGTCCGGCGCTGGAGTGGCGGAACTGGCAGACGCACGGGACTCAAAATCCCGCGACCTTCACTGGTCATGTGGGTTCGACCCCCACCTCCAGCACCAGTCATTCGGCCCCCACGGCGAATGCCTCACGCGATCTTTCTGAAAAAATCCAAGCTCTGCCGCGCGCTAAGAGTCCACCGATATTGCTCGGCCTGCGCTCGCCCCGCGGTTCGAAGCTGCTGTTGCAAGGACGGCGACGCGACCAATTTTTCAATGGCCGAGCGGATCTCCGACGGACTGCGCGGATCCACCAAAATGGCGCCTCCTCCAGCAACCTCCGGCAGGCATGAGGTCGTTGAAGTGATGGCGGGCACGCCGGCGGCCATTGCCTGCGCTAAAGGCAAACCGAAGCCTTCGTACAGCGAGGGATAGACGAACGCCGTCGCGCCCGCGGTCAAACCGGGCAGCTCGTCTTCAGGCACATAGCCCAAGTAACGAACGCCGGCCGGCTTTGAGGCGAGGCGCGACATGGTATTGGAAGAGGACCAGCCGCTGGCGCCCGCGATCACCAGGTCGTAATCGCCCTTCACATTCGATTCCGCCCAGGCGTCGAGCAGCGTGTCCACGTTCTTGCGCGGCTCAATTGCTCCTACATAAAGCACGTAAGGCCGTTCTGAAGGTGTAGCGCGCGCCCCGAAATAGACCTCCGCTACGCCCGGATAGATCACCTGGATTCGCTCCGGTTTCAGATTCAATAAGCGGAGTGCGTCCTGGCGGCTGTTTTCCGAGATTGCGATCAAACCGTCCGCTCGCGAGATTAAATTCTTGACCAGACTCTCGTCGGCGCGGATATTGTCGGGCGTGTGCAGCTCGGGCATGAGCCGGCAAGTCATGTCGTAAATGGTCGCGGCCAGCCGGATTTTCCTGGGTGGATTGCGCACCTGGTTTGAGGCGTGGAAAACGTCGGCCTTGGGAATCGTCCAATCCAGCACGGGCAGAGCCTGCATTCGATTCGCCGCGAAGAGCATTCCCAGCTGATAGAACGTCCGCGTAGCGTTGGCCATGGATCGTTCGTGATTCAGGGGTGCAAACTTGTTCAGCTTTGGAAAAGTCAGGATCTCCTCGTTGCGCGCTTCTTCGTACAGGTGCTGGATCCAGTGGTAGACGTGCGTCTTGACGCCGGCGCTGCGCAGGAGCAGCGGGGTGGCGTCAATCAGGATGCGCATGGCTGGCAGCGGGATTCAGGCGGTCGCCGGCTTGCGAAGTAAGGATCAGGACACCGCGGAGGCGCCGGTTCGCACGTCGTTCAAATCCCCGGCGGGATCGGCTTGGATGTTCCATCTCTTCATCCAAAGAAACAGCGTCAACAAACCCCATAAATGATACCCGAGATTAGCACGCCGTCTCATGTGCCGGCCGATTACCGATTCTACGGTGGGCCAGTCGAACAGATTGGATTCCTCTACTGCTCGTTTGGTCAGCGTGTCCAGCAGAATCGGCCGTAATGCGCCACGCAGCCATTCGTGAGCCGGAATATCGAAACCCTCTTTCTTGCGCCTGAGCACGAACGCAGGCAATTTCGCGCGCATGAGATGCCGCAGGACGACCTTCAGGGTGGAGTTGCGGATCTTCAGATTCTCGGGCAGCCGCGCTGCGAACTCGACGATGCGGTGGTCCAGGAATGGCGGGCGCACTTCGAGCGAATGCGCCATGCTCATTCGATCGCACTTGTAGAGAATGTCATCCGGCAAATAGTAGTTCTGGTCGAGCCATAGATAGCGGTTCAGGTAACCGATATCGCGGGATGCCGAAGGCAAAGTGTCGAGCAGCGCTCCAACCGGAGGGTGTCCGTTGCGTAAATGAAGAAGTTTCTTCTCCGTTTCCGAAAAGGTTCCGTTCCAGAACAGGTGCGCATCCCCTGGCTCCAAGAACGATCCTTGCAACATGCGCTGGATTTTATAGTCCAGCCCGATTTTCTTATTGGACGCCGGGAGCGCGAATGCCATCCGCAAGGCGGCGCGGCGGGCGACAGCCGGAACCTGGCGTAGAGCGCGCGCGTATTTGTCGCCGAGGTAGGTGTGATAGCCGCCGAAAAGTTCGTCTGCTCCTTCGCCGCTGAGCGCGACGGTGACGTGCCGGCGGCTCATTTTAGAAAGAAACCAAACTGGCAGCGCTCCGGCATCGGCGCCCGGCTCGTCGGAATAGTAAGCGATGCTTTCGATTGCCCCCACCAAGTCGAGCTCGGGGTTGAGGTCGAATTCATGGTGCTCGGCGCCGTAATGCGCGGCCACCCGCCGCGCGTACCGTCCCTCGTCGCAAGGCTGGCCCGAAAAGGTCACCGAGAAGGTCTTCAGGGGGGCTGCGGCTTGCTCGCTGGCGTAGTGCAGCACTGTCGACGAATCCAGGCCGCCGCTCGCCCAAACGCCCAACGGAACGTCGGCTGCCAGGTGTTCTGTTACGGATTGCCGCAATAGGGCATCCAACTCCTCCGCCGCCGAGTCCAAACTGCAATGCGGCGCAGGTTGGAAATTAACGCGCCAATACTGTGCGCTCCGGATGCGGCCGGCGCGCCATTCCAGCCAATGGCCTGGCCGTAATTTCTCGATGTCCTGCACCAATGTATGCGGCGAAGGAACGTAGTTCAACGACGTGAAATAATGCAGGCCCAGAGGATGGATCCGCCGCTCCACTTCCGGATGGGCGAATAAAGCTTTCAGCTCCGATCCGAAATAAAGATCGCTTCTGTGCCAGTACGTATACAGCGGCTTGATGCCCAGCCGATCGCGCGCCAGCACCAGCCGGTTTTCGCGATCGTTCCAAACCGCCAGCGCGAACATTCCCCGCAAGCGCGGCAAGCATTCTATGTCCCATTCGAGGAAGGCGTGGAGCACCGTTTCCGTATCGCACCGGGTTCGGAAATAATGCCCCCGGGACCGCAACTCTTTCCGGAGCTCCGTGTTGTTATAAATTTCGCCGTTGAAGGCGAGCACGGTTTGGCCGTCGGGGCTCGCCATGGGTTGGTCGCCGCCATCCAAGTCGATGATGCGGAGCCGCACCGCCCCTAGCGAAAACGACTCGGATTCGTAGAATCCCTGTTGATCCGGCCCGCGATGTTCGAGGGCGGACGTAGCTCGCCTGATACGAGCAGCGTCCACCCTACGCTGGTAGTGTGTGTATCCAGCTATCCCGCACAAATCACTTATCCCCGTCTTACTAACTGCCTATATTCCCGTTACGTCGGCCTAGCTTCGTAGTTGCTAGTGCGCTCACTATAACACAAATCTTTACAATTCGGCGAAGGTTTTTGGCCACTCAGATCCTTTGCCGTGCGAGAGCGGCTATAATCGAGCCGTGGTGCGGAACCTCCTTGCCCTACTGCTTGCGCTTCCATTGGCTGCGGCGAATTATCCTCCGCCCAAGGAAGCGGATTTTGTTCTCCACGATTTCCAGTTCCGCGATGGCGGGCGCCTCGCTGAGCTGAAGATCCACTACACCAGCTTCGGAACGCTGCACGGAGATAACGCCGTGCTGATCATGCACGGCACCGGCGGAACCGGCCACCAATTTGTCTCCGATCGTTTTGCGGGTGTCCTGTTCGGCCCCGGCCAGCTTCTGGATGCCAGCCGCTATTACATCGTCTTGCCGGACGGCATCGGCCACGGTAAGTCGAGCAAGCCCAGCGACGGTTTGGGCGACAAGTTCCCGCACTACGACTACGACGACATGGTGACGGCCGACTACCGGCTCCTGACGGAAGGTCTGGGCGTCAAGCATCTGCGCCTCGTCATGGGTACCTCAATGGGCGGCATGCACAGCTGGATGTGGGGCGAGCGCTATCCGGATTTTATGGATGCTCTTATGCCGCTGGCCAGCGCGCCGGTCCAGATCGCCGGCCGTAACCGCTTCTTCCGGCGCATGATGATCGATGCCCTGCGCAACGATCCGGTGAACGGGCTGCGCACCGCCGTCTACATTCTGACCATCATGACCTCGAGCTCACTCCAGTTGCAGAAGGAAGCACCCACGCGTGATGCGGCCGACAAGCTTTTCGACGAAACCATCCAAAAGCGTATCGAGGCGAATCCCAGCGGGATCGATCTGCTGTATCAAGTCGATTCTTCGCGCAACTACAATCCCGAGCCGGACTTGGAGAAGATCCAAGCGCCGCTGGTGGCCATCAATTCAGCCGACGACGTCGTAAATCCGCCAGAGCTGGGCATTCTGGAGCGAACCATCAAGCGGGTCAAGCACGGCCGCTATGTTTTGTTGCCCATCACGGATCAGACGCGCGGGCACGGCACTCACTCGCTCCCGGCCATCTGGCAAGGGTACCTTGCGGATTTGCTGAAAATTTCCGAGCCGCACAGCGTCACCTGGGACGCATCCGCGCCGCCCCATCGATGAAGATCGCCAAAGCGACCCGCAGCTACGAGGCTTGGCTCGGTAAGCGCATTAACCTGCTCGCGCCGGACCTGGATCGCAAGCACGCCGCGATGGCGGCGGACGTGTTTCCTTTTCTGCGCGCCACGTTTTACCGTTGGATGCAGCTTTGGCCGGAGGTTTGTCCCGGCGAGCAGGGCGTGCCGAAAGTGCTGGCGGTCGGGGACCTTCATGTAGAGAACTTCGGTACTTGGCGGGATATCGAGGGCCGGTTGGTGTGGGGCATCAACGATTTCGATGAAACCTACGAACTGCCTTACAGCGTAGACCTGATTCGGCTGGCAGCCAGCG
Organism: Bryobacteraceae bacterium; assembly: GCA_035293725.1. GTDB lineage: Bacteria > Acidobacteriota > Terriglobia > Bryobacterales > Bryobacteraceae > Palsa-89. Next base: position 176,599 of record DATGMH010000083.1, read on the forward strand.
CGCACATCGCACTTCGCGAAGCACGCCTGCAGATCGGGCCCAAGGACGCCTGCGATGCGATCCTGGCCGGCTATCGGAAAGGCCTCCAGACCGGCGGCCGCCCATTCGTGCTGGCCGAGGAGCATCCCTGGCTACGCCAGATGGTGACCAGTGCTCTGCGCGATCCCGAGCCTTATTGGGAGAAGCTGAACAGTCTGCCCACCTGGAGGGGGCGCGTTCCGAAAAGCGGGCGCCGCGCGCTGGAGCGCATGCTGCCGGAGCCGGGTCTGGAGTATCGGATCGCTCATCGCATCGCAGGTCTAGGAAGTCTCGGCCGGGAACGTTTTGTGGCATTGGCCGAATATCGGGGTGGCTTGGTGGCGCGCGAAGCCAAAGCTCTGGCGCCCTCCGCCTGCGTATGGGCCGGTAAGGGCCCGCTCTCGGAGCGCATTCGTTATCAACAAATTTTGGATCGCTCCCGCCGTGCTCCCGACCCGTTCGTGCGCTTGAGAGGCCGCTGGATCGTGCGGCGGTTGGCTCCGGATTGCTCGCGCATCGAGCTGTCGCACATGCCCAAAGAGCGCGATGAAAGCAGACTGCTCCACGCCATGGGCTTTGAGACGGCCAACATCCACCTCGCTACGCCCCGCGCCGCCCCGCGCATTCTTCAGAACCTCCGGAGCCGCCCTCGGCATTGGCTGCACGACGCCTCGAGCAGTATGGTCAAAGCCACCACCGAAGATTGGCGGCTTTGGCGCAACCATTCAGCAGAAAAGGAAAGTGCGCGTGGCAAGAAGTAAGCGCGCGCAATCTCAGCTACGATGAAACTTATGAAATTAGCTGTGGCCTTCGGTTTTTCGGCGCTCCTGTGTTTCGGAGCCGAGTCGGATCAATTGTCATATGGCAAGTACCTGGTGGAGGAAATTGCGAAATGCCAGAATTGCCACACTCCGCGTACCGAGACAGGCGAGCTGGATCAAAGCAAGTGGCTCAAAGGCGCAACGCTGGACTTTCAGCCCACTCACGAAATGCCGCACTGGCACAAAACCTCGCCCGATATCACTTCATCCAGCCGCCTATTTGCGCGCTGGGGCGAGCAAGGTTTGGTGAAATTCCTGGAAACCGGTGCTGGTCCGAGCGGGCACGCCGCCGATACGCCCATGCCGGCCTACAAGCTGAAGCCGGCTGATGCAGAGGCGATCGTCGCATATCTGAAAAGCCTAAAATAAATTCGAGTGCTGAAACTCGCCTTGATCTTCGGGATCACGGCTGCCGCGTTTTGCCAAAGCGCCGACAACGTCCTGGTAGTCGTCAACCAATCGTCGCCGCTCTCTGAAGAAATCGCCAGTTATTACGTCGCGCGGCGGCATATACCCGCCGGGAATGTCTGCCGTCTAAACGCGCCAGGAGGAGAAGAGATTTCGCGCGACGAGTATCGGGCTCGCATTGCCGATCCCGTGGCGAGCTTCCTCCGTTCGCATGGCATCCAAGACAAGATCTTGTACATAGTCACCACGCTCGGCTTGCCGCTGCGCGTGGAAGGACCCGGCGCCGGCCTGCTCGCCGAAACCGCGTCCGTGGACTCCGAGCTGGCGCTGCTCTATGCGGATATGCACGGTCATCCTCACGTTGCCCCCTCCGGAGTGCCCAATCCATTCTTCGGAAAGTTCGGCGCGCCATTCCGCCATCCCGATTTTTCTATGTATCTGGTCACCCGGCTGGCCGGATACGACCTGGCGGACGTCAAAGCAATCATCGACCGAGCGCTGGAGGCGCGCAATCGCGGGATGTTCGTCATCGATCTGCGGTCTTCCGACAATACGCAAGGCAATCAATGGCTCCGCCAAGCCGCCGCGCAGCTGCCCCGCGACCGCGTCATATTGGAACAATCCGCCGCGGTTCTCTACGATCAGGCGGACGTCATCGGTTATGCCTCCTGGGGATCGAACGATCCGGACCGCAAGCGGCGTCATCTCGGATTTCACTGGCTACCCGGCGCCATCATGACCGAGTACGTGTCCACCAACGGGCGAACCTTCGCGCATCCACCCGACAGTTGGAGTTTCGCGCTGGGCAACTCCAAAGCTGCTTTTGGCGGCTCCAGCCAAAGCCTTACGGCCGACTATATTCACGACGGCGTCACCGGCGCGTCGGGACACGTGGCCGAGCCGTTTCTCCAATTCACCCCCCGTCCGGATATTCTGCTCCCGGCTTATTATCGCGGCCGTAATCTCGCAGAGAGCTATTACCTTTCGATTCGCGCGCTGAGCTGGATGAATATCGTTGTCGGCGATCCGCTCTGCACTTTAGGCAAGCCGTGAAATTCCCGCACTAGAAACCGGAAGCCAGAAACGAGAAACTAGTAGTTAGATGATTCAACTGTCGGGGGCCGGGAAACGTTTCGGCCCTAAGGTCCTATTTGAAAATCTGAATTGGCTGATCACGCCCAAGGATCGCGCCGGCTTGGTGGGCGCCAACGGGACCGGCAAGACCACTCTGCTTAAGGTTCTTGCTGGTCTGGAATCCCTCGACTACGGATCGATCAGCGTCACGCGCGGCGTAAGCGCCGGCTATTTGCCGCAAGATGGTTTATCGCTCTCCGGGCGCAGCGTTTTTGCCGAATGCATGTCCGTCTTCTCCTCGTTCCACGAAATGGAGCAGGAGATGGAGCAGCTCACGCACAAAATGGCCGAACTCGACCCGAACGGGGAAGAGTACGCGCAGGTCGCCCAACGGTTTCACGAGATCGACAGTACGTTCCGGACCCGGGACGGCTACGCCATCGAGGCCCAGGTCGGAACCATTCTGGCCGGTCTCGGTTTTCCGCATTCCGATTGGCACCGGCGTACTGAAGAGTTTTCCGGCGGCTGGCAGATGCGCATCGCGCTGGCAAAGCTGTTGCTCGAAAAACCGAATCTGCTGCTCCTGGACGAACCTACGAACCACCTGGATCTGGAGGCGCGCAACTGGCTGGAGAAATATCTGGCCGACTACCCGCACGCGTTCGTCCTCATCTCTCACGACCGCTATTTCCTGGATGTCACCGTCAACAAGATCGTCGAGATCTGGAACAAAGGCGTTCATTTCTACCACGGCAATTACGAGAAGTATCTTCAGCAGAAGCAGGAGCGCACCGAGCAGCTCGAAGCGGCGTACAAAAATCAGCGGGACCGCATCGAGCAACTGGAAGCGTTCATCAACCGCTTCCGCTACCAAGCCACCAAGGCCAAACAGGTTCAGAGCCGCATTAAAGAGCTGGAAAAAATCGAGCGCATCGAGTTGCCGCCCGAAGAGCGGACCATCTACTTCACGTTTCCGCAGCCCAAGCCGAGCGGCCGCATCGTGGCGGAATTTGAAAACGTCTCGAAGAGTTATGGCGAGAAGTTCGTCTTTGGCGGCGTGAACTTCATCATTGAGCGCGGCGACCGGATCGCGCTGGTGGGAGTCAATGGGGCGGGGAAGTCGACGCTCATTAAACTGCTGGCGGGTATCGAACCCCTCTCGGGCGGAGAATATCGCCTGGGTCACAACGCGCAGGTCGACTATTTCGCGCAGGATCAATACAAAGAGCTGGATCCGAACGCCCGTATGCTGGATGATTTGTCCGGCCTGGCCGAGCGAACTACGACCACGGAACTGCGCAACTTGCTGGGCTGTTTCCTGTTCTCCGAAGACGACGTCTTCAAACGGATTGGCGTGCTTTCGGGCGGCGAACGCAACCGCTATGCCCTGGCCCGCATGCTGCTCCAGCCATCCAACTTCATGCTGCTGGACGAGCCGACCAACCACCTCGATCTGCGCGCTAAGGACGTGCTGCTCGAGTCCCTGGAAAAATACACCGGGACCGTGGTCTTCGTTTCGCACGACCGCTATTTCATCGACAAGCTCGCCACGCGCGTCTTCGAAGTCGGCGGCGGCGAGGTGCATGTGTTCCCCGGAAACTACGAAGACTACATGTGGCGAAAGGAAGGCAAGGCGCTGGATTTGACTCTGCCCGTAAACGGGCATCGGCAGCAGCCGGCGGCGCCCTCGGCTCCTGCTGCAGCGCCGGCCGCGAAACGCTTGAACCCCATCAAGCTGAAGCAAATGCGCGAGCGTTGCGACGAGCTGGAGCAGCATATCGCGAATGCGGAATCGGAGATCGCGGCCGTCGAAAACGAACTCGCCAATTATGTCAGCGCCGAAGAAACTCTGCGTTTGACCAACATCCTGGATCAGCGCCGCCTCGCACTGACGCAGCTCCTGCAGGAATGGGAGCAAGTGTCGCAAGCGCTCGAATCGCAGCAGGCATGAGCGATTTTCAGGACCAATTGGCGTATCTTCGGCGGCGGATCGCTCGCATCGACAAAAAGTACGCCGCCGATGCGAAACCGCGGCGCGCTCCAGTCCCCGCGCGGCCGCCGGTTCCGGCTCCCGAAGACTACCTCAGCGGCGACGAAATCGAAACGGCTCACGGACGGCACTTCGAAACCGAAAAACTCTACGAGCGGCATCGGCGCCATGGCAGCATCGGCATCGCCGACCTGGAGGATTTGCCGGCCGATCTGCTTCAATCCATTTCCGGCGGGCTTGTTCCGAGCGCGCCGCCGTCCAAGTGGTGTTTCTTGGATACCGAAACCACGGGGCTGGCGGGCGGCTCTGGAACCTACGCTTTTCTGGTTGGCGTCGGCCGTATCACTCCCGAAGGTTTTCGCGTCCGGCAATTCTTCATGCGCGACTTCGGCGAAGAAGCCAGCCAGTTGAGCGCGCTGAACGAGCACCTGAAGAATTTCGACGTGCTGATCACTTACAACGGCCGAACCTACGACCAGCCGCTGCTCGAAACGCGCTTCCGCATGGTGCGCCAGCGCCCGCCGTTTGGGTCCATCGAGCACCTGGACCTGCTGTTCGGCGCGCGGCGGCTGTGGAACTTGCGGTTCGACAGTTGCCGGCTCGTCGATCTCGAAAACCAGATTCTGGGAGTCGAGCGCCAGGGAGACCTGCCGGGCGAGCTGATCCCGTATGTCTATTTCGAGTACCTGCGCACACATGAGATTTTTCGGCTGCTGCCCATTTTTCATCACAATGCGATGGATATCCTGACGCTGGCCTGTCTGGCCGCCATCGTGCCGCGCGCGTTCCAGGCACCGGAGCAGGCCGAGTTCGCGCACGGCGCCGAAATGGTCGGCCTCGCTCGCTGGTGGCGTCAGGCTGAACAACACGAGAGGGCGCTCACGCTTTTCCGGCAGGCGTTGGAGCGCACGCTGCCGGACGATCTGCTGTTTCGCACGATGTGGGACATCGCTGCGCTCGAAAAGAAGCTCGGCCGTCATCACGCTGCCATCCCGGTGCTGACGGACCTGGCCGCATCGCGAAATCCCTGGCGGGCGGCGGCATTCGTCGAACTGGCCAAGCATTACGAACATCGCGAGCGCAATTACCCCATGGCGCTGGAAATGACGCGCAGCGCGCTAGACCTGGACCCATCGGATGCCTTGCGGCGCCGGTTGGCGCGCTTGGAAAAACGTGCCGCCCCCGGCGCGGGCAAGCTGCTGTAATTCCCCCGGGGCTCAAGCGTATTTTCTGAAATGTCTTAGCGCGGCATGGTCGCCCACTGTATGCTGAATTTGATGCTGCAACTTCGAATCGTTTTCGCGCTAACGCTCCTCGGCATGCTCACCGCCTGCGCTCATGCTCCGCAGATCTCGGCCAGTCTTGATATTCGTAAGGATTCCGAGGACCTGGTCCTGCTCAAACTCAAGGTCGCCAACTTGGAGGACCGCGTCACCGTACCGATAGCGATTCAGCTCACCGGCCAAGCCGAGGTCAACGGACAGTGGGACAAGCCCGGAACGCTTCTTCAGCCCGCAGCATTCGTCCTGAACCGCAAAGAAGAGCGCACCATCACCAAGCTCTGGCATGTTCCGGCCCAAGCGGTCCGAACTACGCTCGTCGTTCGAGAACAGGAGAGCGGCAATCTACTGAAATCGGAGAAATCGGAAAAAGCGTTCTCGGCCGCGCCTACATCACAGCCGTGAGATCTTTCCAGGCGAGCCCCTGCGATTCCGCCACGCCAGGGTAAGTGATGTAGCCTTGATAGGTGTTCACGCCTTCCCGAATGGCGGAGTTTTCTTCGCATGCGCGCTCCAGCCCCTTGGTGCACAGCTCCAATAAATACGGGAGCGTGACGTTCGTCAACGCATAAGTGGACGTGTGGGGCACGGCCGCCGGCATGTTCGAGACGCAGTAGTGCAAAACCCCGTCGACCTCGTATACGGGATCCGTATGTGTAGTCGCATGCGAGGTTTCGAAGCATCCGCCTTGGTCGATGGCGACGTCCACCATGACAGCGCCCTTGCGCATCTCCGCCACCGTGTCGCGCCGCACCAGCTTCGGGGCCGACGCTCCCGGGATGAGCACCGCGCCAATCACCAGATCTGCTTGTTTCAGAGTTTGCCGGATGATCAGGCTATTCGACGCCAGCGTCACTATCTGGCTGCTATAAATGTCATCCAATTGCCGGAGCCGGTCCACGTTGCGGTCAATAATCGTGACGTGCGCTCCCAAACCGACCGCCATTTTGGCCGACTGGTGCCCGACAACCCCGCCGCCGAGGATCACGACATTGGCCGGCGCAACGCCCGGGACACCGCCCAGCAGGATGCCGCGCCCGCCGTTCGGCTTTTCCAGATATTGTGCCCCCACCTGCACCGCCATCCGGCCCGCTACTTCGCTCATGGGCGTCAACAAAGGAAGCGACCCGTCGCCCTCGCGAATCGTTTCGTAAGCTACCGAGTTCAGCTTCGCGTCCAGCAGCTTCAAAGTTAGGTCCGGGAGCGGAGCCAGGTGCAGATACGTGAATAAAATTAGCCCTGGCCGGAAATGGCCGTATTCGCTGGGCTGCGGCTCTTTCACCTTCACCACCAGATCGGCTTGGCGCCAGACCTCCGCTGCGCTTCTCAGGATTTGCGCGCCCGCGTCCACATATTCCTGGTCCGTAATCGAGCTGCCGGCGCCCGCCTGTGTTTCCACCAATACGCGATGGCCAGCCTCGCGCAGCGCCGCTGTCCCGCTCGGAACCAATCCGACGCGAGTTTCGTGATCTTTAACTTCCTTGGGAACGCCGACCGTCATTTGAGCGGGCTTGCGGGCGCCGGCGGGCCGGCTGGCTGCGGATTGGTTTGCGCGGTCAAACGCTTGGGCCCGAGCCCTAACGCGATGAGCGAGAGCGCCCCGATCTTGCCATCCGCCGTGATGTTCTGATCGGCCTGAAAACGCCGGAGCGCGTCCGTGGAATCCGGCCCCCACTGCCCATTGGCCTCACCGTGCAGGTAACCTTTATCGATAAGCGCCTGCTGGATTTCCTTGTACCGTTCCGGGGTCGGCGCTTGCTGGTACGAACGCACCACGCGCTTGGACTTGGTGCCCTTGCCCGTGCGGGATTTTGACGCAACGGTGCCGGATTTCGGCGCCGTTGTCTTGGCTGCAGTTTTCCCTGCCGTGTGAGCAGAATGAACGGACGCCGAAGGGGTTGTCTTTTTCGCCGTTTTCCGTTTCGGTGTTGTGGTTGTCGTCGCGGCAAGCGTTAGCCCGCACAACGCCAAACCAAGCCAAATTGTCTTGAACACTAATGCCCATATTACCAGCCTGCTGCCCCGCCCGGCTGATATGCGAGACTGTCCGGGACCCGATAAGGCCCTCATAACCGGGATAAAACTCCGGGAGTCCCGGATTCCACCCCGATGCTACAATCAGACCGTCTTCCCCGCGTCTATGCACTTCGGAGCTTTTCTGTGCGCGGTCTCATTTCTTTACTCCTAGCTATTTCTTGTTTTGGCTCAGAATCTCGCATTATTCCCGCGTCCCCGGCGCTGGGGTTTGAGGCGCGCGGGTCAACATACCTGGCGCATGGATCCGGTTTTGACCTGTCGATCACCAGCGCCGCAGCTGTGTTGCATGTGCGCGGGCAGGCCATCCGGATGCTCCTGGTTGGGGCAAATCCCGGAAGCACAATCGAAGCGCTCGACCGCATGCCCGGGCGAGCAAACTACATGCTCGGGCCGGATGTTCGCCGCTCCTACGGCCTCTATAGCCGCGTTCGCACCCGCGCCGTATATCCGGGCACGGATATTGTCTTCCGCGGCAACCAGGACCGCTTCGAGTACGACTTCGAAATCGCCGCCGGGCGCGCTCCCCAGGCAATCCAGATCGCCTTTGAGGGTGTCGACGCAATTGCACTGGATAAGAACGGCGATCTCCTGTTGCGCCGGGGCGAAATCCACATTCGGCAACCGAAGCCGTCCGCCTACCAGGTGCTTGCCGGACACCGCCAGCCAGTTGACGTAAACTTTCGCATCGATGCGTTTCGCCATGTCGGATTTCAGGTCGGCCAATATGATCGAACCCATGCTCTGGTGATTGATCCGCAAATTGTGTTTGAAAAGATGTTCGGGGGCAGCGCAATGGCAACCGCCACCGCCTTGGCTCGCGACGGCCAAGGCAATCTATACGTGATTGGCACCACGAATTCTGCGGATTTTCCCACTGTCGCCGCGTTCCAGAGCAAGCTCGGGTCGGTGCCGCTGGCGGAAAGTTCGGATGGCGGCCAGACCTGGTCGCCTCCCGCGGTCGGCTCTGCACGCTCCATTGGCGTGCTCGCGGCCGCACCCTCCGATGCTTCCGTGATCTATGGAGCCGCGCCGGACAGCGTACTCAAGAGTACCGATAGCGGTAACTCTTTCGTCCCTACAGCCAGCACGGGTCTCGACGGACCGGTATACATGCTAGCGGTAGACGCGAGCGTCGCCACTACCGTCTATGCCGCCACTGGAGACAAATTCTTTGTCAGTACCGACGGTGGAGAAACCTGGCAGCCTTCTACGCAAGGCATCACCGGGAACCTGCCAATTATGATCGCCGCCGATCCTTCCCAGGGCGGTGTGGTCTACGCCGGCGTTCAGGCTCAGCAAACATTTTTCCGCAGCACCGACTTCGGCCAGACCTGGTCGCCGATTCTCTTAACGGAATTTGGTTTGAGTGCTGTACCCAGGGCTATGGCGTTCGGAACGAATGGCGTCATCGTGGTTGGAACCGATCTAGGATTATTCACATCCGCCGACCGGGGCAACACCTGGACGCCCGCCTCCACGCAGGTCATTTTCAACAACCAATCGCTGGTGTTTTCGCCTTCCGGCACCCTATACATGGTCAATCCGTCGGGCGTGCAAAGCAGCACGGATAACGGCCAGACCTTTAAGCCGCTGCTGCCGGGAGTACAGTTCACGCAGCAGGCCCGAATCGCCATCGATCCAAACAACCCCGACGAGTTGTACATTACGGACAAGAATGTTCTCTATCGCAGCACGGACGCCGGCCAAACATGGTCGCAGTTGCCGCTGCCGTTCTATGCTTCGCCTCAAACAATCCTCTCGGCAGCCCCATCCAAGTTGTTCTTAGGCATCGCGGTTCAAAGTACCGGATTTCTGACGAAACTGAGCCCCGATGGCAGCCAGATTCTCTACTCCACCTATTTTGGCGGAAGCGGAAATGACAACCCGACCGGCATCGCCGTGGATGCCAGCCGGAACGTGTACATCGCCGGGTTTACGTCGTCCCCGGATTTTCCGACTACGCCAGGCGCGTTTCAGAATAAGCTCAGCCATGCGCCCGAGGTGTTCGTGTCGAAGTTTAGTCCGGACGGCTCCAAGCTCATCTACTCGACGCTGGTGGGGAGCGAAGCCGATTTCGGGTTGCCGGTGAGCGTTGCCGTAGACGCCGGCGGAAACGCCGTGATTGCCGGAACGACGTCGGGCGATTTTCCCACAACCAGCAGCGCGCAGCCAACAGTTCGGCCCCAGGGCTGCGGCGTTGGACCGCCTTACGTCCCCCTCGGCCCGGCCTTCGCCACCAAGATCGCGCCCGACGGAAAAGCGCTGGTCTACTCAATCCTCATCGGCGGCGCCTGCGCCACGTACGGTTCCGGAGTCGCGCTCGATCCTTCGGGTAACGTTTGGATCGCCGGCTCAACGGTAGGGTCCGATCTTCTGGCCACTTCCGATGCCTTGCAGACGAACTACGGCGGCGGACTTTCGGACGGCTTTCTGGCACGCGTGAATTCTTCGGGTAGCATCGATTACCTGACGTACATTGGCGGCCCCGGCTACGACGCTGTTAATGCGATCGCCATTGATTCGTCCGGAGCAATCTATCTCAGCGGCGAGAGCGGAGGCTTGTCCCAGCCGGCCTCGGCTGGAGCATTTCAAGCTCAAGCCAACGCAAGCTGCCGGTATTTTAGCCCTGGCCCTGGCGGCGCGTTTCAAGTGGAAGGCAATGCCCTGGTCCTTAAGCTCGACCCCAAAGCGCATTCCGTACAGCGTCTGACTTATCTAGGTGCGCCTGGCTGCCTGGCAGGCTCGGCGATCGGCATCGACCCGCAGGGCGAACCATGGATCGCCGGGAGCACCAACCAGGCTCTCCTCACATTTCCGACTGTGAGTCCCGTTCAGATCGGTGGCGCTGGTTTCATCAGCAAGTTCAGCGCGGATTTTACAAAATTGCTCTTCTCAAGCTATTTCGATTCGATCTCCGGTCTTGTGCTCGACCCGTCCGGTGCAGCCTTTGTCGCCGGCACCACGGCGTTGAGCCGTCCTTTTTTCAGTCCCATCTCGCAATCGGCCTACCTCGCCAAGATCGATTCATCGCCCTCGCCGTCCATCGCCGTCGGCTCGATCGACAGCGTCGACCCGGTGGTGAATCCATCCAATTTCCAGGGAATCGCTCCCGGAGAAGTAATCCAAATTCTGGGCCAGAACCTCGGACCGGCTACGCCAACACCGGGTGTGATCCAATCAGGATTTCTGCAAACCAGCGTGGCCGGAGTGCAGGTGACATTCGACGGAGTAGCCGTACCCCTGCTCTCCGTTAGCGCCCAGCAGATCGAATTAGTAGCGCCCTTCGAACTGACCGGCAAAACGAGAACGGTAGTCCAGGTTCAGTACAACGGCGCAAAATCGAATCCGGTGCAGGTGGTCGTGAGCGGATCAGCGTTGCAGATCCTGGGCGTCTTCAACCAGGACTTCACTCCGAACTCCGCATCGAATCCTGCCAAACCCGGCTCAATCATGACGCTGTACCTCGCCGGAGTCGGACAAACCGATCCGCCCAGCGCGGACGGTCAGATCAATGCCGCGCCTCTACCGCTTTTGCCGGTGCCATTTACGATCCAGTGGTTCGGTCTGGGCAGCCTGAGCACGCTTTCGGCGACGTTCGCCGGCGCAGCGCCCCAGACGGCGGCCGGCATCTTCCAAATCAATTTCGTAGCGCCGCCGCAAACGTTGATGAACATCACGCTCCAACTGCAGCAGTCCGTGCCCAACGGCGGGACCATCTACGGGCAATTCAACGCCTTCGTCCAGCAGTAGAGCAACGCGGCACGCATCCCGTGCGTGCCGCGTTCTTATAACTAAACGCCGCTGGCGCGCGCAGCTCAAAATATACGTTGACACGTATATGCGGCTAAGAGTATATTAATAAGCGTGGAGTCCGTATTCGAAGTCATCGCGGAGCCGAACCGCCGCGCGATATTGAGCCTTCTTGCCTCCTCACAACAATCCGTGGGACAGATTGAGAAGCAGCTTCGTATGCCGCAGCCCACCGTATCGAAACACCTGCGAGTGCTGCGCGATGCCGGTTTCGTGGAATCCACGGTGGACGCGCAGCGCCGTCTTTACCGGCTCAAACCGGAACCGCTTCAGCAGGTGGATGCCTGGCTGGCTCAGTTCCGCCGCTTCTGGTCCGCTCACGTGGATGCTCTGGAACGCCACCTCGACCGCATAGATCAATCGGGCCGCAACAAAACTGAGAAAAGGAGAAGAAAATGATCGATCGCGATCGGTACACACCCGGTCCCGCTAGCGGGGCGCAAATCCGAAAAGACGGGGAAGAGTGGACGCTCATTCTCGTTCGAGAACTGCGCCACTCGCCCGAAAAGGTCTGGCAGGCGCTCACCGACCCCGCGCAACTGCGCGAGTGGGCGCCGTTCGATGTGGATAGAAGCCTGGATACCATCGGAACGGTGAAGCTTACCTGGGTGGGCACACACGCCGCGCTCGAAACAAACGTAACGCGAGCCGACCCTCCCAGCGTGCTCGAGTACAACGATACCCGCTGGGAACTCGAACCTTCTGGAGACGGCACGCGCCTGACGCTGTGGCACAAAATCGATCGCCGCTTCATCTCGATGGGCGCTGCCGGCTGGCACATTAGTTTCGATGTTCTGGATCGGCTGCTCAGCGGAGATCCGATCGGCCGCATCGTAGGCCCCGGCGCCATGCAGTTCGAGGGATGGCAGCGGCTGAACGCCGAGTACGCGCAGCAGTTTGGAGTCGAGGCGCCGAGTTGGCCATCGAATGCCGCGACCCGCTGAACCCTGGCGAGCAGCTAGGGGTGCCATCGTGCGCCCGGCCTCCAGAGAACCAGAGAAGCTCACATTTGAGCCCGATCTCAGGATAGGCTGCGCGCGTTTAGAATAAGCGAACAGTTGGAGGGACATGCAATGAAAACCGTGGCACCCGCGGAATCCGCTTCCGCATCCATCGACCAAAGAATCAAGCAGCTGGGCGACTGGCGCGGGACCATGCTCGCGAAACTGCGAACAATCATACACCAGGCAGACCCTGACATCGTCGAAGAGTGGAAGTGGGCCAAAGCATCCTCGCTAGGGACTCCCGTCTGGTCCCACGCCGGCATCGTGTGCACGGGAGAGACATACAAGAACGTCGTCAAGATGACCTTCGCCAAGGTGCTGCATTGAAGGACCCTTCAGGCCTCTTCAACTCCAGCCTCGACGGAAATGTCCGCCGGGCCATCGATATCCACGAAGGCGAAAAGATTAATGAAGCAGCCTTGAAGGATCTGATCTCCGCAGCGGTGGCGCTGAACCTGGCCAAGAACAAAGCGAAGCCCCGCCGAGCGGCCGGCAATCGGACCCGCTGACCTCTCGGACCCGCTAACCTCATCGAAGATTCCGGCGATCCGCGTCAAGCCCAAAACTCCATCTGCTATCCTCAGCCCATGGCGCGAATTCTCCCCAAATTATTGGCCGCGACGGCTGCCGCCGCTGCCATCGCCTGGGCGCAACCTTCCGACGTCAAAACGGAAACGCTCTCCAACGGGATGAAAATCCTGATCCAGCAAGACCACAATATCCCCAACGTCGCGATGTATTTTTTCTTCAAGGTTGGCTCCCGCAACGAGCGGCCCGGCATCACCGGCATCTCGCATTTTTTCGAGCATATGATGTTCAACGGCTCCAAAAACTACGGCCCGGGGCAGTTCGATACCGAAATGGAGAAAAACGGCGGCAACAATAATGCCTACACCACCGAGGACGACACCGTATACACCGACTGGTTTCCTTCCAGCGCCCTGGAGCTGATGATGCAGATGGAGGCCGACCGCATCCAAAACCTCAACTTCGATCCCAAAATCGTCGACTCCGAGCGCGGTGTGGTCTATTCCGAGCGCCGCACCTCCGTGGACAACAGCAATTTTGGGGTGCTGTTCGAACAACTCCGCGCCGCCGCGTACCAGGCACATCCGTATCATTGGCCCGTGGTCGGCTGGCCGTCGGACATCGAGTCCTGGACGATGGACGACTTGAAAAGCCATTACCGCATGGGATACGCGCCGAACAACTGCATTATGGTCGTGGTAGGCGATGTCTCGGCAGCACAGGTGATGACACTCGCCAAGAAGTACCTTGAGCCCATCCCGCGCCAGAACCCGCCGCCACCCATTCGCACCAAAGAACCCGAGCAGCTCGGCGAGCGCCGCGTCACGGTGATGCGTCCGGCGCAGTTGCCGCTGGAGTTGGTTGCATACCATGTCCCTGAAACCAAGAGTCCGGACGACACCCCACTGGACGTCCTGGAGGCGGTGCTGGCGCGCGGGCAAAGCTCGCGTCTGTACAGCCGGATGGTGGACAAGGATCAGCTCGTGACAGCCGTCCAGAGCTTCCGGCAGCCTTCGCTCGATCCAGGCCTCCTCGTATTCAGCCTGCAGCCGAGAACAGGCGTCGAGACCGCCCGAGCAGAAAAGGTCCTTTTTGAAGAACTCGACCGGCTCCGCAACCAGCCTTTATCAGACCGGGAACTGCGCAAGGCTAAGAATCAACTGCTCGCCAATCACTACCGCGAGTTGAAAACGATCTCCGGCCGCGCAAATCTGCTGGGCTCCTATGAGCTGTTCGATGGCGATTATCGAAAGCTCGATTCGGTGGAGCAGGAGGTGGAGGCCGTTACGCCCGCCGACGTGCAGCGCGTCGCCCGTCAATATCTGACCGAGAAGAACCGGACCATCGCCACGCTGGTGCCGATGCCGGTGCCATCTGCAGCCGCCAGGGAGAGCCACCGATGAGAAAGTCTTTCGCTCTGCTTTTGGCGCTTGCGCCGGTCAGTTTGCTCGGCCAAGTGCGTCTGCCGGCCTTCACGCAGCAGGTGCTGCCGAATGGCGTCACTGTTGACCTGATGCCTCGCTCCGGGATTCCTTTGGTCGGGTTCCGCGTTCTTATCAATGGCGGCGCTGAAGCCGAGCCTGCCAATTTGTCGGGCCTGGCCACCATCACTGCTCAGCTTTTGCGAAAAGGCACGGCTAAACGCACGGCCGACCAATTCTCCGAAGAACTTGATTTTCTCGGCGGCACATTCCAAACACCGGAATCCACCGAGTCGCCTACCACCGTGATCACGGCCGAATTCCTGAAGAAGGACTTCGATCGGGGCCTCGATCTGGTCAGCGATGCCGTGCTGCATCCTTCCTTCACCGAACCGGAGGTGCGGAAATTGCTAGCGCAGCGCATCGACGCCGCCAAATCCATCAAAGATAACCCGCAAGCCGCCATCGGCATGTATTTCGCCTCGTTCTTCTTCGGGCCGGATCATCCGTATGGACGCGTTGCCGACGAAACCACGCTGTCGCGAATCCAGCGTCAGGATATCGCCGCGTTTCATGCGCGAAACTATTGCGGCAAGAATCTGATCGTCATCGTTTCCGGAGATTTTGACCCGGCAGCGGCCGCGCCTAAGATCCGCGAGGCATTCGCGGGCGCGCCTGCGGGCGACGCGTTTCAGCCGCTAAAAGCTCCGGCGATTCCGACCGGGGCACGGCTCCTGTTGATCGACAAACCCGACGCCACGCAGACCTACTTCTATATTGGCGAGCCCGGCATCGGCCGCACCAGCCCGGATCGCGCCAAGCTCATGCTGGTCAACCTGCTCTTTGGCGGGCGCTTCACATCCATGCTCAACGAAGAGCTGCGCGTCAAGTCCGGGCTCACATACGGCGCAACCTCCATCGTTCAGCAGCCCCGCCTTCCCGGCGCTACCATCATCGCCAGCTTCACCAAAACCGATACCACCGAGAAGACCATCGATATGGCGTTGGAGGTCCTCAAGCGCTTGCGCGAGCAGGGCATCACCGCCGATCAGCTTGCCTCCGCCAAGGCTTATCTCAAGGGCACCTTTCCGCCGCAGCGCCTCGAAACGACAGATCAGATCGCGAGTGTTCTAGGCGACCTCGCGGTCTACCACCTAGGCAAAGCCGACGTCGACGATTTCTTCTCCCGCATCGATGCCGTCACTGTTGACGAGGCGAACGCAACGGCTCGCAAATATTTCCGAGACGAGAATCTCACCTTCGTCCTGCTGGGCAATGCGTCGAAGATCCGCGACGCGGCGAAGAAATACGCGCCCAAAATGATCGAAGTGCCGATCGGGAAACCCGGGTTCTCCGCCGGCTAAGGATTGCGAGCCGCGGGCGGAGCCACTACGCCCGGTACCGCTGTCACTTGTGTTAACACCACTTCCGTTTTTCCACTAGTCGTATCCAAGACTTCGAGCGTAGGCGCCAATCGGCAGGCCGCGGCGTTCGGAGTGGCGGGAGCAAAACTGGGGCTCGCCACCATGGCGCGGATTTGCCGCCGGTCGCCTTGCACGGTCAGGTTCAAATCCGTATCGCTCCTCAGCTGCAGCGATTTGCTCTGGCCGGGAGGAATGGAAAACGTGGCCGACTTTAGTACATTTCCAGTATCGTCAACGAAGACCACCGCCGCCGAACACAGCACGCCCAGCGCGGGCGCTTGCACGCCCGGGTTTAAAACGTTCACTTGCGCGGTCTGTCCATCCGCGATGCCAACAATGCCTGTGGTTAACACAGCGGGTTGGGCGCATAGGCCTGCTACAACCAACAGCGAGATACAGGTCAGTTTGAACATTAGCAACACTCCTGTAAATATTGAAACCGGCTCCGTTTTCGGGCCGCTAACATCCCAAACACGAGACGCGCCGCACAGTCGCGACGTTGCCGCCGAATCGGGCAGCTGATTCCCGCTCGTATATAATCGCTCCATGATCTGTGCCTTCCGCGGAACATTATTCTGCCTTGTCTCCCTCGCGTTCGTCGCCACGCTTTCGGCGGAAGTGAAGCTTCCCGACGGAGAAGGCAAGGACGTCGTCGAAAGAGTGTGCTCCTCATGCCACGATCTGGATACCGCCGTGGACGCCAAGCGTACGGAATCGGAGTGGAAGAAGGTTGTAGATACCATGGCTTCGCGCGGCGCGGAGGCGACGGATGAGGAATTCGCCATCATCGTCAAGTACCTGGCGAAGAATTTTGGAAAAGCGGGCGACGCGCCCGGCGCTGCCTCAGCATCCAATGCTGCCTCTAGCGCCAAGACCGAGCCGCAGAAAGTCTCCCTGAAATTCGATGCCCGCAATGACTGGGCGGCCTATGGCCGGGACCAGGGCGGCCAGCGGTACTCTCCTCTCGCCCAGATCGATACGAAAAACGTTTCCAAGCTCAAGTTGGCCTGGCAATATGGCATCGACAACAGCGTCGCGAGTTTGCCGGCTAATCGCCGGGTGATCCCGCCGACGGAGGCGGTGCCGATCGTGATCGGAAACGTGCTCTTTACTCCCGCGACGCAACACAGCGTTGTTGCCCTGGAGGCCGACACCGGCCAGGAAATCTGGAAGTACGATTTGGGCCGCGCCGGCGCGCCTTTGCGCGGCGTCAGCTACTGGCCGGGCGATTCACAGTCGCCGGCGGAAATTTTCGCGGGAACCAGCGACGGCCGCCTGATCGCGTTAAATGCGGAAACCGGCAAGCCGGTTCCGGGTTTTGCGAACGAGGGAGTTCTGGATCTGCGTGTTGGTGTCGCTGAAAAATTTCCTAAAATGCCGTACCACATGAGTTCGCCTGGAGCGATCTATAAAAACCTGATCGTCACCGGGTCGCAAGGCCAGGAAGACAATCCCGACGGCCCCGCTCAGGATCTGCGTGCCTGGGATGTCCACACGGGCAAGCTGGTTTGGACATTTCATCCGCTGCCGCACCCCGGCGAGACCGGCTACGAAACGTGGCCGCAGGATGCATATGAGCATGTCGGGTCGCCCGCGAACTGGGGACTGATCACCGTGGACGAGCAGCGCGGCCTGCTGTTTGTCCCGTTCGGGCAGCCCGCGCCGCAATATTACGGCGGCGGCCGGCCTGGTTCCAATCTGTTTTCTTCTTCCATCGTGGCGCTAGATGCCGCCACCGGAAAGCTGCGTTGGTATTTCCAGATCACGCACCACGATGTGTGGGATCTCGATGCCGAAGCCGCGCCCGCGCTCATCGACGTGCTGCAGAACGGCAAAAAGATTCCCGCCCTCGTCGCCGTATCGAAGGCATCGCTGATGTTTTTTCTGAATCGCGAAACGGGCAAGTCGATTTACCCCGTCGAAGAACGACCGGTGCCGCAGAGCGATGTGCCGGGTGAGCATAGCTGGCCCACTCAGCCGTTTCCGCTCAAGCCGCCTCCGCTGGCGCGCCTGGGCATGACGGCCGACGAGGTTTTTAAAGGCGAGCCGGACCACGAGAAGTTCTGCCGCGATTTAGTCGAAAAGATGGGCGGCATTCACAACCTCGGCCCCTATACGCCCTATAGCAGCAAGGAGTATCGGGTGCTGTTTTCAGGACAGCAGGGCGGACCGAACTACGGCGGCGTGTCCGTCGATCCCGGTCTTAACTACGTCTTCGTGAACACGCGCGACGTCGCCGGTCTCGGGCGGCTGGACAAGCAGGACGAAAAAGATGTGGTGGCGTACCGCCGGTCGACGCCCCTGCCGGGCCGCGGCACGTACTATTCGCGCTTCTGGGATCCATCCAACCAATTGCCTTGCCAGCAGCCGCCCTGGTCGCATTTGATCGCCGTGAACGCCAATACCGGCGATATCGCCTGGAACGTCCCGCTCGGTACGAGCGACGAACTGGAAGCCAAAGGGATGCACAACACCGGCGCGTTCGGTCAGGGCGGCAGCATCGCGACCGCCGGCGGTCTGGTGTTCATAGCCGGAACAAACGACGCGCGCTTCCGTGCTTTCGATTCGCGAACTGGCAAGATGCTCTGGGAGACCAAGCTGGATATCGAGGGCCACACGAACCCGATGACATATCTGGGCAAGAACGGCAAGCAGTACGTCGTAATCGTCAGCTCCGGCGTGAACGCGTTCGCGCTGGAGTAGCTCACGTTTTCCAGTCGCCAGCCTGGTGACATAATGAAAAACCTGGAGGCGGACCATGCGACATAGGAATACCGCGCTGTTGCACGCGGCTTGCGTGGGCGCGATTTGCGGCGCCATCTCGCTGCTGGCTCAAGCGCCGAAACCGAAACACATCAACCGCGCGATCGAGCTGTTGGAACAGGGCCAACCCGTTTACTACACCGGTTCCCATTCTGGAACCGAAGGCAGCTTTGAGCAGGGCAAGAAAGACGCGCAGACTTACGCCGACTATATCAGCTATGACATGGAGCACGCGCCGTTCGACGTCAAAGGCTTGGCCGAATACATGCGCGGGCTGGTAGCGGGCGGCCCGGCCAAAAGCGGGCATCGAACGCCGGCGGTGATCGTTAATGTGCCGGTCAATGGCACCGACGAGGCGACGGTTCGCGCCAATGCATGGATGTTCCAGCAGGTGCTGGCCACCGGCGTCCACGGTGTTCTGTTGACGCATGCCGATACGCCCGGCGCCGTGCGCGCATTTGTGGAGGCCATCCGATTCCCAATTCATAATCAGGGCGTCGACCACGGGATCAGCGAGGGCCGGCGCGGCGCCCACGGCACGCCAACGGCGGCTCAGGTTTGGGGCGTCTCAGAACAGGAATATCTGGATAAAGCCGATCCTTGGCCCCTGAACCCGAACGGCGAGTTATTGCTGGGACTCAAGTTGGAAGATAAATACGCCCTCGCAAACGCAGAAGAGAACTTGAAGGTCCCCGGCATCGCCTTCGCGGAATGGGGGCCGGGCGACATGGCCCTATCGCTGGGCGTGCGAGGGTCTGGTAACGTCGCCGAGACGGATCCGCGCATGTTGGCGGCGCGCGCTACAGTGTTTGCGGCATGCAAGGCGAATCACATTTTCTTCCTGAATACGATGAACGCGCGGAACGTGGTCGCCATGATTAAAGAAGGCGTCATGATTGGGCCCGCTAGTCCGGAGGCAGCGGAGATCGGACGGCAATACACCAAGCGAACCATGCCGTACTAAGTTCAGGCGCCGTGCGCGTGAAAGCCGCACGCTATCGGCAAGCCGCAACGTCTCAGAGGGTACCGCAGCGCAAGACATAGAGGTCTCGCGTTTTGATCTCTTCGGCTTGCCGGACGATCTCATCCATGTCTTCGTTCACTGAGAACAGGCGGCCGCTGAGCGCGTCGGCAGCTCCGGAAGCAAGCTTCAATACCAGGTTTGCGACTATCTCGGGCGTGACATCCAGCCCACGATCGAGAATCTGCTGTATGTAGGGCAACCGCTGTCTCGCTTCTTCCACCATGCTCGTCCGCACCGTCCCGGGCCGTACCGGGAAAACGCTGATCCCATGCGGCGCCACTTCCATCGCGAGTTGCTCGCTAAAGCGGACCAGCGCGGTTTTGCTGACGACATATGCCGACAGCTCCGGAAACGGCTGGCATCCCGCGCCACTAACTATGTTGACGATGCGCCCGGCCTTGCGCGCGATCATGCCGGGAAGAACTTCATGGCAGCATAGCATTGGGCCGCGTAAATTGACTTCCTGATTGCGCCACCATTCACCGGCATCGGTTTGCCAGAACGGCCCGATCGGTGCGCCCATTCCGGCGTTATTCACGAGCAGATCGATGGGACCGAGTTGCTCTTGGGCGTGCCGCACCATACCCCGCACTTCGGCGGGATCGGCAACGTCGGCCGGTATCGCGATCACCGAGGCTCGCGACAAACTTACTGTTTCATCGAGCTCGCCCGCCGTGCGAGACGTTACGACGACCGACCATCCCGTCTTGGCCAATCCGAGCGCGATCCCGCGGCCGATTCCGCGCCCGCCGCCCGTGACAAAGGCAACCACCAGTTGCCTAGCGCAGCTCTTGCATCATGCCCGGAAGGCTCCACTGCATTTGAAGACTGTTCGGGGTCCAGTGGAACTCGGTCATCATGACTTTGGCCACTTCGTCTTTGTTTTTCCCCTCGCGGATCAATGCCGTTACGCGGTTGCGTTCTTTGACCACGTCGTCACGATAAGTCTGCAACCCGGCTTTGTTTGTGACCGGGCCATGGCCGGGAATCACGGTATCGAAATCGACCGTATTCAGGACGCCATCCAGCGTATCCGCCCATTCCTTCAGACTTCCGCCGCCCGGGTAATCGATCAGTGGGGTGTTGCCCGCCATCAGGTCGCCGGTGTGTACCGTGCGCAAGGCGGGAAAGTAGATGACCGCATCGCCATTGGTATGCCCGCGTCCGAAATATTTCGCGCGCACTTCCTTGCCGCCCAAAAAGACCTGTGCTTCGGTCGTGAATGTCACGCGCGCGGCCTGCATTCCCGGAGGCGCGTTGGACTGAACGTGATTGACGATGTTGTTGTGCGCGTTCAGCGTGGAAATGATCTCCGCCGTCGGCAGGAATTTGGCGTTGCCGCCGCTGTGATCGGCGTGATAGTGCGTGCTCAGGATATATTTGATTGGCTGGTCGGTGACGCTTTTGACCTCGGCCACGATCGCCTCGTGGTCCTGATCGTATTTGTCGTCAACCAGGATGACGCCTTCGCTCGTGATGTACACCGCGACGTTGCCGCCGTCCCCTTCGATCTCGTACAGGTCTTCCTTGACCTTATTGATCTTGAGCTTGGGCGGCTGGCTGTTTTGGGTCTGCGTGTAGGCGATCCAGCAACCCACCAGGAACAGGGCGCTGGCGGAAATGCGCGTCACAAATGTCCGGGTCATGTTCCGGTACTATATCACAACCTGTTAGAACCGGCGGACGAAGAGTAAGCCGGCGAAGAGTAAGTGCTGCCGAAAGAGTAGGTGTATCTTCTGATGGCGCGGGCGTCTGCAGTTACGCCACGGAACGCGTCGGTTTCGGACCGATCTTTCGCACGGAACGAACGCGCGACGTCCGAATGGTCCCCACCTTGGGGTGCTGAAAGGCCATCCTCAGACCCGGCTCGATGCGCCACAACTCGAGAAGCGCTGGACCGCCGACAGCTCCTTGAAACTCGACCTCTACCGGTTCCGGGCAATACGTCGGATGGCCAGAGATCAGCACCTTCCCGTTCCCCAGATTCTCGAGAATGTAGGTGGTATGGCCGGTCTCAACTTCCAACACGGCACCCACCGGCAGATCATCCAGATCAAATCCAGTGCTAACGTTGGCGGACGACATGCCAGGTTCTGCAACGCCGATGCCTTGGACTCTGCTGTCAGTGACCACGACGACCACCTCCTCACTGGAGGTAGTGCAAAACGTCCGCCAATTGGATCTTCACAAGTAATCAGCTGGTTACGCGATAACGTGACCTAAATTACAATAACAATTTGGCGCAATCCTGGGCAGAATGCCCCTCTGACGGTGTGTGCGTTAGTAACCGGCGATACCGCTCAGTCAGCCGCGAAGGCTGCGGAAGAAGTCGCGTAGGTCCGTTACCATCAGTGCCGGCTGCTCCATGCAAGCAAAATGACCCCCGCGGGGCATCTTGGTGTAATGGACCAGATTGTAATCGCGCTCCAGAACGCTGCGCGGCGGTTCCAGCGCGGTCATCTCCTTCGGGAACGCGGCGAAGCCGGTGGGTACCTGGATCTTTCCGGTTGCGGCTTGATTTTGAGTGCGCGCTTCATCGGCGGAGCCGCGGTAGTACCAAACCCCGGTGGCTTCCGTACCGGTCGCCAGGTACAGCATCACGTTGGTGAGCAGCTGATCCTTCGTGAAGGCTTGCTCGATGTCATTGCCGGAAT
The DNA here is from genome assembly GCA_035293725.1 of Bryobacteraceae bacterium. GTDB lineage: Bacteria > Acidobacteriota > Terriglobia > Bryobacterales > Bryobacteraceae > Palsa-89. The sequence goes on from DATGMH010000083.1 coordinate 198,855, forward strand.
CGCTCCAGACTTTGAATTTTTCGATGATCCAGGCGGCTGTGCCGAGCGGATTACCGGAAAGCGCAAACGCGACGGTCTGCGGTTTGCGCTGCTGTTCGCGCAAGTAATCCATTTCGGTATCGCGATAGACGGCCGCGGCCCGCACCCAAGCGCGCTCCTCTTCACTCTGCTGCGCTTCGGGGCTGGGACGCGCAGAGGCGGCGTTGAGATGGATTCCCGCCAGCTCGCCGGGAAATTGACGGGCGAGTTGAATTGTGACCGCCGATCCCCAATCGCCGCCCTGCGCGCCGTAGCGCGAGTAACCGAGGACATCCCGCATCAGCTTGTGCCAGAGACGCGCGGTGGTGATCGGGCCCACCGGCGTGCCGTGCGGCTTGGACGAAAAACCAAATCCGGGAAGCGACGGCACGATCACGTCAAAAGCGTCGGCAGCCGAGCCGCCGTGGCTCGCCGGATCGCTTAGCGGCGCCATTACATCCAGAAATTCCACCACCGAGCCGGGCCAGCCATGCGTCAGGACGATGGGCAGCGGACGCGCTCCCTTTCCACGCACATGGTAGAAGTGAATGTCGAAATCTTCCACGCGCGCTAAGAACTGCGGAAAGCTGTTTAAGCGCGCCTCGGCTTTACGCCAGTCAAAGCGCGTTGTCCAATAATCCGCGAGCTGCTTCATGTACTCCCAATTGGCGCCGTAGCGCCAATCGTCGGCCTCCAGGCGATCCGGCCAGCGGGCCTCGCGGACTCGTGTCAGGATGTCGTCAATCGTCTTCTGCGGAACATTGACGCGAAAGGGACGCGGAGATTCAGGCGATTCGGACATAAGAGGAATAGCGAGTGAGCTGGGAAGTAGAGTCAATGCTGTGCGGCGCGTGAGGTGCACGGTTCGTTATTATACGCTCCCGAACGGAGTTGCGTAGCGAGAACTCGCTTACCTAATTCATCGTCAGATCATCCGGCCGCCCCGGTTCCCGCCCAGCTATGCTCTTAATTGGCTGCGATTCTCATCTTCGCGATCACGTATTTCGTTCTGGCGATCGGGCGTATGCCGGGATTCCGCGTCGACCGCACCGGAGCGGCGATCATCGGCGCTAGCTTCATGGTCGGCGTCAACGCGTTATCCCTTCAGGAAGCCTACCGCGCGATTAACTTCGACACCATCATCCTGCTGTTTGGAATGATGATCGTGGTCGTGAACCTGCGATTGTCCGGGTTCTTTTCTCTGGTGGCGGAGCGGGTGGTGGAGCGTGCGCATGGTCCCACGGCGCTGCTCGCGTCCATCGTCGGTGTGGCGGGAGTCTTCTCGGCATTTTTTGTGAACGACACCATGTGTCTGGTGCTGACTCCGCTGGTGCTCGAGATCGCGGAGACGCTCGGGCGCGATCCAGTGCCGTATTTGTTGGCGGTCGCGATCGGCTCCAACATGGGAAGCGTCGCCACCATCACCGGCAATCCCCAGAATATGATGATCGGGAGTTTTTCCGGCATTCCGTACCGGCAGTTTCTGGCCACGCTCGCTCCCGTCGCGGCGTTAGGCCTCATATTGACAATCGTGGTGATCCGCCTCGCTTACCGGCGTGAGTTCGGCGCGGCAGCGCGCGTTCAAGTGACGGAAAAGCCCATCGCCGTGGATCGCCGCTTAATGTGGAAAGCGCTGCTGGTCGCGGCGGGAATGATAGTGATGTTTTTCGTTGGCTGGCCCGTGCCGAAAGTTGCGATTATCGCCGGCGCTGTGCTGTTGATCACGCGGCGCGTTGATCCCGACAAGGTCTACCAGGGCATAGACTGGGCTCTTCTCGTGATGTTCTCCGGATTGTTCATCGTCATTGCGGGCATCGAGCATACCTCGCTGGAAACCGGGCTGGACTCGCTTGCCGCGCGCTTGCACCTGGACAATGTTTTTCTGCTGAGTAGTTTCACCGCCGTGCTTTCCAACCTGGTAAGCAATGTTCCGGCGGTGATGGTGTTCAAGCCCCTGGTGGGCCGGCTCGCGAACCCGGAGCAGACCTGGCTGACATTGGCAATGGCTTCGACACTGGCGGGAAATCTCACGGTGCTGGGATCGGTGGCGAACCTGATCGTCATCGAGCAAGCGCGCCACAAAGTGAGAATCGGATTCTGGCAGTACTTTCGAGTGGGCGCGCCTTTGGCGATTCTAACTATCTTGGGTGGCGCCGCTTGGATTCAGTGGTTAAGCTCCCGCTGAACAGAGCGAGTTCGGCGCTGAGTCAGCGCCCTTACCGCTTCCGCTTCGTTCAATACTGATTATTCCATCACCGACTGGTACACCAGGCTGCGCGACAGCGCATGGATGGCGCGCGTTGTCCCGAGATTCTGGTGTTGAACCATGCCGACGAAGGCCAAATCCTTAACTGGATCGATCCAGAACCAGGTGCCGGCAATACCGAACCAACTGAACGTGCCCGCGGGAACCGGTTCGCCCGCGGCCGCCGGATCCATGACGATCTGGAAGTCCATGCCCCAGCCGGTGCCCGGAGGCATGGTCTTCAGCGGATCGGGATTGACGTAGTTGGTGCGCATCATTTCGACGGTGCGCGGGGCCAGCAGGCGGGTGCCATTGAACTGCCCGCCCTGGAGCAGCATTTCGCAGAAGCGGGCGTAGTCGGAAGCGGTGGAGAAGAGCCCGCCGCCGCCTGATGGACCCAGCGGAACTACGGTCGGATCGGGACGATTTGTATCGACCGCCAGGTTCGCGCCGGCGCCGGTGTGCACTTGCGCCAGGCGCGCGACCTTCTCCTTGGGAACGTAAAAGCCAGTGTCTTTCATCCCTAGCGGCTCGAAGATGCGCTTACGTGCGAAATCGCCGAACGGCATCCCGGAGAATTTCTCGACCAGATAGCCCTGGACGTCGACGGCGATGCTATAGGACCAGCGCGTGCCGGGCTGCGCGAGCAAGGGGGTTTTGCCTAAACCGTCGATCATAGTCTGCAGCGGAGCGTTTGCGTTGAGGATGTTCTGATCGATGATCATCTTGTCGACGGGGTTGTTCGGGCTGAGGATGTACCCGAGGCCGGCCGTATGGGTCATCAGCTCGCGCATTGTCATCGAGCGCTTTGCGTCTTCCAGCTTGGGCGTTCCGTCCTCGTTCTTACCAACATATACTTTCATCCGGCTGAACTCGGGAATGTAGCGCGACACCGGATCGTTAATCTGCCACTTTCCCTCTTCGTATAGCATCATCATCGCGACGCCGGTGACTGGTTTTGACATCGAATAGATGCGGAAAATGGAATCTTTTTGCATCGCGTCCGGCTTGCGGACATCCAGCTGGCCGTAGGCGTTGTAGTCGACGATCTTCCCGTGCCGCTCCAGCAGCGTGACCAGACCGGCGACCTGCTTTTCCTCGACGATATGCTTCATCGCGGCGTCCAGCCGGCTCAAGCGTTCGCTGGATATGCCAACCGAATCGGGAGATGCAGCCCCGAGGTCGCGAACATGTGCTTCTGCTACTTTCGCGGCCGCCGAAGTTACGGCATGGCGGCTTTGTGCCAGCGTGGTGAGCGTGAGCGACGTAGCAGCAGCGATGATCGCTAGTCCCAGCGCGAACGGACGCAACAAACGTTTCATAGATCTCCTCATTTTCGTGGACCTGTTTTGAGACGGTGGTCGATTTTGGTTCCAATCATACCACTGAGTTTGTGACGCACGCATCCTCTGGCGTACGGCGTTCAGACGCGTGTGGACGCGATGCTTGCAACCACGATCCGAGTGACGGCACGCGTGCGTAGCAACCGATATTTAGCGGATCTGGCGCGTGATATCGAACCCGATGAACAGGCCCGAGGGTTTGTCGGCCATTGGATCGTCCAGGAACGTGGCGTTCGTGCCGGCGCGCTGAGACACCGTAGTTCCGGGGCTGTTCGTAAAACCCAACGTGAAGGCATGGCGATAGATCTTCTTTTGGATGCCGAAGGAGTATGCCGGGCGGTGGATACCAAGTTCCTCACCGTTGACCAGTGTCGGAATCACTTCGGCCAGCAGCGCCACAGTGGGACGGATATCGATGGCCAGGCCGAAGCCGGTGGAGAACGCGTTTATCCCCGGCAGATCCAAAATGCCGTCGGAGCGTAGTGAGCCCATGCTCAGGCGGCGGTCGTTGAACGATACCGTGGGCACGGCATAGAACTGCGCGCGCGAAGTGATGCTGCGCGAAAAGATAGCTTCGATATTCTCCGTGAAATTCTTGCGAAAGTTGTCCTGGCCCTCAATCGACGCCCGAACCGTCAGGTTCAGAGGCGCTCCATGATGCTCATCCAGAAGAGTGTAGCCGGCCATGAGCTGGACAGGCCGATCGATGAACGAAGGCGAGCGCCAGACGTCGATGGACAGCTTGTCGGTCACCCCATAGCGGAAGCCGAAAGACGACAGCGCGAAATCATCCAGACCGAACAGGATTTGCCCGCGTCCCGTGCCGGTAAACGCCGGTTGGTACGCGAAGCGGTGCGCAAAGTTGAAATACAACCCGTGACGATCCACCGGACGCCCTGTTGGGAGAGTCACCAGGACGTCGTCGCCAGGCTGGTAGACGCCGGGGGTCGAGGCCTGGTTTTGCGCCGGCGATCCGCTACCGGAAGTTCCCGTGCCGAACGAGCGGACGTAGCTCGCCAACTCAGCGATTTGGGAATCCGATAGCTTGCCCGCCCAGGCGGGCATTCTTCCCTTGCCGTCGCGAATAGTACTGACGACCTGCTGGTCGCTCATGGCTGATTGCACAGACCGGCTTGTGAAATCCGGCGTGCCGTGCTCAGGAAGGCCTTTACCGGTTGACCCATGGCACTCGGCGCAGTTTTGGCGGAACAGTTCCACGGCGTTACCTTGCGGCGCGACCCTCGCTGCGGCCGACGTTGCTTGCACCGTTCCCGCTGCTACGTTGACCAGGTATTGTTTGCCGCCCACGTTAAGAAGCACCATGGAATGCGATGCGTCCATAAAAGACGCCTGCGGCGGGTCGTCAGCATTTCCCGCCCAGAGACGAATGAAAGAAATCGCGTAACAGAGCAGCACCAACAACCCAGATCGTGGTCTCATGCTCCCATTTCAACGGCACGAGCATGGGGATATGGTTGCGAGCTTGTCAGAAGAATGTAAAAACGGCCGACGACGCGGGGCCTGCTAGAGGCGGGTTACTTCCAGCCCCTTACCGATGGGCAGCATAATGGATTGGATACCGGGCCGGCTTCGGACGTACGCGACCTAGTCCACGAGCGCATAGGAAATAATATGTCGGCCACCACGATTGCCTGTTCGCGCAGAGCCGTCGCGTGCGCGCACAGGAACTCAGCGCTGGGAAGCTCAAGATTGCGATGACGGAGATGTTTCGGAAGCTCGTTTGCATCCTGCTGCAGTTTGCGATTCCACAGACCGCCGATCGCCGCGCGTTCCACGCCGCCCCAGCATTTATCACTCCATTCTAAACGGCACCGTCGCATTCACTGCCATCCCGGCATTCCGCCCAGGGACCTATCCTATTGAGAACAGGGGTTTTTCCGAATGGCTTTGAATTTGCAAAATTGCGGGATTAAGCGATTAGAACCGGTGTTATGATGGCTACAGATGTCAATGCTCTCGCCCCGCCTGCAGTTGAAGGTCTCGCAGAAGCAAATTCTGACTCCGGGGCTGGTGCAGATGGTCACTGTCCTCCAGTTGAACCGGCTGGAGTTGAAAGACATGATCACTGAGGAGATCGCGCAGAATCCGGTGCTCGAAGAAGCAGCCGACGGCGTGGAAGAGCTGACACCGGAAGAAGTTCAAGCCATTTTGGAGCGGGAACGGGAAACCGAGCCCTCCGATCAGCCGATCCTGGAAACCATGAACGGTGCGTCGGCGCCCGAAGCCGAACTGGCGAGCGATGCCGTGGATTTCAGCGCCGCAACTGAGTTCGAGACCGAGTTTGCTCCCGCTTCCGTCGATCCGGTGGCGGCCGCGCCTACCCCCGAAACTGAGACTCCCGAGCAAAAGACGGATAAGGACCCGTTCGATGAAATTGATTTCGGGACCTTTTTCGATGAATATCTCGATCCCGGCTATAAGAGTCCCGCGTCGGAATCGGTCGAGAAACCTTCGTTCGAAACGTTTCTATCGTCGCCCGTCACCCTCGCCGACCACTTGCACTCGCAGTTAAGCGTGCTCATAATGCCGGAGGACGTGCGCGACGCGGCCGCCAACATCATTGGCAACCTGGACGAGAACGGGTATCTGACGGCGAGCCTGGAAGAGATCGCCGAATCTGGCCAGCACACGCTGAAGGAAGTACAGCAGGGGCTGCGCATCGTGCAGTCGCTCGATCCGGCGGGTGTAGGCGCGACGGACGTCCGCGAGTGCCTGTTGCTGCAATTGGAAAGCCGGAACGGCCGTGGCGGCGTGGCTTGGCAGATCGTTTCCAATCACCTGAAGCTGATCGAGACCAGGCAGATCAAGGAAATCGCGAAGCAGCTCGGGCGGCCCTTGGAGCATGTGCAGATCGCGCTGGACCTCATCCGGCACCTGGATCCTTATCCGGGGCTGCGTTATTCGGGGCCAGGCGCGCGCCAGGTCGAGCCCGACGTTTATATTTTCAAGGAAGGCGACGAGTACATCATCCAGTTGAATGACGACGATCTGCCGCAGCTCCGTCTGAACGCGCAATATCGCAAGATGCTGGATCGCGATCAGGAGCCGAGCAAGGAAATCCGCAACTACGTGAAGGACCGGTATGCGGCGGCCATTCAACTGATCAAAAACATCGAGCAGCGGAAGCAGACCATCCTCAAGGTCTGCCAGTCCATCGTGCGCCGGCAATTAGAGTTTCTGGAGCATGGCATTGACCAGCTCAAGCCGATGATGATCAAGGAAGTCGCCGAGGAGATCGGCGTGCATCCTTCAACGGTTAGCCGCGCGGTCGCCAGTAAGTACGCCGACACGCCCCAGGGCGTTTTCGAGTTGCGCTATTTCTTCTCGGAAGCTGTGCAAGGCATCGCCGGAAGTGCTACTCCGCTCCTGATCTTGAAGCGCAGGGTGAAGAAGATGATCGAGGATGAAGATCCTCAGCATCCGCTCACCGACGAGCAAATCACGGCGCGGCTCAAGGAGGAAGGTATCGACGTCACTCGCAGAACAGTTGCCAAGTACCGCGAAGATATGAAAATCCCGTCGACGCATCAGCGGCGGGTTCGTAACTGAAGACTTCTCGATTCAGAGAGGCTAGTTCCATGAAGATCAGCTATACAGGAAGGCACGAAGCATTTCCTCCGAAGGCGCGGGACAAGTTCGAGACCAAGCTGCAAAAGCTTTCGAAAATGCTGGACCGGCGCGGCGAGAAAGAGGCGCACGTCATCCTGACGCAGGAGCGGTTTCTGCACAATGTCGAAATCCGGATGAATGCCTGGGATCACGCGATCGTGGGTGTCGGATCCGATACGGATCTGGTGCTCGCGGCCAATGACGCGCTCGAAAAGCTCGAAAAACAGGTGCTGAAGCTGCGCAACAAGTGGCGTGATACCAAACGGCACAAGGACAAGGAAGCCGAAGCATCCGCGCCGGTGCCGCCGCCCCTTCCAGCCGCAGCTGCAACGTTTAAGAAGGCGGCCGCCGCTGTGCCCGCTAAAAAAGCCGGCCACGGGAAAGGCTCGGGCCGCAAGCGAATTTTCCGCGTCGACCACAACGATGGCAGCAAGCCCATGACTGTGGAAGAGGCAATGCTGGAGATGGAGGAGTCGCAGGACTACATGGTCTATCGCGACGCCCAGACCGACCGCATTTCAGTTCTCATGCGCCGCCCCGACGGCAACTTCGATCTGATCGAAAGCTAGTGGCCAAACGAGTCGCGAAGAAGGCTGATTCGCAGCGCGCCGAACTGGTCATCATTACCGGCCTGAGTGGGTCGGGCAAAGCGACCGTTCTGAAAGCCTTCGAAGATCTGGGTTATTACGCGGTCGACAATCTTCCGATCGGATTGCTGCCCAAGTTTGCCGAGTTAGCCAAAGATTCGGCGAACGTGCGGCGTGCGGCGCTCGTCATCGACATTCGCGAAGGCCAGAACTTGAGGCATTTCCCCGCGATCTTCCAGAAACTCCGGCGGCGCGTGCCCGCCACGCTGCTGTTTCTAGAGGCGGAAGATCGCACCCTGCTACGTCGATTCAGCGAGACGCGCCGGCCACACCCGCTGGGCATCGAGTCTTCGGTATTGAAGAGCGTCCGCACGGAGCGCGAGCGCCTGGCGCCGATCCGCAAAGTGGCCGACCATATCATCGACACCTCCAAGTTCAACGTCCACGAACTGCGCGACATCATTGAGGACAAGTTTCGCGAAGGGCGTGAGGAATCGCAAATCCGGATCGATATCACCAGCTTCGGCTACCGCCACGGAGTGCCGCCGGACAGCGACCTGGTGTTCGATGTGCGATTTTTGCCGAATCCGAACTACATTCCAGAGTTCAAAAACCTCAGTGGGCGCCATCCCCGCGTCGCGCGCTATATCCGGTCGTTTCCACAGACCACGGAGTTCATCGATCGTATCTCTGAGCTCCTGGTTTACTTGATCCCTCATTACATCCGGGAAGGGAAAAGCTATTTAACCATCGCGTTCGGCTGCACCGGCGGTCATCACCGCTCCGTGATGATTGCTGGCGAGATCCGGAAGCGGTTAGCGCGCGCCGGCTTTAAGGTGAAGGAAACGCATCGGGACATCGCGCGGTGATCGCCGGCGCTCCGCCCCGTGCTTACCGCAGCGGACATCCTGGCGGAACTCAGCACTCATGCCGGCGTGAACCGGCGCCGGATATTGTGAGAAACTGGATGCCTATGAAGCGGCTCAAGATTATTTCCGTGTTGGCGTTGTTGGTTGTGCCGGTGTATGCCGCCGAGAGCGCTAAGTATTTTCCGCCCGCTGGAACTTGGGAGACGAAGCCGCCCGCCGAGCTTGGAATGGATCCAGTGAAGCTGGGCCAGGCCATCGAGTATGCGCAGGCGCACGGAAGCGATTGGGATTTTGAGCGCGATCAGCGGCGCACTTTCGGCGTGCCGCTGGGCCCCCTTCCCAAAACGCGCGCCGCCACGAACGGCATCATCCTCCGGCACGGCTATATCGTCGCGGAGTTTGGTGACGTGAAGGCAAACGACCCTGTGTACAGCGTCGCCAAGAGCTTCCTCTCGACTGTCTGCAGTATCGCAGTGGCCAAAGGTTTGATTCATGACGTAAACGATCCGGTAGCGAAGTACATCCACGATGGCGGTTACGATTCGCCTCACAACGCCAAGATCACCTGGAAAAATCACCTTCAGCAGGAGAGCGAGTGGGAAGGCGTGATGTGGGGAAAGAACGCGGATTTCGTCGGCGAGGAACAGTTTGGCGCAGGTGAACGCAAGCCGCGCGCGATTCAGGATCCCGGCACATATTACGAGTACAACGACGCGCGCATCAACCGCTTCGCTCTGTCGCTGCTGGAGTTGTTCAAACAAGGCCTGCCGGACGTGCTGAAGCGCGACATCATGGACCCCATTGGCGCCTCCCCGAACTGGCGTTGGGTGCCGTACAACAACAGCAGCGTCAAGATCGACGGCCGCGAGCTTTGGTCTGTAAGCGGCGGCACGCGCTGGGGCGGCGGATTGTGGATCAATTCCGAAGATTTGGCGCGCTTTGGACTGCTGATTCTCAATCACGGCAAATGGGGCCAGAAACAGATCGTTTCGGCGAAATGGCTGGACGATGCCGAGACGCCTAGCGCGCATGGTCCAGACTATGGCTACCTGTGGTGGCTCAATACCAAGCAGAAGCAGTGGCCGCACGGACCAAAAACCAGCTTCGCGGCGATCGGGAACGGCTCGAATACCATCTGGATCGATCCGGAGCACGACCTTGTCTTTGTCTGGCACTGGTACCAAGGCCGCGCTATGGACGGCATGTTGGAACGGATTGTCGCGGCCGTCAATTCGAATTGATGCCGGTTCTTATCGATGTGCTGTGCGGACGCTGCTGCGGAGCTCTGATTCCGAAATCTTGCCCGCGATTGCTTTGACGACTACGCCGTTCGCATCGATCACGAACGTTTCGGCAGAGCATGCGCGCCGTAAAGAGCAGCTACCGTTCCACGCTCGTCCAGCAACGACCATAGCTCGACCCTGTTCTTCTGCAAAAAAGCCCGCGCCTTCTCGGCCTTATCGAACGCGACCGGTATGACCGCGACCCCGTCAGGCGCCAGTTCCTTTTCAAGCCGCGCGAACATCGGCATTTCAGCGCGGCAGGGTGGACACCACGAACCCCAAAAAGCCAGGATGATCGTATGACCGCGCCGATCCGCCAGGCTGAACGGCCGGCCTTCTAAGTCCGGCAGAGTGAACGCAGGCGCAGGTTTTCCGGCCAGAGCTAGGCTCTTGGCATTCGCAGCTTCGACTGGATTCTTGTCCGCCGATAACGGCACCACCAGGATGGCCGCGCAGAGCAGAATAGCGCGCATGGCGCGATTGTACTATAGGCTCCGGCTCACGGCGCTCTGAACGACAGCGTGCTGGCCGCTGAGAACCGGGAATCCTCGGAAGCCTCGCCGGCCGGCTTATCTTCGGCTCTTGAGCCTGCCGCCAAGCCTCTCTGTATTAAATCGATATCGAGCGGCGTGAAGGCCAGGTGTTGGCACCCCATTTTGTCGATATCGCTGGTGGTCCAACGCGCCTTCATAATTCCTGTGGCCGAGTGCCGTGCGATTCCCTGCAGCATGTGGGTGAGCTCGTGCACGAACACATAAGCCAGCACTGCCGATCGATTTGGCATGTGCGCGATGCGGTCATAGAAGACGCGAACGTGGGTTCCCTCAAATGGCATGGCGTACGCGATCGCACGCATGCCGGATTCATCAAGTCGCGGCAGGATTTCAATGGAGATTCGCCTTGCGACCGGCTCACCGGAAACGTCGCGGCAACGCCATTGGATGCTCACATTGGCGCGATTGAGAATTGCGGAAGCTCTAAATTCCGCCTCATCTAAGTTGTCCAGGGGCACCACGCTGTCATTTCGAACGCAGACGCTGATGCGAGCGGCATCGGCGAATTCGGCGGCGTGTCCAGCTAAAACTGCAGCAAGCAGTCCGCACTCTAGGGCGAGACTCCTCGACCGCAAGAGAGCCATATCGCCTCGCAATTTTCCTAACGAACGGAGGGACTGCACGCACGGGACCATTGCGAAAAGCGTTTAAAAACAGTTGATCGTGCTGGTTCAGCCAGCGCTCAGCGCGTCGGTTGCGGCCGGTCGCAAAGACCTTTGGGTGAAACTGCTCATGCGGGCGACCACCCAATCGCATTCGCTGGCCCTTCGGAAACTGCGAGCGTTAGCCTATTCGACCACTAACAACAGATCCTTCGCTTCAACTTTGTCTCCGATTTTGACCAGTTTTTGCGTGATTTTGCCGTTGATCGGCGAATAAAGCGTCGATTGCATCTTCATGGCTTCGATGACCAAAAGCCGGTCGCCTTTGGCGACTTCCTGGCCCAGATCCGCGGAGATGCTGGAAATCGCGCCTGGGAGAGGTGCGCCGAGTTGGCCCGGATGGGCCGGGTCGGCCTTCACGCGTGTGGCGACGGCGGGCTGCCGCGAGCGGTCGCGGACAGAAACCTCACGCGGTTGGCCGTTGAGTTCGAAAAATACCGTCCGCGTTCCGTCGGGCTGCGGCTCGCTCAGCGTCAGGAATTTGATGATGAGAACCTTGCCCGGCTCCAGTTCCACCGTCATCTCTTCGCCGGTTTCCAGGCCGTAGAAGAATTGCGGCGTGGGGAGCACGTCCAGGCTGCCGTACGCGGAGCGGGCCTCGGCGAATTTCAGAAAGACATCCGGGTACATTAGATAACTCAGCAGATCGGTGTGCGATATCCGATCGCCGAGCTTTGCTTCCACTGCGGCCCCGCACTGCTCGAAATCGACCGGCGGAAGATGCTCGCCGGGGCGGCCCGGCTGCGGCCTCGCGCCTTTAAGGATCACTTCCTGCAACCTCGGCGGCCAGCCGCCTTCCGGCTCGCCCAGAGCGCCGGAGAACATTTCAACTACCGAGTTAGGCAGCGATAGATGATGCTGCGGTCCCAGGTACTCCAGCTCCTGAACCGTCATGTTGTGATTGACCAGGAAGAGCGCCATATCGCCAACTACCTTGCTGGAAGGCGTCACCTTGACGATATCTCCGAAGGCGCGATTCACTTCCGCGTAAGTGTCGGCGATTTCGTGCCAGCGCGCGCCCAGACCCATGGATTCGGCCTGCGCCTTTAAATTCGTGTACTGCCCGCCCGGCATTTCGTGGGTATAAACTTCGGCGGTGCCGGCAGGCGGCGCTTCATCGAACGGCCCATAGTAGGTGCGGGCGACTTCCCAATAGTCGGCGCACTGGTTCAGCGCGTCGAGATCGAGTCCCGAATCGCGTTCGGTGTACGCCAGCGCGGCGACGATGGAATTCAGGTTCGGCTGGCTGGTGGTGCCGCTCATCGACGCCACAGCCGCATCGCAAACGTCGGCGCCGGCTTCGGCGGCCTTCAGAACCGACGCTGCATTCACACCGCTGGTGTCGTGCGTGTGGAAATGAAGGGGAAGACCAACCTCTTCCTTCAGCGTCTTCACCAGCTTCCACGCGGCGTAGGGTTTGCACAGTCCAGCCATGTCCTTGATGGCCAGAATATGCGCGCCCATGCGTTCCAGCTCCTTGGCGAGACGGACGTAATACTGAAGCGAATATTTATCCCGGCTGGGATCGAGTATGTCCCCGGTGTAGCAGATGGCGGCCTCGCAAACGCGTCCCGATTTTCGCGCAGCCGCCATCGCGATCCGCATGTTCGGCAGCCAATTGAGCGAATCGAAGATTCGAAAAATGTCGATACCTTGACGCGCGGCCTCCGCGATGAATTCCGCCACGACGTTGTCCGGATACGCTGTATAACCGACGGCGTTGGAGGCCCGCAGCAGCATCTGGAAGCAGATGTTGGGGATGGCTTGGCGCAATTTCTGCAGCCGATGCCAGGGGTCCTCATGAAGGAACCGCAGCGCGACATCGAAAGTGGCGCCGCCCCACATCTCCAGGCTGTATAAATTGGAAAGCCGGTGCGCGACAAAATTTGCGATGGCCAGCATGTCGTACGTGCGGACGCGCGTGGCCATGAGCGACTGATGTGCGTCCCGGAAGGTAGTGTCCGTCAGAAGCAACCGCTGCTGATCGCGCGTCCACTGCGCGAATTGCTCGGGACCCAGTCGATCCAGGATCTGGCGCGTGCCTTCCGGCGGCATGTTGGCATCGTGTGGCGGAATCGGTGCCGCTCGCAGAATCGACGGCTTGCGCTTTCCGGCCACCGCAGGACTCTTGTTCACGATAATTTCGCCCAGGTAACTGAGCAGGCGCGTGGCGCGGTCGCGCCGCGGAGCGAAATCGAACAGCTCGCGTGTCGTGTCAATGAACGACGTGGTGGCCTGGCCGGCTTGAAACTGCGGGTGATTGACGACGTTTTCCAGAAACGGGATGTTGGTTTTCACGCCCCGGATGCGGAATTCTCGCAGCGCACGGTCCATGCGCTGGCAAGCGTGCCGGAACTCTCGCCCCCAGGCCGTGACCTTTACCAGAAGCGAGTCGTAGAAAGGCGTGATGACAGCCCCGCCATAGGCTGAAGCGCCGTCCAGCCGGATTCCGAACCCGGCCGGAGAACGATACGTGTGGATCTTGCCGTAATCGGGAACGAAGTTGTTGGCGGGGTCTTCCGTGGTGACGCGGCACTGCAGCGCGTACCCATTGACCGCCACATCGGCCTGGCGCGGCAGATTCATCTCGCTGTCGTGGAGAGCCAGGTCTTGTGCGATCTGAATCTGGCAGCGCACGATATCGATCCCGGTGACCATCTCGGTGACCGTGTGCTCCACTTGCACGCGCGGGTTCACCTCGATGAAATACCACTGGCCGGTATCGGCATCGACCAGGAACTCGACGGTCCCGGCGTTGGTGTAGCCAGCGGCTTTGGCGAGAGCGACGGCCGCATCCGTAAGCGCGGCGCGAATGTTCGGATCGAGCGACACCGCGGGCGCGACCTCCACCACTTTTTGGTTGCGCCGCTGCACCGAGCAGTCGCGCTCGTAAAGGTGCAGGATGTGGCCGTGGCGGTCGGCTAGGATTTGAATTTCGACGTGGCGCGCCCGGCGGATGTAGCGTTCGAGGAAAACGGCATCGTTTCCGAATGCTGCGCCGGCTTCCTGACGCGCTTCGTCCAGACGGGGCAGCAGCTCCTCGGGACGCTCCACCACCCGCATGCCTCGGCCTCCACCGCCGAAGGCCGCTTTGATGATGAGCGGATAACCAATGTCACGGGCTATGACGGGGGCGCGCGCGGGGTCGGAAATGGGCTGCTCGGTGCCGGGCACCACCGGGATACCGGCGCGTATCGCGAGATTGCGCGCCGCGGTCTTGTCTCCCAGCAACTCGAGCAGTTCGGCGCTAGGGCCGATGAATGTGACTCCGGCTTTTTCGCAGGCGCGCGGGAGCGCGGGATTTTCCGAGAGAAATCCGTACCCCGGGTGTATGGCGTCCACGCCCTTCTCAGCCGCCAGAGCGACAACCCCGTTCACGTCGAGATACGCCTGGACCGGGCCTTTGCCCTCTCCGATGAGGTAGGCTTCGTCGGCTTTGAAGCGGTGCAGGCTGAGCCGATCTTCCTGCGAGAAGACCGCGACGGTGCGAATGCCCAGTTCGTTGGCGGCTCGCAGAATGCGGATGGCGATTTCGCCTCGGTTCAGGGCGAGAAGTTTGCGCATGAGTAAGAAATTATTATCGGGGATGCGCGGGCGCCGGCGCGCTCGTCAGCCGCGTTCTTTCACGGACGCGCAACAGCGCGATTCGTCCGTTCGTCCAAACGCTGCCGTACGCGTGACGCAAAGCTGACGGGCATCATAGGGGTTGCTGGGAATCAAACTAGTGTACTGTCGCTGAGAAACAACATAGATCCGGTGTCTAACGTGGTGTGCTATCAGCGGAAGTTACCACATTGACACCGGATGAACGAGCTGAACTGGAGCAGATGACGCAATCCCGGACACTGCCCGCAGGCGACGTCTTCCGGGCACCCCTAGTGCTGATGCTGGGGAAGGGTCTATCCTACCGAACGATTCAACAGCGGCTCGATACAACAGCGCCGACCTTCGCCCGCTGGAGGCACCGGTTCGTGAAACAACGCATCGCCGGGTTGCCGGAGATCCGGCATCCAGGCCAGAAGCCTTCTGTCATCACCCCTTCCTTGCAGGCGAAGGTTCTGGAGACGACGCGGCGGACGCCAAGCGATGGATGTACGCATTGGTCCTGCCGGAAATTGGGGACGCATATGAAGATTAGCAAGGACACGGTGCAACGGATCTGGCCTAAACCAGGCCTGAAGCCGCATCGGCTGGAGCGGAACATGGCGAGTGATGACCCGAATTGCGAGCGCAAGGCGGCAGACGTCAGCGCTCTGTATCTGAGCCCGCCGCAACATGCCGCCGTTTTCTGCGTGGTTGAGAAGTCGGCGATCCAGGCGCGGGATCGGCTCGATCCGGTTCTGCCGATTTCCCTTGCCGCCTCGATCGTCACGGCTTCGAATACTACCGGCATGGGAGGCTTTCGCTGTTTGCAGCTCTGCATGTGCGGACAGGAAAGGTGCAGAGGAAGCCGGCGGCGCGGCATGCCAGCCAGGAGTTCGTTAGTTTGCTGGATCGGGTTGTCGGCGGCTGTAAACCGAACCAGGAAGTCCACGTCATGCTCGACAACCTGTCCGCCCACAAGACCGCCCACGTGCAGGCGTTTTAATAGAACATCCGCACGTTCACCCGCACTTTACGCCCACGCATTCTTCGTGGCTGAATCAGGTTGAGATCTGGTTCGGGCGAATCGAACGCGAGGTGATTGCACGCGGGGTCTTCACCTCCGTTCGCGATTTAGCACGCAAACTCATGCGTTATATTCGCTCCTACTCCAAGACGGCTCGGCCGCTCAGGTGGAAATACTCCGACGTGCGCCGTCGGGTACCCGTACGCTAGCTCACTACAGGCCACCAGATCCGTGTTAGCCGTCCGTCGTCGATCACGAAACCTCGATCCTTCGACGTCAGCCCACTTGCAGGCTTCATCCCACGCCCAGCGGAGACTTTTTATTGCGCCGGGGTATCCAGCGGCTAACCGGAGCCACGCGCGAGCGTCTATCGGTCGTGAAACTCACAATCGGGTTACTTCTTGTCTGTGGAGCGGCGAGTCCGCTTCCAGCCCAACGGACACTGCGGATTGCGGCGGTGCAGATGGCGTCGGCGGATCATGATATCGAAGGCAACCTGAGAAGGGCGACAGCGTTCGCGGAGTCAGCGGCGGCGAAGGGGGCTCAGTTGGTGGTCTTCCCGGAGTTAATGCCGACCGGGTCTTATGTCTCGTACGATTCGTGGGACTCGGCGGAGCCATCGGACGGGACGACAGTGCACTGGCTGAAGGCCTCATCGCGGCGCTTGCACGTGTGGATGGGCACGAGCTTTCTCGAAGCGGATGGCGAGGATTTCTTTGACACGTTCGTGCTGACCACGCCCGAGGGTACCGTTGCGGGGCGCGTGCGGAAACAAATTCCTGCGGGGCCAGAGGCGTACTTCTTCCGCGGCGAGATCGGGCCGCATGTGATCGAAACGGCGATCGGGAAAATCGGCATTGGAATCTGCGCTGAGAATTACTATTGCTTCGCAGCGTCGCAGATGCTGAAGCAGTCCGCGGATTTCGTCTTGATGCCGCATGCGGCCGCGGATATGACCGAGGGTGGCGGGTTGCCAACGGTGCCGGGGACGCATCTGGCGTCATGGTACGCGGTAAAGCTCGGCGTGCCGGTAGCAATGGTGAACAAGGTAGGGCGGTCATACAAGCCACCACCAAACGAGATCAGGGGACGGTATCCGGGGCTTTCGGCTATCGTGGACTCGGACGGCACCGTGTTGCAGTCGATGGACGGCCAGGAAGGCGTAGGAATTGCGGACGTGCATCTGGACCCGCGGAAGAAGACGGGGGCGGAGCGTGTGTGTACCGGGATCGGGATCGCTGAGCTGACGATTGGCGGCCCTTCAGGAGCAGCGTCGGTGGCGGATGAGTACGAGAGGGCGCGGAAGGCGTATTCGGCGAATGCGGTGAGGAAAATGAAAGCACGGGCGGTTTCGGGAGCGAAGTAGATTTCAATACGTTTAAGTGGAAGTTCCCCGACGTCCGTCGATGGGTGTTCTCATGCTAACGTATTCACCTCGACAGGCCACTAGTTATCGTCCCAGTCGCTTTTGTAATCTGCGACGCCGCGCTTCTTAAGCCACGTCCTCGCGCGAGACCTGCCGGTATAAGTGCAACCCTTTTTCTGTTGGCTTGTAGATGCGCCGCAGCAGCATGGCCGGCGAATGCGAGACGACTAGCAGGCCCATATCGGCTAGCTGCTCAAGCTGCTGATTCACATCCCCATTGAAGCCCTCGCGAGCCTCACCCGCGACACATACCGTTTTTAGCGTCGAGATTCTGTTAGAGTCCATGCAAAGTTTTCCAAAGGGTCCGCGGGTTCAATGGTAGCAGCACGGGTTGTATTCGTGTTTGCGTATGCGGCCACGGCTAGCGCGTTCCCATCACTTGACCACCTGAACCTCCCGTTTGCAAAAGTTTTCCGGGACGTGACGGAATCCAGCGACTTTCATTCATGCAACCGTCATTCTGGCACCTTCCCCCCGCCGCCCAGCCGAAGCTTTTAAATCACACCGCCCGCGCCGAAATTATCCGCTCGTTTCCAGTCACTTGCCAAAACCTATCCGCGCGCGTCCATGGCTCCGAGCTAAGTTCAAACCGAAATACCTATGTCAGGCATTCCCTACGCCGGCCAGTCATCGGCCCTTCTAAATCGAGCTCGCTCGGCCACGCCATTCACCTCCCAAGACGGCCAGCCTTGCGCCTCCGTCCCCGGTGAGGGCGGGTCGCGGCACGTCTACCCGCTCCGCTCTGCCGATTTTCGCGATTGGCTGATCTGCGAATTCGTAACCGTATATGAAGCTCCACCGTCTCAGGATGCCTTTCGCGCCGTGCTGCGTACCCTGGAAGCCCGCGCCGCGCATGCCGAGTACCCACCCCAAAAGCTCGATTACCGGGTCGGGTTCGAAGGCGATCCGTTCGCGCCTTCTAAAATTATTCTTGACCTGGCCAACGCTCAAGGTCACGTACTCGAAATCGACGCTCATGGCTGGCGCGTTCGCGAGAACTTCGACCACCCCTGCAGGCAATCTCTCACCACTCTCCCCCTTCCGGCGCCCACTTTGCCGCCGGCTGACGGCTCCGCCCCGGCCATGGGCGCTCTGGACCGTTTCGCGGAACTGTTCTCGCTCAGCGCCCTCGACTGCGCCGCCATCTCTGCCTGGCTCGTAAACGCACTTCGGCCGAAAGGCCCTTATCCGATCCTTGTGCTGGAAGGGCGGCCCTGCAGCGGTAAAACCCTGCTCGCGCGCGCCCTTCATTTTTTACTCGACCCCTCACCCGCTCTCACTCGCCGCCTGCCCGACGAGGATCGCGAAATGCTGCGCCTGGCTTATGAACATTGGATTCTCGCCTTCGACGATATCCATCGCGTCCCGCTCAAGATGAGCGACGCCCTGTGCGCCCTTTCGCAAGGCGCTGCGTTGCGCCTCCGCCAGGCCGATTCCCGCGATGCTCTCGAATTTCAAATCGCGCGCCCGATGATTCTGATCGTTCCATACGATGAGTCCAATCCCGGCTGGACGCCTCCGCGCGCTCTCTCCAATCGCACTGTAACCGTTCGGCGTCTTCCCATCCAACGCATGCGGCCCGAGTCCGCCATCTGGTCCGATTTTCAAGCTCTGCATCCTTCACTCCTGGCCCAGCTCGCGCAAGCTGCCGCAACGGCGCTCCGGCGTATCCGCGAAGTCGAAGTTCCCAATGTCGCTCGTTTTCCCGATGCCGCTATGTGGAGCGCCGCCGCTGCCCCCGCCCTCGGCCTCACCGAGCAAATCGCCATCGACGCTCTCAGCGATCCGGCCACTGCTTGGCTCGGCTCCGATCCTCTTCGCGATGCCCTTCATACTCTGCTGCCGCCCAACGGAAACTGGACCGGCGACGCCACCGAGCTCTTGAACCGGCTCAGGGCCGTCGCTCCCCACGCAGCGCTCCCCACAACGCCAAAAGGTCTCTCGCAAGCTTTGCCCGGTGTCCCCGGGTTTCGAATCGAGCGTGGCCGCACCTATGAAGGGGAGCGTGCGCTCAGCATCACTCGAATCGCCGATACCGACCACACGGCCGCCGCCGGGCACATGTATAAAAGTTAATTAAAATTTGCCCAACGCTCCGGGAAAAAACGCAGGATGCGTCAAAACGGTGCCGATATTTCGGCACCTGTGACCCAAATAACATTAAACGCCGGGTCAGGATAGCACGCCGCCTCCAGGTATACTGAATCTCGATCCGACCCAGCATGCCCCTCGCCGTTTTTCTCGAGACTCTGGTTCAAGACGCGCGCTACGCTCTCCGCGCTCTCCGCAGAAACCCGATGTTCGCAGTCCCGGCAATTCTCGCTGTCGCCTTGGGCATCGGCTCTACCACCGCCGTCTTCAGCGTCGTCGACCGCATCATTTTCCGCAGCCTGCCTTACCCTGACGAAAATCGCCTGGTCTCTCTCGGCATGCTGACCCCGCTCGATAGCAACGAATTTCTAATGGCCGGCAACTATGCCGATTTCCGCCGCTATCAAACGCCCTTCGAGTCGATCACTTCCTTTTCAGCGGGCGTGGCTGGTTGTGACCTTTCGGCCGACAAACCGCTGCGCTTGGGGTGCGCGCAAGTGGAGGGAAATTTTCTTCATTCTTTGGGACTTGCACCGTTCCTCGGTAGAAACTTCACCGCCGCCGAAGACCTGCCCAATGCTCCCAGGGTTGCCCTCATCACCTACGCGCTTTGGCGCGACCGTTTTTCCGCCGATCCGAAGCTGCCGGGCACGGTCGTTTCCATCGACGGCCAGCCCGTCACGATCATAGGAGTCCTTCCGGCATCCTTCGAACTTCCCACCCTGACTGCTGCCGACATCCTGATGCCCCAAAGACTCGGCGATGTCGCGCCTACAAACACGCGCGTGCTTCGCGTGTTTGCCAAATTAAAGCCGGGCGTTACCATCTCCCAGGCCCATGCTGCGCTGGAACCACTCTTCCAGCGAGCGCTCCTCACCGTTCCTGCGCCTTACCGCAAGGAGATCTCGCTTCGCGTCTCCTCCCTCCGCGACCGCCAGGTGCGCGGTGCCCGCACCGCTTCCTGGGTCTTGTTCGGCTCGGTGATCGCTGTCCTGCTCATCGCTTGCGCCAACGTCGCCAATCTCGTGCTCGCCCGCTCCGCCAAGCGCCGCAATGAACTCGCGGTCCGCCTCGCGTTGGGAGCGAGCCGTGCCCGTCTAGGCCGCCACGCGCTGGCCGAATCCATGCTCCTCTCACTCGCCGGCGGAGCCGCTGGTTGCGCTTTGGCTTGGGCCTTGCTTCGGCTTTTCATCGGAATCGCCCCGGCCGGCTTGCCTCATCTTGAAGAAGCATCAATTGACGGACGCGTTCTGCTGTTCGCCTTGGCCGCGTCTATCGCCTCCGGATTGTTATTCGGCTTCGCGCCCGCGCTCCAAAATCCCAACCGGGAGTTCCTCACCGGCGCTCGTGCCGCGGGCGCACGCCGTACATTTTTTCGCGAATCGCTGGTCGCCGTTCAGATCGCCGTCAGCTTGGTCCTGCTCGCCAGCGCGGGTATGCTCCTGCGCAGCCTCTGGAAATTGGAGGCGGTGCCGCTCGGCCTCGACACAGAGCACGTCATCACGGCCGACTTTACGCTCGGCCGCCAGCGCTACGCCGATATAAACCGTCAGTTCCAGTTTTTCGAACAGCTCGAAAGCCGCCTGCATGCGATTCCCGGCGTCAGCGCCGCCGGGATCAGCGATTCGCTGCCGCCCTCCGGCGGAATGCGCGGCCGGCCGTTCGCCGCGATTCACGTCGAAGGCCGTCCGCCCTTCACTGAATCCACCGGCGGCATGGTCGCTTGGCGCTTCGTCACGCCGGATTACTTTGCCGCCCTCGGTATCCCGATCGTTCGCGGGCGCGCCTTCACGGAAGATGACCGCCGTCCCGGCGACGAGCGCGTGATTCTCAGCGAATCCTTGGCGCGCAAGCTCTTCCCGCTTGAAGACCCAATCGGAAAACACCTCGTCATGGAATTTCCGCACACCGTGGTCGGCGTCGCCCGCGATGTCAAGAATTCCGGCCCTGCTGATGCCCCTGAGCCCGAATATTATGTCCTGCGAAAACACACCGTCGAAGGCACCTTCCGCCGCAACCAGGCTCCCCCCGAGGGCTGGCGCTCCGCCAAGCTCGTTCTGCGTGCCACATCGAATCCTAAGGTAATAGCGGACTGGATCACGCGCGACCTGCATGAACTCGACCCGGATCTCCCCGCGGCCATCGTCACCATGGAGCGGCGCGTCTCGAAACTCGCTCAACGTCCTCGCTTTAATGCCACGCTGCTGGCCTTGTTCGCGGGCATGGGCGCGCTGCTGGCGGCCATCGGATTATACGGAGTTATGGCGTTTCTGGTTGGCCAGCGCACTCAGGAAATCGGCGTCCGGATGGCGCTAGGCGCGACTCCGGACGACATCGCGCGCCTGGTTCTCTCGCGCGCGGCGCTCTGGACCGCCGCCGGAGCCGCCGCCGGCATCCTGGGCGTGCAGTTGGCCGCGCGTGCTCTCCGTACCCTGCTGTTTCAGGTCAGCAGCCACGATACCTTAACACTCGCAGTCGCACTCTTAGGCCTCGTCCTTATCGCCGCCGCTGCCGCCTGGCTCCCCTCGCGTCAAGCTGCCCGGCTCGATCCCATGACCGCGCTCCGGCACGAATGACTACATCGCGGGCGAAAATAGCCGATCTAATAAGCATGTCTATGATGGGTGAGTTCGTCCAAGTAAGCCCGGCACTGCTGGCTCGGCTGAAGGCTGATCCTGACCTGATCGAGCAACTGCTGCAGCCGCCGGCAGCTTCGCCGCTTCCGAAGCAAGTCTCTCCCGCCGTGCAGCAACGCCTGCCCCAGGCGTTGGCCGCTGTGATGCAGCGCTACGACCCTGCCGTTCAGCAGCAGTTGGCCGCCCGGCTTGGGGTTTCAGCCGAGGCGCTGCGCCGTGGCGAGGGTGGCGCGGACCTGCTTGCGCGTGTGTTCGCCATGCGGGCTGCCAGCCAGCAGAGCGAGCCCGTCGAAGGACGTGGTGCGTTCCTCAGCATCGACAAGGCTTGGCACGGCATTCACTACCTGCTATCGGGCGAAACTGAACCGGGCAGGACCCTCTTAAGCCAAGCCGTGCTCGGCGGAACCGAGATCGGTGAAGACATCACCGGCTACGGCCCTGCGCGGTACTTCGATGCCGGGCGTGTGGCCGAGATCAGCCAGGAACTGAGCCGCGCCGATCTGGAAAACGAGATGGCGGCGCGTTTCGATCCGGCGCGAATGTCGCAACTCCAGATTTATCCGTTCGGTTGGGAGCCGTCCGCCCTGAATTGGCTGCTGGAGGAGCATCGCAAATTGGCCGGCTTTTACGCCGCTGCCGCGTCGCAGAAGTTGGCCATGGTCGCTTGGCTTGCTTGACTTAGTCAACTAATTCTGTTGACAATGGCAACATGTCCGATACCGAGGCGGTGCGGCGTTTCAATCGCTTCTACACCCAGCAGATCGGGATGCTCCGCCAGGGCTACCTCGATAGTCCGTTTTCGTTGACTGAGGTTCGGGTTCTTTACGAACTCGCACACCGCCCGGCCGCAACCGCCGGCGCGGTCGCGCGGGATATCGATCTCGATCCCGGTTACTTGAGCCGCATTCTCCAGAAATTCGAAAAAGGCCGGCTGATCTCGCGTAAACGTGAGACCCGCGATGGCCGCAGCAGCCGCCTGGCTCTGACACGCCGGGGACGCGCAGCGTTCCTGCCGTTGGATCGTGCCGCGGAGGCCGAGGTGCGCGCGATGCTAGCCAAACTAAACGCCGCGCAACGCAAGGCGCTGATCGAATCCATGGGCACCATCGAGCGGCTTGTCGGCGCCTCGGAAACCGGCGCCGCCTCGACCTGTTTGATCCGTACCCATCAGCCCGGCGACATGGGTTGGGTGATTCACCGCCACGGAGTGCTCTATTCGCAGGAGTATGGATGGGACCAGCGCTTCGAAGCGGAGGTGGCCGAAATCGCCGCCCGGTTCATCCAGCGCTTCGATCCAAAACGCGACCGCTGTTGGATCGCCGACCAAGACAGTGTTCCTGTTGGGTCCATCTTTCTGGTGCGTAAATCGGCCGGCATCGGCCAGCTTCGGTTATTTTTGGTTGAGCCGGCCGCGCGCGGGCTCGGGATCGGCAACCGCTTGGTCGAGGAGTGCATCCGCTTTGCCCGCCAAGCGGGTTATCGCAAGATTACTTTGTGGACGCAGTCCATCCTTCATGCCGCTCGACATATTTATGCCAAGCACGGTTTTGCGCGAGTTCGGCAGGAGCGCCACAAATCGTTCGGGGTTTCTTTAATCGCCGAAACGTGGGAATTGAAGCTCTAGGAATTATAATGATGTGTGGCCCTCCGCTCGCTGTTGGTTTCGTGTTCGACGGGCTTGCTGCTCGAGCACGCCGCCGCATTTTTACGCACCTACGCTGGACATTCCGAAATCGTCGTGTTGGGCCCGACACGCGCGGCTGCCACTGAACTCGCGCTCACTGCCTTTGAGGATGGCTGCCAGGGCGTTCACGCGCTCACTCTGACGCAGCTCGCGGCGCAGCTCGCAGCGCCTGCGCTAGGCCGGGCTTCGCTCGCGCCGATCAGCCGGCTGGGCATCGAAGCCCTTGTCGCTCGCGTGGTCCACTCAGCGCAGCGGGCGGGCCGGCTCGCGTATTTTGCCCCGGTTGCGCTGACGCCCGGCTTCGCCCGCGCCGCAGCCAGAACAATCGCTGAGCTCCGGCTGAATTACGTCACAGCGGAGGATCTTGCTTCCGCGGGCGCCCCCGGCGCAGACCTCGCGCAACTGCTAGCTCTTTACGAACGTGAACTGGCGGATCGAGGACTCGCGGATCTCTCCGACTTGCTCCGCTCCGCCGCGGAACAAGCCACCGGTTCCGCGCATCGTTTTGTCAATCTGCCTCTCGTGTTGCTGGATATTGCAGTGGATTCGCTCAGCCACCGGCAGCTTCTGGCCGCTTTGGTGTCAAAATCGCCAGCGGTCCTCGGCACGGCGATCGGCGGCGAAAACCCGGTCGTGCAGTCGCTGGAATCGATTCTGGAAACGGCAGCCGAGCAGCTCGATCCTCCCGCGACGGCAACGCTGGACCGCCTGCGGACCTGGATGTTTTCGCCCGAGCAACCGCCGTCCGCGCAGCCCGATCCGGAGCTGCTATTTTCGGCGCCGGGCGAAAGCCTGGAGTGCGTCGAGATCGCGCGGCGCATACGCGCGCTCGCACAAGACGGCACTCCGTTCGATCGCGTTGCTATCCTGTTGCGAAATGTCGAGCAGTACCAGCCGCTGCTTGAAGACGCATTGCGCCGCGCTTCGATTCCGGCGTACTTCAGCCGCGGCTCGGTTCGTCCGGAGCCATCCGGGCGAGCGCTCTTGGCGCTGCTCGCTTGCGCCGCCGACGGCTGCTCGGCCTCGCGTTTTGCCGAATACCTTTCGCTCGGTCAGGTGCCGCCGCTGGACGAATCGGGCGCGCCCAAAAAGCACGACCCGATATGGGCCCCCCCGGATGACGACGTTCTGGCGAATTTTCCGGCTCCGCAGCCCGGCCAAGAAATACCCGGTGAACAGGAACCGCCGGAGCCGGTCACGCTCTCGATTCCGATCGGGTGGGAGAAGCTGCTGGTCGACGCGGCCGTAATCGGCGGACACGACCGCTGGGCGCGCCGCCTGCGCGGGCTGCGTGCTGAAATGCAGGCGCAACTTCGCGATCTCGACAAAGAAGACGAATCGCACCGCCCGCACATCGAGCGGCGGCTGGAGCAGCTCACGCGGCTGCAGAACTTCGCGTTGCCGCTGATCGATACGCTGGATTCACTTCCTAAATCCGCGACGTGGGGCGAATGGCTGGAAGCACTGGACGATCTGGCCCGCGCCTCGCTGCGGCGCCCCGAGCCGGTGCTTTCGGTTTTGAGCGAGCTTGCGCCAATGAGCGAGGTCGGGCCGGTTTCCCTCGACGAAGTGCACGACGTGTTATGCGAAAAGCTGGGAACGCTGCGCACCGAACCGCCGAAAAGGCGCTACGGGCATGTCTTCGCCGGCTCGATTGATGAAGCGGGCGGACGCAGTTTCGAGGTGGTGTTCGTTCCCGGATTGGCGGAAGGGCTGTTTCCCCGACGGGCTTTGGAGGATCCGCTGCTGGCCGATCCGCTTCGCGCGCGGCTGGCGGCGTCGCTCGATACTCAAGATCAGCGCGTCGCGCGTGAACGCATGCTGCTGCGCCGGGGGGCGGCGGCTGCGAAAAAATGCCTGGTGGTTTCTTATCCGCGCATGGATGTTGGACAAGCGCGCCCGCGCGTTCCGTCGTTTTACGCGCTGGAAGTGATTCGCGCGGCCGAAGGGCGGCTGCCCTCGCTGCGCGAGTTCGAAAAGCGCGCATCGAGGAGCGCACCGTCGCGGCTGGACTGGCCCGCGCCCGACAATCCGCAGATCGCCATCGATGATGCCGAATACGATTTGGCGGCGTTACAGGCGGCCGCGAAGCTGCCCCGCCAGCGCGCGGCCGGCAGCGCGCGGTACTTGGTCGAAATTAGTGACGCGCTGGCCCGTTCGCTCCGCACTCGCAGCCGGCGCTGGCGTACCCGCTGGTGCGCAGCGGATGGCCTGGTGGATCCAGATCCGGCCGGACGAGCGGTTCTGGAGCGCCACCGGTTCAACGCGCGCAGTTATTCGCCTTCTTCCTTGCAGCAATACGCGGCCTGCCCCTACCGCTTTCTCTTGCACGCGATTTTTCAGTTTCGCCCGCGCGAAGCGGCTGTTCCGCTGGAGCAAATGGACCCGCTCACGCGCGGCGCGCTGTTTCACTCGGTGCAATTCGAGCTGTTTCGAGAATTGAAGCGCACAGGGCGCCTGCCAATCACGAGCGAGCGTTTGGAAAAAACGTTGGACTTGGCCGACAAGGTGCTCGACCGCGTGGCCGCCGAGTACGAGGATGATGTGGCGCCCGCGATCCCGCGCGTGTGGAAGAGCGAAGTCGAGGAAGTCCGTACGGACGTGCGCGGCTGGATTCAGCAGGTGGCAGGCGCGTGCTCGGAGTGGCTTCCGGCGCACTTCGAGTTCGCGTTTGGCCTGCCGACGGATAAGAATCACGACCCAGCCAGCTCGCCGCAAGAGGCCACGATTTTGAATGGAGTCCGATTGCGCGGCTCTATCGATCTGGTGGAACAGCATGCCGCACGCGACGTGTTGCGCGTGACGGATCACAAGACCGGGAAAGCGCCGCAAGCGCGGCCGCAATACGTGGGCGGCGGGGCGGTTTTGCAGCCTCTGCTATATGCGCTCGCGGCCGAACAGTTGCTCGGCCTCCCGGTGGAATCTGGGAATCTATACTTCTGCACGCAGCGCGGCGATTTCTCGCAGGTCACCGTTCCGCTTATTCCCGACGCACGCCAGCGTTTGGAGCGTGTGCTTGCGGCCATCGAGAGCTCGATTGAGAGCGGCTTCTTCCCCGCTGCGCCGCAGAACGGCGCGTGCGTCCACTGCGATTACCGGCCGGTATGCGGCCCCTATGAAGAAACGCGCGTGAAGCGTAAACAGCGCGACCGGCTGGACCCGCTGATGGAGGTTCGCGGCGCACCATGACTCCGTCCGTTGAGCTCCGCCTGGGAGACCAGGCCGCCCGCGAGCGCATCCGCACTTCGCTGAACGAAAGCTTGCTGGTGGAGGCTTCGGCCGGCACCGGTAAAACCACGGAGCTGGTGGCGCGAATTGTAGCGGTGCTCGCCAGCGCCGCCACCACGATCGACCGTGTTGTTGCGGTGACTTTCACCAATAAAGCGGCGGGCGAGTTAAAGCTGCGGCTTCGCCAAGAGCTGGACCTGGCGCGGCAGCGCACGCAGAATGCCGGCGAGCGCGCCGCTCTCGAACACGCGCTGCAGCATTTGGAGGAAGCCGCGATCGGCACCATCCATTCATTCTGCGCGCAGATTCTGCGCGAGCGGCCCGTGGAGGCGGTGGTGGATCCGGCCTTCGAAGAGCTGTCGGACCAGCAGGCGGGACGGATTTACGAGCGCGCGTTTCGGGCCTGGTTTCAGGACAAGCTGGGGCACGGCGCTCCGGGACTGCGGCGCGCGTTACTGCGCTTGGCCTGGCGCGATTCCTGGGAGAACACGCCCCCTATCGAGCAGCTTCAGTTCGCCGGACGAAAGTTGATCGAATGGCGCGATCACCCCGCGCCGTGGCGCCGCGTCATCTTCGATCGAAAAGGCAAGGTGGATGCCCTGGTCGATCAGGTGAAGCTTATCGGGGAAGCTGCTTCGCGCTGCTCGCGGCCTGGCGATAATCTGGCGCGAACCCTTCGTCCGGCGCAAGCGCTGGTGACCTGGATCGAGCGAGCGGAAGCGGCGACGCGCGCGCGCGATTACGACACGCTGGAAAGCCTGCTCATCAAGCTGCTGCGCGACCTAAAGCAAAACCGGCAGCGAGGCTCCGGTTTGTTTGCGGAAGGAGTGCCCAGAGAACAAGTGGTCGCGGCGCGCGAGCAACTGCTGGCGAACCTGGAGGAATTTCAAATCGCCGCGGATGCCGACCTGGCCAGCACGCTGCGAGCGGAAATGTGGGATTTGGTAGAGCGCTATGATTCGCTAAAACGCCGCGCCGGAAAACTAGATTTCGTCGACCTGCTAATTTTGGCGCGCGATTTGGTTCGTAGCAATGTAGATGTTCGGCGCCAGCTTCAAGAACGTTTTTCGCATATTTTTGTCGACGAGTTTCAGGATACCGACCCGCTGCAGGCCGAGATCCTGCTGCTGCTGGCTTGCGGCGATCCGGAACAATCCGAGTGGATGTCAGCTCGGCCGAAGCCTGGAAAGCTGTTCGTGGTTGGCGATCCGAAGCAGTCGATTTACAAGTTTCGCCGTGCCGACGTCGTACTCTACCGCGAAATTCGCGACCACCTGGCGGCTCAGGACGTGGGCGTGGTGCGCTTAACCACCAGCTTTCGCGCGCTGCGGCCCATTCAGCAGTGCGTGAACGCCGCGTTCAATCCGGAAATGCGCGACGATGCTGAAGCGGGACAGGCAGCATATGCACCGTTGGACGGCGAGACGCCGCCGATCGACGGCCAGCCGTCCATAGTCGCATTGCCCGTGCCGCGGCCGTACGGAAATTTGCGGGTTGCCAAAAGCGCGATCAACGAGAGTCTTCCCGGGGCAATCGTGGCGTACGTGGAATGGTTGCTGAAGGAGAGCGGCTGGAAGGTTCGGGATGCCGAGAACCCACAAAAGCTAGTCGCGATATCGCACCGGCACATCTGCATTTTGTTCCGGCGATTCACCAATCTCGGCAAAGACATTACGCGCGAATACGTCCGCGCGCTTGAGGCGCGGGAGATTCCGCATTTGCTGGTTGGCTCGAAGTCGTTCCACGGACGCGAGGAAGTGGAAACGCTGCGCGCGGCGCTGAATGCCATCGAGTGGCCGGACGACGAACTTTCGGTGTTTGCGACCTTGAAAGGCTCGTTGTTCGCAATCCCAGACGAACTGCTGCTGCGGTTTTCTCACGAGGTGGGCCATCTGCATCCATCGCGGAAACTGCCCGAGAGTGTTTCTGAGGATTTCAAGGCCATAGTAGCGGCCCTTGCCGATCTTGCCGAGCTGCACCGTAGGCGCAACCGGCAGCCGATTGCCAGCACCGTGAACGCGCTGCTGGAGCGTACGCGCGCGCACGCCGGGTTCGCGCTACGTCCGGCCGGTCACCAGGTGCTGGCGAACGTGTATCGCGTGGCGGATCTGGCGCGCAGCTTCGAGTTATCGGGCGGCATTTCGTTCCGCGGCTTCGTGGAAGAGCTCGAGGCGCAAGCAGAAAAAGCGGAGTCCGCCGAAGCGCCGGTGCTCGAAGAAGGCGCCGAGGGAGTTCGTCTCATGACGGTGCATTCAGCCAAAGGACTGGAGTTTCCGGTGGTGATTCTGGGCGATATGACGGCGGGGATCGCGGCCGGCGATCCTGACCGGTTCGTGGACGCCCGGCAAGGTTTATGCGCAACGCGCCTGCTGCGCTGCGCGCCTTGGGAGCTGCGGGAGAACGAAGCGCAAGAACGCCTGCGCGAACGCGCGGAAGGAGTGCGGGTCGCCTACGTTGCGGCCACGCGTGCGCGCGACCTTCTGGTGGTTCCGGCGGTCGGCGATGAAGATATGGATGGCTGGCTCAGCCCGCTGAACAAGGCGATTTATCCCGAGCGCGGACCGCATCGTGAAGCGGGCGCCGCGCCTGGATGTCCGAAGTTCGGGGATTCGACCGTGGTGAGCCGGCCGATGTTTACATCCGACGAACCGTCGGTTTGTCCTGGGCTGCACACGCCCCGGCAGGGCGATCATTCGGTGGTGTGGTGGGACCCGCACGCGCTAAGTCTCGCGGCGCCGGCAAATTTCGGGTTACGGCAGGAAGAGATTCTCAAACCTGCGGACTCGGCGGAAACCGAATCGGCGAGTCTGAAGACGTATCGGGCGTGGCTGGCGAGGCGCAATGAAGTAAGCGCGGCCGCGCAGGCCCAGCAGTTCGAAATCTTCACGGCCACGGAGGCGGCAGAAGCGCCGGCCGGTTTTGAAGCGGTGGTAGTACATGAATCGGTCACGCGCGCCAGCGATCGGCCGGGTGGCCCTCGGTTTGGAACTCTAATCCACACGATTCTGCGCGATGCGCCGCTGGATGCCGATCTCAAGGCGTTGGCCGATCTCGCCGAGGTGCATGGGAGGTTGATTGGAGCAACACCGGAAGAGGTGGAGCAGGCCGGGGCGGCGGCGCTGGCGGCGCTTAAGCATCCGTTGCTCGACCGCGCGCGCGGCGCGCTAAACGTCCGGCGCGAGTTACCGGTCATGCTCAAGCTGAACGGATCGAGAGTATTGGAAGGCGTCGTCGATCTGGCGTTTGAAAGCGAAGGAAAATGGCACATCGTGGATTTCAAAACCGATGCCGATGTCGCAACGAATCGCGCGCGCTACGACCGGCAGTTAAAGTGGTATGCGCTCGCGTTGTCGCGTCTGAACAATTGCCCAGTAGAAGCTCACCTGCTGAGTGTCTGACGGTCTATTCGATGCAAGGGCACGTATTGGGACTGGCCGAGTACATGGGCCGATACGAGCGGAGGTAGGCGTAATGCGCTACTTTTTCTTGGGGCGCGATTCCGGCGGCACGAGGCCGTTGTTGCGGTAATAAACCACTAACTGGCCATAATGTTCCGAAGCGTGCTGGATCACAGGGAGCCAGGGCGCTAGCGTCTTGGTGAAGCGGTCGTCGGGCGTGGCCTTCAGCGTCGCGTTGGCGTCGTCGATTGATTTCTGGAGCGCCGCGACCACTTCCGCCTTGGTCTTATAGTTCTTGGGATCCAACTCGTCCCAGTTGACGTTCTCTCCACGGCCGGCCTTCGCGGCGTAGACGTTTCCGGAAGTGACGTGGACGATCACCTCGCCGAAGGTGCGAAGTCCTTTGCCGGGTTGATAATCGTATTTATCAGCGGGCCAGTCCTTCGCCATTTCGAGAATTTTCCCATTGACGTAAGCGAATGTACGCGCGACGCTCTGCGCCGGCGTAGGCGTCTGTTTTGGCTGGGAGAACGCGCTTCCGGTTATAAGAAGCGCGCTAATTGAGAGCAAAGGAACGCAGCGGTTCATAGGCCGCATTATCTCACCGCGCGGCCAGCGATTGATGTGAACCGCGAAACGAAAATGTTGTGCGTTAAGCGGTTTTAGATCCGGAAGACAAGTGATCGAGCTCGCCCAGGCTGTCGCCTAAGGAGTCGATTGTGACGCCTGCGCGGTCGAGCAGCGTCAGGTGCAGATTGTTCATGGGCGTTTCTTTCGCGTAGCGGACGTGGCCTGGATCCAGGCCGCCGCCGGCGACCAGGATCGGAAGATCGGAGTGGTCGTGTTTGTTGCCGTCGCTCAAACCGCTGCCGTAGACCACGAGCGTATGGTCGAGGAGGCTGCCGTCGCGGTCGGGTATGGATTGGAGCTTCTTCAGGAAATAGGCGAGTTGCTCGACATGGTGGGTGTTGATTTGAGTCACTTTCTCGATCCACTCTGGATTGCCGCGGTGGTGGGTGAGTGGATGGTGCGGATCGGGGATGCCGATTTCGCGATAGGTCCGGTCGCTGCCTTCGCGTCCGATCATGAAACTGGAAACGCGGGTGAGGTCAGCTTGTAATGCGATCCACAGCATGTCGAACATCAGGCGCGCATAATCCTGGAACGCGGCCGGGACGGAGTAGGGCTTTTCGATCGGCGGAACGATGGGCTGGGTTTCTTTTTCGGCCATCTCTATACGACGCTCGATTTCGCGCACGGCCGAAAGGTACTCGTCCATTTTGCGGCGGTCGGCCGGGCCGAGACCGGCTGTGAGCCGCCGGGTGTCTTCGAGGACGAAATCCAGAATGCTCTTTTCGTAATATTGGCGCTTGGCGCGCGCTTCTGGAGTTTCCGGCTCGGCACCGAAGAGGCGTTCGAAGGCGGCACGCGGGCTGATTTCCGGCGGCATGGGCGTGGACGGCGTGCGCCAGGAGATGCTGTTGCTGTAGGCGCAACTATAGCCGGAGTCGCAACTGCCGGTGATGCGGCCGTCGTCGAGGCCGAATTCGAGCGAGCGGAATTTGGTGGCCTGGCCGATGTGCATGGCGGCGACTTGGTCGACGGAGACGCCGACGTGAATGTCGGCGCCCGAGGTTTTCTTCGGATGCGCGCCGGTTAAGAAGGTTGCGGCAGCGCGGGCGTGGTCACCGGGGCCATCGCCGGGGAGATAGCCGTTGTGCTGGCGGAGGCCGGAGACCACCAACAGGCGGTCCTGAACGGGCTCAAGCGGTTTGAGGATGCGAGGCAGATCGAAGTTTTTGCCTTCGGCGGCCGGGGTCCAGTCGCTCATGATGATCCCGTTGGGCACGTAGATGAAAGCCAGGCGTGTGGGGGATTGAGCGGTAGCGGCGAGCGCGGGCCGCATCGCGTCGAGGAAGGGGAGCGCGATGGCGGTACCGAAGCCGCGCAGAAGTGTTCGGCGAGAGAGGTGCTTGGAGGTGACGAACATTTATTTACTCCCTTGCGCCGGTGCGGCAGGCACGAGCGCGTGGAGAACTATAGAACCGATCAATGCGGAAAACTTGTAATTCGCGGCGGCCGTGTCCGCGACGACCGCTTGGAGTGCCGGCTGGTCATAGTCTTCCAGGCCGCGCCCGAGAGCATAGGTCATGAGCTTTTCGGCCAGACATTTGGTGAAAGCGGTCTTATCGGAGAGCAAGAACTGCTTTAAGCCGTCCGGGCCGTCAAAGGTCTTGCCGTTCGGCAGGCGGCCGGTCGAATCGATCGGAAAATCACCGTCGTGCGTGCGCCAGCGGCCGATTGCGTCGAAGTTCTCCAGGCCGAATCCAAGCGGGTCCATCATAGCGTGGCAGCCGTTGCAGACAGGGTTGGCACGATGCGCCTCGAGCTGCTGGCGCATGCTGCCTGCCGATCCGATGGCGTTCTCGTCCAGATTCGGAACGCCGGGCGGGGGCGGGGGAGGCGGCGCGTTCAGCAGATTATCGAGAATCCATTTTCCTCGAAGCACGGGCGAGGTACGAGTGGGAAACGAAGACGCGGTTAGGATGGCCGCTTGAGTGATAACGCCGCCGCGATGCGAATTCGGAGGAAGTTGGACGCGTTGGAACTGGTTGCTATCGATCTCGGGAAAACCGTAGAACTGAGCCAGCCGCGCGTTCACGAACGTATAAGGGGCATCGATGAAGTCCAGAATGCTGCGATCTTCGCGAACGATGGACTGAAAGAACAGCTCGGTTTCACGCCGCATATCGCGGAGCAGAGCATCGTTAAAATCGGGGAAGCGGCCGGGATCGGGTTTGGCGCTGTCGAGTGCTCGCAGGCCCAGCCATTCAGCGCCAAAGTTGTCAACCAGCGCCCGGGATTTCGAGTTGGCCAGCATGCGGCGAACCTGCGCCTGTAGAACACCTGGATCGCCGAGGCGCTGCTCGCTGGCGAGACGGAACAGCTCGTCGTCAGGCATACTGCTCCACAGCAAATACGAGAGGCGCGTCGCGAGTTCGAACTGGGTGTGCGGAGCGCGCTCGATACGGAATAAGAAATGCGGGGATACCAGCATCGCGGTGAGCGCAACCTGCATACCCTGCTCGAAGCTGTCGCCGTGCTGGAGCGCGTTATCGACGAAATGGATCAGCGCATCGATTTCGGAATCAGTAACCGGGCGCCGGTAGGCGCGGCGAGCAAGGTTGGCGAGGTCGACACGAGCGCACGTCAAAGAATTCGGTCCAGCCGGATCGGTGCAAGTGAACACGCGGCGGTAGCTTTGGGAGGGCGGCAGGGGAGCGGGATTGTAGGGGCCGCGGATTTCGATGGATCCGACGCTCGGGTCGCGGAGCGGCTTCTTGCTGCGCCCGCTTAGAAACTCAGTGTCAGGCACAGGCGGGCCGCCTGGGATGAGTTCGGCGGCGAGGTTGTGCTCTCCAGGGGCAACATGGGCGTGAAACTCGACGGTGCCTCGATCATCCACGGCGCGATCGACATCGGCGACGGGAAACGCGTGGCCATCGAGCGAGAAGGCCAAGCGCAGGGGATCGGGCCGGCCGCCGACCGAGACTACGAACGTATAGTCCGCTTCGGCGGGAAACCGGTGAGAGACGATCAGCCCAGGCGATTTGAGTGAGCCGCGATTCTCGCCGCGGCCATGCCGCACGATGGTGGGCTTAGGAATGGGGGGCGGCAGGATTGCGGCTTGGGCGATTTTTTCGGCAGCGCTGAGATATTTTTCCATCAGCAGCGGAGACAGCGAGAGCACGTCGCCGATATTGTCGAAGCCGTTGCCGAAATCGTCGGCGGGGAAATCGGCCGCAGGTTGAAAATCGATTGCCAGGAGATCGCGAACGGTGTCGTTGTACTCGGCGCGATTGAGGCGGCGGGCGGTGACGTGCTCGGGATCGGACGCTTGCGTGGATGGAGCGAGGGCGATCAGAGCCAGCAGGGCATAGATCCTCATCGATGGTCCGGCCTGGCTACCAGTTTAGCGGGTTGCACAGCGCTGGGCAGGGCGCCGGTATGTTATTTTTGAACTGCTGGGAGTTGGCTGGAGCGCACCGGCCGGGTTGCCGAGCGGGAGGAGACGCGCTAGCCAAGTTCCTGGCTTCCCCTCAGACCGCCAGAGTCGATCCCGACAAGACCTGCTCGATCACGCTGAAGAGTTCCTCCGGCCGCACTGGTTTAGCGACGTAAGCGGTCATGCCGGCAGCGAGGCATTTTTCGCGATCGCCTTGCATGGCGTGAGCGGTCATGGCGATCACGGGCAGAGTCTTTCCGGTGGAGCGCTCATTTTCGCGCAAGAGACGCGTCGCTTCCAGGCCGTCGAGTTCGGGCATTTGGACGTCCATGATGACGAGGTCGAAATGCTGCTCCTGGATGGCGGTGAGGGCGGCGCGGCCATTGGCCGCGATAACCACCTGAAAACCGCGCTGCTCGAGCAGACGAATCATGAGGAGCTGGTTGACGGGATTATCCTCGGCGACCAGGACGCGGCAATTGACGCGGCTGCGGCGCGCTCCGGCCGGGGTCCAGATGGCGGTGTTCGGATCCTTCCCCGGGGCGCACCCGGCGGCTGCACAGCGGACGGTAAATGAGAACGTGCTGCCGGCGCCGGGCGCGCTGGTGACGGAGATGGATCCGCCCATGATGTTTACGAGGCTGGAGCAGATGGCCAAGCCGAGTCCGGTACCGCCGTACTTGCGCGTGGTGGAGCCGTCGGCCTGCCGGAAGGGCTCGAAGATGAGCTGCTGCTGGCTGGGAGATAAGCCGATTCCGGTATCGGTGACGGAGAATCGCAAAATGGCGGAGTCGCCCAGGTTCTGGTCGATGCTCGCCTCGACAGAGACGGAGCCAGAGGGTGTGAATTTGACGGCGTTATTGATTAAATTGATGAGCACCTGGCGCAGGCGAGTGGGATCGCCGGTCCATTGATCGGGGACAGCAGCATCGATGCGAGTGGTAATCGTCAATCCTTTTTCATTCGCGAGAAATTGCAGCGCGGCGACAGCCTCGGCGACGCAGCGGCGGAGCGAAAAGGCGATGGACTCGAGTTCGAGGCGGCCGGCCTCGATTTTGGAGAAATCCAGGATGTCGTTGAGCAGGGTCAACAAAGAATCCGCGGACGCTTTGGCGAGGCTCAAGTATTCGCGCTGTTCGCCGGCAAGTTCTGTGCCGAGCACGAGGCCCATCATACCGAGGACTCCGTTCATCGGCGTGCGGATCTCGTGGCTCATATTGGCGAGGAACTCGCTTTTGGCGCGGCTGGCCTCTTCGGCGCGCAGCTTGGCGTCGGCGAGCTCGGCCGTGCGTTCGCGCACCTTGAGGTCGAGATCGTTTAGCAAGGCGGAGAGCTCACCATTCAGGCGCTCGCGATCGGCGAGGGCGTCGCGCAGTTGCGAGTAGGACTCTTTTAGACGCGCGCTCATGTGCTCGAAGTCGTCCATGAGTTGGATGATTTCAGATGGCGCGCTGGCCGGGGGCTGAATCTGGTGAAGCGCTTCGCCCTGCATGGTGAATTTGCGCAGCCGTTTGACTAAAGCTTCCAGCGGCGCCGTGGTGTTGGCGCCCGTAAAACGCGCAAACAGGAACGAAAGCGAGATGGCAGCGATCAGCCAGACCAGGACCATGGCGTAGTAGCGCTGAATGGAGCGGTGAGTCTCGGCTAGGGGCTGGACGACGATGACGCGCCAATTGGTCAGTGGATCGACGTCCTGGCTGGCGAGATAGGAGTCGGTTTTGTTTTGGCCGCGGTCTTCACCGAAGGAAAAGGACCCGGCGGTGCCAAGCCGGAGTGCGGTTTTCATGAGCCGCGAATCGCGCAGCGAGGAAAGCGCTGCATGCCTGGCCGGCTGGCTGGAATAGATGACGCGGTCATCCTGATCGAGGATCATGATCTCCGAGCCGGCCAGGTTGCGATAGGTTTGGCCAAATTCGTCGAAGTGGGAGAGGCGCAAAGATCCGACTAAGACGCCGGACAACTCGCCGCCGGCGGCGATCAGGGGCGCGGTAATGGCGACGGTGGGTTGAAGCGACGCGCGGCCCAGATAAACGCGCGAGATGACGGACTGGCGCGTGGCCAAGGTTTTTTTGTAGTACTCGCGATCGCGCAGTGTGCTGGACTCGCCGGTTACGAGGCCTCCCAGAGCAGGGCTTCCGTCCGGCATGGTACGCGGGCTGAGAGCGATCGGGACGGCCTGCCGGTCCGAGACGGTGAGAGTTTGGAAGCCGGGGTAGATGGCGTGGTTTTCTTCCAGCCAATGGTCGAGTGCAGCAGGTTCGAATCGTCCATCGTCGACGATGGCGCGCGAGAGCATGCGAAGGGCGAGCTGGTGAGTTAACACGAACTCATGCATGCGCTGGCGGATGGTGACGGCTGCTTCATCGAGGTGCTGAGCAGCGAAGGTTCGCTGCCGCTGGGCGTACGACTGCCCGTTGAGGATGGTGAGGAGCATCACGGGTACGGTGGTGACGAGCAGGAAGCTGCGCGTGAGGTGGGCGCGCAAAGGTTGGCGTTTGACTTCGAAACACAGCCATGCCGAGTATCTCTGCAGCCATGGGGACGTCAACAGAAGCTCGGCTAGCATGACATTGAGGAGGCCGGCTATGGGATAGGCGATCGCCATTACCCAGCCAGTGGGAGGCGGGTAGTTGAGGAAGCGGATGTAAATAAACGCGGCAAGAGGCGCGCCGAGGACGGTCCAATAAATGAGATCGCCGAGCACCGCGATGAGACCGCGGCGGGCGAGCCAACCGACGGCTGCTGCTTCGAGCACCAGGAGCAGCGCGATTTCCGGCCGATGCCAGAGCACCAGGTTCGGAAGAGCCGCGATGAAGGCGGCCGCAGCGCCGTAGAGCGGTCCATAGAGGATCGCAGCGGCGAGATAGAAGACGCCGCCGAGCATCAGGCGCGCATCGGCGAGCAGCGCGATCCGCGGCAGATCCAGCAGCAGACCGAGCGTGCCGAGGGCAAGCGTAACGGCCACAGTACGGGCCGTGGCTTTTCGGGGCATACCCTGGTTTCGTCGGAAGGACCTTAGTACTTTAGCTTGAGGCCTGGGGCGGTATCGGCGCGGACCGGCATTAGGGCAGGGGAACGAGCTGCTTATAGAGAATAGTGGTGGCCTCGAGCTCCAGCGAGTCGGGGCGCCGCGCAAAGCCGGGGATGATTCCGGATTTGGTATAGCCAAGCGACAGATAAAGGCTCTCGGCGAATCCGCCGGTGACGGTGTCGAGCGTGAGCAAGGTGCGATTGGCTTCGCGCGCTTCTTGTTCGATGGCTAGCATGAGCGCGCGCGCGATGCCGCGGCGGCGGGCGGCGGGATGGACCAGAAGCTTACGGACCTCGCCGCGGTGGGACTGGTTGGGCGGCGTCGCGAGGTCGAGTTGGACGGTGCCTACGATTTGGCGGCCCGGATTGCGGGCCAACAGAGCGCGGCAGCGGCCGGTTTGGACAGCCCGGAGTATTTTGCAGTTCCAGAACGCGCCGGCATCGGTGAGCGAGAAAGGCTGAATGAAGCTGACGCTGGCACCGGCGTCGACGCAAGCTTTGAGAAGGTCGGCGAGGCCTGCAACGTCCGCCGCTGGATGGGATGAGTCGGGTGTCCAGCGTTCGATTTGAATATCGGGACAGCTAGCCATAAAGGAGTCCTTTCAGGGATGCACGAATGAGATCAGGTATCGCGCGGGCCGTTTTCCACGGCAGGCAAACCGCGAGGGGCCGGACAGGACGTACCGGAGGCAGTCGCCTTTTTCGAGCCGGTAGGAGGCGCCTTGAATTTCGAGTTGGACGACGCCATCGAGCATCCAGAGATGGTGCTCGAGACCGGGCATGGGTGAACTTCCGTAGGACACCTCGACTCCGGCGGGGAGTAAGACTTCAACCAATTCGCCTTTGAGATGCGGATTGGGAGGAGAGAGGATGCGGCGGACGTAACCGGTCTCAGGATCGGTCCAGATCACCTGTTCTTGCGCGCGGACGAGAGCCGGAGGGCCGTCTTCGGCTTCCGCCATGAGGCGGGAGATGGACCAGCCATACTGGGCGCAAAGAGTGCAGAGCATAGTGGCGGTGGGGCTGAGCTCACCGCGCTCGATGCGCGATAGGGTGGCGCGGCTCAGGCCGGTGCGGGCGGCCAGAGTTTCGAGTGTCCAGCCGCGTTCAGCGCGCAAGGCCTGGAGGCGGCGGGCGATCTGGCGGTCGAGCGCGGCGGAGGCGCGCGGTGGATGGGGGCTGCTCTGTGTTCTCTCTTTATGGAGATTCTGTCTCAGAATAGAGATGATGGTATCAGACGACAGCGCACGCGTCAATGGATACGGCCGGGGCGGGAAAGCCAAGGTGAGCCGAAAAAACGGCTGTGGATTGGGTACGCTGGTAAGTGATTCGCGATGGACGAGAAAAAGATTCTGATCAAGCTGCGTGAAATTTGTTTGACTCTGCCGAAAACCAGTGAAACGACAACGTTTGGGCATCCCACGTTTCAAGTCGGAACGAAGACTTTTACGGTGCTGGAGACGTACCAGGGGATTTTGTCGATTTGCGTGAAGGTCGGCAAGAAGATGCAGCCGGTTTTTTTAGAAGATGACCGTTTTTACCGGACGCCCTATGTAGGGCAGCACGGTTGGGTGTCGCTGCGCGCGAACACGAGGTTGAACTGGAAGGAGATCGAGCAGCTAGTCCGCGGGAGTTACGAACTAGTAAGCGCCAAAAAGAGGCGGCGGTGAATGCGGAGCAAGTAAGCCGGCGGGTAGCGGTTGCCAGCATGGCGACCAGCGCGGGGCTGGCGGCGCTGAAGATCACCATTGGGCTGCGTGCGCATTCGGCGGCCGTCGTTTCCGACGGGTTCGAGTCGACCGCGGATGTATTGGCGTCAGGGCTGGTGCTGCTGGGTTTGGTGTTGGCATCTAGGCCGCCGGATGCAGACCATCCCTACGGGCACGGCCGGGTGGAAACGCTCAGCGGGCTGGCGGTGGGGCTGATGCTGGTGATTTCCGGATCGCTGATTTCGCGTCAAGCGCTGGAGCATGCCTTTGACGTGCCGCATGCGCCGGCGCACTATGCGGTGTGGCCGGTGGTCGCGTCGATCGTGGTGAAGAGCATCATGAGTCTGACCAAGCGGCGGTATGCCAGCAAAATACACAGTTCGGCGCTAAAAGCGGACGCGTGGAACGACACTGTGGATGTTTTGTCGGGCACGACCGCATTGATCGGTTTGGGAATGACGCTATTCAACCCGGAGCGGTTTTCGGCGGCGGATCATTTTGGCGGAGCAGCGGTGGGGGTAATCGTCCTCTTCTTAGGGGTGCGCGTAGTGCGCGACACGACCTTGCAGTTGATGGACACGATGCCGGATAACGAGGCGATGGATCGCATCCGCACCGTGGCGCTGAGAGTGCCGGGAGCGCGCGGCATCGAGAAGTGCTACGCGCGCAAGACGGGGCTGAAGTGGCACGTCGATCTGCATCTGGAAGTGGATCCAGACATGAGCGTGATTCAATCGCACGAGATCGCGACGCAGGTTCGCATTCGCGTGAAGGAGCAGCTGGATTGGGTAGCGGACGTGTTGGTGCACGTGGAGCCATATCTGGCGCCGGTGGTGAGCGGGAAGCATGGAAAACCGTGAGATCGCCCGGGTGCTGAACGAGACCGCGGATCTGATGGAGATCGCGGCCGAGGACAGCTTCCGGATTCGCAGCTACCGCAATGCGGCGTCGACGATTGAAGGTTATCCGGAGAGGCTGGAGGATATAGCGACGAATCCGGAGCGAAAGATCACCGAGGTTCCGGGCGTCGGCAAGGGGATCGCGGGCGCGATTGAAGACATCCTGAAGCGGGGATCGTTCGAAAAGCGGGACCTGCTGCTGGCGCGGTTTCCGCCGACGCTGCTGGAGCTGCTGAAAATCCAGGGCTTAGGGCCGAAGGGGATCGCACTCGTTTACGAGCATCACAAAATCGCGACCATCGATGAGCTGGAACGCCTCTGCAAAGAGGAGAAGCTGCGGGAATTACCGCGCATGGGCGCGAAGCTCGAGGAGAAGGTGCTCAAGTCGATCGCGCAGTACCGGCAGCGGGTGGGCCGGTTTCTGCTGAGCTTCGGGCAGAAGGCAGCGGGTGAATTGATTCCTTACCTGGCGGAGGGGGGCGGAATCGAGAAAATCGAGGCGGCGGGGAGTCTCCGGCGGGGGAAGGAGACGATCGGCGATCTGGATCTGCTGGTGACCGGACCGGGAGCGGGGGAGGCGCTGGAGCGGTTCGTCAGTCATCCCAAGGCGCACAACGTGCTGGGCAAGGGTGCGAACAAGGCCAGCATCCAATATGGATTGGAGGGTTTGCAGGTGGATCTGCGCGCGCTGGCGCACGAAAGCTATGGCGCGGCGATGCAGTATTTCACGGGAAGCAAAGAGCACAACATCGTGCTGCGCAGCCGCGCGTTGAAGCTGGGTCTGACGCTGAACGAGTACGGGCTGTTCCGCCTGGAGAGCCAAGAACGAGTGGCGGGTGAAACGGAAGAGGAAGTGTACAAGCAGTTGGGGCTGGAGTGGATCCCTCCGGAGCTGCGGGAAAACTGCGGCGAGATTGAAGCGGCGCTGGAAGGACGATTGCCGAAGCTGATCGAGCTGCGCGACATTCGCGGCGATCTGCACATGCACACGGTGGAGACCGACGGGCGCGCGACGCTGGAAGAGATGGCGGAAGCTGCGCGCGCGCTGGGATACGAGTACATCGCGATCACGGATCATTCGAAAGCGCTGGCGATGGCGAACGGCTTGGACGAAAAACGCGCGGTGGATTTTGCGAAGCGGGTCCGGGAGTTGAACCGGAACGGGCTGGGCATCCGGATTTTTTCGGGGCTGGAGTGCGACATCCGGCGCGATGGGGGGATGGATCTGGCCGAAGACGCGCTGGCGGAACTGGACATTGTGGTGGCGAGCGTGCACAGCCACATGAACCTGGAGCCGGGCGAGATGACGGACCGGATGCTGCGAGCGCTCGAGTCGCCCAACGTGCGGGTGCTGGGCCATCCGACCGGGCGGATGCTGCTGAACCGGGATCCATATCCGTTCGATTTCGAGCGAGTGGCGGCAGAGGCGGCGCGCCGCAAGATTTATCTGGAAATCAATGGCAGCCCGGAGCGGCTGGATCTGACAAGCGCGCTGGTCAGGACGGCGAAGGGACTGGGCGCTAAGTTCGCGATTTCGACGGACGCGCATCAGACCAAGCACCTGGCGCCGAACATGCGTTATGGCGTAATCACGGCGCGGCGGGGGTGGCTGGAGGCCGGGGACGTTTTGAATGCGCTGCCACTGGACAAATTCGTGCAAACGATCGGAAAATCATGAAAATCATTTCTTCAGTTGAAAAATACAAGTGCAAGCTGTTTTCGGTATCGGAGGAGAAGGCGGTGGATCCGAGCGGATTCGAGATGTCGCGGTCGATCGTGCATCATGCCGGTTCGGCAGTCATGATGGCGGTGGACGACCGGAAGCGGATTCTGCTGGTGCGGCAGTATCGGATGCCAGCGCGGCAGTATCTGTGGGAGCTGCCAGCGGGGAAGCTGGATCCGGGCGAGACGGCGCTCAAGGCGGCGAAGCGCGAGTTGCAGGAGGAGACCGGCTATACGGCCAAGAAGTGGGAAAAACTGGTGTTCTTTTATCCCAGCCCTGGATATGTGGCGGAGAACATGACGATTTTTTTGGCAACGGACGTGAAAGCCGGCGAGGCGAAGCCCATGGACGATGAAAAAATCGAGGCGCGCTGGTTCACGGGGAAAGAGATCGAGGAGGGGATTCACAGCGGGAAGATCATCGACGGGAAGACGATGATCGGGTATTTCAATTGGAAGGCGCGGAAGAAGGGTTGAGGGGCGGGCGTAAGCGGCGCAGAATGGGCCCGGCGATAGAACGCGTAGCGAGTTCTAGTTCGGCGACGCGCAGCAGGCGGCAGGTTCCGTAGAAGGTCACAATACCGAACGGGATCGATACGGCCAGATCAGTCAGGCGGGCGAGGCGGCCGGCGCCGAGTGTGTGCTGGATCTGATGGCTGGACATCCACACGGCGGCGCCCATGACTCCGGAGGCGGCGATGATTTTCAGGATGCTGACGCCGAGGTCGCGGCCGTAGATTCCGCCGATGCGCGGGCGCAGGATCGCGAATAAGGCGACAGCGCCGAAGAGCGCGACGGCGGATGTGGTGAGCGCCAGGCCGGCGTGGCCCAGATCCGTTTTGCGCAGGAGCAGCGACGCGGTGACGTAATTTACGGCGATTGAGATCAGGCTGATGATCATGGGGGTGCGCGCATCATGCAGCGCGTAAAAGGCTGGGTTGAGGACCTTGAGCGCGGAGTAGCCGGACAGGCCGATGGCATAGCAGGAGAGCGCGAGCGCGGTCTGCTGGGTATCGAAGGCGTGGAACTTTCCGCCCTGATAGATGGCTCCGATCATGGATTTTCCGAGCACAATTAGACCGATGGACGACGGCAGCGTCAGCAGGAAGACCATGCCGAGCGAGCGCGAGAGGGTCCGCCGGAACTCTTCGAAGTTGCCCGCGCCAGCACTGCGCGAGATGGACGGCAGCGTAGCGGAGGCGATCGCGACGCCGAACAATCCGAGCGGAAGCTGCATGAACCGGAACGCGTAGCCGAGCCAGCTCACGGGGCCGTTGCCGGGAATTTCGGAGGCGAAGTTGGTGTTCACCATCACGTTGATCTGGACGGCGGCGTTACCGAGAATGGCGGGGCCCATCAGAGCGATGATCTTGCGCAGA
The DNA here is from genome assembly GCA_035293725.1 of Bryobacteraceae bacterium. Classification (GTDB taxonomy): domain Bacteria; phylum Acidobacteriota; class Terriglobia; order Bryobacterales; family Bryobacteraceae; genus Palsa-89. The sequence continues at coordinate 241,863 of DATGMH010000083.1, forward strand.
CCGGGATGACTCCAGTCGATGCTGGCGTGGAAGGCGAAGCCCTGGGATCGGAGCGAGGGTATCTGCCAGGCGAGTTGCAGAGCGCCGCCGAACACGACTCCGATGGCCATGCCGGTTATGGGTTCGACGTGCAGCCAAGGCGCGAGCGTGTAGCCAACGATCAGGCCGAAAATCACCGAGCCCAGGTTGAAGAAAGTGGAGGAGAGCGCGGGGACGGCGAAGCGGTTGCACGCGTTCAGTACTCCCATGGCTTGGGCGGCGAGCGCGACCAGCAGCAGGAAGGGGAACATGATGCGCGTCATGTGGACGGCGAGCTCGAATTTTCCGGGGACGCGGTGGAATCCTTCGGCTAGCAGGTTGACCAAAGCGGGGCTGAAGATGACGCCCAGAATGCAGAATGCGCCGACGATGAGGATCAACGCGGTGCCGACCAGATTGGACAAGATGGCAGCTTCTTTGCGGCCGCGCTGGGCGAGCGTCTGGCTGAAGATGGGGACGAAGGCGGAGGAGAGCGCGCCCTCGGCGAACAGATCGCGCGTGAGGTTGGGGATCCGGAAGCCGAGCAGAAAGGCGTCGTAAACGAAGCCCGCGCCGAACAGGCGGGCCATGACGATTTCGCGCAACAGACCTGTTACGCGAGACATCGCTACTGCGAGGGAAACAATTCCGGCGGACCGAACCACGCTTTCGGCCGGGGCCGGATTCTGGGTATCGGTTGCCAATTACCGCCTTAGTCCGCGCTGAGTCGGACAATCGATGGTGCGCAGGTTCGGAAGCTCGCTCAGGGTGAAGGCAGCACCAGACTGCGACATAAGGGCGCGGTAAGACCATTATGGCAGAGCAGGCCACGGGCGGTCTGCCGCGCACTTTGCCGTCCAGCGCGAATGTGTTTCAACAGGCGTGAACTGGTACGGACGAGTTTTTGCGCCTCGCTACTTCAGCGGCGAATAATCGGTGGCTTGGGCAAAGACGGAATCGACGTGGTTGACGATTTTGCCATTGGCTTCGGACTCCTTAGATACTCTTTGCCATTCGGGATCGTTGCGAAATTCTTCCCAGGCTTTGGTGGCGGCTTCGCGGCTGGGGAAGGAGAGGATGTAGGTGAGGGTGTTTTGCGATTTAGGCTCGTCGGTAGGAGCGAAGTAAGCAACGCTGGTCATGTGGTGCTTGTTGAAGATGGCGACGGTGTGATCGCGGAAGCGAGCATGCAGCGCGTCGAGCTTGCCGGGTTCGGTGGTGTAGGTGCGGATTTCGAAAACGCGTCCGGAGGCGGCGCGGGCCGTGGTGGTTTGGCCGAAGCGGTAGCCGATACCGGCGGCGGCGAGGATGGCGAGCGAGGTCAACAGGTGTTTGCGCATGGGTATCATTTTGGCAGAAGTTGGTGCCCTGAGCGCAGGCCTGGCGGAGTGGACGTGGAGCGATTTTGTTCAGCCCTCGGCGCGGCGACTATTTTTTCGAGCGGATGGCATTGTATTCGATAGTGGCGAGGCGCATGCCCTCGGTGTCGGCTTCGGGAACGATGGTGTTGTCGAACTCGTGGTAGAGGCGGACGGTGTTCATGACCATGCGGTCGGGTGCGCCGATCCATTGGTCGAAGGACCCGAGTGAAATGTCGGCGGCGGCTTGGCCAGGGGACAGTCCGGCGTCGAAGCGCTTGCGGGCTTCCCGCTTGAAGGTCGCCAGGTATTGGCCCATTTGCGCGAGATCTTTCTTGCCGCCGATGGGGCCGTGTCCCGGCACGATAGTGTCGACATCCATGCCGAGGATGCGGTCGATGGCTTGCAGCCATTTGGTGACGTGGCCATTGTGGGCAAACGGCGCGACGTAATGGAAGGCCAGATCGCCTGCGAACAAGATTTTGTGCTCGGGCAGGTAGATCATTGCATCACCCCAGGTATGGGCCGGAGCGTTGAAGATCAGCTCGACTACGCGACCGCTATAGAAATACGTGAGCTTGTCCGTGAAGGTGACATCCGGCGGGATCAGCTTGCGCGCCTCACCGCCTAGGGCCCAGCCATCGCGCTTTTGCCAAACGGCGCTGGGCAGCTTGGTCTCGAGGATCGCCTGGCGGCAATAAACGTGTCCGACAATTTCGGCGGGAAGGAAGTATTGGTTGCCCTCGATGTGATCCAGGTGGTGATGCGTGAGGATGAGGCGCTCGAAGGATTTTTGAGGGGCTGCGTTTTTGGCGGCGGCAATGAAGGCCTGGGCGTGGAGCGGCGCTCCGAGCGCGTCGATGGCGATCATGGTCCGGTCGCCCAGGATGAGTCCAGCGTTGGAGACGCTCAAGCTAGGAACGCCGGGGCCGCCGGCCTGAACATAGGCAAAAATGCCGGGGGCGAGTTGACGCAGTTCTGTGTTCCAGAAAGGGATGGCGGCGGGCTGCGCGGCGGCGTGCCAATCGAACAGGGCCGATGCGGCGAGCACGCCCTGGAAGGTTTGGCGGCGAGTCAGCTTGCGACCGGAGGGATCGGTCATTCTTTGGGCGGCTCCCAGAGCTCGATGCGGTTTCCCTCTGGATCGGTGATCCAGGCGAACCGGCCGTATTCGCTGTCTTCGCGCTTGGGATCGATCTGGACTCCCTCGGCGCGCAAATTTTCGAGCAGCCGGTCCAAATTGTCGACGCGATAGTTGATCATGAATGGCGCGCTGCTTGGCTCGAAGTACTTCGTGTCTTTATCGAAGACAGCCCAGACGGTTCTGCCGATCTGGTCCGGGTGGTCCAGTTCGCGCCAAACAAGGAGGACGGGGGCGCCATCGGATTCCGGCTGTAAGCCGAGGTGTTTTCCGTACCATTCGTTCATCAATTTCGGGTTGTTGGCTTTAAAGAATATACCTCCGATGCCTGTGACTCGCTTCATGTGGTCGCAAACCTCCGATTCAGTCTAGCGCAAGGTTTGGGCGGGATCGCGGGTGAGATGATAAACGCGGAAATGGGCATCGCGATAGATGCATTCCGGACTACCGAGTTGCGCTATCGCGTCTGCGGGAACGCTGCCGTTTTCTGGAAAAATAAGGTACCGGGCACCGCTGCGGCGCGCGTTCCGGACGACGTCGGCGGCCGAGCAGGGTGCGTCATCGGGACACCAGATGCCCTGAAAATGAAATGGATCGGGCGAGTAGGCGCGGGCCATATTTTCGACGGCGAAAATTGGGGTTTGCCCTGGCGCGGCGCGGCGAACGAAGTCGACCGGACCGTAGGCCTGCATGGCCGCGCGCAGGTAGCCGGGTTTGTCGACACGGCCCGCAAAATAAGCAAGCTGCGGGGCGTTGTTGCCGACGATCATCAGGCCCATCAGCGCGATCAGAAGACAGTAAGTTTCAACGCCGAGGATCGAGAATTTGCGGAACCGGTCCGCGCCACCTGAGTCATAGAACTGTTTGATCCAGGCTGCGAACAATATGGCGAGTATGGCGAAGGGCGCGATGGCGTAGCGGACCTTGACCAGGATCGCGGCCCAGTAAACAAGATAGACGGCCGCGAAGACGGTGCAAGCAATTTGCGCGCGGGTTAGGGGACGGACAGGAACCCCCAATAGAGCCAGGGGGGCGAAGGCGAAGAACAAGATGCCGGCGGGGTTGGGCAAAGGGGATTCGAACGTATCCTGGCCGTGAAAAAGCACCAGCATTGGAGCGTAAAAGAAGGTTTGGGCACGGCTCATGGGGGGCTGACGCGTGTAGATTCGGAAGACTCCAGTGACGGAGCTTAAGTGGGACGGTGCAACGGGATTGCCGGTAAGCAGGTAGGCGCGGAGAGGCCAAAATCCGGCCAAGACGAGGAGGATCGCCACAACCAGGGCAGCGGCACGGGCGCTTTTTGGCTGGCGCCAGATGGCATAGGCAAATAACAGCGTGAGCGGTATTGCGGCAAATAAGGCGACGTGCTTTATGGAGAACGACTGCGCCAGAAAGAATGCGCCGGCGGCGATCCAGCGGAAGTTCATGTCCTGGAGCCAGCGCACCGCGGAGTATAAGGTGAGGAGTTCGAAGAATGTCAGGGCGAGGTCATTCTTCATGGCGCTGCCCGACCAATGCAGAAAAGGCAACGTGGCCGCGCAGACGAGGGCGAGGAATGTGGCGCCGCGATCGAGCCCGCATGCGCGTGCCAAGCAGGCCAGGATCAAGAGGAACAAGGGAAAAAAAAGCGCCGACATCAGTTGAGCGCCCGGTTGACCTGCCAGAGCGTAGGCGAAGGTCCAGAGCATTTCGAACCCTTGCGGGTAATACGAGTAGTCGAGGCCGGTGACTGGCCGGAGAGCGTGGGTTTGAGTGTAGAACTGTGCGGATGGGATGTGGACCGCGACGGGATCGAACGCGATGCTGGGCGCGAGCGTGAGCATAAGGGCGCAGATCAAGGCCAGGAACGCGAAGACCATTGCGATGCCTGCCAAGGGGTGGCGAATCGAATCAGCAGAGCGCCAGCGGTCGAAGAGGGTTCGGAAATCGAGCAGCGTTTGCCCAGTGTCGTATCGGAGGAGGAGCAGCGGTAAGAGCAGAATCGTTACGAAGAGGGGCGCGTAGAAGAGCCCGAGCATTCCGGCGATCGTCAGCAACAAGATGAGCAGTCCTGCGCCCGAGCCGAAAGCGAGGGTGACGCTCTCGAGCGGGCCGTTGAGTTTGATTCCCAGGCGGCGGACTGCGAAACGTCCGGCGGCGCTGGAGGCGAGGAAAGTGGCCGCGATTACCAGGAAGGCTCGCGTTTCATAGCTGAGACAGGCGGCGACGATGATCAGCGCGAAAAGGTACGGCTCATATTTCCAGAGCCTGGATCTACGGATTGCAGAGTAAAGGCATGCAAAGGCTGCGAGAGCGGGAATAATAAACAAGGCCAGCCGATGGAATTGCGGGCCAGGGCTTCGGAAATAGTTCAGATGCCAACGGAAAACATCCGCGGTCATCCATACCATGGCTGCAACCCAGAAGAGCCATAGCGCGGTTCGAACGCGATGGGGCAAGTCCTGATTCTAACGTAGGGCTACGCGCGGGGCATGCGCCACTAGCGCGTGGAGGCGCTCAGCGCGTGGAGGCGCTCAGAATTTGCCGCGAATGCACGGTGCTACACTTAGGAATCTTTCAATGAGACGGAATATCCGAGGCACGCTGGTTATGGTTGCTGCGGTGGCAGCGCTTGGCATGAGCTACCGGGCGGTGCGCGCTCAAGAGAGAACGCGGACCGTGTGGGACGGAGTTTACACGGAAGCGCAGGCAAAACGCGGGCTACCGCTGTATAACGAGCATTGCCTGGATTGCCACGGAGACGATCTGGAGGGGGATGCCGAAACGCCGCCCCTCCGGGGAGGGCAGTTTCTCACGAACTGGGATGGGCAGAAGCTGGGCGACTTGTATACGCGCATTCGGCGCGATATGCCGCTGAATTCCGAGGCAGGAAAGTTAAGCCCGACGGTGGTTGCGGATCTGGTGGCGTATGTCCTGAGCATCAACCGTTTTCCGCCAGGGGATAAAGAACTGCCGCATGCGCCGGAAGTGCTGAACGAGATCCGTTTTGAATCCCAAAGGCCGGCAGCGAAGCGTTAGGGCGAAGCCGGAGACCCAAGCTCGGGTGTGAGCAAGCGCAGATTTCCGCTGTCCAACTCCCAACCTACTTCGGTCAGGCGCTCCGGAGCGGCGCTGAACACAATCTGGAACACATCGCGCTGGTGAGAAGCTGCAAGGTATTTGCCGCGGCGAGGCACGACGACAGCGAGATACTTCAGAACAGTGTAGACGCTGGCTTCTTCGGGTAATTGCCAGTCCACTTCCTGAGTGCAGAAGCGCACGCGCGAACCGCGCTCGGACACGTTCCAGGCGAGGAAGGCACAGCAATCCACCATGGACTCGAACCAGGCGGCGTGCGTGGGCGAGACGTCGAGATCGAGGAAGAAGGCGACCATTTGCTCCTGGTCGCGGGCGAACTCGCGCACTTGCAGGTCGCCGGTGTGGGCGGTGGCTTTCCAATCAACGTGGCGGGCGCTTTCGGAGATTTCGTAGGGGCGGATACGGTAGAAGTCATGGCCTTGGCCGCGGTAGAAGGAGGCGATGTCTCCTTGCAAGGAGACCAGCAAGTCCTCAAAGCCGGGCTTGGGATCGATGGAAGGGTAGACCAGGACTTCGCGGGCGAGCAGAACACTGATACGGCGCTCGGCGAAGCCGAACGGGAAACGGGTGGAGAAACGAAAACTGTTTTGCCGGTAGGAGCCGCGGCGGGCGAAGAAGAGCTCGACTGGTTCTTCGATCTGCGCGCCGCCGGGAATCACGGAGAAATATAGAGGCGTGGCGAGCCCGCTTTCGGCCGATGCAGTTAGGTGGATAGAAAACGAGGGCATCCAACTCTTGGTATTGCGGACCAAGATGCGGCCGAGGAGCTTGCGGCCGGCGCAGATGTGGTTGGGCAGTTGGAAGTCGACTTCGAGGCCGGCGAGCGAGAGGCGGCTGACGAAGTCCGATACCAGAAGCGTGGCGAGCAGCACCGCGAGAATTAGAAACAAGAGGTTGTTTGCCGAAGCAAAGGCCGCGAGTGCGACCAACAGGCAAATGAGGAAGAAGATCAGGCCTTGGCGGGTGACCTGCTGGCGGGCGCCGAGGTCGAGCGCGTGTTGAATGCGGGACCAAGGGCCGGGCATAGATTTATTGTCGCGCGCCGGAACTGGGGTGCCACGCCTTAGCGCAGCGCGGGATCGAAGCTCAGCAGCGTAATGCGTTCTTCGCCGTAGGTTCCGTGCTGGACGCGCAGCTCCCGAACTACTCCGAAGCCTTGAGCAAACCAGATATCGACGGTCGTGCCGGAACGGGAAGCTGACGAGATGGATGTGATGTGGAAAGTACGGCGATGTCCGGGTGCGGACCGGTCGTGATCTTCGATGGCGGCGACTTGCCACTGCTTGGCTCCGGTGCTGGGGGCTTCGGTGGCAGGTGGCTGGGCCGGATGAGGCGCGCCCCAGGTTTTGCCGACCTCGAGAGGAAAACAGAAGTCCGGCGAAACGGTGCCGTCGCTGAGCAATTTCGAAAACTCCGGCGCGAGTTGATGACGCAAAGGAAACCAATCCACATTGTTGGTGTAGATGCAGTCGTTGTGGAGAAGGTACGCGTCCGCGGCTCGGGGTGCGTATTGAGCCGGCGGGGTGCCGTCGAAGACGCGAATGCGTTTACCGATCAGCGTGCCTTCCGGGAGCGCAACGGAGCTGAACAAGGTTTCTTCGGTTTTCCAGCGATGCACTTGCGGATGCGCCGCGCCTTGGCCGATGTCGTTCCGGGTTTCGTGCTGATAGATCCAGCTATCTCCTTTGTGGGTGGGGAACCAGACGGCGGCAATATCCTGGCCGGGAAGCGGAGCAGTACAGAGGACGGCGAATAGCGGGCCGAAAAGCAAGCGCGCCACAACGATATTCTAGCGGGTGCGGGCGCGAGCTGCGAGCAGCGCCGCTGAACGCGATAGAATCGGCGTATGAGTGCGCGGTTGGTTTACCTCACAACCGTTGGTTGTTGGGTGGGATTGGCCGCTGGGTGGGGCCAGACGGCCCAGAATGCCGTCGATCCGGACCGGCTTGTCCAGCACGCGGTGGATGGCACGCTTCGCGCGACTTTGGATCCCACGAAACGGATGCCGATGTTTACCGAAAGAACCGGGGCGCATGCTCCTGTACCGTCTCCGTACTGTTCGGTTCCGCTATTGGAGATGAAGATGCCTGCGGATGTCGATTTCACGCTGAAAAAGATTCCTCCGCCGCCTGAGTATCGGGATCGCATGCCGGCGACGAAGGGGTTCGCGCCGTGCCCGCAGCCGCAAACCAAGTAGCGAAGACCAGGGAAGCTTTCTAGAGCCATCGCGCGTTGCCGCTTCGACCGCGTGCCAGTTCGAGTGCGCCCAGCACTTAGTCGCTGGCCGGCGCGTCGGCTTCGTAGCGCGATCTTCTAGACGGCCTTGCGAATTCGCGGGCGGACGTGAATGCCGCACGGCGGTTGCGTTGCGAGAGGCGCGAGTGTGATGATGCGGCAATGGATCGCCTGCCGTTGCCGGCGTTGCTGTCGTTTGCGCTGGTCGCGTTTACGATTGAGTTCGACAATGAAGCGGAACATCGTATGACGCACCGCACCACGCGGCATTCGAGGGGAGCAGATCTGCGCGGTCCATGGCTAGTCTCGCTGGCGATGTGGCTGAATTGCATGCAGTTCGTGGATGAGAAAGGAATTTCCGTACGCGAACTGGAGCGCCGCGCCCGGACACCTACGAACTTGTCGGGCATGCAGAGATGGGGATACATCGCGGTGGAACCGGATCCAGCCGACAAGCGGCCAAAGCCACCGCGCTCCGCCTGGTTGGTTCGCGCCAAGCGCGGCGGTATGAAAGCCCGGGCTGTGTGGGGGCCGTTGTCCGCAGAGATGGAGCAGCGATGGCGGGACCGATTTGGAAGCGGAGAGGTGGATGAACTTCGCCGGTCGCTAGGGGCGATCGCTTGCCAAATCGAACTTGAACTGCCTGACTGTCTTCCGATCCTGGGCTACGGGTTGCGTGCGAAGTCTTCCCGCTTTGAGCGCTGCGAGCCGGGTGCGCGCGCGAATAACTCCGCCGTGAGTCTGCCGTTGTGTACGCTTCTGTCGCGTGTACTGCTTGCGTTTACGATGGATTTCGAGCGCGACTCGCCCTTATCGCTGGCGATCTGCGCGAACGTGCTGCGAGTGCTTGACAAAAACGGTGGTCGAGTGCAGGATCTGCCGGCTGTAGCGGGGATTTCGAAGGAAGGAGTCAGCATGGCGCTGGGGTTCTCAGGGAAGAAGGGATTGGTGGCTGTTGCTACGGATGCTGCCCATCGATCGAGAAGGGTTAACCTGACGCAAAAGGGTCTGATTGCAAAGAGTGCGTACGAGAGATTTGTGGGTCGCATCGAAGCGCGATGGGTTGAGCGGTTCGGTGCGCAAGCGGTGCGTGAGCTTCGGGCAGCTTTAGAGCCCATAACGGGAGATGGCACTTCGGAGGGATCGCCTTTGTTTCGAGGGTTGGAGCCATATCCGGACGGGTGGCGCGCTTCCGTGCGCAAGCCTACAACGCTGCCGCATTATCCGCTGATTCTGCACCGCGGAGGATATCCGGATGGGAGCTGAGCGGGGACGGCGGCAAGGACTTAGGATTGCAGGCCTGGCCGGACTATAAGCCGGTTTCTGTACCCTTGCGGGCGGCGGTCATTCCTCTGGGCCAGCCATTACTGGCAGGCTCGTGCAACCTACCCGAGAGTCGAACGGAGCGGGCCGCTCCTCCTCTCCTATTTGGTCTTGCTCCGCATGGGGTTTGCCGTGCCGGACGAATTACTCCGTCCGCGGTGCGCTCTTACCGCACCATTTCACCCTTACCGCAAACCGCGTTGAAACGATCGACGGCGGTATATTTTCTGTGGCACTTTCCGTGAAACGCGCTTGAGCGAGTCCCCCCGGCCGTTAGCCGGCATGCTGCCCTATGGAGACCGGACTTTCCTCCCGAACCGCGGTTTTGCCGCGGCACGGGCGACCACCCGTCCGACCAGGCCTTTTTCTAGTTTCTCATGCGCGAACCCCAGCCGATGGAGATGTGGTTGAGACGGGAAGAATGAGGACGGCTGGCGCTCCACACGCGTTGGCTGCGCAGCGGCACCTGGGAATGTACCCATGCTACGAGCTGTCGATGAAGATGCCGGTGAGGAAAACCAAGGCGCCGCCGATGCCGACTTGGACCGCGGCGGAGAGCGGCGGGGTTTCCATGTAACGGTGCCGGATCCAGGAGATGGCGGCGAGTTCGACTAAGACCACGGCAATGGCGGCGGTCATGGCCGCGCGGAAGTCTGTTAACAAAAACGGCAGGGTGTGGCCGATGCCGCCGAGGGCTGTCATGAGTCCGCAAACAAGCCCGCGGGCCCAGGGGTGCCCTCGGCCGGTGAGGCTACCGTCGTCAGAGAGGGCTTCGGCAAAACCCATGCTGATTCCCGCACCGACCGAGGCCGCCAGTCCGACGCGAAAGGCGTCCCAACTGCTATGCGTGGCGAGAGCGGCGGCGAAGACGGGGGCGAGTGTCGAGACGGATCCGTCCATCAAACCGGCCAAGCCGGGCTGCACGACTTGCAGGACAAACAGGCGCCGGTTGGATTCGTCTTCGCGGCGCTTGATGTCGGGCTGAAGCTCCTTTTTTTCGAGCTCCTCGGCGCGATTTTCGTGATGGCGCTCTTCCTGGGCCAGATCGTCGAGCAGCTGGCGGACACCGGTGTCCTGGGCGCGCCCGGCAGCCTTTTCATAAAAACGGCGGCTTTCCACCTCCATGGCGGCGGCCTGATCCCTGACAGTATCGAGGCCGAGCGGCTGCATCAGCCAGACGGGCCTACGATGCACGAAGCCGCGCACGTCCTGGCGGCGGATTAATGGGATATGATCGCCGAACTTGCTGTGGAAAAGATCGATCAAGCGGCGGCGGTGGCCGGATTCCTCCTGGCGCATGCCGTCGAAGACGGCGGCCGAGGCGGGGAAGTTGTCGCGCAAGCCTTCGGCGTACTCGGCGTAGACACGCTCGTCTTCCTCTTCCAGGGAGATCGCGAGAGCCAAAATCTCGCGCTCGGTGAGACTGTCGAAGCTTCTCATATGGTGATATGACGTTGCGAATCGGACGGTTGAGACGGGGTCATGCGCGTAGACGGAGGAAGAACCAGACAATGCCTGTCACCAGCAATAACGATGCGGCGAGGGGAACGGCGCGGCGCAGAATGGAGAAGTGCGCGAGTCCGGCAGCAGCGAGAGCGAACAGGCCGATCAGGAGTAACTCGGCTAACGCGACGCCTGAAAAAAACACGGGGGCGCGGTAGTTGCTCTGTGCGAGGAACGTGGAAAAATAGGCGCCGTGGAAAAGGCCGAGAACGGCAACCACGATCCAGCGGTGGCGCGAGCCGGGTAACAGAACAATTTCGAAGGCAAGATATGCGACCGTGAGCGCGGCGGCCGCTTCGATGAAGCGCGGCGAAAAGGAGATCGAGAAGCGTGGGACGAGGACGCTGGACAGAGCTTCGGCGGCGAGAAACGACAGGGTGAGAACGATCAGTTCGCGGGGGCGCCGCGCGGCCAAAACCAGGCTGGCGAGAAAAAGCAGCGGCGCCAGGCCTGCCGCGGCGCGCATAAAGCCGGCGCTCGATTCGCGCGCGAGCGTTTCAAACGGTGTCGGCGACCGGAAACGGATCTCCGCCGTCGTGAAAGAAAGGTCGAACACGGCCTGGTCGCTCTTGTCCCCGCGATACGCGTGCAGCAGGTGAACGTGATTCGGGACAGTGACTTTCGCCAACGTGCACTCGGCCTGGAGCACATCGACCGGGCCAGGAAAACGATAATCGGCTGTGCAGACGTAGGTCTCCTGCTGTTGGCCGCAGGAGGGATTCAGTGGAGTTGCCCAAACGCCGGCGTCCTTGAACCGCACCTGTTCGAGCAAGGTGTGTTCGGGCTGGCGGACGTGGGCGACTTCGTACATCGGGATGCGGAGTTCGTAGTGGGCGCGATCGCCTTGGACCTGTAGTTCACCCGAACTCATGCTGACCATGTGGGCGAATAGCGGGAGGGCGGCAGCGTACGCGTACAAGAGGCGTTTCATACGGGCGGCTGGACGCCAACGAGATCCCTAGCGCGGGCGCGGCGGAGCCGGACAAAGACGACACGCAACGTGGCGAGCACAGGTACCGACAGAAACATGCCGACGACGCCGGCGATCTGATCGCCCGCGAAGACGCCGAACAGGACCAGCATCGGATTCAGCTTGACGCCGCGTCCCATGACGTAGGGCGAAAGCATATAGTCCTGGAACATCCGAAACGCGATCCAGAAGACGAGGTACCAGAGCGGGTGCGCGTAACCAGCGAGGGCGGAGATGACAAGGACGAGGATGCCCGCGCCGGCGGGGCCGACGACGGGCAGAAATTCTCCGAGCGCGCTAAAGACGGAAAGCAGCACGGCATACGGGGCTCCGGTGATACCAAGAAACATTGAAGTGGCGATGAAGCCGGAGATGGAAAGCAGGACGAGGGCGCGGATATATTCGCCGAGGAGCACGTCGATGTCTTCGAGGATGGATCGCACCACCGGCTTCCGCGGCTCATCGACCAGGCTGTTGACGATATCTTCCTGCATGCCGCGGCCGTCCTTGAGGAAGAAGAAAGCGAGGATCGGAACAAGGACGATATAAACGATGTATTTCGCGCCGGAGATAAGATGGCCGCCCAGGCTTTTGACGTAGGGAAGGACGTTGGTCCCTCCGCTGTTGAGTTCGTGTTGTATGGTTTGATCGATCCGGGCGCGGACGGGTTGGAGCCACGAGGGGACAGGGATCTGGTCGAGCGCGTGGCCGTTTTTCAATAACGCGGGGAGCTGGTTCGCCAGGCTGTTGGCCTCGTCGCCCAGCCGGGCGCCGATGGTGAGGCCCACTCCAATAATGATTCCGATCAAAATCAAGTAAACAATCGCTAGCGCAAAAGTGAAAGAAACACGGCGTGGGGTGAACCGCTCGACTAAGCCGACCAAGGGACTCAGCAAGTAACCGAACAGAAGGGCTATCACAAAGACGGCCAGGATTTCGCGAATGGCATAGGCAGCGGCTATTAGGAGCGCGAGAAGAAAGACGGTCCACGCGGCCCGGGCGGCGCGAGGATCGATACCCAACATGCACTCAGCATAGCGTGAAAGCATGGGCCGGCTGCTCTCTCCAGGGGCACACACCGCAAACGCTGCGGCGTGCGTGCGCGCGCGCAGGGAAAGCCGGTCAGCCAGATGGGCAGGGCCGGCGGCGCGCTATTTGGAAGGAAGGGGCTCGCCTTCGGTAGGGAACTCGAACGTTTCGCCGCCCAGGTGGGCGACCAGAGTGCCAGCGCCTAAGGGTCTTCCGTTGTTGGGCAAGAATACGGCTCCGTCGGTGGATTGGCCGGAGAGGAGCTTGGTGGCAACCAGGGCAATGGCTGAAGCGGCCGCACCCGCTTTGATCCTTGTGGAGACTCCATCGGCAAGCGCGCTCTGGCGGCGGGACTCGTACCCGTTGCTGGTTTGCATGTTGATGTTGCCGTAGATGCCTTGCTCATAGGTAGTGACGAGCTTGATGACGTCGTGCCGGCTGGCCCTGCCGAGCAAAGTATTGACGATGGTAAGAGCCGGAGGGGCTTGGGTGGTGGCGCCGTCCTGGCGCCGATAGCTGAAATCCTCGGGTTTGACGACCCAAGGGATAGGCGACCCATTTGAAATGGAGACCTGCAGGATCGAGTATTCCTTGAGGTGCGAAGGCAGGTAGGCGAACATGACCGTGACGCCGCCCTTGGTCAAGGTTTTGTAGTGCAGGCCGTTCGATTCAAAATCGATGATTTGTGCCTGGAGCCCTGCCGAGACCAGCAGTGGCAGCAGGAAAACGGCCTTCATATTTCTATGATACGGCGGAAGGGCGGCAAATTAAGTTACTCGATTTCTGACAAGGGGTTGGCGAGCGATGTGCGCCAGTCCGGGGCTGGAGACGGCGTACAGCGAACACCTTAACAATGAGCGCGGCAGGCAGACGGGGCTAAGGTCTCCCTGCGGCGGAATTAGGACCAAGGACCAATTGTGAGGAAAGTGCTAAAGCCTTAGCCTAACGTCAGGAGTATCTTGCATGCTTCGGAGCATCATCATCTGCCCGGACGCGGATCTGACGGAACGGCTAGAGACGCTGTTGACCGAGATTGGCGCGCACGTTACACGGACGCTGGACCACTATCCTAGCTCGCTAGAGCTTCTGCGCGTTGTGCGGGCGCACGCGCCACAGGTAGTGTTCGTGAGCACGGAATCGATCGCGAAAGTTTTGGAGATCGCAAAGGATCTGGAGAGGAACACACCGGGAATTCAGGTGTTCGCATTGAGCCGATCCTTGGACCCGCAGGTTCTTCTAGAGTTGATGCGGGCGGGCATTCGAGAATTCATCTCTTTGCCGTTCGACCGGCAGGCGCTGATCGACGCCATGGTGCGGATTCGAGACACCGTAGATCAACGGCCGCCGGCGATACAATCCACCAACCAGGTGTTCAGCTTTCTGCCTTCCAAGGCGGGCGTAGGCACATCGACCATCGCGCTGAACACGGCGGTGGCGATATCGCGGTTGCCGAACATGAACGTGCTGCTTTCGGACTTCGACTTGAACTCAGGAATGATGCGGTTCATGTTGAAACTGGACAGCCAGTATTGTGTGACAGACGCCGCCGAGCACGCGCTCGAGATGGATGAAAGCATGTGGCCGTCCATGGTGACGAAAGTAGACAAGCTGGAAGTGTTGCATGCGGGCAAGCTGAATCCGGATTTCCGCATCGAGCCACCGCAGATTCGTCACCTGATGGAATTCATGCGGCGCAACTACGATGCGTTGTGCTTCGATTTATCTGGCAATCTGGAGAAGTACTCGCTTGAGATCATGCACGAATCGAAGAAAATTTTTCTGGTCGCCACTCCCGAAATCCCGTCCTTGCACCTGGCGCGCGAGAAAGTGGTGTATCTCAAGCACCTGGACTTGTCGGATCGAATTTGCCTGCTGCTGAACCGTGCACAAAAAAGGCCATTGGTCACGCCGGACCAGATTCAGGAGCTGGTCGGGGTTCCCGTATATATGACGTTTCCGAACGACTACCAAGCGGTGCAGCGCGCGCTGACCATTGGACGGTGGCTGGACGGGAGTTCGGAACTGGGCAAGAAGTTCACCTCGCTGGCGCAGGCGATATTCGAGCAAAAGCCGGTGGCGGTGCCGGATTCCAAGAAGCGATTCCTGGAATTCTTCTCCGTGGGTTCAGCACCGACGACGAGCATCATGCCCGTTAAGAAGCCGGCCGTTTAAATCGGCCTGAACGAAAGGACCGCCTGACCGCAAACGAAGGGGCGTCCGACGCCGCCCCCTGGCGCACGGGCGCGTGCGATGAACCCCCGGCGGTGTTTTCGGCCGTAAGCTATGAAACATTGGTCCACACGGCAGGTCTAATTACCGGCAGTGAACCGCGCCATCCGTGTGACTGCCGATGGTAAAATCGGAGACCCAGACCACTTTGCCGTGTTCCGCATTCTAGTGGTAGAAGACAATCTGGTAGACGTGCATCTCTTGCGCACCGTCTTTAAGGGGATCAAGCGCTCGATTGACCTGCGCTGGGTAAAAGACGGAGCAGAGGTGCTCGACCTGTTAGCCGGTCATCAGCCAGGTGCGAACTCCTGGACGCCGAACCTCATCTTGCTCGATTTGAATATGCCGCGAGTTAGTGGGCTGGAAGCGTTAGAAGCGATAAAGAAGCATCCCGGTTGGCGGCTTATTCCTGTGATAGTGCTGTCCACGTCAGCGATCTTCGCGGAGGTCATCGAGGCTTACCGAAAACATGCGAATGCTTTCGTACAAAAGTCCTCGAGCGTTGAGCGGTGTGAGAGGCTGGCGCTAGCGATTGAGGCGTTTTGGATGGATTTTGCGGTGCAAGCCGAGGATAGTAACGCAGGCCGGCATACACTTACTAAGGGCACATTACTTGCAAGGGAATTGCCGGAGGTGAGGAGTCACGCGATGGATGCAGACGATTCGATCACAGAGGTAACTGCCGTCAATGGCGGTACCGGTTGTGAGGAGCATCGCCGCCTCATGGGGGAATTCGCCGCTGCTGTGAAAGAGTTACTTACTCTGCACGAGCAGCAATTCCAGGCAATCGTCCAGGGGGATTCGGAATGCAACCGGTTCGACCTGCTCATCCACATGGCAAACGAGAAGAAGCAACGCGCGAAATACGCATATCTCCGGCATGTGGAATCGCATGGCTGCCCGAATCTGAATGTCCTTTTTAACACCAGTGGAACGTGAAGCTATCAACGACAGCATGCTCAAGATCCAATCCATTCAGGCTTCTTTGAACCAGGTTGAGGAGACGAAGATACCGAACATCGACGAAATTCATGAGTGTCTTACTTCGGCTCACCAGAATCTGCGCACCGCGTTAGGCGGCGGGTCTTCAGGACATAAGTCGCCAGCTGGGCATTAACAAACATCCGGTTCGATTTCTCGACGAAAATCAAACATTTTTACGGCGGCCACTCCCATTGCAATCCTGGGAGCAGCTGGTAATCCCGATCATGCCGCTTGCGCGGCGACAGGCCTCACTTCGGTATGCTCTCTAATTGGAAAATACCGTTCTCCAGTGGGTCGCGACGTACGGGTATGTAGCGATATTTTCGCTGCTCGTGCTAGGTATAGTCGGACTGCCGGTGCCGGATGAGTTCCTACTCACCGGCTGCGGATTCCTGATTTACCAAGGCAATTTGCACGCGGTTCCGACGTTTTGCAGCGCGCTGGCAGGGAGCGTATCCGGGATTACATGCAGCTACATCCTGGGCCGGACCTTCGGATGGAAGGTTCTGCATTCGCGGGCAGGAAAACTGCTGCACGTGACCGACGAACGGATCCGGCTCATACACGACTGGTTCGACCGGATCGGACATTGGGCGCTGATGATCGGGTATTTTGTTCCTGGCGTGCGCCACTTCACGGCGATCGTGGCTGGGACTTCGAAGCTGGAGTACCGGTCGTTTGCCTTATTTGCCTACGCGGGCGCGGTAGCCTGGGTCAGCACGTTTTTGTTCATCGGGCATCATTTCGGCAAGCGCTGGGCGGAGATTTTGGCGCTGGTTGAGCATCATTTAAAACTGGCATCGATCGTTGGGGGGATCGTGATCGTGCTTTACGTTGTGGGTCACTACTTTTATGTGCGCGGAAAGAAGCCTGCCGGGTGAAGTATTCTAAAAGCAGGCAGGCGCCTTCTTAGCTGCTACGACTACCAAGGCTGCTACTCCAAGCACGAAGGAACAACCAAAGCAAGGACGAACCGCGTTGGCAACGGCAGTCGCAGACCGCTTCTACACATCCACAATCGGCAAGAAAGCTGTCATGGCGGTGAGCGGATGCATTTTGTTTCTGTTCGTGGTAGGGCATCTGATCGGTAATCTGCAGATTTACGAAGGTCCGGAGAAGCTGAATCGCTACGCGGTGTTCCTGCGATCCCTGCCGGCGCTGCTATGGACGGTGCGAGCGATTCTGCTGGTCATGGTGGGATTGCATATCTGGTCGTCGGTGGCGCTGGCGATGCGCAAGTGGGAGGCGCGGCCAGTTAACTACGTCAAGAGGAAAGCGACCGAGTCATCCTACGCCTCGCGCACCATGTATTGGAGCGGCCCGATCATATTGGCGTTCGTCATCTATCACCTGCTGGATTTCACCTTCGGCAGTGTGAATCCTCACTTCGTGGAAGGCGACGTTTACGCGAACGTGGTGGCGAGTTTCCGGGTAATTCCGGTATCGGCGTTCTATATTTTCGCCATGGTGCTGCTGTGCATGCATCTGTATCACGGGCTTTGGAGCATGTTCCAGTCGATGGGCTTTTACCACCCGCGGTACACGCCCGTGCTGAAGCGGTCTGCCGCGGTGGTTGCCGTTTTGATCGCGGCGGGAAATATTTCCATCCCGGTAGCGGTGATGTCGGGGCTGGTGAAGTAGGATGCGGCTGGATTCGCGCGTTCCGTCGGGACCGATCGAGAAGTTGTGGGACCAGGCGCGGTTCGAGATGAAGCTGGTGAACCCGGCGAACAAGCGCAAGCACAGCATCATCGTGGTGGGTTCGGGGCTGGCCGGGGCGTCGGCGGCCGCGACGTTGGGCGAGCTGGGTTACCGGGTGAAGTGCTTCTGCTTTCAGGATTCGCCGCGGCGCGCGCACAGCATCGCAGCGCAGGGCGGCATCAACGCGGCCAAGAATTATCACAGCGACGGCGACAGCGTGTTCCGGCTGTTTTACGACACGGTGAAAGGCGGGGACTTCCGGTCGCGCGAGGCCAACGTGTACCGGCTGGCGCAGATCAGCGTCAACATTATCGACCAGTGTGTGGCACAAGGTGTGCCGTTTGCGCGCGAGTACGGGGGAACGCTGGCGAACCGGTCGTTCGGCGGCGCACAAGTTTCGCGCACTTTTTACGCGCGCGGGCAGACCGGCCAGCAGCTGTTGTTGGGTGCATATCAGGCGCTGGAGCGGCAGGTGCAGGCGGGCGGCGTGGAGATGTTTCCGCGGACCGAGATGCTGGAGCTGGTTGTGATCGATGGGCGCGCGCGGGGAATCGTGACGCGGAACCTGGTGACGGGCCGGATCGAATCGCATCTGGCCGATGCGGTGGTTTTAGGAACGGGAGGCTACGGGAACGTATATTACCTGTCGACGAACGCCAAGGGCTCCAACTGCACGGCGATCTGGCGGGCGTACAAGCGCGGCGCAGCGTTCGCGAATCCGTGTTTTACGCAGATTCATCCGACTTGCATTCCGGTTTCCGGGGACTACCAGTCCAAACTGACGCTGATGAGCGAATCGCTGCGCAACGATGGGCGCATCTGGGTACCGGTGAAAGCGGGCGATAAGCGCGCCCCAAGCCAGATCCCGGAGAACGAGCGCGATTACTACCTCGAGCGGCGCTATCCGAGTTTCGGCAACCTGGTGCCGCGCGATGTGGCTTCGCGCAATGCCAAGGCGGTTTGCGACGAAGGGCGAGGTGTTGGCGAGACGGGTCTCGGGGTGTATCTGGATTTTTCGGATGCGATCCGCAGATTGGGCGTGGACGTGATCCGCGAGCGCTACGGGAATCTTTTCGATATGTATCAGCGGATCACGGACGAAGATCCCTACCAGGTTCCGATGCGGATTTATCCCGCGATTCACTACACCATGGGCGGGCTGTGGGTGGATTATTACCTGATGAGCACGATTCCGGGGCTGTTCGTGATCGGCGAGGCGAATTTTTCCGATCACGGGGCCAACCGGCTCGGGGCGAGCGCGCTGATGCAGGGGCTCTCGGATGGATATTTCATCCTGCCGTACACGGTGGGCGATTACATCGCTAATGCTAAACCGGAGGCGCTGGATACGGGGCATGCTGAATTTGCGCGGGCTGAAGCGGAAGTAGCCAGCCGTACCAAGCGGCTGCTGTCCATCCAGGGGCATCATACGGTGGATGCTTTTCACCGGCAATTGGGGAAGATCGTTTGGGACTACTGCGGAATGTCACGGAACGCCGGAGGGTTAGAGCAGGCGCTGGGTGCGATCCGCGATCTGCGCGAGCATTATTGGAAAGATGTGAAGGTGGTCGGTAGCGCGGACGATTTGAACCAATCGCTCGAGAAAGCGGGCCGCGTGGCGGATTTCTTCGAGCTGGCAGAACTGATGTGCCTGGACGCGCTGCAGCGCAACGAATCGTGCGGCGGACATTTCCGGGAGGAGTACCAGACGCCGGATGGCGAAGCGCAGCGCAACGATGCCGAGTTTTCGTATGTCGCGGCCTGGGAGTATCGAGGCGAAGGGGAACCGCCGGAGCTGCACAAAGAACCGCTGCATTTTGAGTACGTGCATCCTAGCCAGCGGAGCTACAAGTAATGCGGCTGATTTTGCATGTATGGCGCCAGAAGGGCCCCGCGGCTCGCGGCGGCATGATGCGCTATGAGGCGAATGACGTAAATCCCGACATGTCGATGCTGGAACTGCTGGATGTGGTGAACGAGGGGCTGGTACTGAAAGGCGAGGAGCCGATCGCGTTCGAGCACGATTGCCGCGAGGGGATCTGCGGTTCGTGCGGGTTCGTGATCAACGGGATCGCCCACGGTCCGTTGCCCGCGACCACGGTTTGCCAGCTCACGATGCGTCATTTCAAGGACGGGCAGGAGCTTTATCTGGAGCCGTGGCGCGCCAAGGCGTTTCCGGTGATCAAGGACCTGGTGGTGGATCGGAGCGCGTTCGACCGGATCATCGCGGCAGGCGGGTACGTGAGCGTGCCGACCGGGAGCGCTCCGGACGGCAACGCGATTCCGATTCCCAAAGAAGCGGCAGACCGGGCCATGGACGCCGCGGCGTGCATTGGCTGCGGGGCCTGCGTGGCGGCTTGTCCGAATGCCTCCGCGGCGCTATTCACTGGCGCGAAAATTTCGCATTTGGGATTGCTGCCGCAAGGACAGCCGGAGCGGCATGAGCGCGCATTGGCGATGGTGCGGCAGTTCAATCGCGAAGGATTCGGAAGCTGCACGAATATCGGCGAGTGCGAGGCGGTTTGTCCCAAGGAGATCAAGCTCGAGGCCATCGCGCGCATGAATCGGGATTATATCGACGCGAGCTGGGCCAGGCGGTAAAAAGCCTCAGCCTCGGGTAAGCGTGGATACCGCCAGATAAAAATCCGCACGCATAGCGCTTATCTGCGGCTCAAAATTAGTCTTCGATTTTGATCGACGGGCCTTTTCTGCCGGATTCTTCGGCGGCGCGGCGTTCTACTTCATGGGCGATGGCGACGAAGGGGGCGCCGGCTTCGCCCAACGTTATTGGGTTTCCCGAATCGCCGCCGATGCGAACCGCCGGATCGAGCGCGAGTTCGCCTAAGAACGGGACATTCATCGTTTCCGCGGTCTTTTTGCCTCCACCGTAGCTGAAGACGTCGATGCGCTCTTGGCAATGCGGGCACACCAGGTAGCTCATGTTTTCGATCAGGCCCAGGATGGGAACGCGGACCTGCTGGAACATGTGGATGGCTTTGCGGGCATCCTCGAGCGAGACGTCGGACGGCGTGGTGACGACCACTGCGCCCGTGAGCGGCGCGGTTTGAATGAGAGTGAGCTGGACGTCGCCGGTGCCGGGCGGCAGGTCGATGAGGAGGTAATCGAGTTCGCCCCAATCGACGCCGCGTAAGAACTGTTGGATGACGCTGTGGAGCATGGGGCCACGCCAGACCAAGGGCTTGTCGCCAGGATTCAGGAATCCCATCGACATTACGCGCACGCCGTTCTTTTCGAGCGGCTGGATGCGTTCGCCAATCGCGTGCGGCGTGGCGCGAACGCCCATCATGAGCGGGACGTTGGGGCCGTAGACGTCGGCATCGAGCAAGCCAACCTTGTGGCCAGTACGCGAGAGCGCGATGGCGAGGTTGACCGAGACGGTGGTTTTGCCTACACCGCCTTTACCGGATCCGATCGCGATCAGGTTCTTGACGCCAGGAATAGGAAGCTTCGGTTGTTCAGCGTGCGCTGGATTAGGCCCCATCAGTTCGATCTTAGACTATCGAGGCGGTGGCACATCGGAGCGAAGCTCAATCGAGGCGCGCATCGGCGTAGAAATTCACGCGCGAAGGCGTGGATGAAACATTTCGGATCTTCATCTCGAGAATGGCGAACCAGCGCTGCGCTTCGTTCCAGAAGCGAAAGAAGGTCCAGCCGGCGGCGTGGAAGACGGGCCGGTGCTGCTGCCATACGAGGAAAGCGGTGCCATCGAACAGGGCGCGATGGCAAATGGAGCGGAGAGTGCGGGCGCGATCGGACAGCGGCCGGCGAATGAAGCCGAGTGTCAGGCCCTGGAAGTTGAGATGGGCGGCTTCGTCTACCAGGATGCGCGCGCAGATGGACTTCAGGAGGCCGGAACGAGTGGCGTCGCGCAGGGCTTGATAGAACGGCATCG
>DATGMH010000084.1:0-3140 GCA_035293725.1 Bryobacteraceae bacterium
GCGGACCGCCGCCAACTCAGGCTGCGAAGCTGTGCGAGCGGGGCGCTCTTCTCCTTGGAGCTTGATTAGGAATTGCCGGTCGAGCCGCGCCCACGGAGCAGGATGAGGGCTTCCACCGAGTTCATCCGGCCCGATGCGGCGGTAGATGGTGATCCGCTGTTTGCCCCGGTCATCCATGTGGCGTGTGTGCAGGTATATGTCACTCGCCCCCGAACCGCCGGACACAATCGTGCGCGCGGAAATCTCGCGCTTGAAATCTTCGTGTGACAGGGATTCCCAAACCGCGCATGCAGCAGCGGAACGATGCCCCAGGTCAACTGACAGAACACGCAGCCCTGGTAATCGGCACAGTATCAGCGACGCCCTTTCACCCCGTGCGCCCTTCTTGTCCTCGACCAGAGCAGTTTTGTCTGCGTTTTCTTTTAGGGGCTTGTTGACCTCATGCCACGGCCAGCCCTCCAGGTCTGAGTATTGTTCACCCTTAGCCGCCGCCAAACCTTGCGAAGCATCGTTTCTGTCCTTCGGCTTATCCTTCCGCACCGTCCGAAGAAACGGGCGTCTATCAGTTGCCTCCGTCACATAGCGAAACCAAGGGCCGATCCTTTGAAGCTCCATCGAAACGCTAAGTGTCCATCGAAGCTGTGATCGGCAACGTTCAGCCTTGTCGCTCTTACCTTTGTCGAGAAGCCGTCGAATCTCCAAAAGATCATGGCGGCTTGTTGACAACGAGCCGTTCCACGTCGAGTCCTTTAGCTCATCTTCCGCCTCATCTCGATTTCGCCTGCTGATCCGCTGCCGATCAAACACGCCAGCGACGCGAACACCCGCTTCGACACCGGACGTACCGGCAGCAGCGGCTCCGAGACGCCCCCGCCGCGATACCTCTGATTGCTCACCTCCGCCTTTGCGGACTGCATCAGAGGCAGAGCCAATTTCTCGGTCCAACCGCGAGCTAACACCGTAAACAACCGTTTTCTTCGCACATCCTTCGGTTGGATGCCACAGGCGGATTCGTACCGCACGCGGGTCATCTACAGTCGGATTGTCCGAGAACGTTTTGATGCGCCGGAATTCGATACTGGGACGGGAGACTCCGAACTGGCAGAAGACTGGGTTCAGGTACGGATCAGGATGCCGGTACGCCGCAACCTTCAGAGCTACTGCGTCGCTTCGGGCTTTCATTCCCGCCACGAAGCGCTGCAAAATGCTGGCGTCGGTCTTGCCTCCGTGCCACCAAACAGTCTTATATTCCTCGCCAGCCAAACGAAGGAAGAGGTTTACGTCACCGAACTTCTCATCTCCGTTGTCCGACTGAATTTCGGTTACAATCCGCTTGCGAGCCTCAACTGCGTTTTCACGTTCTTCCGTGACCGATGCCCACCTCTTAATGACTTTCTCCCATCCGACGATTTGCCGCGGCCCTATACGGAACTCCTCACTGGCCGCACTCTGAACCTGATATTCGCCGCAATATTGCCGGAGCGCTTGCAGGGCGTCGGCAAACTGCTTATCTGCCTCCATTTGCGCCAAAGCTTGATCTGCGGCCTTATCGTCCTGCCTATCTTTTTCCTGTTGCCGCTGCTTGGTCACAACCTGCGCGAGACGCGAGGCAGCTTTAGAGAACATCTCTCGCTGAAATTCAGTGTGCGAAACGCACTCCCCATCCTCTTCTTTCTGTGCTTTGCGCTCAACCGGCAACAACGGCAAACCAGCGTTCTCAATCAGGGGACTCAGATATCCGCGCCACTGATCGCGAAGGAAGAGCGCACGAGTTGGCTTTCCGAATGGCTTTCCCACTCCGAACAGATGAGAAAATAGGTGCCGAGTGCGTTGCCCCGCCCCTTTGGAAGAGGCGGTTATCTCGTCGCGCCAGTTCGAAATTTCGGCCTCGCCTGTGTCGTCGACTCCTGATTGCGCCGAAACCGGTACGGTTAGAAATTCCTCTCCCAGAAGATAGGCCAGGATGGTCCACGCATCCTCACGAGCTTTATCCAATGCGTTCCACTGCTGCGGGATTCTGTCGAAGAGCGCACTTCTGTTCACCCAGACCGCGTCATCTCGAATGGCAGCGGAAAGAGAATCGTTGCAATCCCCAAGCCAGGTTCCTGTGGCTTCCGGCTGGCCTATTTCATCTTCCGGCACGCCGCGCGCCTTGAGAATTTTCCGCAGGGTTTCGATCACTTTGCAATTTCGGGCGTCTTGGTTGTCACGTTGCTTTGAACAGCGGTCCCCATATGCGACCATTACATCGGAATCCGCTGGAGCGCCACGTTCGTCCTCAACGCTAAGCCACGAAAGCGCAAGTAAAATCCGCCGGTTACGTCGCTCTTCCAATGTCGGATCGCGCTCTTGCTGCTCGCCGCTTTTCTTGACCTTTATCTTCTCGTCTGCAAGTCGATGATCCAAACCACCCCGGAGCGTTAGCAGCCAGTCGCCAAACGCCTTTGCTCCTCTGTTGACCGCTTCGTGCGTCGCCCACAGAGCATCTTGCAGTTCTCGCGCTTTCTTTCGAATGTCCTCGGGGGAATCGGCCTTCGTAATTGCCGGACGGAGCCGCAGCGTGTAGGCGCGCTGCGTCAGAGCGATCTCGCCATCTCCAGCCATCAAATCCCTCTGCCTGCAAGAAACCCGCAGTATTGGCTTTATACCACAATCGTGCGGGAACCCACGTCTGGGAGCGGTTGGCCGAGGACGGTGGCAGCTTCGCGGGATGCGCGCTCATCCTCGCCTAGATCGAGTATCGGGGCCTTATCCATTTTGAGATTCATCTCTGCTTCGAGTGCAGTTTGCATTCGCGCACGGTCCATTACCTTGAGAACGCAGAAAAATACCGTGAGCGGTACGTGAAGCACAGGGGGAGGAGGATTATGCTGACGGGACGGCGGGGCGGAGTGGGTGAGCAGCGCGGGGCGGGCTGCGTGAGCTAGTTTCCACTAGCCGGGGAGGCGGGCGCCACGCAACGTGGCCAAGACCGGCTGTGACTGCGCCTGGCGCAGCGACAGGCGTTCCGCGACCGAGATTCCTTGGCTTGTTTTTCCGGGGCAAACAAAAGAAAGCGGGCTGGCGCTTGCGAGCCAGCCCGGTGGTTAGCTGCTGAGGTTGCGAGGAGTTAGAAGGTGAAGCGAACGCCGAACTCGCCC
>DATGMH010000085.1:0-3213 GCA_035293725.1 Bryobacteraceae bacterium
CGCTGGGACGTCACGGTGACCAACGGCCAGGACACTTATCCCGATTGGATCGAGGTGATGGAGAAAGACGGCAAGCTGACGGCGCTGGTGCAGCCGCGCTCCGGCGGCACCACGTGGGCCTCCTCCGTGCAGGCGAATGGCAACCAGCTCACGGTCACGCTGGGCGGCGGCCGCGGCCCGGCGACCACGTGGGAGCTCACCGCGAGCGGCGATGCGTTCACCGGAACGATGAAGCGCGGCGAAGAAGCGCGCGGCCAACTGGCCGGCGTGCGAGCGCCCAAGCTCGACCGCCCGATGCCCAAGGCCTGGACCAATCCCGAACCCATCTTCAACGGCAAGGACCTGACCGGCTGGGAGCCCATCGGCAACGCCGCCAATAATCACTGGGTGGCGCGCGCGGGCGAGCTGATTAACGAGAGCAAGGGCGCGAACATCCGCACCACCCGCACGTTCAACGATTTCAAGCTGCACATCGAGTACAATTGCCCGGCGAACGGCAACAGCGGCATCTATTTGCGCGGGCGGTACGAAGTCCAGGTAGAATACGAGCCCGTCGACGAAAACGACCGGTTTCACTCCATCGGCGCAATCTACAGCTTTCTCGCGCCCGCGGTCGCGCTGCCGCGCAAGCCGGGAACGTGGGAAAGCTTCGATATCACGCTGGTCGGGCGGCGCGTCACGATCGTGCGGGACGGCGTGAAGACGATCGATAACCAGGAGATCCCCGGCATCACCGGCGGCGCGCTCGACAGCCACGAAGCCGAGCCGGGGCCGATCTACATTCAGGGCGATCACACGGGCGGAATGAAGTACCGGAACATCACGATCTCGCTGCCGAAGTAGAATCGAATCTGCCCATGGATACTCCCGCGCGCCCTGTAGCACCGACCCAGTCGAGCCGCTTATGCTTAATGTCATCCGGGCGGATCCAGCCGGGGAGTTCTCCTCCTGCAAGCTGGGGTATATTTAGACGCAGTTGCACCACCCAAGGTAACTAAATCTCATCATGCTGCCGGATTGACTACTGCATTGGGTTCCCGAGCAGTACCAAGTTCCAGCTGGCAGCCCGAGCCCGCAATAGGAATATGAGAAGAAGTCTTCACAGCTCCCGTGGTAGTAATAGACGGTCGAGCCGTAACCGCTGCAGTTCGAGCAGTCCTGGGAATGTCCTTGCGATGCTGCAAGAGTCAGCGCAAGTAGGCTGGCACGAGCTAGTGCTAATTTCCTCTTATTCATTTTGTCCATCTCCATTCATAGCTCAGCTAATACAGTAACATTTTGAATTGCCACTGAAGTTCATCGTGCTGCCGCTCCAGGAGGAGCAATGGGTGCCGGAGCAGTATGCAGTGCTACTGTCGTTACACGGAGTATAAGTAAAGAACTCCGTGCACGAGCCGGACGTATATGTTACAGTTGTCTGGCTGCCACAGTAATCGCAATCCGCTCTGATGCTGGATAGTGATAATGCGAGTAGCGCTACAGCTCGCGCCACCCTGGGATCTATTTTCATTTAGTCGTTCCCTCCTTCCTCAGCATTCTGCAAACGGGCAGCCCGGCCCCCTCGATACGACCGCCGTAGAGCACCTCATCGTAGAGATCCATTAAGGTTGCGGTATGGCTGGCGAGTGAAAATGCAGACGCCCGCGCTTTGGCGCCGCATGACAACCGGCGAGCAAGAGCGGGATCGTCAAGTACGGCGGTGATGCAGTTGGCTAACTCGCGTTCATCACCAGGTGTATACAGAATTCCGTTTACTCCGCTAGTTACAATCTCGGTCGGCCCGCCCTGGTTCGGCGCGATGACTGGCACACCGGCCGCCATTGCTTCTATCAGACAGCGTCCGAATGGCTCATTGTACGTACAGAGCACTAGGGCGTCCGAGACGGCATGGATGCGCTCGATGCGCCGCTCGAATCCATGGAAGACGACTGACCCGCGGACACCAAAATCATCGATCAAAGCCAGCAGCCGTTTGTGGTAGGCCATGTCGGCCCCGTCAGTCTCTCCGACGATAAGCGTTACGGCGTCAGGGTGCTTCGCCAGTACGAGTGGCAGAGCTCTGATCAGTTCCTCTTGCCGTTTCTGTTCGCAGATTCGCGCGATCATCGAGATTACTGGTTTGCCGGCAAGCCCCAGCAGTCCTCGAAAGATCGGCTGCTGCGACTTCGCATCGGCGAACCGATCCAGCTCGACGCCGTTATAAATCCTCACAATCGTGGACGGGTCTACGTCGCTTCGGCGAAGGTCCTCAGCGATGGCATCAGAAATCGCGATGTTGCGCGCAGAGAACGCCAGCACTTGCGGCGGACGCGGCCCGTAGAATATGCGCGTATGGTGAACCACCGGACTCCACGGTAGTGTGCAGCGACCGCGAGCGGAAACCCGGCGTTTCCATTTGTGTGCACAAGCCGTGCGCCGCTCGCTTCAAGCAGCGCGTCGAAATACCGGATGTTTCGCAGCGTCATTTTTGCGAAGTCTTCCTGCACGATCTCTACGTGGACGCCCGCGGCCCGCAGGCGATCTGCGAGAGCGCCACGATGCGGGAGTACAACAATCGGATAGTAGCGGCAGGGGTCCAGGCCAATGATAGACAAGGCAAAACTCTCTTCGGCCCCTGAGTAGCCGACCTGTGCCGCCGCAAAGAGCACTGGGACACTTCCGGGAAGAATGTTAGCTTGGACCGGAATCCGAACGCGGGCTGCGGTGTACCTTTCGCGAACAAGCAGCGGTTTCATTCGCTGTGCGGCCCTGATATCGGTAGTGAGTTCGTCATCCGACTCTACGAGGGTCTCAGCGGCTTTGACCGCCCCGGGATCTGAGACGAGGAGCGAAACCGGGATTGCGGAAACGTCGAGTTTCAAGTCGCTCGGAGACAAGTTGCGAGTTTCGAACCGCATCGCCGGATCCCCTAGGCTGTTCGCCTTCGCCATCACTCCAAAGATCTCATTGCCGAGTTCATCCGGAAGCCCCAGGTCGTGACACCGCAGAATCGCGGCGGCCTGGAACAATTCCGGCAAGACACCGGCGGGTACAACGGAACAGATAGTGACCTCTGCTCTCTCCTTTACGTGGCCTCGGGGGACACCCAAAACCGGCCAATGAGGGACACCTGAAAACCGGCCAACGGGAATAGGGCAGGACATGAAACGCGAGCAAGGATAACCTTCCTCGCCGTGAGCAATGTCTTGGGCGACGACAAAAAACTGCAGGTGA
>DATGMH010000086.1:0-11738 GCA_035293725.1 Bryobacteraceae bacterium
AGGCAAGGCCCAGGTCTTCGGCTCCGTCCTCATGAGCCCCGCCAGCGGCTTCAGCGTCCAGGTCGAAAACGGATGCAACGCCGTCAACGTCACCATCCTCCTCTGGTCCGCCATCCTCGTCTATCCCGCCCCGTGGACGCAGAAGCTCAAAGGCCTCGCCCTCGGCACCTTCGCTCTCCACTCGCTCAACCTCCTCCGCATCATCACCCTCTACTACCTCGGCCAATACAACCGCGCCTGGTTCGACTTCGCCCATCTCTACCTCTGGGAATCCCTGATCGTCCTCGACACTCTCGCCATCTTCTGGTTCTGGGCGGCGCTCGTCCGCCGCGCCGGCGCCTGATCCATCCCATGCCCCGCCGCTTCCTCGTCCGCGCCACCCTGATCTTCGCCGCCCTCCTTCCGCTCTGGTGGTGCGTGCTCCGCATGCCGCTCCTCGATTGGGTCCAGTTCTCCACCGAAACGCTGCTGGAGTCCCTGCCCGGCGTCCACGCTCCCACCGGCGTCTCCATCGAGACCGGCCGCCTGTGGAACATCCAGGTCCCCATCCCCGGAGGCCGTTCCATCCATATCCGCGCCGAAGAGCGTGTCGCTACCGTCGCCACCGTCGCCCTCCCGCTCTTCTGGGCCGTCCTCCTCGCCGCCCCCGGGTCGTGGCGGCCGTGGTCCTGGCGCTCCTTACCCTGGCAAAAGCTCCGCGCGCTCGCCATCGGCAGCGCCATTCTCCTGCTGCTGCCCGCCGTTTGCGTCCTCGTCTACGCCGCCCACGTCGTCCAGGTCAATCTCTACCCCGCCGCCGCCCCTTCCGTCCGCTTCGCGCTCAAATTCGCCGACTACCTCAACACCGTCGTCCCCTACTGCCTCCCCATCCTTCTCGCGCTCCTCCTTGATCCCGGCCTCCGCGCACTCGTCCTCTCCGCCCCACCGGCCGCCGCGCCGCCCGCTCCAAATCAACCCACCGCGCGCAAACCCACCGCTGCGCGAAAATAAGAACAGGATCACCCCATGCCCATCACCATCGGAGCCAAGCCCGAAGCCACCTTCGCCGACCCCATCGGCATGCTCAAAGACTGCCACCGCCGCATCGAGCGCTTCCTCAACGTGCTCGCGCAGCTCAGTCCCGCGGCCGGCCGCCCCCTCGATCCTGCGCAGCGGGCCTCCTTCGAGACCGCCCTCCAGTACTTCCGCGAAGCCGCCCCCAAGCACACCGCCGACGAAGAAGACTCCCTCTTTCCCCGCCTCCGCGCCAAGCAATCCACCGGAGTGCAAAGCGCCTTCGCCACGCTCGACAGCCTCCACCACGACCACGCCCGCGCCGACGCGCTCCACGCCGAAGTCGACCGCCTCGGCCGCGCCTGGCTCGCCCAGGGCACACTACCGCCCGCCGATTCCGCCCGCTTCTCCGAATTGATCGCTGAATTAGTCGAGCTCTACCGCGCCCACATCGCCGTCGAGGAAACCGATCTCTTCCCCGTTGCCGCCGCCGCGCTCGAAACCCCCGAGCGCCAAGCCATGGGCGCCGAAATGGCCGCCCGCCGCGGTTTGCAGTCACGCTAGAATCCGCCCCCTCGATGACCAGCAGAATCTCGCCGGTCCCGGCGCCACTCCAATGCAGTCCGTGCGTACCGACATCCCCGGTCCTGCCGGTAAGCTGAGAAGTACAATCGAACGAAGGTATGACAACTCGGCTGACGCGCGGACATGTGACCCTTCTCCTTCTCTTGGCTGCGTTGATTATTCTGTGGATCTCCGCCCGGCATCAGGTGTCCCGAAGTTCGATCGAACCGCGCCCGGTGCTGCCGCGCCACGTTGGTCCCGCGTGGGCATATCCTGATCCCGTCAGAACACCCGGATTGGCCAACCCGGCGATCACACAGGAGAACATCGCCGAGACGATCTGCGACTCAGCGTGGAGCACCCGGATGATCCGGCCTTCGCCGGCATACACAAGCCGGCTCAAACGCGACCAAATC
The DNA here is from genome assembly GCA_035293725.1 of Bryobacteraceae bacterium. GTDB lineage: Bacteria > Acidobacteriota > Terriglobia > Bryobacterales > Bryobacteraceae > Palsa-89. The sequence continues at coordinate 1,974 of DATGMH010000086.1, forward strand.
ATATCCTGGGGACTCGCAGGCGGCGCGTCCGACTACGAGGAAGATCATTTCATCAGCCTGGAGCTCGGCGGCCACCCCACCGATCCTAGAAACTTGTGGCCCGAGCCCTACGGCCCGAAGCCGGGTGCGAGGGAAAAGGACGTCGTCGAAAACTATCTTCACCGACAGGTATGCTCTGGCGCCATGACCCTATGGCAGGCGCAGGATGCCATTGTCACCGATTGGTATGCCGTCTATCGGCAGATCGCCAGCGATTATTGATCAATAACGGGACAACTCCGCCACCACGTGGGCGTACTTCTCTAAGCGCTCCCAGTCGCTCAGTTCCTCAAGGCTACCCCGAAATCGTCTGCGCTTCGGAAACAGCGCCGCGTGAGCTTGCCGCGCAGTCTCAGCGCGTTCGTTGATGATTCCTGCGATTTCAACCCGAATCTCGTTCCACCGCTGAACGTGCGCCGCCCCAAGCTGCTTCGGAAAGGACTGCAGATCGAATCTAGAGCAGATCGCCGGATCCTCCATCCATAGGTCGATCTCCTGGCGCGTCATCTCGTGTTGCTTTTCAAGCGTGTGCTGAACTCGTGCACAGAGCGTTCGCGCATCCTTGATGTGATGATATGCAGCTTGATAACGGCCATTCGTCAGATGGTCCCGAATGGACCGGCGTACCGCGAGCAATCGCTCGTAATCTTGCATCGCAGCTACGTTCGTTTCAGGTACCAGTTCTTCAATTCGGGCAACTGACTGATCTAGGTCCCCTATGCCTTGAATCGCCTCCTCGGCTGTCGTGATGTGGTCGCGGAGTTCCTGCACGCAATGACGCGCAGTGGCAAAGTATTCGTCCAGGACCTTCTCAAATCGGCCTTTGCCTGGCTTCTTGCGGCCGTGTGGGCCCGGAAGTCGATCCGGATGTTGCAGGAGCCGGCACAGCTCGTCAGTCCGGCGCGCGAATTCGCGGCCCGGAACCACACTCGACCGCTTCCTCAACTCGAGCGTTTCCGTCTCAATACTGGCGTACGCTGCGTTCCATTTTGCGTTGGTGCTCACCAGCGCCTGGACACCACTTTCTAGTGTGCTGATCTTTGTAGCAAGCTCACCCAGGGCAGCGAGTGCGAGGGAGGCATCGAGCCCACACTCCTGCACTTCTACCAGCACTCGATTGAGCGTACTGCGCAAGCGCTGCCGTTCCTCTGCGGCAATCCGGCACCATGGCCGCAGTTCTTCGAGTGCCGCTTTCTGGAGATGGAGTCGCTCCTCCAGCTCCCGCCATGCACGCCGTTTACTCCATAGCCTCCACGCAAGGCGCGACCACCAGGAAGGAAGCGTACCCCCAGAGTCCCGGAGTGCCTTGGAGCGTTTTGCCATACTCAGTTTCCGGATCGCTCGAACTCGAGAATGATGTCGACACGCCGGTCATGCGAACCCGGCTTCGTCGAAGTGATATCTCCCTCTCCGGTCATCGTCAGCTTCTTCCGGATGCTCGCTGGGTCGTACTCGCAATCCGCACAGGTGTAGTAATACTTCAGCACTGCCTGAGCGCGGCGCGCGGAGAGATCCCAATTGCAGAAGGGATCGATCCTGCAAGGTTGGCTGTCTGCAAAGCCAAGAATGACGATTCGTTGCACACCAGGATTCCCGAAGCTCTTCCCCACCTCACGCAAATATCGCTCGTGCTGAGGTAGGATCTCCGCTTGGTTGGTCGCGAACTCCACTTTTGATTTCAGTGGGAACACCAACCTGTCGCCGTCGCGCTCAAATACTACACCCGTGCCTTTCAAACCGCGGATCACTCCCTGAATGCGCTGCTCGACCACGCGCTGCCGGATGTCGCCCGAAAGTAGGTACAGAAGAGAGCCCACAAACACGATCAGAACGAAAACGAACGTCGACAGGAAATCCACATAGCTCGGCCACCCAATGTGTTCGTCTGCGAGATGATCTTCCTCGAACATATGCCCACCTGTTTACCACTTCCACCAAGGTCGGTCCCTGAGGCGGTCTCCCACCTGCCCCACGATATCTTTCGCCTGATCCGGTAGATGAATCGTTGGACCCCCGGCCGATGCAGCGGCCGTGCTCGTTGCAGCTCTTGATTCGCGAAGGCTGGACATCGCCTTTTCAATGCTATCCAGTTTTGCAGTAATGTCCGCCGGGACGATCTGTGGAATCTTTTTCCCGAAGTCCCGAATCTCACCACGAAGTGATTTCATCCGATCGGTGAGTTCGTCCACGCGGGCACCGATCCCCTCAACCCGTCCCAGGTCCAGAGCCGGTATTTGATCTACCTTCGCGTCCAGGTGCTCGCAAGCCGCTATCGCTCGCGCCGACGCCGTCGTAAACGACTGCACCGCTTCACTAAGTGAGTCGATCTTCCCGGGTAGCGCCGCAAGGCCCTTCAGCGCCTTCATGCTAGACTCCATGCTCTCTCCCAGCTTGTCCAGGTACTCCTGCAGCTTTGTCACCCGCACCGTCTGATCGCCATAAATCGCCAATACCTTCTTTAGATACTCAATTTGATGGTTGAGCTGCGCGCTGATGTCGCGCGTGACTTCGAGACTGAGTTGGCCGACCGATTCGTTGATGGTCGCCGGCAGCTTCGATACCGCCTCGGCCACCAGCTGGCTCGATGCGTCCAGCTTCGCCCCGAGGTCGCCCACGCTGGCGATAGCAGGGCCGATCGTCTCGAACGTTCCGGCCACATCGGAAAGCTTTACGATCAGCTCGCTAAGCTTTTCTACCTGAGTCTCCTGCACCGGAGGCCGCTCGACTAGACTACGTACGTGCGTGGCGTTAGCCCAAACGGCGAAGTCCCGGCACACCCCTTGTGCTTTGTTATTCAGCAGGAGAGCTAGCCATAGAATCATCGACGATAAAAGAATTACACCGAAACTTTGTAGAAATGCGTCGTGCGCTCTCCCGGCGATCTCCCCCATCGCCGTTTGGATCTCATTCACGCTGCGCGCGGCCGTGCTCTGCTGTACGTCGGACTGGCTCACTGAAAGGTTCTGGAATGATGCGCCGAGGCGTCCCACCGAGCCCTGCAGGTTTAATAGTGTCACCAATAACCCGCAGAGCACGAGAACGCCCGCCAGGGACTTCGGTGTGTTAACCCGCGTGCGGAAGTAATTGTTCACCGGCGCCAGGGCGCGGTCGATGTGCAGTGCTCCGAGCATCTGCCGGTCCGCTGCCTGTGCGCATAATGTCAGAAACTCGTTCGCCAGGCGGCAAGACTCCCGTCCGCTGGGAAACGCCGTTCCGCTGGGAAAGCGGTCTGGCGGCAGACTCCGCAGTCCGCGTCGGAATTCGCCAACCTCCCTCCAGGCGCTGAGAATTCCCCACAGCGCGATCAAGGCCACACAGCCGCTCGCAAGCAGAATCAGAAGTGAATAGCTCATGCGAAGATCACCGGTATGAGATATAAGAAGCGGATCCGCTCAGCGCCGGCGCAAAGCTCTTCTCTTTCATCCTCCGATACCGTTGGGTCCAGATGACATGTGGAAAACACCATCCTCCCCGGCGCGCGTACGTCGAAAGCGGCCGCCGCAGTCGCAGCATCCGCGTCTGTACTGCTATTCGGCGGAAACCAGGACCTGTGGATCCGCTGCGCTTCCGTGTAAAACGTCTTTCGCAGCAGCTCGGCCAGCATCTCGCACTGGCCTCTGCGGAGTCTATCGATGGTCGCTGTCATAAGAGCCTGCCGGTGTGCTCTAAGGAAAAGCGGATGCATTGGAAACGGGAAGGCTCTGAACAGGGACTCAGTCGCCCCGCGCGCCGCGCTTATCACGGTCGGTGCTTCGTACGTATTTACGGCTGTCTCCAACACGTGCCGGGGGCTCGCTGCGGGTGGCGAACTGGGGGCGTTCGTAATCGCCTTCTGCACCTCTAACGAAAGATCGTACGCAAGTGGCTCAGTGCCTCCCCACCTCCGGAGTGTTTCCACCATCTCCGCGAATGAGTAGGAGCAGCCGGCTGCCCGTAGCAGCCAGTGCTCCACTGTGCGGGGATCCGGGTTCCATTCTGGTGGACGATTCAGCGGAAGCGCCGCACTCAATCGAGCGAACAATTGGGTGTCGAACAGCCACTCAGCCGTCTTCTCGTGCGCAGGCGCCGTGAAGCTCTCCACTCCCGCCACGTAGACCTGAAACGGGCTGCTCTCCCGGCGGACACTGAAACTGCTGTACGGAGCAAAACGGCTCTTCCCAGTGGAAGCGAAGAGCTCGACGATGGACGCCAGCACTCCGTATGTCCGCACCCGATCCAGCTTGATCTCCCGAAACCGGCGTGACAGAAGATATGCGCCTCCGCGAAACTCGTGGAACAGAGCAGCTACCCGGCGCCACTGTGAGATCTCATCCTGTTCGTCGGAGAGCACACCGAAGCAATGCAGGCGGACCGTAATGTCCGGCAGGCATGCGAGCGCGTCCCGTAAGATGCCTCGAAACCAATCGAACTCCGCCGGGCGCGCGCTGTTCGCCGTGCAATAGATATCGATGCCCTCTGAGATTGTGACATCGGCGGTCTCGTGGGCGTGCACAATCGCCTGCTGGATCTCCGATATCGTCGTCGAGCGCGGCACTCCCTCTAACGCCGCATGCACGCGAACCTTCGCCGAACCACCGTTAGTGCCCCGAAACTTCAACTGCGGCCGGATCGCAGTCGCTGCCTCATTCAGAAACACCGCAACGGACGCGTTCACTTGAACGCTCGGCGGAGGCACTGGAGCGGACCCGGCCACCTACTTCTTCAGCTCGGGGAAGCCCGCCAGAAGCGAACGCGTAGAGATCGCCACATCGCCGCCCGCTCCTGGAGCGCTGATCCCAACCAGTTGACTGTCGGCCGTCGCAATCAATGGAGCCACTGATCCGATGGCAATCGCCGGCTGCGCCTCGATCATTCCGTCCTTCGCTCGTTCGACCAGCGTCCCCTCCCACCGCCCGGCCGTTACAGTCGCTGATGCCTGCTCGCCGTTCTGCGGCATTCGGAATGACGGTACCTCCTTCGAGAGAGGCATTTGGAGGTGGAGCAGCATTAGCTTTGCTCCGAGGACCTCCGCTGTCCGGACCCGTTCGATCGGGATCCGGTCCGTACCATTCGTCGAAAGTTGTGAGCCCGCCGGAACATCTCCATCGGCAAGCGCATAATCAGGCGTCACGACCACGGCCGCGCCGATGACAGTCCTGCCGTCGGGGCCAATCACCGTCGGAGATGGCGGAGGAGGAGGCGGGCTCAGGATCAATCTGGCTTCAATTCCCACGCTTGCCATGAGCACAATCACAGCGGACCACATCAGCGTCCGCATCTTACTGTGAACGAAATCATTGTGTTGCCGCTGTCTCTCCGGAGTACATTCCAGTCTCATTGGTTGCCTCCCGCCGCGGCCGCAGAGCCGCCCTTCATAGAGCGAAGTGGGTCCAGGATGTCCGGACGGTCCTTCATTCGGATCTCATAGTGTTCGCGATATACAGGCGCGTCGCTGAGAACTTCCGGAAACGAATGATATTCCGCATCGGGTTCCACCGAGCACGCGCCTTCCTGGTAGAAGACCGCCATATGGTCGAGCAGCGGTAACGGTTTTGCTACCATTTCAGGCGACCTGCCCAAAGGAGTCCTCAACTCCTCTTTCAGATCCTCTCCTGTTCTGGTATCGGAAGCCATCAGGAACGATGGCACTCTTGCAGGAGATTTCACCAGACCGATGCTTGTAGTCACAGACATCGCCTGGGCTTCGCGGTAGTGATCCGCCACTTGGGGAGCGCGGCCTTGGCTCTTGATCTCCGCCGCCACGTCGATTCGTCCGTACTCCTCAAGTTTCTGCAGGAGCCGTGGCTGCAAATCGCCCTTGAGCTTGAGAAAAATCTTACGGTCGTCGGCCGGGTCACGACGCGTTTTCACTGCGAACTCTCCCTGGAACTCACCGCTGACGGTGCTTAGCAAAGTAAGCAGCGGGCGTACCGGTTCTTGCGCCAGCTTTTCCATCTCTTCGCGCAGCGTCTCCGTCTTGGAGCGGCTGATCTTGAGCAGCGGCCCCACACGTTCGTCCAGTTGGGAAGCCAGCGTCGACGCACGGGATGCCGCCAGTCCCTGGACCGCTTGGATGGTTTCGCGCAGACTGCGCATCCAAGTAGCCAGCTCTCCTTCCATCCACACCTGCAGCTCCGCCACAACCTGCTTCATGAGGTACATCTGTAGTCGCGTGAGCGCCTTCCGCAATTCATCAAACAGCAGGTCTCTTCGTGCACCCAAGGCGCGCGCGCTCGTGGACCGTGTCGATAGTGCCGCGTGAACGAGCGTCCGCGACACACCGGACCAGGCACTAGAGTCGGTCCTTGATGGCGTGCCCAGTAAATCCCAGAACCGCTCCGTGTGCTGCATCTCCGCTCGAAGACCCTCGATGTATAGTTCTCCGTACCGTAGGTTCTGGTTGTCCGAGTATGCCTTGCCTAGGCCCTCCCGGATCATTTTCTGCAGCTCGGTTCGCCGGCTTACTAGAGTCTGATATACCTGACTGTAGATCGTGTTCGGAGCAGGATCTGTGAATTGAAAAAACAGTTCGGACTCCGCTGAGTCGCCTCGCAAAATTCGATCGACCCACGCATTCAGATCGACGGCGTGAACCATGCCCTCCCAAATCGATTCAAATCGCGTATTCCATAGTTTGCGCCCCTGGCCGCGTATATCGTCCGGATTCAGAGTACGCGCGCCGGCGGCGGTCTGGTAGCCCTCTTCGCTCAGCCACGCGCCGCAAATCGCTCTCTCAACAATCCGGCACGCGGCGGCCTCTGAAAGATCGTACTTCGGGTACATCACGGCCCTGACGTTGTAGTTGTAGAAGAAGCGATTCTTCTGTTTGCACCGGATCTGTTCATATGCGTCCACGTGTTTCGTGGAAATGTCGTGTTCCATGCCGAGCAGCGCGCAGGCAAGCTGCAGTGCCGACATGTGAACGAGCGGCGCTTGCGAATTCGGGGCATACCGCATTTTCAATGCGCCCGTCTCGTCAGTCGTGGAGAGGAGATAAACAACATCGTATGGAAGCACGTTGTCCGCCTGATACCGCTGCTTCGCCCCAGCTGCGGACTTCCACACACTTCGGAATGAGGACGGGTTGTCGCAAAAGTACTCAAGGTCTTTCAGAGTCGCCCACGTATTTTCGAGGTAAGTCGGCGCTTCCGTCCTGGCTGGTAGAAAGAACGTGGCGATGCGTTTCGCCCCCGGTGCGGCGTTTGCAATAGCGTATCCCAGGTCCACACACATGCCGGAACACGTTCCCCCCGCAAGAGTACCGACCACGTAAACCACCGGCACGCTCGGATTGATAAGGTCGGGCTCGGCGGCGTGGCGGCGTTCTTCGAACTTCCTTTCGAACAACTGGCGTGTTTGGCCTTGCGCTGCGGCGATGCACGCATCGTGTACCGAGTCCTGAATAGTCCGCCAGACCTCGGGAAACCGGTTGAACAGCAGCATGCGGCCTCCCGCCCTGCGGTTCCCGGCGCCTTCTCCGTCCAGAACCAGATCCTCGGGACACCACTCGAAATCGCCGCCGAGCGCATGTCGGAGGTTCTTGATCGCCTGCCCCGTATTCGACTCGTGCGCTTCAAATCGTATACTCCGTCGTCCCCCAGGAGGCGGCTCGTCCTCTTTCGGCCCAGAGTCCGTATCGATCACCACAAGCTTGAACAGAGGGAGCTCGGCATCCCCCATCACCTCGTATAGGATCCGTTCAAGGCTGGCGACGACATAGCCTCCAGTGCTCCCGACACCGATGACAACCGATGGATGGATTCGCATGTTCTCCTCTTACGCTGCCGGTCGCTTCGCGGCCTCGACATACCGGCGCATCTGCTTCAGTTCTTCGCTTACGGAGCGGTACTCCAGTAAACCGCAAACGCCCGCCAAGGCCGCGAAGGTGCAGTGCGGGAGCACAGCCGTCCAATGTGGCGCACGGTCCAGAAGCACGAGCCCGACCGCGTCAGATACGGCCATGGCCCCCAGCAACACTGCGGTCCTTCCAATCGCGAGGCTCAGGCGGGTAGCAGTTCCCAGCTTGTCTCGCTCCAGTAGAATCTTGGATAGAACCGCCGCCGGAATGCACAGCAACAATGCTGCTCCAAGGAGCACCAGGAAAGCAGGGAGGAACTCCCCCGCTGAATTGAGCTCTTGTGGCGATGTCGTTACCTTCTCGAACAGGCCAATTATCCCGTCCACCCGCGTGCCTCCTTTCGATCGGCCTCCGGTGATGGCTTACGCCGTTTGGAGTACCACCAAGCTGCAATCGAGCAAAGCAACAAAAGCAAAACTGCCGCGATCGCCCAGAAAGAGTTGTCGCTCGGAATCTCGAGGGACGTCATCGCGGAACTCGCTGTCCGGTTCCCGCGGAGATTCGCCACCACCTGCCATACAAATTTCCCGGACGGCGGATTGGGAACCAGGAGGGAAGCATTCAAGACCGTTCTCGACAGGATCGTCCTGCCGGATTTCGGATCGCGAATCGTAACCGAATATGTCGCTTCCTCGTCGGTGCCCGCCAACGCCCACGAGAGCACAAGCCGCCGCGGTCGATCCAGCAGCTTGGCCCCGGTTATACGTACAGTCAGCGCCGGCCCGGTAAGCGGCACGGCCGAATCGGATGTCCCCGTAATCCGCAGCAGTTTAACCTGTACCCTGGGATTCCGATTCCACGCGAAAATTAACGGCGTTTCGACGCGCGCCTTGGATTCGAACTCGTTGATCGCGTTTTGTTGCTCCGCCGTTACGTCGCTGTCAACCAGAAAGTCGGAAATGACGATGAGCCGACCAATACCGTCTTTCGCCGCCGCAAGCCGCGCGCCTACACAGATCGCCAACGGCTTATTGGTCCTCGCTTGATGAAACAATTCAGCATTGACGGGGAATGCCTCGTTCAACTGCTCAATCGAGGACAGATCGTCCGGTGGTGCGAAAAATGGAAATACGCTACTGAGAACTGACCCGAACCGGATCAAATGAATTCGGTCCCCGCCCTCAGTGTGGAATTCCGCGAGGGCGCCGTCATCGCCCTTGCGCTCCCAGTTCGGGGCTCTGACATTGCCCGAAAGGATACCTGTGATCAGGTCCTTCGCATCATGCTGCCAAGACCCATAGGTAGCCATGGTCCCGGAGACGTCCACGAGGACGGATACATCCTTTGCATTCAGTCCGGGCAGTGAGATCAGCAGGAACAGCAGCCCAAATCGCCAGTACATGTATCACCAAGGTGATGAACTAATCTATCACTAATGGCACGAGACTGGTATCGGTTACCGGGACTGGGAGTACCCGAATTGGGAGTCAAACGTCGCGGTCACCTCAACAAACAAAAGGCCGCGGCACCATTCCTGCGCCACGGCCCTTACCTCAACCTTCTCCTCAGCTCTCCTCCGTGTCTCCGCGCCTCCGCGCGTGAGACCCGGCCTCAAGCCCCTCCCTCACACATCCAAATTCTTCACATCCAGCGCATTCTCTTCAATAAACTTCCGCCGGTTCTCCACGTCCTCCCCCATCAGCGTCGAGAAGATCTCCTCGCTCTCCACCGCATCCTCCAGGCGCACCTGCAGCAGCGTCCGCTTCTCCGGGTTCATCGTGGTCTCCGCCAACTGCTCCGCGTTCATTTCCCCGAGCCCCTTGTACCGCGTCACCGAGGCGTCCCGCTTCCCTTCGTTCTTCACGTAGGTCAGCAGGTCTTCCCAGTTCCCCAGCGTCTCCCGGTGCTCGTTCTTCACCACCGCAAACGGCGGCTCGTTGTACCGCGCG
>DATGMH010000087.1:0-2340 GCA_035293725.1 Bryobacteraceae bacterium
CGCGGGGTTCCTCCCGGAAGCTCCACGGCATAAAAGGGCATGACATAGCCGTATGCCGCCGTGCCACCCATGAGCAGGGACGAGCCATCGGTTGAAATTGACGTTGGATAGATCTGCGGAAACGGCGCGGGAGCAGTGAGAGTCTCGCCGCCGCTGGCGGAGACCTGCGATAGCAACGGCACCACGCCGGCAAGTTCCGTGAAGTAGATTCTCTCGCCATCGGTCACCAAAGGGGTCGGCCCAACTTCGTTAGCTTTGACACGGCCATCGTGGGTGAGGGGCTCGATGCGCACGACACGCGGTGGGGCGGTGGCGCGCTCAAAAAACACTCTCCCCGCAATCCCTGCGACTGCAAACACCACAGCAATCGTCAAACCCGCCGCCAGATCCACAGGCTCATCCGCAGCGTGCTGCTCTGCCCAGCGACAGCGCTCTCTTGCATGTCAACGGCACCGAGGATGCGGGACCTCGGCACCGAGGAGGACCCCGTCTTCGCCTGCCGTGCGCGCTCCAAATCGCGCCGCAAGCGTTTCAAATCTCCGCGCAGCTCGGCGGCGGACTGGGAGCGCAGTTCGCGATCCTTCTCCAGCGTCTTCTCGATGATCTGGCCGAGCCGGTGCGGCAGAGATGGGTTCAGTTGCTCGGCGCGAGGGGGAATGTGGTTCAAAATGGCTTCGAACACGACCGCATCGCTCTGCCCGTCGAAGGCGCGCTGCCCCGTAGCCATTTCATAGAGGACAGCGCCAAAGCTGAACAAATCGGTGCGCGGGTCCAGCTCGTCACCGCGAGCCTGTTCAGGAGACATATATGCGACGGTGCCTACTCTCGATCCCGGACTGTTAAGTATCTCGCTGGGCCATTCTTTCGCCAGATTCTTTGGGGCTATCGTGCTAACGCTCACGGAATAGGCGTGCATCTTGGCCAATCCGAAATCGAGAATCTTTGCCTGTCCTGTTCGCGTGATGAACAGATCTGCAGGTTTGACGTCGCGATGGATGATGCCGCGTGAGTGCGCTGCAGCCAGCGCATCGGCTAACTGAGCGCCCCATTCCAGAAGCAGGTCGATGCGCACTGGCTTGCCCGCGATTTTGTCCCGCAGAGTTTCCCCTTCGAGGTATTCCATGGCGAGGAAAACGCGCCCGCCTTCTTCGCCAATCTCGTAGATCGTGCAGAGTCCGGGATGATTGAGCGAGGAGGCGGCGCGGGCTTCGCGCTGGAAACGGTCAAGTGCTTGCTTGTCGCGCGCAGTCCAATCGGGGAGGAATTTCAAGGCGACGAAGCGGCCGAGGCGGGTATCCACGGCCTTGTAGACGACGCCCATTCCTCCCGCGCCGAGCTTGCTTTCGATTCGGTATTTCCCCAAGGTCGTGCCCAGTGGCAATTCGATGAGTGTCGAATCGCCCAGCAATTGAGGTGTGTTCTGGATTGCTGGCCGGTCCAAAAAACCGTCGGGATCAGCCTGAGCGAGGAGCGACTCTCATGGGCGCCAGGCGAAGGCATACAACTCCCTCATGGTCCATGCAGTCAGGCGCGGGCGTGCGCAAAATTTTACCACAAGCTGTCGATATGCTCGCGGCCGTCAGAAGTCCTAAGTCGCGCTGCCAGTTTTCGAGGCTGGTTCTCGATATACCGAATATAGGCCTGGTGGAAAGTTCCGTCCGGGCTTCAGCGCACCCGAGTATTGCAAAACACGAAGAGCTCTGGGGAGAACGCGTATGTACACGAACAGTCAAGGAGGAACTACAATGAGATCACAATGGCTTGCTAAGTGCGTCCAATCCGCATGCATTGGGTTGGTGCTTGCGATCTGTGCGACGGCAGTTTGGTCGCAAGGGACGTCCGGGGTGCAACCGGAAGGGACAAGAGTTGTCCATTATAGAGTGACCGATCTGGGGCCGCTGCCGGGTGGCACCTATAGCTACGCATACGGAGTCAACGACTTTGGCGTGGTGGCCGGAGGTTCCGCGACGGCGACCCTGACCAATAGCAACGGCATACCTCAAACCGCGGTCCTCTGGTATCGAGGTTTCCCGCCGTTCAATCTCGGCACGCTTGGCGGGCAGGATTGCCCCGATTGCAGCAGTGAAGCGTCGGAAGCCGGTTTGAACGGTGAGGTGGCCCTATTTTCCGAGAATTCAGGCACCGACAGGAACAACGAGGACTTTTGCGGCTTCGGCACTCACCATCCCTGCCTCGCGGCAATCTGGAAGCACGGGGTTATGACCGCGCTTCCGTTGCTGCCCGGAGGAAACAATAGCCAGGCGCTCTGGATTAGTAATCGCGGAGATGTCGTCGGACTGTCGGAGACTGGCAATCCCGATCCCAGCTGCGCAAACGCAA
>DATGMH010000088.1:0-2570 GCA_035293725.1 Bryobacteraceae bacterium
CGAGCACCAGTCCGGCGCAATAGGCGCCCGGAGCCGCTCTCAGGCAGTCACCATCCGGGCTTTTGCCTGGTCTCTCTGCATATCCGCCCACCGCTCGAGCTTGGTATCGTGACGGGGCTGGACCGCGTGCAACCCGCGGCCGCGAGTCCGGAATTCGTATTTGTCCACGGTGCAGGCGCAGATCCCTGCGCCGCTGCGCACCACGCGGCCGAATACCACGAGGCGCATCGGGCATGCGTCGTCCAGCAGCACCGGCCAACTGATCGAAAGCTGAATAAACGAGCCGGTCCTCATGTTGCGATCCGTCGAGAACGACACGCCGCCGCTCCCGATGTCGATGGTCTCTCCGTGCCCGGACTCCCGAGCTATACCGTCCTCAACCAGTTTGTACTCGACTTCGCGCCGCATCGGGAACCGGAATTTGCCGCGGCGCTCTGCCGATCCTTCCGTCTGCTTCTTTTGGGTGGGCACATCTCTCCGAAACATGCCCTATGACCATGCAGGCCGATATCCAAAGTAATCTATTTTTGTTTTCAGTATTTTACGACGACCTATCGGCCCTCGCGTCTATAGGGTGTACAACCGATGCTGTCAACGAAGTTTGCAACGAGCAATCGTGGAGCAACTGTCGGGTATACGCGCGCTTGCGCTATGGCCGGCCCCAAAGGGCAAAGCTGGACCAATCCTTTTCACCCTGGCCGTGCGCACGGCGTCCATCAGCCGGTCCCGGAGAACGCTGGCGAAAGGCATGGGCGACAGGCACTCGGCGGCGGTTTCGAGCGTCAGCCGCACGTCCTTCAGTCCGAGCTTCAGGGCGAAGCCGGCGGGCTCGAATTTGCGGTCGACAATGATGCGCCCGTAATTGGCGTAGACCGGCGAGCCGAACAGCGCGGACATAACTTCTAGAAACAGGTGCGGAGCGACTCCGGCCTTTTCGAGGGTGGCGTACGATTCTCCGAACGCTTCGAGCATGCTGGCGATCATGAAATTCCCGCACAGCTTGACGGCGTTGGCCTGCCACGGCTCCGCGCCGGCGACGAAGGTCTGTCGGCCGATGGCGTCGAAGACGGGCTGGCAGCGGCCGATCGGCTCGGGGCGGCCGGCGGCGACTACCAGGAGCTGACGCGCCTCGGCAGCCTGCGGGCGGCCGAAAACGGGCGCGCTGAGGTAATCGGGCGTATGCGCGGCAAGGCGGCGCGCCATGGCCGTGCTGATCGTGCTGCACGCAATATGCGGCGCGCTGCCGATGCCGTCGCGGCCGAAGACCGCCTCTTCGGTTGCGTGGTCATCCGGCAGCATGGTGATGGCTGCATCGCAGCCACGGCAGGCGGCAGCGGGGGAATCGGCGACCGCCGCGCCGAGTCCTTCGGCCTTTTCGCGGGTACGGTTGTAGGCGGTGACGCGGTGCCCCGCCGCGACCAGATTGCGCACCATGGCCGCGCCCATGCGGCCGGTTCCAACGAATGCCAGGTTCATGGGATCAGGGTACGACAGGGGCGGGGATTTGGGGGGCGGTTAAGACGATCCGAAGCCCGCGTACCGGCGATTCCCGGGCCACGAGGGAGGGCGGCGATCGTATACAACGTCGTGTATCGCACGAATTACCAGTTGACAGTATTTTGCCTTAGGGGTACTAATGGATCTATGCTTTGCCTAAAACATAAGCCCCCCCGCTGTTGATCGGAGCATGCACATTGGTGGCTTTATCCGTAGTCACGGATGCTGCGACGATAGGCAATTCGAGTTATCTCCACGCGAACCTGAGTTTTATGCCGTTCAGTTGGTATGATACCCACCATACGGCATCTTCGAACGGATTTAGCACGAGTTGTCCTGCAGGAGCTAGTGTTCGAGGTTGTTTTCAAACAATTCTCGGACAACTGCGGTCGCAGGGGGTAACAGGAATCCGGATCTTTGTGCCTCTCTGCGATTCTTCGTCCGAAGCATTCAACAACTGCGGCTCGCCTTACTCGCAGATCTCGTGGAATCCCGCCCAGAATCAGTACCAGCAGCAGTGGATCACGAACGTCGGCACCTTTTTTCAGGATGTTGCGAACGCCGGAATCCAAAACGTTACCATAACGATGGCAACGCCAGGGGCAACAAACAGCCTCGCGGCTAGCCAAACTACCAGTCCTTCCGGACAGCAGTGCCCCGATATCACACCCACCGTGTCGTTCGACCCAATGGTCCCGTATGGGCTGCGTTCAGATAACGGATTCCCCATCGGTAATTACTGGCAGACCCAGAACAATCTTGGCTACAACTGTGCGCCAGTAAATCCGTTCTTTATCGGCTGGACCAATTATTTCAACGCCATCAACGCGATCCTTGGAGCGGCCCAAGGGCGGGTAACCGTCTTTGAATTAGAGCCGCAACAGGAGATCGACGCCCTCATCTTCACTGCCAATGCGCGCTGGTTCTACGACAAGTTGGTGTAACATCCTTTCTGTAAATTCCGTTTGGAGCGCGAGCGACATAAGTTGAGTTGGGGCCGGAAAGCCAGTGTGAACTGGTTGAGTTCTTGTTCTGGGCCGGAGCGGAGGGCGCGCAGTTCAGCGCCCGTAGCG
>DATGMH010000089.1:0-16915 GCA_035293725.1 Bryobacteraceae bacterium
GAACGCCCTCGAAGGCCTCGCCTCAAAGAAACTCAACCTGGAAATGCTGATCGAGCGGCGCGCCCGCGCACAGGAGCGGCGCGTTGTGCCGGAGACGATCGCGCGCTTCCTGCGCGAATCGGCCGAGTTTGTGCCGCTAACACTGAAGGTCTTGCCAAATCTGCCACACACGTTCGAGCCGGGAAGAACCCCATCCGTATTAAAGGATCACGAAAAGGAGCCGGACTGGCGGCTCCCGTCGCTGGCGTCCCGGTACCCGCGTTGCTCGACCGACCGCGAGACCGCGGAGGCAAACAACCTGGAGTGGGTCACGCCGGGCCATCCGCTGTTTGAGGCTGTCCGTCGGCACATCTACGCCAAGGCGCTTGAGACGTTCGGAAAGGGAGCGGCATTCTACTCCCTCCAACACGACAGGCCCGCCCGCATCGATTTCTACCGGGCGCGGGTAGTGGACGGACTCGGCCAAGTGATCCACGAACGCCTGTTTGCCGTGGAACTCTCTGAAGATTGCCCGCCTCGCCTTCGGGAACCCAGCATCCTGGGCGACTTCACGCCAGCCGAGCCACCGGAAGCCCTGCCGCCGGTTGCAACTTTGCCCGAAGCCGCCGCTTGGTTGAACGAACAGGAACTCGTCCGGTTCCTGGAGGACACCCGAAATGAGCGCATTGCCGAAATCGAGCGCATCGCGGCTCACGTAGAGTTGTCTCTCACCGAGCTGTTACAGCGAGCGGACGAAGAAATCGGCAGGGCCGCGACGGAAGTCGAACAGAAGGTGACCGGCGCTGAGGGCCGTCTGGCTCAGGCCGAAGCACGCCACGCCGAGCTCATGGTGCGGCGCGAGCGCCGAAGAAAGGAACTGGAGCAGCAACGCTCATTGTCCCTACAGGCTGTGGAAAGGTTCGCCAGTGTTCTCGTCTTGCCGCATCCCGACCGCGAAGCGTCCGAGGTGCGGCGGCTTCAACCCGACTTCGAGACAGAGGCTACGGCAATGCGCGTCGTCATGGAGTACGAACGCTCTCAGGGCCGGCAGGTGTATGACGTCCACGAAAAGAACCTCGGCTACGATATCACCAGCCTGGATTTGAATTCGGGCGAGCTGCGCCTGATTGAAGTGAAAGGCATCGGCGCGCCAACCGGAACCGTGGTGCTCACCCCCAACGAACGGCGCGTGGCCGAGGACCGCCGGGATTGCTACTGGCTCTATGTGGTGACCCACTGCGACACGAACCCCGTGTTGCTGCCGCCGATCAAGGACCCGGCCAGGTTTGATTGGAACGAGGTGACGAAGGTGGCCCATTATTATCTGTCGGTGAATACGCTAACGGCTCAATCGCCTCCGGAGACGAAGCCATGACTGCACTGAGTTCAAATTCGCGACAGTGGGTGCTGAAGGCCCAGACCGACATCTGGACGGGGGATGCAAACAGAAACGGTGGACGCACGGTTCCGACGGGTTTGCTTGGCTCGCTCCGCTGGTGGTTCGAAGTTCTGGTACGGGGGCTGGGCGGCAGCGCATGTGACCCGACAAAACCAGACAACCGTTGTCCGGACCGAGAGGGGAAACACTGTGTGGTCTGCGAGCTTTTCGGCTGCACGGGCTGGGCGCGGAAGTTTCGGTTCGACGTGTTGGATGAAAGCGGCAAGATCAAGCGGGATCAGATCAAGAAGGACGAGACCTTCCAATTCATTTTCACCTCGCTGCGTCCGATGCGTGACGAGGAGTGGGCGTTGCTCGACCTCACACTGCGCCTGATAGCTGATTACGGCGCGATCGGAGGGAAGACGGTTCTGAAGCCGTCAAACGAGATGAATCGGAGTGATCAACCACACCATCAGGATTACGGCCTGATCGCTGTTGAGCGGCGTCCTGATGGCCCATCAATCAAGAAGGAGGCTCTCCAACGTTACGTAGTGTCGGGCTGGCGCTCACTCGACCACGGTGATTTTGGCTGGGCGTCGATTGAGAATTTCTGGTGCGTGACATGTTGCTTGGCCCGTCAGCACAAAATGCAGAGTGCATTTAATCGACTTCTGGGGCGCAAAGAGGATAAGGCCATCAAAGAGAAGAACGGTAAACGTGTCATCCGATGGAGTGATTCCCTAGCGAATGGTAAGGACGACGTTTCCCGATGGCTCGCCGGAAGCAAGCGGGAGAGCAAGAAGGTCTTCAGCTTCAAAGACCCGGCACGTACGTTCGGTTTCGTGAAACCCGGCCTGCTGACCCTAGATCAGATGCGCGAGCGGTTAAGGGGTGCCTGCTCCGGTCTGGCCGACGAGGAGTTCCTCTCAGGTCCAACTATTCTTGACCGTCTGGTCCCCAAGGCCGGAGGAGGTGCTCGGTGACTTTCGACCTGTATGCTGAACTGGCATCTCTCCAGGCATGCCCCACGACGTCAGCCTTACCGGGCGGGCTGGCATCGGGACTTGTTGACGGCTGCACGATGTGGTTCACCAAGGGTGAGTTGGATCCAGACTCCAAGACAGGGAACCAGAAGAAGAACGAGGCGCGGGGCTGCTATCGGAAGCGTGCGGCCGCTGGTGCGCTCCACCTTCCCTCCGAGCTTAGACTGGATCCGGACCTTGGGGCACCTCGCCTGATGTACTGGCTTGCTATCGAAATCAAGTTCAAGTTGCAATCGCCCTGGTACTCCAAGGACGACCGCCCATTCCACGTTTTGGACAACCCGGTGCGAAAGGACCGGGTGTTTGGTGTTCCTTACATGTCGGCGGCAAGCTGGAAGGGGCTTCTTCGCTGGGCCTGCCGGATGCAGGTAGGTCTGCATGAACACCTTCAGCGGCAAGGCGGCAAGATGAACGACTGGTCCGACCCAGATTGGATCATTCATCTTTTCGGCAATGAGAAGGGGGAGAAGGAGGATTTTCTGCGAGGAGCGCTGGCCTTCTATCCGACTTGGTTCGACAAGGTCCGCTTCGAGGTGATCAATCCGCACAGCCGGAAGACGCGCGCAGGCACGCAGCCCATTCTCTACGAAGTCGTTCCGCCGGACACCGAAGGCGTGCTGCGCCTGCTTTATGCGCCCCTCCCAGACGACGATGGCCTTGGAGCTGTCGAGCGCATCGATGCGCTCCAAAAGCTGCTCGATGCAGCCGAACAACTCCTCACAGTCTACGGTTTTTCCGCCAAGCGTACCGCCGGCTGGGGTATTGCAGAAGTGATAAAAGCCAGAGCCAATGGCGGGGAGTGGAAACAAGAGAATCCCCTTCAAGAGATGAAGGACCAGCTCGCCACTCTGCTTTCATCAGAGGTCGATCAGAGATGAGCGTTCCGGCCCAGGAAATGATGATCACCAAACTCCGGGAGAGCCGGTCCCTCCTGTTGGCCTGCGAAGCCATCGGCTGGCTTCACATGGCCGGGAAGGCACACCCCGATTTCCTTCGGCATTACGGCGGCGCCGGCGTGAGCTACGAGCCTAAGAACTGGCACAAGACTCTCATGCCCGCTTGGAGCGATCGGCTCGCGTGGCTCAGGTTGCCCAAGAGTAAGGTGCCTTTGCCTGACAGCCTGGCCAAGTTTCTGGAGGAGTATGACAAGCAATCAGATGGTAACCTGGTCGGCTTCCTCCAGGCTGCCCACGCGATGGCCTCGGGTATCGAGAAGAACTTGCCTTCCTCGACCTCATTGTACCTCGGCCAGGACATAACGCACATGTGGTTGGCTTCGCCGTTCGGGCATCCGGTGAGGAATCTCCTTGCCGATCCGCCGCCTGCCCTGGCGCCAGGCGCCTTTGAAAGCCTGCTGGAGCGCATCGGAAGATTGCTGGACGATCTACACAAGCTCGCTGAAACAGCGGCCAAAGACGCACATGCGTGGTGGCTATGGCGCGAGGCGGCTATCGGTCCTGACGGCTGGCTTCGCGAGGCGTTCCTTTCTACACTCGCTGAAACACGGCTGCCGAACAACGACGTAACCCTGTGGGATCAATCCTATGTAGCGGCAGCGCTGTTCAAGTCAGCAGTTGCCGGCGCGCTCCTGGCGGAGTGCAAGGAATGGACGAATTTGAAGCAGCAGACGCGGTGGCGCGTACTCACCATCGGTCTTGGCAGCCGCCACTACGAGGCGCGGTCGGTGAAGATCGGCGATTGGGCCGGCGCACGGCGTGACATTGACGGCTTCTTTGATCAAGTCCGGCGCTTGATCGAAGTGGACCTCGCGGTGGGTTCGCTGATCTACCGGGATGACGAGACGCTGGCCTTCACCTTCCCTGGACTGCGCTTCGACGCGACCAGTCAGGATCCCAAGGGCAGCCTAGATGACACGTCAGCAGAGGCCCTCCGAAAGGCGATTCGGACAGAAGTCGAGAAGCATGCCGAAAGCCGCAAGTTTGAGACACCGCCACTCACGCTGCTGTCCGACTCCACGCGATCGTTCATCGGCATAGTGGAGCAGCTCCGCAACGCACGCGAGATTCTCGCCATTCCCCTGCACCGGACATGGGCGGTCCCGGAGCACGGGCCGGCGGGAGGCCACGTATGTTCTGTCTGTCAGGTGCGGTTCAATCGACCCCACACGAACGACCGAACCGACAATGCCCGCAAGCAGCGCGTGTGCGGCGTGTGCGCCGATCGGCGCAGAGGGCGGCTCGATGCATGGTTCAATGCCGACGGGGACACAATCTGGGTCTCCGAAGTCGCCGACGGCAATGACCGGGTCGCGTTACTGAGTTTCAGTCTGGATATCGAGGCGTGGATCAGCGGGGACCGAGTCGATGCTTTGCGCTCCCAGAGTGTCCATGATTGGCGCCGATTTAACGCCGTCCTTGGCGAGTATTGGGTCCGTGATCAGAGCAAGCGCAGGGTCGAAGACAATTCGCTGGATGCCAAGTCAACCAGGGATTCGCTACACAAGCATGTACTGGAGGTCCTAAGGCACGCAGCAACAACGAGCTACAAGCTGAATCAGACGCAGGTTGACCTTATCCTCGGCAATCTTCAGGAAGGGTACCGCCGTGAGGAATCATTGGAAGAGTTCTTCTCCAAGATCGTCGAGGACCGCTCCGGCGCGCCCGAATGGGGGCAACTTGATGATGACGCACGGGCACGGTGGATCATCCATCAGCTCTTCCGTAAGTTGCCGTCGCCTGGCCGGGTTTACCGGTTCTGGCGCAGTGCCGAGACGTTCTTCGATGAACTACTCCTGCGCTTCCGTGAAATAGCCGCCGCTCATCCGAACCGGTGGAGGACTCGCCGGCTGTTGCTGGAACCAGGTGGAAATGCGGGCGGCTGGGACGATCGGGAGACGTACGCTGGCCGGCTGGGAGACGCTCCCTTCGAGGTACTGTTCCGGGCCGACACGGGAAGCTTTGTTACTATCTGCAACTTGGCTCGTTGCCTTGACGCCGAGGAGGCAGAGCGGAGCCTGAGCGGACGATCTGTGGAAGTGAAGGGTGACGACGGCCGGAGCCGAACCCTCTCCATTCAACGGGTACACGAACCCCACAAGATTGCGGCCTATGCGCCAGTGATTCCTCTCGAACGCAGTCCACAACGGTTTCGCGTGCTTGTTCCTCTCGAATGTGCCCCGGTGTGCATCGAAACTGCGATGGAAAAGTGGCAGGAAGAGTTCGGTCGCGTCTGGGACCGGATGCCCCTCCGCACCGGTATCGTCACATTCCCCCGGATGACGCCATTTCAGGCAGTGATCGAGAGCGCTCGTAACCTGGAAGCGGATCTGACGGAGACGAAACCCGAAGTCTGGCGCGTGCATGGGTGCCGCACCAAGGACGGAGTGACGGCCTTGACGCTCATTCGTTGCGATCGCGCCTATGAAACGGTTCTCGTGCCCACGGCTTTGCCCGACGGCCGCGATGACGTTTTCTATCCGTACGTCCGTGTGGAGGATCGTGAGCTCCGAGATGTCCGCGACTTCCAGCATCCGGACCGAACGGTGTACCGGCATGCCGCGGCTCTCCATCGCGGAGATGGCGTCGTGGTCCACCCGAGCCGCGTGACCGCGGTCTTCCTGGACGCAACCGGCCGCCGATTTGAGAAGGCGAAAAGTTGGTACCTTTCCGATTTCGGCCGCATGCGGGACACGTGGGACTTGCTAGCGCGGACCGCGCCGAGCCTTGGCGCCTTGCGCGGAGCGTGGGCCGAGTTGGAAGAGCGGCAAATCGCCTGGCGCAACGCAGACGGAGGCTGGGTGGACGGCGCGAGCGAGGAGTGGATTGAGCTCGCGCGTGCCGTGCTGAGCAACCGGCTGGGCGTTTCGGGCGCAGCGCTGGAGCACCTGACGGAAGCCGCTCGCGACGGCATTCTGGAATGGGCCATCGAATGGCATCTGGGCTGGCTGAAGCAAGGAATGGAGGATTGAGCATGGGAGAAAGCTTCAAAACGCATCCCATCACAGGGATGGCAGTCGACCCGATTCACGTCGGCACTGGCGGCGGGCGGCTCGGCCGCGTGGATCAATCGATCGTCCGGGATCCGGTGACGCGTGTGCCAAAGATTCCCGGATCGAGCCTGGCGGGTGTTTATCGGGCCTATGCCGCCATGGCCCAAAAGAAGTACCCCGGCTGCGCAGGCCAGGGGCAGCCGGACAAGAAAGGCAAGGGAGGCCATTGCGGCAAGCCTGACTGTCCCATCTGTACCGTGTTCGGTTTCGCCCGAAGCCCGGGCGGCGGATTCGCCGGACTGGCCGCTTTTAGCGACGCTCAGGTGTTGCTCTTCCCGGTGGCGACGCGCGAAGGTCCGGTTTGGATCACTAGTCCAGGTGCGATGCGGCTGGTCGGCGCTGAGATTAGCGAGCCGGGCGACAAAGCGGTGTATCGTTCAGCGGACGGACAGCCTTTGAATCTGGGTTGGCTGCTGTTGCCAGTGAAAAAGTACCCCAACGGTCAGGATCCCCAGTCGGAGTTAAAGGACGTAGAAATTCCGCCGTATATCCGTCAACGCCTCGCGTTGATGTCCGACAAGCTCTTCTCCCACATCGTCAATAGCAATCTGGAAGTGCGGACTTCCGTGTCCATCAATCCGGAAACCGGAGCAGCCGAGGAAGGTGCGCTGTTTACCTACGAAGCGCTCCCGCGCTCTACGGTGCTCCTGTGGGAGGTGATCTCGAAGAACCCGGCGCACTTCAAAGTGGGCGATGCCGCAGTTAGTGCAGTGAATGACATGAACGGGGTCTTTGAGGTAGTTGAAGTGGCACATCCCTATTTGGAATGCCTTGGGATCGGCGGAATGGGCACGCGCGGGATGGGACGTCTCCGTGTGTTGTCGCCCAAAGCTACTCCACAGCAGCCCACCGCTCCCAAGCCGACAGGAGGCGCCTGATGCAGAACCTGGACGTCGAATGCGCGAAACTCGGACGGGCGCTGACTCAACTCGATAAAGTCGATGACAAGACTCTGACCAGCGCGTTGAGCGTGTTGGAAGAGCAGGGCGTCTATGCCTGCTTTCTCTTTCTCCATGCACAAGGGAAAGATGCTGGACAGAGAGTCAGCGGCAAACTTGCAGACTTCCTTCGGAAGACCCCCGTAGAGTCGCCCCTGCTCGGGAACGGCGACTTATTCACTGCCCTTCAAACGCTCGCCGGGGATCTCGACAAGTTGCTCTTCGCGCGGGACCTGCTCCGCCAGGCGCTCGTTTATGGCCGCTACCACGCCAAGGCCAAGGAGGCGAAGGCGCAGTGAGCTGGACGCTCTTTCGCTGGACATGGCGGCTGGAGTCTCCCTTGTTTGTGGGCGCATCACCCGCAGGGAGCCTGAATCGTTGCCGGCTCTACGTGCCCTCGCGTGCTCTGTGGGGCGCCCTCACGGCTGAACTGGCGCGACGCCTTGCGAATGCTTTTCCGAGTTACGAAACGGAGGGCACGGCGCTCCACGAGAACGCCCGCTTCACGTATCTGTTTCCCGCGGAATGCGACGGGAAACATTGGCGGGCCTGGTTGCCACGGTATGAAGAGAGCGATGGATTGGTCTGGCGGCGCGAAGACCGGCCGGACGGCAGGCACGACCAGCTCACCAACCGTCAGATGCGCATGAGATTCCTGGATGCCCGTCCGGGTACTGCTATTGATCCAGATTCCGATAGCGCCGAAGAGGGCAGTTTGCGCGAAACCGAGTGCGTGTTGCCCCAGTGGCGAAACAACGAATCTCCAGTCGCCTTTGTGGGCTACGTATTCCTTAAGCAGGACTTGCCGGAACTGCACGACCTCACTGATCTCTTTCTGGGTGGCGACACGCGCTACGGGCTCGGCCGGCTGCGTCGCCTCGACATGACCCCGGCGTCTGAGGTTTTCGGCGTTGGAGTGTCGTTGAATCAGGAGGCGCCGGTGGTTCAAAGCGGCCATCTGCTCGCACATGCCCGGCCCGCCGATCATGTTCCAGAGATTGTCGGGAGCCAGGAACTGCTTGCAGGGTGGGATCGAACGAAAGCCGATCCGTTTCGCAAGGTCTCGGAAACGCCGTTGTGGACACCGGGTTCACGAGTACGCGACGGGCGCGTTGCCGGCTGGGCGATCGAGGAAGACGGAATCTGGACGCTCGCGGGAGGGGCGCAATGATCCCCAAGGAGTGCAAGCGGCTCGCCGAGGTGGATTTTCCCATTGCCGAGGTCTCGCGGCATGCGGCGCGCGAGAAGTCGATCCGGCATGGGCATCCCTCGACGCTCCATCTTTGGTGGGCGCGGCGGCCGCTGGCCTCTTGCCGGGCGATGCTCCTGGCGCTGCTCTGGCCCGACCCGTGCGATCCGTGCTGCCCGGCAGACTTCAAGCAGAAGGCGCGGGAGTTGCTGCCCTCCGTCCAGGGCGCGCCAGGGCCGACCGATGAAGATCTGCGGAAGGCGCTTTTGAAATTCATCGCGGACTTCGCCAACTGGGACCTGGCGGCACATCCCAAATATCTGGAGGTCAGCCGCGCGCTGGTGCGGGCGGCCTATCCGGAAGAGCCGCCGCTGGTGGTCGATCCTTTCGCCGGCGGCGGATCGATTCCGCTCGAGGCGCTGCGCGTCGGCTGTGACGCCTTTGCCAGCGACCTGAACCCGGTGGCCTGCCTGATTCTCAAGGTGATGCTCGAGGACATCCCGCGGCACGGGCCGAAGCTGGCTGAAGAGCTGCGGCGCTCGGGCGCCGAAATCAAACGCGAGGCGGAAAAGGAGCTGGCCGAGTTTTATCCCGGCGATCCGGACGGCTCAACGCCCATCGCCTATCTGTGGGCGCGGACCCTGCGGTGCGAGTCGCCCAACTGCGGCGCGGAGATCCCGTTGGTCCGGTCCTTCTGGTTGTGCAAGAAGGCGAACCGCAAACGCGCGCTGCACTACAGAGTGGTGCGGCACAAGGGCGCGCCGCCGGAGATTCATTTTGAGGTCTTCGAGCCGAAGTCCGAAAAGGAGGTCCCGCCGGGAACGGTGACGCGGGCCAAGGCGGCATGTCCCGCATGCAACATTGTGCTTCCTCCGGAGCGCGTGCGGGCGCAGCTTGCGGCGCAGCGTGGCGGTGCAAACGCCATCTTCGACGAAAAGGGTCGGCGCACGGGCGGAGCGCGGCTGCTGGCCGTGGTGACGTTGAAGCCGGGGGAGCAGGGCCGGAATTACCGGCTGCCAACCGAGGCCGACTACCAGGCGGTGTGGAAGGCGCAGCGGCGGCTGAAGAAGATCCTTGAGGAGTGGGAGTGCTGCGGCCGCAAGGAGCTGTGCCCGGTGCCGGATGAGCCGTTGCCGCCGGTTGGCACGCTAGGCTTTCGTGTTCAGCGGTACGGCATGCTCCAGTGGGGCGACCTGTTCACCGCGCGGCAGAAGGTGGCGCTGGTGAAAATCGCAACCTTGGTTTCGAGTATCGACACTGGCGCGAGACGAGAGGACGTTGCTCTTGCCATTGGTCGGCTAGCTGATCAGGCGTCCAATTTGGTTAGCTGGCTTCCAACGATTGAAGCAGTAAGCCATACCTTTGTGAGGCAAGCCCTGCCGATTGTTTGGGACTTCGTTGAAATCCTCCCGATGGGCGATCAGTCAGCCAACCTGTCAGCGGCATTAGAGTGGGTTGCCAAAGTCATTGAGGGATCGTGCAGCCTGACTGTGGGACAAGCCGACTTGGCCGATGCTACTACACATCCAATAACAGACGATGCGGCTGAAATTTGGTTCACAGATCCGCCGTATTATGACGCTGTCCCTTACGCCGATCTCTCTGACTACTTCTTCGTCTGGCTGAAGCGGACCTTTGCCGGACATACTCTGTTGCGCGACCCATTCGATCCATCCAACCCTCTTACTCCAAAGCGGAGGGAGGCGGTCCAAGATGAAACGAAGTGTGACAATGGCTGCACCAAAAATCGTTCATGGTTCGAGGAAACCATGGCTAAGGCCTTTACCGAAGGCCGCCGCGTGCTCAGGGAGGATGGAGTCGGATCGGTAGTTTTTGCACACAAGACCACGGAAGGCTGGGAGGCGCTGCTCTCGGGAATGATACGCGGTGGTTGGACGATTACGGGATCTTGGCCTGTCGTCACGGAACGAGGCGTTCGCCTTCGGGCTCGCGAGTCCGCTGCGCTCGCTACAAGCGTCCATCTCGTTTGCCGTCCCCGCCCCGAGGACGCGCCCACCGGCGACTGGGCCGAAGTGCTCCGCGAGTTGCCCAAACGCGTCGGCGACTGGATGGAGCGGCTCGAATCGGAGGGCGTGCGCGGCGCGGACCTGGTCTTTGCCTGCATCGGGCCGGCGCTGGAGATCTTCAGCCGCTACGCCCGAGTCGAAACCGCCGACGGCCGCGAAGTCAGCCTCGCCGAATACCTCGAAAAGGTGTGGGAGGTGGTCGGCCGCACGGCGCTCGAACAGGTGCTCGGCACCGCGGAGGCTCGCGCCCGTAACGGCGCTGCGGGCGCCGTCGAAGAAGACGCCCGGCTGACGGCGCTCTTTCTGTGGACCCTCCAAAGCACCAACGGCGACTTCGCCGCCAGCGAAGAGTCCGAAGAAGACGAAGCGGCGGAAGAAGAAGATGAGGAGGGCGCGGCGCCCAAAGCCGGCAAAGGCTACAGCCTCGTTTTCGATGTGGTCCGCCGGTTCGCCCAGCCGCTCGGAATCAACTTGTCGAAATGGGAAAACCGGATCATCGAAACCAGGAAAGGCGTTGTACGGCTGCTCGCGGTGAGCGAGCGCGCCAAACTGCTGTTCGGAAAGGACGGCAGAGAGGCCGTCGCCGATCTGCTCGAAAAAGATCCATTGGCTGCCACGCGCCAACTGGCCCTGTTCCCGGATCAGGACGTTAAACCTGCAAAGGCAAGTGGGCGCCGGCGGCGGATCGCGGTCGATATGGCCGGCGACGCTCCCGCGGCGCAGGCGGAGGCAACGACACTGGACCGTGTCCACGCGGCGATGCTCTTGCAGGCTGGGGGCCGGACCAACGCCTTGCGCGCGCTGCTCAAGGCGGAACAGGAGCGTGGTTCCTATTTCCTACGTCTTGCCAACGCGCTTTCGGCGCTGTATCCCAAGGGCAGCGAAGAAAAGCGGCTGCTCGACGCCATGTTGCTGGCCATGCCGAGGTGAATCGATGCTCAGGACAAAGCCAATTATTGCGCGGGAGATTCAGAGGATGGTGCGGTGGATCGTGCGGGACTTCCATCCCGAGCGCGTGATCTTATTCGGGTCGCATGCCCGCGGCGAAGCAGGCCCCGACAGCGACGTGGATCTGTTGGTCGTGATGCCAGTTGAGGGGCTGAAGCACAAGAAGCAGGTCGAAATCCGGGTCGCTTTGCACGATATTAGAGTCCCCAAGGACATCATTGTGACCACACCCGAGGATTTCGCCTGGCGCAAAGAAGTTGTAGGCACCATCGAGTACCCCGCGGTTCGGGAGGGAAAAGTCCTTTATGCCCGAAGCTGATGGCACAGATCGGGTCGCCGCTGAATGGGTAGCGAAAGCCGAGGAGGATCTCAAGACCGCCGCCCACCTCCTGAAGCTGGGCAGCTCCTGCCCGACCGCGACGGTCTGCTTTCATGCGCAGCAATGCGCCGAGAAATATCTGAAGGCGTACCTTGTCTATCGGGGCACGCCATTTCCCAAAACGCATGACATCGAAGAGTTGGTCGCGCGGCAGCCGAGTAACGCTCAGCCGAGTCTGACTGTGGAGGAGCAAGCGCTCCTGACAGAGTACGCGGTTGGGCCACGCTACCCGGGCTGGAGGGATGTGCCGTTGCGCGAAGCACGCCAAGCCGTAGCGCTTGGCCGGCGCGTGCGCAAACACGTTCGCTCGCTATTGCCAAAAGGAGTTTTGCGCCGGAGGACGCATTGATGGAGCCTTGGTATAAAGTCGCCACGCCGCGCCAGGAAGTTCGAGAAGGGCGGTCCTTCAATCCGGATGAGTTCGCCATCGCGCTGGAGCAAGTGGTGGCGAAGACGGCGCCTGAGGACTATCGCAATCCCGTACAGTTCTTCTCGCGTACCTTCTTCACGCGAGCCTTGCGGGAACATGCGGGGATGGTGCTTCGCCGACTCTCCGGCCGGACCGATAACACCGCCCCGGTCCTTACGCTTATTACCCAATTCGGCGGCGGCAAGACACACACGCTGACTACGCTTTATCATTTGGCGTCGAACGGCGAGAAGGCCGCGCGCTTCACCGGAGTGTCAGACCTATTGCGGAACGCCGGTCTGTCCGCTGTGCCGGAGGCTCGCGTGGCTGTGTTTGTTGGCAACGCCTGGGACCCGCAGGAAGGAAAGGAGACTCCCTGGATCGACATTGCCCGCCAGCTTGCCGGTGACCAGGGAGTTCAGGCGCTGGGCCCATCCGCACGGACGATTCCTCCGGGCACCGAGGCGATCGCGCGCGTGTTTCAGGCCGCCGGCGCGCCTGTCCTGCTGCTGTTCGACGAAGTCCTGAACTTCCTCAACCGCCACCGGGCGATGGCTGACCAGTTTCACTCGTTCATTCAGAATCTGACCGTGGCGACGACGGGCACCACTCACGGGGCCGCGGTCATCAGCCTGCCGCGGAGCCAGGTCGAGATGACCGACTGGGATCTCCAGTGGCAGGAGAAGATCTCTAAAGTCGTGCGGCGCGTCGCCAAGGATCTAATTGCCAACGATGAAACGGAGATTGGCGAGGTAGTCCGGCGCCGGCTGTTCGAGGACCTTGGCAGCGATCGCGCCCGGAAGAACACGGCTACCGCCTTTGCCCATTGGTGCTTTGAGCGAAGAGCTCAGTTGCCTCCGGAATGGACCGCGGTGGACACGGCTGCGACGGAAGCCAAGGCTCGGGAGTTCCTCCGCGGCCGTTTTGAGTCCTGCTATCCGTTTCATCCGGCGACTTTATCTGTGTTCCAGCGCAAGTGGCAGGCGCTGGCGCAGTACCAGCAGACACGCGGCACCCTGGCGATGCTGGCGCAGTGGGTATCGATTGCTTCACGGGAGAGCTTTCGAAAGGCTCGCACGGAGCCGCTGATCACGCTCGGTTCCGCTCCGCTTTTTGAACCGAACTTCCGGAGCGTCGTTCTGGGGCAACTTGGCGAATCACGTTTGGTGGCCGCGATCGACGCAGACATCGCCGGCGACCACTCCCACGCCAAGGCGCTCGACGCCGACACCAAGGGACCATTGCGGGATATCCATTGCCGGGTCGGCACGGCTATCCTTTTCGAATCTTCGGGTGGGCAGGCGGACAAGGTGGCGCATTTGCCCGAGTTGCGATTCGCGCTCGGCGAGCCTGCCGTGGATACGACATCAATTGATAACGCCGCGTTTGCTCTGGAAGACAAGTCCTACTTCATCCGAAAGGTCGGATCGGACGGGTTCAGAATCACGCATCAACCTACGATGAAGAAGGTGGTCAGCGACCGCCGGGCCTCGCTGGACGAAGAGACCGAGATCAAGCCGGCCCTCCGCAAGATCGTGGAGGACGAGTTCCGGCGTGGCGCCAGTCTGCCGCTGGTTCCGTTCCCGAGCGACGGTTCCGAGATACAAGACACCCCGAGATTGACGCTGGTGGTTATGGACCCGGATGCGGAGTGGGCCTCTTCGGGTTCACTGCGGGATCAAATTGCAGAGTGGACCAGGCAGCGGGGCAAATCGCCGCGGCTTTACCCCGGTGCCTTGGTGTGGTGCATCAAGAAGCCTGGCCGCGACCTTCGGGAAAAGGTCGAACTCTGGCTCGCGTGGAAGCGTGTGGCCCGGGAGATCGCAGAAGGCACGCTCGGGGGAGACTTTGACCGGGCTGATCGGGCGGAAATCCAGTCAAAGGTTGTGGCCGCGGAGGAGGCGGCGAAGGACGAGGTGTGGGCTGGATACCGGTTCGCGGTGATCGCCGACAGCCAGGATGCGAGCGGCCTGAAAACGATCGATCTTGGCGCAGGACATTCGAGCAGCGGAGAAACGCTCTGTGGGCGAGTCGTGTCTGCACTGAAATCGGAGGCCCTGCTCAATGAATCTGTGGGGGCGGGCTACATTGACCGCAATTGGCCGCCTGCTTTGAAGGAAAGCGGGGCGTGGCCTTTGGCGAGTCTACGGCAGAGTTTCTTGAATGGCGCGCTTACCCGGCTGATCGACCCGGATGCGACGCTGCGCAGCAAGATTGTCGACTTTGTGAGCAGGGGCGAATTCGGCCTGGCTTCCGGCCGGCAGTCAGATGGGAACTATGAACGCATGTGGTTCTGTGAACCCATCGCGCCGGAAGAGGTCGCTTTCGAGGCCGGAGTATTCCTGCTGACGAAGGCCAAGGCTCAGGCGCTCAGAGCCGGGGTGATAGAGTCCGCGTCTGGCCCGGATGTCGTCTCGCCCGTCGTGCAGCCATCGCCGGTTCCACCTCCGAGCCCGAGTCCCGAGCCCAGTCCCACTCCTCAAGCTCAGACGAGGACGATCCGTTTGACAGGGGCGATGTCGCCCGAGATTTGGAACCGTTTCGGCACCAAAATTCTCCCCAAACTGAGAACAGGAACCGACTTGAAGGTCGGAGTTGACTTCCTGGTGACGGTTGACGGAGCTTCCGCGGAGAGTCTCATCTCTGACCTGCGACAAATCCTAGCGGACTTAGGCTTGAGAGAAAAGATCAGCATCCGGGATGAGGTGTAACTCTGCTGCGTGAATGTTCCTCCTTGTAATCCGACGGTAAGTCATTCTCATCTTAAGGGGTTCCCCCTGTTCCCACTGTTCCCGGTGGTTCGTGTTGAATAAGGGCGAGCGACGATATATACGTCTGTGGCGTCGGTTGGGAAGACTGGGAACGTCGAACATCTCCAGTGTATTAGCAGCGCGCTGACTGGGAACAGACCGGGAACAGTACTGGGAACACTTACTCATTCTCCCTTCCGGTACCGCCATTCCAGCCGCGCGCCTTGCCGCTCACGGTACCGCTCCCAACCGAGCGCTCGCAGGCATCGCGCGGCGCGATTCTTGTCGCTCTGCGTCCACATGGCCTGCGGCTTCTCCAGGCACTTTTGCAGCACTTCGCTGACAGAAACGCTGGAGCGCACCTCCAGCCAGGGGCCGATGATTTCCTCCCACGGGTCGCCCTCATAGCGCTGGAGTTGTTCATCCGACGCAAGCTGAACTAACTCGGCCGATTCCAGCCACCACGCCGCGCCCCCATCGAACCGCGCCTTCGCCTCCGCCCAAAGCTGGTCACGGTCTCGGGCAAGCGCCTCGATATCGATGCGGCCACACGTGACCGGCCAAAACCGTCGCCCGCCGGTTTCGTCGCGCAGATAGGTGCAGTGGTTCACCGTGCCAGCAAACACGCACTGCCGGGGCGATTCCACCAACCGCATCCCGTACGGCGGCCGGAAACGATCCGTCGTCCGGCTCATGAACGCCTTGATGCGCGCGACCTCGGAGTTGCTCAAGCTGTCCAATTCCGAAAGCTCGATGATCCAGACGCCGCGCGTTTGCCGTTGTGGTGTATACTGCCATTGAAAGAATTCAAGATTCACCCCTATGGGTTCAGGGCCTGCGTTCGCGCGCAGGCCATTGTTGTTTTTGGCCACGGGGTGCAAGGGAGATTGTACAGCTCGTTCAGGTCAGATGACACGAACGCTGGAATGTCAGTTGGGAGCAGCTAGAGCAGGGCAATATTCGCCATTGCGGTGCCGCTGCACTCCAATTGCACTCCATTTAGAGAACGTTCGCGGTGGACTGCTGTTTTTGCAGGCTTCTCGGTACTCTCCAAACCAACACCTGCGCTCTCTAAATAATTGAAATTAAATTCCTGCTTGACTTACGCCGATGGGTCTGTTCCGCTGCCGGAGCCAGCTCTCGGAAATCATTCACCACGAGGAAGATCAGGTGCTCTTCGTGGATTTGGGTCCGGCGAAAGGGCGCGGGGACCGCGTCATTACCGCGCTCGGCAAGGCATATTCAGCCGTCGACGCACCCTGCATCGTCGTCTAATCTCCGCGCGAAACTCGATTGGCGAATGGCAGGTCTTCGTGGCGCGGATACCGACGCCCGCGGCCAAGCTCCTCGGCACCAGTTTGCAGGGATGGGATTACTTTTTCGGCAGAACGCCCGCCTGCGACGTTGCTAACCCATCCGGTAATACCATAATCGTACAAGCAGGACAGCGTGAGCCTAGGACTGTGCCGTGGGCGCACTTCCTAACCAGCATCTGAATGGCCCTGAGCCTGACGCTCGCAGGCGCGCGGTGCGTGATCGCCTGCCCGATTATCTCCCCGCCCGAATGGTCAACGAGTTCGTCTACTGTTCCCGCCTTTTCTTCTACGAATGGGTGGAAGGGCTGTTTCGCGAAAGCGCCGACACCGTCGAAGGAAAGTCACAACACGACCGCGTGGACGCCAAAACGACCGAACTGCCCAAGCCGGAAGACAAGCAAAGCGAAAAAAATCCACTCCCGATCCGTCATGCTCTCCAGCGAACAGCATCGCGTCATCGCCAAAATGGATCTGCTCGAAGCCGTGGCAGGCGTTGTGACGCCGGTGGACTACAAGCATGGCGCCCCGCGAGAAACCGAGCAAGGCC
>DATGMH010000090.1:0-6661 GCA_035293725.1 Bryobacteraceae bacterium
TCACTTCCACCGTTTTCGGCGGATAGCACGCCTTATCACTGCAAGCCTGATACCGCAGTTGTCCCACGGCGGCGCCCGGTCCGGCCGGCGCGCCCGCCGCGACTTTGAAATGCGCCGTCAGCTCGAATTTGCCCGTGAATACCGACAGCGGCTTCTCGGAAAATTCGTACTTCTCCATCGCCGGCTTCGGATACACCACCGGTCCGGCCTCGAGCGCCCCGGTCGATTTCCAGGTCAGCTTGAGCGGAATCAGATACTCATCGCTCGGCGTGTTGCTGTTCACGTGGAACCCCGGCTGGACCGCGAGCGGGATCTTCGCCTGCACGGCCTCGCCCCGCTTCGCCGCGATCTTCTGCGGCTCGCCGATGCTCAGATAACCGCTGCTATTTTGAGCCGCCAGCGGGAGCAGGCACAGCGCGGCCAGCGTCATTGTCCCGCACAATCCCAGGCGTCGAGTTGTTGAGTAGCGCTTCCACTCCATCTTCAATATCCTTTTTGCCGACGAGCCCGACGTGCACCGCCGCGATCTTGCCCTCCCGGTCGATCAGAAACGTGGTCGGGAGCGCATCCACGCCGCCGTACATCTGCGCTGTCTGATCGTTCCCCATCACCAGCCGGTAGTTGATCCCCAGGTGCTGCGCGAACGGCTTCACGGCCTCCCAGCCCTCATCGTCCATCGCCACGCCCAGAACTTCGAGGCCCCGGTCCTTGTTTTTGCGCTCGATGTCCATGAACCAGGGGATTTCGATTTTGCACGGCCCGCACCACGTCGCCCAGAAATCGAGCACCACCACTTTGCCGCGGTAATCGGAAAGATGGACCAGCTTGCCGTCGGCATCCTTCAGCGCGAAGTCCGGAGCTTCTTTACGGTCTTTATCCGGTTTTACCTGCGCCGCTTTCACGGAGGTGGTCGAATTGCAGCCCACGCTCACGTAGCCAAGCGCGAGCGCGGTCGAAAGGGCGGCGATCAGGCGGGTTACAGACACAAATCAATCCTGCTTCAATTATACTGGCAAAGCCCGGCCGCCCAGATGCCGCTCGAACCAGCGCGCGCGCCGCTCGCGCCACCGCGCCGCCAGCGTGAACTCCTCGTGCCGCGCCGTTCCCGAATACAGCCACGCCGCAGTATCGCAGAAGCTTTCGCAGCAGTATTCCCGCCAGCGCCGCCCGCGCGCTCGGACGTCCGTATCCGCGAGCTCGCGCTTCCGCCATTCCGCCGACCACCCCAGCTCGCCCCGCGCCCCCGCCCGCCGCTCGCCTTCGAGCAGCCGCTCGAACGACCGCCGCCGCGCGTTGCCCGCCCGCAGCCACACGAAATGAAAGAGCTCGTGCGCGAAAATCCGGGGAAACTCCCGCGCCGCGCAATCGAACGCGATCCTCCGTTCCCGCAGAAACGCGCCCGCATGCACCGCTCGACTGCGGTCCCGCAGCCCCCGCGCCGTTTCGAGGCGAATGGGGTTGCCGGCAAACGGCGGCATCCGCACCAACACGTTGCCTGCTTTTTGACGCAGAGACGCGGAGACGCAGAGAATTTTCAATCGGCGTGGATCGGCGTTCATCGGCGGCTCGTCCCTTTTCCGCAACCTATTCGATTGGAGAGGTGGACGAAACTAATTCTCGCTCGGTCTTTCGACGTGGTCGACGACCAGCACGCGAATCGGTCGCTTTGCGGGACGCAGGACCAAGCCAAGATCCTCCCTGACACTCGAAAATATGGCCGATGGCAGTCCGCCGGCTCGCTTCTCAGCGACTGCTTCCTGCAGATCGAGCCGATAATCATACTGCTCTGCGGTCAGGCCCGTGAGGTCGACGATTGGCCGGTCGACAAAATTTGACAGAATCGAGACGAGGACCTCAATCGAGCTCCTGCGTGTTGCCAGCGGGTTCTCGGGAGCTCTGCGTTCCATCTTACTGCCGGGACGGACCTCCTTGAGCTTGATTCCCTTGGAATCCGGCAACAACTCGTAGACGGCGGTCTCGCGCATTTCCGAATGGAGGCTCAGGCGAAATCGGTCACTGAGTAGCTGCTTGATCATGGAGCGCAGTTCGGCATCCGCAGGCTTCCCCGGCGTATCAGCCCGGGCGACAACGTCGAACTTCTCCCCGCCCGTCGAAGCCCACCGCGGCGCCCCTGCGATTTCATACTCCTTCACCGCGTAAGCCATTTCGATGAGGTCCGTGACCGTGACCAGAGGGGCACGGAACAGGTTGCCGGATATACCCTGCACCTCTCGCGATGCAACTCGCCTCCACGAGTCGGCGTCACTCGAACGACTGCGCTTGATCGAAGCAGCCTGAAATGAACCAGAGCTGCGAACCGAGCCGCCTGTTCCTTTCTGGGCCGCAAGAAGCTTCACGAATACCAGGGCCAGGGTCCACCCAACACCTCTTTGCATTATGATTCCTCTGCTATGCTTTGCGCTCATATATCCTCTCGACTTGTTCGCGGGTCCACAGCGACACAGACACGCAGTCCTTTCGCCTTCTGCTCTGCCACAGCAGCGCGAATAGCGGGCCAATAGCGCACGACCTCTCCGAAGGACAGCAACAATTCGCGCACCATGGGCAGAGCTTCGCCAGATTCCGGATCCAAATCAGCGAATACCGGTTCGCGATTCCTAGCTGTCAACAGCGATGCCCTGAGAAGGGAGTAGGCGCACACCAGATCCCGGCGCCACTGAGTGGGCCCGCCCCGCTCTGCAAGCGCCCGATCGATGCGTTCGAGTGCACTTGCGATGCCGTCCCGTCTGAGGTCACTCAAATACGCACCGAGCTGCTTCAAGGGCATCCGGCCTGCTGCTGAAAACAATTCCGCTATGCCCGCCGATGTTACCGAGCCGGCGGGCCGGCGCTGATGCCCACCCACGTTCGATACCATTTGGAGAACATAGTCCGGCACTCTCCAACGGGTAAGGTCGTCCCACTGCTGATCACCGGTACTCGAACGCGGCCTGACTGGGCGGTGATCGATAGTTCCGGGGACAAAGGCAGCGATTCCACTCCGAGTTGCGTGAAGCATCATTCCAAATATGCCATCTTCATTTCGCTGGAACGGGAAAAACGGCGGCAGTTCGTTCCTGTTGTCAAGTCCAATGTTTATCGCCATGCAGAAGCCGGTATCACCGATCGTCACGGCCGATACGCTGCGCGAGGCTAGCCGCGACCATCTGGCTCGCGTATAGGTCCGCTGAGCCGTTTCCTTGCTCTCGCATCCGCCCAAAAGGACGACAGAAAGAGGAGAGCGGAGGCCGCTGTCCCCATCAACCCCTAGGAAGGACCTCGAAACAGTCGCGCAATTGGAGAGCAGCTCTAGGATCAGTTCTGATCTGGCTTCGCGATAGTCTATCTTTGAGACCTCGCGTGGACCAACCGCCTGCGCCGCGGTCGCGCCCAATACCCGCGCGTGAGCACCGATGAAATCAAAGTCCGCCGGTTGCCGTTGCATGCAACCGTGAAACTCCCACTCGAATGGATACCATTCGGAAGAGATGACAACACGATCTGCCGTGTTCGCCTCAGGACGCGATGTGACGCACTGAGTATCGTCGTCCACGCTGACGATCAACTCACCGACCGTGTCGAGCAGGTGGGCGTTTCTGGCGGCGCCATACGTGTGCAGGCCAGTTGGCGCTACCATTCTAAAACACGACCGGCTTAGGCCAAGGGCGAACTGCAGAACGCCCGCAAAAAGCGCATCGGTCTTGCTCTTAATCCGGTGAATGAAATCGTCGAGCCTGGCACGATCAGCGTGCCGTACCAAACCTCGGTAGCCTCGGGCTATACGTTCACAGGCAGCCCGCGCAGCCCGACAGTGGTGCTCCTCGGTAGAAACATCCACGACGGAGACACCGACCTCCTGCCCCCACCGGGCGCAGTTTCCTGTGTATGACTCGAGCGCCCGTGCAAGAGCGTCAGGTCGATCCCTTGTCGGGAAACAAAGCGTGGTGATGGCGGCCCTCACGCCAGGAGCGGAGGCATCCCTCCACACGTGGTCTCGAAAAGCCTGTCGAACGTCCAGCAAGATGCCGTGTTTGAACAATGCCCCGACGAATCTCGCCGCATCGCCTCCAGACGCCATCGCCGGCTCGGTCCCTTGAATGGGGCCTGGGAATCGCTCCGGCCGCATGAGGCGAGCCACGGAAGCCAACTGCGCCTCCGAACAGATCATTACTACATCACTACCAGCAAACTCTGCGCAAAATGCGTCACGGCCGATCCGCCTGACGGCCCTGAACGGACGCGCGACATACTCACTCTCACCGTCTACAAACGGGGGCATTTGAGCGGCTGGGCACTGCCCGTTAACAACCCGTGTCACCGATTCTGGTCTATGAGCGATAACACCGCTCGCTGCTGTTCCTCCGATAAAATCCCCACCCACGAACGTTTGAGATGGCCATCGGAGTCCACCTGCAGGATCGTGGGCGTTGCGTCGACGCCGAAGGTTGCAGTGTTTATATTGCTTTGTATTTGTGCGCCGGTAATACCACCCGAGGCGAGGAACTGATCTACCGTCCTCCGGTCGTCAGGGGTGACGAACACGATGCCCGTCCGCCGTGCATTCGTAGCAGCTGCAGCCTGAAGCCGAACATAGAATGGCAGGCTCTTGACACAGTACGGGCACGAATGGCGTAATGCGATTACAAAGGTTGAGTTATACCGGTTCCAGCTGAACGTTGATGCCAATTGTGGCGCCGTGAAAGCCGCGCCATGCCTACCACGCTGGGTAAGCGGTCCGCTCAAATTGGATCTCATCGCAAGCACTATCACAGTGCCAATGACGAGGCCATGAATCACCGTTTCGACGGATGGAAACCACCGTAGCAGCTTTCCCTGCACTTGCCGATCATTCATTGCACACTCCCAAGGTTGCACGAAACTTCAGTCATCCATCCGTCGAGTATATGGGTGGCGTATCTGAAGGTCTCGATATTCGTCAGGATCCGAGCAGCGAGATCGCATTGGGAACTGTCCGTGCGCGAGCATTCGATGACCACGGGTTTACTGGGGTCCAACTCGGGCGCAGCGCGCACCTGCAGCTCGTCAAATGGTATATTGTCCGCAGGAACAACACCGTTTCCGTCGAAGCTCTCACGTGGCCTCACGTCAATTACATTTGCGAGGGCAGCAATCTTCGAAATCTCTTCGTTGCTGATGGGGCGCCATTGGCCGGTCGATACATCGGTAATGGTGTGACCCCCGGCGCCGAAGTAAGCCAATAGCCGCGCCTCCGATTCTTCGGAAAGCTGGCCTTGCCAGATTCCCGTAACGATTCCCCTGGAGTCCACAAGTATAACGGCCGGGGTTCCGCGAATCCCAAGCGAGTTCAGCGGCTGAACGTGGACCAGTGCAGGTGACAGCGCCAGTTCTTTCGCGTAGAACATCGAGCTCTCAGGATCAGAAACAACAACCTCGATGGAATCACCCCTCTTTTGGACAAGGCGAACCAACTCTCTGTGAAATCTGATGCTTGCGCGAGAAAACTGGCATCGGATCGATGCGGCGATTATGAGTGTCGCTCCCCCTCCGGACAACGGCACGTTTTTGGGGGGATGCGCACCCATCCTAAGCGGCTCATGGGATCGCCGCTGCACTAGTGCCGTTACGGCTGAATGCCCGGTGACAATTATGACCGCCACCATCGCAGCATATAGAAACTCCCGGATGACGGTACGAGAGATGGAATTCATCACCATTGGAGTGCCCCCCTGTGTGTCGCCGCTGCCTCTGTCGGTAACAGAACGGCTGGCCGCCCGTCCCGGACCCGAAAATAAAAGTAAAGCTTACCGATACCAGCTGCGATGTGGGGCTCTTGGACGGGTAACCTGAAGCGGGAGGAATATGCCGCGTCTAGCACTGCCCTCGCTATGAGGCCATCGGGTGCCTGTAAAATGCGGGCAGTGGTGACAGTGCCCGAGCGGCTTACTCGAATCTGGGCCACGGCAAGCCCCTCGACGCCTCGCTCTGCTGCCTGATGTGGGTAGACTGGCCGGACCAATTGCGTTGCCCAATGCGCGGCGCCGTTCGGTGATGGTAAGCTCACGGCACCCATCTCCGAGTCAGCCCGCCCACAGCTGGAGCAAAGGAGGAAAACACAAACCGCTGCTAACGCACCTAACAGGCTGCTGAAAAACGCCTGCAGCCGCCAAAATCGCCGCCGCAAGTTGTTGATTCTGTGTCGGCGCAGGTGGGGAAAACTTAGTTTTTCAGCAGCCTGCTAAGGGTGTAAAGCGCATCATATAGACCAGTGCAGCCATGGTCGACCGATATGGGGCCGGGAGCGCCAGACTGTGCCTTAGCCGACCCCGCGTCGTTATTCAGCAGCAGGCAGTCCCCTGCGAGCTGCAAGGGAGATAGGACGGAATACCGTCTATACAGTCCCCAAAGTGTTGAGGACCCGAGAGTGTCGAACTCGCGTCGACGCACAGGCCGCCGTTGTACTGCATGTAGCAGCCCCAACAGAAAGCCTCGGTGTGGTCGCTCGGCATTGCCATCTTAGCTCCGTAGCTCAGTGCAGCTGCGGTTGGTGTAACATCCTTTCTGTAAATTCCGTTTGGAGCGCGAGCGACATAAGTTGAGTTGGGGCCGGAAAGCCAGTGTGAACTGGTTGAGTTCTTGTTCTGGGCCGGAGCGGAGGGCGCGCAGTTCAGCGCCCGTAGCG
>DATGMH010000091.1:0-4081 GCA_035293725.1 Bryobacteraceae bacterium
AAATTACGCGAGCCGCAATGTGACCTCGACGCCTGGCTCCCCGACCAGTGGAAACGGGCGCAAGCTGCCCGATCCACCGCCCTGGGAATCCCGGCTCCTCCCACGATGCGTTAGCACCTGCACTTCACGTATCGCTCACAACATGACTGAACCGATCACTTCGACAGCCGCTCAGCCGATTCAGGACAAAGCACCGAAGCCGCCCGGCCTCATGCCGAAAAACATCCAGGCTTGGGTTATGCTCGGCCTCGCTGTATTGATGGTGATCATCATGTGGCTCACGGGCGGGAAGAAGGCCCCAACCTCGCCCAAGTCAGGAACATCAACCTCGCCGACTCCCGTTCCGCTCGAAGTGAACCAGACGAAGATTGCCGACCTTCAGAACCGGATTCTGGAATTACAGCGCGAGCAGCAGGCTGCGATAAACCAGCAAAGCAAATTTTTCGGCGCGATCCAAGGCGATAGCCAGACCGCCGCGCCCGCTCAGGTCACAAATCCGCAGCCGGGAGCACCCGAGCCGGAGGACCCAATTCAGGCGGAACGCAAGAAGCGAGCGTATCTGTCGCTCTTTTCCTCAAACGTGGCCTTGAGCTACCGGAAAGACCTGCGGCAGCCCGACCCGGCTCTCACCAACAATCCGTCCGACTTACAAAATCAACCTGGACAGCAGCACACATTTGACCAACAACTCTCGCAAGTCCTCCAGACGTTGCCGCCTCCAGTGGCACCCACCCCACAAGTCTCCGGCAACGGACGCCAAGCAGGAACACCCACAGCCGAAGAAACGCAGCAAAGAGCCTCCGAGAGTACCTCGAAACAACCATCGCCGAACCCATCGGCGCTCAACGCTGCCGATGGCAAGAACTACGTCATCTTCGAGGGAACCATTCTCGAAACCGTGCTCCTCAACCGTCTCAGCGGTGACTTCACGGGCCCGGTCGAATGCCTTGTCACGAACGACATCTACTCCCACGACCGGCAGCACGTCCTTATTCCGTCCGGCACGAAGGTTCTGGGAGAAGCAAAGCGCGTGGAAGCTTTCGGCCAAACTCGTCTTGCCGTCGTATTCCACCGCCTCATCATGCCGGACGGCTATTCCGTCAGCCTTGACCAGTTCAAGGGCATGAACCAGATCGGAGACACGGGTCTCCGCGATCAGGTCAACAACCACTATTTCAAAATCTTTGGTGCTTCGCTCGCTGTAGGAGCTATCGGCGGTATCGCGGAGGCGGGCGGGGGCGGACTGCTTAGTGCGTCCGGCACGCAAACCGTTCAGCAAGGGGTCGGCGAAAGTCTCAGCCAGACCTCGCAACGCATTCTCGACAAATTCCTAAACATTCTCCCCACCATCACGATTCGCGAGGGCCACCGGGTGAAGATTTACCTCTCCGGTGACCTCGCAATACCCGATTACGCCAACCACAAAATGCCGTCCGATTTGTGACCGTCGGCGGCACCTCTCAAATTCACAGCCTCACGAAGGGAGAAAACACCGATGAAGAAAAGAGTCCTCGTAGTCTTGCTCGTTCTTGGCTTGTGCGTTGGCACCGCCTCCGCACAATTCGGTTTCGGCGGAATCGTTTATGACCCGACGAACTACGCGAATGCGGTATTGCGCTACCGCCAGCTTGTACAACAGCTTATTCAACTCCAGCAGACGTACCGGCAGATCGTGAACCAGTACAACCTCGCTTTGCGGATGGCGCAAAACCTTCAGAACATGCCGGCCCGTTACCGCGCCCAGTTCTCGCAGTGGCGCAACGTTGTCGCGCCAAACACCTACGGCAACACGGGGAGCTGGGTCAGCGGCATGAACACCGGCATCCCCGGTGTTGTCAATGCCGGCTATCAACTTGCGACGACTCCGCTTCTCCAGTACAACGGCCAGTTCCTCGCCGGCATGACGCCCGACGAACAGAACCGCGTGAAATCTCAGTACGCCTCCGTCGAGCTCTCGGATGGCTCGAACGTCACCGCGATGGCCACCATCGGCGCGATCCGCGAGAACGCGCAGATGATTCAGAATCAGATCAACAACCTCGAACAGGACTCGCTTTCTGGCGATCCCAACCTCAACACCGAAGTTTCGGTCCTTAACAAAATCAACGCAACGAACGTGCTGACCCTTCGCACGCTTCAGGACTCGAACAAACTGTTGCTGTCTTTGCTCGAACAGAACGTCATCGCCGCAAAGCAGCAGCGAGAAGCGACCGCGAACTCCATCAACGCCGACATCACCCGACAGGCAACCCTGGCCGGGAATCTGGCCCAGGTCACCGGCACCCTGAACACTTCGCTCCAAAACTTCCGAATGCCGTAAGCGAAACTCCCCATCCCCCATCGCGCCGAAGGAGAAGAGGCAATGCAGACTGACTTTCTGCAGTTCATCTATCAGGCGATCAACAACATGCTGACGCAGAATCTCGGCTTCTTCGACGCGATGGGCCAAAACCTCTTCCGCATGTTCGCCACGATCCTTGTCGTTTGGTACGGCGTAAAGATGGCGCTCTCCGCCGCGAGCGGCCATCACGTTCTTCACTTCGAAAAGCTCGCGAGCCTCGTTCTCGTAATCAGCTTCGGTTTTGGCATGATCAATTACTACGACCGCCCGATCCCTGGTGTCGGGTCAAGTTTCCATAATCTAATCACGGACGAATCGCAGTTCCTTGCCAACCGCATCACGCAAAACCAATTGCAGACCGTGATTGACGGCGTGAGCGACTTTGAGGCGCGGCTCAACTCCCCGACCTTCGGCGACATTCTCGGAACCGCCGTCTACGTCATCATCATTATTTTGCTTGCGGCAGCGCAGGCCGTGACAATCGTGGTTGTCGCGTTCGGGTTCATCGCCACGGCGGTTTGCGTCCTGGTCGGGCCGATCTTTATCCCGTTCTTCATCGTACCCGAGATGGAGTGGCTTTTTTGGGGTTGGTTCAAGGCGTTCATCCAGTACGCCTTCTATCAGGTCATCGCGGCGGCAGTCGTCTACATCATCGCTAATTTGCTTGTGGGGACGCTTCGCCTGCCGCCCGCCGGGACGCTTTCCACCGTGCAACTCATGGCCTGGTTTCCGGTGCTGATTATCACGTTTCTCGCGGCCATCTATGCACTTCTGAAAATCCCGACCCTCACCAACCACATTTTCAGCGGCGCTTCCGGTGGCTCATCGGGCGCGCTGCTTGGATTCCTCGCCGCCCGCCTGAAGGCTTAAGGCGAAGCACCCACATTCGAGGCGAATTTCCATGAATAACGACGCGAGTTTTCACGATGCCAAGCGACTCTATTTGGAGCAGTACGGAGACCCTATGGTGACGAACACATATCTCAAGATCGCGCTTGTCTTGCTTGCGCTCGTTGCCGTGGCTCTCGGACTCATTGATCTGCGGACGATACGCACTTTCCAGAACTTCCGGCCCCTCGTGATCCGTATTGACCAGTTGGGCCGAGCGGAAGCCCTCGCCTATAGCAACTTCGAATACAAGCCTCAGGATGTCGAGGCGAAATACTTCCTGTCGCAGTTCTGCCAACTTTATTACCGACGCAACCGCTACACGATCAACGATGACTTCTCGAAATCGCTCTACTTCCTCGACGGGAAACTGGCGGGAGACATCATCGACGCCTACAAGAAAAATGATGTCATCAAGAGCTTCCTGACCGACCCTTCGAAACCGCAGATCGACATCGAGGTAAAGAATGTCGCGCTCGAAGGGATGCAGAACCCTCCGTACAAGGCCCGCGTGGACTTCTATATGGTGTACTACT
This sequence comes from Bryobacteraceae bacterium, assembly GCA_035293725.1. Lineage (GTDB taxonomy): Bacteria > Acidobacteriota > Terriglobia > Bryobacterales > Bryobacteraceae > Palsa-89. Next base: position 3,766 of record DATGMH010000091.1, read on the forward strand.
CGCCCGCCGACCACAGTGAGTTAAAGCGCACGCTCTACACGGCCAACTTTGTCTTTGTGTTCAAAACCAACGTTCCGAACGAACTCATTCCCATTAATCCGCTCGGGCTTGCCATTACCTACTTCCGCGAAGACGAAGCCTTCAATTGAGAACTCCTTCCGTCGGGCGCGCGAGACCGGCGCAGACTGACCTCGACATTGTGGCTGCCGAAGGAGTCCACGACTTTACCGAAGAGGCCACCCCGCCGTTTAATGAGCCAATCGACAAGCGGCGCGAACCACTTGAACGTTATGCCGACAATGAAAAAGGAAAGTCC
>DATGMH010000092.1:0-92709 GCA_035293725.1 Bryobacteraceae bacterium
CATCCGGTGCTGGAGACCATCTATCGCTTCAAACAACGGCTCTGTTATCTGCTGCTGAAGAAGCACCGCACCCGCAAACAGTGTGAATTACTGGTGCCGCGCTTCCTGCGTGCCGTGTACCAGCTCCGCCAAGCCGGCCTCGCACAACTGGTCCAGCTCGGCCAGACCCTTTCGGCCTGGTCGGAGGAAATCGTGGCCATGTGGCGCTTCACCCGCAACAACGGCATCACCGAAGGCTTTCACAACAAAATGGAGCTCATCAATCGACAAGCCTACGGCTTTCGGAACTTCCAAAATTACACACTCAGAGTGAAGGTGCTATGTTCTTAGAATCAGTTTGGGGCTGGGTTGCCCCCATTGTTGGCGTAGAGCCGGACAAAAGAGATGTTGGAGCGGGAGACGGGACTCGAACCCGCGACGTCCAGCTTGGGAAGCTGGCATTCTACCACTGAATTACTCCCGCATTCTGTCAAATCAGCTATTTAGCTGAATCCATTGGATTTCCTAGACCGGCTCCCAGTCTATTCCGTCCATGCTGTCTATCCAAAACCACCCGTTTGGATGCCAAAATGGACAGCAAAACAGACAGCACACCAGCCTGAGAATCCAGGCGGACCCAGCCCCCCAGATTCCGATTCCCATGCTGTCCATTCATGCTGTCCATTGTGCTGTCTAGAGCTCGTTTCAGGCACAATATAGCACAGCAATCGGTTCAGCGTATGAGGCCAGTTCGTCGGAGGGACATCGGTTGACGATTGCAAGTGAGCCGGCGCGCGGGAGCATTAATACGACAAGCGTGCCTCCACCCGTCGCCACCGCGCGTTGAACGCTCGGTAGAGCGACGCCAAAAGGAACCGATCACCAGAAGCGGTTGTGTTCGATCCGCTCCTCGCGATGCTCTTCCTGCTGGTCGTCATCCTTGACGGGTCTTTGGCCGCTTAAACCGGTACGGTGATCGCCAACCGGTCAAAACCATCGAGAGAATTATCTCGTCGCCGGCGAAACGATCGGCCATCGCCTGCGCAGGCGGCCTCCGGTTGGCGCTGGCGAAGCTGCGCTCAATGAGTGCCGTTGGTCCCCGTCAGCGGTAATGCCAACGTGACCTTCGTACCATGGCCGACCTGGCTCACGATTTCTACTGTTCCGCCGTGAAGCCGGGCGATGCTCTGGACAATCGGAAGGCCGAGACCGCATCCGCCTTTGTTTCTCGTTCGCGCCGGATCGGCCCGATAGAAACGATCGAAGACGCGCGGCAGGTCCGATTCCGGAATCCCGGTGCCGGTATCAGAAACTGAGATGGTCAGTTCCCCAGCTCCGTCGCTTGCGACGATCTCGACTTCACCACCGCTGGGAGTGTGGGCCAGCGCGTTTTGAACAAGGTTGCCGACCGCGCGTTTGAACAGAGTGCGGTCGAATTGGGACTGGAGTTGTTCGGGCGCTGAGACGCTCAAGCGAACGCCCGTTTCCGCCGCGGCCGGCTCATAAAAGTCGCACAACAAGCGCAGTTCGCGCGCGACGTCCGACAGCTCCTTGTTGATCTGTACCGCTGGCTGTTCGGCGCGCGCCAAGAATAAGAGGCTGTCGATCAAACGGGACAACTGATCGCATTCCTCGGAGAGCGATCCGAGGAGATCCACATATTCTTCGGGCGAGCGTTTCCGGGATAACGCCAGGTCGATTTCTCCACGAAGGTTGTTCAACGGCGTACGCAACTCGTGCGCGATGTCAGATGAGAACTGCGAGAGCCGCTCGAATGAGTCGCCCAGTCTATCGAGCATGTTGTTAAATGTCGAGGCAAGCTCTTGCACCTCCGACGGCATTCGATCGAGCCGAACGTGCTCGTGAAGATTCGTCGAGCGAATTTGACGCACCGTCTCTGAGATTTCTTTCAACGGACGAAGGCCTCGAATCGCAATGCGCCGGCCAATCAGGATAGAGGCGATCAAGCCCAGCCCAAGGACCAACCAGAGTTGGCGGCGATATCCGGCGAGCAGATCCTTTTCGAACGTCAGATCTACGGCTACCTGGAGCGTGTACGCTGCGGACTTCGTCGCGGCGAGCCGGTATACCCTTCCGGCGGTGCGGAGATCTCGCGTCTCAACATCCTCCGCGTTAAGATCGACCGGTTCCGGAAAAACCACTGGCGGCAGATCGGCGGACATGCCGGCGGTCTCCACAACGACTTTCTTACTGGCGTCCAAGACGCGCGAGAACACTCGTATCGAAGGATGCGCAATTGATTCGCCCTGCACTTCCCACTGAACTGTCGCCTGCTGGCCTGGATGCTCGCGCAGCAAGGTTTCAAGCGTGCGCGCCTTTTCAGTGACGTATTCGGTGTTCTCCCTGTCGAAACTCCGCGACAAGGCGAAATACAGGAATCCAGTTCCAACGGCAAGCAATAGAAACGCCGACCCTGCATACCAAACCGAAAGCCGCCAGGCAATGCTCTTTCGATTGCCCGAGTTCATATATCAGTCCTCTTCGAGGGCGTAGCCAACGCCTCGAACTGTTCGAATCAGTTTGCGCGCAAAGGGATCGTCCACCTTTGATCGAAGCCGCCGCACATGCACGTCAACAACATTCGTGTCGCAATCGAAATTCATGTCCCATACCTGTTCAGCAATCGCCGTTCGGGAGAGGACGGTTCCAGGATTGCGCGCAAGCAGGGACAACAGTGAGAACTCCTTCTGCGTCAGGTCGAGGCGGCGTCCGGCCCGTGTAGCGCGTTGACGCGCGAGATCGATTTCGAGGTCGGCGATGCGCATTACATCTGAAGCTCGCTGGGGCGAGCGCCGCAGGACGGTGTGCACCCTGGCAAGGAGCTCAGAAAACGCGAAGGGTTTCGTCAGATAGTCGTCGGCGCCGCCCTGGAGACCCTTGACGCGATCCTCCACTGCATCGCGCGCGGTCAAGCAGATCACTGGGGTTTCATTGCCGCCAGCGCGGAGCGCGTCCAGTACAGCCCAACCATCGCGCTTAGGAAGCATGATATCCAGCACAATCAAATCGTATTTGGCTGCCTCAGTGAAACACAGCGCCTCCTCGCCGTCGTGGGCCAAATCGATCACGAATCCGTTGTCGCCCAAACCTTTTTTGAGGTATGCAGCCGTTTTAGGCTCGTCCTCCACTACCAGAAGCCGCATAATGCCGTTCTCCCCACCAGTTTGACGCTTCCCCGTTTTGATAACAACTCCAAGCACCGTTGGATTACGAAATTGTCATTCTCGCTCCATGTGGGCGTCAGGTTCAGTTGCCAAACTGGATCTCGGAGAATGCGTGTATTTGTCGGCACTGTAACGGTGATGGCCGCGACCCTTACCGGCTGCGTGCATTATCGCGCCAGGACCTTCAGCGCGCCAGCCCTGGAGGATTCATTTCGAGCCCGTTCACTGGTTGACACTGGCCTAGTGGAATACCTGCGCGCCAACCAGGCAGGCGTGACGAATTGGCCTCCATCGGGACTCGACGTGCGGACGCTCGCCCTCGTCGGATACTACTTCAATCCTGAACTTACGGTTGCGCGGGCGCGCCTGATCACGGCCGAAGCTGCGGTTCGGGTCGCTGGCATTCGGCCAAGTCCATCGGTCGCCCTTGAGGGTGGATACAACCGGAACCCGGAATCGCATCCGACGTACAGCATCCTTCCTTCGTTCACGATCGAAACAGCTGGGAAACGAGGGCTGCGAATCGTTCAGGCACAACAGCAGATGGAAGCGGCGCGCGCCGCGTTCCTCCAAACGGGATGGGTTGTACGTAGCCGAATCCGCGGCGCTGTTTACAGCTATTTGCTCGCCGAGCGCCGGCAAAAGCTTTTGGAAGCCGAGGTCGTCGTACGCACTGAAGTCGTGGACATTTACGAAACGCGTCTCGCGGCTGGCGAGGCGCCCCGTCCGGAACTGGATATCTATCGAGTGGATCTCAACACGGCCCGCTCCTCACTTGGCGCCGCGCTCGGTGACACAGCGCAATCGCGCGTTGCCATTGCCAATGCCGTCGGCCTTCCCGCGGCAGCATTGGAAGACATCACCATCCAAACGCCCGAACTCGATTCGCCTCCAGCCCTGGACTCTCTGCCAATCGCAGCCGTTCGCAAAGCTGGAATTCTCCATCGCGCCGATGTCCGGCGCGCGCTGGCGGAGTACGCCGCGGCTGACGCCGCGGTACGGCTCGAAGTCGCCAAGCAATACCCGGATGTTCAACTCACGCCCAGTTACCAGTTTCAGGAAGGCTTTGGTGAGTACATTCTCAACGCCGCGTTGCAGCCTTTGAGCCTCTATCGGAGCCGGCCTATCATCCAGCAGGCGGAAGCCGAACGCGAACAGGCGGCTTCGCAATTTCAGCTTCAGCAGACCCAGGCTATTGGAGAGATGGAGCGCGCGGTCGCTCAATATCAATCAGCGTTCAAGGCATGGCGGGACGCCGGGAGTCGCGTCCTAATAATCCAGCGCGAACGCGAGGCGGCGGCCCGTCGCGCTCTCGAAGCGGGGGAGGGCGACCGGCTCGGTGTGGCAACCGCTCGACTGGAAACCATCACCGCATCGCGAACAGAACTGGAAGCGCTCACTCGGGTAGTGACGGCCTTGATCGCACTCGAAGATGCCATGCAACAGCCCATGACAGCCGCGCTTCAGATCGGCGATCCTCCGACCGGCACGTCGCCATCTGGGAGTTCAAAGTGAAGCCTTTCTGCCTGCTGGCCTGGGGACTTGCGCTCATCGTAGTCACCTCTGGTTGTAAACGGGACCGCGATGACGAGAATGCCACGAAAAAGCATACCGATCCGGCCGTCGTCACCCATACGCCTGAAGGCGATACCGTCATTCGAATCGCGGGACCGGTGCAACAACGGATCGGTCTTCGCGTTGCTGCTATCGAGCAGTCCTCTCTGGCCCCGGAGCTGGTCGCCTATGGCCGTCTTGAGGAGGACCCCTCGCATTCCTTCACACTGAGATCGCCGGTAGCGGGGACTCTCCGCGCCGGTTCTCGCTCGCCTTGGCCATCAATCGGGCAGACGATCGCTTCTTCCTCGGTTGTTGGAACGGTCGAGCCACGGATTGCGCCGACGGACCGTGTGACACTGACGCATCAACTCGCCACAGCGCGGGCAGATGCAAACGTCGCCGCCGCAACCGTGGAGGCGGCGCGGGCGGCATACGAACGAGCGCGCGTACTGAACGCAGATGCCAAGAACGTGTCCGATCGCGTTGTCGAAGAGGCCAGATCCAAATTTGAGAGCGAGCGCGCTCGCCTGGATGGAGCGCGCAAAACTGTGGAGACCATTGAAAGTTCCCTCCAGTCGGGCGGTCCTGCGAGCGCCGCTCCGCTCATCTTGCAGTCCGAAGGAACGGTGGTCGAACTCATGGCGCAGCTCGGCGAATCGGTGGAAGCCGGGACCCCTCTATTCCGGGTTTCGCGTCTGGACCGCCTTCTCGCCCGGATCGATCTGCCAGTTGGCGAGAACGTTCCCTCTACGGCTGTCACGGCCCGAATTGTTCCTGCCGGTGAGGAGCATAAGGCTATCCAAGCCGATCGGATCGCAACCGCCGCCGTGCTTGACCAGAAAGCTCCCGGTCAAGCGTTCCTTTTCAGGCTGCGTGAGAGCCGGTTCGGGCTCCGGCCGGGCCTCGCGGTCACGGCGTATATTGCGACTGGTCCCGCGAGACAAACCGGAGCAACGGTCCCCACTGCGTCCGTAGTGCGCCTGTCCGGCAAAGCATACGTCTACGTGCAAACAGGCGATGAACAATTTACAAGGAAAGAGATCCGTACAGACAGCCCTGTTGCTTCAGGCTATTTCGTTGGAAACAAACTCGCCGCAGGAACGCGCATCGTGATCGCGGGCGCTCAAACGCTGCTTTCGGAGGAATTCAAGCCAGAAGGTGTTAGTGAGGAGCAGCAGTAAAACAGCGTGCTTTCCAGGCTTGTAGCAGGCTCAATCCGATTCAGGGGCGTGGTGCTGGCGATCGCTTGCCTGGTTGTCGGATACGGAATCTATTCCGCTTACCATGCCCGGCTCGATGTGTATCCGGAATTTGCTCCTCCGCAGGTCGTCATTCAGACGGAAGCTCCTGGCCTCTCGCCCGAAAACGTCGAACAACTCGTAACGCGCGTTGTGGAAACAAGCCTAAATGGCGCGCCGAGCGTTGAGTCAGTCCGCTCCCAGTCGATTCAGGGGCTGTCCGTGGTGACTGTGATCTTCGAGGAGAAGACCGATGTTTACCGCGCTCGACAGATCGTCAGCGAGCGACTCGCGGAAGCCGGTACTCAACTCCCGCAGGGAGTGTTTCCGCCTAAGATGGCTCCGCTGACCGCATCAACGGGCCTCGCGCTCGTGATCGGCATCACATCGGACAAGCACTCGGAGATTGAGCTTCGCACACTCGCAGAGTGGACCATGAAGCCTCGCCTGCTCGGAGTTCCTGGGGTCGCGCGCGTCTCGCTGTACGGCGGCGGCGTCCGGCAACTACAGATTCAACTCGTGCCCGAACGCCTGACAGCCTATGGAATCTCTGTAAACGAAATCGCTGCGGCGGCGCGAACAGCCACCGGCGTCCGCGGAGCCGGCTTTGTCGAAACTCCGGCTCAGCGGATCGTGCTCGAAACCGAAGGCCAGTCGCTCACCGCTGAAGAACTTGGGGGCGTCGTGCTGCAATCGGCATCCGGAAGAAGCATCAGGCTTCGTGATGTTGCCACGGTTCAAGAGGGTGCTGAGCCGAAGATTGGGGACGCGACCATTATGGGAAAGCCAGGCGTCCTCCTTCTTTGCAGCTCTCAATACGGAGCGAACACCCTGGAGGTTACTCGCGGGCTGGAGAAAGCGATCGAGGACCTGCGGCCTGGACTGAATTCAGGCGGCATCACGCTGTACCCGGACCTTTTTCGCCCGGCGAACTTCATCACATCGTCCCTCGAAAGCATGCGCCACGCGCTATGGATCGGCGCAGCCTTGGTAGCCGTCGTTCTGTTCATCTTCCTTTTCAACGTTCGGGTGGCTCTGATTTCTCTCACAGCGATACCCCTGTCGCTTCTCGTGGCTGTTATCATCCTTGTCCAAGCCGGAATCAGCCTCAACACGCTGACGCTCGGAGGTCTCGCGATTGCCATCGGCGAAGTTGTGGACGACGCGATCATTGACGCCGAGAACATTTTTCGGCGGCTCCGTGAGGCCGATCCGAACCACGCAGCCAAAGAGATTTTCCGTATCGTGTATGAGGCTTCCGTCGAGGTACGTAGCGCCGTCGTCTACGCCACTTTCATCGTTGCGCTCGTCTTTCTGCCGGTGTTTACGATGTCGGGCGTCCAGGGCCGCCTCTTCGCTCCTCTCGCGACCGCGTATATTCTCGCCATCGTTGCTTCTCTACTCGTGGCGTTGACGGTCACACCCGCTCTTTCGTATTTCCTCCTGCCCAAGGCGACAAAGACTGCTAGGGAGACCAGATTTGTCGCCGCACTGAAGAGACGATATGTCAGTCTCCTTGGGGCCATCAGCCGCGCGCCTCGTATCATCGCCGCTTGCGCTGTTGTTTTAGTGTTGTTGGCTGCTGCGGTGATTCCTTTCCTCGGCGGAGAGTTTTTGCCGCCCCTGCGAGAAGGGCACTACATCGTCCATATGGTAGCCATGCCCGGCACGTCGCTCGAAGAATCGATTCGTCTCGGGAAGCTGGTCACGGCAGAATTGCGACAGGACGATGATATCCGCGTGATTTCCGACCAGATTGGCCGCGCAGAGAGCGGCGACGACACAGCGGGCGTGCACTATAGCGAGATCCACGTTGACCTAAAGCAACTCGAAGGCGATGTCATGGAGGGAGCTGAAGACCGCCTCCGCGAGATCCTTGACAGATTCCCAGGTGTGTCGATGTCGCCAAAGACTTTCTTGACGGAACGGATGGAGGAAGTCCTTTCGGGGGTTCAGGCGCAAGTCGTGGTACAGGTTTTCGGCGACGACCTCGACATGATCGACGAAAAGGCTCGCGAGGTCCTGGATGCCATTTCGAGCGTCCGTGGAGCGGCCGACGTACAGCTCGAATCGCCGCCAGGAACGCCCAGCATCGTAATCCATCTCCGGCCGGACCGCCTTATCCAGGCTGGGTTGCAACCAGTGACCGTGCTGGACGCAATTGAAACTGCCTATCAGGGCGCTACCGTTGGGCAGGTGTTCGAAGCAAACCGCGTCTTCAATGTCGCTGCAATCCTCGATCCGAGGATACGTCAGATTCCCGAAGCAATCTCGTCGTTGCTGCTGACCAACGCTGACGGCGCCCAAGTGAAGCTCGCCGATGTAGCCGATGTTTACCAAAGAACGGGGCGCTATAGCATCGCACACGAAGGTACACGGCGCCGACAAGCGGTGTACTGCAACGTTCGTGGGCGTGACGTGGCTTCATTCGTGGAGGAGGCCGAGCGAACGGTTCGTCAAAAAGTCAAATTCCCTGCTGGCGTCTACACAGTCTTTGGCGGTGTCTCCGAAGCGCGCAAGCAGGCCCAACAAGAGATCTTGACGTATTCGATTGTGGCAGGGGTCGGAATTGTTTTGCTTCTCGCAATCACATTTCACAACATGAAGAACATGCTGCTGGTACTGGCGAATCTACCGTTCGCCTTGATCGGCGGCGTTATCGGCGCGCTCTTGACCGGCGGGAATTTGTCGATCGGCTCGCTCGTCGGATTCGTGACCCTGTTTGGAATCACGACGCGCAATTCCATCATGCTGATCTCCCATTTCGAACACCTTGTTCATAAGGAAGGCGAGACGTGGGGCTTGCACGCCGCTCTTCGAGGCGCTTCCGAACGGCTGACCCCCGTGCTGATGACGGCGACGGTCACTGGCCTGGGTTTGTTGCCGCTGGCTATTGGTAGCGGACAACCCGGCAAGGAGATCGAAGGTCCCATGGCGATTGTGATTCTGGGCGGGCTCGTGACATCGACAGCGCTGAACCTTCTCGTGCTCCCGTCCCTCGCATTTCGCTACGGCCGTTTCGAAAGGGTGGTAGAACTCTAAAGTTAAAATGGCTGCGAGGGAGATTAGCATGAACGCCACGCTGCTCAAGGCGTTGGTCGCGCTGGTTCCGGTGGGGTATGCTGTTTCTCGGCTCAGCGATTCTCGTCTCCAGGCGAAAGGGGCTTGGCTATATCCTGCAAGTTGTCGGGGCAGGTTCTCTCATGGCCGTGGTGCTTGCTCATATTCTCGAGGCGCTTCATCTGCTTCCGTGGATGCAATGGGGAGCTGAGCATAGTGCTGGACACTATGTCGATCTTGGCAGCGCCATCCTCAGTGGCATATTGTTTCCAATCGGCTACTTGGTGTCTTAGTTTAGTTGACGACAAGACCGCCGACAAATCGTTCGGGTCGCTACACATGCCTTATTTAGGGCGTTAGTCCGCCATACTCGCCCGGCGACTGACCGTCAGGCTAACACGTGCCGCCGATGGAAAACCGTGCTGCGATGGTATCGACGGCGTTTTACCGGGACCGTACATGCGCGGACAGAAGCCGATGGCGTTTATGTATGACGGGATCTCTACCCCCACGTGATCCTTTAGCTCGTTGGGCGATGTCCGGAACCGCGCCCCAACAAGACGATCAGGAAAACCAAGGCTGCGGCGACTAGAACACTCCAGAGATTGCATAGTGTCATTCCCCCGCTGTCCATCATGCTCCCATCTGAGCCATCATTCCGGCACCAAAGGCCATCATCCCGAGCGCTACGAGGAGAGGTATAAGGAGGAGAACAAGCGAGACGATTAGGGCTGTTTTCGCGGTGGGATTTTCGATGAACATCATTAACTCCTTTCCGCAACCGATCGTGTTACCGTTTCCAGCCGCGCGGCGACACAACAGGTGCGCTATGGTAGTGCGCCGCAAGGCGAGTGCCAGCTTGGCATAGCCGTGACGGCGAGACGAATGCCGGAGCCGGGCGTCAAATTGGTGATAGGCTTGAAGATAGAAATGAGGCGCGGCGTTCAAATCGTTGTCAGTCTGCTGGCAATCGTACTGCTGGTCCGCCCATTTGACTGCTTCGCCAATGTGCGAACCCGCGAGGCGATGGATTGTTGCCTCAAGGGCAAATGCGTCCCCTCCGCAAATGCGGACGATTGCTGCAAGAATACGGTTCCCGCGGCAAACCATTTGCTGCTTTCGAAAGCCGCCGGTCATTGGACGCCGATGTTGGCCCTCGGTGTCCCGTTTGTTTCTGCACCGCTTCCACCACCGGCGGTCCAGATTCACGTCGATTTGCTTCGACGTGCACCACCTCCTCTTAATCTCACAGCGCTTAATCGACCTCTCCTTATTTAATCCTCGCCCGTAGTGTGCCTTGGCACACCGGTCTTGATCGTCCAAAGAGCGAATTTGTTGCGCGCACATGCCCGCACATCGCGGAAGCCCGTGCGCGTGGAGGATTTGATGAGGAGCAATTTGATCGTTTTCATCGTTGTAACGATTTGCGGCATCGCCGCTATACCCAACCCGATCTCTGCACAGGCGACACAGTGGCAAGCGCCGGCGAAGTGGCATCGGAGTTTGAAGAAAGCCGAGCCCGGAACGCTGCTGCTCGATGGGGACGGCGTCGAATTTCGATCCGCCAAATTCAACCACCGCTGGAACTACGGCGAGATCCACACATTTGATCTGTCCCAGCGGGAATTGACGTTGTTGACTTATCAGAACCGGCCCTGGCATGAACCGGGCGAGCGGCCGTTTCGCTTCACTCTGGGTGAGCCGATGCCGGCCGAGATCGCAGCCCAATTCACCGACCGCGTAGGCAAACCAGTGCGCAACGGTATGCCGATGGCAAAGAGCGGAGCCCTTGTCGAGATTCCCGCGCACCACCGCGTGTGGTCCGGCGGGAGCAATGGCACTCTCCGCCTGAAGGACGACGGTATCGAATACCTCACCGAGAATGGGCGCGACAGCCGGAGTTGGCGGTGGGTCGATATTCAAACGATTGCGAATCCCGAGCCATACGAATTTCGCATTACGGGATATCGCGAGATCGTCGACTTCGACCTGAAACAGCCGCTCGCCCGTGCTGTTTTTGAACGGCTGTGGGATCGCCTGTACGCCGCTGGCCTCAACCTCTCCGCGTCGCCCGGAGAGCCGCGGCATCGAGCCCATGAGGAGGCGCGCCGATGAAAGTTCTCAACGCCAGCGTCTTCCTGTTCTGCGTGAGCCTCAGGCTGCCGGCCGCAGATGCGCCGCCCACATCACTTGCGACTTTGCTCGATGAGGCAACGCGCAACAATCCCGATATTCTTGCGGCCCGGCGAGGCTGGCAAGCGTCGACTCAGGTTCCTTCGCAAGTCTCCACGATGCCTGATCCGCAAGTCACAGTGCAGTCCTTCTCCGTCGGTAGTCCACGGCCATTTGCCGGATACAGGAATAGCGAGTTCGCCTATATCGGACTTGGCGTCTCGCAGGATTTTCCGTATCCGGGAAAGCTGAAGCTCAAAGGCGAAGCTGCACAGCAGGACGCCGCGATCAGCAGGGACAAGCTCGATGCTGTGCGACGTTCAATCCTAGAACAGGTGAAGGAGGCGTACTTTCAGACGGCATACATTCAGCAGACCCTTGAGGTTCTGGACCGGAACGGGAAGCTCCTCGATCAAATCGAGAAAATCGCCGATGCCCGCTACCGTGTTGGGCAGGGTAAGCAGCGGGATGTGCTGAAAGCTCAACTTGAAAAAACGAAGCTGCTCCGCGAGGTTGCACACCATCATGAACTCATGGGAACACAGCAGGCGCTCCTGCTGAAGTTGTTGAATCGTCCACCGGGATCACCGGAGATCACGACGGAGCCGCTCGTCGAGACCCCGCTCCGCTATACGTCCGATGAACTGCTGGAGAAAGTCCGAGCTCAAAACCCCGAGGTTGCCACGCAACAGGAAATGGTGAAGAAGCAAAGTTTGCAAGTTGAGATGGCCCGAAAGGATCGCTATCCCGATTTCAGCGTGCAATACATGTGGCAGCGCACCGGTCCAAGCTTTCCTTCCTATTACATGCTCACGTTCAGTGCGCGACTCCCGATTTATAGACGGCGGAAGCTGAATCCGGAAATGACGCAGGCGATTGAAGAACTCAATCGCTCCCGGCGTGAATACGAGAGCCAGGTCCAGACCGCTTATTTCGACGTTCGCAACCAATACATCGCTGCAGGGACGGCGTCGCAGATGCTTAAGATTTATCGCGAAGGTTTGATCCCACAGGCCCTGGCGACGTACCAGTCAGGGCTCGCGTCGTACCAAACCGGGAGCCTCGACTTCGAGAGTTTGTTTTCCACGTTTCTCGACGTCCTCAATTTTGACGGCGAGTACTGGAAGACGCTGATGGAGCACGAAACGGCTCTGGCCCGGATCGAGCAGGTCACGGGCGTCCCGCTCAACTAGGAACATATGCAACGCTATCGAACCGCTTTCTTCGTGATGCTGGGACTCACGATTCTTCTGGCCGGAGCTCTCGTGTTCCTCTGGCTGAATCCCGATGCTCTGAGGGCGCGAATGGCGTCTTATGTACCGAACCGGGCGCAGCCGAAAACTGGTTCTTCTCCGACCAGCGAAATGCCTTCACCGCAACCGGCCTTGTCTGGAGCGAGCGGCGCAGAACCGAACCTCGTACCCATTACGCTGTCGCCACAGCGAATGCAGAGCATCGGTGTCAAAACAGGTCCTGTGGAATACAAGGTGGTCCATGATGAAATCCGGACGACGGGCAATGTTGAAGCCGATGAAACACGGCTCTCCGAGGTGCAGGTTCGTTTCGCTGGATGGATTCAAAAAGTTTTCGTGGACGCGACCTTCCAGCGAGTGCGCAAAGGACAACCTCTATTGACGATCTACAGCCCGGAACTCGTCGCCACTGAAAACGAATATCTGTTGGCCAAGCAGAATCGTGAATTCCTCGCGCAAAGCACCGTCCCCGGCGTCGCGTCGGGCGCCAGCAACCTGTTGTCGTCTGCAACGGAGCGCCTGAAGCAATGGATGATCCCAGATCGCGAGATCGAAGAACTGGAGCACACCGGAAACGTAAAGCGTGAGCTTGAAGTCGATTCGCCAGCGTCAGGGCTTATCACGGAAAGAATGGCGCTCCCGAATATGTATGTGCAGCCGGGCACGAAATTGTACTCGGTCGCGGATTTGTCAACCGTTTGGGTATACGCGCAGGTCTTTCAGAACGACCTCGGTCGTATCAAAGTAGGGGACTCTGCGGAGATTACCGTGGACTCCTACCCTGGGCGCATCTTTCCTGGGCGGGTTAGCTTCATCTGGCCCCAACTCGACCAGACAACGCGCACGACGAAAGTGCGCCTCGAAATCCGTAATTCAGAATCGAAGCTTTCGCTGGGAATGTTCGTGAATGTGAAGCTCGGCGTCGCATTGGGACGGCAGTTGACGATTCCTGCTTCCGGAGTCTTTCAATCCGGCACGCGCCAGATCGCGTTCGTGGATCGCGGCGGCGGATATTTTGAGCCACGTGAGATCGACATCGGCGCTCGCGCGGCCGACGACGTGGTTGTGATGAAAGGACTCAAAGCCGGAGAGCGGATTGTGACTTCGGCGAATTTCCTCATCGATTCCGAAAGTCAACTTCAGGCAGCGATGGGCTCGTTTGCCCCACCGCCGCCCGGCGTCGGCGCGGCTTCGGCAATGAATGCTCCCCAGGGGCAAGTGTCCATCGATTACTCTTCGAATCCGCCGACGCCGAAGAAGGGCAACAACACATTTCGTGTGAAGCTCACAGGACCGGACGGGAAGCCCATCACCGGCGCGCAAGTCACGGTCACATTCTTCATGGCGGCGATGCCGGCGATGGGAATGGCCGCAATGCGCAATGTGACGACTCTTAGCGAGAAGGGTGGGGGTATTTACGAAGGCCCCGGCCAGGTGCAAATGGGAGGAACCTGGCAGGTCACTGTGCTGGCCACGAAGAACGGTCAGACCCTCGCCCAGAAGCAGCTCTCTGTGGACGCTGAAGGAGGGATGCAATGATCGGCCGGTGGATCGACTGGTGCGCCCGAAACCGTTTTCTGGTTTTCACCGGAACACTATTTCTTGTGCTCGCAGGAATCTGGACGATGCGGCGCATCCCGCTCGATGCATTGCCGGATATCTCCGACGTCCAGGTCATCATTCACACCGGTTGGAATGGCGAGCCGCCAAACATCATCGAGGATCAGGTGACATACCCGATTGTGACCGCGCTGCTTGCAGCACCCAGCGTGAAAGCGGTCCGGGCTCAAACCATGTTCGGTGATTCATATGTGTTCGTAGTATTCGAGGACGGAACCGATCTGTATTGGGCGCGCTCCCGCGTGCTGGAATATTTGCAGCAGATTCAGGGCCGCCTGCCTACGAATGTGCACCCGACCATCGGCCCCGATGCGACGGGTGCCGGGTGGGTCTACGAATATCTGGTTGTCGATCACAACCACCGCTACAGCCTCGCCGATCTGCGCACTTTACAAGATTGGTATCTCCGTTATCAGATCGATACGGTGCCGGGAGTTGCGGAGGTTGCAAGCATCGGCGGCTTCGTTCGCCAGTACCAGGTGCGCCTCGACCCCGACAAGCTCCGTGCCTATAACATTCCGCTTTCGACAGTGATCGATCGGGTTCGTGACAGCACCAATGAAGTCGGCGGAAGGCTGCTCGAGTTCGGCGGCGCCGAATACATGGTCCGGGGGCTCGGTTATCTCCGTTCGTTATCTGATCTCGAAACAGTGCCTGTTGCGAGTAAGAATGGCACACCGGTTCTGGTGAAGGATTTGGGGAGCGTATCGTTCGGTCCTGATATTCGCCGTGGAGTAGCCGAATGGAACGGTGAAGGCGAGACCGTTGGCGGCATTGTCGTGATGCGCTACGGTCTGAATGCCCTGAACGTGATCTCGGGTGTCAAGCAGAAGCTGACCGAGATCTCCGGCTCATTGCCGCCGGGAGTCGAAATCGTATCTGGCTACGACCGCTCCGGCCTGATTCGGTCATCGATCGACACGCTGCAACGCGATCTGATCGAAGAGGCTGTGATCGTCAGC
The DNA here is from genome assembly GCA_035293725.1 of Bryobacteraceae bacterium. Lineage (GTDB taxonomy): Bacteria > Acidobacteriota > Terriglobia > Bryobacterales > Bryobacteraceae > Palsa-89. The sequence continues at coordinate 15,027 of DATGMH010000092.1, forward strand.
CTCGTCATTATCGTTTTCCTGTTTCACTTCCGTTCCGCATTGATCCCGATTCTCGCTTTACCGATTGCGGTCGTTGCTTCGTTCATCCCGATGTACTACCTCCGGGTGAGTTCCAACATTATGTCGCTCGGCGGTTTGGCGCTGGCGATCGGCGTGTTGGTCGATGCGGCAATCGTTATGGTGGAAAACGGATATCGGCAACTCTCGGAAGCTCAACACCTGGCGGAAACCGAGCCGCGAGAATTAACCCGTCGGGAGCGGAGGAAGATCCTCCTCGATGCCGCTAAGCAAGTCGGCCCGGCTCTGTTCTTTTCGTTGCTGATCATCGTAGTCTCCTTTCTGCCGGTTTTCATGCTCGAAGCGCAGGAGGGTCGCATGTTCCGCCCGTTGGCGTGGACCAAGACCCTAGCCGTGGGCTTTTCCTCGTTGCTGGCCATCACGCTAGTGCCGCCATTGATGCTGATGTTCATTCGTGGGCGGCTCCGGCCCGAATCGCGCAATCCGGTTTCACGCGTCACCCAAGCTGTCTACCTCCCGATACTGAAGCTCTGTCTGCGCTTCCCGAAGACCACATTGCTATTGAATCTGATCTTTCTGGCGGTGACGTTCCCGCTCGCGCTCAAACTCGGCAGCCAATTCATGCCGCCGTTATTCGAGGGAGCGGCTCTCTATATGCCGACGGCGCTTCCAGGCATTTCAATCGGCCAGGCGACGCAGCTCATGCAGGAGCAGGATCGTGTTCTGCGATCGTTCCCGGAGGTCGCGACGGTGTTCGGATCGATAGGACGTTCTGAAAGTGCAACGGATAATGCGCCGCTCGATATGTATGACACGACAGTGACGCTCAAGCCACGAGAGCAATGGCGAGCAGGTATGACATACGAGAAGCTCGTGTCGGAAATGGACGCCAAACTCCAGATACCCGGTCTTTCGAATACATGGACCATGCCGATCGAGAATCGTCTCGATATGGAGTTGACAGGAATCAAAACACCGGTGGGACTAAAGATTCAGGGACCCAATCTCGAAGGCATCCAGCAGCTTGGAGAAAAGATTCAGCAGATCCTCGGTGGCCTTCCAGAGATGAGATCCGCGTTCGCGGAGCGCGTCGCCCAAGGATTCTACGTGAACGTGGAAGTGAACCGGCCTGAAGCTGCACGCTACGGCCTGACGGTCGGCGATGTGCAACGCGCGATCACCTCTAGTATCGGCGGAGACAATATCGCCGAGAACGTCGAGGGCCGTGAACGCTACCCGATCAATATCCGTTACGCTCCCGATTTTCGGGACGATTTGGACAAGCTCAGACGAGTGGTGATTGCGATGCCCTCAAACGCTCAGGTGCCCTTGGGCGAGCTCGCTAAGGTCTCCTTCTCCAAAGGACCAACGATGATCCGGGATGAAGATGCCGCGCTCACCGGATATGTGTATCTCGACCTCAACACTCGTGATTACGGCGGATTCGTCGATAAAGCGAACAAGCTCCTGAAGGAGAAGCTCACGTTGCCGGCGGGCTATACGTTCAAGTGGTCCGGTGAATACGAATTCGAGCTGCGCGCGAAGGAGCGTCTCAAGATTATCGTTCCAATCGTGTTTTTCGTCATCTTCCTCCTGCTCTATATGGTCTTCAATTCACTTGCCGAAGCGCTGGTGTTGATCTTCCCGACAGTGTATGCGATGACGGGCGGCCTGCTGTTGCAGTGGTTTCTCGGCTACAACTTCAGCGTTGCCGTATGGGTGGGGTACATCGCTCTATTTGGTATCGCGGTAGAAACTGGCGTGGTCATGGTCGTTTATCTGCATGAGGCGCTCGACCGTAGGCTTAATTCGGGCCAAACGCTCGGACCAGGCGATATCAGAGAGGCAGCAATCGAAGGCGCCGTTCACCGCTTGCGGCCAAAGTTGATGACGGTCGCGGCGGTCCTGGCCAGCCTTATTCCGATCCTGGGGGAATCAGGTGTGGGTTCCGACGTGATGAAACCGATTGCGGCGCCGATTGTGGGCGGCATGATCACGTCCACGATTCACGTATTGATTTTGGTGCCTGTGTTTTTCGTGATGATGAAAACCCGCGCACTGCGACGAGGCACCCTGCGACGTGCGGGAGAAGTTGATGTTGATGAGTAAAGTAATCCAACGAACCCAAAGAGGAGATGAAAAATGAAGAGACTGATTTTCGTGACTATGTTTGCGTTTGCTACTACCGCCTTCGCCGCCGACCAGACCGTGACCGGGGTGATCACGGACAGCATGTGCAAGATGAATCACGCGATGATGCAAAAGGGTGCCAATAAAATGAGCGACCACGATTGCACGATCGCGTGTGTGAAGTCCGGCCAGAAGTACGTATTGACGAGCGGCGATAAGGTTTATCAGATCGAAAACCAGAGCTTCGCCGGGTTGGAGAAGAACGCCGGCACCACGGTTAAGGCGACCGGAACGGTAAGCGCCGATGGCAAGGCGATCACATTGAGCAAGATCGCGCCTGCTGGCAGATAGCAGGTCAAGGGGCTATGGGACGGCAGCAGCCTTCAACCGCCGTCCCGGCTTAGCAGAGTGATTTGAACGGGCTGGGAAAAGCCTTGACAAGATATAGGTTTACGACATAGCTTAGATTCTAAGCGATATCGTAAGCGTTATGGCCGCGAAGACGACACAGCCTGCCCACGAAAAACACCAGGAGGTGATCGAGGAGATCGTGATGCGGCTGATGCGGCGACACAGCACTGCAGTGGTCTTGTTTCACCACGCGGTGGCGGAGCGCCTGGGGCTAGGCCCAACCGATCACAAATGCCTCGACTTGCTTCGGGAGCGTGGTCCAATGGCCGGCAGCGATTTGGCCGCGATCACGGGGCTGACTAGCGGCGCGATCACTGGTGTTGTCGCGCGGCTGGAGCGTGCTGGATATCTGCGGCGCGAACCCGATCCGCATGACGGGCGCAAACAGGTGCTCCGCCTTGCATTGAAGCGGGCCCATATTCAGGACGTGATAGACCCCCTGCGCGGAGACGTAGCGGCTCTATTGGAGAATTTCGATGACCGCCAGCTTTCGGCCATCGCCGAGTTCCTCACTGGGAGCACGGACCTTGTCTACCGTCATGCGGCCCTGCTGCGAGGGCACAAGCTGTCAGGTGAGAAGGGCGATATTAAATGAGCCGCTCCACGATGCCTCCCACCTTCCGCAAGTGGGCACTCACGGTGCACATCACGTTCTCGGTTGGCTGGGTCGGAGCTGTCGCCGGTTTTCTAGCGCTCAGCATCGCCGGCGTGACCAGCCATAACCCTGAACTAGTTCGCGCCGCCTACCTCACGATGAACCTTGATCGGCTGGTTTATCATCGTCCCGTTTAGCCTCGTTGCGCTGCTATCTGGAATTCTCCAGTCGCTGGGTACCGAATGGGGTTTGTTCCGACACTATTGGCTCCTAGTGAAATTCGCGTTCACCATCTTTCCGACGTTCCTCTTGCTGCTGCACCAGTTCACGGCTGTGTCGGAGGCGGAGCGGCGGGTGTCAGCGACCGCCCCCGGAGCATCTGTCGATGTCGGCCGACTGGGCCGGCAACTCGTGGGCGATGCTGGTTTAGGATTGTTCGTGTTGCTCGTGATCACGACGCTGTCGGTTTTGAAACCGTGGGGCAGAATTCGCTTCAGCGAGGCGAACGCCGGCAGGCTGCCATTCGGACTTAAGATCCTCCTGGCCGCAATCGTTGTGATTGTGTGGTGTTCCGGTTCCTTCTGCCACACGGTGGCATGCACGGAGGCCATTAGCGAGAGTTCGTAAGGGCGGACTGGGACACTCACACATCGGCGGCCAGTCTCTGTGATAAGTTGAGAATAGCGTGCTTTCCCGATTCCCGCGAATTTTCGCCCTCCTCGTTGCTGCCGCGTTGATTTTGAACGCGCAGTGCTACGGGAATTGTGCGACCGCGGAATGTTCTGTCCCTCAATCGACATCATCCGGCAGTTGCCATCACCACAATGCGCCACACCACAATGTGCCGCCGAAAGACGGCTTCTGCCCTCATGAGCATGCTAGTTTCGTAGCCCCTGAAAGTGGGGCAAGCTTAAAGGCCGCTCCTGAGGGCACGCCGATCGTATGCGATCTTCCATCGGCTTCGCATGCATTGGCCTCCGCGGCGGCTTTGTCGCCGCTGCATCTGTTTTCCGGCTCGCCGCCACCGCTAGTTGAACACCCCTCCTTCACCATTCTTCGAATCTAGCCTTTTTCTTAACTCTTACAACTGCTCCGTCCGCGCGTAGGGCTTGACGTGTCTTGTCGAATGGGATTAGACGCAGCCCGCCATCGCAGATCTATTTTGATTACCCAGTAAAGGCAAGAAATATGAATGCTCGAAGGAATTTTTTCAAGAATATATTCAGTGTTGGAGCAGGCGCTGCTGCTGCGGCTCAAATCGGATCTGCCCAACAGGTGCGCACGGTCGAAACCGCCCCGGTAACGTCGCGGCCCGGCGAGCCCGTCGCGGTGCAGACGCCGGATATAAAGGACCTGCCCTACTCTCTTGACAACGGGGTCAAGGTCTTCAATCTCATCGCGGAACCTGTGAAACAAGAAATAGTCCCCGGCAGGGTCATCGATCTTTGGGGATATAACGGTAGCGCTCCCGGCCCGACGATCCAAGTCAATCAGGGCGATCGGGTCAGGATTATTTTCGACAATCACCTGCCCGAGCCGACGGCGATGCACTGGCACGGCTTCGAAATCCCGAACGATATGGATGGCGCTCCGGGCGTGAGCCAGGACCCTGTGAAGCCGGGCGGCCGATTTGTTTATGAATTTACGCTGCATCAAGAGGGCACATATTTTTACCATCCTCACATGGCCATGCAGGAAATGATGGGCATGCTCGGGGCATTCATCATGCACCCGAAGACCGTCCGCGTTCCGCGCGTTGATCAGGACTTCGTGATTATGTTGCAGGAGTACGCAGTTCTGCCGAACAACTCGGTCCCGAATTCGATGAACATGGAATTCAACTGGCTCACGTTGAACGGAAAGGCGGGTCCGGCGACTACGCCGCTGATCGTGCGGTTGGGCGACCGTGTTCGCGTGCGACTGATAAACCTCGGAATGGATCACCATCCGATCCACCTGCACGGCCATACCTTCTTTGTCACGGGCACCGAGGGCGGACCGATTCCCCAGACCGCCTGGTGTCCGGGGAACACAGCGCTAGTCGGCGTGGCGCAAGCGCGCGACTTCGAGTTCGTTGCCAACAATCCCGGCGATTGGATGCTGCACTGCCATCTTCCGCACCACATGATGAACCAGATGTCGTCGAATGTCGGACCTATGACTCGTGTTGGCAAAGGCATGCCCGCCGGCGTCGGCATGGAAGAGGGTATGGGAATGTTGAAAGGCACGCCCGGCGTCCCGAACGGGGACGACTACGGTCCGAGCCTAGGCCGTGGCCTTGGCGTAGGATCGACGAACGATCAACCAGTCTCAAACACACCATTGTCGCCTCAAAAAGCCATGGAATCGATGCCTGGCATGCAACACAACATGGCGGGGATGGATCACGGCGCCATGAACATGGGCGCGGATGTCAGTCCGAATGCGAACAGCGTACCCGGCTTCCCCCAGGACGCCTATATGGAAGGTCCAATGATGGCCATGGACCAAATGGTGAAGAAGCCGGAGAACGAGGGCCTGAAGCCGGGCTGGAGCGGCTTCATGCAGGGAATGATGACCTTCGTTCGGGTGCTTCCAAACGATCAATATCGAAGGATCATGAACCTCAAAGCCAACGGGGGCCAAAAATGACAAATACATGCCGCTGGCGGTCGGGCGCAGACTTCTCCGCGGTTGCGATGTTTTTGTTGTTGGCCCTCTTGCCAGCGCATGCCCAACCAACGGGCAAGAAGGAATACCAATTTCGCGGCACGGTCCAGCAGGTTGATATCGGGGCCAAGCGCCTCACAGTGAATACCGAGCCCATTGAGGGCTGGATGGGCGCGATGACGATGGCTTTTAAGATCAGTAACGAGGATATTCTCGCCCGCCTCAAGCCCGGAGATCGGATTACCGCGAAGGTCTACGATGGCGACTTCACCCTGTATGACGTGGCCGTGGTTCCTCAGCCAAACGCGCCATCGCGACAGGCACAACCCGCGAGGAACCCGGCTGGCGCTTCTCCCGATCTTTTGCAAGAAGCCTTCTCGCGGCCGGCGCTGGACCGCAAGCACCTCGAGGATCTCGCCTTGGCAAATAACCCCACGCTGAAGCAGGCTAGCGCAATTCAACGTCGGTCTGCCGGGCAGGCGCGGCAGGCGGGAGTATACCCTAATCCCAGCTTCGGCTATCAAGGCGAACAAATCCGTGGCGGAGAATATCGCGGCGGCGAGCAAGGCGCGTTCGTTCAGCAGACGATTCCTCTAGGAGGGAAGCTCCGGCTGCGACGTGATGTCTACGAGCAGCAGCGCCGTTCTGACGAACTAGGCGCGACCGAGCAGCGCTACCGGACTTTCGGTGAGATCGGCCAGAGTTTTTACTCGGCGCTGGCCGCGCAGCAAACGGTCAAGCTCCGACAGCAACTTTTATCGATCGCCCTGGACGCCGTTCAAACGGCCCGTCAACTGGCAAATGTCGGCCAGGCGGACGCCCCTGATGTCCTTCAGGCTGAGGTCGAGGCAGAGCAGGCGCAGGTGGATTACATCGCCGCGCAGCGCTCGTATATCCGGGAGTTCCGAAATCTCGCCGCTCTGGCGGGGACGCCTGATCTGCAACTGGCGCCGCTCGCAGGCGAACTCGACGCGCCACCGCCCATTGCAGACGACGTCCTGGTACAACTCGTACGCGACAGTCCGTCGGTGAAGCGCGCACAGCAGGAAATCCTTCGGGCTGAAGCTGACTTGAAGAGCGCACGTCGCGAAGCTGTACCCGATCTTCAATTTCAGGGCGGCCTTCAGCAGAACTTCGAGCCGATCCACCAAGCTAGCGGTAGGGCTGTGGGCTTGCAGGGTTTCGCTACGGTTGGGGTTGCGATCCCGCTTTTCAATCGCAATCAGGGCAATGTTGAGGCGGCAAAAGCGGAAGTCGAGCGCAGCCAGGCCGAGGTCTCCCGCATTCAATTGTCGCTGCGCCAGTCAGCCGAGCCGCTTGTGCAGGCGATATTGACGGATGAGCAACAGGCAGCCCGCTACAAGAACGAAATGCTTCCTCGCGCCATGCGCGCATACCAGTTGTATCTGGCCAAGTACCAGCAGATGGGCGCAGCGTACCCACAGGTCATCGTCTCGCAACGGACGCTCTTCCAGCTGCAGGTCGCCTACATCCGTATTCTCAAAGACCTCTGGCAAAACACGATAGCGCTCCAGAATTTCACGCTTTCCGGGGCCTTGGAATCACCGCGATCGAGCGGAACACCGGCAACCAACATCAATCTACCGGGCAGCGCGGGCGGATCGATCCAATGAGGGGAAAATCCTATGTCTAAAGTCAAATGGTTTTTTCTCGGTGCTGTTTCGCTGTTGATCGTCGGCATCGCCGCTGCGCTTCTCGGCATCACCCAGGCGCACGGTTTCAGTACCCGTGAACAGCCGACCGTATTCGAGCGCTGGATAGCGCGCCGCGCGCGATCAATGGCACTTCCGGCGGATGCCAGGACCCGGTCGAACCCGGTTCAATCAAGTCCGGAAGTCCTCGCGGACGCACGCGCTCATTGGGCGGATCATTGCGCTGCGTGTCATGCGAATAATGGCGGCGGCGATACCGAGATGGGAAAACACATGTACCCCCCTGCTCCTGACATGCGCCTGGCAGACACACAGAACCTATCCGACGGAGAGCTTTTCTACATCATCCAAAACGGCATTCGCTTGACCGGGATGCCTTCCTGGGGTAGTGGGTCAAGCCATGAAGAGCAGGATTCCTGGAAGCTGGTCTGCTTCATTCGGCACCTGCCAAAGCTTACCGCTGACGAGGAGCGGGAAATGAAGGAGTTGAACCCGAAGAGTCCGGACGAACTGAAAGAAGAACAAGAAGAAAGAGAGTTTTTGTATGGAAGTCAGGCAAACGAACACACAAAGAATGGAGAACAATCGCATGAACAGAAGCAGCATGAACATCACTAAGCTCAAGGTCCAGGTCGCGCTTCTCGCGATTCTGGCGCTTGCGCTCCTGCCCACAATCGCTCGCGCCCACGGCGGCGAGCAGCACGTGACCGGCATAGTGACCAAGATTTCGGACAGCTCCGTGACGGTTAAGACAACTGCCGGCAAAACCGTTGAAGTGGCGTTCGACGCTAAGATGACCACTTACGAGCGCGCCAAGCAGCCCATCCAGAAAACGGATATCAAGGTGGGAGACAAAATCGTGATCCACGCGATGGAGGTAAACGAGAAGTTGGTCGCTCATACGGTCGAGATTGGAACGGCGATTTCAGCCAAAAAAGCGGCGAAACACTAAACCCGAGCATGTTCGGAGTAAGGGGCATGTCAAGAGCCCGGGCCCCTTCCGACACGGCCCGTTGTTGACGGATAGCCATCGTTACCGAAGGCTTATTCAGATTCAAGGTCGCTGAATCCGCCAAGGAGAAATTCGGAGGCGACGCAATGTTGCGTACTCAGCCGGAGTTGCCGCCAGCAGAAGAGGTCAATGGTGGTGTCGGAAGCGATACGTGAGCGAAGCAGTGATATAAGATCTCAGCGGGAAACCCGTGATTCGCTCGAAAGGCTCTCCTTCACCGGGCAGAGCGAGAGTCTCCAGTGTCTGACCTCCATAGCCGCTGGCGATGAAAAAGTTCACCCCCACATCAATACCCGCAGCTTCGAATGGCCGGATGATCGAGCCGCGAAACTCGCGCACCGGAACTGCTATGAACCCGTCGCCAAGGGGCTTTCGCCCGACATGTCCATATTCGCCACGCGCCTGCAAATGAAATGGGAGCCGATCCGCTGTCGCGAGCACGTCCCAGATCAACCTGGGAGCCTCCGGCGTGGGCTCACCTGTGAGCCGGTCGCGGGCATCTGCCCGCGCAAAGGAAGCCTGAACCGAACCGAACGTGAAATAGCGTCGAGCCGACACCACCATTGACTTCACCAGGCCTGGTCCTTCGTCTTCCTGCAGACCCGTATCATTATTGATGCGTGCGAGCTGCTGGGCCGTGGTTACATGCGCCAAGGTGACTCTGAAATCGGTCTTCGCGATGCTCTTGCGGACAACCAGTTGGTATGCGCGGGCTTTGCTGATGACCGTGTGCTCGCTGATTCCTGTGGTTCCTATCCGAGGATCGTTGATGTGAAACGCCTGCCCGTAGCTCAATGAAACTGATGGCAGCCAGGTCGATTCCGGCGGCAGAAAGGAGAGCGTACCCTTCGGAGAGTTTACGCCCTGCCGGGCCGTGAACGAGCGCTCGGGCAGCAGCAGATCACGGTTATCGAACAAGACTTCGTCATATCGAGTCCCAACGTTGTAGTGGAAGTAGCGCGTTAGGGCACCGTCAATCGATGCATAAGGAGTCAGAAAGTTGATGTTGAGGTTGTTTCCTGTAGCCGGCTGAAAGACCTGAAGCTGTTCATCAAATTTATAAAGAAACAGGTCGTGCGGCGAATCGCGCCGGTGATCGAACCCTACTAAAATCGAAAAGGAAGGCGCGATTCGATTGGAGTAGAGCGCACTCTCCCCGTTTGCGGTTCGGGTTTCGGTCTGGCGTATCCAGCCGTCCCCGAAATTTGGCCTGACGTCGAGATAGTAATTTCGGAAGAATCCTGAAAACTGCATTTGCAATTGAGGCGAGAGGTGCCAGACATCATTCACGACAGCAATGCCGGAACTCGCTTCCTCGCGCTGCCTCGCATCGTAGGTGTCGTTCGGAACAGCGGTATCGATCGGGATCAAACCGGGCAGGAATGAAAAACCGTGGTATCCGATGCCATAGACCGTCAGGTCGTGATTGCCGAGCGTAAACACGCGCGAGGCATTCACCTTGTACTGCTTGCGATGTTCCAGGCGTTTAACGAAGCCATTGCCGAATGAGAATTCAAGTCCAATCCATTCTTTGATCGCAGGATTCCTGGGCCTCCATCCGGCCACGAGGTCGGCATCGCGATAATCGGCTGTCAATCGAATGAGCGGGTCCAGGCGGTCCCGAAGGCCAAAGATCATCGCCGAATTAACAGAGTTGTTACCTTCTCGAACATTGAAGGCGCCACCATCGGTTGCCACGCTTTCGATGGCGATCGGGATTAGCGTGTTGGGGTCGGCGTATCCATTACCATGCGCATTTGCGGGCAGATTGTTAGGGAACAGGAAGCTCCCGATTTGAAAGAACTGTGCGATTGGCTCGCCATGATCGCCCGCCACGCCGGGAACAAAGTACTGCGGTGGTTTGATGCCCCCGGCCGGGGACTCTACGGGCATCCCCGGAATGGAAATCGGCATTCCCGGCCGTCCAGGATTTGCATCGAGCGTCTCTTGGCGAACCAGGACGCGTGTGCCCGGATCTGGCAGGAACACGCTGGCGTCCGCAATGTCAGCGGTAACCGTAACGGATTCGCTCTGGGTTGCGAGTTGGGCAAACAGAAAATCGGCCGTCGCGTTCTGAGCCGGTGCCAGCACGACGGTTTTCGATATCCGGGGGAACCCAACAGCTTCGGCCGTCAACTGGTACTCACCGCCGTCAAGGGACGAAAACGAGTATCGGCCGCCCCGATCGGTCTTTGTTTCCCTGCGAGAATTGTCAGCACGCCGAAACAGCCGGACTTGGGCATCGGTACAGAGGCGCCTTGGGGATCGGTGACCTGTCCGCTGATGGATGCGTCCGCCGCCATCGTGGGGGTGCTGCACGAACAGACGGCAAGAAGCGCGCCAAGCAAACCTAAAGGTTGGAAGCTCATCCAAAGATCCCTTGTAGCAGCGATTGTCACATTCGTGGCACCAGCCGATGGACTTAAACCTAGCACGCTGGTAACACGAATCTCAAATAGGTGTTACGATTTTTTGAAGTGCCGTGGATTTAAAAAGTTCAAGTCCGACTCGCGTCGTTACGCGGCACCCACAGCTCCATCGCGCCAGGGCAATTGCCGCCTCTATACCTACAGCGCCAACTCGGAACCAGGCGAAAGGTGGCGCACGGATGTGAAGGCCAATTCAACGTCTACAAACGGCGTCACGCCGAATAATTTGAAGTTCGGACGGTCGCGATATTTGCGGTGCCGAACCGAAGAGATTCAAAACAGCGTTAGCGGGGATTGCCTCCGGGCCAGCATTAAAGGCGTTGCCTCAACTGCGCCAACTAATAGATGGCGACGGCTTCGATGGCCTGCGGTTTCGAAGCTTCGGTAGCGCGGAACGTCCTTGAAATCGGCGGCGAAGTAAGCCTGCCTTATTTGCGGCAATTGACGATCTGCGTTGGACGCTAAGAGTCCGCCTGAACACCTTCTGGAGGGGGTCCATTGAGCCTATGTGATTGGAATAGAGCGGGTTACCAGTTTGGAGCCTTCGGTGCCTATCTCTAAAGCGAAGGAGAAAACAAATGACTACTTCCAAGGCATCGCGATGGACCACAGCTGCGACGATCGCGCTGTTCGGTTTCGCCTCAGCGGCTCAACCCGCGTTTTCACAGCTTGGCCCCAAGAATCTCGTCTCCCCGACGTATCGCGCACCGGCGGTTCAAACTCAGGTGGAAAGCGGGCTTACAGACAGGGGAGCAAAACGGCTCGCTGCGACCGCCGAGACGCGCTCGGATCACTCGAGGCTCGCTGCGTTTTATACCGCGAAGGCCGAAAGGCTGGAAGCTCAGGCTGCTGGATATGAAGAGGCGGCGGCTTATTACAGGAATGGTCCGCTGATTAAGAACCTTATGTCGCCCACGACGCCAGGGCGGTACGAGTTCTTTGCGAAGGGGATGCGAGCCGAGGCCAAGTCCAATCGTGCGCTCGCTGCATCGCACGAGCAGATGGCGCTCATCGCCAGCCTCTAAACGAGGGATAGAGCGTCATCTGAAGAACCAACATCCTAAACTGGGCCGGAAACCACGTCGTGACCGCCGCGCCAGAAATTCAAAAGCAAAAGGAGATAAGACCGTGAAGAAACATCTGATGAGTACATGGACCCTACGGCTCGCCGCGCTGACGATTGCGCTTGCGGTCGTGCCCGGCCTAGTAGTACCGGCGGGCGCAAAGGATAAGACGATGAGCAAGAAGGAAGTCAGGACTCTGATCGAAAACGCCAAGACGCCGGCGGACCATGAGCGGATCGCGCAATATTTCGATGCCGAGGCAGCGAGATACGAAGCGGAATCCAAGAAGCACGAAGAGGAAGCGACCTACTATGCGTCGCACGTTCAACCATCGATCGGCAAGAACCAAGGCTTCTACTCGCGCGAAATGCAGGATCACTGCCCGAAGATGGCCGCAAAGCTCAAAGAGGCTGCACAAGAAGCTCGCATGGTCGCCGCTGGCCATAGAGCGTTGGCCAACGAAACAAAGTGATCGCTTCTTAGCTACGAATCACGAATCGATTCCATTGCCGGCAGGGGCATCTCTGCCGGTTTCTTTTCGTGTGAACGAGCTTTTGGGCCATGTCGTCAGCGGGAGAAATCGAAGAGTTCACGCGCCTTCGCACCGCTTCGGCAGGTATTCGCGGTATGATCCAGAAAGGATCAATCCGAGCTGACAAGTGAAAGAAAAGCAAGCACTTGCGCGAGTTATGGTTGTGGCAGTCGGCATCGCTATCGCAAGCGGGTTGCACTACCTGACATCTGAGGTGGACCCCATCGTTTGGACAAAATTCTGGCCGTCCTTAGATGGTGGAGCGGGCTGACGAGGAGGCGGCCCGAAGGCCGCCATCCACTCCGGGCTTGAATCGGCGCTCGGGTCGCATCCCTGCGTTGCCCTATCCTCCTATCAAGCCATTCCAGTGTACGGCGGGTGCCGCCACAGGCAAAGCAAAAAACATCCACTCCGGAAGAAAACGGCGGTAAATCCCAGGGGGTTTGGGGGACAGCGTCCCCCATCAGGGTGATGATCCTTTCCTTTTGAGTCTGTGCGGGAACAGGTCGGCCGGCGTACGATAACCAAGCGCCTGATGCGGACGCTGATGGTTGTAGAAGTGGAAGTAATTCTCCAGTGCCGTGAACAGATCCTGGCCGTTGATGAAGTCGCCGGGATAAATCAGTTCGTATTTCAGCGAGCGCCACAGTCGTTCGATGAAGACGTTGTCCAGCGCACGCCCTCGTCCATCCATGCTGATGGCGATGCCGCGCTGCTGGAGCGGAGCCAGGAAGTCGGCTGCGGTGAACTGCGAGCCCTGATCGGAGTTCCAGATTTCGGGCTGGCCGAAACCAAACGCGGTCTCCAACGCTGCGAGGCAGAAACCGGTTTCCATCGTATTGGAAAGTTCCCAACTGAGCACGAACCGGCTGAACCAGTCCATCACCGCAACCAGATAGAGAAAGCCGCCACGCATCGGAATGTAAGTAATATCGGTGCTCCAGACGTGGTTGGGCCGGAGGATTTCCACGCCGCGCAGCAGGTACGGGTAGATCTGGTGACCCGGCGCAGGACGGCTCAAGTTCGGTTTGGGATAGTGGGCTTCGATGCCCAGGATGCGCATCAGCCGTTGGATGCGCTTGCGGTTCACCTCCAACTCGACGGCCATTTTGCGGCTTCCGAAAAACGGACGCTTTAGGTAGAGTCGGTCGAGTTGGCGGAGCAGACGCAGGTTCTCGGCACTCTCCGGCCGCGGCTGGTAGTAGTAGGTCGAGCGTGGCACTCCCAGCAGTTCGCACTGCTGTTGGATGCTCAGGCGTGGGTGCGTGGGATCGATCCATTGCCGTTTGTCGTCAGTCGATGAGGCCAGCTCTTTTTTTGAGAAAGTCCAACTCCACTTTCAGTTGGCCGATCTGCTTGTAGAGCTCGTCCTTTTCGGCGTCGGACTGCTGGCGCACCTGCTCGCGGCCATTCCCGAAGATGTCGGGCAACCCGGCCAGCGCTTGTTTCTTCCAGCCCCCGACCTGGGTTGGGTGAACGCCGAACATCTGCGCGATCTGTGCTGCCGTCTTGTGCGCCTTGATGGCCTCAACGGCCACCTTGGCCTTCAGGCTGGGCGGGTGACTCTTGCGGGTTTTGGGCATTGACTCTCCTTTATTCTCAATGCCGCCCACCATCTAAGAAAGGGACGTTTTTCTGTCCAAAAAACGGGGTCCACTACAATCACCGTCGCTCATTCTCTGGCACGAACTATTTCAGAGGCTGTATTACCTGCCGATCATCTATGCCGCGATTTATTTCGGCTGGCGTGGTGGCCTGCTCGCGTCCGCAGCATCTGCTTTTTGCTACGTTCCCCACATCGTTATGGCTTGGCACCATATGCCAGAGTACGCGATGAACCAGTACGCGGAGATCATCGTATTTTTCATGGTCGGTAGCGTCACTGGAGTTTTGGCTGACCTCGGGAAAAAGCAGAGAACAGAGCTGGAGCGCACTTCTAAAGAACTCGCGAACGTGAACCGAGAGCTGCAGGACAGCTTCGAGCAGATCAAGAGGGCTGACAGACTGTCGGCGATAGGCGAACTGGCGGCTAGCCTCGCCCACGAAATCCGGAATCCCCTCGCGAGTATCGACGGAGCGGCAAACCTGATCGAGTCGCCTCAGACCCCGGATGAAATGCGAAAGGGTTCCCTCGCCATCATCCATAAGGAGATCCAACGACTCAACCGGTTGCTGACGAATCTCTTGGACTTCGCGCGCCCACGAAAGCCTGACTTCCACCCTGTAGAACCGAGCCGGCTTATCGATGCCATTACCAACTTGGCCGGCCACTCCGCACAGCAGAAGGGAATCACTTTTCGAAAGGATGTCCCGCTGTCGGTGCCCCCGTTCGAATGCGACCCGGAGCAAATGAAACAGGTCATCCTCAATCTCGCGATCAACGCGGTGCAGGCGATGAACGGGCCAGGCGAAGTGGTCCTGGCCGCTCGCTCCTCGGACTCGTCGGTGATCATCTCCGTGCGCGATCAGGGCGTTGCAATAGGTGACGAGAACCTCGACAAACTTTTCGACCCATTCTTCACCACAAAAGAAGGCGGCACGGGCCTTGGGCTGTCGGTCGTACACCAGATTGTGACCCAACACGGAGGCACCGTAAACGTCGAGCGCAATCCGGATCGTGGCATGACATTTTCGATAGTGATCCCGCAACACCAGAGGAGAAAGAATTGACCAGGAAGCGGATTCTGGTAGTCGACGACGATGAGAGCCTTCGTTGGGTGACACAAGCACAGCTTCAGCAGAGCGGTTATGACGTAAGCGCCGCGGCCGAGGCAAGCGATGCCCTACAGAGCATGCGGCAGGCTCCTCCCGACCTCGTGATCACCGATCTCAAGATGCCGGGCATGTCCGGGTTGGAGCTGCTGCGGAAGATACGCACAGACTTCCCCGAAATCATCGTCATCATGGTCACTGCCTTCGGAACCGTCGAAAATGCGGTCGAGGCCATGAAGGCCGGCGCTTACGACTACATCACGAAACCCGTGAACATCGACGAGCTGCGCCTGATCGTCAATCGCGGACTGGAGCATCTCGGCCTGCAGGAAGAGGTGCGACTGCTCCGCAGCAGCCTCGATCAAAAATACGGTTTTGAAAACATTCTCGGGCGCTCGAAGTCTCTGCTCTACGTCTTGGATATGGCTTCCCGCGCAGCTCAGGCGACCTCTACAGTGCTGATCCGCGGCGAAACGGGTACCGGCAAAGAGCTATTGGCCAAGGCCATTCACTTCAACAGCCGACGAAAAGATCGGCCCTTCGTCACTATCAACTGCGGCGCAATTCCCAAGGACCTCCTCGAATCGGAGCTATTCGGGCATGTCAAGGGTTCGTTCACCGGTGCGCTGGCGAATAAGCGTGGGAAGGTGGAGCTAGCGGATGGGGGCACACTGTTCCTCGATGAAATCGGCGAGCTCCCGCTGGAGCTCCAAGTAAAATTGTTGCGGTTGATCCAGCAGGGTGAAGTCGAGAAGCTCGGTGTCGTCGGCGTGACGAAAATCGATGTACGGATCATAGCCGCTACCCACCGGAATCTGCAGGCCATGATCGAGGATGGTGTATTCCGCGAGGATCTCTACTACCGGCTGGCCGTAATCCCGTTGGAATTGCCGCCCTTGCGCGACCGTGCGGATGATGTCCCTGAGCTGGTGCAACATTTCTTCGTGAAGGCGAAACACGAGCAGGGGCGGCCCGACTTGGTGTTACCACCACGTCTGCTTCAATACTTCAGCGGATATACGTGGCCAGGCAACGTGCGAGAACTGGAAAATATTATCGAGCGTATCGTTGTGCTGGCTCGTGGGGAGGAGATCACATTGAACGATCTCCCCGATTTCCTTCGGCGCGAGCGTCAGGCGGTTGAGGCTTTGCACCTCGACCTGCCGCCCCACGGGATCAGTCTCGAAGCAGTGGAGAAGGAATTGATCGTCCGGGCTTTGGAAAAGTGTAATGGGAACCAGACGCACGCAGCCCAGTACTTGGATATAAGCCGCAAGACCTTGATCTATCGGATGGAGAAATTCGGGCTCCGGAAGGAGACCGATGACGCAGGCGAGGCCGAAGGGGATTGACTGCTTTAATGAGCGTAGGCGGACGCGATCTCACTAAACGGTGAGACCTGTCCACCGTGCTGGCGCGCGAACTCCATCGCTGCGCTTTTTTGCTTAAACGCGAGCATGCTGGGTGAACATCGGTCGTAGTGGAGATCCGCCGGCCGCTTCTCCTCGTCCACCAGTTCGCGCGCGTGCGCACACATGTTCACATCGCTTCCCTTCACGATGAAAGCCTCGTCGGGCGTGAGCTTCTCACCGGTGAGGTATGAGGTCAGCTCTGTAACGCGGATGGGCTTGCCTTCCTGCTCGTGTTCGGAGAGGGCACATGCCGGACAGCAGAACGTCCTCGGCTTCCCATTCACGATCGCGACCGTGCGTGAATGTGCGTGAATCGCTCGCAGGCAGGCGTAACATTGCTCAGGCTGCGAGGCGCGGTAGACCCGAAGCCCGGCATATCCGAGGCCGGCGGCAACGAGGACCACCGCGAATATGGCCAACCAGCGTTTGGCTGTCATGCACCGTCTCCTCTTCAATTCTACGGCTGCCCGAGCTGACCCGCTATGCCCGTTCCAGCGAGGAAAGCCGCGGGGTCCAGTTTGAGTCGATCCACCCGCTCAGTGCTGATGTCCCGCTTGGGCAGAATCCACTGAAGATGCCTCGCCATCACTCGTTATCGAGTCCACCTTGAGGATCTTGGTCTTCTCGTAAAGCGTGCCCGTGATTTTGACCTTTTGGCCGGCGAACTGTTCCGGCGCCTTCTGATCGCTGAGCACGTAGGCCGTCTTGCCGTTGAACAGCGCGTACTTGCTGCCGTGTCTCACGCACTCCTGAACGCACTTCGAATTGGGCGTAACCTTCATCATTGCGTGGTCCTGTCCGCACATCGAGTCGGTAATCACACCGGTAAAGGTTTGCTGGCCCGTCGCTGCCGCTAATAAAGCTGCAGCGAATAGAAGGGAAATCGTCTTTTTCATGTTCTGTTCTTCCTTGATGTTTTGGTGCCTGATCTCAGACTCGCGCCGACGAGCGGGTCACCCTCCGTTGTGCATCGCCCCTGCCGATTCGGAAGCCGCTCAAATCCAACAACTTGCATTCGGTGGGCGACCTGGCGGGACGCCCTTGCTGGCGGACTGCATCCAGCAACCGACAGGTCCTGCCGCAAATGAGGCAGCGCCTCGCCCTCCCTTCGTTACTTCTCCGGGTCCGTGCCGCCGGTGCGGTACGAAGTGAGGATCTTCAGCCCTTTGGACTGGTTCAGCCGCAGCCAGAGATCGTTATACCGGTCGCCGTCCAGCCGCTGCTTCAACTCAAAGTTGAAGCCCTTGAGGTCGCCGTAATGCGTCTTGGCGCGCTCGAACGTAGTGACCGTCAATTGGAACGGACCCGAGCTACTGATGTTCTCGATATCCTCGAAGCGCCAGGTACGGGACTCCCCCGGCTTCTGAGACTTGTAGACGATTGAGTCGTTCCCCACCTGGAGCACACCTTCGTCACCGCCAAACCGAAGCAGATGCTTTACCGGAATCTCGCAAACAGGCTGGAGAACCTTGTCAGGCATTTCCGCCACGAGCCGCTGATCGAGGCGGTTCTTTAAGAGCTCGTACGCATCCGTAAAGGTCCCCTCGGAGACCAAGTCGAAGTCGTATTGGCGGTCCGCGCCGAATTTCCAGGCGTTGTCCTTGTAGGTAAGGACGGTAAGCGACTTGGGCGAGATCTTCAGCTGCTGGATATCCTGATAATCCCAACGCCAGACCTGCGGATGCTTGGGCTTCTTTCCGTGCTTTCCGGTCTCTTCGAACGCGATACCAGAATCCGAGACGCTCAGCGTGCCCATGTTGCCGACCTTCTTTATGCGCGGCGGTAGGTTCAGGACGCGCGATTTGCCGCGCCAGACTTGATATTGGAGCTGCTGCGCGAAGGTCGCACCGGACATCAGCGCAATACCGATTACGAGTGCGCCAATTCTCTTTTCAGTTCGAAATTCCATTTCCACACCTCATAGATTGCCGGGTAGACCACTAGTTCCAGGAGGAACGACGTGAAGATTCCGCCGATCATTGGGGCGGCGATGCGCTTCATCACATCCGCCCCCGTTCCCACCGACCACATGATCGGCACCAAGCCCAAGAACATCGTCGCCACCGTCATAAACTTCGGCCGGATTCGCTTTACCGCGCCATGCATGATCGCCGCCTGGAGATCCCCAAGACTTCTGAGCTTGCCTTCCGCCTTCGCCTGGTCGTGAGCAAGATCCAGATACAGCATCATGAAGACGCCGGGTTCGGCATCGACGCCTAGCAGCGCGATCAATCCAACCCACACACCGATGCTCATGTTGTAGCCGAGGAAGTGCAGGAACCAGACGGCTCCCACGGCTGAGAACGGTACGGCCAGGATGATGATCATGGTCTTGGTCATGGACTTCGTGTTTATGTACAGCAACATGATGATCAGACCCATCGTAAGAGGCAGCACCACGACCAGCTTCTCCCGAACGCGCTGCATGGCCTCATACTGCCCGCTCCAGGCAAATGAATACCCGGACGGAAGCTTGACCTTGTCGCGCACCACCTTCTTCGCTTCCTCTACATAGCTGCCGATATCGCGGCCGGCAACATCGACGTAAACGTAGCCGTTCAACATTCCGTTTTCATCTCGCAACATCGCCGGGCCGCTCACAACCTGGATCTCGGCCAGTTGTGCGAGTGGCACCTGGGTCTGGCCGTCCATGGTAGGCACCAGGACCCGCCCCAAGCTGGTGGGGTCGCTGCGATAGTCTCGCATGTAGCGTACGTTGACCCCATAGCGCTCGCGGCCCTCAATTGTGGTGGTGACGTTCTCGCCGCCGATGGCGCTCATCACTACGTCCTGAGCGTTGTCAATGCTTAAGCCGTAACGCGCCAACTCGTCGCGATTCCACTTGAAATCGAGGAAGTAACCGCCACTGGTACGTTCTGAGAATACGCTTCGAGTACCCTGTACCTTTGGCAACAGCGCCTCAATCTGAGTGCCCAGATCCTCGATCTTCTTGATGTCCGCTCCGTAGATTTTGATTCCCACAGGTGTGCGGATGCCTGTGGTGAGCATGTCCACGCGCGCCTTGATGGGCATCGTCCATGCGTTGGAGGTGCCGGGAATCTTTAGCGCCTGGTTCATCTCTTCTACCAATTGATCCGTGGAGATGTGGTCTGGCGTGAACCTCCGGAATATGCCCTTCGCCCACCTCGGTGCCCAAGACGAATACCAGGTGTCCACCTTGCGCCACTCGGTTTCCCGTTTGAGAACGATGACCGTCTCCATCATCGAGAACGGAGCCGGATCGGTGGACGTTTCCGCGCGCCCGGCCTTTCCCAGAACGGTGGATACTTCGGGGAACCGCTTGATGATGCGGTCCTGCACCTGCATTAACTCCTGGGCCTTGGTGACCGAAATGCCGGGGAGTGTCGACGGCATGTAGAGTAGCGAGCCCTCGTCGAGGGGCGGCATGAATTCAGAGCCCAGCCTTTCGAAGACCGGAACGGTTACCACGACCAGTGCTACGGCCCCGGCGATTACGAACCATTTCCACCGCAAGGCCAGTTCGCATATCGGCGCGTACAACTTGATCAGGATTTTACTGATCGGATGCGTCTCTTCCGAATGGATAGTGCCCACCAGGACGGCATTCGTCACGCGAGCCAGCCACCGCGGCCGGAACTCGTAGTTCTTCATGTGGGTAAACAGCAGCCTCATGGCCGGATCCAGCGTGATCGCCAACAGAGCCGCAATGACCATGGAAAACGTCTTCGTATACGCCAGGGGCTTGAAGAGCCTGCCTTCTTGAGCTTCCAAAGTCAGCACCGGCAGGAATGCGACTGCGATGACCAGCAGCGCAAAGAAACTCGGGCCGCCGACCTCCTTGACCGCGTCGATCACCACCCGGTGATAATCCTGTTTGCGGCCGGTCCGTTCCCATTCTTCGAGCTTCTTATGCGTCTGCTCCACCACCACGATGGCCGCGTCCACCATCGCCCCGACAGCGATCGCGATCCCTCCGAGGGACATGATGTTCGAGGTCAGGCCCATCATCTTCATGGGGATGAAGGAGATGATCACCGCCACGGGAATCGTGATGATCGGGATGATGGCACTGGGGAAGTGCCAGAGGAAGATCATAATGACGATCGCCACGATGATCAACTCTTCGATGAGCGTTTGCTTCAGATTGTCGATGGAGCGCAGGATTAGCTCGGAGCGGTCGTATGCGCTGACGATCTTCACCCCCGGAGGAAGTCCGCCTTCAATGTCTTTGAGTTTCTGTTTGACGCGTTCGATCACTTGCAGGGCGTTCTCTCCCTGGCGCATGATGACGATTCCTGCAACGGTTTCACCTGTGCCGTTCCAGTCCGCGACCCCACGGCGGATGTCTGGGCCGAGCGTCACATCCCCAACATCTGAGATGCGGATCGGGACGCCGCTCGCGCTCTTTGCCAGTACGATCTTGCCGATGTCCTCTGTCGATTGCGCGTAGCCACGTCCGCGCACCATGTATTCGGCGCCGCTAAATTCCACCAAGCGGCCGCCGACATCATTGTTACCGGCGCGCACCGCCTCCACGACCTTGTTGATCGGAATGTTGAACGATTGCAGCTTGTTTGGATCGACGTTGACCTGGTACTGCCGCACGAATCCACCCAACGGTGCGACCTCGGCAACCCCTGGAACGGACTTCAGGTAATAGCGAAGGTACCAGTCCTGATAGCTGCGCAGGTCGGCAAGGCTCTGCTTGCCCGTTGTGTCGATCAGGGCGTACTCAAACACCCAGCCAATACCGGTGGCATCCGGTCCGAGTTCGGTCTTTACGCCCTGCGGAAGCCGCGGTAGGACGTTCGAGAGGTACTCCAGTGTGCGGGAGCGGGCCCAATAAATATCGGTCCCCTCTTCAAAGATGATGTAAACGTAGGAGTATCCGAAGTCCGAGAATCCGCGTACGTCCTTCACTTTTGGTGCGCCCAGCATCGCGGTAACGAGCGGGTATGTGACTTGGTCCTCCATAATGTCGGGACTGCGATCCCACCGCGAATACACGATCACTTGGGTATCGCTCATATCGGGGAGCGCATCGAGCGGCACCGTCCGCATCGAGTACAGCCCTCCCATCAGGGCTGCCGCAATTGCAATGAAGACAATCATCTTGTTGCGACCTGCGAACTCAATGATGGCGTTGATCATTGCTTCTTGGTCCCCATTCCGGGCATGTCGTCCATCGCCTTCGAATCAGGTTTGGCCGGCGCGGCCTTTGGCTTGTTCGCAGGCTCAGGCTTGGCCGGCTCATTGGCCATTCCGGGCATCCCGGCCATTCCGCCCATGCCCGACGCGGCGGCCTTCATCTGGCTTTCGGAATCGATTAGGAAGTTGCCCGACATCACGATGCGTTCTCCGCCAGTGAGGCCGGAAAGGATCTGAATGCGATCTCCATTCCGTTGCCCGATTGTGACCTGGCGTGGCTCAAAGAACCCGTTTCCGCGATCGATGAAGACTGTCTTCCGTTCACCAGCATTGAGCACGGCATCCGCAGGAACAGTCAACTGCACCGGAATGCTCTGCTGAAATTCAACGCTGGCGTACATGTCCGGCTTGAGCAGGAGGCCGGGATTATCCATGTCGAGGCGGACCTTGAGCGTGCGGGTCATGGGATCGACTTGCGGCTGAATGTAGTTGACCCGCGCTGTGAACGTCCTGCCCGGAATTGCCTGGAGAGAAACGCGAGCGGTGTCTCCCTGGTGGATGTTCGGCGCCTCGTACTCGAACAGATCGGCCATGATCCAAACACCACTCAGATCCACGATCGTGTATAGGTCCGTGTCCGGCATGACTTTGAGCTGAGGAAAAGCTTTGCGATCGGTGACGTACCCTGAGATCGGAGAATAGAGAGTGATGTTCTTGATCGGCTGCCCCGTCTTGAGCACCTGGTTGATTTGCGATTCGCTCAGGTCCCAGAGTTCCAGCCGTCGCCGGGCCGCCTGCAATAGCGATTCACTCTGATCGAATGCCGTCGGCAGAGGGTTGCCTTTCATGGTGTCGCGCGCCTTCGACGCCAGCAATAGTTCACGCTGCGAGGCCAGCATCTCAGGGCTGTACACGGTCATCAGCGGGTCTCCCTTTTTGACGAGTTGCCCAGTGTAGTCGACGAACACCTGGTCGATCCATCCTTCGACCTTGGTGTGGATGTGCTGTATGCGCGTCTCGTCAAACGCAACCTTACCTTCGGCACGGATCGTCCGAGACCCACCAATCCTTTCGACTTGCCCGTACTTCACCCCAATGAGTTGCTGTTTGTCTGGCGTGATTTGCACGGTGCCAATGGGCATGGCCGAGATGTCGTCCGCGTAGACAGGCTCCAATTCGTTGCCTGTCTCGGGATTGAGCCCCGGCTGTTGCGACTTGTGGTTCGGGTCTTTCGGGTCGCGGTAATACAGAACCTTGCGATCAGCGGTTGGAGCACCGCCCGCAGGTCCGCCGCCATCGGCGTAAACCGGTTCGAGCTTCATTCCGCAGTCCGGCGCAATGCCGGGCTTGTCCGACTTGTACGCGGAGTGCATGGGGTCGACCCAGTAGAGGACCTTCCGCCCGCCGGCGCCCGCCGAGCTTGCGCCGCCTTTGATGGCTTTATAGACGTAGCCGCCGGCGAACGCAGCGGCAATCACAACCAGAAGTCCGATAATGCGGATAGCCTTCATATCAATCGCCTCAGTCCGTCAGTGGCTGGCCGGTCATCTCTTCCAGACGGCTCAGCGCCAGCGCGTAATTGAGCGCCTCGTCGTAATAATTCATTTCGTAATCGAGCACCGTCGTGAAGTTCGTGAGAACCGAAAGAAAGTCCACCGAGCCGGTTTCATACGTGCTTAAGGAGGACTCAAGCGCCAGATTCCCCTGCGGAACCACCGTCTGCGTATACAACTTCATGAGCTTGGCCGAGGCTTGCGCCAGCGTGAAATCCCCCTGGATTCGCGCATGGAGCGACTGATCCGTGGCCTCGTACGTCCGCTTCGCCTGGGAGAGCATGCTCACCTGCTCGTTCACGCCGGCGCGCTGTTTCCGCCAATAGAAGAGCGGCACCTTGAAGCTCGCTTGGAACTGGTACATGGGTGGCATTCCACCCTGATTGAAATAGCCGCCGGAGAGCGTCATGTCCGGATAGTATTCCTTGCGGGCGGAATTCACTGCGAGTTCGGACCGCTCAATCATCTTCTGATCGCGCCGAAGCATTGGTGAGTTTTGGGCAGCCGAGGCATAGAGCTCTTCGAGGGTCGAAGAGAGTTCCTTCGGTTTCACGTCGTCGGGGCGGCCGACTGGAGTTCCCGGGCGGCGGTTCAAAATGCTGTCGATCTCAGCTTCGATGCTTGCGCGCTCCTGTTCGAGCTTCACCAGGCGAGTTTCAAGAATGCTGGCTTGCGTCTGGGCCTTGAAGACATCCTGTTGCGCGGCTTTCCCAACGGAATAGCGGTCCTCAGTAACGCTCACCAGCTTGTTCAGGAGGTCGCGATTCCGTTTGAGGAGGTCCGAAGCGGCATAGGTGTATTGGAGCCGGTAATAGGCCTGCTTGAGCCTCGAAATGACGCTGAGTTGCACTGCCTGATACTGCTGGAAGGTGGCGTCAGCCTCTTTGGAGGCGATTTCCCCTCGCAACTTCAATTTTCCCGGATAAGGAATCTCTTGGGAGTACATCACGCCGATGTTCGCCGTTGGCTCAGTGCCCAGGCCAAAACCGGGCAGCGGCTTCCCTATGCTCGTGTAGCCGAGCGACACCATTGGGTCCGGCAGGCTGCTCTCCTGAGTTGGCTTCTGGCGGGCGGCTTCATAGCCCTTCTGGGCTGCGACGATTTCGGGGTTGTTCTTCATCGCCTCGCTGGTCAAGTCCCGCAGGCTTACTCGCGCTTCTGGCGTTTGTCCCACTGCGGGAATCGCGAGCACCAGTGCGATAAGGATTCGTCGTCTCAATGCATCCTCTCTTCGGGGAGTTCCTCCCCGGTTAGCGCAATGTATGTTCCAAAGCGTTCAACATTCGCAATATCAGCACGTTGCGCGGTTTCGATGCTGTTCGAGATATCCAGGCTTCCTGATTTCTCTGCCGGACATCAGACAGGCGAAATGCCTTGCTGCCGTATTTGAGGCAGCGGATCAGAGTCGCGGTTTGGCGCTGGATCCCGATGTCTTTAGAACGCAAGATTTTAGGCTCTGGTTATCAGTTGGTTTGGCAGGTGCATTCTCCTGGTTTACATCGAGTGCGGATACTAATGGAGGTCTCATGAGCGGGCGTAGACGAAGGCTAAAGATGACGTGGCGCCAAACGTGGCCGATCTGGCTCACGTTCGCACTTCTATTTGGATTGGGGGCATTTGGCGTTTGGTTCACCATTCCTGGCTCGCCGGCCGCCGCCAAAGTGCTGGCCCAAGGCGAAGACGTTAGACTCACTGGCGGTGACCTTCAGGCCGGCGAGCCGCGTGTTTTCGCGCTACCGCTGGCCTCAGGGGAGAAAACCGAGCTCTTCATCGAGCGCGGGGCCGACAGCAACATTACCGTGGTATTTGCGTCATGTCGCAAATGCTATCGATCAGGGCACTACCGACAGGGGAACGAGATCTACTGCGGCCGATGTAACGAACCGATGCAGCGGCTTTCTCACGGCCAAGCGCCGGCTTCGGAGATCGACTGTACGCAAATCCCGATTCCATTCGAGAGAGTCGGCGACAACGTAGTAGTCCGGGCAAATGCCGTGCGCGATGCCTTCCGGCAGTGGTACGTGCCGACGATCTCAACAAACAGGCCCGAAGGTGGGCGGAAATGAGCCGACTCGGTCCGTCGGCAAAACAGGGGTGAACAGTTTGAAGATCATCTTGCTCATTGCGGCGGCGGCGCTCAGCTCTGATGCGCAGCAATTGCTGTCTGGACCGGTCCGGGCCCCAGATAGCAGCGCGGTTCTTCGCGTGGATGCCAATCTCGTGCTCGTACCTGTAACGGTCACGAACAACCGGGGTGCGGTGGTACCGAACCTGGAGGCAAGCAATTTCATCCTGAGCGAGGAAAAACGGCCTCAGTCGATCGTATCGTTTTCGCACGAGACCGCACCGATTTCGCTGGGGATCATAGTGGATCTCAGTGGCAGTATGGCGTACAAGCTCGCGAAGGTACACGTGGCGCTCGCGGCCCTGTTGGACAGCCTGGAGCCTGAAGACGAGGAATTTCTTGTAACCTTCGCGGACACGGCAGACCTTCGACTGCCCTTCACCTCTGACCCTTCATCCATTCGCAGCGCGCTTTCGTTCGCGGCGGCTCGTGGCAGCACGGCGCTCTTCGATGCCGTCGCACTCGCCTTAAAGCAAATGCACGCGGCGAGGAATGGCCGGAAGGTCCTTTTCCTTATTTCTGATGGAGGGGACAACCACAGCCGGCTGACGGAACGGGAACTCCGCCGGATGCTTGACGAGGAGGATGTTCAGATCCACGCGATCGGCATCCACGACCACATGGCGAGCCCGGAAGAATCCCGAGGGCCCTGGGTCCTTGAGGATCTTGCCCGAATGACGGGCGGAGAGCATCACATGGTCGAGAACATCGATGAGCTTCCGAAAATGACTGGGCAGATGAGCTTGGCGCTGCACGATCGGTATCTCCTTGGGTATAGGCCCGCGCCGCTTGGCGAGTCGGGGATGTTTCGGAGAATCGACGTTAAGGTGGTGCAAGCAGCCGCTAGAGGTAAGGTTTACGTGTACGCCCGGCGTGGATACCGACTACCTTGAGGCGAGACAGCATGCACCCACCTGCATGAGTCGCCCGCAAGCAAATGCGAGGGCAAAAAGAGCCTTTTGTCTTTGCGACTGCGACGCGGCGAAGGAGCCGTTCTGACACTTAGGTGGTCCTCGTGTTCGCCTGGGTCGAATCGCCGGTGGGCATCGAATAGCGGATTGAGTTTCGCCTCTGTGCGGAATAACGTGCGCGATGAAATGGGAAGGACGCCGGGTCAGATTCGCGTTTACGTGGGGGAGAATTTTGGTGGACCTCGTTCCAGCGCTCGAAGGTTTTTGAGGCGGTCAATTCGCTACGCCAGTCGATGCGAAGACCCAAGCGTCTCGCTGTGTCATCTCGGGGATTGGCGGATCAATTCGTGTCGTGCCCAAAAGCTCCATCGCTGCCAGGACGGCCGGCACATAGCTTCTAGTCTCCGCTGGAAGCAGCCCGGCCGAACTGAGTTGCGAAAATGTTGTCGCACGCCCCTTCTCAAGGGCGGACTGCACCGCATTTTCACCGGCATTGTAGGCGGCGAGTGCGAGAGGCCAGCTCCCAAACCGGCCGTACAGATCTCGCAGGTAACGCGCCGCCGCCCGGGTGGCAGAGTCGAGCTGGACCCGCTCATCTTTGGCCGTGCTAACGGCCAGTCCATAACGGCGGGCCGTCTCCGGGATGAACTGCCAGAGTCCACGCGCTTGGCGAGGAGAGCGAGCAAGCGGCTGTGCGCCGCTTTCGACCAGAACGACGGCAATCAGCTCTTTAGGCAAGCCCTCGGCTCCGAGGATCGATTCCAATGTTGGACGGAGCCGTTGCAGGCGGGCGAATGCCGCCGCGAATTCGGCGTCGCGGCCACCCCAGTAGCGCTTGGCAAAACTCCTGAGATCCAACTCGCTATACAGCTTTTGCGGAGCTGGCAGGGTCTGCTGAACCGGCGCTGCCTCGGGAACTTCACGCGGACGGACTTGCTGGCGATCCAGCATTGCCGAGAGTTGGGTTTCAAACGATCGGTGGTACTGGGCGAACGGATCGTCGGCCACGAGGAGTCCAGCGAACGAGCAAACTGTCAGGATTATCAGGATTATGCGGAATAGCCTCATGCGATAGGAGGAAACGCAAATGCTAATCCAAATGCAAGTTGAAGGAAACAAGAGCACTTTGATGTTCGAAATCGGCTTTCGCGGCGCAAAACCGCCATCAACAATTGCGAGTGCCTCATTTCAGGCAACGACCTGCTCGGCCACGCTGCGACGCTTCGATCAGCACGGAGTGGGCGCAATGTCCTACCATTAGCGGCTTACAGAGGCAATCGCGCGGCATGAGGCAAAACGCATTCCGGACAAGTCGGCCAGCAGTTGCGATCCGCTCGATTTACCTTCTTTTGCTAGTGGTAACACTTCCGGTGCTGGTCTGGAACGAACTGGTTCAGCAGGTTAACGCCAGTCTCAATGACATCTTCCTCTGGACGCGCGGTCAGATTCGATCGCAGGCTGTTGGTGATATCGCCCTCGTAGCCATAGACGACACTACCGCCGCACGGTATGGTCCTTTGCCCCTTCGCCGTTCCATCCTCGCAGACGGAATCAGTCGCATCGCATCTTTTGGACCGAGGGCGGTCGCTGTCGACCTGCTTTTGGGAGAACGCGGACGAACCGAAGATGACCGAGCCTTGGCCGATGCTCTTCAACTGTTGCCGAGTGCTGTCTTAAGTGCAGCACTCGGTAGCGATCCGCGCGCGAGTCACACCTGGATTCTTCCATTGCCAGACTTTGCGGGCCCCCATCTCGTCGCCCACGTTCATGTGGAGCCGGACGCCGATGGCAAGGTCAGATCGATCCCGCTACAGGAAGCCGACGGAGGAAGGCGGCTCTGGGCGCTCGGTCTGCAGGTTGTACGGGCGGCAACTCACGCGGACGCACCTTTGGAAAGAGCTGATAGTCTTGAACTCGGGCCGATCCGTATACCGACGACTGAATCTTCGAGACGGCTTATGCTGATCAACTACGCTGGACCGGAAGGGACGTTTCGTCGCATTCCGTTTTCAGCGTTGCTCGACCGCACAGCAGACTCCAGCGAATTCCGGGGCAAAATCGTATTTCTGGGCGTCACGGCACAAGGCAGCGGAGACCGCATCTTTACTCCTCTCTCCTCCCGCATCGGGATGAGCGGGATCGAAATTCATGCCAATGTGGCGCGCACGATTCTTGATCGAAGCTTCCTTACACCGCTGAGTGAGACCGGCGAATTCGTGGCCCTAATATTGATCTCCGGAATCGCCGTGCTCGGTATCGGCGCACTGCGCGGCATCCGTTTACAGGGAGCGCTTGCGACACTCGCGATCCTGATTGTAGGGACGTGCTTCATTGCCCTCCGTTTCGGGTACGTGTTGCCAGTTGGAACTCTTCTCGCTGGGTTTATCGTTGCCGGCAGTTTCGTCGGCTTCGGTGAGTACGCAATCGTGACAGCCGCTCTCCACAAGGCCGAAAGACGGCAGCGTGAATACGCATCTCGTGTACAAGCCATCGCCCACGAGATCAAAACGCCGTTAACGGCGATTCAGGGATCGAGTGAGATCATCTCCGATCAACATATACCGGAGGATCAGCGCGCGGAGATCGCGGGCATGATCCACAAGGAATCGAAGCGGCTTACTCAGATCATTCATACTTTCCTGGACGTGGAGCGTATGGCTGCTGGATCTCTCCCACTCGAAAAGCAGCCACTGGACATCGCTTCGCTCTGCGATGAGGTGTCGGAGCGCGCCCGCTTGTACGGCGCCCGCAAAAATATCACCGTCGCAGCCGAAGTTCCACACGTCACGGTGGCAGCCGACCGCGATCTGCTGTCCTTTGCGATCTACAATCTGCTGACCAATGCGGTCAAGTACAGCCCCAAGCGAACAACCGTCTCCCTGTCGGCTCACATGCAATCTGATGCCGTCCGCATTTCGGTGGTGGACCAGGGATATGGAATCGCACCCTCAGAACAGAAGAAGATCTTCGACCGTTTTTACCGGGTAAAACGGAGCCAGCCTAATAATGAGGAGGGTACCGGCATTGGGCTCGCGCTGGTCAAGGAAATCGTTTCACAACATGGTGGATGGATCGAGGTAGATAGCCGGGAAGGCCACGGTTCCCGTTTCACCATCGTGCTGCCGAGCCAATCTTCATGAGCAAACCACGCATTCTCGTGATTGATGATGAGGAGTCGATCACAAAGACGGTCTCTTCTTTTTTGCGCGCAAAGGGATACGATGTCACCGCCATCAATGATGGCGAAGACGCCCTTGATGCTGTCTCCCAAGGTACGTTCGGAATCGTTATCAGCGACATTTATGTCGACCGAGTCACGGGTCTCGACATCCTGGAACGCTCCACGCGCGCTGGCGGAAAAGCAGCGGTAATCCTGATGACCGCCCGCGGCTCTGTTCGGACCACAGTCGAGGCCGAAATGGGCGGAGCGTTCGACTATATAGCGAAGCCTTTCGAGATGCGGACCCTCCTGTCGGTCGTTGAACGCGCGGACGCATTCTTATCTTGCGACGAATCGCCGGAGCTAGAGCACGACCAGTCCGAGGCATTCGGGAATATGGTTGGCTTCTCGCCGCCAATGGTGGAGGTATATAAAAAGATTGCTCGTTCGGCCAAATCGGATGACACCGTTCTCATTGTCGGGGAGACAGGCGTTGGCAAAGAACTTGTGGCCAAAGCAATTCACGAGCACAGCGCGCGTTCAAAGGCGCCATTTATACCCGTGGACTCCGGTGCCGTCACCGGGTCCCTCTGGGAGTCTGAAATATTTGGATCTCTCCGGGGCGCGTACACCGGCGCGGACCGCGACCGCCAGGGAGTAATTGACAGCGCTCGCGGAGGATCGGTCTTTTTTGATGAGATCGGTGAGATCCCACTCGACTTCCAGCCAAAGCTGCTTCGCTTCCTGCAGGAAAAGGAATATCGACCACTTGGCTCGGGCATACCGAAGAAGGCCGATGTCCGGATTATTGCGGCGACGAATCGATCTCTGGACGCGATGGTCCGGGAGAACAAGTTTCGCGAGGACCTGTTCTATCGCCTGAATGTCCTCCGAATTGAAGTTCCACCCCTCCGGGAACGCCGATCTGACATTCCATTTCTCGTGAGGCGATTTCTGACTGAGGCTACCGACGCGGCCCGCAAGCGGATCTGGCTAGAACCCGGTGTGGAGCGGTTGCTGAACGAGTACGCCTGGCCTGGCAACGTTCGCCAGCTACGAAGCACGATTCAGCGGCTTGTCGCGCTCGGCGCCCCAGGGCCGGTGACGGAAGCAGCTCTTCGGCCGATTCTGACCGATCCACTGCCCGATGCCGATGAGGAGCCGGCGAGTGAACTCGGCGAACTGGAACGCCGTCAGATCCTGCGTGTTCTCCAGGAGACGGGTGGGAACAAAACGAGGGCGGCGGAAATTCTTGGCATTCAACGGCGAACGCTCTACAAGAAGCTCGCGCGCATCGAGCGGGAGCGAGACTCTGACAGCGAAGCCCCTTCGTAAAACGCGCCTCACCATCCGTCCGTGCTACAAACTGGCTTGCTATGGCACAAGAGCCGTGCACGAAGGGCACATCTAGTGTGCCCTCGTTCCGTAGTGTTGTTCAGCAGGTCTCGTTTTCGTAGCCTCCGATCAGGGAGCTAGCCCCAGGACCTCGTCTGAACTGCGCCATATGACGCAAGACTGCCTGTCACCTCTGCCGAAAGATTGAATCCTTTGAGTGTAGAGCCCCGACATTTATTGGCACGGCGATTGCTGAGTGTAAGAAAACAAGGATTTCGATTGCGTCTCATCGGCACAGTGACGGGCGCCGTTATCGGCATACTGACTTGGTATGCCGGGCCGTTGGCTGCTCAGGTGCCGCAAGGAGTTCAGGCTCGGGTCGTTACCGTAAACGGGACGCTGTCGGTAAGGCGTGCCGGTTTTCCGATCCGGGCGCTTGCCTTGAATGAGGCTGTTGGGACTGGCGACGAACTGATCACCGATGCGCGTTCCGAGGCGACCATCCAATCCGGTGATGGGAGCACCGTTCATATTTACCCGGACTCCCGCGTCATCTTCAATCGGCAGTCGTTCGGGATAGCGGACTTCCTGCACTTGTTTTTCGGTTCCATCAAAATGCACATCGAAAAGCTGGGGGGCCGCCCCAATCCACACAGCATGACTACGCCGACGGCGGTCATCGCGGTTCGGGGAACAACTTTCAGCGTTTTCGTGGACGACACCGACGCCACTCTTGTGGCTGTGGACGAGGGCCTGGTTGCAGTGGCAAATCGTAATAATCCCTCGAACGAGCTCCTGCTACGGCCAGGGCAGCGCACTTGGGTACGGACGAATCAGCCTCCACTGAGGGCCCAGGCATTTCGCGGCGCTTCCGAACATGCTGACATGATGCCGGGCGCGGGCGCGATGAAGGTCATGGCAGGGAATGCCAGCGGGATGTCGATGGGGGGAGCGATGGACGCCCGTTCAGGAAGCGCTCTTTCCGGCCATATGCCGGGCACGGGTGGTGGAATGCCCGGCGCGGCAGGCCCTCACCACTAGGACGTCATGATACGGAATCTGACGAACCCGTTTATTCTCTTGGCAATTCCAATCGTCCTGTGTGCTCAGACTGCCGGGTTGCTTCAAACTGAAATCAACAGACTGGACACCCTGGCCGCGAACCCGGATCTAAAGCCTGTAGTCGTCGCGGCGATGGCTGACGCACTCGATGTACATCGTAATCATCTGCTTTTGCAGCGCAAGGACACCGGACAGAGTTTCGCCTCGATTTTCGTGTCGGACCTTCGTGCTCGGGGAATGAATGATGCCAACATTCTCCAGAGTCTCAGAGAGGTTGACCGCCAAGTAGATCGACAGCTCAAGCACGATGGCGTTGGGAGTGCTTCTGCCGCGCGCCCGGTCCTGTTGCTGGGATCCAACGTGGACCACAGCTGGGCAGCGACGGTCTACTCGCTCGCGCCAGAAATCGGATTCGACTCAAGCCACGTGGCCGCCGCGATCGGAGTCCCTTTCTATCGCATTTCTAACTCGAGTCTGTCCGCCGGCGGCCTCGGCGATGTGTATGCTTCTGTCTTTCTACGCGGACGGAGTGGTCGATTTGATGTCGGCTCGACAGTCACTGTAGGTGCACCCAGCGGCGATCGCAACAAGGGTCTGGGTGCCGGGAAGGTCACTGTAGATGCGACAGGAACGATCTCCCGACGGTTTGGGTTCGCCAAACCGGCGGTATCGGCAGGATTTGCGAATTCCGTGTTCAACAACGTCGGCTACCAGCGGCCGTATGTGACCGCTGGGAATGCGGCGCACTTCGCCGGTGGAGTCGATTTTGTATTGCCCCGGGGGTTGAGTGTGGGGGTCGGGGGCTTTGGTTTGGTGCCCGTGGGCCAACAGGTCGTTTACAGCCAGGCAGTCCCACCGGGCTCACAATCCGGCGGCCAACCTAACATGCCAAGCGGGACCGGGATGATGCCGGGCGACGGGATGGGTACAGGGATGCCTGGTGGCGGCGGAATGACAACGCCATCGCCGTCCTCTCCGTCTATGCCGTTCTATATGGCCGCGCAGCAAAGCGTGGTCAACGCGAGCGAGCTTCGCGACTACGGGCCTTCTCTGTCCCTCTCGATCCCGCTACACGCTGGGCTCTCGCTGAATGCCACAATCACGAGAAGCCTGCCATTTGACCTCACAATTACTCGCGTAGGGATCGCAGTCGATGTTGCACATTTCCTTTTCCCCGGCAAACACTTCTAACGTATTCGTTGGGCACACCGACTGTGCCCTCCTCGCATCGGCAGCCGCCGCGCGGGCATTCGAACCACTGAAAATATTCAAGGCAGTCTTCGGACCGCTGCGGCACGCCAATTGCGTAATAGGACATCGAGGTTTGAAATGAGAACTCTTTCCGCAGTCGCACTCGTTAGCATTTGGGGCATCGTTACCGCATCCCAAGCCGTTGCTCAGATGTCAGTGGTCAACGGAGCATCGTTCGACCCGGCCCAGCCGATCGCACCCGGCTCGTTTGCCACCGTGTTCGGGCAGAATCTCTGTTCCCAGACGATGGCTGGAAACTGGATCGCGCCTGGCCAACTCCCAACCACCCTGGGCGGTTGTTCGGTCAACGTGAATGGCACTGCAGCCATGATGCAGTACGTCTCGCCGGGACAGATGAACTTCATCATGCCGCCTGGGACGGGCTCCGGCCAGGCGACGGTGACGGTCAACAATGGATCGCAAATGATGACCGGAACGATCACGATGGGTGCCGCGGGGCCGGGTATGTTTGCCGTGAACGGCATGGGAATGGGCGAAGGCGCGATGTTGAACGCCGGCATGTGGCAAATGGGCCCCTTCAGTACGACTACGAATGGCCAGCCGACCTATGTCGCGCTTTACGCCACCGGCTTGGATCTGTCGGTCCAACCGACGGTGACGATTGGAGGCATGCCCGTGGACGTGATGTGGTTTGGGAATGCACCCGATTATGTCGGACTACAACAGATCAACATTTCATTGCCTTCGGGAATGGCGGGCGTCGGACGCGTGCCCGTGATGGTGACCTCCAATGGGCAGAACAGCAACGTCACCTTTATGCACGTTCTGCCTACGACGGCGATGATGCAGAACGCACCCGGGTGGGGTCAGGGCATGATGGTCGGTGAGAACATGCCTCGCGGGCATGAGATGAGTTATATGGCGTTCAACGTCGCCAGCAATACCGCCTTGGTGACCGATGAAAATGATGACGTGGTGCGCGTCATCTCGATAACATCAAATACCACTACGGCGACCATAACGCTGCCGAGCGGCTCACAGGCGCACGCAATCGCTGTGAATGCGGCCGGCAATCTCGCCGCAGTGACCTTGAGTGCAAAGGCTTCGATCGCGATCATTGACCTCACCCAAAACAAGGTGAAGTCGGTTGTCGGCACTGGCTATTATCCGAGCCGCGTGGTGTTTTCGGGATCGAACATCCTGGTGACGAACAGCGCTAGCGGAACTGTCTCAGTCATTGACAGCAGCAGCGGTACAACAACCCAAACTGTAAATGTCGGACTCGGGGCAAGTGGAATTGCTGTCGCGGGGAATACGGCGGTTGTAGCGAACATGCAGGCTGCTTTGGTCTCGATCGTCAATCTCACAAACTACCGCGTGTCTACCGTGAGCCTGCCGGCTGGATCTCGTCCACACGAAGTTGCCATATCCTCGCAAGGGAATAAAGCGATCGTCACGACACCGATGTCGAATGCATTCTTGATCCTCGACTTGGGCACGAAGGCCATCACGCAGGTCGGCACGAGCACCTGGAGCGGAATGGGTCCCGGCGCCGTGGCGGTGAACGGCAACACAGCATACATTGCGAATCAAATGACCGCAAGCGTCACGGTCGCGGATCTGGCTTCCGGCACGGTCGTAAAGGCATTCCCCGTCGATCCCGGCCCGATGGCGCTCGCACTGAACCCGGCGAAGAACCAGTTGATCGTTTTGGCAGAAGGCACGGGGACGCTCGACATTGTTGATCTGGCGAGCTATGGGATTACCGCCAGGATCGACGCGGGGAGCACAGAGCGGCAGGGCCAGTTTACGATGCCGCTCGTTTCCACCGTCTCGCCCGCCAGCGCGGCTCCAGGTAGCAGCTTCACCTTGACGATCACAGGTTCCGGGTTCCAGGGTGTGCAAGGCATCGAGTTCACTTTGACAGGCACTGGCGTCGGCGGCGGAATGATGGGGGGTGGAATGGGCGGCGGAATGGGGCAGGAGGACGCGAACATCAAAGTGTCGAACGTTCAGGTGAATTCCACTGGAACCCAAATCACCGCGTCTGTCCAACTCCTCGCTGGGGCGGCCTCTGGTACCCGCCAAATCCGGCTCGAAACCAACTACGGTGAAATCATGGGGATGATGACGAATTCCCTCTTCACTGTGACGAAATAAAGTGCTCGGGCGGTGCGCTACGAAACGCACCGCCCTTCTTGTGTTCGGCAACAGTTTGGATCGCTAGAGTAGAAGAATATGACACCGACTGGCTATGGCTATGTACGCAATGTGCCCCTGTCGTTTTCAGACGCTGTTTCGAAAGCGGAGGCGGCACTCAAGAAACAAGGATTTGGAGTGCTCTGCCAAATTGACATTCAGTCCAAGCTCAAAGAAAAGCTTGGCGTCGATTTCCCCCGCTACGTAATACTGGGCGCGTGCAATCCACCGCTTGCCCACCACGCACTGCAGCAGGAGATCAACCTCGGTCTGCTGCTGCCCTGCAACGTGATCGTGTACGAACAAGGCAACGAAGTTCGGGTCGGAGCGGTGGATGCCGTAAAAATGCTTTCCGTTGTCGGTAACCCATCGATGGAGCCGCTCGCAGGTCAAGTGAACGAGAAGCTTCGCCGTGCGATTGACGATGTTGCGGCCTCAGAGGGCTAAGATCCGCGTCCTGTTTGCCGCCTGAATGCGGGATGGCCAAAAGCGTCGCGTTGAAAGGCGCAGAGTCACATTGCCTTCTTGAGGCGCTTTCGAATTAACCACCAGTTCGCCGGGAAGGCCGTGGCGAAGCCCACTGCCATGGCAATCTGCATCGACAGCCAGTACACAGGCTGGGTTGGCTCGGGCCGGGGCTGAATGAGTACCATGCTTGAAAAAGCCATCCAGGCGAACATCCCGACCTCGAACGCGACCAGCGGAATCGTGTCAGCCTTGATAGCCGCCTTGATCCCCGGCCAGCCCGACAGGTTGCGCATCGGCGCAATCGCGAAGTACTGAAAGACCAACCCGAGCAGGTATGCGAATAGGAAGTCAATCGCATAGTCCGCCCACAGAACGGAACCTGCCACGGTTAGACCTGTCAGAAACACGATCCACTCACCAGCGAAGTCGCCGAGAGTGCATCCGGCCCCGCAATGGCTGTCTCCCACAAACACAACTGCCTAAAACGACTTTCGTTTCTGGTCGGCCGACGACTTGGCCCGCCCGAACAGCCAATAGGCCCCTAGGGCCACAGGTCCGAAATAAAGAGCCGTGATCGGCCACACGAGGTTCATCACGGCCATTTTTTGCCTTCGACCCGCGAAGATATCGACGGCAATAACGGTGGCGCAGATCAAACCGATAGCCAGGGACGCCCACGCGAGCGCGGTCATCCAGGCCGGGATTGATCTTCCGTTGATCAGAGCTGCACCTTCCTCAGCCTCAGCGCATTTGAGATAACGGAAACCGAACTAAACGTCATTGCCGCGCTCGCAATCATCGGGCTGAGGACCAGGCCGAAGAAGGGGTAGAGAATTCCAGCCGCGATCGGTACGCCGATCGCATTGTAGACGAACGCGAAAAACAAGTTCTGCCTTATGTTCTTCATCGTGGCCTGACTGAGTCGCCGCGCACGCGCGACACCCCGCAGATCCCCACTGATCAGCGTGACGCCGGCGCTTTCCATTGCGACGTCGGTTCCGGTACCCATCGCGATTCCGACGTCCGCCTCCGCAAGTGCGGGAGCGTCATTTACGCCGTCGCCCGCCATTGCCACCTTGCGACCTGCAGCTTTGAGATTCCGAATCACCTCCAGCTTTTGTTCTGGGAGCACTTCCGCCTTCACGTCGTCAATGCTCAGCTTTCGAGCGACGGCCTCCGCGGTCCGACGATTATCGCCTGTTAGCATCGTAATGCGGACTCCTGCCCGATGAAGGAGATCGATGGCCTCTTGTGTCGACGCCTTTATTGGATCAGCAACACCCAGCAGTCCAGATAATAGGCTATCTACGGCAACGAACATAACCGTCTGGCCCTCTGACCGCAGGCGCTCGGCCTCGGGTTCGAGGGCCGCTATGCTGATCCCCAGTGATTGCATCAATGCTGAATTCCCGGCTGCGACACTGTGCCCATCTACGACACCGGTTACGCCTTTACCGGTGATCGACCGAAACTCAGTGACTGATGAAAGAGTGGCCCCCTTCTGCTCGGCGGCCTCCACGATTGCCGAAGCGAGCGGGTGTTCGCTGACCCGCTCAAGGCTTGCCACCTGTTGTACTACCTTCGGTTCCTCGAAACCCGGCACCACTTTGACCGTCACCAGTCGCGGTTTCCCCTCGGTAAGCGTCCCCGTCTTATCAACGACAACCGTGTTGACCTTTTCGAGTGTCTCCAGCGCCTCAGCGTTTCGGACTAGAACCCCGGCCTGCGCCCCGCGACCAGTACCGACCATGATCGACATGGGTGTCGCGAGCCCCAAAGCGCAGGGACAGGCGATGATCAACACAGCGACGGCATTGACTAGGGCGTGAGCCATCTTCGGCTCCGGTCCGACGAGCGCCCATCCGATGAAGGTCGCTACCGCGATCAGCACGACTGCCGGCACGAACCAGCCCGAAACTCGATCTGCCAGACGTTGAATCGGAGCTCTCGTCCGTTGAGCTTCGCTGACCATGCGCACGATTTGAGAAAGCATTGTGTCCGAGCCGACGCGCTCCGCTCTGAAAACGAAAGCCCCAGTGGCATTGACGGTCCCGCCGGTCACCTTGGAGCCAGCCGATTTCTCAACGGGGATCGGCTCTCCCGTGATCATCGATTCATCAACTGAACTCTCGCCTTCCAGAACCTCGCCATCGACTGGCACTTTCTCGCCCGGACGGACACGGATTCTGTCCCCGATTACGATCTGCTCGACGGGAACATCTTGCTCGACCCCCTCTCTTCGAATGACACGTGCTGTTTTCGGAGCAAGGCCGAGCAGCGCTTTGATTGCACTCGATGTCCGGCTGCGCGCACGCAGTTCCAAAACCTGCCCCAGCAGCACGAGCGTTGTTATGACGGCCGCCGGCTCGAAGTACACCGCGATCTGCCCGCCCATGTTCCGGAATGACGGTGGAATCGCGCCCGGAAATAGCAGCGCGAATACGCTGTAAAGGTATGCCGCGCCAGTACCGAGCCCGATTAGCGTAAACATGTTCAAGCTTCCATTGCGGACGGACGTCCAGGCGCGTTGGAAAAAGGGCCAGCCTCCCCAGAGGACGACCGGGGTTGCCAGAGCGAATTGGGCCCACTGGGAAGTTCGCATTCCGACGGCGTGAAGCAGCGGGTGACCCGGCATCAACTCCGAAATCATGAAGGACAGAATCGGGACGGTTAGCACCACGCCGGTCCAAAAACGACGCGTCATGTCCACGAGTTCCGGATTCACTTCCTCACCCGTGACCTGACGTGGTTCCAGCGCCATGCCGCAGATCGGGCAAGCGCCTGGCTCGCTCCGGACAATTTCCGGATGCATCGGGCAGGTGTACTCAACCGCTGCCGAAACGGAAGGTGCGGCGGGAGCGGAGGCCGCCGAGGTGATGTATTTGTCCGGGTTTGATTGAAATTTCTGCAAGCAACTCTGGCTGCAGAAAAAGTACTGACGCCCATTACGCTCTACCGAGCCCGCCGCGTCCTCCGCAGTTACGTCCATCCCACACACAGGGTCGCGATGAGCAACCGCAACGGGTTCCTCGTGACGGATGAATCTACTGGGATTCGCCTTAAAGCGATCCTCGCACGCCGGCGAACAGAAATAGTACGTTTGCCCTTCAAATTCGATCCTTCCCGATGCGAACTCGGGCGCGAACCGCATTCCACAGACCGGGTCCGTCACCTCCGTAGCCGTCGTAGTGGTCACCTGTTCACCCCTACGTTCCCAAGTTGGTTTTGTTGCGTCTTCTTCGTGTTTCATGGCTTCACCTATTGCTTTGGACTGGCGTCGAACTTCTTCTTGCACACCGGGAGCAGAAGTAGTAGGTCTTTTCTCGGTGCTCGCTTTTTCCTGCCGCGTTCAGCGGGTCCACCTGCATGCCACAAACTGGATCTCTTTCCATATGCATCGCACTCCTGATACTTTGGTTGTCTGAATCGCGAGAGGCGCCTTGCTCCGAGTCCGCGCTCGCCGGATCTACGGCTAGCGGGAGTGTTTATAGATCAACTCCAGCAGCTCGTCATACATGGCGTTGGCCTGATCTGTCGGCCCGTCGGTGACCGCTTTTCTGACGCAATGCCTCAGGTGGTTGCGCATCAATTCTCGCCCAACCGTCCGCAATGCCTCCTGGGCTGCCGATATCTGAATCATGATGTCGGGACAGTAGCGGTCTTCTTTGATCATGTTTTGTAGGCCGCGAACTTGGCCCTCAAGCCGCCGCAATCGCCGGAGGTTGGCAGACTTAGTCTCGGGATCAACCGCGACCGCCTTTCTACCCGCGCCATTGGGCTCGGCAATGGAGGCGCACCCACACGCGGCCGGTACCGCTGCCTCGTGGGGTATTCCTGGCTTCGTCTTTCCCATATACCCCTTAGAGGTATACTAATACCCCTAGGGGGTATTGTCAAGGCGTGTTATGCGATCGTGTTATGCGATCGCGTAGGCGGCTACACCAGAGACATCGCCATCTTTAAAGATTTTGAAACGGGCATCGGGGCCAATGCTACGGCCTGTACGCTGCCACCAGCAATCAAGCTGTACTACGGCGATCGCCCTTGGGGCATCAACGTCTATGTCCGGCTTCGGATCAAACTTGCGCAATAGGAGAACGCATGAAAAGAATCATTCTACTTGCGGCGGCAATCGCCAACACGGTCGCCGCCGCCGATCAACAAACCTTCACTGGAACCATCACGGACACGATATGCGGCAAATCGCACGAAATGATCGCCGGCCAGACTGGCACACTAAACGAGAAAACCCAGACGATCAAAGTCAACTCGATTGAACCCGAAGGAGTTTCCAAATGAAAACGACAGTTGCAATCAGCATTCTGGCGCTAGCCGCGGTTGGTCTCGCGCATGATGAAGCGGAGGGAAAACCGGTAAACATCAGCGGCACGGTTGTGGACACCGGCTGCTATATGAGCCACGACGCGATCGGCGAGAAGCATACCGACTGCGCGACGATGTACGCGAAAAATTGCGTGCCGTTGGCCATCGTGGACACGGGCCGGGAGAGTTTACATGCCCGTCGCGGCCGACCACAAGAATCAAAACGCCAAGCTCCTGCCATTCGTTGAGGACAAGGTCAAGGTAACTGGCACTCTGCTCGAAAAGGGCGGCCTGGCTGGGCTCACGATAAGACGATTGAACCGGCGCAACAGTGAAGCCGACCTCGACTGCTGGGATAGAATGGGCCAGACGACACTATGATGACCAGAAGAGAAGCACTACTTGCTTTTGGCGCAGGGTTCGCCGGTTTTGCGGGTGAGGCGGACAGTCGCCGAATCCGGCTCTATCGAGTTCCAAACGACGGCATCCAGCCACAAGCCGCTTTCGACGACAACGGTACGCTCCACCTCATTTACTACATCGGTGACGCACACCACGGCGATATACTCTATGCGCATTCGAAAGATGGCGGCGCGACTTTTTCACCGGCTTTGAGGGTCAATACGGGTGGTTCTGCGATTGCCGCTGGAACCATCCGCGGACCACAATTCGCGCTCGGCAAAGCCGGTCGCGTGCACGTCGCATGGAACGGTTCAACCCAGGCGGGGCCGCTCAATCCAGATTCCGGAAAGCCGGGCGCACCGATGTTCTACAGCCGTATAAATGATGCAGGAGATGCATTCGAGCCAGAACGAAACCTCATGCTCCATTCGTTTGGCCTCGATGGCGGCGGCTCAATCGGCGCCAGCGTTGATGGGGACGTGTACGTCACTTGGCACGGCATCGCACAATCGGAAGCTAAAGACACGGGCAAAGAGGGAGAAGCTAGGCGGCGCGTTTGGCTGACTCGATCAGCCGATAACGGGAAGACGTTTTCTGAGGAGTCGAAGGCTTGGGCGCAGGAGACGGGTGCGTGCGGTTGCTGTGGGATGAAAACCTTCGTCAGCAAGAACGGCGATGTATACGCGCTCTACCGGTCGGCGACAGAATCCGTTCATCGTGATATTTACCTGCTGCATTCACGGGATCGCGGCAAGACTTTCCAAGGCACACTGCTCCACAAGTGGAACATCAACGCTTGTCCTATGAGCAGCATGGATTTTGCAGAGAACGCAAACACTCTCGTCTGCACCTGGCAGACCGGGGGCCAAGTCTACTGGACCCGCATCAATGGAGATAGAACAGGCGAGCCTACCGGCGCTCCAGGCGAGGGAAAGGGCCGAAAGCACCCTCGTCTTGCAGTGAACGGGAAAGGCGAGGTTCTGCTCGTTTGGACGGAAGGCACCGGCTGGCAAAAAGGTGGTTCACTCGCCTTCCAACTGTACGACTCCACAGGCACGCCGAGCGGCGACACCACTCGATTTCCGGGTGTCCCGACTTGGAGTTTTGCAGCTACCGTTGCGACTGCGGACTTTTCAGTCATCTATTGAATTTCCGCACATCGGCAGATCTGATATTGCGATCGAGAAAGATGCGGACTATTCACCCAACTACCCATTCATTTCGTTCGAGCCTGTGTCCGTACCAGGGAGCGGAGCCCAGCTTCCTCCTGCTGCGTATTTGGTGAGCGCAGCCCCGGCTAT
The DNA here is from genome assembly GCA_035293725.1 of Bryobacteraceae bacterium. Taxonomy (GTDB): domain Bacteria; phylum Acidobacteriota; class Terriglobia; order Bryobacterales; family Bryobacteraceae; genus Palsa-89. Next base: position 56,845 of record DATGMH010000092.1, read on the forward strand.
CCCCGGCACGGCACTCTTCCTGCACACACGGATGTCACCGGCTGCGAATCTCTTGCCAGTCTCGGCTGACCACCAGTCAGCCTACACGCAACTGCAAGATTGGCCCTCAATACTGAAGAAAAAGCCCCAACGCTGGCCAACTTGCCGCCCGCCTGACGGCGGCCCGAGTGCCCGCCGCGTACCTGTCCCCCCTCGGGTTTGTGGCTCCGCCGGAGAATGCGCCCGCGTTGTATCGCGTCTCCGTCTCCAACCTCGGTAACCGGAGATGGCCTAGCTATGCCCCCTGCGTCGAAGGAACGCCCGAGAACCGCGGCAGACGAGACCGGACGTTTCGAGAGCGGACTTCACCTAGTGCATGACGGCGCTCAGCCTGGGGATGGAGCATCGAGGACATGGCCGCGCGGCTCACGCAGGAAAGCGCGCTAAGGCGCGGGAGAACGGCGAGCGCTATGCGCACAGGACCGCGCAGAATGCCGCCGCGGCGGTCGAGCGCAATCGCCAGCGCAGCCGGGCGTGAGCGCAGAGCGCAGGGCTTTCGTATCCCCTGCATAGATGGCCCCGTACTTCGTATGCAGCCCTTCTTGCCAACACGAAAGCACGATTGCGTTCTTTCGTGCTTCTGTTATATCCTTCTATGTCGCCCAGAACATTTTTGAGCGATTGCGTCAGAAGTCCGGTGACGCGCTAGGAAGGCAAGAATCGTATGGCGAAGGTTCGAAAAGCCCGAAGGGCAGGGCGGTCGGAGAGCAAGCCCGAACAGGCGGAATCGACCAGGGCGATGCCGCTCAATTTCAAGGTCTCGGCCGACTTCCGCCGCGAATTCAAGACCTACGCCGCCCAGCACAACAAGAAGCTGAACCAGCTTCTCTATGAATCCTTCGCAGCGCTGAAAGCGAAGCATGCCGAATAGAGCACAACGCCCCATGGATCGCTCAGACGCCGTCCAGACGACTTTGAACAGGTATCGGCCATGAACCAGCTCGAAGAGTACCTGCGCGAAATGCACGACATCCGAGCCTCCGGCAACGCGGTCAAGGAAACGTCGTATTACCCGGCGCTGTCGAACCTGCTCAACGACGTCGGCAAGAGGCTCAAGCCTCGAGTCCGCTGCATCATCAACCTGAAGAATCGCGGCGCGGGCGTCCCCGACGGCGGCCTGTTCTCCTCCGACCAGATCCAGCGCCGCTCTGCCGAGGAGATACCGCAAGGCACGATTCCCTCGCGGGGCGTCATCGAGGTGAAGGGAACCGCCGAGGACGCATGGGTTGTAGCGCAGGGAGAGCAGGTAACCCGGTACTGGGGCAAATACTGCCAGGTGCTCGTCACGAATTACCGCGACTTCGTCCTGATCGGGCAGGACGCGGAAGGCAAGCCCGTTAAGCTCGAAACCTACCGTCTGGCGCCGTCCGAAACCCAATTCTGGAGAGCCGCGACTCTTGCCAAGGAGTCCGCGGAGCGTCTTGGCGAGAGCTTCCAGGAGTTCCTCAAGCGGGTGTTGCTCAGCACCGCGATGCTTGCAACCCCGGAAGAGGTCGCATGGTTCCTCGCATCTTACGCGCGCGAAGCGAAGTTCCGAGTGGAGGAGGGGCACCTACCGGCGCTAGCCACCATACGCACGGCTCTGGAGGAAGCGCTGGGCATGAAGTTCGACACCGAGCGCGGCGAGCACTTCCTCCGCTCCACGCTCGTGCAGACGCTTTTCTACGGCATGTTTTCGGCTTGGGTGCTCTGGAGCAAGAGCCATCCTCCCACCGACAAGAAATCCCGGTTTGACTGGCGTCTTGCCGATTACTACCTGCGCGTTCCGATCATTCGCAAGCTGTTTCGCGAGGTGGCCGATCCGGGCCAGCTTGAGCCGCTGAACCTCCCCGAAGTTCTCGATTGGGCCTGTTCCGTGCTCAACCGCGTGGACCGCGCTTCGTTCTTCTCCTCCTTCGACGAAGGCGCGGCCGTGCAGTATTTTTACGAGCCCTTCCTGGAAGCATTCGACCCCGAACTGAGAAAGGAACTGGGCGTCTGGTACACGCCGCGCGAAGTCGTGCGGTACATGGTGGAGCGCGTGGACCGCGTGCTGCGCGAGGAGTTGGGCCGTCCTTCGGGACTTGCCGACCCCTACGTCTTCGTGCTCGATCCCTGCGGGACGGGGGCCTTTCTAGTAGAGGCGCTGAACCGCATAGCCCAGACGCTGAGCGAGACTTCCGGCGACGCCCTCATGGGAACCGACCTGAAGAAGGCGGCGACGGAGCGTGTTTTCGGCTTCGAAATACTCCCTGCGCCGTTCGTGGTGTCCCACCTCCAGATCGGACTGATGCTCCAGCATCACGGTGCGCCCCTGTCGGAAAAGAAGAAGGAACGGGTAGGGGTCTATCTCACGAATGCGCTCACAGGCTGGGAGCCCCCGAAACAACCCAAAAAGCTCCCATTCGTAGAGTTGGAGGAGGAACGCGACGCGGCCGACCACGTCAAACGCGAGACGCCGATCCTTGTGATTCTCGGCAATCCGCCATACAACAGCTTTGCCGGCATTGCGCGCATCGAAGAAGAGCGCGATCTCACGATTGCCTATCGCACAACCAAGAATGCTCCGGCACCGCAAGGGCAGGGCCTCAATGATTTGTACGTTCGCTTCTTCCGCATGGCGGAGCGCCCGATCGTCGAAAAGACAGGGCATGGCATCGTCTGCTTCATCTCGAATTACTCGTGGCTGGACGGCCTGTCCTTTACCGGCATGAGAGAACGGTACCAGGAGGTATTCGATTACATCTGGATCGATTGCCTCAACGGCGACAAGTACAAAACCGGCAAAGTCACGCCGGACGGACAGCCCGACCCGAGCATCTTCTCGACCGAGTTCAACCGAGAGGGAATCCAGATTGGAACGGCAATCGCGCTTCTGGCTCGCAACGCAGGGACGGGCAGCGCAGAAATCAACTTCCGCGAGTTCTGGGGCAAAACCAAGCGTGCGGATCTTCTGGTATCCCTGACGAACGAAGCGGACCGTCCCTACACTCCGCTTGCCCCGCAAGTGGAGCTTGGATTGCCGTTCATCACAGCGGCCGTCGCCGCGGACTACGCCGCATGGCCGCTCATTACAGAACTCTTGCCCACTTCATTTCCCGGTGTCCAGTCAAAGCGCGATGAAATCGTCGTCGATATGGACCGGCAGGCTCTCGTTGACCGCATGCAGGCGTATTTCGACCCTAACGTTTCCGATTCGGAAATGCGGAAGATCTGTCCGAAGGCTCTTGAGAGCACACAGCAGTTCGATGCGCCCGCAGTTCGCGCGTCATTGATAAAACGCGGACTGAAGCCGGACTACTTTGTTCGCTACTGCTACCGCCCGTTCGATTTTCGCTGGATCTACTGGGAACAGGAGTACGGTCTTCTCGGCCGAAGGTCGCCGGCCTACTTTGCGAACATGCAGCCCGGCAATCCCCACATAGAGGCCAGGCAGAAGCAGCCGATGGCGGATTTTGACCGGGGCTACGTCACTTCGGTAGTCGCAGACAATTTCGGCAACGGGTTTTCGAACTTCTTTCCGTTGTGGATTCACGAGGAAGGCAATTTACTTTCCGCCGCCGCGACACACCCCAACGTTTCGGACGCCGCGCTGAAATATTTGGCATCCATCGCGGGAAGCGCGGAAGCTCTCTTTTTCCACGTCGTCGCGGCTCTGCACTCGCCGGCATATCGGCTGGACAATCAGGGTGCCTTACGTCAAGAATGGCCTCGCATTCCCCTTCCCGGAAATGCCGAAGCGCTCGCATCGTCAGCAAAGTTGGGCAAGCAAATAACGGCCCTTCTGGACACAGAATGCAAAGTCAAGGGTATCAACGAACCGCCTATCCGCGGCGACTTTCACCTCATCGCCGTAATCGAGCGAGAGGGCAAAGGAGCCGTGAACCCTGACGAGGGCGATCTGGAGCTTACCGCAGGTTGGGGACACGCAGGTAAGGGGGGTGCGACCATGCCGGGCAAGGGAAAGGCGATAGAGCGGCCCTACACTCCTCAGGAGGCGAAGGCGCTCGGAGAACATATTTCGATCTTCGGCGAGAAGACCGTGGACGTGTACCTGAACGACCGCGCTGTACTGGCGAAATGTCCCCGTCAGGCTCTGGGACTACACGATCAGCGGATATGCCGTCATCAAGAAGTGGCTCAGCTATCGGGAAAAGGCACTGCTCGGCCGGAGCCTGAACGTCGAAGAAGCCCGCTACGTCACGGAGACGGCGCGCCGCCTCGCGGCGCTGATGCTCCTGGGGCCTCATCTCGACGAGAATTATCGGACCGTCGTGAAGGGAGCCCACAAATGGTGATGGCATCCCGCAACGCGCTGAAAATAAACCGTGCCACAACGGTGGATCACGGGAGGTGTCTGGGCTTCACGTGGGCCGAATTTGTCGTATTCGCTTTTCCTTCGCCTCGGCGCTACAATAGCATACAGGGCATTCTGAAGCCTCGCTCGCAAGGCGTGTTTCCGGAACAAAGAAGCCACCATGAGTGATCGCGCACAATGGCTTTTCGATTTCGACGCCTCCGCGACAAGCGTGGACGTGGACGGTCTCGTGCCGGTCAACGGTTATACCCCTCACGGCCGCCCTCCCGAAGAAGTCGCCATGATGGAAAAGGCCGCCGCGTATCGGGCGCACGCGGTATTCTTTGAAGCTGGCCGTAACGGCGGGCCGCCCGTTGCACAAGCCTTCGTATTTGTGTCGGACGGCCCGGCAGACGATCCCCAGTTCGCCGAAATGCACCAGCGCCTCTGGTCGTGGGGCTGCGTGCCGCTCGTGTACCGCAAGACGCCGGGCCTCGTGCAGCTCTTCCGGTGCGCGCATAAGCCGGATTTCGTGTCCGCGACCGGCGAACGTGTGTGCAAGCCGTTCAAAACTCTGAAGACTGCGGGAGCCATAAGCGACGATCCCTGGTGGGATTCAGCCAGACTGCGCAACGGCACGCTTTGGGACGATCCAGCGGTCTGCAAAATGATGCTGTCGGCGAGCAAGTCCGCCCACAAGCGCCTTATCGACGCCGTCAGGCAGCTCAATGCCGACCTGAACGAAGAAGGCATCCTAAAGAAGCATCTCCGGCGCAAGCTGCTGATTCTCTCGCTGCTCATAGCCTACTTGGAGGAGCGCGGTGTGCTCCTCCCGGATTACTTTGGACAGTTCCATAAGGGAGCGTCGAAGTTTTTCGAAATACTGGCCCGCGGCGACGCCCTGGTAAAGCTGCTAGGGGCGCTGGAAGAGAGATTCAACGGTAACGTGTTCACGCTGGAAACGGCCGACCGTCGGTCCCTGCGAGGCAATAGCCAGCTCGCCCGGTTCGCCCGACTGATCGAAGGCCGGGAGGAGTTGGACGGGCAACTGACGCTGTGGCAGCTTTATTCATTCAAGGACCTGCCGGTAGAGCTGATCAGCCACATCTATCAGTTGTTCGTGAATGATTCCAACACCTCGGTGTACACGCCGCCGTTCCTCGTTCGTCTGATGCTGGACGAAGCGTTGAGCTGGAAGAGGCTCGACCGCCTTCAGCAGAAGAACGAGATCATCCTCGATCCCGCCTGCGGATCGGGCGTCTTCCTCGTCGAAGCATACAAGCGGCTGGTTCTGCACTGGCGCAGCCGGAATGGGTGGAAGCAGCCGACCATCACGGTGCTCAAGGGCCTGCTCAAGAAGGTCCACGGCGTGGATTTGGAAGAAGGGGCCGTGGAGCTCGCCGCGTTCAGCCTGTGTCTGGCGCTGTGCGATGCGCTTGAGCCGGAGACTATACGCGCCAGCATCAAGCTTTTTCCACTTCTCGCGGGAAAAACCCTGCATCACTGTTGCTTCTTCCAGGCGAAGGAAGACGGCCTTATCAAGGAACCCATCGGCCTCGTGACGGGCAATCCCCCTTTTACCTCTAGTCTCGGTACTCCCGGCGCGGAACGCAGTTACCGGCGTTACGAGTCCACACACGGTTCCCTGCCGGATAAGCAACTGGCGTATCTCTTCCTGCACGAAGCAATGGAAATGGTCGCTGAAGGCGGTGCGATTAGCATGCTTCAGCAATATAACTTCCTGTACAACCAGCAGTCGCTCGCTTTCCGGCGCGACTTCATCGGCAAATGGGATGTGCGGGAGATCCTCGATTTCGTTTCGGTGCGCGGCCTCTTTCATAAAGGTGGAGCAGACACCAAGGTAATCGTTGTGCTCTCGGAGGCGGTAAAGCCGCCCGCCGACAGGCGAATCCTTCACGCTACCTTCCGGCGAAGCGGACGTGTCGATGCCGAGCAGGGCTTTGACATCGACTACTACGACCTGCATTGGTTGCCTCGGCAACTCGTGTTGGAAAACGACGGCGTATGGAGGAGCGATTTACTAGGTGGCGGCCGGGTTCTGGGATTTGTTGACCGATTAAGACAATTCCGAACTCTGGAGCAATTCGCGGAAAGCAGGGGATGGGACTATGGCGAGGGATACATTGCAGGCGGACAGAATATCTCCCGCCCGGCGGGGCATATCATTGGCAAGCCCTTGCTACCTTCTGATGCACTGACATCAGAAGGAATCGATGTCGCAGCGATAACGATAGCTCCAAAACAACCCATTGAAGGGCCACGCTCAGAAAGAAGGTTTACGCCTCCGATGCTTCTTGTGCGTGAGAACATGAACCTGCCCCACGATGTCTGGGAGAAGCACTATCTCACGTTCAAGGCCCAGCTTGTAGGTTTCGCCGCGCCACCCGAGGACCTTCAAAGCATCCGCAACGCTGGAGCGTGGTTGAGTGAGACGAAACGGCCCCTTCAGGCTTACGTTGCGGCAATTAGCACGAGCCTGTTTTCTAGGAGGGCGACTGCAGTTTGCGCCGATGAAATACTTGCGCTTCCGTATCCAGAGTCCGCCTCTCTTGATCTCAGTGCCAACGAACAGATCCTCGTCGATGACATTACTGATTATTACCGCGATCTGATACGGCTGGGCGAGGACTCGCAGGCGATGAAGGAAAGCGGCCTTCCGGCGCTTACCGCATTTGCGGCGACCTTCACACGGCAGATCAATGCAATCTATAAGCAAAACCCACTTCGGACCCTGAAGCCCTATGCATGGCCTGGCGCGATGTGTCTGCCGTTCGTTTTTGGCGACGGCAAAGTGGATTGGAACGGAGCGGAGGAGCTGAAAGGAAAACTGGATTCCCTCCTGTATGAACAACGCAATACGACGCTCCATGTCACGCGCATAGCGCGCATTTACGACGTCTCGTTTATATTCCTGCTGAAACCGGAGCCGGTTCGTTACTGGTTGCGCTCCACGGCGTTGCGCGACGCCGATGAGACATTGTCCGATCTGCGAGCGCAGGGGTTTTGAAGCATATCTATGCTGGCCGATACCCCGGATACTTCAGCTCAGTTCGGCACTCTCAGCAGCGATGTGCAGAAGCCCTCGACGTTCCGGCATGAGCTGATTGACTTCATTGCCGGTGAGCTGCCCCGCTGGCGGGACCGCCCCGACCGTCCGGCAGCGACGGCAGAGATAAGTCTAACATCGCAACTCTGCGGACACTTGAACGGTGCTAGCCGGCACACTCCGGGTTTCGACATTCTGCAGTTTCGGGTGGAAGAGCAGGATGAACAGCAGCGCGGGCGAAAAATCGATATGGTTGCCTCTCCGTGCGGGGCATCCATTTGCGTGGAGGGCCGCAGGCACACGGAATTCGACAGCTTAATGCCGATCGAGTGTAAAAGGCTACCCACCCCGAAGGGCATCGACCGCGACGAGCGGGAATATGTCATCAGCCGCTACTCCTCGACGGGGGGTATTCAGCGCTTCAAGGAGGGAAATCATGCGAGTGCCCATACGTTTGGGGCGATGATCGGGTACTTGCAGGAGGAGGCGACGGCGGTGTGGGATACGCGCTTGGCAGGATGGATCAACGAATTGGCAGGCGTAGAGCCCGGCTGGACGACATTCGACCTGCTTCATCTGGACCACGAAGACAAGACTTTGCGCTTGGCTGTGTTCCGTTCCTCTCACGGAAGGAAAAAGGGGCTGGCGGCGATAGAACTGCGCCACCTTTGGCTGGAGATGAATTAATCGGGGAGAAATGGTCTCGGAACCGAGAATCGCCGTGTAGAAGATGAGGTAATAGATAATTGTTCGACCCAACGTTAAACGGCATAATGGCCCAGGTCGAGGCTGGCAAGATCGTCCTGCCGGCGATGGAGCGGCCCTTTGTCTGGAAAGACGACAGGATCACCAAGCTTGTGGACAGCCTGTTGAGCGGATTTCCAATTGGAACGGCATTGTTGTGGAAGACGGCGACTATGCAGCGCTTTCGCCGGTTTCGGAAAGACGTGCAACTGGATGGGGGCATCACCGTAGATTTCCACAGCGACCAAGACCTGGTGATCGGCCATGGAATCAGATACTTAGCGCGCCTACTCTGGCGATCACACCCCCAACATCGTCGACTGAGTCCAGATGTTCCCACCGAATCAATCGCCGTCACCGGCGCTGCTTCATCCGCGCTTCGACTCACTGCGCCGGAACTGCCGCTCGCGCTCCTTCACCCAGCGCTCCATCTGACCAGCCAGCTCGGTGAGAGAAACTTCGAGCACATCGGCGATCCGCCATAGCCGGCTCACGGTCGGATTGATGATTCCGCGCTCTACCCGGCTGATATAGGTCCGGTCGAAGCCGCAGTCGGCGCTCACGCGTTCTTGGGAATGACCGGCGCGCTCCCGCAGCTCGCGCACGACGGCGCCAATCGCTCTCAGTCGGAGATCGCTCGGGTGGATCTGCTTTTGGCGCCGTTGCATCCGCAGATCCGAGGGTGATACTTTGAGGCGTATCAGCCAACGGCATATACGCCTCATTTTCGATCTTCGGGAGTCCGGTCCTCCACGAATCGCGCGTCAAGCTCTCGCGCGAATGCAACTTTTCCGTGCCACAGTGGCCGTTTTGGTGTATCTTATGTTGAGCCTCCCCGACATTGAAGTCGCTTTCCCCTGAGGATCGCTGGTGAACTGCCTATGAGGAGGAAGACCGCTCAGCTCCGCGAAGCCGAAGCTGCCCTTGGCGCCGAATCGCAGCGCTTGGCTGAGGTGCAATTGAAGCACGTGGATGCCGAGCGCCTGGCCCAAACGATTACGGATTACATTGAATGGCGCACATTCGCGTACTGGATGCGCCTACTCGTGGAAGCAGACGGAAGCGTCTCCGACGAAATGAAGCGAATTCTGGAACAGCGTTGTCCAGGATGTCCAGGATTCCTTCAGTACGCCGACGATTACCGACGAGCTCATCCGAACGAGCGGGAATTCCTGTGGTTACGTTTTATTTCGTGGATCGATGAGGAGATCTTCAGCTTCGCTAGGACTGAAGGTTGGCAGCATGCGCTTGGTTATTTTGCCGCTCGGGATTCTCGTCTGGACCGCGTGCGCGCGTACTGGTCGCTCTGCGATCACGATCGAGCCCAGAACCGTCGCGAGCGGCTGACGGCCTTTGAGGAATGGCGTCGGGTAGCTTTGGCTCATGCTCCATAGCCTGCTCCTCGTCTTCACCCTCCTCACCCTTTGCATTCACCTCTTCGAGCCATCCTCGATCCGCGCGATCCCAGTTGATCTCGTCTCCGTGCTCTTCAAGAAATGCTCTTAAGACACGATCTTTGATGCGCCGATTGCGGCCCAACTTAAGCCACCCCTTCTCGATCCATCCACGCACAATCGGCGCGCGGACGTGCAGTTTGCGGCACAGTTCGCGCTGACTGTGGTCGGCTTCATAGCGCGCCGTCAGGCCTTCTTCCCAAATCTTGCACCACACGGCATTCTCGGTACGGCCAAGCTCGTGCGCGATGGCTCTTACTGGAACATGGCAAATCGACTGCACCAGGAAATTTCGGTCGGCCTCGGTCCACGGCACACGCCCGCCCCGTGGTTCAATGGGCACGCCCAACTTGTGTGCGCGGCGGACGACGGCTGCTCGCGACCAGCCCGTCTTTTGGCAAATTTCCGATACAGCGGCACTGAGTCCGACGATTGACGAGCGGGCCAGCAACTCCTCCTCTAATTCATCGGTCCACTTGTATCGCATTCCCTTCTCCCGCTTACCAATGGCTCGTTTACGGAGCCTTCGAACGCGCGCCCAAATCACTTCGACTCGTAGCTCTCGAAACTCCCGTTCCACTTTGCCGACCGCTTTGAAGACTGCCTGGCCGCCAGCTTTGAGTCCGGCTATCAGGATCGGATCGATGTCGTGCCAAAAGCCGTTGCACAAGAATGCGGGTAGCCCCTGATTCGCAAGCTCTTCCATTCGCTGCTGCAAAATCTGCGAATCCAGCCATGGCCAGGTGTCGCAGAGTCGTTTAATGACATCGCCCTGACCGTTACGACCGTTATGAATTCCTTCCAGCAAAACCAGGTCGATTTCCTTCATCCAAAACGCGGCAGTGGACCATTGAGGGGAACCCTCTGGAGTGCTCGCCGCGAGCTTGGCCTTGATAGCGGCCGTCTTCATCTTCGGATGTAGCGCGCGAATCAATTCTTCGGACCGGCTGCGCGCTAAGTCCTCGGAACCCGCGGCGAGAATGTCTTTCACCAAAATAGCGTCGCCGTCGGGCAGCCAGAGACCGCCCACCGGGATCGAGTTCATCGAGCTTTGCGCAGTCGCCACCGGGCCCCTCCCTAAAACTTGGGGACTAGTCTCCTCCGAGGCGGACGCGAGCATTGGGGACGGAGACCCTCTGAAGGTTGACAAGTATTCCCCCGAGGCCATGGTCGACCTCGGTTTTGTGTCCTGCTGAATTAAGAGGTGCTCGTAACCAGAAACGTCACCTTGCCGTCAATCTGGCAGAACGCCCCTTTTTTCAGGGCAAAAGCGTTTACACGAGGAAACATCACTTTGGGGTGAGGTTCATCTTCATCGAGTCCTCTTTAGAGTGAGGAGACCGTTCGATCCGGTCGTTCGGCGTTTTCCATGGAACCGCGGCAAGACGCGCAGACCAGTTTTTGGATTCGGCAGCAGGACAGCCTCGGGAACAAGATCGATCAGCGGATTATCGAGGCGGCCCACCGGATTTGGGATCGGGCGCGATTGATTGTAATCCGGTATCTCGCGGACGACGCGGAGGCGGCGGAAATCCTCGAAACCGCTGTCGATTCGACGTCGCGAAGCATGAACAATCAAAACAGAATCGAGTGCTTCGACGGTTATTTGCTAAGGTCCGTCGCGCGTGAAGCAATTCGACGCCTGCGCAGATATCGAAGGATTTCCTACGTGGACAACGGCAGCCTTGAACGGCTTGCCGGTCCCATCTCCACGAACATCGAGCAAAAACTGGACGAAAAGAAACAAATTGAGTTGATTCGAGCCTGCATGGATGAGGTCTGTCTGAAAATGTTCGACCTTCGTGTCCTCGAACGCAGCTGGCGTTCCATCGCTAAGGAAATGGGCTATTCGAATGCCCACACTGCGGAAGTCCAGTTCGCCAAACGACTTGACCAGGCGCTAAGGCGAATGCGCCTCCACCACGGTTCGCGACTCAAGCGACCGCTGAACGAAGATTCTGATGAATAGAGGCAATCAATTCGCGTCTCGCAAGCAGGTGAACGAAATCGTCGCGCTGGGCAGACAGTGCGCTCGTACGGCTTATCCTAACCCCCGGCGCGAGGGATGCCCCGATGCTTCGAAGTTGCGAGCCATCGCGTATCGTGATCGCCGGTACAACTTGGCCGACCTTCCGATCTCACATGTGGTCACCTGCTCGCCATGCTTCAGACAATACCTGCGCTTTCGGTACCGATTAATTTTATTGACGACAGCTCAGGTCGCTACCGCGTGTGTAGTTTTGGTCGCCGCCATCCTTGTGTCCGCAAGATTTCTGCGGGACCATACCACCACAGCGGTCCCGCCGGCGATTACGCAAAACGAACATCGGCCGGGAGGGGCGCAGCCGGCTGAGACGACAGAGAGGCGTAATCCGCCGTTTGCACTTCAAGTAAGCCTCTCGGCCTTTTCGCCTGTGCGCGGCGACGATTCAAAAAGCTCGCCCACGAAGATCCACCTCCCGGCGAAATCTCTTCGGATCACATTTCTTTTGCCGTTCGGCATGGAACCGCGGGCCTACACCATCCGAGTGCTGAATTCCGACGGTAAGGAAATCTTGCAACAGGCCGTTGTGGCGCGGTTACAAGATGGGCTTGCATCGTTCGACGTGGAACTGGATCTCGAGAAGGCGACCGCGGGAACTGAATTGACCCTGCTGATTCGAGAGCCTGGCCTGAGCTGGCGAAGATACCCAATGGTGGTGGATTAACAAACTTTCCTGGAAAGCGAGGAGACGATGAAAGAGCCGAATCCTCAGACACGCATCCAAGCGGCGCTTCGCATGAACGGTAGAGCCTTGCTTTGCTCAGCCGCGTTACTGATATTGTGCAGCCAAACCGCGCACGCACAACTCCAAAAAGCCAAGGAATTGCTCGACCGCGCGCTCCATCTCGCCGATCTCTACAACTGGGCGGATGCAGCGCCCGCATTCACCGAGGCAGAACAACGGTTCAGCAACGCAGGTGACCGCCGCGACGCCCTGTATGCTCACCTCGGGGCGATCCGAGCCAATGTCGAGCGCGGCCAGCAAGGATTGCCAGCAGTTTCGGACCAACTTGCAGACGAACTCCAAAATGATCCACTGCTCCAGACCGACCGAGAACTGAGGATGTTCTGCCTGATCGTAAAGGGTGACATCGATACCGAAATGAATACCGGCGCAATGCGCAGCGACTGGCAGGGAGTTGCGTCTCTTGCTCGCGAGCTTGGAAACGAGAAATGGCAGTACCGCGCCTTGGCCCAACTCGGCATCGCAGCATTTTACGACGCAGATCTCCCAACCGCGCGGACAAGTGTTGGCACCGCGCTTGAAGAAGCAACCAAAGCGGGCGATCAGGCGGCTCAAGTTCGGTTCCTGATCATTCTGGCTAATGGCTTGGTGGAGACGAAGGCATTCGATCAGGCCCTCGCGTATCTTGATAACGCGACGAAGCTGGCGAGCACGATTCCGGATGCCGGCTACCAGTTTACCGCACAGGAGCTTCGCGCCGAAGCCTTGGTCGGCCTGAAGCAGCTCGACGCCGCCGAGCGTGCGGCCAATGAGCTGTTGGCGCATGCGCGCGAAGCGCGACGGGGATCGCATGAGGCAAGCGCGTTGGGTCTGTTGGCTGACATCGCCGCCGCCCGGAATGATCGCAAGAGCGCCCTCCTGATTCTTAACCAGACCATTGGCCTAGCCAAAAGCGGCGGGTACACGCGGCTCCTCGCCGGAGTGTACGCCAGAGCCGCGGAAGTATACAAGCAGGAAGGCGATCTGACCGACGCAGAGAGCTCTGCTGAGTTGGCTGCTGAGTCGAGCCAGGCAAGCGGCGATTTGTGGGCGGTTCCGCAGCGCTTAGTGACGCTCGCCGGAATTGAGGTGGCCCGGGGCGACTTGGCCGGCGCGGACCGCGTGTACGACCGTGCGGAAGCATTCGTCGATTCTATGATCGGGAATCTTTCGACCGCTTTCGAGAAAACCGCCGTGATTACCGCATCCAGCCAAATCTACACCGAACACTTTGCTCTCGTGGCCGGCAAGCTCAATGACATCTCGAAAGCGTATTCCATAATCGAGCAGGTCAGGGGTCGAGTGGCTGCTGATCTTCTCAGCGCGGGGTTAGCAAGCCAGGCCGGCGAGGAGGCACGAGAGCGGACGATCTCACAGCTAAAGCTGAAGCTCATGGCTGCTAAATCCACGGAAGATGTTCGCAAATTGCGCGATCAGATATTTATGGCGGAGCAGGCGAAATGGATATCGCCGGGAGCGGACATCCTCAGAACCAAATCGCGGGAGACGATTGGGATTGATCAAATTCGCGAGTCATTACCCGCATCTGCCGTCCTCCTGGAATATGTCATCGCCGATCCAATATCGTACTGCCTGTCGATTTCACGCACGTCGGTTGGTATCGCCCGATTGGACAGCAAGGCCCGAATCGAAGGACTTGTCGCATCGTATCTAAAAGCGGTGAAAGATAAACAGCCCGCTGTATCGGAGGGCCGTGCCCTATACGATGCCGTCCTCCGCCCGGTGCGCGAAGTTGGCCAGAAACAGACCGTGGTTATCGTCCGCGATGGGCAGCTTCACTTGGTGGCCTTTGATGCATTGCGTGAGCCGTCCGGACGATATGTGGTGGAGGCTCGGACAATTCTGTACTCACCTTCGGCGACCACGTTTTACCTGCTCGCCCAGGAGGGCATGAAAACCCGCGGAGCGCACAAGGCCCTTTTGGCAGTTGGAGGCATCCCATATGCGCGAAGTCCCATGAACCGGGCGGCCCTGACCAGAGGGTTCAGTCGTAGCGGCTTCGTGGATCTGCCGTCATCAGAGGACGAGGTGAGAGTTGCGCAGAGGGCGTTCCCTCTGCGCCAAAGCTCGCTGCTGCTGGGAAGATCTGCAACGGAGGCAGCGTTTAAGCGGGAACCACTTCAGGAGTTTCAAGTAATTCATCTTGCCGTCCACGCCTTCGCAGATCCTACATTTCCCGACCGCGCTGCTCTGGTGCTGATGAGTGATCCGTCGACCGGCGAAGACGGATTTCTGCAGGCTTCAGAAGTCGCACAATTGCGCCTGGATGCCGACCTTGTGGTCCTGTCAGCATGCGACACCGCTGTTGGCGCATTGAATGGACAGGAGGGTATAGCCAATCTGTCGAGGGCTTTCCTGCTCGCGGGCGCACGAACCGTTGTCTCGACTTTGTGGGAAGTCGATGATAGTTCGTCGCTGTTTCTGATGCGGCATTTCTATGCCCATCTGGGCGCGCACCAACTTCCGGCTGCGGCTTTAACGGCTGCCAAGCGGGACATGCTACGGACATTCGGTCGCAAAACGCTCCCTGCCCAGTGGGCGGCTTTCACTGTCGAAGGACAGTTTGGACGTTCCGTCGTGTCGAGCCAAGGCAGGAGTATCGAATGAGAGGAAGATCGAAATGGCATTGGATGCGAAACAACGCGCCGGCATTCTGAAATCCATAAGGAAGCTCGTTCTTGCGCATCATATCAACGTGGCTGGAATCGATTACCGGATCTGGGCCGAACAGGTGGATGCGCGAACGCCGGAATTGCTGAACTGTGACCTACCCACATTCGAAGCCGGCGTACGTCAACTTCTAGGCGAACTGAAAACAAGTCACACGGTTTTCTACCATTCCCTTCCGAAGGAAATGTTGCCTCAGCACACGATCAACGCGAGTCTACGCGACATCGCTTTAGACGGCGAGCGCAAATGGATGTTCCTGGACGTCTTCGAAGCCGGTCCAGCCAACCTGGCCGGAATCAGGCCGGGAGACATCCTTGAAGGTGTGGATGGCACGACTGCTACACCACCGGCCACGCCTTACTTCGGAATCGGCCAAAGACACACACTGCGCGTTCGCCGAGGGTGCGAGAGGGAAATCGCCGAGGTCATAATAGATGTGCCTTTGCGCAAAGGGACGAAGCAACGTCCTCCAATCGTTGAGCCGAAGAGCCCGATTCATTCGGTGATTTCACCCAAAATCGGTTCCCTGAAAATCCCTTACTTTCCAGGTGCAATGGGCATGCGGTTTGCAGCCGCACTCGATCGGGCAATAGACGACATGAAGCGGGAAGGGTGTGATCGTCTGATCATTGACCTTCGCGGCAATATCGGGGGGAGCCTTGGATTCGCGCGGCTCGCGAGCTATATGTGTCCAGGCAAGATCCCGATTGGCCACAGTCTCACTCCGAAGCGTCTCCGCACTGGCTACGATCCAGCGAGCCTTCCCCGAGTGCCGATGCCGCGAAGCCGCGCAGAACTTCTGATTACGCTCGGATTATTCGCTTTTCGGGATAAGTCCGTCATGCTTCTAACACAAGGTCTTGGACCACAACCCTTTCATGGCAGGATAGTTCTCCTCGTCAACGAATGGACGAACAGCGCCGCGGAAATGCTCGCCAATTTCGCCGCTGAGAATCGACTTGCAACGCTTATCGGACAGAAGACCCGCGGTAACGTCCTCGGGGCGGCGAACTTCAAGGTTGGCGGCGGATACTGGCTGCGAATTCCGGTTTTTGGATGGTTCACTTCTAGGGGCATCAGCATCGAAGGAAAAGGAGTTTCCCCTGATCGTTTTGTGGACATAACGCAGGACGCGCTTGCCGCCGGTCACGATCAACAAATCGACGATGCGATAGAGAACTTGTCGGGATGAACCGCGGTAATCAACGAAGGCCTGTGCTGTCGGCCTCGTCCCTCAATACCTGATTCTTAGATTTCGCTACAGGCCGGTTCGCTTACTGGTCTCGCACTACGCCGCCGAACTCGCTCTCGCAAGAGCGCCAGTATCCGCAGTACTGTCGTGAACAAAGATGACTGCCTCGGTGTGGGAGGTAGATTCCCTCCCGGATCGATTCCTGCACCATCGGATAGATGGTCTCCGCATATTTGCGATCCGCCGGACCGAATATTTGCGATCCGCCGGACCGATCTGGAAGCTCTTCTGCGCAAGGCTGACTGTGCGTCCCTTCGTGACGGTATCGAGTCGGCACAAACCGCTGGCAGCCGGGGTAATCATAGCGTAGCTGGTCAATTGAAGCCTGTGGTCATGCGAGATGCCCTTGATCGGCTTAAGGGCGCTCTTGGTATCGATGATTCGTCCATCGGCATCGAGAAGATCGACGTACCCGCGCACTTTTACGCCGCCGATCATGCCCGTTACGGCAGTCTCGACAGCTGCCGGTTGAATCAATGGTGCTGCTTCGCACAGATATTTCTGGAGCATCACGGTCCCGAGCTCGAGCATCTCAACTGCGTCGACGCCACGAACGAGCGCGGCGCTCTCCAGGTGTTGGCCCAGCGACGATCGGAACGATTCAACGGCGTCGGTGAGCGGCAAGTCCGAATGTCTCTGGAGCTTGTGCCGGAAATTGTGTGCGATCGCTTCATGAAATGCCTTGCCTAGGGCTGTAGCAGTTGTTGCCGCCTCCGGAAGGTCAAGAAGATACCTGAAATACCATTTCGCCGGGCAGTGCAAGAACTGGGTCACCTGCGACGGCGACAGGACCGCTGCGGGCTGCCACCCCTCTTGTGCCGTCATATGCCACCGCCTTACCGCGATGCGTTCGCATAAATCCGCAACGCGATTTCGCGGACGTCCTCGCTCGTGAACTGCAGAGAGATGCCGTGCGTGCCGGCGTACCGTTCACCTTCGGCGACTGCGTCGACCGCTAGCGCCAATGCCTGCTTGAGGGATTGGGCGCTCGCACCACCGGGCGCCACCGGCCCGACTGTGCCATTGCCGGATGCTTGACCCAAAGTTTGCTTCTCTGGACGCGCATTGACCGCCCACCCGTTCTCCACGATGGATTCTCCGTTCCGATGCCTGGAGGTGCGCCCGTTGGCAACTACTTGCCATTCGATGGTCCGGCGGGTTCCCTTCTTCTTCTCGGCCTTGGTGATCGTGAATAGCTCGCCCCGGCCGATCTCCAAATCCTCAATTTGCTTCCGTACGATCGGCGGCACATACATGACACGGCCGTCTGTGAGCGTGTAAAGAACCTGATCGCCGTATTGGCCGGTGACATCTTTGCCGTCCCCGTACTTCAGCGCGACTTCCACCGGAATGTTGGTTTGAAAAACAAGTTTGTCGGCCATACTCAACTCCTATCGTGAGCGTCGAATCGTCGTTGCTGCTGCTTTTCAGCCGCGCACGTCTGCCGTCGATGCAGGTTCTTGCAAGCCAAAACGCGGCCAGTATCGCGATCAACGCGTCTGCCGGATTTTTCAATCGATCGGCAGCCGAGTTCGAAGCAGGCTCAAATCACCTCTGAATACGGCGTTTGCAGACTATGCAACCAATTCCGAAACTCGAGGCGCTCGGCCTTTTCGATCCATCGCAGTTGTTCGTCTCCGAGGGGATTAGTAACCGGCCCCGCATTCCGGAACAAGCGGATCAGATGAAATCCGTACAATCGATGCCACTTCTTCTGAAAGGCAACACGAACTCGGGCGTGGCACCGCCGGTCGAACGGAAAGACAGGATAAGCGACTTCCAGTCCTTCGCGCCGATGAAGCTGTTCGAGACGGGCACAGGCGCGGATGATGAGGGGCTGTTCGTTAGCGGAGCAGATCCATTCGAGGAGATGCCAATCCGCGAGCTTGTCGCGCGTGTAGTCGGTGATCTGCGTCAGCGCCGCGTCGTTGCGAACCAAGTGTGACAGCGACTCGTCGCTCAAAACACGCATCAGGCCACGAAAATAGTGTTCGTAATCGAGCTGGTCGAGGATCTCGGCAAGCGATTCGCACTCCCTTACGAGCGTCACGAGCCGCTTTCTACCCCTCTCCATCGGTGCCGCCGGATTCGCCAGCTGCGCGCTGCGGCAAATCTTCAAACATTATAAACCCGTTTGAAAGAGCGTGGGCCAAGCGTGCCAAGCGTGCCAAGCGTTCAAACGGCGATCCACGAAGCAAAATCCACGGTGCAATATCAGCGCCTCTGGGACCGAAGGTCTGATCCAGCGCGACCGCCGTACACTGAAGAATGTGATTGGACGATTCACAGTCCAGCTCAGGCAGGCGGTTTTTGGCAGTCCGGAGCTATTCTTGCCCGTTTTCCTGTTGCTGACCTGGAAGATCACCGCCATCGCCAGCACAACCAGACCCCTGATTCTGGCACTTCTTCTCACCGGAATGCTCGTCCTGTACGGTGTCGCCGTCCATGACGGTGACATGTAATCCGTAAGGGTGACCTTGAACGAGCATCGCCTGGTGGAGGTAGGGCAACCCTCCGAGGATGGAACTGCCGGTCCCACCGCACCCAACGACCAGCACCCTCACCTCTGCCAGGGCCTCTTTCGGCCGCAATGAGTTGTGCGTCGGCGGATCTGTTTGAGATCTGGGGCGGCCGAAACCGCCCCCTCCATTCCGGCGCTTGAGTCGGCGCTCGGGTCGCATTCCTGCGGAGCCCTGTCCTCCGCTCAAGTGCCTCTATTGTATTCGAACCAAAACAGCCATTCTGGCCGAAAAGCGATAAATTCCGGGGGTTTGGGGGCAGAGTCCCCAATTCACCAAAGTTCCCTTACCGAATTGACTCGGCCTTGGTGCCGATAAAGATCCCTACACAGGCATACGCATTTTTGTTATGCATGCTGGACCGCACGCTAATCTATACGGCGTTGACGCGCGGGACAGAACAGGTGGTGTTCATCGGTGATCGGGACGCGTTCAATACCGCAGTGACCGCACCTCCCCCGCATTAACGCCAGGTCGGCTTTTTGGATCTGAGCCGCGTTCTCTCTTCTGAAACCAGTTTCGGGCGGTGACTGGCGCAGCCGGAAGGTGGCCCGAAGGCCGCCATCAATTCGGAGTCGGGGTGCAGGCCTGTGCGGCCAGTTCGGCAACGGTAGCTAATAACCCAAGCCGCCTCGGTTCTTTGACCACCAGTCTTTCCAAAACGAGATATACGAGGCCTCGTTCGCCCCAATTGCCTGCCGCCCTAAGGCAAAATGTGCCACCGTATCTTGGGTTTTGTACGGGGCGTTCGCAGGGAACTGCAGGTATGCTAGCGTCGCCACTGTTTGCCTGGTCTGAACCGGGAGCCCATTCGCGAAGGCACCCATGCCGCCAACCGCCTCCACGCGCAAGTTCAAATCTGAATCATCCAGTAGCGTTGCCAGGAACGGCAGCGCAACAGCAGTGTGGACAGCGGCCAAAGCGTGCGCGGCAACTTCTCGAAGCGTCGTTGGTATTGAAGAGTCGGTTGTAACTTGGCCAACTGCCATTACCGAAGCAGGGTCAATAGCCCGAAAGTGTTCTCGGAGGCTCAAGAGCAACACCCCTTCCGCAGGACGACCTGCGACCATGGACGCGATCTTTGCAGCCGCGGTTAGTGCTGACGCATCGCCGGATCGAATCAAGCCGCTCAAACCCAGGATACGTTGTTCAGCAGAAGAGGAGTTAACCAGTCGCCGATAGAACACTTGAGGAATAGATGACTTCAACTCATCTATTCCGCCACTAAGCAGCGCGTACGACTGAAGACTGTAACTGGTCGCACTTTCAGCCGCCGAACAGATCTCTGAGGCAAGCTTGTCGTCAACGGAAGCTGGGGCGCTGTAAGCGTAGGCGCTAACAACCGGGCCCGGCGGTGCAGGAACGTAGATATTGCTTAGTTGCATTGTCCCCTGCACAACTGGAACTACCCGCCATGCGCCCGGCGTGCGCTGAAGAAACCAGATTCCTGTACTGCCGACATCCCCGCTCCCTCCACTTCCCGCCGTACCTTGATTTCCACTAAGCCAATATGCGCCGATCGAACTGCCCGTTACAGATCCATCGCCTTTTATAACCCGATTAACCTGCAGCGAAAAATCGAACCTAGAACCGTTTTGAACAATACCAGCGGCAGTTCCGTTAACGATAAGATCGGCTGTCTGCTCAAGCGTAACGATGGACTGGGGTGCCACCAAGGCTCCCCGCAGCAGGTCCGTGCCGCCCAAGAACAGTGTGAGAGCTAGCCAGAGACCAACGATATTCGCCTTCATAGTTCTCGCCATTTCCATTGTCTCCTTAGTAGTGGGCACCGTGGTCAAGATACTCGGCCTGCGTATCTGCTCTCACTGGTGTGCCAGACCCGCTTGTTTGGGAGCCAATACGGAGCGCTCACGGGTAATTGTGACGCACCAATGTGGTTCCGTTCCCAGGCGGCTGAGCAGCCGGGGAGCCGCCGGAGTGTCCAATCTCGTCTCCTATCAGGTAAGTCGTCATATAAATCCCACCCGATGAAGGATAAATCCAATTGTTCGAGATATCGTTGACGAAAGTTCCAAACTTTTCGTTTGCATCAATGCCGCCGTCGAGATTTCCACAAGAATCCACGACGCTCCATACGTACTGCGTCAGATAACCTAAATACCAAGGATTGGTCTGGGGATAGCCAGATTGCAGATTCGTATAACTCGGAGCGACTATAGTCACGTTGAATGGAGCCGAAGAGTAGCCTCCATAACTAACGTAAACCTGGATGTCCGAAAGGCAGCCACTGCTCGTCGATTGGGCTGTGGCAACGGGATTCGCGCAGTCATAGCAACTGAGACTGATCTTGCCTTGACTGTTTTGGACGACCGTCCAGCTTGGGCTGCCCGGTGCTCCGTTGGGATCGGATGTTAATTGGGACTGGGCATAGTAACATGGTCCAGTCTGCCCGCTACACGTCCCTCCGTCTGCCAAAATGCCGCTGCCGAGCCACCAGAATGCGTTTGCTCCCGAGATTGTTGGCGTGTATTGGGCGAATGCGTGACCTGCAAGGCCATTTGCAACGACAGAAATGACAAAAAGATTAACAATTCGTTGCAACAATGTCATGATTGTCCTCCCGTGAACTGCTGATGGGCATGGCGACGACAGTTTCAGGCCATTCCTGGAAGATGAGATTTCTCAACTCTAGTCTGCATGGACCACGGCATCCGTATATCGCAGAGAACGAGATCGAACGAGATCGACAATGCCAGGATACTCTCTCAAGGCCTTCAATGCTGTTCCCCGTCTTCTGCGGTCAGCAGAGTGTATCCTTGCCCTTCCGGCATCGCTGCCGCAACCTTTCGGACCATCAGTTCGTTATCGGCAATGAGAACTGACGAACGGCATTCTGTTCGTCTTCGGGTCCATAGGGCCAAGAACCGTCACGCCGCAAAAATTCGGGCGGTCACCACCCACTGTTACGGCCGGAACTCCCCAACTGAACCACACCTCGGGCATAGCCATACCTGATCTGCTTTGCCGTTGGATTGCGTTCTAAACTCGCCAACTGTCAACTTGACGATCCCACACTTTTTGCAACGGATACGGCAGCCGCTATAGCTGCTATCCCGTGGTGAGCGGACGACAGCTCGTTGAGCTTTGATCTCTTCCATTCCTTCCGGCGAACGCGCCCCGGGCGTGTAATGCAACAAAGGCTGCGTTGGGAGCGAACCTGAACGTGCCGGGTTCACCGATGGATTTTAGCAGAATGACGTCCACGAATGAAGCAGCTGCCATCGGAGCATCGCAGCAGAAGCATGACGGCGACTCCGTCCTCGGTTCCCCGGAAGCGTGGTGCCACCAAAAGTTGGTGCGCTATTGAAGAAACGCAGTGACCTTGCCGACCTCGAATCTAATGAGGCGGCGTTCCAGCCGGGGCGACCGGCGGTTGAATATGCTGTGGTACCGCTATGACCTGAGCGGAATTTTCAAGCCCGCCCAACCAACGGTGAGAAACGTGCTCTCCGTCTCGTCCGACGAACTGATGGCTTGCGTCTGATCTTCGGCCCTACGCAAGAGTGACCCGGTGGCGCTCGGCCAAAGTGACCCCAGGCCCGGAACAGGACTGGAAATGACGGCGGGATTTGGGATCGTTCATCGGCGCTGGGAGGATTTGTAGGGGATTGAGTGGGGGAGGCGATATCATCCACGCCGCAGGCGTGCGGTTTGCTTTTTGCCAGCGTCAGCGCGGCTGTAAGCAGACTGCGCAGGATTATCCGCCCGCTCACTGCGACCGAGATACTATTGGCCCGGGAAAAAGCGGCGGGTCCAACCTCCCTTTTGGGGCCAGCAGAGCCAGGCCAATGGTAGCCGGACCCACCATACGGTTCAGCGGATGTCCCGTTCGGCCGATTCAGTTGCCCTTCTTGCCTAAGCGCTGACCCGTTGTCGGAGGCTGTTGCGGTGGGCTTGGGGGATTTGGTGGACTCAGCGCAGCGGCGTCGACCTGCATGTTGAACACGTAATATCGCTGCTGCGGTTCGAAGAGCGCCATGTATGAAACCCCGGGGGGTGTGCCCGGCTGCACGTGATAGGCAGCGGCCAGCAGCTTCGCGATGACGTACTTGGCCGGCTCGTTCGTAGCCGTGATGCTCACCTTGGTCCACGGCTTGGCCAAAGCCAGAGTTCCGGATCCGGCTTGGAATTTGACGCCGGTTTTCTGGGCCACCTGCTGGAAGATGGCGTCGAGCACCTGCTGGGCGACGGTCTGCTGGAAGGCGACGGTGACGGGCGTGGCGAGGGCCGCCTGAGCGGCTACCGTGTTTCCCTTATTGTCGTGCTGACGTGATGGCTCAACGAAAAATACGCCAGGCTGCGACGAATCTACGATGAACGCACCCGGCACAATGCCGGCGGCTTGCGCGGCGGCGATTACTGCATTTAGCGCATTACTTACGCCGAGAGTATCGGCCAGTTTCCCCGTGGATGGGTCCACCGGCACGCTCACCGAAAATGATCCGCCCTTGGGCACGAGGACCTTCGCGCCTGGGACGGCCGCCTGTTGCGCCGGTGTCATAAGCGAACTGATGTCCTGGATGTCACCGGCAAAATTGTACTGAAGGTCTTCGTAATTTATCGGAATGGTCGTCAGGTTTTGAAGCTGCTGAATGGCGTCGTACACCGGGCGGCCGAAGTTTGGGGTGCTGGGATTCACTGTGACGGTGACCTGCTGACCCGATAGCAGTCCAGATACAGCGATGCTAAAAGCGGCGACGCGGGCCGCCCGCCGGATGGTCCAGATCCACTCGAAAGTTGTCGATTTTACTGAGGATTGCATGCTCCACCTCCGCAGGCATACTGCCGCCACGCCTGGTTTCCATTTTTGCCGACTCCGTACCAACCGCCGTTCTGGAGGGACAGAGTCAGTGTATCGTTAAAATACTGGGACGAGCCAGCGGACGTGAATAGCGACATGTTCTGGCCGATGGACATAAGGCATGGAACTCTGTTCATCCCGCCGTTTAGTCCATTATAGTAAGCAAGCATCGCTGGCAGCATACCGACATAGTCGTAATCCATCCGGTTGTCGAAGAAGTAATACCCGACATACCAGCCTCCTCCTGACAACCCACCGCCGCCGACGGCGTAAGCCGAATTTTGATACCAGCAGCTATCCTGGACATTTCCTGGATAGTTCTGCCATTCATAAGCTTGGCGGCCCGCCATAGACTTCGATGACTGAATGGCGTCCTCGAATAGCACGACCGTCCAGCCGCCCGGTTGCCCGCACTGATCCCACCAGCAGATTGTGCTAGTTGTCTGAGTGGGGCTCAGGTCAGGGGTGTCCGCTGGCTTCGTCATTGTGAGGTTTCCGTTGCCGCCATCTGAGTTACTCCAGGTGCCGTTAGCTTGGTCGCACCCATTGTTCGTAATTGTCACATTCACGCTTTGGGTTGAGGCAATGTGAATGGTGCCGCAATACCCCGAAGGGTTTGGGTTCTGACCGGTTAGGTTGAGAGTGGTCGTCCCCACGCCCGCTCCTCCCCAAGTCTGGGTGATTGTGCCCGATACCTGATAGACGACGGAACACTCCGCAGGCGACGCCTGAAATGTACCGGTCACATTGTACGTTCCGATCGCCGGGGGATTGTTATTCGAGCTCAGTGATTCAGTCCATCCAGTGTTATCCGTCCATGTACCCGTGCAGTGGGCGCACGGCACGGGATTGGGCGCGCAGGGCTGAGTGCCCTGCACGGGCGGCGTCTGGCAACCTTGCCCCCACGCCGCAACGGAGGCAGCTGAGCAGCAGCCTCCCAGAATTAACCACTTGATGAATATCTTAAAAGTTAACACTTGCACCTCCATATTGAAATTTCACGTGTTTCACAGACCTTTCAAGCAAGATTTATAGGCACACCTCCTCTCTTGGCAAGAAATGATCATAAATGTCTGGGAATCGGGGGGAAACGAATCCCTTTTCGTGCGACAGAGACAACTCAACCGGGAGCGTGCCGGCTTCGCTGAGCTCGGCATCAGATTGGAACAGCCTATTATCTTCGCCGGAATCCGCACTTCGCCCGATGCACGGTTCTTTAATGGCCAGCGCCCGGGCTGAGCGAAGGGGGCACCGGGCCCGGCACGCCAACGGATTGCGGCGGTAACGGCTGCCCTAAGAAGCTTAAGTTCGACCCTACCGGAAACCACACTGTCGAGGGCGTGAATGGACTTGCCGAAGACATCGACGGGGCCATGGTTTGCGCTGCGGCAGCTGCCGACGACGTGCCCAGGGTATTTATACAAATCTTAGCGGCATCTGATGCCGTCGGAGACGCTCCATGTACCAGAGCGACCGTGACGTTCGTGGGGTTGATTTGCTGCGGGCAGGAAAGTGCGGAAAAGCCTGGTGGTTGGACCACAAAATTCACCTGGTACAATCCAATCTGCCCGGGAGTCAATCCGACAAATAAAAATGGAAGCGCGGGGGCCGCGTCAGCAGGAACAGTCGCCGATGGCAAGAGCGGAAGAGGATTCACGTAATCAAATCCGATGCTGAATTGTGTCGTGACCGTCGGAGCGGGAGTGGGTGTAGCTTGGCCTTCAGGCACCAGGGGGCTAGTCGATCCCATCCCCAAAACATACATAACCAGGATCTCGCCAACTTTGGCTGGCGCACTCGCTGATACCGGCGTGCCATCCGCGTGAGTTATAGCAGGAGTGCAAGTAGCCGTCGGATTTCGGAGGACGGTATCACAGGAGGTGACGATGTGGCTCTTTTCCTGAACAGGTACAACGAGGAATGTTTCGCTTGTGCGGCCGTTCTCGGCTATGACCAGCTGCGTAATTTGAGGAACCGGTTGCGCCGATCCCGGATTCGGCACCGCCATGTCGCTGGGGAGCTGAAGCGTTAGGGAGGTCAGCATACAGTCCGGAGAAGATGCCGTTTGATCTGAGCAGATGTCAGTCTGCATGACCGAAAAGAGGGGTAGTTGCTTTGATAGCGCGGGAATATTCTGGGTAAGACTCGCCGAAAACCCGGCCAATGTTGTCGGAAGTGGGGCACCGCTGGCCCACTGCCCACGAATGCCCGAAAGTACCGGGAGAACGGTTTGGGCTCCTGTCAGAAACACTGTGAGCACCTGGCCGGGTGCGGCTTGGATAGGAGTGGGGCTCTGATACCCCGCTCCCGCTAGGCTCAATGACGATTGGGCGCAAACAGTCGTGCTAAACAGTGCGTACAAAAGAACGCGTCGAAGCATGCTCATCTCCATTAGTCCTTCGATTTCCAGCTTAGCCTCTTGCCTCTAATGGAGGGCAATGCCAGCCGTTCGGTTCGGAGGCTGTGCTTGGGTCAGCGGAGCAGTTGCCGGATTCACTACACCGAGGGGGCGCAGATCAGACCCAACTGGGTACGGAATGAAGTTCGGCTTGAAGTTTGGAACATTCGCCGTCGCTTGGGGATCTTCAGTGAAGCTCTGGTAGAGGTCGGTTTGAAAACTATCCTGTCTCACGAACGGAGTTGTTGCCGCCGCGAAGGGGTTCGAAGCGACTGTATTGTAATCTCCCGCCGCATAACAGGCCATGCTGCATCGATTACCGGCTGGCCTGACGACCCAAGACGTCGGGTCAATCCCGGTGTTGGTAGTTGCGCCGATCCCGCCCTGGCCGTGAGGAAAATATATCGCCTGAGTAATTAGGGGGAGCTGTCGAGTGTTCAGTGTAGAATACGTGAGATACGAAATCCAGTAACCTTGATCTCCCGACACGGATATGCCATTCAGAAATTGATCATCTGGTCCGCTGTTTACGATTCCACAGCCTCGATCGGATGCGCAGATGAAAACGTTGTTGTAACCGCCATTATTGATCTGAATGCCCATTGCCCACAGACCGTTCGTATAGCCGGTGGCAGCCAACAGAGGAGCGTAGAAAATGTAGGGCGAAGACGGGCTATTATTCAGGGGAGCAGCGAATGTGGCGAGATTGTAAGGTCCAGCCCAGTTAACGCCATCCGCCGATTCGTACCGGTCGACCGCCGAAGGATTGTAATTGCTGTCCAATTCCGGCACAAAAGCTTCAAAGAGACTATTTGTAGCAACAACCCGGCTTCGAGCGCCATGGCCGGTACTAGGATTGACAACCAACGATGGCGAGGAGAAATTGTAGCCATCTGTTGAAATCGCACTGTAATAGCCAGTGCCGTACAAGTTGACGGCCCCCATAATGATTCGTCCACTCGCATCGACACCGATCGAGGGATAATCCCAGAACCCGGTACTAGAAGGAAATATTGCCGCAGGTTGGAAAATCCAATTGGTGCCGCTAGAATCGGACGAGTAGCCGTACCAGACATTTCCACCGGGGCCATCAAGTGTGCAAAACACAAACCTGTTCCGCACGGAATCCCATGCGACATTGACATCTCCCTGTTGCACTCCATTTGGAGCCGTGAGTTGGAATGGCGTGCCCCAGGACGAACCATTCCAGGCCGAGACAAATGAATTGAAGGCGTTGGTGTTCGATACAGGAAATTCGGCCCAGCTATGCGCCCAAGTGCTGCCCACTGCCGCCGAGGGCTCCCAACGCCAAGCAACCTGGCCGGTACCGCTGACGAGATTGGTTGAGATCACGATAATTACGCCCCCGCTTGCCAGAAGCACGGTAGCCATCACCACTGGAATGGACGCAGAAGCGAGCCACTTCCACGCCTTCTGCACGAGCAACGTCCCACTCATACGTTTCACCTCTCTTACTTGAAACGGCCTTAGCCGCCAATCAGTTCTTAGCACGCTACTCCGCGGTTGTAATTGCTTTTCGGCAAGAAATCTGCGGAAGCGCTGAAGGGCAAAAAGAATTCGCGTTTGAATGGCGGGAATTTGGCGGCATGAGTTTTTCCGGCATTGTGGGAATAATCACAACGTGCTGATCGACGCGTATGATGCGGTGTTGCCTTTCCAATTTGCGTCGCATACGGCTGAAGTTCTCCTTTGAAATCCCGAGGAGAGCGGCGAGTTCGTGGTCCTTGAGAGGAAGATGGACGCGAACAGGCCCGCCTGCTGTGGATATCCCTTCAGCCTCAGCGACACGTAAAAGAAGCAGGATCATTCGCTCTGATGTGGGTAGGGTCTTCAATTCGATCAACTCAGCCAGCGCTTCGTAGAGATCTAGCCGCATCACTTCTGAGAGCAGGTGAAGGGCTGAGCAGTGCCCCGACACTTTACGATGGAAAGAATCGGCGCTGATGTGGTAGACCTCCACTTTGGTGACGGCAGTTGCCGTCACGGTGGGGGTGCCCGGGCAGTGCGGCGCCCATTCGATAAACTGCCCTGGCAGTCTGATTTGGACTAGCGTCTCGAGCCCAGAGGGGAGGGTATGATTCAGTTTGACAAGTCCTTGTTTCAAGAGAAGGACTTCAGATTTCGAGTCGCCCTGCCAAAAGAGGGTCGACCCCTGTTTGTGGGTCCGCGGCGCGGTTGGGCGCAATAGATCCTCCCATGCCGCAAGTACCCTTTTCCGATCTCCCATCGTCCACACGAAAAAAGTTCCCCTGATTCCTGGGTGAGGCCAGCAAATCGATCGCTGAATACCGATCGTTGGGAGTTGCGGTGAGGCCGCCGGCTTGACCACGACTCGCTTTGGAGCATCTGCGACCGGCGTACATCCGCCGCTCTACTAGTTCAGACATTCCATTCAGTTGGGTTTACGACAGTCCGAGAAACTTTCGCGAACAGTCGCTCGGGGTGTCGGAAATCCGGGCGTGTCGGTTGTCAATTTTATAGGGATAATCTTTAATCAGGGCGTCTCGACGGGTTTCGGAGAGGTGGCGTGGATACGCATTGGATCGGCAGCGAAATTAAAGCTGACGTCCTGGTCGACCTCTGCCCACGAGGGTCGAAGGTGACTGCCAGAGATCTGGTTGCGCAGGCGTTTGCCGAGTGGCGCATTGACCTGTACCGTTATGCATTGTCGATGGGACCGCCACCGGCAGCCGCTCAGGAGATCACCCAGGAGGCGTTTCTGCGACTGTACCTCGCCCTGGATAACGGAGAGACCATCGAGAGTCCGCGTGCATGGCTGTTTCGTGTTGCACACAATCTCGCCGTCAATATCCGCGCGAGGGAAAAACGGCTCGGGCCATGGACGGAAGATTTGGAGGATCGCTTTGTCGATCCTTGCGCTAATCCGGAACGGGCATTGCTTGATCGGGAAAAACTTGAAAGGTTGGAGCGAGCTATTGAAGAATTATCAGAGCAACAGCGGGAATGTCTACACCTTCGTGCTGCCGGATTTCGGTATAGAGAGATCGCTGAAATTCTCGGAATAAGAACCTCGACGGTCAGCGAATACTTGAAAAGAGCGATCGAGCGGCTGCGGAGAGCACGCCATGAATAGGTACAAAACATCACATCCAGACGCGGAGTGCCTGATCCAGTATGCTGATGGTGAACTGCCGAGCCGGGAGGCAGCCCAAGTCCGCACACACCTTGAAGCCTGTTGGCGCTGTCGCGCAGAAGTCGAAGACATTCAGGAGACCATCAATGATTATGTGCGCTATGAGCAGACGGCATTGGATGCGCCACCTGATCCCCCCGCACCCTGGGATAGTTTCTCAATGCGCTTGGATCGCCTAGTCGCAAAGCAGCAAACGCGATGGAACCTTCGCTGGACACGCCTTATAAATGCCGTCCTGCCCAACCGCAGAGTTCTAGCCAGTGCACTGGCGGCGGCAGGTATTATCGTGTTCGCTGTTATCGAATTGAACCATCCTCCCGCGGTGAATGCGGCGCAATTGCTGGAGAGGGCTTCGGAAGGGGAAGCCCGGGTTGCGTACCGTCCGCGCCTACGAATCAGAACCCGCACTTACACATTCGTCCGACCTGCAATAATCGGGGCGAGCCGCGGTGCGGATACCGCTATGGAAGAGCAACTTCGTTCCCTTTTCGTTGAGGCGAAGTACAGTTGGGACAATCCGCTGAGTGCAAGGTCTTTTGCCGCATGGCGAGCTGCGTTACCGGAACGGCATGATGAAGTCGTGTTGAGCGGTTCGGGTGATGCGGCAGTGTATCAAGTTCGGACGAGCACCCGTTCGAACAGCTTACAAGAAGCGACGGTGAACCTTCGTTCTAAGGATTTAGGCATAGTAAGCGGCACATTCCGCTTCCGAAGCAGCGAATGGGTGGAGATGACTGCCTTGCCGGACGAGCCAACTCCATCTTCGGAGGAAGCCAATGCCAAAACGACCGAGACGGCTTCGACTCTCAAGCCCCCCGATCAACGATCGCTTCGAAAATCAGTTAAGGCTGCCGAGGAACTGCGGGTCATCGCGGCCATCCACAGCGCGGGTGCGGACTTGGGAGAGCAGATCGAGTTGGACCACGATGATGGCGGGAATCTCGTTCTCACTGCGACCGGTCTGGGTCCAGAGCGACGAGCGGCCTTGCAGAATTCGCTGTCCGCCTTACCAGTATCTGTCCGCTTTCGGGACCCCCATGTTGATCTTTCAAAGCCGAGTGAGCCACAAGACACTCGCCGTTCTCCCAACCGTGAGGATACTGACTCCCTACAGCTGAGGCTTCAAGAAGCTCTGGGTGGTGCGACCGGCTTGGCCCGCTTTACCGATCAGGTGCTCGACATCACTGAGGCCATGATGGTTCACGTCCACGATCTGCGGAAACTTGCGGTGCGGTTTTCACCTGGAGTGGAAGCTGGTTTTGGTCGCGATGACCGTCTAATTCTCGACCGCCTGAGGGATGACCACGTCACGGTGGTTGTCGCGAAAGCATCGGAACTCCAGAATCTATTGGAACCCCTCCTGCGCTCATTGCGGGCGGCGGACTCTGTCGTCGTGGAAACGATTCCGAAATCGCCTACTTGGCAAGACGCAACGGAAACGCTGTTTGCCTCTGCGCGGCAGCTTGATGACGCTGTGACAAGGCTCCTCGCAGGTGGCGGCCCAGATCATACGGGCGACCTCGTCATACAAGTTGAGCAGGCTGTCAAACAGATGCAGGCGACCGTGGATTGGTATCGGCGGCGGTAGTGAGCGCATGCGGTTCAGACTCGCCATCTTCGCGTTATCGATGGCGCCCCTCCTCAGGGGAGCCGGTGGCGAGATCGCTCTGTTTGGAACCATCCTGGATCCCTCCGGCGCCGTTGTGCCTGACGCGCTCATCATTGCGTTCAACGACGACAGCGGTATCAGACGCGCTGCTTCGTCGGATCAGGAGGGGTTCTATTCGATCATCGGCTTGGCTCCCGGCCATTACAAGCTGCTCGTTCGCAAAGAAGGCTTCCTCACCGCGGCGCGCGTCGGCCTGAATCTCGGGACTCAAAAGAACGCCCGCTGTGATGTCGTCCTGCGGGTTGGACCTGTTGAGGAGGTCGTTACTGTCGAGAGCGGACCCTCGTTCTTAGAATCCGATTCCGGCGCGTCCGGGACCATCTTGGGGAAAGAACTGATTGATGAAGTACCCGTCGGCCGACGAGGTTTGCTGGGGCTCTTAGAGTTGATTCCCGGCGTGCTCGTGACCCCCGCGAATACTGGGGAGGCTGGCCAGTTGAGCACCAGCGGACAGCGCCCCAACACCAACTAT
Source organism: Bryobacteraceae bacterium (assembly GCA_035293725.1). Taxonomy (GTDB): domain Bacteria; phylum Acidobacteriota; class Terriglobia; order Bryobacterales; family Bryobacteraceae; genus Palsa-89. The sequence continues at coordinate 88,191 of DATGMH010000092.1, forward strand.
TTCACAGTGGATGGAATCAGTCTCAACACCGGAATCAGCGGTGCTGGCCTACCTGGTCAATTTCCAGGTGGGACTTTGCCATTGATGACCGCACTCGGGAGCCTCCACAGCTTGGCCCCCCTTAACGACGTTGATGCGGTCCAAGTCCAAACGTTTAATTTCGCTCCAGAATTTGGCCGGATGCCCGGAGCACAAATCGCGATCAGCACACGGTCGGGTTCGAACAACTTTCACGGCACTGTATCCGACTCGCTGGGCAATAGTGCTATGAACGCGAATGATTGGTTGGCTAATGCATCACGCCTTTCAAGGCCGGCGATGCGTTCGAACGATTTCTCCGCATCTCTCGGTGGGCCAATCTTCCGCAATCGAACCTTCTTTTTTTTGTCCTATGAACAAGTCGGCCTACGGCAGCCGCTGGTATGGCTGACGCCGGTTCCATCGCTTGCGGCACGGGAGGACGCGTCGCCGGCCGTTGCGCCGTTACTCACGGCCTTTCCCGTTCCGAACGGCCCACCTTTCGGTGGCGATTTGGCACAGCTACGGGTCAGTACGACGCGTCCAGCTATCGCCCGGGTCGGGAGCGTGCGAGTCGATCATACACTAACGTCCAAACTCAGTATCTTCGCTCGATATACTACAAGCCCTTCGTGGTCTGATTTTGGATACTCGCAAGTGAATCGATCGGATTTCCGCGAAGGCAGCCTGACGGGCGGTCTGGTAGCCGCGATCAACCCCACAACCAGTAACGACATACGCGTCAACATAACCAGAGCAACTGTTCGATCCGGCTGGACGAGCACCTTCGCGGGTGCAGCTGGCCCTCTCGATCTCCGTGGCTGGTTCCCCAACGACGCGTCGTTTAAAAGCCTCTCTATTGATGGTGTCGGGAGCCTTAATGCGGGCGATGGTGGGCGAAACTCGCAAGGCCAGATAAACGTGGTAGACGCCGTTGCGATCATGCGTGGAAATCATCGCATTCGCATCGGAGCGGACTACTTGCATCTCGGACTGCGTGCCCAGGGCCCAGCTACCAGCGTGTCGCTCAATTTTGGAAGTCTTTCGGTGCTCCAGTCCGGTGGCCCTGGTTGGCTCACCTACGCTCAGAGCGCAGAGTCGTCAGTCGGAATCAACACGATGTCAGTCTTTGCTCAGGACAGTTGGGCCGTGAACCCGAGACTCACACTAACCTACGGCGCGCGTTGGGAGGCCGCGCCGGCCCCGCTGTCGGACCGTGGTCATCTTCTGTATTCAGAAATTTCCGGCACTGGTATGGCTGGCGTTCCGATCTGGCGTGCGGGTTTCGCCAACCTTGCGCCGCGGATCGGCGTCGCTTACCGACTAACATCAAATGCCCGGTCCGTATTGCGTGCCGGATTTGGCGTGTTCTACGACACCGGCTTTGGAGCCGCTACCGACGAGATCAACGCGTCGCCTTACAACAGCTGGCAACTGGGAGCGCCCTATGGAAGCAATCCGTCTCCGTCCGGACCCGCGATCCAATACGGCTTCGCAAGCGATCTTCGGTTGCCTCGGGTCCGGGAATGGAATATCAGCTGGCAGCAGGCCTGGGCCGGTCGCGCAATCGCCTCTATTTCTTATGTTGGTGCGAGCGGCGCAAACCTCCTTCGTCGTGAAGGATTCCTATTTCCCTCTCCAGAAGTTGCGGAATTGCAGTTGGCGAGCAGTCACGGGAGCTCGACATATAATGGTTTACAAGCGCAGTACCGATTGCGCTTGACAGGTGGCCTCGAGGGAATTTTCTCCTATACGTGGTCGCACTCGATTGATACTGGCTCCTGGGACTCCTCAGTCTATCTAATCCGGCCTGGTCTTATGGCGGCGCAAGACCGCGCAAGCTCTAATTTCGATGTGCGCCACGCTTTCGCAGCCACGGTCACATATAATTTACATTTCTCGAAGGGACCTCGGTTGTTGTCAAGCGGATGGGCCGCCGATACTATATTTCGTGCACGAACCGCTTTTCCGATTGACGTGTTGACAGCTGAAACCTTTGACGGCGTCAACTTGGCTAATTTTGTTCGGCCGGATCTTGTTACGGGGATACCAGTCTGGATTGCTGAGATGAATGTGCCCCGCGGCCTCCGGCTTAACCCTGCGGCTTTCGTCACGCCACCTGGTTCAGCGCAGGGTACGCTGGGGCGTAACGCAATTCGCGGCTTTGGAATGAGTCAGCTTGATCTCGCGCTTCGTCGGGTCGTGGCCGTAACCGACCGCGTGTCGTTAGAAATTCGAGCCGAGGCTGCCAACGTGCTCAACCAACCCAATTTTGCAGATCCCGAGCGATACCTTGCCAGTCCTTTATTTGGTCAGTCCACTTCGATGCTAAATCTGATGCTGGGGAGCGGCACTCCACGAAGCGGGCTGACGCCGGCATTCCAGATCGGTGGCCCGCGAATGGTTCAAATTGGGTTGAAAGTGCGCTTTTGAATCGATGGCAACACGCTCGATCCCCGATGACCTCTCCGCCCTGACGGTGTCCCACACACCGGAAGCTTGGCGCAATTCGGCGGTGGAAGAAAGCGAGCGCAAGCCGCTGTCTTAGAGTCTTGGAACGGTTATGTTGCGCAATGGTGATTCGGCGACTAATGTGGTCGGTGGCGAATGAGTTGGGCCATTCGGTTCAAGAGTTCAACCAGAAGCGCCGCCCATGCCAACACGTGGAGGCGAGCGGCAGTCTCCTGTTTTCAACCACATAGCTAAAGGTTGCACAATGTCGCAGGATCGGGCGGCCCAATCAGCAGACAACCATCGGCGCCCCGGTCCTGCATCCAGGCCAGAATTGCTCCGGTGAGCTCCGTCTTTACGCCGGACAGATCGGTGCCCGTCCCGGCGAATGCTTTCTCGATCTCGTCGAGAAACACGATTCCGCGCGGCGCCTCAGCCCCGTTTATCACCGCCTTCAGGAAGCGCTTAATGTTGTCACATCCGCCGATGTCGTCGAACGTCTCCCCGCCGCGCCACACGCTGAGGCCAGGCGTTTGCTCGATCACCTGCCGCTTTCGATCCCACAGCTGATCGAGGTCTAATCCGCTCCTCGACACCGACATCGCCAGAACCTGTTCCGCCGGGAAAGCTGCCAACCCGAGCAGCGCGTCCAGCGCCTGCTCAGAATGAGCTGCGGCATCGGGCAGATCCGCCGCCGTGGCCGTCTCCTCGAAAATGTGGGTTAGGTCCTCCAACCCAGGGAGGGGCTCGTCCAGCACGAGCACATCCTGCGTTAGCCCATCGGGAAGCACCGCGCCTGGAGTAGTCAAAAGCACGAGCATTCTCCCGTTAGCTTTGAAAGCGTCTCGAAGGTTCCAGATTCCCTGTGCGACCTGCGGATCCGCCCAGAAGCGCTGTGCGTTGGCGTAGAGCAGAACGCTGTCCTCAATCAGTTGGGCCGCAACTACCAAGGATTCGACGGGTCCGATGCCGGCGGGAAACAAGGCAAGGGAGCCCCAGAAGTGTCGGTCGTGCTCATCTATGACATTGAGAATGACCGGCTACGCACGCGCATCGCGGATGCTTGCATGGACTACGGGCTGGAGAGGATCCAGTTCAGCGCGTTCTTCGGTAAGATGAATCGGAATCGACGCCAAGAGCTCGCCTTGAGATTGAGGAACGAACTGGGCAACGAGTCTGGGCGGGTCCGTATAATTCCAGTTTGCGAACAGGACCTTAAAGACATGTGGGTGCTGGATCAGTACCGCCGCGACGCCGATCAGCTGAAGGCCGAGGCGGAAGCGCGGGATCGCGAGAAACCGCGCTTGAAAGTACTGGGGGCGGAGGACGACCAGTGATACTGCGCGTCACCGACTTGAAGCAATGGGCATATTGTCGGCGCATCGTCTATTATCAGCACCGAATGCCCGGAGTGGGCAAGCAGACCTACAAGATGGGTGAGGGCAAGGCGGCGCAAGATATGGTCGAACAGCTCGAAATGCGGCGGACGATGCGAGAGTACGGATTCGAGGGCGCCGTCCGTAAATTCGGTGTTTGGCTGGAGAACGAGGATCTGGGGTTAGCGGGCAAATTGGACCTGCTGCTGGAGACGGATACTGAGGCAGCGATCGTGGAATTCAAGTTAACCTCCGGGGAGGTAGGACATAACCACCGGCTCCAGCTCGCAGGCTATTCGCTACTGGTGGAAACCGAGATCGCAAAGCAAGTCAGGTGTGGATTCGTCTACCGGATCCCCGATGGGCGCGTATTTCCGGTCCCCATTGACGAAGGCTTGCGACGCGAGGTCCGCCAAGCTATGGTCGAGATGCGCGAGATGGTCTCAAACGGCTGTCTGCCGGAGCCGACAGACGTCCGGAAGAGGTGTGACGAATGCGAGTACGCAAACTATTGTGGTGACGTATGGTAGCGACAGAATTCGCAGATTGCGGGCTGTTGGACGCAGAAACCAGACACGCGAAGAAGAGGCTTTCCCGGCGGCATATAAGTGGTGTAGAATGTGAAAGATCAGGAGCGGATGCAACACCGTCCCCATCGAGAAGGGGACTGAAAC